>NZ_OZ026455.1:0-1656894 GCF_964019575.1 Spiroplasma endosymbiont of Andrena trimmerana
CACTAGCAGCAGCAGTTATTATATCAGTTTTTAATTGTTCTTCAGAACGGTCACTAACACCACCCGCAACAATAGCAGTAACTAAAGCGCTTATTTGAGCAATAGGATTAATATACAAAGCACCAACAGCAGCACCTTTAGTCACTTTTATAATTTTTGCGGTTGTTCGATGTTTTGTTTTAAATTTTTTTCATTTTGTAGGTTTTTGTTCTACATTTTCTTCTGATTTTGCTTCAAGATTTTGTAAAATTTCATTTTTTATAGGCATTTCTTTTAATCTTCCTTTCAAATAAAAACTCATTTATTTTTATCAAAATAATGAGTTAAAAACTTATATTAAGTTTAATTATTATTATATTCTTTTCTATACTGAATATTGATATTTTTAATAATTGCAAACTATCATATACAATTTATAGATATACTGGTTTATAATCAATATAAATAAAAAATAGATAAGAATATATACATATTAAACAACTTTTATCTTTTTTATAGCAACAAATATTATACTATTAAGTTTCTACTTCAACTTCATCAGTATTAACATCATCTGTTAATTTACTAATTACTAAATCAATTCCTTGTTTACTAATACTAGAAAATAAAATAATAGGAGTATTAGTGCTAAGTTTTAAAGTTGATAATATTAATTTTTTATTTTTTACTAATTGACTATTTTTCACTTTATCAACTTTAGTAGCAATTAAATGAATTTTTAAATGATAATGTTGTAAATATTCCAACATATCAATATCATCTTTACTGGGTGCATGTCTTAAATCTAATAATAAAAAAACTGCTTTTAAATTTTTTCGTGACTGAAAATATTCATCCATCATTGTCGCAAATTGGATTTTTTTTTCATTTGATACTTTAGCAAAACCATAGCCAGGAACATCAACAAAGCGACAAATATTATTATTAATTGTAAAAAAATTTAGCATTTGTGTTTTACCAGGTGTTTGTGAAACTCTAGCTAACTTACCATTATTACAAATTGTATTTAAAAATGTTGATTTACCAACATTACTGCGACCAACAAAACAAAATTCAGGAATTTCATCCTGCGGCCATTGTTCTTCTTTAATAGCACTAGTTAAAAATTGTGCTTGCTTAATTCGTTCCATTTTTTACCTCTTATTCAAAAATATATTATAGTCAATAGTTAAAATTTAAACTAATTATTATTTATTATTTTAATTTTTATTAATATTAATAAAATTAGTAAAATGAATATTATCTAATGGTCATATACCAAAACCAAAAAATAATGCAGCCAAAATGATACCACCAACAATAATACAAATAGCAAGTCATTTTATAATTTTAAATAATAACATAAAACTAATAATAGCAATAGCTATTATAATAATACCAACTATTACAAATGTATTCATGTTTACCTCCTATTATTTTAATTATTAAAGTAACACGTAACATTAATTAATAATAACATAAAATAAATTTGAATATTTTATAGTAATCATCTTTTTCCTAAAATTATATAAATTAAAAAAAGTTATCTTTTTAAAGAGAAACATGTTAAAATGTCAAAGGATAAAGGAGAGTGATATCATGACTGACAGCGATTCCATTTATAATAATAAAAACAATACTAATTTAAAAATTAGTAATTTTAAAAGTGTACTTTTAAATAAAGATTCAGTCAAATATTCTCCTAGTATTTTTACTAAAAAAATATTTTTTTTACCGTGTTAATAAATTTCTAAATCCTTATTTAAAAGTCTTAAAATAAGAAAAATAAGGAGGTAAAGAAATTATGAAGATTTTTTTAAACAAAATTTATTTTAAATTACAATTTAGTTTTAAAAAACCATTAGTTTACACAAATGGTGATTATATTAAACAAATTGCACAATTTAACCAAAAACAATTACTAAAAAATTTAGATTTACATAATTTTGGTCTTAAAACAGACCAAATTGAAATAAGAAGAAAAAAATATGGTATTAATACTTTAAAAAATACAAAATTTAATTGAATTTTAGAATTTTTAAAAGCATATTTTGGACCATTCAATATAATTAATAGTATAGGTATCACAAAATAAACGCCTTTAATTTAGGTATTATTTTGAGTTTAAAAGCATACTGTCAATATCGAGTGAAAATTTCCCAAAAATATTTATCAAAAAAAATAAAAAAGAAGTAAAATTTAACAAATAAAAATTGAAAAAGGGCGTATTATTCCCGATAAAAATAATAAAGGTCAAACATTAAAGTTTGATGTTTTGAAGTTTGTAGAAATAAACAAACAAACAAGTGTGCCAACTGGTCAAACACGTGATAAATGATATAATCCGGAATTTGCTAGTGATTTTAATAATTGTTTATCTACTCTTGATTTAAAAGTTGGTAATTTTTATTCACTTGAACTTGATTTAAGCGGTAATATTAAAAAACTTTCTAATTGAAAATAGTTATTTATTAAAAGGGTAATTTTAAATAATTATTTTATGTTAGGAGTTAATTTTAAATTATGGCTAGAAGTAATAATTGTTCTTGTGGACAACCGTTTCATTTAGCTATTTATATGTGTAAACTTTGTGACCAAGTTATTTGTCCTAAAAGAGTTTTACAAAACTTATATACTAGAAAATATTATTGTCCAAATTGTATATTAGATATTGCTTTAAATAAGGCAATGAGACAGCAAGAAAGTAAGTTAAATTATGAGACATAAATGTAGTGATTGAACTTATGAACGAGTATATGGTTGTGAAATGTGTTACAGAGTTGCTAATGAAATGGAACGAATAAAAAAAGAGAATAAAAGAAATAAGTAAAAATTAAATAAGGGGCTTATATATGGATTATATATTTTTCATTAAGCCCCAATGGATTAGATTATAATTCATAAATAAGCTCCTTATTAGTATATAAAGTAAGGAGTTTTATTTATGCCTAATGAATTAGAGCAAACTAGTAATTATACTTTAACTAAAATTTTAAGAACTGGATTAAGTCCATTAAGTGCTATGGTAGGTGTTAGTGCTTATTATGGTCAATATTTAAAAGACCCAGTATTAGGTTCTATAAATTCTTTGTTATTTAGTAAAAAGTTAGGAATTGATATATGGAATATTAATCAAAGACCAACTACTAGAAATAAAGTTATTAATAGTTATAAAAAGATATTTTTAGGTTTAGGGACTATTGGTTTAATTAACTATGCCAAGTTTGTTCAGTATGTAGATAAGTCAGTTTCTTTATTAAGAGATGAACCTTGTTTTTGGCCGCCTTGTCCTACTGAACCACCAATTCCTACTCCAATACCAACTCCTAATCCAGTAATTGATAAGCCTTTTGTAGATTGAGATACTTATATATCTTTAAATAGTTTTGGTATAGCGAATGTTATTAGTGGTTTAACTGAGTTAATACCTAATAAATTTGAAGCAATAAGAAAGATATGTAATATGGCTACTGGTGGATGTTTGATTAGTAGTGGTGTTGCTATGGGAATTAATAATAATTTTAATAATTATTTTGCTATTCCTACGATAATTGCGGGAGCAAGTGAAATTATAAATAGTTTATTGTTGCCATTAGGCAATACACATAATAATATAGAGTTACAAGAAGTATTTACTGATGAAAGAGCAAAATTAATTAACACTAGTGTTAGTGATTATCAAAGTACAAATGACAGTATGGTTGATGTTGATTTAAATGATGATAATATGTCGGAGATTAATTTAGATAGAGCAAGTTTAAACTGGGATTATTCTTATGCTTATACATTAGGTGGTGTTTAAAATGAAAAAAGATAAATGAAAAAATATGCCAAGACAAAAGTTACATAAGAAAAAAGCAAAGCGAAATTTTGAACAAAGATTAAGTGAAAATATGAGTTTTGATAATTTTTTAGGAGGTAAAAAATAATGGTTAAATGAATAGTTGTAATATTGGCTGTGTTTGCTACTTCTTGGTTTTTTAAAGGTACTATTAAAAAGTTAGTTTGAAAATTTAAACATAAAAAACATGATATAGTTGATCCCGATTGTTGATATTGTAAAGAACAAAAACGGAAAGAAAGAGCAAGAAAAGAATTAGAGGAGGGAGGTGATTAAAATGCCCGCAGGTTTAACCGCACTATTAAATATGATTGGAGGTATTGGCCAAAAATTATTAGAATCTTTTAGTTATGTATTTGATTGAGTATTTGCTGGTGATTCAATTATGACAAATTGACCAGTTTTAATCCCAATATTTATGATGGTCTTAGTATTTATTAAAGAATTTATAGGACATATTATTCGTGGATTTAGGTAGAAAAAACTAAA
Organism: Spiroplasma endosymbiont of Andrena trimmerana; assembly: GCF_964019575.1. Classification (NCBI taxonomy): domain Bacteria; kingdom Bacillati; phylum Mycoplasmatota; class Mollicutes; order Entomoplasmatales; family Spiroplasmataceae; genus Spiroplasma; species Spiroplasma endosymbiont of Andrena trimmerana. Next base: position 4,310 of record NZ_OZ026455.1, read on the forward strand.
GTTGTTTTTAGGAGGTAATAGTTATGATTAAATTATTTTTTGCAATAATTTTTGTTTTTCCTTTATTAGGTAAACTTTTACCTTCTTTAAATAATATTGTGCAAAATATTTTGCAAAGTTATATTACTGATTTTTCCGGTTTACATAATTTATCTTTGGTTATTAAAAGTTTTATTTTTGGTGATAGTTCACAACAAATAGTTTCTATGCCAGCACCATTGTTAGCAATTATTTTAGTACTTTTTACTTTTTCATTAATTTTAAAATTATTAAAAATAATATAGGAGTAGTTTATTATGGGTGTTGCTTTTATTTCAAAAATTTTAGAATTATTTGCGCAAATTTTTATGAAATTTTGAAATTTGCCAATGGCAGATTTGGGTTTTAATTTGGGGACTTTTGTTGTTTTTATTCTTTTAATAAAGTTTGCTATGTCAGTTTTTTTAAATATTGATATTCAGCCAGTTTTTACATCGGGTACTGTAAAGCAAAGTTATAGAAATATTAAAGGAAGTTCAAAATTTGTTGGAAAGCAAATTGCTAAACAACATGAAAGAAAACGTTTAAGAAATAAGGCTAAGGGTGTTGAAAATAAAAAAGGGAAGTTTGTAGGTGCTTAATTTATGAGTGATTTTGTTAATAGTATATTGCATTTAATTTTTATATTTTCTAGTAATGATATTAGTATATTTTTAAATCAACCAAATATTACTGATGAAGTTTATATTTTGTTTAATTTGACTTTTTGGTTGGTATTAGGTGTATTTTTTAATTTTATTTATCGTAGTATTAAATTTGTTTTTAGGTCATTATTTGGGTAGGTGTTAATTATGAGTGTTTGAGATATTTACAATAAAATACATCAATGTATAGTTGATTATTGAACTATGTTTATAGGTAGTCCAGTTGATGATTTTACTACTATTTTATGAAATTTAGTGGTTTATGGAACTCAGTTTTTTATTGGATTTATTATATTTTATGGTTCATGGTAAATTTTAAAATGTTTATTTGGTAAATAATTATGTGATTTAAGTTTGTTAAATTATTTTTTGTTGTAAATAGTACTGTTCAAGCACCAACTAGTTTAATTGTTTTTAATGCACCTAGTGAAAGTAATTACACTATAACTAGCGATATGGTTAAACCCGTTAAATATAATGATTTTAATGATTGAGCAACTATTCCATGAAACTCTGCTTATTTTGATGTTGGCCAACCAGATTTAAAATTAGTTTCTGCTGTTGTACATAAAACTACTGATACTCCTTATTCAATTCAATTTCATTCTGATGTGGTAGGTAATTTTGATAGACGAGTTAGTGATTTGTCTACAAATTATGATTTTACAGAGCAAGATTTAAACCAGTTATCTCTTATTTTATTTAATCATAATTATATACAAACTGGTAAGTTTAATGAGTTAGTTTTTTGAAATTATAATGTTTCTAATAATTTAAGTTTTAAGTTGACTTTTGAAATTACAAAACCTTTGAGTTTTTATATACAAGGTTTTATGTTTTATATTTCTGCTGAATATTTTAGTTATTTTTCTTCTATTTATACATTTTCATTTTTAGATTATGAGGGTAATATTCGTTATAATTTTAAAGGTGTATTAAATGATAAAGATAGTGTTTATAATTTAGGAAAATATAATTTTGTTACTATGCCGGTTCGTGTTCCAAATTTAAAGCATTTAACAATTGATTTTGATTTATCTTCGTTAACTAATCGTGACGGTTTGCATGTTAAATTTGGTCAGATGAATATTTTTTCTTCCAAAGATATTGTTCCAGTACCACCAAATAGTCCTTTTAACCCTGAGTATGAACGTGTTAGTTGATATGATGTTTTTGGTCATCTGCGTAATGCTTTTAGATGAATACTTTATGGTGTTGTTGGTAAAGTTTTACCAGTTGAACCATTAAGACAATTTCTTTTTACAACAGATAGTTTATTACGACATATTTTTTCAGATACGATTAGTACTGCTTTAAATGTTGATATTGTTAGTGGAATAGAAAATATTATACCTTTATGGTTATTTGTTAGAGCAATTAGTTTAATTATAGGTTAGGAGTTTATTATGGAAAATAAAAGATTGTTTTGATGTGAAATTTTGATTACAGTTGTTGTTTGTTTTTTAACATCATTAGTTACTGCATTATTTTTTAATTTTGATGTAGATAAATTAAAATTATTTTATGAAAATTCTGGTTTTGATGTTCAATTTTTATTGTTTATTTTTAATTTTATTTTTTCTTTTGTTTTTGGTTCATATTTTATGAAATTTTGTTTTTGAATTAAAAGTAAGTTTAAAAATAAAAATAAGGTGGTTAAATAATGCCTTGATATGGTTACGTGTTATTGGTTATAGGTTTGATTATGATTATTTATCCAATTCTTATAACTATTCGTAATGTTAAAATTTTAAAACGTGTAGGTAGTTATATTATTTCAGCGCCACCACGCACTGGTAAATCTGCTCTTGCTTGTTGTTTAGCACAAACTCATAAAAAACGAGTAGTTAGTCCTTTTCCTATTAAATTAAAAAATGGTTATTCTTATTTGGTTAATTATAACGATGTTTTTACTTTTAATCAGTTAGCAAGTAATTATGCTTTTGAGGAACAAGATTTAATAATTTTAGATGAATTAGCATTAAAAATAAATTCTAATGATTTAGGAGTACAGTTTAAAAATCAACAAGAAAGTTTAGGACAATTTTGTAAGTTAATAGGTCACATGTTTAATGGTACAATGTATTTGATTGAACAACACCCTAATAGAATACCAGTACAAGCAAGAGAAAAAGTAGAGTATGTTGTGCAAGTTAAAAGAATGCGTTTTTTGGGCTTTGTTGTTATATTTAATCTTAATTTATATACTAATATTGAGGATTATAATAAAGTAGTGTTTTCACGTCGTAGAACAAAGAAAATGATTAAAAAAGGCATAATGCCTCCAAGTTATAGCGGTGAAGCAATGGCTATGACTTTATTTTTTCCTAGACATTGGTTGAAAAGGTATAATTCTAGGGCTTTACATTATGTGCATGAACTTAAAAGTGAATTGTCACCTAAGAAATACCTTAAAGAAGCAAGTAGTATCGATATGACTTATAGTGATATTAAATTTGCTGGTTTGGATAAATTGGATAATATTTTAAAGAAAAAAGATAAACTTAAAAATAAAGATAAATAAAAATGATTATAGTCCCAGTGAACCTACTGGGACTATAATTTGGGTGAGCCACGTAGTGGCGAGGGACGAAGTCCCTATATACTTGAAGAAAAGTGAAAGGAGAAGGAAAATATGACAGCAAAAAAACCTACTGTTTTTAATATTTTTATGAAAACTACATTGCCAAAAGTTAAAGCAGAACACCCAGAATTAAAACATACTGAGGCTTTTGGAAAAGCAGCAGCATTATGAGCTAATGCTGAAGAAAATCCTAAAAACAAATAGATAAACAGATAATTCCTTAAAAGAGTCAGATTTAAAATCTGACTCTTTTAAATATAAAAAAATATTGAAATTTTAAAAAAACACTAAAATTGCTATACAAATCAACAATGATAAAGTATAATCAAAATACTTACCTAGTAGGGTTATAGAGAAAGGTAACTTTTTTTATATTTTTGATAAACTTCATTTATTTTGACTTGTAGATGGTTTATCAATATCTTCTAAATTAATTGTTTCTCAATCATTATTTTCTCTTTCTTTTACTAATAGAGAAAGTTTGTTCTTATAATCATCAATTATCAGTTGATTAATTCTAATCAACTTTTCATCAGGGTTTGGTTCAACATTATTTTTTTCTTCTATAATACGTATCATTTCCTGTAAAATAGATATCTTTTGATCAAGCTCTGCTCTTTTTTCTTCATTTTGTCTAGCCATTTAAATTTCCCCTTTCAAAAAAATAAAGTACTTTTTTATTTATTATTAATTTATATATTATCTAATATTTATATTTTCTTCATTTAAAAATTAATGAATTTCCAACAACAGTTATATCAGAAAGAGCCATCGCAATTGCAGCCAACGGTGGAATAATAAATCCGGCAGCAGCTAATGGAATAATGATAATATTATAACTAAATGCTCAAATAAAATTCATTCAAATATTATTTTTAGTTTTTTTAGTTAAAACAATAGCCTTATAAATAATACTAATATCATTATCAAGAATAGTAATATCACCAATTTTTTTAGCAATATCACTACCAGAGCCCATTGCAATTGCTAAATCAGATTGTTCTAAGGCAATAACATCATTAATACCATCACCAACAAACGCTACTTTTTTCCCTTTTGCTTGTAAATCAGCAACAATTTGTGATTTACCTTGTGGTGTAACATTAGCAAAGTATGTTTCTATCCCAACGCGATTAGCAATAGCAAGTGTTTGTGATTCATTATCACCACTAATTAAAATAACCTCAATTCCCTGTTTTTTAACTTTTTCAATTGTTAATAATGCATTTGTTTGTAATTCATCTTCTAAAATAAAAATATTAGTAACAACTTTATTAATTGCCAATGCCAATACTTTCTGGCTAGGAGTAACTGTTTCAAAATCAAATGTTTTTAGAAATGGACTAAATGGCATTTTTGCTTTTTGTAAATTTTCAAGTGATGAAATTTGTAATTCTTCAGTTTGATATTTTGCTTTAATACCAAAACCAATTTGTTCTTTAACTTCGGTAATTGTCAATGATTGTCCAACATTATTAGTATTAGCATATAAAGAAAAAGCTAAAGCCAAAGGATGTGTTGAATGTTTTTCCATAGCAATTGCCTTATTAACATGTTTTTCTTGACCATAAATTTTAGTAATAACCAAATTACCAGTAGTTAATGTTCCTGTTTTATCAAAACAAATGGTATCAATCTTAGTAATTTTTTCAAAAGCACTAGCCTTATTATAAATAATTCCTATTTTTGCTGCTTTATTAATTCCAACAGCAACTGCTAATGGTGTTGCAATCCCTAATGCACAAGGACAAGCAATTATTAAAGTTGCAATTGCAATTTCTAATGATTCTTGCACACCATTACCTACTGCAAAATAACGAATAAGAAAAACTAAAATGGCAATTAAAATAACAGTTGGTGTAAATCACCCAGAAATTTTATCAGCCAATTTTTGTAATTTTGGTTTCTGAGATTGTGCATCTTCAACTGCCTTAATAATACTTGCTAATACTGTGTCTTTACCAATTTTAGTTGCTTTCATTCTAAAACTATCACCAACATTATTAGTTCCACCAATTAAATTTTGGTTAACTTGTTTCGTAATAACTTGCGATTCACCAGTTAACATTGATTCATTAATAAATGCTTCTTCACTAATTAATTGACCATCAGTAGGAATATTTTCACCTTTTCGAATAATTAAAATATCATTTAATTGTACATCTTCAATATTAATAAAAGTTTCTGTTTTGGTATTATAATCATATTTTAAGATTGATTTTGGCTTTAATGACATTAAACTTTCTAAGCCACTAGTAGCCCTTTTCTGTGCAACAGCACTAATTAAATCACCAAGTAAAACAATCATAATAATTGAAGCACTAACTTCAAAATATAAGTGTTCGGTTTTATTAATTATCATTAAATAAATAGAAAAAATAAATGCCGTTGTTGTTCCTAGTACTACTAAAGTATGCATACCGGGTCATTTTTGTTTAATTAATTCTCGATAAATACCAATATAAAATTTACGACCAAAATAAAATTGAATTGGAAGTGCTAGTGCAAGTTGGACATAAGGATTACGTAAACTATCAAAAAATGAAGTATTAGGTATCATAATTAATAATAATGGTAGTAACAATATTCAACCAATAATAAGTTCAATTAAATCACGTAATTTAACATTATGTTGATGATTATGATGTTGTTCTGACATATGAGATTGATGTTGTTCACTACTATGACTATGACTACTATGATCATCTGTAATATCTTTCATATCAACTTGGTGACTCGTTTTTATATCTTTAATCTCAGTTTCAAACTTACAAATTTCATATCCTAAATGATGCATTGCTTTTTTAATTTTTTTTTCATTTCAAAACTTAGGATCATAACTAAATTGTGCTTTTTTAGTAGCAAAATTGATACTAACAGTAATACCATCTTCTTTGGTAAAATGTCTTTCGATGACACTAGCACAAGAGGTACATGAAACATCTGACAGTACTGCTCTACTAATAACAAAATTATCATTTATATCACTTGTATTATTCATATTAACTTCATCTCCTCAAATTTTAATATTTTAATCTTTTTTATTATTTTTTAACACACAATATATACAAAAATAAATTATACACATTTTAATGTTAAAAAATATTAAAAACACTAAATCCCCAATCATGTTATTGGGGATTTATTACCTTAAAAAGTAATATACTTATATTATAACATAGACTATCTTAAATCTAAAAATTAATTATAAACTGGCCATTTTCTTTGATTCTATTTTTACTTCAATTTGTGAATCTATATTATTTATAGCGGTTTTTTTATCTGCAAACTTATCATTGTCAACTTCAATTTGTCTTCTTTGTTTTTCATCAAATTTTTTTGCTGCATCTATGCCAAAAGTAATAGCACCAACAGCAGCACCAACAGGAATACAAACAGGTAATATTACAGCATTGGCAATCCCACCAACAGCACCAGCACTAGCAGCAGCAGTTATTATATCAGTTTTTAATTGTTCTTCAGAACGGTCACTAACACCACCCGCAACAATAGCAGTAACTAAAGCGCTTATTTGAGCAATAGGATTAATATACAAAGCACCAACAGCAGCACCTTTAGTCACTTTTATAATTTTTGCGGTTGTTCGATGTTTTGTTTTAAATTTTTTTCATTTTGTAGGTTTTTGTTCTACATTTTCTTCTGATTTTGCTTCAAGATTTTGTAAAATTTCATTTTTTATAGGCATTTCTTTTAATCTTCCTTTCAAATAAAAACTCATTTATTTTTATCAAAATAATGAGTTAAAAACTTATATTAAGTTTAATTATTATTATATTCTTTTCTATACTGAATATTGATATTTTTAATAATTGCAAACTATCATATACAATTTATAGATATACTGGTTTATAATCAATATAAATAAAAAATAGATAAGAATATATACATATTAAACAACTTTTATCTTTTTTATAGCAACAAATATTATACTATTAAGTTTCTACTTCAACTTCATCAGTATTAACATCATCTGTTAATTTACTAATTACTAAATCAATTCCTTGTTTACTAATACTAGAAAATAAAATAATAGGAGTATTAGTGCTAAGTTTTAAAGTTGATAATATTAATTTTTTATTTTTTACTAATTGACTATTTTTCACTTTATCAACTTTAGTAGCAATTAAATGAATTTTTAAATGATAATGTTGTAAATATTCCAACATATCAATATCATCTTTACTGGGTGCATGTCTTAAATCTAATAATAAAAAAACTGCTTTTAAATTTTTTCGTGACTGAAAATATTCATCCATCATTGTCGCAAATTGGATTTTTTTTTCATTTGATACTTTAGCAAAACCATAGCCAGGAACATCAACAAAGCGACAAATATTATTATTAATTGTAAAAAAATTTAGCATTTGTGTTTTACCAGGTGTTTGTGAAACTCTAGCTAACTTACCATTATTACAAATTGTATTTAAAAATGTTGATTTACCAACATTACTGCGACCAACAAAACAAAATTCAGGAATTTCATCCTGCGGCCATTGTTCTTCTTTAATAGCACTAGTTAAAAATTGTGCTTGCTTAATTCGTTCCATTTTTTACCTCTTATTCAAAAATATATTATAGTCAATAGTTAAAATTTAAACTAATTATTATTTATTATTTTAATTTTTATTAATATTAATAAAATTAGTAAAATGAATATTATCTAATGGTCATATACCAAAACCAAAAAATAATGCAGCCAAAATGATACCACCAACAATAATACAAATAGCAAGTCATTTTATAATTTTAAATAATAACATAAAACTAATAATAGCAATAGCTATTATAATAATACCAACTATTACAAATGTATTCATGTTTACCTCCTATTATTTTAATTATTAAAGTAACACGTAACATTAATTAATAATAACATAAAATAAATTTGAATATTTTATAGTAATCATCTTTTTCCTAAAATTATATAAATTAAAAAAAGTTATCTTTTTAAAGAGAAACATGTTAAAATGTCAAAGGATAAAGGAGAGTGATATCATGACTGACAGCGATTCCATTTATAATAATAAAAACAATACTAATTTAAAAATTAGTAATTTTAAAAGTGTACTTTTAAATAAAGATTCAGTCAAATATTCTCCTAGTATTTTTACTAAAAAAATATTTTTTTTACCGTGTTAATAAATTTCTAAATCCTTATTTAAAAGTCTTAAAATAAGAAAAATAAGGAGGTAAAGAAATTATGAAGATTTTTTTAAACAAAATTTATTTTAAATTACAATTTAGTTTTAAAAAACCATTAGTTTACACAAATGGTGATTATATTAAACAAATTGCACAATTTAACCAAAAACAATTACTAAAAAATTTAGATTTACATAATTTTGGTCTTAAAACAGACCAAATTGAAATAAGAAGAAAAAAATATGGTATTAATACTTTAAAAAATACAAAATTTAATTGAATTTTAGAATTTTTAAAAGCATATTTTGGACCATTCAATATAATTAATAGTATAGGTATCACAAAATAAACGCCTTTAATTTAGGTATTATTTTGAGTTTAAAAGCATACTGTCAATATCGAGTGAAAATTTCCCAAAAATATTTATCAAAAAAAATAAAAAAGAAGTAAAATTTAACAAATAAAAATTGAAAAAGGGCGTATTATTCCCGATAAAAATAATAAAGGTCAAACATTAAAGTTTGATGTTTTGAAGTTTGTAGAAATAAACAAACAAACAAGTGTGCCAACTGGTCAAACACGTGATAAATGATATAATCCGGAATTTGCTAGTGATTTTAATAATTGTTTATCTACTCTTGATTTAAAAGTTGGTAATTTTTATTCACTTGAACTTGATTTAAGCGGTAATATTAAAAAACTTTCTAATTGAAAATAGTTATTTATTAAAAGGGTAATTTTAAATAATTATTTTATGTTAGGAGTTAATTTTAAATTATGGCTAGAAGTAATAATTGTTCTTGTGGACAACCGTTTCATTTAGCTATTTATATGTGTAAACTTTGTGACCAAGTTATTTGTCCTAAAAGAGTTTTACAAAACTTATATACTAGAAAATATTATTGTCCAAATTGTATATTAGATATTGCTTTAAATAAGGCAATGAGACAGCAAGAAAGTAAGTTAAATTATGAGACATAAATGTAGTGATTGAACTTATGAACGAGTATATGGTTGTGAAATGTGTTACAGAGTTGCTAATGAAATGGAACGAATAAAAAAAGAGAATAAAAGAAATAAGTAAAAATTAAATAAGGGGCTTATATATGGATTATATATTTTTCATTAAGCCCCAATGGATTAGATTATAATTCATAAATAAGCTCCTTATTAGTATATAAAGTAAGGAGTTTTATTTATGCCTAATGAATTAGAGCAAACTAGTAATTATACTTTAACTAAAATTTTAAGAACTGGATTAAGTCCATTAAGTGCTATGGTAGGTGTTAGTGCTTATTATGGTCAATATTTAAAAGACCCAGTATTAGGTTCTATAAATTCTTTGTTATTTAGTAAAAAGTTAGGAATTGATATATGGAATATTAATCAAAGACCAACTACTAGAAATAAAGTTATTAATAGTTATAAAAAGATATTTTTAGGTTTAGGGACTATTGGTTTAATTAACTATGCCAAGTTTGTTCAGTATGTAGATAAGTCAGTTTCTTTATTAAGAGATGAACCTTGTTTTTGGCCGCCTTGTCCTACTGAACCACCAATTCCTACTCCAATACCAACTCCTAATCCAGTAATTGATAAGCCTTTTGTAGATTGAGATACTTATATATCTTTAAATAGTTTTGGTATAGCGAATGTTATTAGTGGTTTAACTGAGTTAATACCTAATAAATTTGAAGCAATAAGAAAGATATGTAATATGGCTACTGGTGGATGTTTGATTAGTAGTGGTGTTGCTATGGGAATTAATAATAATTTTAATAATTATTTTGCTATTCCTACGATAATTGCGGGAGCAAGTGAAATTATAAATAGTTTATTGTTGCCATTAGGCAATACACATAATAATATAGAGTTACAAGAAGTATTTACTGATGAAAGAGCAAAATTAATTAACACTAGTGTTAGTGATTATCAAAGTACAAATGACAGTATGGTTGATGTTGATTTAAATGATGATAATATGTCGGAGATTAATTTAGATAGAGCAAGTTTAAACTGGGATTATTCTTATGCTTATACATTAGGTGGTGTTTAAAATGAAAAAAGATAAATGAAAAAATATGCCAAGACAAAAGTTACATAAGAAAAAAGCAAAGCGAAATTTTGAACAAAGATTAAGTGAAAATATGAGTTTTGATAATTTTTTAGGAGGTAAAAAATAATGGTTAAATGAATAGTTGTAATATTGGCTGTGTTTGCTACTTCTTGGTTTTTTAAAGGTACTATTAAAAAGTTAGTTTGAAAATTTAAACATAAAAAACATGATATAGTTGATCCCGATTGTTGATATTGTAAAGAACAAAAACGGAAAGAAAGAGCAAGAAAAGAATTAGAGGAGGGAGGTGATTAAAATGCCCGCAGGTTTAACCGCACTATTAAATATGATTGGAGGTATTGGCCAAAAATTATTAGAATCTTTTAGTTATGTATTTGATTGAGTATTTGCTGGTGATTCAATTATGACAAATTGACCAGTTTTAATCCCAATATTTATGATGGTCTTAGTATTTATTAAAGAATTTATAGGACATATTATTCGTGGATTTAGGTAGAAAAAACTAAAGTTGTTTTTAGGAGGTAATAGTTATGATTAAATTATTTTTTGCAATAATTTTTGTTTTTCCTTTATTAGGTAAACTTTTACCTTCTTTAAATAATATTGTGCAAAATATTTTGCAAAGTTATATTACTGATTTTTCCGGTTTACATAATTTATCTTTGGTTATTAAAAGTTTTATTTTTGGTGATAGTTCACAACAAATAGTTTCTATGCCAGCACCATTGTTAGCAATTATTTTAGTACTTTTTACTTTTTCATTAATTTTAAAATTATTAAAAATAATATAGGAGTAGTTTATTATGGGTGTTGCTTTTATTTCAAAAATTTTAGAATTATTTGCGCAAATTTTTATGAAATTTTGAAATTTGCCAATGGCAGATTTGGGTTTTAATTTGGGGACTTTTGTTGTTTTTATTCTTTTAATAAAGTTTGCTATGTCAGTTTTTTTAAATATTGATATTCAGCCAGTTTTTACATCGGGTACTGTAAAGCAAAGTTATAGAAATATTAAAGGAAGTTCAAAATTTGTTGGAAAGCAAATTGCTAAACAACATGAAAGAAAACGTTTAAGAAATAAGGCTAAGGGTGTTGAAAATAAAAAAGGGAAGTTTGTAGGTGCTTAATTTATGAGTGATTTTGTTAATAGTATATTGCATTTAATTTTTATATTTTCTAGTAATGATATTAGTATATTTTTAAATCAACCAAATATTACTGATGAAGTTTATATTTTGTTTAATTTGACTTTTTGGTTGGTATTAGGTGTATTTTTTAATTTTATTTATCGTAGTATTAAATTTGTTTTTAGGTCATTATTTGGGTAGGTGTTAATTATGAGTGTTTGAGATATTTACAATAAAATACATCAATGTATAGTTGATTATTGAACTATGTTTATAGGTAGTCCAGTTGATGATTTTACTACTATTTTATGAAATTTAGTGGTTTATGGAACTCAGTTTTTTATTGGATTTATTATATTTTATGGTTCATGGTAAATTTTAAAATGTTTATTTGGTAAATAATTATGTGATTTAAGTTTGTTAAATTATTTTTTGTTGTAAATAGTACTGTTCAAGCACCAACTAGTTTAATTGTTTTTAATGCACCTAGTGAAAGTAATTACACTATAACTAGCGATATGGTTAAACCCGTTAAATATAATGATTTTAATGATTGAGCAACTATTCCATGAAACTCTGCTTATTTTGATGTTGGCCAACCAGATTTAAAATTAGTTTCTGCTGTTGTACATAAAACTACTGATACTCCTTATTCAATTCAATTTCATTCTGATGTGGTAGGTAATTTTGATAGACGAGTTAGTGATTTGTCTACAAATTATGATTTTACAGAGCAAGATTTAAACCAGTTATCTCTTATTTTATTTAATCATAATTATATACAAACTGGTAAGTTTAATGAGTTAGTTTTTTGAAATTATAATGTTTCTAATAATTTAAGTTTTAAGTTGACTTTTGAAATTACAAAACCTTTGAGTTTTTATATACAAGGTTTTATGTTTTATATTTCTGCTGAATATTTTAGTTATTTTTCTTCTATTTATACATTTTCATTTTTAGATTATGAGGGTAATATTCGTTATAATTTTAAAGGTGTATTAAATGATAAAGATAGTGTTTATAATTTAGGAAAATATAATTTTGTTACTATGCCGGTTCGTGTTCCAAATTTAAAGCATTTAACAATTGATTTTGATTTATCTTCGTTAACTAATCGTGACGGTTTGCATGTTAAATTTGGTCAGATGAATATTTTTTCTTCCAAAGATATTGTTCCAGTACCACCAAATAGTCCTTTTAACCCTGAGTATGAACGTGTTAGTTGATATGATGTTTTTGGTCATCTGCGTAATGCTTTTAGATGAATACTTTATGGTGTTGTTGGTAAAGTTTTACCAGTTGAACCATTAAGACAATTTCTTTTTACAACAGATAGTTTATTACGACATATTTTTTCAGATACGATTAGTACTGCTTTAAATGTTGATATTGTTAGTGGAATAGAAAATATTATACCTTTATGGTTATTTGTTAGAGCAATTAGTTTAATTATAGGTTAGGAGTTTATTATGGAAAATAAAAGATTGTTTTGATGTGAAATTTTGATTACAGTTGTTGTTTGTTTTTTAACATCATTAGTTACTGCATTATTTTTTAATTTTGATGTAGATAAATTAAAATTATTTTATGAAAATTCTGGTTTTGATGTTCAATTTTTATTGTTTATTTTTAATTTTATTTTTTCTTTTGTTTTTGGTTCATATTTTATGAAATTTTGTTTTTGAATTAAAAGTAAGTTTAAAAATAAAAATAAGGTGGTTAAATAATGCCTTGATATGGTTACGTGTTATTGGTTATAGGTTTGATTATGATTATTTATCCAATTCTTATAACTATTCGTAATGTTAAAATTTTAAAACGTGTAGGTAGTTATATTATTTCAGCGCCACCACGCACTGGTAAATCTGCTCTTGCTTGTTGTTTAGCACAAACTCATAAAAAACGAGTAGTTAGTCCTTTTCCTATTAAATTAAAAAATGGTTATTCTTATTTGGTTAATTATAACGATGTTTTTACTTTTAATCAGTTAGCAAGTAATTATGCTTTTGAGGAACAAGATTTAATAATTTTAGATGAATTAGCATTAAAAATAAATTCTAATGATTTAGGAGTACAGTTTAAAAATCAACAAGAAAGTTTAGGACAATTTTGTAAGTTAATAGGTCACATGTTTAATGGTACAATGTATTTGATTGAACAACACCCTAATAGAATACCAGTACAAGCAAGAGAAAAAGTAGAGTATGTTGTGCAAGTTAAAAGAATGCGTTTTTTGGGCTTTGTTGTTATATTTAATCTTAATTTATATACTAATATTGAGGATTATAATAAAGTAGTGTTTTCACGTCGTAGAACAAAGAAAATGATTAAAAAAGGCATAATGCCTCCAAGTTATAGCGGTGAAGCAATGGCTATGACTTTATTTTTTCCTAGACATTGGTTGAAAAGGTATAATTCTAGGGCTTTACATTATGTGCATGAACTTAAAAGTGAATTGTCACCTAAGAAATACCTTAAAGAAGCAAGTAGTATCGATATGACTTATACTGATATTAAGTCTGCTGGTTTGGATAAATTGGATAATATTTTAAAGAAAAAAGATAAACTTAAAAATAAAGATAAATAAAAATGATTATAGTCCCAGTGAACCTACTGGGACTATAATTTGGGTGAGCCACGTAGTGGCGAGGGACGAAGTCCCTATATACTTGAAGAAAAGTGAAAGGAGAAGGAAAATATGACAGCAAAAAAACCTACTGTTTTTAATATTTTTATGAAAACTACATTGCCAAAAGTTAAAGCAGAACACCCAGAATTAAAACATACTGAGGCTTTTGGAAAAGCAGCAGCATTATGAGCTAATGCTGAAGAAAATCCTAAAAACAAATAGATAAACAGATAATTCCTTAAAAGAGTCAGATTTAAAATCTGACTCTTTTAAATATAAAAAAATATTGAAATTTTAAAAAAACACTAAAATTGCTATACAAATCAACAATGATAAAGTATAATCAAAATACTTACCTAGTAGGGTTATAGAGAAAGGTAACTTTTTTTATATTTTTGATAAACTTCATTTATTTTGACTTGTAGATGGTTTATCAATATCTTCTAAATTAATTGTTTCTCAATCATTATTTTCTCTTTCTTTTACTAATAGAGAAAGTTTGTTCTTATAATCATCAATTATCAGTTGATTAATTCTAATCAACTTTTCATCAGGGTTTGGTTCAACATTATTTTTTTCTTCTATAATACGTATCATTTCCTGTAAAATAGATATCTTTTGATCAAGCTCTGCTCTTTTTTCTTCATTTTGTCTAGCCATTTAAATTTCCCCTTTCAAAAAAATAAAGTACTTTTTTATTTATTATTAATTTATATATGCTGAGTTATACTTGTAAGTGCAAGTAAATAAAATTGCAAAAAATTCTCATATAAAAATTTCATAATGCTAAATTTAGTTTAGAAAAAAGTAAGGAGTTTTTATATGAGTTATAAACATCTTGGCATAGATGAAAGAATTTATATTGAGAATCAATTGAAATTTAAATTTAAAATTAGTGAAATAGCTAAAAATCTTAATCGAAGTATTAGTACTATTATTCGAGAAATTAATAGAAATAAAGATAATAATCATTATTTTTCATTAATTGCACAAAATAAAGCTGAAAATCGAAAACAATCACATATTAGTTTTCATAAGTTTAAAAATAAGAATTTAGTAAAATATGTACAACAAAAATTACTATTAGGTTGATCACCTGAACAAATTTATGGCAGAATTAAAAATTTTCATAAAGAATGAGTTATTAGTTTTAAAACAATTTATACTTGAATTTATTTTGGAATGCTTGATAAAGTTACTAGTAAAAATTTAAGAAGAAAAGGTAAAAAACGAAAATCTAAAGAAAATCGTGGCAAGTTTAATGGTAAATCAATTAAAGAACGAGATATAAATGTTAATGATCGTATAACACTTGGTCATTGAGAAGGAGATACTATAGTATCATCACGAGGTAAAAGCAAATCATGTTTAATAACTTTAGTTGAAAGAGTATCACGATTTACTTTAGCAATATTAGTTAAAAACAGAACTACTAAAGTTATTAATAAAAATGTCAGTTATTATTTATCAATTCTTCCTAAAAACATTGTTAAAACTATTACTTTTGATCGTGGCAAAGAATTTTCAAATTGACAACAACTTGAAAAAAATTTAGATGTAAAAATTTATTTTGCCAATCCATATTCACCTTGACAAAGAGGTACTAATGAAAATACTAATGGTTTAATTAGAGAAAAATTTCCTAAAAAATTTATTTTTTCAAAAACTAATAAAAATGAAGTTCATAAATTTATATTGTCTTTAAATCAAAAACCGAGAAAAATACTAAATTATCTTTCACCAATCGAATATTTGGATAGAAAAATAATTTAGTTGCACTTACCTTTACAATTTAGCATATTATCTAATATTTATATTTTCTTCATTTAAAAATTAATGAATTTCCAACAACAGTTATATCAGAAAGAGCCATCGCAATTGCAGCCAACGGTGGAATAATAAATCCGGCAGCAGCTAATGGAATAATGATAATATTATAACTAAATGCTCAAATAAAATTCATTCAAATATTATTTTTAGTTTTTTTAGTTAAAACAATAGCCTTATAAATAATACTAATATCATTATCAAGAATAGTAATATCACCAATTTTTTTAGCAATATCACTACCAGAGCCCATTGCAATTGCTAAATCAGATTGTTCTAAGGCAATAACATCATTAATACCATCACCAACAAACGCTACTTTTTTCCCTTTTGCTTGTAAATCAGCAACAATTTGTGATTTACCTTGTGGTGTAACATTAGCAAAGTATGTTTCTATCCCAACGCGATTAGCAATAGCAAGTGTTTGTGATTCATTATCACCACTAATTAAAATAACCTCAATTCCCTGTTTTTTAACTTTTTCAATTGTTAATAATGCATTTGTTTGTAATTCATCTTCTAAAATAAAAATATTAGTAACAACTTTATTAATTGCCAATGCCAATACTTTCTGGCTAGGAGTAACTGTTTCAAAATCAAATGTTTTTAGAAATGGACTAAATGGCATTTTTGCTTTTTGTAAATTTTCAAGTGATGAAATTTGTAATTCTTCAGTTTGATATTTTGCTTTAATACCAAAACCAATTTGTTCTTTAACTTCGGTAATTGTCAATGATTGTCCAACATTATTAGTATTAGCATATAAAGAAAAAGCTAAAGCCAAAGGATGTGTTGAATGTTTTTCCATAGCAATTGCCTTATTAACATGTTTTTCTTGACCATAAATTTTAGTAATAACCAAATTACCAGTAGTTAATGTTCCTGTTTTATCAAAACAAATGGTATCAATCTTAGTAATTTTTTCAAAAGCACTAGCCTTATTATAAATAATTCCTATTTTTGCTGCTTTATTAATTCCAACAGCAACTGCTAATGGTGTTGCAATCCCTAATGCACAAGGACAAGCAATTATTAAAGTTGCAATTGCAATTTCTAATGATTCTTGCACACCATTACCTACTGCAAAATAACGAATAAGAAAAACTAAAATGGCAATTAAAATAACAGTTGGTGTAAATCACCCAGAAATTTTATCAGCCAATTTTTGTAATTTTGGTTTCTGAGATTGTGCATCTTCAACTGCCTTAATAATACTTGCTAATACTGTGTCTTTACCAATTTTAGTTGCTTTCATTCTAAAACTATCACCAACATTATTAGTTCCACCAATTAAATTTTGGTTAACTTGTTTCGTAATAACTTGCGATTCACCAGTTAACATTGATTCATTAATAAATGCTTCTTCACTAATTAATTGACCATCAGTAGGAATATTTTCACCTTTTCGAATAATTAAAATATCATTTAATTGTACATCTTCAATATTAATAAAAGTTTCTGTTTTGGTATTATAATCATATTTTAAGATTGATTTTGGCTTTAATGACATTAAACTTTCTAAGCCACTAGTAGCCCTTTTCTGTGCAACAGCACTAATTAAATCACCAAGTAAAACAATCATAATAATTGAAGCACTAACTTCAAAATATAAGTGTTCGGTTTTATTAATTATCATTAAATAAATAGAAAAAATAAATGCCGTTGTTGTTCCTAGTACTACTAAAGTATGCATACCGGGTCATTTTTGTTTAATTAATTCTCGATAAATACCAATATAAAATTTACGACCAAAATAAAATTGAATTGGAAGTGCTAGTGCAAGTTGGACATAAGGATTACGTAAACTATCAAAAAATGAAGTATTAGGTATCATAATTAATAATAATGGTAGTAACAATATTCAACCAATAATAAGTTCAATTAAATCACGTAATTTAACATTATGTTGATGATTATGATGTTGTTCTGACATATGAGATTGATGTTGTTCACTACTATGACTATGACTACTATGATCATCTGTAATATCTTTCATATCAACTTGGTGACTCGTTTTTATATCTTTAATCTCAGTTTCAAACTTACAAATTTCATATCCTAAATGATGCATTGCTTTTTTAATTTTTTTTTCATTTCAAAACTTAGGATCATAACTAAATTGTGCTTTTTTAGTAGCAAAATTGATACTAACAGTAATACCATCTTCTTTGGTAAAATGTCTTTCGATGACACTAGCACAAGAGGTACATGAAACATCTGACAGTACTGCTCTACTAATAACAAAATTATCATTTATATCACTTGTATTATTCATATTAACTTCATCTCCTCAAATTTTAATATTTTAATCTTTTTTATTATTTTTTAACACACAATATATACAAAAATAAATTATACACATTTTAATGTTAAAAAATATTAAAAACACTAAATCCCCAATCATGTTATTGGGGATTTATTACCTTAAAAAGTAATATACTTATATTATAACATAGACTATCTTAAATCTAAAAATTAATTATAAACTGGCCATTTTCTTTGATTCTATTTTTACTTCAATTTGTGAATCTATATTATTTATAGCGGTTTTTTTATCTGCAAACTTATCATTGTCAACTTCAATTTGTCTTCTTTGTTTTTCATCAAATTTTTTTGCTGCATCTATGCCAAAAGTAATAGCACCAACAGCAGCACCAACAGGAATACAAACAGGTAATATTACAGCATTGGCAATCCCACCAACAGCACCAGCACTAGCAGCAGCAGTTATTATATCAGTTTTTAATTGTTCTTCAGAACGGTCACTAACACCACCCGCAACAATAGCAGTAACTAAAGCGCTTATTTGAGCAATAGGATTAATATACAAAGCACCAACAGCAGCACCTTTAGTCACTTTTATAATTTTTGCGGTTGTTCGATGTTTTGTTTTAAATTTTTTTCATTTTGTAGGTTTTTGTTCTACATTTTCTTCTGATTTTGCTTCAAGATTTTGTAAAATTTCATTTTTTATAGGCATTTCTTTTAATCTTCCTTTCAAATAAAAACTCATTTATTTTTATCAAAATAATGAGTTAAAAACTTATATTAAGTTTAATTATTATTATATTCTTTTCTATACTGAATATTGATATTTTTAATAATTGCAAACTATCATATACAATTTATAGATATACTGGTTTATAATCAATATAAATAAAAAATAGATAAGAATATATACATATTAAACAACTTTTATCTTTTTTATAGCAACAAATATTATACTATTAAGTTTCTACTTCAACTTCATCAGTATTAACATCATCTGTTAATTTACTAATTACTAAATCAATTCCTTGTTTACTAATACTAGAAAATAAAATAATAGGAGTATTAGTGCTAAGTTTTAAAGTTGATAATATTAATTTTTTATTTTTTACTAATTGACTATTTTTCACTTTATCAACTTTAGTAGCAATTAAATGAATTTTTAAATGATAATGTTGTAAATATTCCAACATATCAATATCATCTTTACTGGGTGCATGTCTTAAATCTAATAATAAAAAAACTGCTTTTAAATTTTTTCGTGACTGAAAATATTCATCCATCATTGTCGCAAATTGGATTTTTTTTTCATTTGATACTTTAGCAAAACCATAGCCAGGAACATCAACAAAGCGACAAATATTATTATTAATTGTAAAAAAATTTAGCATTTGTGTTTTACCAGGTGTTTGTGAAACTCTAGCTAACTTACCATTATTACAAATTGTATTTAAAAATGTTGATTTACCAACATTACTGCGACCAACAAAACAAAATTCAGGAATTTCATCCTGCGGCCATTGTTCTTCTTTAATAGCACTAGTTAAAAATTGTGCTTGCTTAATTCGTTCCATTTTTTACCTCTTATTCAAAAATATATTATAGTCAATAGTTAAAATTTAAACTAATTATTATTTATTATTTTAATTTTTATTAATATTAATAAAATTAGTAAAATGAATATTATCTAATGGTCATATACCAAAACCAAAAAATAATGCAGCCAACTCCTATTATTTTAATTATTAAAGTAACACGTAACATTAATTAATAATAACATGCTGAGTTATACTTGTAAGTGCAAGTAAATAAAATTGCAAAAAATTCTCATATAAAAATTTCATAATGCTAAATTTAGTTTAGAAAAAAGTAAGGAGTTTTTATATGAGTTATAAACATCTTGGCATAGATGAAAGAATTTATATTGAGAATCAATTGAAATTTAAATTTAAAATTAGTGAAATAGCTAAAAATCTTAATCGAAGTATTAGTACTATTATTCGAGAAATTAATAGAAATAAAGATAATAATCATTATTTTTCATTAATTGCACAAAATAAAGCTGAAAATCGAAAACAATCACATATTAGTTTTCATAAGTTTAAAAATAAGAATTTAGTAAAATATGTACAACAAAAATTACTATTAGGTTGATCACCTGAACAAATTTATGGCAGAATTAAAAATTTTCATAAAGAATGAGTTATTAGTTTTAAAACAATTTATACTTGAATTTATTTTGGAATGCTTGATAAAGTTACTAGTAAAAATTTAAGAAGAAAAGGTAAAAAACGAAAATCTAAAGAAAATCGTGGCAAGTTTAATGGTAAATCAATTAAAGAACGAGATATAAATGTTAATGATCGTATAACACTTGGTCATTGAGAAGGAGATACTATAGTATCATCACGAGGTAAAAGCAAATCATGTTTAATAACTTTAGTTGAAAGAGTATCACGATTTACTTTAGCAATATTAGTTAAAAACAGAACTACTAAAGTTATTAATAAAAATGTCAGTTATTATTTATCAATTCTTCCTAAAAACATTGTTAAAACTATTACTTTTGATCGTGGCAAAGAATTTTCAAATTGACAACAACTTGAAAAAAATTTAGATGTAAAAATTTATTTTGCCAATCCATATTCACCTTGACAAAGAGGTACTAATGAAAATACTAATGGTTTAATTAGAGAAAAATTTCCTAAAAAATTTATTTTTTCAAAAACTAATAAAAATGAAGTTCATAAATTTATATTGTCTTTAAATCAAAAACCGAGAAAAATACTAAATTATCTTTCACCAATCGAATATTTGGATAGAAAAATAATTTAGTTGCACTTACCTTTACAATTTAGCACATAAAATAAATTTGAATATTTTATAGTAATCATCTTTTTCCTAAAATTATATAAATGCTGAGTTATACTTGTAAGTGCAAGTAAATAAAATTGCAAAAAATTCTCATATAAAAATTTCATAATGCTAAATTTAGTTTAGAAAAAAGTAAGGAGTTTTTATATGAGTTATAAACATCTTGGCATAGATGAAAGAATTTATATTGAGAATCAATTGAAATTTAAATTTAAAATTAGTGAAATAGCTAAAAATCTTAATCGAAGTATTAGTACTATTATTCGAGAAATTAATAGAAATAAAGATAATAATCATTATTTTTCATTAATTGCACAAAATAAAGCTGAAAATCGAAAACAATCACATATTAGTTTTCATAAGTTTAAAAATAAGAATTTAGTAAAATATGTACAACAAAAATTACTATTAGGTTGATCACCTGAACAAATTTATGGCAGAATTAAAAATTTTCATAAAGAATGAGTTATTAGTTTTAAAACAATTTATACTTGAATTTATTTTGGAATGCTTGATAAAGTTACTAGTAAAAATTTAAGAAGAAAAGGTAAAAAACGAAAATCTAAAGAAAATCGTGGCAAGTTTAATGGTAAATCAATTAAAGAACGAGATATAAATGTTAATGATCGTATAACACTTGGTCATTGAGAAGGAGATACTATAGTATCATCACGAGGTAAAAGCAAATCATGTTTAATAACTTTAGTTGAAAGAGTATCACGATTTACTTTAGCAATATTAGTTAAAAACAGAACTACTAAAGTTATTAATAAAAATGTCAGTTATTATTTATCAATTCTTCCTAAAAACATTGTTAAAACTATTACTTTTGATCGTGGCAAAGAATTTTCAAATTGACAACAACTTGAAAAAAATTTAGATGTAAAAATTTATTTTGCCAATCCATATTCACCTTGACAAAGAGGTACTAATGAAAATACTAATGGTTTAATTAGAGAAAAATTTCCTAAAAAATTTATTTTTTCAAAAACTAATAAAAATGAAGTTCATAAATTTATATTGTCTTTAAATCAAAAACCGAGAAAAATACTAAATTATCTTTCACCAATCGAATATTTGGATAGAAAAATAATTTAGTTGCACTTACCTTTACAATTTAGCAAATTAAAAAAAGTTAACTTTTTAAAGAGAAACATGTTAAAATGTCAAAGGATAAAGGAGAGTGATATCATGACTGACAGCGATTCCATTTATAATAATAAAAACAATACTAATTTAAAAATTAGTAATTTTAAAAGTGTACTTTTAAATAAAGATTCAGTCAAATATTCTCCTAGTATTTTTACTAAAAAAATATTTTTTTACCGTGTTAATAAATTTCTAAATCCTTATTTAAAAGTCTTAAAATAAGAAAAATAAGGAGGTAAAGAAATTATGAAGATTTTTTTAAACAAAATTTATTTTAAATTACAATTTAGTTTTAAAAAACCATTAGTTTACACAAATGGTGATTATATTAAACAAATTGCACAATTTAACCAAAAACAATTACTAAAAAATTTAGATTTACATAATTTTGGTCTTAAAACAGACCAAATTGAAATAAGAAGAAAAAAATATGGTATTAATACTTTAAAAAATACAAAATTTAATTGAATTTTAGAATTTTTAAAAGCATATTTTGGACCATTCAATATAATTAATAGTATAGGTATCACAAAATAAACGCCTTTAATTTAGGTATTATTTTGAGTTTAAAAGCATACTGTCAATATCGAGTGAAAATTTCCCAAAAATATTTATCAAAAAAAATAAAAAAGAAGTAAAATTTAACAAATAAAAGTTGCTTTGTTTTGAAAGTAAATATTTTTATATTTACTTTCAAAGGAGAACAAAATTATGAAATATTTTAGTCCAAGTTATTGATTTAAATTGTGAGTATTAACTGCTCCACTTTTAAATAATAAAATACAAGGTATTAATGGTAAGTCAATTGATAATTCAAATATTAAAAATTGAGTTAGAAAAAATACGACTAGTTTAGATTTAGTAAATCAACAATTAAATTTTGCAAGTAATAATCAAACAGATTTTATTATTAACAACCCAACAACAAATAGCAAAATAAATATGAATAAACATCGTCATGAAAAACACAGAAATCGATTAAAAAGAACATTAAATGGTAAAAACGAAATAAGGGGTAGTTGAGGTAAAGTAACTTGTTCATTTACACCAAAAACTTTTGAAGGAATAATAGCTGATTATCATTATTGAAAAGATAATCCTGCATGAGAACTTGGCGAAAAATTTAAAGAGGATATGATGCAACGATATAATTCTAATGATATTTCAATTACTGCAATTTTTCCATGAACATGAAAAGAAATACAACAAGTAGGTAAAACAATTTGAGATAATTTTTCAAAAATTGAAAAAGTATATACAGATAGTTCTAGAAAAGAACGTATAGAAATTGTACTTTATGAAAAACCATTTAATTGATTTGATTTTGAATCAGTAAGAATAATAACAGAAGATGAGAAATATTATCCAAATAATCGTCTTGATAATTTAGAAAATGATTTTCCAGATTGAAATGCTAAATTGTAAAGGTAAGTGCAACTAAATTATTTTTCTATCCAAATATTCGATTGGTGAAAGATAATTTAGTATTTTTCTCGGTTTTTGATTTAAAGACAATATAAATTTATGAACTTCATTTTTATTAGTTTTTGAAAAAATAAATTTTTTAGGAAATTTTTCTCTAATTAAACCATTAGTATTTTCATTAGTACCTCTTTGTCAAGGTGAATATGGATTGGCAAAATAAATTTTTACATCTAAATTTTTTTCAAGTTGTTGTCAATTTGAAAATTCTTTGCCACGATCAAAAGTAATAGTTTTAACAATGTTTTTAGGAAGAATTGATAAATAATAACTGACATTTTTATTAATAACTTTAGTAGTTCTGTTTTTAACTAATATTGCTAAAGTAAATCGTGATACTCTTTCAACTAAAGTTATTAAACATGATTTGCTTTTACCTCGTGATGATACTATAGTATCTCCTTCTCAATGACCAAGTGTTATACGATCATTAACATTTATATCTCGTTCTTTAATTGATTTACCATTAAACTTGCCACGATTTTCTTTAGATTTTCGTTTTTTACCTTTTCTTCTTAAATTTTTACTAGTAACTTTATCAAGCATTCCAAAATAAATTCAAGTATAAATTGTTTTAAAACTAATAACTCATTCTTTATGAAAATTTTTAATTCTGCCATAAATTTGTTCAGGTGATCAACCTAATAGTAATTTTTGTTGTACATATTTTACTAAATTCTTATTTTTAAACTTATGAAAACTAATATGTGATTGTTTTCGATTTTCAGCTTTATTTTGTGCAATTAATGAAAAATAATGATTATTATCTTTATTTCTATTAATTTCTCGAATAATAGTACTAATACTTCGATTAAGATTTTTAGCTATTTCACTAATTTTAAATTTAAATTTCAATTGATTCTCAATATAAATTCTTTCATCTATGCCAAGATGTTTATAACTCATATAAAAACTCCTTACTTTTTTCTAAACTAAATTTAGCATTATGAAATTTTTATATGAGAATTTTTTGCAATTTTATTTACTTGCACTTACAAGTATAACTCAGCATTCATAAATTATTCACCTCCTTTATAAACTCATGTGATTATAATCTCAATTTAATGAAGCATTATCATGATTTAATGGTACTTCGCTCATATTATCACTACCATATTGACTAGTTGTTTCACTATTAATTGTGAATCTATTATCATTAATTAATCTTGCAGTTTCATTATTAAATGGTGTTTCTTGCATTTCTTCAATATGATTTGTAGTTTCCATAGGTAGTAAATTATGGATTATTTCACTTGCACCAGCAATAATAATAGGTACTGCATAAGCATTATTAAAATCATTATTAATTCCCATTGCTACACCACTTGATATTAAACATCCACCAGTTGCCATATTACAAATCTTTCTTATTGTTTCAAATTTATTAGGTATTAACTCAGTTAATCCACTAATAAGATTTGAAATACCATAAGCATTTAATGAAATATAAGTATCTCAATCCATTAATGACTGATGTTCTTGTTTATTTAATAATAATCATGGAGGACCCTCAGTTGTAGTTGTAGTAGTTATTGGACTTGGTGATGTTGGAATAATAGGATTAATATTATTTTCTATTCATTTACTATAATTTGCTAAACCAATTGTTCCTAAACCTAATAATATTTTTTTAGAACTATTAATTAATTTACTTTTAGTATTTGGTCTTTGATTTAAATTTCATATATCTAAACCTAATTTTTTACCAAATAATAAACTATTAATTGAACCTAATACTGGATTTGCAATTACTTGACCATAATAAGCACTTGTACCAATCATTGCACAAATTGGACTTATTCCAGTTCTAATTAATTTAGTTAAAGTATAATTTGATTGATTTTCTATACTTGGCATTTTATTCTCCTTTAATTTTCTAATTTTTTAACTGTTACTTTAATTCAACCTTGATAAACATCATTATCACCAACTATTAATGCAACATTACTTTCTGGGTCAGAAACAATTATATGTTTTGATTTAACATTTGGGTATTGTCTTAAAATAATTGCTCTAATATCATTACTTGTATGAATTGCTTTTGGAAATGGTGATAATATTTCAATTTCATCTTTATTTTCAAACAAAGTAGGTAATATTATCATTAGTCAAATTCACCTTTTTCTATTTTTTCAATTAATAAATTTAAAATATTTTTGTCCAAATCAGAGTTTGTATAATTAATTTTTTTAGTTCATTTAATTATATCTTTCATATATTTAAGTAATTTTTCTTTATTCATTATTTATTCTCCTTATTTAAATAATATCAACCAATTAATAAACTATCTGCTTCATCATGATTTGATATTTTTATATTTCAATTATTTTCTTTAATAATTTCTTCAGCAACATATATACTTAGTTCTTTATCTCAAGGTCTTAATCAAAAAATAGGTGGGTCATAACGTTCATATCATTTCTTTCATTCACTTGGACTTATTAACATATCTTTTGTTAATAATTTATTAAATTGTCCTGCAATAAAACCACGTAAATGTTCTTGAGTTTCATAACCAATACCATTTTTTGAATTAAAAGTACCACGTTCAATAATTAAATCCAATTCATTATCATTAACTTTTATATCTCAATAAAATTTTCTTTGTCCATCATATTCTTTTAAATTATAACTTTTAACAAATATTGGTTTTCAATTTCAAAAATCATATTTATCATGTAAATAAACTTTTTTTCATAAAGTAAATCCAGTATTTTTAATACTTGGGTCAATTGAAAGTAAATAATTAGTCATTATCAAATCACCGGTCTTTAATTCTGGTTTTAATTGGTTTATAAACTTCTTCATAATATCCGTTTAAGCGATATGTGTTTTTAAGATATTGCATAAATCTTTCTTTATTAATACAATTTTTATGTCTTGATTTATTAATTTCATCAACTTTATTTCTATGTTCTTTATCACCTTGATAACAATGTTCACATACATTTTCTCAGCAGTTTTTTTCACAAGTAAATAAATCATGTTTTTTATCACATACACAACAATCTTCACAACATACTTCTTTATTCATTATTTATTCTCCTTTCTATTATTTCTTTCTTGCTTTATTAATAAATTTATTCAAATAATTTGATTATCACCATCACCTAATTTTTTTAAAAGATATTCATATCTTTTCTTAAAATCTTCACTATCAATATCTCTCAATATCTCTATCTTGGTAAATTATTTTTTTCAATTTTTTTATTTTATACAAGGTTTTTGGAGAATATATTTCTCCATGCATGCAAAGAAAACATTTCATTATTTATTCTCCTTATTTTCAATTTGATTAGCAATTTCACTTAATATTTTTAATACTTTATATTCATTTTTTAATTCTTTAATAATAAATATTAAAAATATTATTAGTGTTATACTTGTTATTAATATTGGTGCTATTAATAAAATTTCTCATCATATCATTTTTTACTCTTTTCATTTTTTAAATCATTTAACATTAATTGAACAAAATACACGATTTTTAGGAATGTTTAAAGTATTAAAAATTTGACCAGTTACAATAATTTCATCGTTTTTGTTTAATAAAATACATCGGTTATAAAATTTTGGATTATTAAAAATTAAAGTAACATAGTTTAAACCATTTCATTGACCACGAACACTATAATATAATTCTTTATTACCTTTTTCGTAATATTTTGCTTCAATAGTGTTACTTAGTTTTACTGTTAATTTGACATAATTGGCTTTATCTTTCATTTTTATAATTCCTTAAATAGTATTGAATGTGTTTATATGCATCTTGTTCATGTTTTGTTAATTTTATATTTCCTTTATAATTTGTTATTTTATTTTTATTTTTTGGTTGGTTTTCTAGATAATCTCAGTTGAAAACATCTTGTACTAATACCATTAATGAACCAATAATTTTAGGAGTTGCTAATGGATTAGTTAATAATTGTTTTGAACTTAAAAAGAAATTTTCTACAATAACTAATATTTTGTTTTCAAAAAATTGTTCTTTGATTATTGATAATATTCTTTTATAACGATTTTTACTTTCAAAAACATGTGTTGTGTTGAATGTTTCTGTATAAATAATCCTATTTGTTTCATTTGAATATATAACAATTCCATTATTACCAATACCAGCGGGGTCAATCCCAATAATTAAGTCATATTGCATTATTAATCAAATTCACCATTTTTAATTTTTTGATTTAATTGAGATATAAGATTTAATCTTCCATTAAAACAACTTTTTCAAAGTTTAGTTACTTTTTCATCGTCTCTCATTTCTTTATTTCATTCTCATTCATCTTTAAGATATTCAAGTATTTTTTCTTTATTCATATTTATACCTCCTACTTAACCTAATATTTAAAATACAGTCATAACAAATTGCTTTACTATTTTTATCTCTTAAAAAATATTTTCTTGTTTTTATATCATTAGTATTAAAGAATAAATAATCTAATTTATTTTGTTTACATGTTCAACAAAAATACTTTTTCATTATGAGTTGAAATTTCCTTATAAGAAGTAACTATATAATTAATTGGTAAATCATCATGTTTATATGGATTATTTATTTTAAAACCTTTTCTGTTTTCTTCTCACGTAATGTTATATTTAAAACAAGGATTAGTAATTTTAGTTTTGTTATCTGTTATTTCACCCATAAATCAACTATTATGCTGTTCATAAAATGTTAATTGTTCAAGTTTTATATCATTAAGATAATATTCTTTTGGAGCAGTTGGTTTATTAACAGTTATTTTTTGGTCTTTAATATATGGTTCTAATAACTTTATTAATTCATTACCACTTAATTCTTTTTTAATATTTTCTAAATTAAAAACTCAATATGAGTAACTGTTATCAACAATAAAAGAATTATTTTTAATCATTCATTTTGGAAGATATAATTTATATTCAACATAATCAATAAGAATAGATTGTGGTTTATCTTTAACAATTTGTTCTTTTTTAAATTCTATTTGCATAATAATCCTTTCCTAATATGTTCTGTTGCTTCTAGCATAAAGAACATATATTTTTATAGATTATTAATAATTCTTACTACTATTTGTTTTATTCATTCCAGCAATTCTGGGCTCAAAAATAAATTGTGAAATTTTAAAAAACATTGAGGCATTCGATTCAATATTTATTTAATTTGCGTTTAGCAAATTAATATTTTAATTGAACCGGTCCCGCTCAATTTTTTTTACAAGTTTGAAATTTATTTTCTCGCCCAAAAATTTTTCAAAAAAAATAAAAAATAAAACCAACCTTGCCACTCCCCAGTGAGCAAGTGTTGGTTAAATAAAGAATAGAATTAATACAATGGGTCCCTACAACAGGTCTATATATACTAGTTTCCAATTCGCTCCCACCCCAAGAATTACCATTTCTGGTTAGTATATTTTATTAGGCATCATCCACTTCTTATTTATTCATGCAAGTCCACATGTTCTAGCTACTATTTTTAACAACTGTGTTGTAGTTCACTTTTTTAGTTCCCTAACACTTGTTGATAATAGCGTTAAAGAGGGTTATTAATTATTAACTTTCTCCTACTTGGTCACTGCGTGTAGTAGATATTTAAAGGGTGCTAATAATAAAAAATTTTAAAATTTTACAATTACAAAAAAAGACAAGATTATTTCTTGTCTTTTTCCTTTGAAAATAATTTTTATTTTATCTTATAAATGTATATTTTTTAAAATACGTCGAATATAAATTTAAGGCTAAAAGAGAATTTAATTTGTCTATCATCATTTTGAAATGGTAATATTGAAAAGAATTTATTTATCTAGTAATTCATCTTCCTACTTTTTTGGGAACCTCCCTTAAACTCTTTCTGACTATATACAACTTGATCTTGTCATCCTGCATTACTACCATCAGATCAACAATATCCTACTTTACTATCTTTTAAAAGTAATTTATAACTCCTAATACTAGTATCAATATTGCTTACTGTTTTAGATATACTACTAGTTTGACTATCTTTAAAATTAAAACCAGCAACATGAGCAATTTTAGTAGTTTATGGAACACAGTTTTTTATTGGATTTGTTTTGTTTTAATTACATTTGAGTTAACCATTGAACTAGTTACTAGACTTGTTCCAGTAGTCAAAGTTAGTGCTGTTAATATAGATAAATATTTTTTCATATAAACCCCCTAAGTTTAGATTAACTTTAATTATTTAATTTATTAATTTTGTTAAATAATTAAATAATTAAAGTTAATTTTATTATATTTTTTTAATAAATAAAGTGTTAAAAAATAATAAATAATTTTAAACTATTTCCAATCATTAAAAATATAATTTTAGTAAAAAATAGAAATATAAAAATTAAAAAATAATAATATTTTTTTGTATTTTTTCATGATAAAATTCTAAATAACACAAAAATAAAATTAAAAGAAAAAGGAACAAAACTATGAATAAAAAAACAATATACTATAGTTTATTAATAATTCCTATTTCTTTATTTGTATTATTACTTACTTTATTTTTAACAAATATTTGAAAACCCTCAATTGTTGCTATTATTTTTATTACTATTTTGTTAATAATAGTAGCAATTTTTACATGATATCTTATAAAAAATAGTTATTCACAATTTGATAAAGAACATATCCATAATTTTGAAGATAATTTTAAACAACGATTTTGAAAACTAGAAATAATTGGTTTTATTGCTGATTTTTGTGACACAATTGGTATTGGTTCATTTGCAGTAAGTATTATTTTATTAAAATTAACAAAACAGGTACGTAATGATAAAAAAATTTTAGGAATTATGAATGTTGGTCATAGTATTCCTACTTGTTTAGAAGCAATTATTTTTATTGCTTTAATTCAAGTAGCATGACCAACACTAGTTTCATTAATTTCTGCTGCAACATTAGGTGCCTATTTAGGCGCCATTATCGCAAATAAAATTAAACTTAGTTGATCACAACTATTTATTGGCGTTCTATTATTTATTGTTTCAATTATCATGCTTTTAGGTCAAAAACAAATTGGAATTATGCCAACAGCGGGTAATAATAATAGTCTTGATATTTGATGAAAATATTTGGTTGGTATTAGTATATTCTTTATCCTTGGTGCTTTCATGGCATTAGGCATTGGTATTTATGCTCCAGCAATGGCAACTACTTATTTATTAGGTCTTAACGCTGAATGTGCTTTTCCAATTATGATGGGATCTGCAGCTTTTTTAATGCCAGTTGCTGGTACACGTTTTATTAAAGATAAAAACTATGAAATTAAACCAGCAATTGCTTTCACACTAGGTGGATCAATTGGTGTTATTTGTGCTTACTTAAGTGTATTCTTATTATTACAAAATGGTCTTGGCTTAAATAAAGAACAATTTATTAATATCCTACTATGATTAATTATCGTAATAATTTGATATACATCTTCTTCACTAATAATTACATCAGTAAAAAATTTACGTAATTATAAAAAACAAAAATCACATCAGAAATTAATTATTGACTCTTAAACATAATAAAAGGTTGTTAACTAACAACCTTTTATTATTACTACTTAAATTTTATTATTGCTAAAATCATCAATTCCTTTTTTAATAATATTAAATACTTGCTTTGATAATACATCAGTAGATAATTTAATAAATTCACTTGGTTCAATTGCCTTATGAA
Source organism: Spiroplasma endosymbiont of Andrena trimmerana (assembly GCF_964019575.1). Lineage (NCBI taxonomy): Bacteria > Bacillati > Mycoplasmatota > Mollicutes > Entomoplasmatales > Spiroplasmataceae > Spiroplasma > Spiroplasma endosymbiont of Andrena trimmerana. Next base: position 35,832 of record NZ_OZ026455.1, read on the forward strand.
AAATAAGATGAATATCTTTTTTGCCTTTATATTTTCGATCAAAAATTTGATAAGAATTAATAATAGTAACAGGAATAATTGGTACATAAGATTGATATGCCATATTAAAAGCACCTGCTTTAAATTCTTGCATTTCTTGTTGATGACTTCTTGTTCCTTCTGGAAAAATCATCATTGTACGCGGAATTCTAATTAATTCCTTTGCTTCTTGAAAAGTCGTAATGGCTGTGCGTGGATTATTACGATCAATAAATAAAACATCAATTAAAAAAATAAATCTTCGTGCCAAATGGCTTTTTTTTAATTCTTCTTTTGCAATAAAACCTAAAGGTGCATATAAACTATAATCATTTACCGATAATACTAATAATGGATCAAAATTTGATTGATGATTGGCAACCATTACACAACCTTTTCTTTTTGGTCAATTTTCAATGTTATGAACGGTTAATTTAATATTATATAATCATTTAATATAACGCACACGTTTTTTCAATCAAATATATCGTTTTGCTTCAGAAACTAAACTTGGGTCTTTTAATACCTTTCTTGTCATTGAACCTGATTTACTATAAGTTTGTAATAAATAAGGTCAAGTTAAAATTGCTTTTCAAATGTTCATTATTATTATTTTTCCTTTCTTTGATACACATTCGCTACAAATTCTGCAAATTCTGTTGTTTTGATTAATTTAAAATCAGAAAAATTACTAACAGGAAATAAAAGATCACCATTATATAAATTTTTAATGACTGAAACATATAAATAATCAGCATAATCTCATGCCTGCTTATAAATTTCAGCACCACCAATAATACAAATATCTCTTTTTTTATTACCTTGATATTGTTTTAAATATGAAATAATATCATTTGTGAAAGTAATATTATTATCATTTAGAAATTGTTGATAACGTTCTTGATGATTAGTAACAACTATATTGTAACGATTTTTTAGTGGTTTGCCAATACTTTCAAAAGTTTTTGAACCCATTAATACATTTTTATTTAAAGTAATGCTCTGAAAATATTGCATTTCTTCTTTAATTTTTCAGGGCAATTTATTATTAAAACCAATTACCTTTTCTTTGGTCATTGCTCAAACTAAAATTACCATTATACTGCAACCTGACCTCTAATCAACGGATATGGATCATATTGTTCTAATTTAAAATCTTCAAATTTAAAATTAAATAAATTAGTAATATTTTTATTAATAACTAAAATTGGCAATGATTTTGGTTTTCTACTTAATTGTTCATTAATTTGTGAAAAATGATTACTATAAATATGAGCATCACCTAAAGTATGAATAAATTCTCCTAACTGATAGCCACATATTTGTGCTAACATTATTGTTAATAATGCATAAGAAGCAATATTAAAAGGAACTCCTAAAAAAATATCTGCACTACGTTGATATAATTGACAAGATAATTTTTTATCATCAGAAACGTAAAATTGAATTAAAGTATGACATGGTGGTAGTGCCATATTCTTAATTTCTGCAGGATTTCATGCTGATAAAATGTGTCTTCGTGAAAAAGGATTGTTTTTTAAATTTTCTATTAACTCCTGCAATTGATCAACACCATTAAAATTACGTCATTGTCTACCATAAACAGGTCCTAAATCACCAAATTCAAGAGCAAATTGATGATCAGTTTTAATTTTTTCAACAAATTCTTCTAAAGTTTCATTTTGATATTTTTTACTTTCCATAAATTTCTTATAAGGTCACTCATTTCAAATTCTAACATTATTTTTAACTAAATATTCAATATTAGTATCACCAGCAATAAATCATAATAACTCATGAACAATAGAAGCAAAATGAACTTTTTTTGTAGTTAATATGGGAAAACCTTTTTGTAAATCAAAACGCATTTGATAACCAAAAGTAGAAACAGTACCAGTGCCTGTTCTATCAGCTTTTTTATATCCTTTTTCTAAAACATATTGACATAAATCTAAATATTGTTTCATAATCATTACCTCTTTCATAAATCAAATCAAGTATATAGGGGCTTTGCCCCTCGTTGCTTCGCAACTCACCCCAGTGGCGTAAACGCCACAGCCAACCAGAACCTTGGTTGGTTGGCTTCGACCAATAATATAGGTTTACTCTATTTTAACATCTTTCTTATTTTTCTTAGAATATTTATTTCTATAATAACAAGTACGGCATACAGTATTTTGAGTTTCTTTCTTTTCAGTTTGTAATATATTATCCAACTTATCTAATCCTACTGCTCTAATATCATCAACAGTAAAATCTAATGCTTGTGATTGTTCATAGTCTTTAACAGTACTTAATTCACTCTTTAAAGAATGAATATAATTTAAAGCACGACTATTATATCTTTGTAAATAAGACCTAGGAAATCATAAACTAAAAGTCATAGTTTCACCACTATAACTAGGTGGTAATCCACCACGTTTAATTATTCGCTTTGTTTGTCTTTTAGATAATACAACTTTATTATAATCATCAACATTAGTATAAATATTTAGTTTAAACTTAACTAAAAATAACAAAATACGCATTCTTTTAACTTGCACAATATATTCCACTTTTTCACGTGCTTGTTTTGGTATTCTATCGGGGTGTTGTTCAATCATATACATAATTCCATTAAAATTATGACCTATTAATTTACAAAACATTCCTAAACTTTCTTGTGTTTCTTTAAATTCGGGCGACAAATCATTACTATTAATTTTCAAACCTAACTCATCTAAAACAACCATATCACACTCTTTAAAAGCATAATTACTATTTAATTGATTAAATTTAAAAACATCATCATAAGAACAGCGATAACTATATTCATTACGAACTTTAATAGGAATAGGACTTACTACCCTACCCTTATGTTTTTGTGCTAAACAACAAGCAAGAGCAGATTTACCAGTACGTGGTGGTGCTGAAATAATATAACTACCTACACGTTGTAATATCTTTATATTTTTTCTAGTTATTAAAAATGGATAAAGTATTATTAATAATATAACTCCTAAAAGTAAATAACCATATCAAGGCATTATTTAACCACCTTACTTTTATTTTTAAACTTATTTTTAATTCAAAAACAAAAATCTACAAAATATGAACTTAAAATAAAAGGAAAAATAAAATTTTTGAACCAAAACTAGCATTTTCAAAAAATAACTTTAATTTATCTACATCAAAATCAAAAAATAACGCAGTAAACGATGATATTAAAAAACAAAAAATAACTCCACTACAAATTTCAAATAAATCTTTCTTTTTCATAATAAACTCCTAACCAACTAAAAATCCAACTGCTTTTAAAAATACTCATAAAGTTAAAACTTGTTCTAAACCACTAGTAAAATCAACATTTAAAACAGAACTAATAGTATCATCAAAAATACGCCTCAATAATCCATCAAGTTTAGTAAAAAATTCTCTTAATGGTTCAACTGGTAAAACTTTACCAACAACACCATAAAGTACTCATCTAAAAGCATTACGCAAATGACCAAAAACATCATATCAACTAACACGCTCATACTCAGGGTTAAAAGGACTATTTGGCGGAACTGGTGTTACTTTCTCACTTGAAAAAATATTAATTTGACCAAATGAAACCTCTGGTGGAATAGTTAAATTTGTAGTTCCATGAATATCAAAAAATACAGTTAAATGTCTTAAATTTGGAACACGAACCGGCATAGTAACAAAATTATACAAATCTTGCATATAAACATCATTACCAATCTTTCCTTTAAAAACATATTTTGTATCACCAACATAATCTAAAAAACTAAAAGAAAAATCACCAGTAAATGTAGAAAAAGCCTCATAATTAAAATAAAACATAAAACCTTGAATATAAAAACTTAAAGGTTTATCAATTTCAAAATTTAATTCAAAACGTAAATTTAAAGGTTTAACTCAATGATTTACATTATGAATAAGAAGTCGATTTTTTTTACCATATTGAATAAAATTATGATTGAACATAATACGGGAAATATCATCTAACTGATATCTCCTAAAAGAATAAACACCAGTTCCAGTATTAAGTGTTGTCTTTTTAACACCTACAACATCACTTTGATATTCAAAATCCAAATCATTATCTACACCACCTATAATTTCACCACTAACTAATTTTAAATCCGGTTGGTCAATGTCAAAATAAGCAGAATTTCATGGAATAGTTGCTCAATCATTAAAATCATTATACTTAACGTGTTTAATCATTTCTTTTTTAATATCATAATTAACAACATTAGGGTCATTTGAAACAATTAAAGAAGTTGGTGCTTGAACAGAAGTATTTACAACAAAAAACAATTTAGCAAATTTAAATCACATAATTATTTACCAAACAAACATTTTAAAATTCACCATGAACCATAAAACAAAACAAATCCAATAAAAAACTGTGTTCCATAAACTACTAAATTTCATAAAATAGTAGTAAAATCATCAACTGGATTACCTATAAACATAGTTCAATAATCAACTATACATTGATGTATTTTATTGTAAATTTCTAAAACACTCATACTTAACACCTACCCAAACAATGACCTAAAAACAAATTTAATAACACGATAAATAAAATTAAAAATACACCTAATACCAATCAAAAAGTCAAATTAAACAAAATATAAACTTCATCAGTAATATTAGTTTGATTTAAAAATATACCAATATCATTACTAGAAAATATAAAAATAAAATGCAATATACTAATAACAAAATTAGACATAATTAATCACCAATACCAAAGTCACGAGTTGAACTACCAGTAAACTTATTACCGCCAGCACCACCTTTAAACTTACCTTGTTGTTTATTTCTTGTTTTTACTTTTTCAACGCGTCTTTGATAACTCTTAGCAATTTGTTGACCAGTACCAACACCCAAAGAAACAGAACTTTTACCAATGAACTTAACAGCATATCCTAAACCTAATGTTGGTAACATTAATTCGGGTAAAATAACCCTAAATGCAAATCTAAGCAAAATCAAAAATATCATTAACGTACCTAAATTAAAACCTAAATCACCAAGTGGAAAACTAAAAAACTTCATAAAAATTGAAGCAAATAATTGCATAACAGTTGTAATAAAAGGTATAAACATAATTTCACATCCTAATGTCTTGTAAATCTAAATAATCCTAAAATTAAATAAAATACAAAACTAACATTTATTAAAGCAAGAATAGGCAAAGGTAAAGTGTATAAACTATCATAAAAAAACGACTTAATAAAAAGTGTCACAGTATGTAATCCAGCAAAAGAACTTAAATACTGCATATAAATAGTTTGTACCAAAGTATTAACAACTGGTAAAAGTCTACCCAATAATGGTAAAACAAAAACCAAACTAAAAAATAACTTTACCATTTGCTTACTCCTTTCTAATTACTAATGAGTTCCATGGATAATATGACCAACAAACTGCTTAATAAATACAAGAACCATAAATACAATTGAAATTAACACTGGTCAATTTGTAAGTGTTCCACCATCACCAGTAGTAAATACTCAACCAAAAATATAAGTAAAAGCATTTAATAATTGTTGTCCTACACCACCTATCATGGTTAATAATGCTGATAGTCCAGCGGGCATATTAATCACCCCCTTTCTCTAATTCTTTTTGTTGTTTTTCCATTTCTAATTTACGTTTCTTCTTTTCAAAATCTTTACGACAAAAAATACAATCAGGCTCACTATCATTCTCCTTTACATGTTTTCTATGTTTATATTTTTCTATACCTTCACGTATTCAATTTCTACAAAATCAAAGAATTAAACAAAAACCACCAATATATAACACATATTTTATAATTTCTTTCATATCCATTATTTATCACTTCCTTTTTTTCTTTTTTTTTAAAAATCAATTAAACTAAATAACTCATAAAAAATTACTAAAACAAAAAGTAAAATATTAATGCCTAAATCTAAACCAATAAAAAAATCAAAATTACCATTTATAATATTATGTATTTCAGCAACAGTTCAAACCATAGAAAAAAACCAACAATAAAACAAAAAAACATGAAATTTAGGAGTGTCATACCACTTTTTTTTAATTTCTTTATTTTCCATTATTAAACACCACCTAATGTATAAGCATAAGAATAATCCCAATTTAAACTTGCTCTATCTAAATTAATCTCCGACATATTATCATCATTTAAATCAACATCAACCATACTGTCATTTGTACTTTGATAATCACTAACACTAGCATTAATTAATTTTGCTCTTTCATCTGTAAATATTTCTTGTAATTCACTGTTATTATGTGTACTTCCCAATGGCAATAATAAAGTATTAATAATCTCACTTGCACCGGCAATAATCGTAGGAATAGCAAAATAATTATTAAAATTATTATTAATACCCATAGCAACACCACTACTAATCAAACATCCACCAGTACCCATATTTGCTATCTTTCTTATATTTTGAAATCTATTAGGGATTAACTCAGTTAAACCACTAATAACATTTGCTATACCAAAACTATTTAAAGATATATAAGTATCTCAATCTACAAAAGGAACATCAATTATCGGTTTAACAGTTGTAAATGGTGGATACGTTGTTTTAGGTGGTTCAGTAGGACATGGTGGTCAAAAACAAGGTTCATCTCTTAATAAAGAAACTAACTTATCTACATACTGAACAAACTTAGCATAATTTATTAAACCAATTGTTCCTAAACCTAAAAATATCTTTTTATAACTATTAATAACTTTATTTCTAGTAGTTAGTCTTTGATTAATATTCCATATATCAATTCCTAACTTTTTACTAAATAACAAAGAATTAATAGAACCTAATACTGGGTCTTTTAAATATTGACCATAATAAGCACTAACTCCAACCATAGCACTTAATGGACTTAATCCAATTCTTAAAATTTTAGTTAAAGTATAATTACTAGTTTGTTCTAACTCATTAGGCATAAATAAAACTCCTTACTTTATTAATAAGGAGCTTATATATGAATTATAATCTAATCCATTAGGGGCTTAAAATGAAAAATATATAATCCATATATAAGCCCCTTATTTAATTTTTATTTTATACATTATTTTCATTCAGTAATATCTACAATAGTACCGGATAAATCCAAAACTAAATTATAATAATTACCAACTTTTAAATTTAATTTATGTAAATATTTTGAAAAATCATTAACAACTGTTGGATTATACCATTTGTCTCTTACTTTACCAGTAGGTATATTTGTTTGTTTATTAATTTCCAAAAAAGTTAAAACATCAAAATTTAAAAACTTACCTTGATTATTTTTATCGGGTATCATTTTATCTTTTTCAATATTAACTAATTGAGTTTTAAACATAAAAATTGCCAATCCTTTCTATAAATTTTAATAAAAAAAATAATAGATTGAATTGGCAAACAATTAAGTAATTAAATTAAAAATATTATAAATACAAAATTAATTTAATAAATAAAAAGTTTTTAATATTAATATTTAACTATTCCTCGCATGGAACTGTTACCAATTCAAATAAGTAAAATATTATTTAAAAACTAATCTAAAACAATATAAACTTATAAATTAATAATATCAAATATTATAAAAAAATCAATAAATATAAAAATGAAAAAGTAAGTAATATTTTATTCCATGCGAGTAAAATAAACATTACTTACTATAATAAAAGTATAACAAAAACAAAATAAAATACAAATATAGTATATATATTACTTGAAAAAATTTAAAATTAATGTAGAATACGATTTTTTAAAAATATTTTTTCAATTTTAGTTTTATCAAAAACTTTATAAAGAAAATCTAAAACTTCATTTTTATTAAATTTATTTTTTAATCAATACCTAAATCTTAAACTATCTAAACTTATATAATAGTTAAAATCTTTAAAATAATCACTAGTAACAACATAATCATAACTTCCGCCAATTAATTGAGTATTACCTTGTTCATTTGGTTTAGTTTTAAATAAATAAAATTCTTTTGCTTTTTCACATGCTTGTACTAATTTTTGTAAACTTAACATTTTAGTACCACGAACTACAAGCGGATTTTTACAATTTCTACTAAAAGAATATGCTTGAATACCAACATCTTTTTGATTTAAAGATTTAATATTTTCTTGTACTTTTGTTACATATTTACTCAAATATTTAACCACAAATTCATTTGTACCTTTATGTACAACTTTTAAATCAATACCTTTATTATTACCAACATGTGGTCATCATTTAGTTATCATACTATAAGGTATTTTACGATTAAATAATATATGAAAATGTACGGCTCCTCGTTTTTGATATTCATAAACATAAAAATATCTTAATTCACCTAAATGTTTAGAACGTTTAGGGTCATTTCATCAACGTTTTAAACGTTTAAAAAATAATTGTAAATCATGTTTTGCTTTTCTAATATCAGTTTCATTTTTATGATAAGTTAAAGTTAAAAAACTTAAAATTCTTGCATTATAAAAATTATGTAATGCTTTTTGAACTAATTTACATTTAGTACGAACGTTATTATTTCTTAACTTAGTAATATTACCAATATTCTTTATACCTAATTTATTTCTTTCATTTTTTAACATATCAATAGGTAAAACAACATTTTTAACATAACAAGCATAAAAAATTTTTTTAACATAAAAATTATATGAAATATTCATTTATAAACATTCCTCGCATGAAATTTTTATAAAAATAAAATTGAATGATTTATAAATAAATATAAATCTTTATATATCTTATCATAGAAAATAAAAAAAGTATCAAACTTTACACTTGCGGTGAAAAATGATACTTAACTAAATCAATTATATTTTAACAAAAAATATTTTTTTATCTAAGTTTTAATTTTAGTTCCTTACTATATCTTGTCATAAAAAAAGTCTCCTTACTAAATTAAAACATTGTTTTTTGCAACTTAGGGGCGACCCTTTCCTATTTAACCGTGAAATTATTGGAGATATAGTGTAGGTACTAAAAAGATGCATCATTGGTACATAAAGCATTTAAGCAATCAAATCGCTGTTTAAAAGATATCCAAATATTTCATACTGATCGCGGTAATGAGTTTAATAATAAAACTATTAATAAACTTTTACTAGCATTCAACATTACCCGCTCTTTAAGCAAAAAAGGCTGTCCTTATGACAATGCTGTTGCTAAGGCAAATTTTAAAACTTTCAAAACCGAATTTATTAATAACAAATTTTTACATCATTTATCCAATTAAAACTACAATTATTTGATTATATCAATTGATATAACAACATAAGAATTCATAGCACTCTAAACTACTTAACTCCAATTAATTATCAAAAACAAATGTCTACCAAAAAATAGTCCTAAAAAGTGTTGCCATTCCACTTATCTAACCAATGCCATTTTAGTTGAAAAGGCAACACTTTATGTGATAAAATTTAAAAACAGTACATAAAGGAAGAAAAATTTGTGGAAAATCTTAAATATATAATAGTAAAAGAAAATAAAGATTTTAATTTGGTTCATAAAATTTGGAAAAAAATGTTTTAAAAACACATGTGTTTTTAAAACATGAACATTTTTTGTTATTTAATAAAACACTAAAAGAAAATTTAAATAATTTAAATGTTCAATTATGATATAAAAATGATTATAACCAAGTTATTGGATTTTCGATTATTTTAGAACAAAAATTAGAAGCTTTATTTTTAGATATAAATTATTTAAATCAAGGATTTGGTTCAAAAATATTAAAAAAATTAATTAAAGAATTTAATATAAATCAAGTTGATGTCAATGAACAAAATACTAGAGCTTACAGTTTTTATTTAAAAAATGGATTTATATTTGCTAAATTGTAAAGGTAAGTGCAACTAAATTATTTTTCTATCCAAATATTCGATTGGTGAAAGATAATTTAGTATTTTTCTCGGTTTTTGATTTAAAGACAATATAAATTTATGAACTTCATTTTTATTAGTTTTTGAAAAAATAAATTTTTTAGGAAATTTTTCTCTAATTAAACCATTAGTATTTTCATTAGTACCTCTTTGTCAAGGTGAATATGGATTGGCAAAATAAATTTTTACATCTAAATTTTTTTCAAGTTGTTGTCAATTTGAAAATTCTTTGCCACGATCAAAAGTAATAGTTTTAACAATGTTTTTAGGAAGAATTGATAAATAATAACTGACATTTTTATTAATAACTTTAGTAGTTCTGTTTTTAACTAATATTGCTAAAGTAAATCGTGATACTCTTTCAACTAAAGTTATTAAACATGATTTGCTTTTACCTCGTGATGATACTATAGTATCTCCTTCTCAATGACCAAGTGTTATACGATCATTAACATTTATATCTCGTTCTTTAATTGATTTACCATTAAACTTGCCACGATTTTCTTTAGATTTTCGTTTTTTACCTTTTCTTCTTAAATTTTTACTAGTAACTTTATCAAGCATTCCAAAATAAATTCAAGTATAAATTGTTTTAAAACTAATAACTCATTCTTTATGAAAATTTTTAATTCTGCCATAAATTTGTTCAGGTGATCAACCTAATAGTAATTTTTGTTGTACATATTTTACTAAATTCTTATTTTTAAACTTATGAAAACTAATATGTGATTGTTTTCGATTTTCAGCTTTATTTTGTGCAATTAATGAAAAATAATGATTATTATCTTTATTTCTATTAATTTCTCGAATAATAGTACTAATACTTCGATTAAGATTTTTAGCTATTTCACTAATTTTAAATTTAAATTTCAATTGATTCTCAATATAAATTCTTTCATCTATGCCAAGATGTTTATAACTCATATAAAAACTCCTTACTTTTTTCTAAACTAAATTTAGCATTATGAAATTTTTATATGAGAATTTTTTGCAATTTTATTTACTTGCACTTACAAGTATAACTCAGCATTTAATGATAGAAAAGAATTGGATAATTTTAATTTACCTTATCCAACAATAAATTTAATTTTCAAAGGTGATTAGTTCCTAATTTACTGGACCACTTTTGATATTTTGAGGGAAAGGGTCACCCCTAAGTTGCAATAATTACACTCTAGTGAAAAAGTAATTGAAACACTTTTTCTGGGATATTTTTTATTTTTGTATGGAATCTTGTATTGTTATATTTTCAAATACCATGATTCATATGTAATAAAAATACATTTATATTTTTGAATTTTTGTCTTTTAAAATAACCAACTTTTAAAATTTTAAATACAGTTTCAACAATTGCATTTTGATATGAAGCATAGCCATCTGTCATGCTTAATTGAATATTATTTTTTTTAGCATAATTTCAATAATCATGAGTTCTAAACTGTATTCCGCGATCAGTATAAACGATTGTATTATGCAAATTATATTTATTAGACATGTTTTTTAAAGATTTTATAAGATGTGATTTTTCTTGATTTTTAGATCAGTGGTGATGTACTATTTTTCGTGAATAAAAATCAACAAATGCTCATAAATATAATTTTTGATTATTAATTTTAAATTCACTAATATCTAAAGCAATTTTTTCTAATGGTTTATTAACACTAGCTGAGTTATACTTGTAAGTGCAAGTAAATAAAATTGCAAAAAATTCTCATATAAAAATTTCATAATGCTAAATTTAGTTTAGAAAAAAGTAAGGAGTTTTTATATGAGTTATAAACATCTTGGCATAGATGAAAGAATTTATATTGAGAATCAATTGAAATTTAAATTTAAAATTAGTGAAATAGCTAAAAATCTTAATCGAAGTATTAGTACTATTATTCGAGAAATTAATAGAAATAAAGATAATAATCATTATTTTTCATTAATTGCACAAAATAAAGCTGAAAATCGAAAACAATCACATATTAGTTTTCATAAGTTTAAAAATAAGAATTTAGTAAAATATGTACAACAAAAATTACTATTAGGTTGATCACCTGAACAAATTTATGGCAGAATTAAAAATTTTCATAAAGAATGAGTTATTAGTTTTAAAACAATTTATACTTGAATTTATTTTGGAATGCTTGATAAAGTTACTAGTAAAAATTTAAGAAGAAAAGGTAAAAAACGAAAATCTAAAGAAAATCGTGGCAAGTTTAATGGTAAATCAATTAAAGAACGAGATATAAATGTTAATGATCGTATAACACTTGGTCATTGAGAAGGAGATACTATAGTATCATCACGAGGTAAAAGCAAATCATGTTTAATAACTTTAGTTGAAAGAGTATCACGATTTACTTTAGCAATATTAGTTAAAAACAGAACTACTAAAGTTATTAATAAAAATGTCAGTTATTATTTATCAATTCTTCCTAAAAACATTGTTAAAACTATTACTTTTGATCGTGGCAAAGAATTTTCAAATTGACAACAACTTGAAAAAAATTTAGATGTAAAAATTTATTTTGCCAATCCATATTCACCTTGACAAAGAGGTACTAATGAAAATACTAATGGTTTAATTAGAGAAAAATTTCCTAAAAAATTTATTTTTTCAAAAACTAATAAAAATGAAGTTCATAAATTTATATTGTCTTTAAATCAAAAACCGAGAAAAATACTAAATTATCTTTCACCAATCGAATATTTGGATAGAAAAATAATTTAGTTGCACTTACCTTTACAATTTAGCACTAAAACTAATGCTATCATCAGATTGTTTTAGTAAATTAGGTGCTATAAATCAAATATAAATTATCTTTCTACTAACTTTATTTTCTTTGCTTAATGTTGTGGCAGATTTACCAGCAAAATATTGTTCTATTATTTTTAATTTTAGTTCCTTACTATATCTTGTCATAAAAAGAGTCTCCTTACTAACTTAAAACATTGTTTTTTGCAACTTAGGGGTGACCCTTTCACATATTCAAAAATTTGTAAAATACACTTAATAAATATTTATTTTTTATTATGTCTATGTATAATTAAGATTAAATATCAATATCATATTTCATGTTATTTGAAAGGAAAATTAAATTGAGTCAAAATGAAGTATTTAGTTGAATAGGTGTTATTTCTGGTTCTAGCTTACTTATTTCTTTTATATTACTTTTAATGTTTTTACTAATAAAATTTTTATTAAATTATAAACAAAAAAACAAAGTTAAAAGAATACTTTCTTCAAATGATTTTAGTCAAATCATAGGAACGAAAAAAGAATTAAAAATAAAACTAAGAAAATATTTTAAAGAAATATTTATTAGAGATGTTGATATAAATTTATTTAAAAAATTTCTAAAATCAGAAAGTGGAATTAATAAAAAACCAACAAAAATTGCCTGAAATTTTTTTATAATTTTGACAAGTTCAATATTAGTAAATAAATCCGAAGGAAGAGTTTCTGAAGCAATTAAAAGTATTAAAAATACTTTTGATGAAAGTAAACAATTATTATTAACTTCCGATAACAATAACTTAGTAACAGATGTAATTTTAAAAATTATGAATTTAAAAATCAGACCAATCTTAATTGCTAGTAGATCACTAACAAAAATAGACACTAATGGTAATTTCATCATTAATGATGAAAATTTAAGCAAAAAAGAAATCGAAGATTTTTGAAACCAAATTGATAAAGTTAGAAAAGATTTAATAGAAAACAAATACTTATATTTTATTTCAATACTTTCACTTTCAACTGCAACTAATGAACAAATCAAAAAATTATTAAACTACACAGATTAAAATATTAAATGTTTAAATAAAATATAAGTAAAAAACAAATTTAAATTTTTAAAACAATATCTTTAAAATTACCTATTAAGACTTATGTTTTATAATCAAAAAAATTATAAAACATAATTTTTAATAATGTTAAAAAAAGGAGTTAAACAGTGAGAAAAATTTTTATTTCATATCATCATCTAAGAGAACAAGAAGAAAAAGACCAATTAGCAGAGTTAATTAAAAAGTATGCTAATTATTTAAATATAAAAGACATGTCTGTAGAAATAGGGGATATTGATACCACATGATCAAATAATGAAATCGCTAAAACTATTAGACAAAATCATTTAAAAGATACAACTATTACTATTCTTATTCTAGGAATACATACAAAATGTAGACAACATATTGACTGAGAAATTGAAGCTTCATTAAATAAATATGGAAGTTTAAATAGAAGAAAGAAGATAAATAGTTTTATAATACTTTTAACTGCTGATTTTATTAAAAAAGCAAAAACAAATTGTAATTTTAATAACACTTGTGATTATTCTTCTTTAATCACCCAAGAAAATGCTGGTCAAAGAATATATGAAACCGTAATAAATAAACATGCAATTATTGCTACTTATGATGAAATCTTTTCAGATATAATAATTCTTAAAAATTTACTTGATAAAGTTCAATCTAATCATAAAAAAGAAGAAATGTTTTATCAAAATGTTATCAGCCCTAGTTTTTTAAAACCAACTGTTTTAAAAGATAATACTAAAGATACTGTTTTTAATGAAAAAAAAGAAATAGATAATACAAAATTAACTTCAAATAAAGATAATGGTTTTAAAGAAGAAGATAGTGATATTGAAATACTTTCTGAATCAGACGAAGAAATAGATAATGCAAAATTAACTTCAAATAAAGATAATGATTTTAACGAAGATGATGATAGTAATATCGTAGTACCTTCTAAATCAGAGGAAAAAATAAATAATGTAATATTAACTTTAAGTCAAGATAGTGAAATTAACAATCAATTACTACAAGAAATTACAACGGACTTTACTAAAGATGATAATAAAAGTAATCTTTTAAGAAAATTATCTTTAAAACATAATAGTAAAGATAATGGAATTGGTAGTGAACTACAAGAAACAAGTATACTGAAAGACGAAAATTTTAAAAGAATACATCTCCATAAAAAAGATAATTCAGAAGAATGTGAAGCAAAAGAAAAATCTGAAAAAACAATGCAAGTGTTTAATAAAAAAACAAAAAAATTTATAAATTCTGGTAAAATTAATTATACACAAGAATGTCCAGAAATATATTTATCCTATCTTTAAAACATACAACTAATAAAATAAAATATAAATATTTAAAAAGTGAGAATAAAATTCTCACTTTTTATTTTAATTTAATTTAGTATTCTTCTTCAAGTGAAGAATTACCCATACCTATTAACTTCTCAGTTGGCATTAAACCAGTACCGGCCGGTATCAAGTTTCCTAAAATAACATTTTCCTTTAAACCACGTAAATTATCTTGTTTTGACTTAATAACAGCATTAGTTAATACTCTTGTTGTATCTTGGAAAGAAGCAGCAGCCAAGAATGATTCTGATTCTAATGGTGCTTTTTTAATCCCTAAAATAATTGGATGACCAAAAGCAGGTTTTTTACCAGCAACAATAATTTTGGCATTAACATTCTTAAATTCTTTGATATCAACAATCGCTCCAGGCAATAATGGTGAATCATTACCTTCAACTACAAAAATACGATTCAACATTTGTTTTACAATAATTTCAATATACTTATCAGAAATTTCAATTCCTTGTAAACGATAAACACGTTGTACTTCTTTTAAAATATATTGTTGAACTTCAATGATTCCTGCTACTTCTAGTAATTGTGTAATATTAATTGCACCTTCAGTTAGTTTTTGGCCAATCTTAACATTATCACCAATTTTAATTCTTACCTGCGCATTATATTGAGTTTTGTATTCTTTATAGTCAAGTTTTGACTTTACAGTAATTGTATAAATTCCTTGCTCTTCACGAATATCTGTTACTTTACCATCAAATTCACTAATAATAGCAACAGCACCTTTGGGATTAGTAATATCTAATAATTCTTTAATTCTTGGTAATCCTTGGGTAATATCACTACCACCAGCAACTCCTCCAGTATGGAAAGTTCTCATCGTTAGTTGAGTTCCTGGTTCACCAATTGATTGCGCTGCAATAATTCCAACTGCTTCGCCAATAGCAACAATAGAACCTGTTGTTAAATTAATACCATAACATTTTTGACAAACACCATAACTTGCTTCACAAGTTAAAACTGAACGAATATTTATTTTTGTAATTTTTGCCTCTAATATTGTTTCTACTAATTTTTCAGTAATTAATTCATTATTTGCAACAATTACATTATTTTTACTATCAACAACATCACCTTGAACAAAACGTCCAAATAAACGGTCACATAACGGCACAATAATATTATTACGTTTTTGGTCAACAACGTCACTAATTATAAAGCCATTACCGGTATTACAATCTTCTTCAGTAACAATAATATCTTGTGAAACGTCAACTAGTCTTCTTGTTAAATAACCTGAGTCAGAAGTTTTAAGCGCCATATCTGCCATTCCTTTACGAGCACCATGGGTAGAAATAAAGAACTCTGAAACATTTAATCCTTCACGGAATGAAGATTTAATTGGTAATTCAATAACTTCTCCTTTTGGATTATTCATTAAACCACGCATCCCTACTAATTGAGTAAAGTTACTAATATTAGTTCTAGCACCTGAATCTCACATCATAAAGATTGGATTTTCAATATCTTTTCTTAAAACTGTTTCTAGTTCAACTTGAATATTGTTTTTAATACCACTTCATTTATTAATAATATGGTAATGACGCTCACGATTAGTTAACATACCTTGTTTATAAAACTTGTTAATTGTTTTAACATATTCATCTGCTTCTTTAAATAATCTTGTTTTACCTGAATAAGATACAACATCGCCTGCAGAAATTGTTGTTCCTGAAATTGTTGAAAATTTAAAACCAAGATTTTTCATTTTATCTAACATTTGTGCAGTTAATTGAGTTCCAAAAGTTTTAAAATATTTATGAATAATATCTGCTAAAGCTTTTTTCTTAAATGGTTCAACAATAACTCTTTTTTTAATAAATTCACGAAAATCAACATCAGTGGCAACTAAATCTTCATTATGAGTTTCAGTTAAATTAATAATATTTGGGCGATTAATAAATGGCATTCTTTCTGAAAACATTTGATTAAAAATAATCTTACCAATAGTAGTAATTAAAAATTTATTTTGATCGGTAGCAGCAAATTTACTTGCACCTAAACTAGCAACACGAATTCCAATAATAGCATGTAATGAAACCTGTTTTGTATCATAAGCTTTAATTGCTTCATTAACATCTTTAAAAATTGAACCTTGACCTAATTCATCTAATTTTTCAATAGTTAAATAATAATTACCAAGAACCATATCTTGAGTTGGCGTAACAATTGGTTTACCATCTTTAGGACTTAAAATATTTTTTGAACCTAACATTAAACTTCTTGCTTCAGCTACTGCTTCTTGAGTAATTGGCACGTGAACAGCCATTTGGTCACCATCAAAGTCAGCATTAAAAGCAGGAGTTACTAGTGGGTGTAAACGAATAGCTTTCCCTTTAACTAGAATTGGTTCAAATGCTTGAATTCCTAAACGGTGTAAAGTTGGAGCACGGTTTAATAAGACAGGACGATCTTTAATTACTTCTTCTAAAACATCTCAAATTCGTTCATCTTGAATTTCAATTAAT
Source organism: Spiroplasma endosymbiont of Andrena trimmerana (assembly GCF_964019575.1). Lineage (NCBI taxonomy): Bacteria > Bacillati > Mycoplasmatota > Mollicutes > Entomoplasmatales > Spiroplasmataceae > Spiroplasma > Spiroplasma endosymbiont of Andrena trimmerana. The sequence continues at coordinate 53,372 of NZ_OZ026455.1, forward strand.
TTTTCAGCAATTTTAATATTTAAAGCTAATTCTTGATGAACTAATCTTTGCACAACAAAAGGTTTGAACAAAATAATTGCCATATCACGAGGAATACCACATTGATACATTTTTAATTCCGGACCAACAGCAATAACGCTTCGACCTGAATAATCAACACGCTTACCTAATAAGTTTTGACGGAAACGTCCTTGTTTTCCTTTTAATGTTGAAGTTAAAGATTTTAATGGACGTTTATCTCTTCCTGTTACTGGACGTGCTTTACGTTCATTATCAAATAAAGCATCAACTGATTCTTGCAACATTCTTTTTTCATTATTAATAATTAAGATTGGTGCTCCCATTTGTTTTACTTTTTTTAAGCGTTCATTACGAATAATAATTCTTCGATATAAATCATTAATTTCTGATGTTGTAAAACGACCACCATCTAACTGAATAATTGGACGAATATCAGGTGGAATCACCGGAATAGCATGTAATACCATTCATTCTGGTTTATTTCCTGATTTAGCAAATGAATCAATAACATCTAAACGACGTTCTAGTTTTCTACGATCAGTTTGTGATTTCTTGTTTGTCAATTGTTTTTTAATGGCAAGAAATTCTTTTTCTAAATTAATATTTTTTAATAAATACTCAATAGCTGAAGCACCAATTCCAAATTTTGTTCCAGTATGTTTAGTAATAAATTGAGCACATTCATCCATTGAAAATGGACGTGAAGTATCTGCTAAAGTATCAGTTAACATTTGAGCACGAGTATAAGCAAAAGAAGAAGGTTCTAATTGTTCTAAAATTTGTGCAAATACTTTACGTAAACGATTACGAGTATCAGTTGAAGATTTAGCATTACCTAAATCCATAATCATTTTTTGTTTTAAACCTTTAGCAGTCCCTGGATCTAAAACAATATAAGAAACAAAATATGCTACTTCTTCTAAGTCTTTAGCTTTCATATCTAATGCTAACGCAATTCTTGAAGGAGAAGCCTTTAACATTCAAATATGAGTTACTGGTTCTTCTAACTCAATGTGTCCTAAACGTTCACGTCGAACAATTGCTTCAGTAATTTCTACTAAACAACGTTCACAAACTTTACCTTTATTTTTTATTTTCTTATATTTACCACAAGTACATTCATAATTTTTAGTTGGTCCAAATATTCGTGCATCAAATAATCCATCTTTTTCAGGTTTTAATGACTTATAATTAATTGTTTCTGGCTTTGTAATTTCTCCATGTGATCATGAGCGAATTTGATCGGGAGAAGCAAGAGAAATTTTAAGGGCAGTATAATGTTTTGAATTTTTTTGCATTTGCATATATTTATTACTCCTTTTCTAATCCTCAAGATAACTTTCGACTTCTTCATCGTAAGTTACCACTTTTTGTTCTTGACCTTTTTCGTCAATTAACACAATATTTATTCCTAAACCTTGTAGTTCTTTTGTTAAAACATTAAATGATTCAGGGATACCTGGCGTTGGAATTTGTTTATTACGTAGAATCGCTTCATAAGTTTTAATTCTACCTTTAATATCATCAGATTTAATAGTTAGGATTTCTTGTAAAGTATGAGCAGCACCATAAGCTTCTAATGCTCAAACTTCCATTTCTCCAAATCTTTGTCCACCATTTTGTGCCTTACCACCTAATGGTTGTTGAGTAATTAATGAATATGGACCCACATTACGAGCATGTAATTTATCATCTACCATGTGTGATAGTTTTAACATATACATAACACCAACTGAAATTTTCTTGGCAAACTTTTCACCAGTTAAACCATCATATAATGTTAATTTATCAAAGTCATTATATTTTGCTTCTTTCATAATATCTAACAAGTCTTGATTTTTTGCACCATCAAAAACAGGGGTTGCTACTTTAATTCCTAAAGTTTTAGCAGCCATTCCTAAGTGTAATTCAAGAATTTGTCCAATATTCATCCGCGATGGTACTCCTAATGGATTTAACATAATATCAACCGGTGTTCCATCTTCTAGGAAAGGCATATCTTCAATTGGTAAGACTTTAGAAATAACACCTTTATTTCCGTGTCTTCCAGCCATTTTATCTCCTTCTCGGATTTTACGTTTTTGTACAATAAATACTTTAACTACTTCTTCTACTTCTGAAGGTAAGTCAAAACCATCTTCACGTTTATAACGTTTAATACCTTGAACAATTCCACCACCACCATTAGGTACTCGTAATGAATTATCTTTAACATTACGTGATTTTTCACCAAAAATAGCTGCTAATAATTTTTCTTCAACAGTTGATTGTGTTTGACCTTTTGGTGTAACTTTACCAACAAGAATATCTCCTTCTTTAACTTCAGTTCCAATTAAAACAATTCCTTCATCATCAAGATAACGTCTTGATTGTTCAGAAGTATTAGGGATTTCACGTGTAATTTCTTCTTTACCTTGTTTTGTTTTTCGACATTCTAAATTATATTCTTCAATATGCATTGAAGTATAAACATCATCTTTTACTAAACGTTCACTAATAATAATAGCATCTTCATAGTTATAACCATGTCAAGTCATGAAAGCAATAATTACATTTTGTCCTAATGCAAGTTCACCATCTTTCATTGAAGGTCCGTCTGCTAAAATTTGATTAACTTCAACTTTATCACCAACTTTTACTAATGGCACATGAGTTACTGCTGTTCCTTGATTACTACGTTCAAAACGACTTAACTCATAAGTTGTTATTTCATCTTCTGATTTAATAATAATTTCATGAGAATCAACATATTGTACAACTCCCGGTAAATTAGCAACAATAGCTAATCCTGAGTCACGAGCAACAGCATACTCAACACCCGTACCAACAATTGGTGTTTGTGGTTTTAATAATGGAATTGCTTGACGTTGCATATTAGCACCCATTAAAGCACGGTTAGCATCATCATTTTCTAAAAAGGGAATACAACTTGTAGCTATTGACACAATTTGTTTTGGTGAAACATCAATATATTCAACTTCGTTTGGTCCAACAATAATATTTTGACCATTACTACGAGCAATAACATTATTATTTTTAATAACATTATTAGTATCTAATTCAATATTAGCTTGTGCAATGATATAATTCTTTTCTTCACCGGCAGTTAAATATTTAATTTCATTAGTAATTTTACCTGCAATTACTTGACGGTAAGGTGTTTCAATAAAACCGTATTCATTAATACGAGCATAAGTGGCTAAATTATTGATTAAACCAATATTAGGTCCTTCAGGAGTTTCAATTGGACAAATTCTTCCATAGTGAGAATAGTGAACATCACGAACTTCTAAACTAGCACGATCACGTGATAATCCACCAGGTCCTAAAGCAGTTAAACGTCTTTTATTAGCCAATTCTGCTAATGGATTAGTTTGATCCATAAATTGTGATAATTGTGATAAGTTAAAAAACTCACCAATAACAGCTGTTAATGGTTTATTATTTGTAATATTTGCTGGTTTCATTTTATCACTATCAGTAGTTGACATTTTTTCTTTAACATTTTTTTCAATACGTCCCATTCCGATACGAAATTGGTTTTGTAGTAATTCACCAATTGTACGAATACGACGATTTGCTAAGTGATCAATATCATCAGCATTACCAATACCATGAACAAAATTTAAAATATAAGAAAGAGTTGCTAAAATATCAGCAATAGTAATAATTACTTCTTTACATTTAGGATTAATTCCAACAACATTAATAACTTCATTTAATCTTTCTTTATCATTATAAACTTTAATTAACTGCACATAATGTTTTGGTTCACTATCACTAATTGATGTTTTTAAAGGTACTAAACATGCTCCTTCTTCTAATACTGTTTTTAGAATTTCTAATTGTGATTTACCAATTACTGTTTTTTTGGATAAAACAACTTTACCTCTAATATCTTTAATATCTTCAGCTAGAGTGTAATTTAAAACACGATCTGTAATAGCTAATTTTTGAATTAACTTATATCTTCCTGCTTTTGTTAAATCATATTTTTTTGAATCAAATAATAATCCAGTTAAAAATTTTGCAGCACCATCAACACTGGCAGTTTCTCCAGCTTTAATTTTTTTATAAATTTCTTGTACTGCTGCTGGTCAATTTTGATGTTCATCATATTCATAAGTATTCAATAAAACATCATCTTTACCAATTATATTAATAACATCATCTTTAGTTAATCCTAAGGCAGTAAGTAAAGTGGTTACTGCAATTTTACGTGATTTTTCAATTTTAACTTGAATAATATCTTTAATTGCATTTTTATTACCAACTAATTTATTACGTTTAAAATCAGTTTCAAATTCTAGTCAAGTTCCACGTGATGGAATTAAATCACCTAAAAATTTATATAATCCGGTTTTTGGATCAATTTCAATTTTAAAATATGCACCTGGTGAACGAACTAATTGTGAAACAACAACCTTTTCACTTCCATTAATAATAAAGGTTCCTTTTTGTGTCATTAATGGAAAATCACCTAAAAATACATCTCCTTCACGAGTTAATGTATAATCAACAATTAAAACATCTTCTTCTCTACTTTTAATAGTAACTTCAATAGTTGAAAATTCACTATTAGCATGAACATTTTTTTCTTCAAAATAATATATATTATCGCTAACTTTTGGTTCATTAATGTTTTTAATACCAAATTGGTCTTTAATTCAACGCATTAAATAATCTAAAATATTATCTTTAGCAGCAATAGTTAAATGACGATTATTTTCATGAATTGATAAAGATAATTTTGTATAGATTGGTGCTTCATAAGTTTTTGACTCATCTTTTGCTTCTTTTAATGTTCTTCTTGGTTTACGAAATTCTCAATCAATCAATGATAAAATAATACGATTATCATTATCAGTTACCGGAAATATTTCATTAAATACTTCTTGTATTCCTGTATCAATAAATCATTTATAAGTATCACGTTGAATTGAAATTAAATCAGGAAGATCTAAATTTCCTGATACTTTAGTATAGTCACGTCTTTTTGCATAATGACCAAATTGTTTTGTAGTATATGACATTGGTTCATCTCCAATTTTAAAAATTTATTAAAATCAAATAATTTGATTTCAGTTAATTAGTATTAAATTACTAATTAGTTTGATAAAATATTAAGTTTTAAGTTGATAATTTTTAGTTAAATAACAAACAGAAAACCAGTATTAATTAAAACTGGTTTTCATATAAATTTTTAATATTTGAACTACTTAACTTCAACAATAGCACCAACGGCTTTTAACGTTGCTTCGTGTTCTGTTGCTTTTGCTGTATCAATATTTTCTAAAATCTTTTGTGGTCCTGTTGCTACTGCATCAACCATTTTTTTAGCATCCATTAAAGACATTGTACCACCAACAATTGCCTTAACTGCTTTAATAACATCAACTTTTTTGTCTCCTACTTCTTTTAAGATTACAGAAACTGTTGATGGTTTTGTTGCTTCTTCTTTAGCTGCTGGTGGTGCAGAAGCAACTGCTGCAGTTACTCCAAAAGTTGTTTCAATTAATTCAACTAATTCTTTTAATTGAACTGCTGTCATTGTTTTAACATGTTCAATAATTTGTTTATTTGTAATATTTTCCATTATTTTTTCCTCCATATTTTTTTTATTTAATAAGTGTTAATTATGCGTTTTCTTTTTGTTGGGCTACTGCTTTAATTGCTAAAGCCAAATTGCGAACTGGTGCTTGTAAACAAGAAGCTAACATTGAAATTAATTCTAATTTTGATGGTAATGAAGCTATTTTTTGTAACTCACTTTGGTCAATAACTTTCCCTTCAAAAATGCCACCTCTTAATACTAATAATTTATTAATTTTAGCATAATTAGAAACTATTTTAGCTGTTTCTAAGTCGTTTTCAAATCCAAAGATAAAACCATTTGGGCCAACTAAACTACTTTCAAGCGATGAATATTCTTTTTTTAAAGCACGAGCAACTAAATTATTCTTATAAATAGTGAATGTTGCACCTTTAGCTCTTAATTCCTTACGTAAAGAACTAATTTCTTCAACATTCATACCTTGATATTGTACAACAATTGTTGTTTTTGAATCATTAATTTGCTTAGCAATTAAATCAATAGTTTTTTGTTTTTCAACCATTGCTGGGCGCATAAGTACACCTCCTTATTATTCTGAAATAACTAGCAATAAGTAGTAAATAAAACTCGGAGCAAAACCGAATAAATCACATGCATATATAATGATGGAAATTACCTGAGCAACATAATTAAGACAAAAGTCCGTTGCTGTCTTTGGCTTATTCTAGCTTGTATATTATATGATATATATATATTAAAATCAAGAAAAATTTACAAAAGATTAAATAAACACTATTTTTAATAACATAAATGCTAATTTCATCAATATCTTAATTAAGATTAAAAAAATAAATTAAAAATAAACTTCATATTGAAGTTTATTTTAATTAAAAAAATTGTTTTTTTTATAACTGGTTACTGTTTTTACTACTAGAGTTTTTGCTTTCACTTGAAGAAGATTCACTATTTATTTTTGATTTATCTAACTCAAGATTTTTACAAACTCTTTCTCTTCTTTCAGATTCATTTTTTTCTCCTCAAGCTTTATTTATTTTATCAGCATTTTTAGCATGTGCTTCTTGTTTTAATTTATTATTCCTTTCACTTTTTGAATATTTTTTCTACCTTTAAATACTCAATAAAATTATATATTTGCTAAATTGTAAAGGTAAGTGCAACTAAATTATTTTTCTATCCAAATATTCGATTGGTGAAAGATAATTTAGTATTTTTCTCGGTTTTTGATTTAAAGACAATATAAATTTATGAACTTCATTTTTATTAGTTTTTGAAAAAATAAATTTTTTAGGAAATTTTTCTCTAATTAAACCATTAGTATTTTCATTAGTACCTCTTTGTCAAGGTGAATATGGATTGGCAAAATAAATTTTTACATCTAAATTTTTTTCAAGTTGTTGTCAATTTGAAAATTCTTTGCCACGATCAAAAGTAATAGTTTTAACAATGTTTTTAGGAAGAATTGATAAATAATAACTGACATTTTTATTAATAACTTTAGTAGTTCTGTTTTTAACTAATATTGCTAAAGTAAATCGTGATACTCTTTCAACTAAAGTTATTAAACATGATTTGCTTTTACCTCGTGATGATACTATAGTATCTCCTTCTCAATGACCAAGTGTTATACGATCATTAACATTTATATCTCGTTCTTTAATTGATTTACCATTAAACTTGCCACGATTTTCTTTAGATTTTCGTTTTTTACCTTTTCTTCTTAAATTTTTACTAGTAACTTTATCAAGCATTCCAAAATAAATTCAAGTATAAATTGTTTTAAAACTAATAACTCATTCTTTATGAAAATTTTTAATTCTGCCATAAATTTGTTCAGGTGATCAACCTAATAGTAATTTTTGTTGTACATATTTTACTAAATTCTTATTTTTAAACTTATGAAAACTAATATGTGATTGTTTTCGATTTTCAGCTTTATTTTGTGCAATTAATGAAAAATAATGATTATTATCTTTATTTCTATTAATTTCTCGAATAATAGTACTAATACTTCGATTAAGATTTTTAGCTATTTCACTAATTTTAAATTTAAATTTCAATTGATTCTCAATATAAATTCTTTCATCTATGCCAAGATGTTTATAACTCATATAAAAACTCCTTACTTTTTTCTAAACTAAATTTAGCATTATGAAATTTTTATATGAGAATTTTTTGCAATTTTATTTACTTGCACTTACAAGTATAACTCAGCATTTTTTATTAAAAATATATATAAAAATATATAAAAAATTATTCTTACTTAATTAAGTAAGAATAATTAAACTAATTATCGTTATATTTTAAAATGAATAACGTCGTTGTCTTACATTTGTAGGAGGTTGCATATTGGCCATAGAATTTGCTTTATCTACATCAAACTGATTTTCAACTGGAATTATATTATTTTCAACATTTATTATTGTTTTATCATTCATTAGTTCATTTATAGTTTTAAGTTTTCTACCATCCAGTTCTTGTTTTAATATATTAAATTGTGTTTCTAACTTAGTTTCTAATTTATCACTTGTTAAATCCTTAGATACTGATTTAACTTCTTTTTTTTCTTTTTCTTTTTTATCTTTATTATTTTTAAATATTTTATTATAAATTCATGATTCAACTTTTTTTGATGCAGTTGAAAAAACTGATGTAATTGCTTTAAAACCTCCACTAATAAAAACTGAAGCAATAGCAATATCAATCTTAATTGCTGCCACTACTGCAGCAGCCAAATAAGGAGCTAAAATCACAGGAAGCAAATTTGGAAGAACAGCAATAACAATAGTAATGACTAAAATAATAACCCAAACTTTTCACTCGGTTTTAGATGGCTTTGATTTTAATTCCATTTGTTCTTTTAATAATTCTTTAACTGGCATTGTACTAATATTATTTGCATTTTCTTTATCAATTAAACAAGTGCTTTTTTTATATTCTTCAATACTCTGGTACTTTTTAGTCTGTTTTCAAACTTCAACCTCATTTTTTTCATTATTATCAAAATATATTATTTCTTCAAAAATTGATTCATCATTATAAACTAAAGTTGTTATATAAAATATCTTATCTTCAATTGGAAAAATTTCTTCATCAATTTTTCTTTGTAGTTCTATTCTTCTATTAATATTTTCTTTTAATGATAACGGCATCCAATCATCACTATAACTATCTAGTTCACTATTTAAATTGCTTATAGTATTTTCTAATTCTTCAATTTTAGAATTATTTTTTTCAATATTATTATTCAATTCTTTTTTTATATTTCTTTGTTCTTCAATTTCTAATTCTTTATCTGATATTGTTTCTTTAAGCGCAAAATATTCTCTAAATTCACTATCGGTTGTATTTTGTTTCTTAGTTTTATTTATTTCCATTTTTCTTTCTTTACGTTTTAAATCATCAAGTAATGGTTTAAGTTGAATAATTTCTAATTCAAAAAGATTTTCTCTAACAATAGTTAATTTTTTATTTAAATCATCATTTGTTCTTTTGACATCTTCTAATTGTTTTGTAAAATTAAAAATTTCTTCTCTAAGTTTACTTATCTTTTGATCTTCTATAATTGTAAGACAATTATATTTATATTTATTTAAAACATTACTATCATTATTTGCTTCATTATTTGATTCATTTAAACTATTTTCACTTCTAGAAGATTTTATTGCTAAACCTCCATGTCTTTTTTTTATAGAACCATCGGTTTGAGCAAAAATATTTTCTGGATTATTTTCCATTATTCGCTGAAATGTTGTTGATTTTCTTTTATCATTATCACGCATTTTATACACCTTCTTAGTAAAATAAAACCCATTTACTTACAAACAAAGCAATGGGTTAAAAACTATATTTAGTTTTACACTTATCTTTTACCAAATTTTAGAAATTTTTACAATATTTTTTATTTTCATATTATATAAATAATTTAAATATTATTAAATTTTGAGGTATATAATAATTATTTAAAATAAAAGAGTTACCAATAATGGTAACTCCTATTCACTGTTAGGTGCCAACCGCAATGAATATTTACTTACCCTTAACTAAGTAAGTATTTTTATTATACTACTAAAATAAAGTTTTTTTAGTTTTATTTACTAAAAAAAATAAAACCTTTTTAATTTTATATATTTTTGATATTTATAATTAACTACTAATATACATCTGTATTCTTATTGGTATTTAATTATTTATTTTTTTCTAATTAAAAATATTATTTAAAACAACATTCTGATTACATAAAATTTTCTTAAATAATTGATAAAAAAGTATATTTTTTAATTTTTAACCTTAATAATAATAATGAAAATCTTTTAAAAGTTTTTCATAACTAAAAAGTTTTTCATTATTATTAACTTCAGTTTTAACTTTTTCAAAAAATAATTTTTTTGATTTATGTTTTTTTGAAAAATAACAATTTAGTTTATTTTTAGATTTTTTTGGACAATCTTCTATATTTTCTTCAAACAAATTTATTTCTTTGAAAAGATCAAAGTTTTTTTTCAATTTTTCAGTTTTAACTTTATCTTGACATTTATCAAGTAATTTTTTAAACTTTAAAGGATTTGAAACTACATTTGAAAAACTTTCAACGATTGCATAGTTATTTATTACATTTTCATAAATTCTTGGAGTAGAATTTTGTTCATTAATTAAAGTTTTGTAATCATTATCATTAAAATCACAATTTTTTTTTGCTTTTTTAATAAAATCATCAGTTAAAAGTATTAATAAACCATTTTTTCCCCTTCGATGAAGACTACCATATATTGATAATGAAGATGCAATTTCTCAATCAATATGTTTTCTACATTTTGTATGTTTTCCTAAAATAACTACAGTAGTATCTGAATCTTTTAAATACTCTTCTCTAATAGTTTTAAATATCTTTTTAGGAGGCAATTGCGGATCAATATCACCTAGTTTTACAGATACGTCTTTCACTTCAAAATATTCTCCATAACATTGCGAAATTAATTCTGATAATTCATCCTTTGCTTTTTGTTCTCTTAAATGATGATATGAAATAAAAATTTTTAACATTATTCATTAACCTCTTTTTTAAAATTTTAAAAATATTTTTTATAAACTTTAATAAGTTTATACTTTATTATAAAATAATACTCACTAAAAGTAATATTTTTAACTTTTAAGTTTTATAAAATCTTATTATTAAAATAAAGTAAATATTATACAAATTTCAAGTAATTACTAGTATAATGATTTAAGAATAAAAAAGAATAATTAGTACAAATAAAACTTGTTATTTTAAAGGAGAATAATATACATGAATAAAAACTATAAAGATACATTATTAATGCCTCAAACTAACTTTGAAATGCGTGCTAATTTAACTATAAAAGAACCACAACTACAAAAATATTGACAAGACCAAAAAATATATCAACAACTAATTAACAAAAATAAAAAATCTACGAAAACTTTTATTCTTCATGATGGACCTCCATATGCTAATGGTGATCTACATTTAGGACATGCATTAAATAAAATTTTAAAAGATATTATTGTTCGCTATTATAATAGTAGCAATTATTATGCACCCTATATTGCAGGTTGAGATACGCATGGTTTACCTATTGAAACAGCAGTTACTAACTCGGGAATTAATCGTAAAACAATAGCAGTATCAGATTTTAGAAAACAATGTCAAAAATATGCAGAACTGCAAGTTGCTAATCAAATTAATCAATTTAAAACATTAGGATTATTAACAGATTTTGAAGATCATTATGTTACTTATGATAAAAAATATGAATCTGAACAAATTAAAGTTTTTGCTAAAATGGTAGAAAAAAAACTAGTATATCGTAATTTATATCCTGTATATTGATCACCATCAAGCGAAAGTGCCTTAGCTGAAGCTGAAGTTGAATATTTAACAAAAACTAGTGCTGCTATTTATGTTGCCTTTTTACTAAATGATGAAAAAAAAATATTTAACTTACCTACCTCACTAATAATTTGAACAACAACACCATGAACCATTCCTAGCAATCAAATGTTAGCAGTAAATGAAGAATTTACATATAGTATTATTAAAACTAATGAACAACAATATATTATTGCACAACCATTGATTGATTCTTTTACTAAAGCAAACAACATCACCGATTTTATAATTGTTAAAACAATTTCTGGTAAAGATTTAATTGGATTAACAGCATTACATCCATTATATCAAAGAAAAACTCCAATCGTTCATGGTTCTCATGTTACTATAAATGATGGAACTGGAATTGTTCACACTGCTCCAGCGTTTGGTGAAGAAGATTTTGATTTAGGATTAAAACATAATATCAAAATTCTTTGTCCAATTAATGATCAAGGTCAATTTACAGCAGAAATCAATGATGAACAATTAGTCAATAAATTTTATGATGATACTAATAAAATTATTGTTGAGCGCTTAAAAAATAATGGTACATTAATTGGTATGAAATGATTTAAACATCAATATCCACATGATTGACGAACTAAAAAACCCGTTATTTATCGTGCCACTTTACAATGATTTATCGCTATTGAAAAAATCAAACCATTACTTACTAAAAATATTAATAAAGTAAATTTTGTTCCTGAATGAGCAAAAAAAAGAATGTTATTAATGACAAATAATCGCTATGATTGATGCATTTCTCGTCAACGTGCTTGAGGATTACCAATTCCAATTTTTTACACCGAAAAAAAAGAACCAATCATGGATATAAACCTTATTAATCATGTTGCTGATTTATTTGCTAAACATGGTTCAAATATTTGATTCGAAAAAGAAGCAAAAGATTTATTACCACCTAAATATCAACATAAAGATAGTCCAAATGGTATTTTTTATAAAGAACAAGACATCATGGATGTTTGATATGATAGTGGCGTTTCCCACTTAGCAGTTATTAAAAATAATAATTTACCTTGACCAGCAGATTTATATTTGGAGGGTAATGATCAATTTCGTGGTTGATTTAATTCAAGTTTAACAACAGGAACTATTACTAATAATAGTAGTCCCTATAAAAACTTGCTGGCACATGGTTTTGTAACTGACGCTAAAGGCAATAAAATGTCAAAATCAATTGGTAATGTTATTAGTGTTAAATCAATTTGTGATACTAATGGTGCTGATATTTTACGATTATGAGTAGCCAGTGTTGATTTTACTGATGATACAAGAATTGGTACTGAAATTTTAAAACAAGTTAGTGAAAACTATCGTAAAATCAGAAATATTTTTCGTTTCTTACTAGGTAATTTATTTGATTTAGATATCAAAACTATTGAAAATAAAACAGAAGAAGAAATTATTAATAGTTTATCAGAAGTTGATCAATATATTTTAAATAAATTAAACGGATTAGTGACTAAAATTAATGAAAATTATCAAACTTATCAATTTAATACTATCTATCATTTAATTTTAAATTTTGTTACTAATGATTTGTCTGCTTTTTATTGTGATTTTACTAAAGATATTTTATATGTTAATAGCAAAAATGATATTAGAAGAAAACAAGTACAAATGACAATGTTTTTAATAGTAAAAACTTTAATTGGTTTATTAGCCCCTATTTTACCACACACTACTGAAGAAGCATTCCAAAGTTTAACTAAAAAAGATTTAAACACAAGCAGTGATTCTATTCATTTAAAAAAATTTCCACAACCATGAAATTTAAACAAACCAACAAAACTAATGGAAAAATGAGAATATTTTATTAACTTTAAAAATGAAGTTAATAAAGTTATTGAACAAGCTAAAAAAGACAAAATTGTTAAAACAGCCTTAGAAACAATAGTGACTATTATTTTTAAAGATAATCATAATATCTTATCAACAATTGATGAAAAAGAATTAGCACAATTATTAATTGTTAGTGAAGTTAATATTAATTATAATAATAGCAACGTTAATGACTGAACTATTAATGTTAAAACAAAAGAGGGTACTAAATGTCCTCGCTGTTGATTAATTGTTAATGAAACAAAAGAAGATGTTTGTAATCGTTGTTTTGAAGTGTTATCCTTAATAATGTAAATAACTAATATTAGTTTAGAAAGAAGTAATTATGGAATTTTCTTGATTAGCAATTAAAAATCATTTAAAAACACGTGATTGAAAATGATTAACTAAAATAATTTGTTTTTGTGCAATTATTATTCTAATTGTCACTGATCAAATGATAAAATTAGCAGTACAAAATGGAATAAAAGTTGGTGAAGAATATAAATTCATACCCGGATTTATTAATTTAAAATTTATTATTAATTATGGTTCTGCTTTTAGTTTTTTTCAAAATCAAAAAATCTTTCTAATAACTTTTGCTTTTCTAGTAGCAATTGCTAGTAGCACCTGACTATTATTTACTAAATCTATTAACAGAGCACTAGGTCTCAGTTTTGTTATTGCAGGAACAATCGGTAATTTAACCGATAGATTTTTACATAATGGTGGTGTTATTGACTTTTTATTATGACAACTATTCCCACCATATACTATTTTTAATACTGCGGATATATTTATTACCATTGGTATCACAATTATTATTCTACAAATAATTATTGGAACCATAATTAATGCCTATCAAGAAAAGTTTGGAGAACACAATAATGAAGTCAACAACGGAACATTCACAACAATCATCAATGATAGAAAATCAAAAGATGATAAAACTAACATATCATGAAAACAAAAATATCCGCATCGACAAATATTTAGCAATGGTATTAACAGAACATCATTATTCACGAAATTTTATCCAAAATTTAATCACTAATGGGCAAGTAATAGTTAATAATAAAACTATTTCATCAGCTAACTTATTATTAAAAAATAATGATGAAATAAATATTATTATTAAAAATGAAAAAGAGAACACTTTAAAAGCAACTGCAATTGATTTTGAAATAATTTATGAGGATAATGAAATTCTTGTTATTAACAAACCTAATAATTTGGTTGTCCACCCAGGAGCAGGTAATTGAGATAATACTTTAGTTAACGGATTATTATTCCAATCTAAAATTGAAAATATTGATGAAAATAATTTACGTCCAGGCATTGTTCATCGTATTGACAAACAAACGACAGGGTTATTATTAGTAGCTAAAAATAAAATTAGTCATCATATTTTAGCAGAACAATTACAAAAACATGAAATTAAACGAATTTATATTGCATTAGTTCATGGTACAATTAAAGGTAGATCAGGAACCATTAAAGCGCCTATTGCTAGAAGCAATAATAATCGTCTAAAAATGATGGTCAATGAACAAAATAGTAAGAAAGCAACTACTCATTTTACAGTTATTGAGCGATTTAAAGACTATACTTTAGTTCAATGTCAATTAGAAACTGGTCGAACACACCAAATTCGTGTTCATTTTGAGTGAATTGAACATCCAATTGTAAATGACCCTTTATACAGCAAGTTTAAATTGGAAAATGCTAATATTGGACAATACTTACATGCTAAAGTCATTACTTTTACTCATCCCACAACTAAAAAAGTTATGACTTTTGAATGTAATTTACCTGATTTTTTTGAAAATAAATTACAATTATTACGAAAGGAAAGTGTTAAATAATGGATGATAATATTCTAGATATTTTAGGTTTACAATTAGTTGATTATTTTATTAGTCATCAAGATTATCGACCATTTAATGTTCCTAAAGAATTAAAACTACATGTTAAAGGTGAAGTATATCTAACTAATAAAGATAGTAATACTTATCATATCATTAAAATTATTAAAGAAAATAATTTTAATCCTCACCATTTAAAAAATAAAGATGAAGTTTATGAAATTTTACATAAACAATTAGCAGATGAAGGTGTTAAAGATATTCGTTATTTAATGGTTATTTTAAATGATGATAACCAAAACGAAAATCGAATGTCACCAGCGGTTGATGTTATTATTGCTACTAGTGACAAAATTGTTCAAGAATTATCTAAATTTTATCCTAGTATTACTAAATTTATTAAGGTAGACTTACCCCAACTTGAAACTGAAACCGAAAATAATGAAGAGACTAATGAAGATAATAGTACTGGAACTTTAAGTGATAATTGAAAAAAAGTTAATTTTCAAAACCGTCGTTACTTAAGCGAAACATTAAAAAAATGTACTAATGCTAATTTGGCAGTTACCTGATTTCTTTTTATAATTCCTATTATTACACTTGTTGTTTTTCTAGTAATTATAAACCTTAGTCAAGATGATTGATTAGCATTAGATTATAAACAACAACATTTGCTTTTTGGTGCCAATTATCATAACTTAATATTTGGTGCTTATCAATATTGAAGGTGATTAATTTATCCATTTGCTGGTAATGATATAAATCCTTCAGCTCCTATTAATTTAATATTTTCACTTTGAATGTTTTATCGTGTTGGTAGATTTGTTGAAGGATTTTATGGATGATGAAAAGCAATTTTCATTTGAATTGGTGCAATGATTCTAACCGGTATTTTACAAAGTGTTGTTGATAATATTAATATCATGTCAGGATTTTGAGTTTTTCCTGTAATTTCATTAGGAGCAATGTTACCTTTCATTTGAAATTATAAATTATTTAAAACTCCAATTATGAGTCGTTTCTTTACAACTATTTTATTAATGTTAATATTTTGATTTATAACTGATCAACAAGTAGTGACATTATTATATTGAATGATTGCTTTTGTCACAGGATGATTATTTGCTTCTTTAATCGGATATCATAATCGTAAAATAACTGTGTATTATGCTTTTAGTCCAATTGCTATTGGTTCATTAGTATTATTTGCTGGTTTACTTTGAGGTTTAAATAATTATTATCCTGTTGATGATAATAATTATACTTTAGAAGTATTAAAACAATATCAAAAACTTGGTCTAATTAGTCAAAGTACTATTAATAGTATTATGCTTAATTACTTTCACATACAAGTATAAAAAAAATTCTATATTTTTTTTAATGCATCAAATAAATACTTTTCTTCCTCTTTTGTAAGAAGATTAGTATTAATAACTATCTGTCTACTATTAATATCAATAATTTTAAAATCTATAGCAATATATGAATAATTATTAAAATTAATTTTTAATCTTTCCGATCATTCAATTATCATAAAATTATTCATCATTATTTCATAATATTCTTCTAAATGAGGATTAATTAAACGATAAGCATCCATATGAATTAAATTTCATTCATATTTAGTTTGATACTTATTTCAAATAATAAAAGTTGGTGAATTAATAATATTTTTAACTCCAAGTAAATTACCAATTAATTTAGTAATTTGCGTTTTACCACTACCAAGCGGACCATTTAATAATAAAATTAAATTTGGTTTAGCAATTTTAGCAATTATTTTGGCAAGAGTATTAGTGTCATCTAAATTTTTTAATATATATACATTTTTTTTCATAATAACCTTCTTTGATAATTATTTTATACTTTACAAACTATTATACAAAATAATAACTTATTTTCTAAATTATTATTTTTCTTATTTAAAAGTTATTACTGCTCATATGTTTCTTTTTTAACTACTACTTTTTCTTTACTTCTTACAAAAAATCATTGATAAAAACCAAAACCAGAATTACCAAGAGCAACAATTCACATTAATAAAAGATTTACATCCAAACGATTATGAGCAACTCCCGAATACATAGCTATTTGAAAAATATTAACAATTATTCAAAAAATTCATTGTTCACGAAAACGTAATAACATTAGTATTTGCGCAACAATACTTAAAGAATTAGTTAATGAATCTAGAATATGTGGTAAAACTTGTTGAAAAGTATTACCATCAAAATCATATTTCCCTAAAATTACACGTGAAAATTCAGGAATTTCAAAATAAAAAAATACTGATAAAACAATTGCAAAGTAAATAGTAACAATACTTGTTTTTAAATTTAAACGTTTAGAAATTATTTCTTGTTGTGAATCTAAATGAAATTTCCATAAACTATAGCCAATAAATTGAAAAGGCAAAAAGAAAAATAAATTCAACTGCATATCACTAACATAATCTCAAACTAAAGCAATACAACCATAAATAGTAACAGAAAAAAAGCCTCAAAAAAAATTAGAAATTTTACCAAATGAAATTAAAATTATACAAATAACATTAGTAAAAGCAGCAATACCATTTAAGAATAATAATACTTGCTGTCAAGGATGATAAACTTGACGATTTACAATAGTTCAAACCGAAGGATATAAATTAGGATTAATAAAATGATTCAAATCAAAAAATGTATTTCATAACATAAAAATCCCTAAACAAATAATAGCTACTTTAGCAGAAAATGGAATTTTATTAAGATCTTTGGGTATTGATAATAAAAATTCTTTTATATTTTTCTTTCTTTTTATAAATCTAAATTTTATATCTTTAAACATATTTTCTTCCTTTTAAATTTATTTATTTATTTATGTTCACTATTGTATTATTCAATCGTAATTTTCCATAAATTGCCAATGTAAGTGCATCATTAACTTTATCTAGTTCACTCTCATTAATAAAAATACCATTAATACCATTTTCACCAATACTACCATCACCTTTACCAAAATAACTTAACTTTAAATCTAAATTCAAACTAGATAAATCAACAGCATAAAAATGTCATATTTTTATTGAAGTTTTATTAGCATAGTAACTACCAAGTCTATAAATACAATCAAGTTTTAAGCTTCTAATATTAATTCCTGTCTCTTCTAAAATTTCATTCTTAACAGTTTCTAGTGATGATTTACCTAATTTACAACCACCTGTTAGAGTACTAAAAAATGATATCTTTTTATTTTCAAATAAAGGATTCTTTTCTTTCATTAATAAAAATCAATATTGATTGTATTTATATACAAAAGGTAAAACTGCAACTCCTTCATTATTACATCATAGTTCCCTAACACCTGTCATAAAGCCATTAGTAATTAACTTTAAAAATTTGCCCATAATAAATCCCCTTTACTATAAGTAATATTATAACATTAACTTAAAATTCAATTTGAAATTTTATACTAACTAAAAATAAAATTTATCCCAAATATTAATGAAAAAAATCATAAATAATTCCCTACTAAGATAATAGTTAATATATAATTTATTTATTATATAAAAATAAATAGGAGGAACAATAATGATTTACACAATTAATAATTTATTTATTAATAGTAACGATAAAACTAAAAAAATACCAACACAAGTAACTGTTAACGGTTGGGTTCGTTCTAATCGAAATAGTAAAAAAGTTGGGTTTTTAGATTTAAACGATGGTTCTTCAATTAATAACTTACAAGTAGTATATGATCCAAATTTAGAAAATACTAACAATTTAACTAATGTTACTACTGGTAGTGCTGTTACTATTACTGGTAATTTAATTTTAACACCAAATGCGAAACAACCATTTGAACTAAAAGTAATTACTGCTACTGTCTACAACATATGCGCTAATGATTATCCAATTCAAAAAAAAGAACATACAAATGAATTTCTTCGTGAACATGCACACTTACGTGTTCGTACTAATACTTTCTTGTCATTATTTAGAATTCGTGATCAAGTATCATGATCTATTCATAATTTTTTTCATAATAATCAATTTATTTACCTACATAGTCCTCTTATTACAGCTAATGATGCTGAAGGTGCTGGTGAAAATTTTATTGTTACTACTATAACTAATGATAAATATGAAAAGGATTTTTTTGGGAAAAAAGCCTCATTAACTGTTAGTGGTCAGTTAAATGCTGAAGCCTACGCTCAATCTTTACAAAAAGTTTATACATTTGGACCAACATTTCGTGCTGAAAAATCTAATACTACACGTCACGCAGCAGAATTTTGAATGGTAGAACCAGAATTTACCTTTAGTAATCTACAAGATAATATTATACTAGCCCAAAAACTAATAAAAACTGTTATTAGAGATGTTCTAAATAATTGTAATTCTGAATTAAAATTTTTAGAACAAAAACAAGAAACTAAAAATGAACAATCACTAATTGAAAAATTAGAAAAAATTGCCGATTTTAAATCTGATTTTAAAGTTATTACTTATACAGAAGTCATTGAATTACTTTTAAATGCGCAAAAAAAAGGAAAAAAATTTGAATTTAATGAAATTAAATGAGGAATTGATTTACAATCAGAACATGAAAGATATTTATGTGAAGAAATAACTAAACAACCAACTTTTGTTATTAACTATCCACAAACCATCAAAGCTTTTTACATGAAACTTAATCCAATTGATAGTAATTATCCACAACAAAAAACAGTGGCAGCTATGGATTTATTAGTGCCAGGGATTGGTGAATTAATTGGTGGTTCTGTTCGTGAAGATAATTATGAACAATTACTAAAAAATAAAACCCAATTCAAAATTGAGGGTAATGATCTACAATGATATTTTGATTTAAGAAAATATGGATATGCACCAAGTGCTGGTTTTGGTTTAGGTCTAGAAAGATTTTTAATGTTTATTACTGGTATTAATAATATTAGAGATGTTATTCCTTTTCCTCGTACACCAAATAACTTATTATTCTAAAATAATAATATTTTAATAATATCTTTTTAAATTAAACTTATAATGTTATTTAAAACTCCTATTACTACATTAAAATCCAACATAATATATAATTAATTTAGTATTAAATAATTATTAATAAGTTAAAAAAAGAAAGGATATTTATATGCCAAAGTCATATGAAATTATAAAAACAATATTAAAAAATAATACTTTTAAATTTAGAAATAATGATTGATTATAATCAAAAAGATCTAATTAATGTTCAACACTCAATTTACAATAGTTCAAAAGCAACCATTTTTTCTAAAGAATTACAAGAATTTTTAAAAAATGCTTACCATAATGCAGTTGCATCTAAAAAAATAGATATCCCATGAGTAATAACAGCAACTTTTAATTTACCAAATTCATCATATATAACTGAAATTAATGACTTAAAAAATAAAATTATTAAAGAAGGTATAACTATTAAAAATGATGAAACATACTTTGAAACTAAACTTTCTTTAAAAGAAATATGTGAAAACTTTAATATTGAAAATTCTAACATAAAAGAATTACTAAATGATTGCTTAAAAATCCCAGATAATAATTTTGAAAAAATCAAACAACAAAGTAATTTAGATACTAAAGAAAACAAAACTTATAATTATCATTCTGTTCAATTATAAATTAATAATTTAATTAAAAATGATCACGGACGGTTGTCAAATTTACGAAATAATTTATTCCAATATTAGTAACTTATTTCCAAAAATGAATTATTTGAAAAATAATGAAAATTAGACAAAATTACTCTCTTTAACCCTTAAATTTTTAAATTTATATTCGACGTATTTTAAAAAATATACATTTAAAAAAAATAAAAAATATTATCAAAGTTATTAAGGAAAAAGACAAGAAATAATCTTGTCTTTTTTTGTAATTGTAAAATTTTAAAATTTTTAATAATTTTCTTTAATACTATTATCAACACGTGTTAAGGAATTAAAAAAGTGAACCACAACACAGTTGTTCAAAATAGTGGCTAGCATGTGGACTTGCATGAATAAATAAGAAGTGGATGATGCCTAATAAAATATACTAACCAGAAATGGTAATTCTTGGGGTGGGAGCGAATTGGAAACTAGTGTATATAGACCTGTTGTAGGGACCTATTGTATTAATTCTATTCTTTATTTAACCAACCTTGCCACTCCCCAGTGAGCAAGTGTTGGTTTTATTTTTTATTTTTTTTGAAAAATTTTTTGGGCGAGAAAATAAATTTCAAACTTGTAAAAAATTGAACCGAATGCCTCGATTTCTTTTTAAAATTTCACAATTTATTTTTGAGCCCAGAATTGCTGGAATGAATAAAACGAATAGTAGTATTATTAATAATCTAAAAATCAAAATATATGTTCTTTATGCTAGAAGCAACAGAACATATTAGGAAAGGATTATTATGCAAATAGAATTTAAAAAAGAACAAATTGTTAAAGATAAACCACAATCTATTCTTATTGATTATGTTGAATATAAATTATCACTTCCAAAATGAATGATTAAAAATAATTCTTTTATTGTTGATAACAGTTACACATATTGAGTTTTTAATTTAGAAAATATTAAAAAAGAATTAAGTGGTAATGAATTAATAAAGTTATTAGAACCATATATTAAAGACCAAAAAATAACTGTTAATAAACCAACTGCTCCAAAAGAATATTATCTTAATGATATAAAACTTGAACAATTAACATTTTATGAACAGCATAATAGTTGATTTATGGGTGAAATAACAGATAACAAAACTAAAATTACTAATCCTTGTTTTAAATATAACATTACGTGAGAAGAAAACAGAAAAGGTTTTAAAATAAATAATCCATATAAACATGATGATTTACCAATTAATTATATAGTTACTTCTTATAAGGAAATTTCAACTCATAATGAAAAAGTATTTTTGTTGAACATGTAAACAAAATAAATTAGATTATTTATTCTTTAATACCAATGATATAAAAACCAGAAAATATTTTTTAAGAGATAAAAATAGTAAAGCAATTTGTTATGACTGTATTTTAAATATTAGGTTAAGTAGGAGGTATAAATATGGATAAAGAAAAATTAATTTATTATCTTGATAATGAATTTATGGAATTACTTAAAGATGATATTAGTGATGAAATTAAAATTAATATTAGTAATTGAAAACTTAAATTAATAATGAAATTACAAGAAAAAATTCAAAATGGTGAATTTGATTAATTATGCAATATGACTTAATTATTGGAATTGACCCCGCTGGAATTGGTAATAATGGAATTGTTATATATTCAAATGAAACAAATAGAATTATTTATACGGAAACATTCAACACAACACATGTTTTTGAAAGTAAAAATCGTTTTAAAAGAATACTATCGATAATTAAAGAACAATTTTTTGATAAAAAAATATTAGTTATTGTAGAAAATTTCTTTTTAAGTTCAAAGTAGTTATTAACTAATCCATTAGCAACTCCTAAAATTATTGGCGCGTTAATGGTATTAGTTCAAGATATTATGAACTGAGATTATCAAGAAAGTGAACCAAAAAATAAAAATAAAATAGAAAATTATAAAGGAAATATAAAATTAACAAAACATGAACAAGATGCATATAAGCATATTCAATACTATTTAAGGAATTATAAAAATGAAAGATAAAGCCAATTATGTCAAATTAACAGTAAAACTAAGTAACACTATTGAAGCAAAATATTACGAAAAAGGTAATAAGGAATTATATTATAGTGTTCGTTAAGTATCATTTTTTCACCGCAAGTTTAGAATTTTAAAAAAACATCTTAGTTGATGTTTTCTTTTTTATTTTTTTGATTTTCTCGTTTATCTCCATACATTAAAGTTTTTAAGAAAAAATGAATAGGAATTCAAATAATTGTGATACATAAAAGTATAGAAATAGAACTAATAATGCGTTTAAAAATTTTCATAAATACCTCTTTTTTTAATTTTTAATGATATGCTTATTAAAGATTTATATTTTTTTATAAATCATTTAATTTTATTAAAAATTCTTGTCCGAGATGATTATAAATGAATATTTCATATAATTTTTATGTTAAAAAAATTTTTTATGCTTGTTATGTTAAAAATGTTGTTTTACCTATTGATATTTTAAAAAATGAAAGAAATAAATTAGGTATAAAGAATATTGGTAATATTACTAAATTAAGAAATAATAATGTTCGTACTAAATGTAAATTAGTTCAAAAAGCATTACATAATTTTTATAATGCAAAAGTTTTAAGTTTTTTAACTTTAACTTATCATAAAAATGAAACTGATATTAGAAAAGCAAAACATGATTTACAATTATTCTTTAAACGTTTAAAACGTTGATGAAATGACCCTAAACGTTCTAAATATTTAGGTGAATTAAGATATTTTTATGTTTATGAATATCAAAAGCGTGGTGCAGTTCATTTTCATATATTATTTAATCGTAAAATACCTTATAGTATGATAACTAAATGATGACCACATGTTGGTAATAATAAAGGTATTGATTTAAAAGTTGTACATAAAGGTACAAATGAATTTGTGGTTAAATATTTGAGTAAATATGTAACAAAAGTACAAGAAAATATTAAATCTTTAAATCAAAAAGATGTTGGTATTCAAGCATATTCTTTTAGTAGAAATTGTAAAAATCCGCTTGTAGTTCGTGGTACTAAAATGTTAAGTTTACAAGAATTAGTACAAGCATGTGAAAAAGCAAAAGAATTTTATTTATTTAAAACTAAATCAAATGAACAAGGTGTTACTTATTTAATTGGCGGAAGTTATGATTATATTGCTAGTTGTGATTACTTTAAAGATTTTAACTATTATATTAGTTTAGAAAGTTTACGATTTAGATATTGATTAAAAAATAAATTTAATAGAAATGATATTTTAGATTTTATTTATAAAGTTTTTGATAAAAGTAAAATTGAAAAAATATTTTTAAATAAGCGAGTTTTACATTAATTTTAAATTTTTTCAAGTAAAATAATACTATATTTGTATTTTTTTGTGATTTTGTTATACTTTAATTATGGTAAGTATTATTGTTTTTCGGACAAGAAATGATAATGCTTACTTTTTTGTTGTATATTTATTGATATTTTGTTTAATTATGATATTATTTACACATAAGTAAATATGTTTTAAATTAGTTTTTAAAATTTTATTTAACTTATTTGAATTGGTAACAATTCCTTGTCCGGGATAGTTAAATATTAATATTAAGAACTTTTTATTTATTAAATTAATTTTATAGTTATGTATTTTTAATTTAATTATTTATAATTGTTTGCCAATTCAATTTATATTTTATATAGAAAGAGTTGGTAATTTTTATGTTCAAAGTTCAATTAGTTAATATTGATAAAAATAGAATGATACCTGATAAAAATAATCAAGGTCAAAATTTGAAATTTGATGTTTTAACCTTTTTAGAAATTAATAAACAAACTAATATACCTACCGGTAAAGTACGGGATAAATGATATAATCCGTTAGTAGTTAATGATTTTACACAATATTTACATAAACTTAGTTTTAAAGTTGGTAATTATTATGATTTAAAATTGGATTTATCCGGTACTATTGTAGATATTACTGAATGAAAATAATATATCAACAAATAATTAAATAAGGGGCTTATATATGGATTATATATTTTTCATTTTAAGCCCCAATGAATTAGATTATAGTTCATATATAAGCTCCTTATTAGTATATAAAGTAAGGAGTTTTATTTATGCCTAATGTATTAGAGCAAACTAGTAATTATACTTTAACTAAAATTTTAAGAACTGGATTAAGTCCATTAAGTGCTATGGTTGGAGTTAGTGCTTATTATGGTCAATATTTAAAAGACCCAGTATTAGGTTCTATTAATTCTTTGTTATTTAGTAAGAAGTTAGGAATTGATATATGAAATATTAATCAAAGACCCACTACTAGAAATAAAGTGATTAATAATTATAAAAAGATATTTTTAGGTTTAGGAACAATTGGTTTAGTTAATTATGCTAAGTTTGTGCAGTGTGTAGATAAGTCAGTTTCTTTATTAAGAGATGAACCATGTTTTTGACCACCTTGTCCTACTGAACCACCAAGACCAACTTATTCACCCTTTACAACTGTTAAACCAATAATTGATATGCCTTTTGTAGATTGAGATACTTATATATCTTTAAATAGTTTTGGTATAGCAAATGTTATTAGTGGTTTAACTGAATTAATACCTAATAGGTTTCAAAATATAAGAAAGATAGCAAATATGGGTACTGGTGGTTGTTTGATTAGTAGTGGTGTTGCTATGGGTATTAATAATGATTTTAGTAATTATTTTGCTATTCCTACTATTATTGCCGGAGCAAGTGAGATTATTAATACTTTATTGTTACCTTTGGGAAGTACACATAATAATACAGAATTACAAGAAGTGTTTACTGATGAAAGAGCAAGATTAATTAATGCTAGTATTAATGATTATCAAAGTACAAATAACAGTATGATTGATGTTGATTTAAATGATGATAGTATATCGGAGATTAATTTAGATAGAGCAAGTTTAAATTGGGATTATTCTTATGCTTATACGTTAGGTGGTGTTTAAAATGAAAAAAGATAAATGAAAAAATATGCCAAGACAAAAGTTGCATAAGAAAAAGGCAAAAAGAAATTTTGAACAAAGATTAAGTGAAAATATGAGTTTTAATAATTTTTTAGGAGGTAAAAAATAATGGTTAAATGACTAGTTGTGATAATTGCTGTTCTGGGAACTTCTTGATTTTTTAAAGATTCTATTAAAAAGTTAGTTTGAAAATTTAAACATAAAAAACATGAGGTAATTGAACCTGATTGTTGATATTGTAAAGAACAAAAACGTAAAGAAAGAGCAAGAAAAGAGTTAGAGGAGGGAGGTTATTAGAATGCCCGCAGGTTTAACCGCACTATTAAATATGATTGGAGGTATTGGTCAAAAATTATTAGAATCTTTTAGTTATGTTTTTAATTGAGTATTTGCTGGTGATTCAATAATGACAAATTGACCAGTCTTAATTCCAATATTTATGATGGTTTTAGTATTTATTAAAGAATTCATAGGACATATTATTCGTGGATTTAGATAGAAATTATTAGGTTTTTTAGGAGGTAATAGTTATGATTAAATTATTTTTTGCAATAATTTTTGTTTTTCCTTTATTAGGTAAACTTTTACCTTCTTTAAATAATATTGTGCAAAATATTTTACAAAGTTATATTACTGATTTTTCTGGTTTATATAATTTATCTTTGGTTATTAAAAGTTTTATTTTTGGTGATAGTTCACAACAAATAGTTTCTATGCCAGCACCATTGTTAGCAATTATTTTAGTACTTTTTACTTTTTCATTAATTTTAAAATTATTAAAAATAATATAGGAGT
The DNA here is from genome assembly GCF_964019575.1 of Spiroplasma endosymbiont of Andrena trimmerana. Taxonomy (NCBI): domain Bacteria; kingdom Bacillati; phylum Mycoplasmatota; class Mollicutes; order Entomoplasmatales; family Spiroplasmataceae; genus Spiroplasma; species Spiroplasma endosymbiont of Andrena trimmerana. The sequence goes on from NZ_OZ026455.1 coordinate 80,003, forward strand.
AGTTTATTATGGGTGTTGCTTTTATTTCAAAAATTTTAGAACTATTTGGACAAATTTTTATGAAATTTTGAAATTTACCAATGGCAGATTTAGGTTTTAATTTGGGAACTTTTGTTGTTTTTATTCTTTTAATAAAGTTTGCAATGTCAGTTTTTTTAAATATTGATATTCAGCCAGTTTCTACATCGGGGACTGTAAAACAAAGTTATAAAAATATTAAAGGTGGTTCAAAATTTGTTGGAAAGCAAATTGCTAAGCAACATGAAAGAAAACGTTTAAGAAATAAGGCTAAGGGTGTTGAAAATAAAAAAGGAAAGTTTGTAGGTACTTAATTATGAGTGATTTTGTGAATAGTATATTGCATTTAATTTTTATATTTTCTAGTAATGATATTAGTATATTTTTAAATCAAACTAATATTACTGATGAAGTTTATATTTTGTTTAATTTGACTTTTTGGTTGGTATTAGGTGTATTTTTTAATTTTATTTATCGTAGTATTAAATTTATTTTTAGGTCATTGTTTGGGTAGGTGTTAAGTATGAGTATTTGAGATATTTACAATAAAATACATCAATGTATAGTTGATTATTGAACTATGTTTATAGGAAGTCCAGTTGACCAATTTACTACTATTTTATGAAATTTAGTAGTTTATGGAACGCAGTTTTTTATTGGATTTATTATATTTTATGGTTTATGATGAGTTTTAAGATGTTTGTTTGGTAAATAATTATGTGATTTAAATTTGCTAAATTGTTTTTTGTTGTAAATACTTCTGTTCAAGCACCAACTAGTTTAATTGTTTCAAATGACCCTAATGTCGTTAATTATGATATTACAAAAGAAATGGTTAAACATGTTAAGTATCATAATTTTGATGATTGAGCAACAATACCATGAAATTCTGCTTATTTTGATGTTGACCAACCGGATTTAAAATTAGTAAGTGGTGAATTTATAGGTAATAATGAGGGTTTATATACGTGTTATTATTATAGTGATACAGTTGGTGTTCCGTCACAAATGATAGATATGGGAACTGGCGTTTATACTTTTTATACTTTTAATAGAAAACAATTAGATAAATTTTCACGTATTATGTTTAATCATAATTATGTTGCAAAGAATAATACTAATAATTTAAATTTTGTTAATACTGGTAAAAGTATTATAAATTTTCAAACACAGTTAAATTTTGAAATTGATAAACCTTTAAGTTTTTATATTCAAGGTTTTATGTTTTATTTTGAATATGAATATTTTAAAACTTTTACTGCTAATTTTACTTTTAGTTTTTTAGATTATGTTGGTGATACAAAATATGTTTTTAAAGGTAAAGTGGATAATGATATTTATCAACAAGATTTATATAATTTTGTTACCATGCCTATTCGTGTTCCAAATTTAAGACATTTAACAGTATTTTTTGATGTTCATGGTGAATCAACTAGACCAACTTTTTCACCACAGTTGAATTTTGGTCAAATCAATATTTTTTCAAGTGAAAATATAACGCCAGCACCACCAAATAGTCCTTTTAATCCTGAATATGAAAGACCAAGTTGATATGATGTTTTTGGACATTTACGTAATGCTTTTAGATGAGTACTTTATGGAGTTGTTGGTAAAGTTTTACCAGTTGAGCCATTAAGACAATTTCTTTTTACAACAGATAGTTTATTACGACACATTTTTTCAGATACGATTAGTACTGCTTTAAATGTTGATATTGTTAGTGGAATAGAAAATATTATACCTTTATGATTATTTGTTAGAGCAATTAGTTTAATTATAGGTTAGGAGTTTATTATGCCTTGATATGGTTATGTGTTATTAGTTATAGGTTTGATTATAATTATTTATCCAATTCTTATAACTATTCGTAATGTTAAAATTTTAAAACGAGTTGGTAGTTATATTATTTCAGCACCTCCAAGAACTGGCAAATCTGCCCTTGCTTGTTGTTTAGCACAAACTCATAAGAAACGAGTAGTTAGTCCTTTCCCTATTAAGTTAAAGACTGGTTATTCTTATTTGGTTAATTATAACGATGTTTTTACTTTTAATCAGTTAGCAAGTAATTATGCTTTTGAGGAACAAGATTTAATAATTTTAGATGAATTAGCATTAAAAATAAATTCTAATGATTTAGGAGTACAGTTTAAAAATCAACAAGAAAGTTTAGGACAATTTTGTAAGTTAATAGGTCACATGTTTAATGGTACAATGTATTTGATTGAACAACACCCTAATAGAATACCAGTACAAGCAAGAGAAAAAGTAGAGTATGTTGTTCAAGTTAAACGTATGCGTTTTTTGGGTTTTATTGTTATATTTAATCTTAATTTATATACTAATATTGAGGATTATAATAAAGTAGTATTTTCACGTCGTAGAACAAAGAAAATGATTAAAAGAGGTATTATGCCTCCAAGTTATAGTGGTGAAGCAATGGCTATGACTTTATTTTTTCCTAGACATTGGTTAAAAAGGTATAATTCACGTGCTTTACATTATGTGCATGAACTTAAAAGTGAATTGTCACCTAAGAAATACCTTAAAGAAGCAAGTAGTATTGATATGACTTATAGTGATATTAAGTCTGCTGGTTTAGATAAATTGGATAATATTTTAAAGAAAAAGGGAGATAAAAATTAAAAAAAATGGCCGGAACCAACAAAGAACCTTTTGTTGGGTTGGCCGCGGGGTTTAGCCCCGCTGGGGTGAGTTGCGAAGCAACGAGGGGCAAAGCCCCTATTACTTGGTGCTCAATGAAATGGATTAAACTATGTTACTTTAATTTTTAATAAACCAAAACTTTATAATCGATGTATTTTATTAAACAAAAATGATGAAATTTTAGTAACTGGTCAAATTTTTAATACTTTAAATATTCCTAAAAATCGTGCATTTTGTTCAATCAATGTTAAATGATTTAAAAAATGAAAAGAGTAAAAAATGATATTATGAAAAATTTTATTAATAGTACCAATATTAATAACAAGCATAACACTAATAATATTTTTAATATTTATTATTAAAGAATTAAAAAATGAATATAAAGTTTTAAAATTATTAAATTCAATTGCAAAAAATTTAGAAAAAAAATAATCAAATATAGATGTACATGAACTGAAACAATAACATTTGAAAAATTTATTCATGAACCATATTATGATGAAATTAAAAATGAACAAAGACAAAGACAATGTGAAAATATGACAGATGAGCAATTTGATGAATATGGAAGAGCATATTGTAAAGAACATAGAATTAAAGTTGATGAAATTAATAAATCAAGACATAAAAATTGTATTAATAAAGAAAAATTAATTAATTTTATTATAACAACTCTAAAAGAAAATAAAGAATCTAATTCTAGTAATTTATTTAAAATAGGAAAAGAAAGTGTTTTATTTAATCTTCAGATTTATATTAATGAGGGAGACTTTGATAATGAATAAAGAAAAATTACTTAAATATATGAAAGATATAATTAAATGAACTAAAAAAATTAATTATACAAAATCTGATTTTGACAAAAGTATTTTAAATTTATTAATTGAAAAAATAGAAAAAGGTGAATTTGACTAATGATAATATTACCTACTTTGTTTGAAAATAAAGATGAAATTGAAATATTATCACCATTTCCAAAAGCAATTCATACAAGTAATGATATTAGAGCAATTATTTTAAGACAATACCCAAATGTTAAATCCAAACACATAATTGTTTCTGACCCAGAAAGTAATGTTGCATTAATAGTTGGTGATAATGATGTTTATCAAGGTTGAATTAAAGTAACAATTAAAAAATTAGAAAATTAAAGGAGATTAAATATGACTAAACGCGAATTTTTAATTAAATGAAATGTAGATGAAAAATTATTTTTTATTGATAATGTTGAATTTTTACATTCAGATACACATATAATTTTTAATTGAAATGATGATTATTGAAGCATTGATTATCATTCAAAAGAGATGAAAAAATTTATAGAACTATTAAATGATTTAAAACAAATTAAAGGAAAATAAAATGCCAAGTATAGAAAATCAATCAAATTATACTTTAACTAAATTAATTAGAACTGGAATAAGTCCAATTTGTGCAATGATTGGTACAAGTGCTTATTATGGTCAAGTAATTGCAAATCCAGTATTAGGTTCAATTAATAGTTTATTATTTGGTAAAAAATTAGGTTTAGATATATGAAATTTAAATCAAAGACCAAATACTAAAACTAAATTAATTAATAGTTCTAAAAAAATTATTTTAGGTTTAGGAACAATTGGATTAGCAAATTATAGTAAATGAACTGAAAACAATATTAATCCTATTATTCCAACAACACCAATTCCAATAACTACTACAACTACAACAGAAGGTCCACCATGATTACTATTAAACAAGCAAGAAAATCAGTCATTAATGGATTGAGATACATATATTAGTTTAAATGCTTATGGTATATCAAATCTTATTAGTGGATTAACTGAGTTAATACCTAATAAATTTGAAACAATAAGAAAAATTTGTAATATGGCTACTGGTAGTTGTTTAATTTCAAGTGGTGTTGCTATGGGTATAAATAATGATTTTATGAATGCTTATGCAGTACCTACCATAGTTGCTGGTGCAAGTGAAATAATCCATAATTTATTACCTATTGAAACTATACATCATAATCAAGAAATGCAAGAAACACCATTTACAAATGAAGCTACAAGATTAATTAATGATAATAGATTTACTATTAATAGTGAAACTGCAAGTCAATATTATGGTAGTGATAATATGAGCGAAGTGCCATTAAATCATGATAATGCTTCATTAAATTGAGATTATAATCACATGAGTTTATAAAGGAGGTGAATAATTTATGAATAAAGAAATGGCCTTATTAGTAAGCATTATAAGTAATTCAAAATCGATGATTGAAAGAATTAATGGTGGTCAATTTGATGAATAATTAAAAATTAAAAATAAATAGTTGAAAGGAAAATATTCAAATGAAAAAATTTTTACATGAATTAATAATTATTGGAACAAGTGTTGGAACATTAATTTGTAGAGAAATTATTGTTTTATTAAAAAGATTTATCACAACTCCAAAACATGTTAGAGCAAATAACAAAATTATTAAACATCAAAAAAAATTAGCAAAGTTAAATGAAAAGATTAATAAAGGAGAAAAATAATATGACAAAAATTGAATTTAATGAAAAATATAGAAAACAAGATATCAGTATTGATAGAGATTTTGATTTACATATTGATAATTGTTTTAAATTTTCTGATATTGATACATTAGAAAATGCAGTTAATGATTATAAAAAATTAATAAGCGAAATGCCACAATTAGTTAAAGATTGATTATTAGGATAAGATTAGGAGAATGTTAAATGTTAGAAAATGAAAATAATGTTCAACAAACAACTGAACCTTTAACTGAAAATAATGCTTCTTCACAAGAAATAGAAAATAAAGTTAATGAAGCAGAAAATAAATTAAATAAACTTAATCAAGAAATTAAAGAAAAAGAAATAATTAATATATTTAAAAAATATCAAGTTAAAAATGAATTTTATGATTATTTAAAATTTAAAACTAATAATTTAGAAAATTCAAAAATTGAAGAAACTATTAAAAAAATGATTAAAGAGCAACCAGTATTTAAAATTTAAACATCATGATGAAGATGTAAAATGAGATGGTACTTATACAAATAATTATTTTGAATAATTATATCTCTAAATTTATATAAGAAATATTTTCGTTATATTTATCAAATAAATTAATATTTTGTAAATTTATTTCTTGCTTATCTGTCATTAAAATTAAATCATAATTTCCAGCACCAAATATGCCACTAATTTCAATCCGATTTAAATTATTAATCGGATTTTCTATTTGTAATTCAAATTCGTTATTATTATTAATTTGTAAAATTTCTTTATAAAATTCTAATTTTGAAAATAATTGTGATTTATTTGAACCATATAAATTTAAAACATTTTCAATTTTATTTTTTTCAATAATTGTTCTTGTAAAGTATTTTCCGTATTCTCCATTACCAAGTGTTCAATCAGCAGGAATTAATGAAGGTATATTGTTACTTTCTAATTCATTAGTTATAGATAATCAATTAAATTGATTATCATCTAACTTAAATAATTCATTTTGACTAATATCATTACTTTTTAATTTGATATTATTAATATCAGTCAAATCAAAATATGAAGAGTGTAATATAACTTTTATATCTTTATACTCTCAAATTTTATTTTCATTTTGATGTATTGGTTTTGATTTTAATTCAAAAAAATAAGGTAATAAAATTTTATTATCATCATTTAAACCTTTATTAATTGACATACTTGAATAAATATATTTTGATAACATTATAAATATTTGTTTAAATATTTTCACTTGTAGTAAATTTATGTAATTTGGATAATCTAATTCTCATTGTTTAAACAAATTGGTTATTACTTCTTCGGGTTTTTGTCCTTCAAATTTTGCTCTTAATTTTGCTATATCATTATCGGGTTTACCAGTTTTATCATTATATTTAGCACCTTCAAAATTTCTATTGTAGTTATATGTATAACTTAGCATATCTAGTAATAACTGTTGTAAACTATCAATTGGTGGTTTATCATTTATTTCTAATTCAACATCATGAAATTTATTTGTTGTAGAAATAAATAAATTATAGTTACCTGCTAAAAATCATGACTCTAATTTTGTATCTTTTAATTCTAGTTCATCAGATAAGGGTCATACTTTTGAATTTTTAGTAACATCATAACCAATTTTAGCATTTGTTACTCTTGCATTATTAATAATTTCTTTTCTTGTTTCAGTACCTCCACCAATAGCAATTAAATCTAAAACTGATTTTTCTTTTCCAATAAATTGTTTTGCTAAATTTCAAGGTAATATTTGTTTACTAAATCATTGTTGTAATATTCTAACTTTTGGTTGAGTTTCAATAGGCATTGATAATAGTGGAAATGCTATCTTATCTTTCACAAATAACTTTGGGTATACTTCCATATTGTCAACTTCACCAAGTACCTTTATATTGCCAAAAATCATGCTTCTAGGAGCTTTAATTTTTAAACCAATTACTTTGGTATCTTTATCTAATGGTTTTTGTAATTTAATAATGATTGGATAACCATCTCTTGTTTTAAAATCTTTAATTTTAATAATAGTTATACTTTTAGTGCTTCTAGTTTTTGGATTTTGATAAGGTTGTGAATAATTATTAATAATATATAAATTATCAATGTTATTTTCAGTTAATGGTTCATTAATAGATACTGCATATAATTTAAATTGATTTAATAAATTTATTTCTTGAAAAATTAAATTTTTAATATCAGTCATACTATATTCAATTGTATTATCATTAATGTTAGTACTTGCTCTTTGATTTAATTGCATAGTAAAATCAGATGTTTCAACTGCAATAGTTTTTAATACTTTATCAATATCAATAAAACCTATTTTAATAGTGTTTGCTGAAAATCTTAAACTATTATTTTCATTGTTTTTAAATAAACGTTCAATTTCATAAATATAAATTGTTCTTTTTTTAAATTCATCATATGCTCTATTAATGTCTGGGTCACTAGTAGCACGCATCATATTAGTAAAGTCATAAGGGATATTATCGATTAAATAATCATTTTCTATTTCTGCTTGATTAAGTTTAGTTTGTTTCTGTTTCTGAGGAAACTTCGTTTGTGGTTTGTTGTTGTTTTCCATTGTTATCTCCTATTAATTGGTTATTTTCGGGGTTAAATAATTTTAATTTAACTGTTAAATTATTAATTTTTTGTTCATCATTAATGTTAAATGTTTTACTATTTAATAAATCTTTATCCATACGTACTAATATTTGAATAAATTTAAGAATATCAATATTAAATTGTCATAATTTTTGTTCAATATAATTAATGGTTGAAATATTAACTGCTGTACTTTCTGGAACTGATTGTTGTGCTGATTTCTTTTGACTTGGTATATGAATACCACAACGTTTAAATATTTCATTAACATTTCAATCATATATATCAGTTAAATTTTTACCTTTAAAATTACTATTTGTCATATTGATATTTTCGTTTTGTTCATTATTATCTCCACCACTTTTAAATATGTAGTTTTTAGTAACCAAAGTTCTTACTGCTTCTTCTAATGCTGATTGAACATTACCATAAGTTTGACTAAATATAAATTTAGGTGAGTTTAAAATAGTATCTAAAACAATTTGTTCATAAATAACATCTAGTGCTTTAATTTTATCCATTACTTTTTCACAATCTGCTTGTTCATTTGCTTTATTTCTCATAATTGCTATTGGTATATAATTAATATTTAGTATTTGTTCTTGTACTAAATTGGGATTATTAATGTATGATTTAAAATCTAATTTATTTTGTTTTTTAGTATCATTAATACTATAAATTGCACGATTAATTGTTACTTGTTCATTGTTTAATGTATAAACTTCAAATAATCTTACAGTTTGTGCATTTTGTTCATAATTATCATAAAAAATAGTACATTGAATTAATTTACCAGTAATATCATAAACTCTTTGTTGTATGTCAACTACTTGAAAATATAAATTATCATTTGCAATATAAATTAAATAACCACTAATTCCTAATTTACTTAATTTAAAAATAGAATTTCAATTTTTTCTATAAAATTCTTGTTGAATTAAATATTGTTTAATGGTTTCATTATTAATTTCTAATGGAGCATTATATAAATTAGCATTATTTTCTGCTACAAAATCAGTAAAATAAGTTTCATGGTTAAAATCATTAAAACCAAAATAATTTAAAATAGAAGCATGTGTACTTTTATTTTTATTAGTTAAAAATTTTAATTTTTCACTTTGATTATCATTAATATTGCTTTTATCTTTTCTTTTAAATAAACTTAACATAATATTCACCACCTTTCTTTAAAATATTTGATTAATTTTTAATATGATTTTTACAATAATAAATATAATTAAACCAGCAGTTGCAGATGATAGAATTACTCCTATTAAACCTAAAATAATTTTTATAATTTTAAAAAACATAATATTATTCCTGTAATTCTTCTAATTTTAAAATTTTTCCATATAAATGTGGATATGGTGCAGTAGTTAAAAATATACTATATATATTTAATTGTAATCAAATATAAATATAATCTTGTGTAATCATACAATTTAAATATTGTGTTGTATTAACATATATAAATTCTGTACATATTCAAGAAGATTTTGTATTATCATTTGTAGGAGTAAAATTATAATAAATACGATATCTTTTATTTTTAATAAAATTATACTTAATAGTTTTATTATCTTCTTTTGTTCCAACTTCTTTTCATTGTGGAATATTTGGACTTGGTGTTGGATTATTTTTTAATTCAATATCTCAATTATTTTCTTCTATTTCATTTGTTTCTAAACTTTTTGAATTAATTTTAATTGGTTTATCTATATTAATTACACTTGGTGAAGTAATATCTAATGTATCACTAGTAATTTGATAAGTATTTTCTTTTAATTCCTCAAAATTAAATATAGCACCACCATCAATTTCACATTTAATAAATAAACTTCATTTATTAACCTTAGTATAATCAGCATTAAGAATTAAAGAAGCTTCTTTATTATCAATTTTACCAATAATAAGAGTTCACGTACCAGTTCCAACTGCTTGTGCTGATTTAAACAATAACATTAATGGATAACCATTTTGTAATGGTGCAAGTCTTTCTCATGTTATAAATACACGATATGTTTTACCAAGATTAATATCAAAATTACTTCATGTTCTATTATCAACTCTATTTCCTATTACAACTCAATTTTCTTTATCTTTCTTTTTATCAATATTAGTTTTATTTTCATTAATAGCCCCAGCAATAGTTTTATCAGTAGTTTTTAAATTAGGAATTTCTTGACTTAGAGCATTTATTTGAAATGCAATCGGAAATTGTGCTTTTGTATCTTCTAATTTTTTATCTACTTCTTCTTTTTTATAATAATCAGATAAATCTACTTTACCACCAGTAGCACTAATTTTATTATTTTCATCAATAGTTATATTAGTACCAGCAATTAATTTATCTTGTTTTTTATCTAATAAATTATTAGTTTCTAGTTTTGTATAATAATCACGTTCAGTATTTTCTTCTGCTATAAATTCAGTTGGTGCACCTTTTCCTATATATTGATATATTTCTTGTATATCACCAATTAAATTAATTTTTCCACGTTCAGGATAAGAATTACCGCCACCACTAAATGTTTTATTTCTATTGTTATAGTAAATAGTTCCAATATTTAAAATATTTTTATTTTGTATTTGTTCTTTATAAGTCATGGAATCAACATTTAACAATTCAAATTCATGAAAAATATTATTTAAATAAATTTTAATTACTTTATAAAATTTCATAAAGTTATTTTCTGTTGAATATTGATAACTGATTTTAATAAAATATCATTTAAATGTTTCTATATTATTATTTTCAACTTTTTTTCATAAGGGACTAGTTTCAATATTAAATCAATTATTTTTAACATCATTAATATTTTCATTTGCTTTAATTAATTCACTATTTAATTTGGTAATTTCATTTTCATTTGTAGTAATTCGTTTTTGTTGTTTAGCAGAAAAATCACAAGTTGGTGCATGTGTATAATCACCAATTTGTGGATTGTTTTGTAAAACATCAGGTGGTAATGTTCCAATTTCATTAGGTCAATCTAAAATCATAGTTTCAGTTTTTGGATCATATTCTGTTGCAACATAACCTTTATTAACAAATTTACTAACAGGACCTCTGTATATTTCATTTTCATTATCATCAACTAAATCATCATATAATTTAATTTGTTTTGATAATGTAAATTCTTTTTGTTGTTCAATTAATTCATCAACTTGATTTCTAGTATAAAATGCTTTTAAGTCAATTTTTTCAACATCTATTTCATCATCATTATAACTTGAAAATATTTGTTTTAATTCTGTTAATCTTGCTCATATTTTCATTCTACTAGGTGCTAAATCTCAAACATTAATTGTAGGAGTACTATTTGCACTAAATTGACTACCATTATTAAATTGAATAGTAGCATCAACATTAAATTCAATTGGTGTACGATTAAATACTCAATGTTCAACCATTACATAAACCATATCTCTTAATGTTTCTTTAATTAACTCATCTTTAAAACTATCAAAAGGAAATTTAGATAAAATAAAATCAAGATAAGCATTAATATCATTTTGAGCACGAATAGCAAAAGTTTTAAATCAATCATTAACATTAGGTCATGTTTGTATATATTGCTGTGGTGTTTTTGTAATTTTTCCAGTTAATGGATATCAGTTATTATAATTTTCAAGACTGACATCAGTTCAAAGTTTATTAATCATAATTTATCATTCCTTAAAAAATGCTTGTTTATAATGATGAGTATGTTTTTTTGTTTTTTTATGTGTTATATGTTCAATTTCTTTTTGTATTTTATTTTTGCCTTTTTTTAATTTTTTCTTACTTTTTGCTACAACTTGACTATATGCAAACTTTTCTAAATGATGTAATAATCCAGTACCAAATAAAGTATTTACTGAAAATTTTAAACCAACATTTTTAAATGATTTGTTAATATTTTCAATAGGATTATTAATAACATTTACTACTTTATGATAAGTTCTTATTATTCTAAATATTTCTCTATATACTTTAAAACTATCTCTAATTATTTGTTGCACCACTGGTGGAGCAAATGCTATTGCTTTTAATCATTTATTACGATTAATACCATAACCCATGTATCAACCACTATATCAACGATATCAATGAAATGGATGTATTTGAGTAACAAAAGTTTTTGCTTTAAGAATACTATCAACAACTGTAATTGGTTTATATTTAGGATTGCGATGATAAATAGTAATTGCACATTTATCTAATGATAAAGGTTGAATTTTACAACCCATAAATACTGGTGAATTTAATGGAATTAATTGTGCATGTTTAATTGTTCTTTTTTCTGCACTAGTAAATAAATCAGTTGCTTTTTGTTTTAATTTATTAATTTTTTCAAATGCTTGTTTTTCTAACTTTTCAAATTTTTCTTGTAATTTATATATACTTTCTCTTATTTTTTCAAAATATGGTGTATCTTTTCAAAATTTATTTAAACCTTTTTTTAAATAAAATCTAATATCAAAATATTTAAAACTTTGATTTGCTTTTAAAACAAGTTGATGAATAACATTATTTTTAAAATCAAATTTAATAGCATTAGCACGAATTTTTTGTAAATCCAAAATTAAAGTTTTTCCATATCTATTTTCTGTGTGTATTGTATGAACTAAATTTAATCAATCATGTTGGTTCATAGATAATACTTTTTTTAAATCAGTATTATATTTTTTTAAAAAATTATTTGCTTTTTCAATATCTTTGATTTTAAATTTAGGAGTTAATTGTGGACTTAATTTTATTAATGTATTTTGTAATAATAAGTAATCTTTTAACTCCTGTGCTTCTAATTTTTGAAAATTATTTTTATATTGTCTTTCAGCAACATAACCTAAATCTCGTAATACTGTTTCACGATTAGGAGTAAAACTATAATTCATTAAATAACGTTTATTACCAATAATTTTATCTGTTAAAATTTCTTTTCCACCTACTTGACTAATAATTTCTTGTAAGTTTTTTACTTCTTTAATACCAACTTGTTCTAATGTTTTAGTTTCTTGTGCTAATTTAATAAATTTAGTTGTACGATAACCACGACTAATTTTATTCAGTCCAGCAAATGCAGGTAGTATATTAAAGAAAGTATTTAATTTTGTTACATTTCCTTTTAAATAATCATAAACTTGATTAATAGTAAAATCAGTTAAAAATTCTACACCAACAGCACTAATACTAGCAACTAAATCACTTGCACCTAATCCAAGGGCTACGCTTTCACTTAATCCACCAGTAAAAGGAGCAAGTGCTACTGCTATTACTTGTACACCAATCATTTCTAAAATTTCTCATCATCAACTTTTATGTTCTTGTTGTTTACTTATTCTAGTATGTTTGGGTTTATTTATGTTTAAAAGTATTGCTGTATTAGTTGTACCGATTGGCATGGTATTAATTTCCTTTATTTAAGAGTTATTTTAATTTGATTTGTTGTTCCTTTATAATTTAAGTCATTAACATTTGCAGTAATAGTTATATATAAGTCACCGGCTTTTTGTTTTTGATTACTTACATTAGTTTTTCCTTGTGCATCACTAAAATATTTAATAGTTGGATTTGTTAAATTTGGATTTAATGATTTAAGTTCATTAGTACTTTTTATTTGTGTATTTAATTCACTATTATTGTTATTAACATTTGCAGTAATATCAATTGTTAAACTTGTAATTTTAGTTTTTAAATCAGTTTTTTCTGTTTTAATAACTCCACATAACATTCATCTTGATGTTGTTTCATTATTAGAAATATATGGTATTGCTTCTCCAACAACTTCACCAGCAACTTTATATGCTCTTCCTGCTTTATCATCTTTAATAAAATCTACATAAATAACTGTATTTTCTATCATGTATCTTTTCATTGCTCTTGGTGTTGCTAAAATAAAGGTCATTAATTGTTGTTCATTTTTATCATTAGTAAAAACCATATAGTCATCAAGAACGATTTCACATAATACACCTTTTACATATAAATTATTTCCATTTAAACGTAATTGTTGTGCCAACTGATTATCAGTAATTAAACCTTTATTATCTGCTAAATAAACTAAACTATCATAAAGACCATTAGTAATAAAAAATTTACTATTTGCAATATTTCTAAATTGAAACAAAGTATTTCAAGCAGATAACATTGATTTTAAATAGCCTACTGGTGTTGTATCTTCAATATCGATTTTAGTAGCAAATTTTGCAATTGCTTGTGTATCATCAATTGCCAATTTATCTGCTAAATCATTTGCAACTTCATATTGCATACTTTCTAGTAAATTTTGCCCATTATCTGCAAATAAATCAACTTCACCAATCATTTCTCCTGCAAGATATTTTTTAGTTATTTTTTTACTAATTTTATCTGTATCAACATATGGTAATTCATATCTTTTACTTTTATCATCTCAAGCAATAATTTTAACTTCTGGTTTTTTTGGTTTTTTAACAATAAACTCAATATTTACTGAGTCAACAATTTCAGTAGGGAAAAAGTTTGCCCATGGACTATTTGAAATTTTAAAAAACTCTATAAATTCTGGTGCTTCTACTAATCTCTCTGTATTGTCTAAATTTTGATTAAATGGTACTGACATTTTATTTCTTCCTTTCGTTTATAAATAATTTTTCTTTTTATAATTAATTAAAAAATTTTCTTTATCATTTGGTTTATTATTAATAATTATTTGTTTATTGCCACCTGTATTAATTGTTTCTTTAAATACTGGTTGTTCTTTAATCATTTTTTTAATAGTTTCTTCAATTTTTGAATTTTCTAAATTATTAGTTTTAAATTTTAAATAATCATAAAATTCAGTTTTAACTTGATATTTTTTAAATATATTAATCATTTCTTTTTCTTTAATTTCTTGATTAAGTTTATTTAACTTATTTTCTGCTTCATTAACTTTATTTTCTATTTCTTGTTGAGCATTATTTTCAGTTAAAGGTTCAGTTGTTTGTTGAACATTATCTTCATTTTCTAACATTTAACATTCTCCTAATCTTATCCCAGTAATCAATCTTTAACTAATTGTGGCATTTCACTTATTAGTTTTTTATAATCATTAACAGCATTTTCTAATGTATTGATATCAGAAAATTTAAAACAATTATCAATATGTAAATCAAAATCTCTATCAATACTGATATCTTGTTTTCTATATTTTTCATTAAATTCAATTTTTGTCATATTATTTTTCTCCTTTATTAATTTTTTCATTTAATTTTGCTAATTTTTTTTGATGTTTTATAATTTTGTTATTTGCTCTAACATGTTTTGGAGTTGTGATAAATCTTTTTAATAAAACAATAATTTCTCTGCAAATTAATGTTCCAACACTTGTTCCAATAATTATTAATTCATGTAAAAATTCTTTCATTTCAATATTTTCCTTTCAACTATTTATTTTTAATTTTTAATTATTCATCAAATTGACCACCATTAATTCTTTCAATCATTGACTGTGAATTACTTATAATTTTTACTAATACAGATATTTCTTTATTTAATTGTTCCAATCTTTCTTTATATGTCTGAATTTCATTATTATAATATTCAATAATTTTTTCTTTATTCATTGCTTTTCACCTCCCTTATAAACTCATGTGATTGTAATCTCAATTTAATGAAGCATTATCATTATTTAATGGTACTTCGCTCATATTATCACTACCATAATATTGACTTGCAGTTTCACTATTAATAGTAAATCTATTGTCATTAATTAATCTTGCAGTTTCATCATTAAATGATGTTTCTTGCATTTCTTCATTATGATTTGTAGTTTCCATAGGTATTAAATTATGGATAATTTCACTTGCACCAGCAATTATGGTAGGTACTGCATAAGCATTATAAAATCATTATTAATACCCATAGCAACACCACTTGATATTAAACATCCACCAGTAGCCATATTACAAATCTTTCTTATTGTTTCAAATTTATTAGGTACTAACTCCGTTAATCCATTAATAAGATTTGATATACCATAAGCATTTAATGAAATATAAGTATCTCAATCCATTAATGACTGATTTTCTTGCTTATTTAATAATAATCATGGAGGACCCTCAGTTGTAGTTGTAGTAGTTATTGGAGTTGGTGTTGTTGGAATAATAGGATTAATATTATTTTCAGTTCATTTACTATAATTTGCTAAACCAATTATTCCTAAACCTAATAGTATTTTTTTACTACTATTAATTAATTTAGTTTTTGTATTTGGTCTTTGATTTAAATTTCAAATATCTAAACCTAATTTTTTACCAAATGCTAAATTGTAAAGGTAAGTGCAACTAAATTATTTTTCTATCCAAATATTCGATTGGTGAAAGATAATTTAGTATTTTTCTCGGTTTTTGATTTAAAGACAATATAAATTTATGAACTTCATTTTTATTAGTTTTTGAAAAAATAAATTTTTTAGGAAATTTTTCTCTAATTAAACCATTAGTATTTTCATTAGTACCTCTTTGTCAAGGTGAATATGGATTGGCAAAATAAATTTTTACATCTAAATTTTTTTCAAGTTGTTGTCAATTTGAAAATTCTTTGCCACGATCAAAAGTAATAGTTTTAACAATGTTTTTAGGAAGAATTGATAAATAATAACTGACATTTTTATTAATAACTTTAGTAGTTCTGTTTTTAACTAATATTGCTAAAGTAAATCGTGATACTCTTTCAACTAAAGTTATTAAACATGATTTGCTTTTACCTCGTGATGATACTATAGTATCTCCTTCTCAATGACCAAGTGTTATACGATCATTAACATTTATATCTCGTTCTTTAATTGATTTACCATTAAACTTGCCACGATTTTCTTTAGATTTTCGTTTTTTACCTTTTCTTCTTAAATTTTTACTAGTAACTTTATCAAGCATTCCAAAATAAATTCAAGTATAAATTGTTTTAAAACTAATAACTCATTCTTTATGAAAATTTTTAATTCTGCCATAAATTTGTTCAGGTGATCAACCTAATAGTAATTTTTGTTGTACATATTTTACTAAATTCTTATTTTTAAACTTATGAAAACTAATATGTGATTGTTTTCGATTTTCAGCTTTATTTTGTGCAATTAATGAAAAATAATGATTATTATCTTTATTTCTATTAATTTCTCGAATAATAGTACTAATACTTCGATTAAGATTTTTAGCTATTTCACTAATTTTAAATTTAAATTTCAATTGATTCTCAATATAAATTCTTTCATCTATGCCAAGATGTTTATAACTCATATAAAAACTCCTTACTTTTTTCTAAACTAAATTTAGCATTATGAAATTTTTATATGAGAATTTTTTGCAATTTTATTTACTTGCACTTACAAGTATAACTCAGCATTTACTTTCAAAGGAGAACAAAATTATGAAATATTTTAGTCCAAGTTATTGATTTAAATTGTGAGTATTAACTGCTCCACTTTTAAATAATAAAATACAAGGTATTAATGGTAAGTCAATTGATAATTCAAATATTAAAAATTGAGTTAGAAAAAATACGACTAGTTTAGATTTAGTAAATCAACAATTAAATTTTGCAAGTAATAATCAAACAGATTTTATTATTAACAACCCAACAACAAATAGCAAAATAAATATGAATAAACATCGTCATGAAAAACACAGAAATCGATTAAAAAGAACATTAAATGGTAAAAACGAAATAAGGGGTAGTTGAGGTAAAGTAACTTGTTCATTTACACCAAAAACTTTTGAAGGAATAATAGCTGATTATCATTATTGAAAAGATAATCCTGCATGAGAACTTGGCGAAAAATTTAAAGAGGATATGATGCAACGATATAATTCTAATGATATTTCAATTACTGCAATTTTTCCATGAACATGAAAAGAAATACAACAAGTAGGTAAAACAATTTGAGATAATTTTTCAAAAATTGAAAAAGTATATACAGATAGTTCTAGAAAAGAACGTATAGAAATTGTACTTTATGAAAAACCATTTAATTGATTTGATTTTGAATCAGTAAGAATAATAACAGAAGATGAGAAATATTATCCAAATAATCGTCTTGATAATTTAGAAAATGATTTTCCAGATTGAAATAAAGATATAAAAATTAATTTAGGAAAAATTAATCATAACGTTGATAACGAAATTAAAAGTGCCATAAAGAAAAAATATCATAATTTTAAATTATCAGAAGTTTATTTATTGGATAAATCTAATTACTCACACTTTATTGGCTATTTTGAAAAAAAATAATTGTTGGTACTTTTAGTCCCTATTCTTATGGTTTGACAAAACCAACTTTTACCTATGTAACACAAGATAAATTTAATGAAATTTCAAATATTATAGCAAATGATTCAAAAGTTAAACAATGATTTGCACATATAAATGAATGAAATTCTACTTTACCACAAGCAATCAATAATTCTAAAACATTTAATCCTCAAGCATTATATAATTGAAAAAGACAAGAAAAAGAAATAATAAAAGGTTATATAAGAGATTGAAGTTATATTTCAACTTTAATTGAACATGAATTAAAGTTAGATGAATTAAACAAAAATATTCAAGGAATCAAAGCAGATTTTGAAACTTTAAAAAAACAAGTTAATGAACTTGACAACAGACTTCTAAATCTAGAAAATAAATCAAATTTAAATTGTGAAAACACATTAACTATTGTTAATGGTGCTTTAAATACTATTCCCATAATTGGTAATGTTGTTGGTGGTATTACAACAATGGCTTCTGGTGCTTGTGCTATTGGTGGTGTATAATTTTATTTTTTTATATCTTTAAAATCAATTTTAAGGCATCAAATTTGCTGCTCGACAAACGATTTAAAATTTTATATAGTTAAGTATTCACAAAAATAATCTTTTATAAAAAGAATTTTATCTAATTTTAATTTGGTATTATTAGTATCCATATCTTCAAGGATGGTTTTTATTTGGTATATAAACCTTTTTAGTTTTTATCAAATCTTCTTTGATAATTGGTTTTGGTGCTATTTCTTTTAATTCATATATTTGATGATTATAACTAAGATATAACTCATTAATAAACGATTTAAGTACAATTACATCAGTTCTAGGTTGTATGTATTGAACTTTGCTATTTTTATAAGGAAAATACTTTTTACCATAATATGTTATAGTTGAACCACTATCCGTTTTTCTTTTAGAAAATCTTGAAAGATAAATATTTATTTCTTCTTGGTTTGGAGCTTTAATCATAGCAGATTTATTATTATCAATAGGTAAGGCAAATTGCTTATTAAAAATACTTATATATATTTTAAGAAATTGATTAGCTTCTTCTAAATTTTTAATTTTATTAAGTCTAAGTTCACTAATTAAGCGACTTTGAAGTGTTCCAAATAAGCGTTCGATTCTACCCTTAGCTTGTGGAATGGAAGTTCTAATAATTTCAACACCTAAATCATTACAAGACTTTTGGAATTGAGTATAAGTATCATTTTCCGTGTTTATTTTGCCAGCATCGATTTGTTTTTTTATATCCAAAAACTGTTCTATTATCAGTATAAAATGTTTTTGGTATGCCATATTTAGTTAAAATTTGATAAAAAACATTATAATAACCATCTAATGTTTCTTGATGATCAAATCATAGTCCGACAATATTTCCTGTAGCATCATCAATTGCAGCATGTAAAAAAGCTTTTGGTTTATCCTTACCAAATCAATGATGATTACTTGCATCCATTTGAATTAATTCACCAAAATTTGTTCTTCGGTTTCTTGTAGGATGCAAGTTATTTTTCTTATTTTTATGTCTTTTTGGTGAAGTAATTTTTTCTTTAATTAATATAGTATAAAGTGTACTATATGAAATTTTAATTTTTTCTTCATTGTTTAATTTCTCATGGAAATGTTGAAAATTAAAATTATAATATTTGGTTTTATATAAATTTATAATCTTAATTTTGATTTCAAAATTTGTTGTTTTATTAGAAATTTTATTTCGGGATTTATGAATAAAACCAACTTTACCTTCTCTATTGAAAATTTGAATTAATTGGTTAATTCTTCTAATAGTTAGGTTAAGTTTATTCTTAGCTTGATGTTTAGATAATTTATTAATAATAATGTCATTTATAATATTAAACTTATATTTTTCTTTCATAGTCATGCTTCTTTCCATATTTATCACCAAGTATATTTAACTTTACTTTTGGGAAATTTTTGCTCGATAACTAATAGGAAATTATCACTAAATAATGACAAAAAGTAAGTATTATTGTTGACTAATATTTTTGAAGTGTTAAGATTAACTTACAATTGCATATTGAAGTCTAAATTATTCTCGTCTAAACTTATAATTTAAAGACAAATTTGAATATTATTGACAACATCGGTATGCTCCCAAAAATAAAGAAAAAATATTTTAAAAATAATAAACAAGGTATTGAAAATCAAGGTGCAAAATGAAATATTGGTTGTTTTACAGAAACTAATATTTGACATGTTTTAAAAGAAATGCTTGGTAATAGAACATATAATATTTTGATTTACATTAAAATGGTTATTTTTAAATGTAATAAGATAAATTTAGAAACATAATTTAATGAATGTAATAATTACTTATTATTTCACAATTTGCAATAGCATCTCAAAAATTATTATTTTTTATTTTTCTTTTTAAGCCAATAATGAAAAAAGCTAATGCTATAATTATAAATATAAAAATCGGCATCACTATTATTAATAAAATAACTCCAATTTGCAATTGAATTCAATTATAATAATTATCATTATTTTGAAAAATATGAAATAAACATATATGATTTGCACAATGACATAAAATAAAATATGTACTATAAATTTTTAAAATATTAAATCCATTTGTAATTTTAATCTGTTCATAATTATTATAACTAAAATTTGAAATACCAATTAATATTAAAGCAATAATAGTTATTAAAATAGTTAAAACAAATAGTAATACAGTTATTAACTGTAATTTTTTAATTGCTTTAAGTTTCATCTTTAAATTCTCCTTAACTTTTACAATAAGTTTAACACCTAGATAACTTAATTATAAGTATTTTAGTTGCAATTTATTGAAAAAAATTATATTATTTAAATACAATTTCATAAAAATCCAAATTATTTCTTGTCTAAGCATAATAAGACTATATATGTTTTAATTTATTCCGGATTTTTGACAATCTCCCAATGATCACTAATAAATAGTGATCATTTTTAATTAAATTATTTATAATTGATTTTTTACTTCTATAATTTTTACCCTATATGTTTCTTTAATACCTTTAATATCACCAATATCACCAACAACACAATTCATAATTGATACTGCTAATGGGCACTCATTAGAAATTAATCCTTCAAATGGATTACTTTCAATACTTCCAACAATTTTAAATTTTTTTTCTGAATCAGAAACAATTTTACCATCTTTAATTTTTACAATTGTTACTCAACTACCAACACGAACTGCTTTGATATTACTATTTTTACGTTGTTTTTGTTCTTCAAGAATAACAGCACTAGTAATAATCGTTTCAAGTTCTTGAATGCGTGCTTCATTTTTACCTTGCTCTTCACGCGCACTAGTATAATCAGCATTTTCTGATAAATCACCATCAGCCCTAGCTGCTTTTAATCGTTCTTTTATCGATTCACGTTCAACATTAATTCGTTTATATAATTCAGTTTTTAACTTTTCTAAACCTTGTTCTGAAATTATTATTTCTTTATTTTTGTTAATTTCGCTCATTAAATGCCTCCATTTATATAATTTAATATTTTAAGAACGTAAATAATTATATCATAAGGATAAATGGTTTTAAAAAAAGTATTCTTTTGAATACTTTTTTTAAAACCATTTACTTTATTAATTTTTCTTCTTTTAATAAAGAAATAATTTCTGTTTTAACTTCTTCAAGTTTTTTATCTTCTTCTTTTTCATCCATTTTTGTAATAATAAAAGCAATTTTACTAAAATTTTTTGCTTGTAAACCTAGAAAATTAAGAACTGACTTAGCTTTAACTTTAGTTTCATTACCAGTAAGTTTTACTGGCTTCGTAATATCTGCATTATCAGGTAATTTAATGACTTCTACCTCAATATTTTTATACTTACTAATAGCAGCAGCAATTTTGGCTATTGGTCGTGCATGTAAACCAATCTTTTTTTCATCATCAATTTGCACAGCATAAATAATACAATTCATTTTTTTCCTCCAAGATTTCTTAAAAATTTGTATAATATAGTTTATTTATAACATATTTTTTATTTTTTTAAAAAAAATATATAATTTAAATTTTTCTTATTAAAATAATGTCCTAGTAAATATTCAATTTTTTACAAATAAATTTTAATTTTTTTTAAAATAAATAAATAAATATGGTATTATTTATTAGTTAAAACATTAATAAGGAGAAAATAACTATGGCAAGAAAATGTGCTTTAAGTGGTATTGGTCCACTAGCTGGTAACAACCGTTCGCATGCGATGAACTCTTCTAGAAGAAAATGAAATCCAAACTTACAACCAGTAAAAATTGGTGGAAAAACTTTAATGATTAGTGCTCGTACTTTAAAAACTTTAAAGAAAAATAATGCTTTAGATAATAAAAAATAAAGTTATTTTATCTTTTGAATTATATAAATAAAGAATACTAATAAAAGAGAAATACTTTTCTTTTATTTTTTATATTAAAAAAATATTTAATAAAATGGTATTAAGTTAACTAGTAGTACCATTTTTTAATTACTAAAAAAATATTAATAATATAGTCTAGAACCTACATTTTTTATAAAAATGAAATAATTTTTCTAGTTTTTATCAATTATATTGTTATAATACGTGTATGATAAAAAAAACTCTCAGTTGGGTGGATTTATATGCTAAAAAAAAGAATTTTGTCATTATTTTGATTAATCACAATGATTAGTATTTTTATTGTAACTTTAGTTAGTCATAAACCCTATTTTATTATGGGCGGTTCAACTTCAGTAGCACCTTTAATGCATACATTAATGGAAGACTATCCTGATAATCATAAAGAAGCAGATTTTACTTATAACAGTTTAGGTTCAGATGCAGCAGTAATTCCCGTTAATAAAAATATGTTTGGTATTGGCTGACTTTCAAAAGAATATACAACTCCTGATAATAATTTAATTTCTTTTGTTTTATCAAAAGATGGCATGATTCTAGTTTATAATCTACCACAAAAATTCTTAGGTAATGATAAACCTCTAAATTTTACACAAGATAAAGTAAAAAAAATGTATTTATCGAAATCACCTATTTTCTGAAGAGATTTATTTCCACAAAATACTTCAGAACCAAATCAAGGTTGAATCAAACCAACTTGTGACCTCAAAATTTTACCTTATACTAGAGAAAATGGTTCAGGAACACGAGATGTTTTTAATGAAAAAGTTCTGGGTGATTCAAAAGCATATTATCCACAAGCAATAACCGTTAATTCAAGTACACAAATGTTTAATATGTCTAGTGGTGGTGTTGGCTATAGTTCATATTCAGATAAAAAACAATTAGATTCGAATAAACAATTCGCTACTATTCATATTGCTAATTGAGAAAAAATTGTTCCAAGTTTAGATACCATTAAAAATGGTACTTATCAGTTATCACGACCATTTACAGGTTTAATAAATAAAAATTTTAAACAAATTAATACTTTAGTTAAATTTCTAAAATTCTTGTTTATTCCTGACTATCCAGGTCATAACGAATACGTAGTTCCTGCTTTTTCAGAAGCTCAGTACGCACAATCAGCAGTACCATTAACTGACGAATTGAATAATGATTTAAATCAGTGATTAAGGAAATTTCCATAAAGGAGTATTAATAAATGAAATCCAAATCTTTTAAAAAGTTTTGACATAAAATAACTTTTAATCATTTTAATAAAAATCATGATCCAAAAAATGTTTTTATTAGTGAACAAAAAAAACATACTTATGATTTGATTGCTAAAATTTGTGTATTGTCTATATCTTCATTAGCACTAATTGCCGCTTCATTATTAATTGGTTTTATTATCGGTCAAACATTTAGTAATATGAGTTTTCTAAATTGATTTAAAATGTTAGGAAATAGTAAATGATTACCTAGTGCTAATAGTTTTGGTATTATTGCCTTTATCGTTGCCACTTTTTGAGTTGCGCTATTTTCAATGATACTTGCTGTTCCTTTAAGTTTACTAACATCATTATTTATATGTGAATTTTTACCACCAAAATGAAAAAAAACAACATTAACTTTAGTAGAATTATTATCTGGTATTCCTTCAGTTGTTTTTGGTGCTTTTGGTTTAATGACCATTGGTCCTATTTTTGTAAAAATGGGAGCACCAACCAAAGAAAATATGATGACAGCAAGTTTTATTTTATCAATGATGGCATTACCAACAATTATTTCATTATCTGTTAATGCTATTACTAGAGTACCAAAATCTTATCTATATGCATCATTAGCACTAGGTATTAGCAGGACTGACACTAGTTTTAAAGTCATTTTTAAAGCGGCAAAAACCAAAATCATTGGTGCAATAATTTTTGGATTTGGAAGAGTCATTGGTGAAACAATGGCCGTTGTCATGATTGCTGGTAATAGTACTCTAACCCCCAATTTTGCACATGGTCCACTTGCATTTTTATTTAGTTCAATTTCTACTTTAGCGGGAGTAATTGGACTAGAAATTGGAGAAGCAGTTAGTTCTCAACAAATATCAGCATTATATGGAATTGGTTTATTTTTATTTATTATAGTTTCAATCATTAACTTTATTGTTTTAATAATTTATAAACGTAGTGATAAAAAAGCAAAAGGTCATAAAAAACCACGAAATTATAATTTAAAAAAAATAAATCTATCTGATAATCAACTAATGTTAACTATTAGTGAAAAAACTATTAAAAATCAAGGCTGAAAACACTTTAAAGACTATTTTCGATTATTCTTTATGGGGCTAGCTTGTTTTATTACTATGGGATTAATTATTTGAATTATTGGTGATATTATTATTAATGGTATCTTCAACATTAGTGGTAATGCTGGTAGTAGCGTTTTCAATTTTAATTTTGCAGCTTTAATTTGAACAACCGGTGATGAAGGTTACTTATCAATTATCACAATGACATGTTTATTGGTATTAACAACAATTACTATTGCTATGCCATTAGGTATTATTGGCGCAATTTATCTTCACGAATATGCCAAAAATGGTTGATTTGCTTCAATATTACGTTTTGTGCTAAATACCTTATCTTCTACGCCATCAATTATCTTTGGTATGTTTGGATTTACTTTTTTTATTACTTTCTTACAAATAAGTTTCTCAGCAATTGCTGCTAGTTTAACATTAACAATTGTTATTTTACCACTTATTATTAGAGCAGTAGAAGATACATTAAAATCAGTACCTATTGAATACCGTGAAGCATCATTAGCACTAGGTGCTAGTAAATTTGAAACAATAAGAAAAGTAGTTATTCCAGCTGCCATTGGTGGCATTATTACTAGTATGATTTTATCAATGGGTAGAATTATTGGTGAATCAGCACCAGTTTATCTAACATTAGGAAGCACTGTTGCTTTTCCCAATAAAGGTTTCTTAAGTTCAGGACAAACTTTAACAACCCATATTTTATTAGTTAATAAAGAATCAAATGACCCTAATAAATTAGGAATGATGTACCAAACAGCACTAATAACAGTTATACTAATATTTATTTTAAATTTTATAGCAAAACATTTTGAAAAAAGTTTAACAACAGGAATCGGGGTGAAAACAAAATGCTCAATTGAATTATTAAAAGAAAAAATGAAAGCAAGAAAGAATCAGCGAATAGCAATAAAAAAAGAAAAGTAAATGTGATTAAACCTTACTTTTTAAAAGTGAAAGATAAATTTAAGAAAAAACCAAATAACAAATCAAATAATTTATCAAATATAGAAAATATTCCAAAAAGTAATTATGTTTTTACTATTAAAAATTTAAATTTCTTCTATAATCATGGTAAAAAACAGGCTTTATTTAATATAAATTTAGAAATAAGTCGTAATCAAGTAACCGCTTTTATTGGACCAAGTGGTTGTGGCAAATCAACATTACTACGAACTTTAAATAGAATGAATGATTTAATTGATGGTGTTAAAATTAATGGACAAATATTATTCAATAATGAAGATATTTATGAAAATAAAAAAAATATTATTTCATTACGAACTAAAGTTGGAATGGTATTTCAAAAACCTAATCCCTTTCCAATGTCAATTTATGATAATGTTGCATATGGTCCAAAAAATCAAGGCATTAAAAACAAAAAGATTCTAAATCAAATTGTCGAAGATGCTTTAAAAAAAGCGGCTTTATGAGATGAAGTTGCTCAACACTTATTTGATTCAGCATTATCATTATCAGGCGGCCAACAACAACGTTTATGTATTGCTCGTGCTATTGCCCTAAAACCAGAAGTACTATTAATGGATGAACCAACTTCAGCTCTAGATCCGATTGCCGCATCTAAAATTGAAGACTTAATGAATGATTTAAAATCAGACTTTACAATTATTGTTGTTACTCATTCAATGCAACAAGCAGCACGAATTTCTGATAAAACTGCTTTTTTCTTAAATGGAGAAGTCATTGAATATAATAATACTAAAAAAATATTTTCACGACCAAAAGATAAAAGAACAGAAGATTATATTACCGGCAGATTTGGTTAAAAATATATATAATTAATTATAGAGAAAGGAGGAAAAAATGAAAATAATTAACCGTAGATTTGATTTAGATATCATAAATTTAAAACAAAACTTATTAACTTTATTAAAAGAAGTAAAAAAAGAACATAAAGACGCTTTAATAGCAATGGAAACACAAGATTTTGACATGTCAAAAAGAATTGTTGAAACCGATAAAGAAATTAGAACAGTCGCTGAAAGTTTAACAATTACTGCAATTTGAAGTATTGCTCAACAAAATCCTTTTGCTACTGACTTACGTACTATTATTGGCTATATGAATATTATTCGTGATTTAGAACGTATTTCAAATTATGCTAAAAATTTATCCAAATTTAATGTCAAATATAAACCAGAAATTAAATTAACATCTCAATTATCAGGATTAATGAAAAAAGTATTTAAAATGATGGATTTAATTGGTGAATCTATAAATGAAAATGATATTAACAAAGCTTATCAAGCAGCAGAATATGATATTGATATTGATAATCGTTTTCGTGAATCAATGAAAAACATTGTCAATATGTTAAAAGTAAACAAAAATAATGATCAACTCTCTCAATATACATCAACAATGCAACAGTTGAAATATATTGAAAGACTAGGTGATCACTTAGTTAACATTTGTGAAACAATAGTATATATTATTAAAGGTAAATTTTATGATTTATCTTCAACAAAAATATCTGAATAATTTATCAATCAGTGTTAAAATAATTACTTTTTTGCAAGTTTCATTTAAATATTTTTAAGTCATACTTTAATATGATAATACTTATTATTATTTTATTTTTAATTGTATTAAATTAAGGTATGATTTTTTAATTTAATATTAAAATTTCTAAAAAGGAATGTTTAACTTAATTCTTCTATTTTAATATTACTATTAATATTTTTTTTGTTATCTATATTTTGCTTATTTTTATTATATAATAAAGAAATTCCTATTATTAAACCAATTAAATTTAATGTTAAAAATAATAATATGATGCCTAATGCATTATTACTATTACATAAACTTATACCTCAAATTAAAAACACTATTCAAATTACTAAACATATTCATATAATAAATGTAATTAAACCAATACTCATTACCTTGCACCTTTTTCTTTCTAAAAAATAATTAAACTAAATAAAATATAGTATTTTCTATTAGATTCTTATAATTTAATATTTTTTTCTTTATACAAGTATTTACTCTATATAAATATAAGAAAAATGCATATTTTTATGCATTTTTCTTATATTTATTAAATCAACCCCCATCTATACCCTTTTCTTATGATCAATTTATTTCATTTGGTTTCATTGGTTTTTCATTATTCTTTACACTAATAATTTTACCATTTTTAACGTTAATAACAGTATTTGCAACATATTGGAAGTTAGGATTATGAGTAACCATAATAATTGATGTTTTATATTCTCGATTAACATCCAATAAAATTTCTAACACCTTACGCCCCATTTCCTCATCAAGTGCTCCTGTTGGCTCATCACAAAATAAAATTGTCGGATTTTTTGCTAGTGCTCTACCAATCGATACTCTTTGTTGTTGTCCACCTGATAATTGACTTGGAAACTTATTCATATGTTCATCCATTTCAATAACTTGAAAAATATCATCAATACTCATATTTTTATTTTTAGCAAGATTTTCACCAACTTCAGCATTTTCACGAGCAGTTAAGTTAGTTAATAAATTGTATTGTTGAAAAATAAAACCAACATTATCTCGTCTAAATTTAGTTAAATGACTATCTTTTAATAAAGATAAATTGTATCCGGCCACAAAAACATCACCAGTATTAGGTTTATCCAATCCCGAAATAATATTTAATAATGTTGTCTTACCACTTCCCGATGGTCCTAAGATAACAACAAAATCACCTAATTTAATTTTTAAATTAACTCCTTTTAATACTTCATATTCTAAGTCTCCAGTTAAGTAAGATTTTTTAACATCAAATAATTCAATAACATTAGTTTGAGTATCAGGAGTATTATTAGTCATTGATATAATTTTACCTGCTAAAATTTCTTTTGAATGAGTTTTTGTTAATTTTTTAATTGCTTTTTGATTATCTTTAAAAGCTTGTAATTTAGCTTTATTAGCTTCTATTTCTTCCTTTGATTCTGGTTTATCATGAGATTTATGAGTTACTGGTGGTATTGTACCTTCGGTTTTAGATACTGACTTCTTTGTAAAACTAGATTCTAACTTATTTTTAGTTACTTGTTCACTTGAATTTTTAGTGTTTTTTTTATCATTTTTCATGTTTTTATTCCTTTCTGCTTTTAATCAATTTCATTTAAAGTTTTAATTGGATTAATCTTCTTCATGGCATATCAATCAATAATAAAGGTTGTTGCATAAATGCCAAAGACAATTAAACCAACCACAAGCGGTAATCATCAAACAAAGAATAATGGTAAAACCCATGTTGTATTAGCAGCTAAATAGTTAAGAATAAACTTAACAATTATTCATCCTACAGGAAAACCAATAACAAACATAACAGCAATCACTGGTAAATACATACCAATAACAATATTAGTTATTTTTGCATCACTATAACCAAGTGTTTTCATTGTTGCTATTGTTTTACGATTTTCATAAATTACTAAATTACTTGTTAATAAAATAATAAAGAACGAAATGATTAATGAAAAGATAATAAATGCAACCAATACTGTATCAACTAAAGCAGTAATTTGATTTAACAACTGATGATGGATATCTTGTGGCGTAATATTAACAGCACTACCTGCACCATAACCTTGATAAGTACCAGAACCATCAGTACCACCATTTAAACCAAAAGCACTGTAATCTCCATACATTTGCGAAGTTGAAAATGAATTAGTTATATCTGGTAATGATTGCGAATTTGAAAATTTAAAATTAAAGATTGGATTTTCATTTTCAAATATTTGATTAAGTTTATAAATAACGGGATCATTTAATTGATTAAGAAAATTTTGATATTCATTAAATGATTTTAATTTACCAAAATCAACATCACAAGTTGTTTTTTTGTCTTCTCATTCTTTTTTAAATAATAAAAATAAAAATTCTTTTGTTTTATTAAATGATAAAACTTTATCAGCATTAGTTTTACTAATATAAGCATTAGGTTGACCATAACCATTATATATACCAACTACTTTATACGTTGGTGTTTTAGAACTTATCTTATCATTATAAGAATTAACAACCTTACCAGCAGTAACTTCTTTTAACATATTTGTAGCATTAATACCCATATTATCATAAGCCCCATCCTTTAACTCATCAACTTGTGTATAACCAGTTTGTTGTTTTAATAATGTTACATTATTAACATTTTTACTATCACCAACAATGTTATCAATATTAATTTTATCCAAATCAAAAGGTTTCAATTTATTATTATCTTTAAATTTCATAGTATTACCATTACTACTCATTTTAAATTCATCATTTATTTTTAAATTTAATTGTTTAGCAATTGTTTGATTAATAACAAGACTAATACTATCATCACTATTTTCTTGTTCTAAAAGTGGATTTAATGAAGAACCTCCAGCATCATATAATTGCATCATTGAAGGTTTGCCTAACTGTTGTTGATTTTGTAAACCATAAACTTTCATTAAATATTTGTTCTGTTTAAATAATTTTTCAGGAGTACCAATAAAGTAAGTTCCTAATTCATCAGTTTCTTTATCAAAAGGCACAACATTAAAAGCAACATTAAAAGGAGCATTGGGATCACTATAAGCTTTGGCAATATTTTGACGAATAAAATATGGGCTTTTAGTATAAGCACCTTGCACTACAGTTTGTCCCATTCTATTATAAAATAAAGCACCAAATCAAATTCCAACTTTATTAATTCAACTATCACGCTCTTTGTCACTAATTTCAGATGCATTATTATTCAATAATTGTGTTTCATTAGTTAAATGTCACGGATATAATTTATCGCTAGTATCAAAACTTAAATTATCAATATCATTAATAAAAGTAGGACCCTTACTTGAGGCATTTTTGTAAGCAGGAATATTAGTATTTGCTCAATCTTTGAATTTTGTAATATCTAAATCATTAGGATTAGTACTAATCTTACCAGTCTTCGAAATCGTACCACTAATATTCATTGCCACTGTTGTTCGATAGTTTTGATAAAATTTTCTAATAATATTATAAGTATTCTCACTATAAAAACTGTTAATATTAGTATTTTTTAAAACTGTGTCATACATTGGTAATGCATTTGGTCAAGCCATTTGTACCATAATTCCAACAATCACAGAAGCATCTTTAATATCACTAGAATCTAATCCATTTAAAAAGTTTTTAGTAAGCATTTTACCATTTAAATACGTTAAACCAGTATATCCTAAATCACTAATAGCAGCACCGGGATTAGTTTCATCTGACATTGGAGCATATGCTTCAGCATTAATATTATTTTCTAATAATTCTTTAACAAAAGTATCATTTAATGGTCCAGAATTATCAAAACGTGGTGGATGTCAATATGTATCACCAGTAGTACTATCAACAGTAGAAGTATAAGTTCAATCATCTTTATTATTTGGATTATAAGTTTTATAAAAACTATATGGAGAATTATAAGTCGGAATGTCATATTCAACTAAGGAGTGATAATTCATACCAGTAAAAGAAAGTAATTTATTATCAGCCATAATTTTTGGACCAATAATAGATGTTGTCATTAAAGTTGTTCCTAAAAACATAGTTAATGATGCTGCTGCCATTTTTCCAATTGATGATGTAAATAGTGATAAACGGAATCTTGTTAAAAATCCACGATTAATACTTTTTGTTTTAATAATTCGACTAAAGCGAGAATTAACAGTAGCTGATTCGTTTTTAATTAAATCTATTGGTTTTTTAATAACTGTTAAAGCACTAATAACTCATGCAATAATTGATAAAAAACCAAATATTAAAATTAAACAATATATAAATCCTAAACCATTAAAAATAAAATGACCAAAATCTAGATTAAAATAGTTGGCAAATGTTTGAACTATAATTATTTGTAAACCACTTGCTGGTAAAAACACTAAAATAGTACCAATAAGTGCTGCTACCATTGGATAAGCTAAAGATGTAATTAAAATTTTAATATTACTATAACCTAATGATTTTAAAATTCCAATTTGTGTTCGTGAATTATCAATATTTTTATAAGTAATTAATATTACTGTAATTCCTGTAATAATTAAAACAATTAACAATAAACCAATTAATAAACTTTTAAATCCAATAATAGTTGCATTCAAAGTAGCAGTACGATTATTAAACGTATACTTATTATTTCCTAACTTATATACTAAAGCAGCATCAGAATCAATAGTATTAATATATTTACTTCTTAAACTTTGTGAAATTAATTTAATATCATTAATTTTACCTATTGTTGATTTTCCAACAAAATAAATTTCGCGATCATTATCAGAAGAAATTGTGATTTTTTCATTAGCTTTATCATATGATCAAATATAATTATTTTTTTCTAACCTTTTACTTAAACCAAATTGCATTGGATCAACGTATAATAAACCTTCACGAGTTTTATTTGGAATTGGTGTAGTTTGATCAATAATTGGGGTTGTGAAATCAGCAGATACACCATATCCAACAATTTTTAATCAATTATAACTACTATAAGCAGCATCATTTAAATCATATCCTGAAACTTTTAAACTACTTCCTAATTGATCTGATTGCACACGAATTGTATCATTAATATGCAAATTATTTTTTTGAGCAAATTCTTTATTAATAACTACCTGTTTTCAACTTGGAGTTTTATCTGGATTATTACTATCTCCTATTTGATAACCATCACTAATGATTAATTTATCAATACGAGCATCTTGATTATAAGTTAATATTTTTAAAATTCTAGGATTACTATTATCTAATTGCATAGTTCTGCCTTCAACACGATCTCATATAAATTCATTACCAGCATCATTTGCAATATTGTTAATATCAAAATCATTCTTTTCATCAACAGCAGTTGTTGATGTTGAGATTTTATTAGAAATAGTTTTTGGAGTAGTATTAGATAAATCAATAACAAAATCATGTAAATTAGATTTTGCAACTAATGTTGAATATTCATCAGAAATTCTTGCTAAACTTGTTTGCATTAATGAAAAAATAGTTGATGATAATAATACTAAAACAATTAAACCAACTAATTGAATTTTATTACGAAATGCTTGTTTAAACGCATTTTTAAAAAGCAAAAATGATTGTTTTTTCATATTCGTTCTTCCTTTCTTTTAAATTTTAAAACAAAAAAAGTTATTGAATTAAAGCCATTTTTCAACCATTAATTAAAGTTTTTAAATCTTGAATAGTTTTAGTAATAAGTAGTGTTAATTGGGCACTTAAAAAATAAGTTAAATTCTTCTTAAAAATAGCAATTAAAAGTTTTTTATTATTATCAGTAATAGAAACTTGGTGGTCAAAATTAGTAAACATTTGTTTTTTAAATTGCCATGTTAAAATGATAATTTTAGTTTTAGTATATGCTTTTACTGGAAATTGTTTATTAATAATATTGGGTAATGAAGAATTACTAAATAATGTTACTCAAGTTTTTTTAATTAAATTAAAAATTGTAAATAAATTATCACTAAACATTTTTCATGAAAAGAAACCTAATCAATAGTAAAAGAACACTAAAATTAGTACTGAAATAAAGTTATTTATTGATGGTAATGATATTTTAATCATAGTAAAATTAAATTGTAAAATAATAGCAATTATAATAATTGACAAAATAGTAAAACGCATCACTTTCATAATTTGATTATTATTACGGCTTAAAAAACTAAAACAAATAAATAAATGTAAAATCGAAATCAATGATAGCATTGGTAAACTTTCTAAATCTAAAAAATTAATATTAATTACCATTTCTTGAACTGGTAATAAAAATAAACAAAATTGTGCTAAAAATCATAAACTAAATTGAAGAATAATGATTTTTGTTTTATTAAATATTTTTTTATTATTAATACTATTTTTATGAAAATTAATAGTAATTAAAAAAGTTAATTTCATAATTAAAAGTAAAAAAAGAACTGGTAAACCAAAAAAAATAAATAATTGTTCAAAATTATTAATACTATTAATTTTTAAAATATTACTACTACGTAACATTATATTCACCTTTAAATAAACTTTGCTATTATTATAATTATAAACTATTAAAATTAAATAATGCAATTATTTAGTTTTAGATAGTGTTCAAATATTTAAAAAGAAAAGGAAAAAAGAAAATGTTATGAAACTGCTGTATCAAATTCTTTAGTAATAATTTTGATAATGAATATCAATATTTACAACCTATGGATTCAAACTATATGTACTACCCCACTACTAATTATCAAACTACTACATCTACTACTAAAATAATAGCTGTTGAACAACCAACTAAAAATACATCAACAGTTTTTTCAAATAGAAAAATTATTTCAAAACCATTGAAAAAAAAGATACAAGAGATTAATTTTAATAATATTACTATTTTTGAAGAAGAAAGTGAAAATCAAACTAAACATATATCTTTATAAATAAAAAGAGTTAATAAATATTTATTAACTCTTTTTATTTAATTTATAACTATCTTTAATTTTTTTAAAAACCATTGTTTTATAATCTTTGCTACGATAATCATCAAAAACAAATATACCTATAAAATGATAACCAATGCCTTTTGATTTTTCTTTTATTTTTACAAAAGTAACAAATTCTACTTTATCTTTAATATATTTTTCACCCAATTGTTTTCTTTTTTCACTTGTACTAGTACTATTAAATTGATAAATAACATTTCAATCTTCTGACAAAAAATTTGCATATCCTGTTTTAATTACTTCTTCTTTTTCGCTATTTGGACTAATCGTTAAAAATCAAACTTGTTGATAATCATTTATTTTATAACCACTTTTTAATATTGATACACCATCTTCATTAGTAAAAAGAGTACTTAAAACCTCAAAAATTGTTTTAAATAATATTCTATCTTTGATAGTTATTTCTTTCTTGAATAAAATTGTTTTTAGTACCTCATTGTTCACTATATGGTCACCTCTATATAAACTATAACATAATTTTAATGATTCTTATTTATACGAAATAATAATACTAATTACATTGTAAATAATTTTGGTTGTAAACAAAATCCTGGTGTTAATTCATTAGCAATATGAACGTCTTCTCAATTTTCAGTTGAAACTGAAAATTGTTGACCTGTAGGTACTAAAACTGATAGTGGTGCAACTACTTCCATCATTTCACTAACTACTAATGTTTTTGATACTATTTTTTTTCAATAACTGGGTTAATATGAATACAAGATTTTATATCATAACTATCAGTAAATGCTACTAAATTTTGATTATACTGTGATAACATTTGTATTTTTTTATTTAAATTTGTCAACTTCTGACTACCTTTTTTATTTAAAGTTTCTAACTTTTCTTTTTCTAAAACTAATTGTTTTTTTCTTTAAGTAGTTTTTGAACTTCTTCAGTTGTTTGATTACCAATCTTTGTTAATTTACCTTCTAGTAAAGAAATATTTTTTTCTTTCTCCTTTATTTGCATGCCATTTTCTTGTTGAATAGTTTCTAGTTTTATTTTTTCTTCCTTTAATTGATTAACTTCCGTAACCAATTTTTGATTTTTATCTTCTACTGTTATTAATGTTTGTTGTGTTTTTGATAATTCTTGATTTAATTTTTCTAAATCTTGGTTATTTTTATAATTTCTACTTTCTAATCTTTCTTTTTCTGAAACTAACGCGAACTCTTTTTTATTAATCTTTCAATACTTTTATTTTTTTGATCACGAATATTTCTCAATTTTTTTTGCACTTTTTCTAAATTATTACTTATTTGATTTATTTTTACACTATTTTGTTGTTTAATTTTTTCTAACTTTGTTTTCTCTCTTTCTAAAGTAGCAACTTTAGAAACTAAAAATTTAGTTTCATCAATTAATAGTTGTACTTTTTGCTTTTCTGCTATTAATTGTTGTTCTAATATTGCTGTTTCTTCTGCAGATTTAACTTTTGTTTTATCCAATTCTTCTTGTGTTTGCTTTAATTGTGCTTCTAATTGATTAATTTTTGCTTGTAAAATTTGATCTTGACTTAAAATTTCTGTTTTTTCTTCTTTTGCATCATTTTCTTGTTTTATACTTTGTTCTTTAATGTCATTTTCTTCTAAAATAGCATTAATTTTAGTAATATCTTTTTCAAGTAAAGACGTTGAACTACTTGTTGTAGATGATTCTGAATTATCTGTTTCATTAGTATTAATAAATTTTAAATGTTCATTTTTTTTGTTGTCTTTTTTCTTATTTTTTCTTTTTTTAACATTTGTTTTCTTTGTTTCTATTTTATGAGAATTATTAAAACTTTCTACTTGCAT
The DNA here is from genome assembly GCF_964019575.1 of Spiroplasma endosymbiont of Andrena trimmerana. NCBI lineage: Bacteria > Bacillati > Mycoplasmatota > Mollicutes > Entomoplasmatales > Spiroplasmataceae > Spiroplasma > Spiroplasma endosymbiont of Andrena trimmerana. The sequence continues at coordinate 116,038 of NZ_OZ026455.1, forward strand.
TAACGTTTCCTTTTTTGAAACGTCATTATCGTTTAAAATTTCTTGCAATTTTTGTTTTAACTTTTTAATCATTTCAATATTACTATCAATATTTTTTTCAATTTCGCTTAAATATTGCATTGAATCATTTTCATCAAAAATTTGATTTACAATTTTCGTTAAAGGCAATGAAGAAGTAACTGGTTTTTGAAACATTTCAAAAATAATTTTTGACAAATCAAAAATATTTTGAATTTTTAATTTAATTCCCTTAATTTTTAATTCATTTTTTTAGATTTATTATTTTTAAAATCACAAATTTTATTTTCATATTCATCGAATAAATTTACAACTTCCTTTTTAAAAATTTTATCAAGTTCTTCAATATTTAATTTATATGGAATTTCAGAATTACTATCTTTAACTAAAATATCCTTAAATTTATTTTCTCTTGACATTATCTCCTTAATTTTTTCATATTCATTACTTGTTAAACTAATTTTATTATCACAATCTTCATCAGTAACAAAATATTTTGATTGATTAGCAATAAAGTTATAAATATTTAATACACCTAATTGATGATTTTCACAAATTGTTTTAAAATGTTTTAATATTTCAAAATTATTATTTAATTGCTCTCTTAATTTATTTAACTTATTTAAGTCCTTGCACGAACTAATTTTTTTAATAAAAAAAATATTATCATTTTTCAGGATTTCTATTTTTGTTTTCATAAATTCAATATTAGTAATATCTTTTTTAATAAAATCACTAAATAATAAAGGATGATTAAAAACATTAATTATTAAAATAATTGAAATCAAACTTTTCAAACTGTATAAATTGTCTTGATCAATATATTGCAAAGAACTATGCAAATTTTTTCTAAACAATTGACTATCAAATTTTTCATCTTCTTGGTGATAATATTTGGCAATATTACTAATAGAACTATCAATAGCATTATATTCTGCACAAGTTATATAGATAATATTAAGCGCAGTAATAATGTCTTCTTTAGTTAATGTTGGTACTTGTGATTTTATTTTTTGTAAAATGTTAGTAATTAAATGTTTACCTACTCCCATTATTTTTACTCCTATCTTTTTTAATCAATTAAAAGCTCATATAACCATTTAATGGCTATATGAGCTTTAGTAGCTTTAATATTATATTGTAATAATCACTTTTAATTATAGATTAACTTTAGTTTTAATATTCAAAGTTGCTGAATTTTGTAACTGTGTCTTTATTGCATTGGCTACATGTTCAACATCGGTACCAATAACAATTTGCAAAGCTTCTTTATTCAAAATTTTAGTACCAAATGCTCCTGCGGCCTTAACTTTTGCCAAATTAACACGTGATGTATCTTTAACAATCAAACGTAACCTAGTAGCACAATTATCAATTTCAACAAAATTATCTGCACCAATTGCTTCAATTAATTTTGTTGCCATTAATGTATATTTATCACTTTTAAGATTTTTATTGCTTAACTCTGATTTTGTTGTTACTTTATTTTCTTCAACACCAAAATCTTCTTCTCTTCCTGGCGTTTCAATATTCATTTTAGTAATTAATGTATAAAATACAATAAAATAAACTCCACCAGCAGCCACAATTAATAATAATACTCATAGTGGATTTGAAGTAATATGATAAGCACCTGTAGCATGATTAGCAAATCCTCATGATTGAGCAAAAGAAATGCAATAGTCAATAATTCCAGCACTAAAACCAAAACCAACTTGGATATGCAATGCTGTCGTTATTGCAATAAATATCCCTGTTAATAAGGCATGAATTACTAATAATAATGGAGCAATAAATACAAATGAAAATTCAATTGGTTCAGTGATTCCACTAATAAAAGAAACTAAAGCAACTCCTCCTAAAAATCCTGATACCATTTTTCTATTTTCTTTTTTAGCTGCCATAATCATAGCTAAGGCAGCAGCAGGAATACCACCCATCATAATAGGAAAGAAACCTGATTGAAAAAATCCAGATCCTTCAATACCTCTAGTAAAAGCATTAATGTCTCCATTTACTCATTCCGTTGTTCCAGATGCAGCACCTGTAATTGGAGATATTATCTGACCATTAATTGGTAATTGAAATCAAAAAAAAGTATTTAAGATTTGATGTAATCCAAAAGGTAATAATAAACGATTTAATATTCCATAAACTGCTGTTCCTGGAATAGCAACTGCTGGATTATTTGGATTAGCAACTAATTGACCAAATTTCATTAATACTAATTGAATTCATGGTCAAACAATAGCAAATGCCAAAGCAGTGGGAATAGTTATTGCTAAAGCCACCATTGGTGCAAATCTTCTACCACCAAAGAATGATAATGCTTGAGGAAGTTTAATTTCTTTATATTTATTATATAAAACTGCAGATAAACACCCCGCTACAATTCCACCAAAAACACCAATGTTTAATACATAAATACCACCGATAATAGTTTTACCATCTGTTCCAAATTCTTCTACATAAAATAATGACGAAAATTTTTCACCTTTACTTGATGTAAAAGTTAAAACATTTTTATATAACATTTCTGGTAATGAATGTTCAATTGACGTCATTGCAGATATTGCCAAATAAAATACTGCTCCAACTAATGCAGCTTCACCACGATGATCTTTAGCTAAACCAAATGCTAAACCTAAAGCAAATAATAATGGTAAATTATCAAATACTATTTTTCCTGGTTGTTGAATAATATATGAAATTCAATAACCAACTTCATTAGTAACATGCATAACACCAGCATCAGTTGTAGTAGTAAATGTAAGCCCTAATGCTCCAAATCTGTTTAAAATAGCAGCGAATGGTAATACTGCAATTGGAAATTGTAATGCTTTACCTAAGTCTTGTAAAAATTTTAAAACATTATTTCAAGGACTTTTTTCTTTTGAGGTTTTTAATTCTTGCTCTAGTTTTTTTTGATAAATTGTTATACTATCGTTTTTTTCTTTATGTTTTTTTCAGAAAACTAAACCCATATTTTAACCCCTTCCTAAAACTTTTTCTTAATTTTTCAAAATTAAAACATTGAACTTATTGAAACTGATAATAGCACAATGGCACCAACTGTTGCACAAAACATTAAAAATATATAAAGAACTTTATTTCAAAAATGAAAAACTTGATATGTAACTTTTTTTGGTTTAAATAAAAATTGCTCGTTAATCAGGCTCCTTTCTTTACGTAATTTTCTTTTAAATAAAAAAAACACAAGAAAAATAATACCAATACAAATCAAACCAATGATAAACATTATTCACATTGCCGATGTTGATAAACTTTTATTGTGCGACTCTAATGTTAAAAAATTTAGCATAATCATTTACACTTTCTAATCATTAGTTTTTTATCTTAATAAATATTATTATACAATAAATTTTTCTTAAATAAATATAATCACAAAATTTTACACTTTTTTATTGTTTATTATACAATGACTTACGCATTCTAAATCTTAATTTAATTGGTACACCCTGAAAACCAAATCGTTCACGAATTTGATTAATTAAAAAACGTTCATAAGAAAAATGACATCGTTGTGGATCATTTACCATTAAAATAAAAGTAGGCGGATTTTTTTCAACCTGTGTTGTGTAATATATCTTTAATCTACCACCTTTAAAGTAGGGCGGCTCATTAATTAATTGAGCTTTATTAATTATTTCATTAAGAATACTTGTTTTAATTCTTAAATTCATATTAACTAATACTTCATTAATAGTAGCAAATAAAGTATGAATTCTAGTATTTTCTAAAGCAGATAAATATACAACAAAAGAATACTCAAGGTATTTAAATTTTTCTTTTATTTTTTTAGTAAACTCTTGCATTGTTTTTTCATTTTTTTTAACTAAATCTCATTTATTAACAATAATAATAACTGGCTTATCTAAATTTTTTGCCATTCCTGCTATTGTTAAATCTTGTTCTTGAATTTCAACACTACCATCTAATAAAAACAAAACAATATCACTACGTTCAATAGCATTAGTAGTTCTAATTAAACTATATTTTTCTAAATCTTCAGTAATTTTTCCTTTTCTACGAATTCCAGCAGTATCAATAACACAATATTGTTTTTTATTATAAACAAAATTACTATCAATAGCATCAGTTGTTGTTCCTGCTATTGGTGAAACAATAACTCTATTCTCTTGAAGAATAGTATTAACTAAACTTGATTTACCAACATTGGGACGACCAATAATTGCTAAATTAATATGTTCTTTTTTTTCTGTATGAACCTCTTTTGGTAATTTAGTAATTATCATATCTAATAAATCACCAAAACCAACACCATGACTAGCAGATACTAAAATTGGTTCGCCAAAGCCAACTTTTAAATAATCATAAATTTTATCATTATCGTTTTGAACATTATCATATTTATTTGCAATAATAATAACCGGTTTCTTAGTTCTGTATAATAATTTAGCAATATCTTCATCTTCGTGAGTTAGACCTTCTTGATAAGAACAAACAAATAAAACAATATCAGCCTCAGCTAAAGCAATATTAACTTGTTGATTGATTTGTTGAGTAAAATTAGTAATCGTTTTAGTAATACCACCCGTATCAATAATCACAAAATTTTGTGTTAATCATTCACTAATGCCATAAATTCGATCTCTAGTTGCTCCAGGCATATCTTCAATTATTGCTACTTTTTTTTGTAATATACGATTAAAAATTGAAGATTTACCAACATTAGGGCGTCCTACAATTACTACTTTTGGTAACTTATTCATTTTATTCAAATCCTTATATTTAAAATATTATTTTTTATGACTAAAGTAATTATCATATAAAACTTTTAATTTATCAACGGTCGTTTGTAAATTATAATCACTATTATCTAAAATAACTGCATCTTCAACAATTACTAGTTGACCAGTGCTACGAGTTTTATCAACATTATCACGAATTACCATATCGTTATATACTTGTTCTTGTGTAATATTAATACCCTCTTTAATATACTGTTTATATCTTCTTTCACTACGAGCGTGTAAACTAGAAGTTAAAAAAATCTTTAATTGAGCATCAGGTAAAACAACACTACTAATATCTCTGCCAACGACAATAAAGCCTTGACTTCTAACCATTTCTTGAATTCTAGCAACCATAACTTTTCTAACTTCAGATAACGAAGCAATTATTGGTACTTTACTAGTAACATTTTTATCATAAATTTCTTCTGTTGGTGGTTGATCATTAAATAAAAAATGACCATTAACTCATCTTATATCAAAAAGTTGTAATGCTGCAAGTATTAAATCTTCACTTTCAAAAGCAATTTTGTTTTTTAAACAATAATTAGTAAAGCTACGATACATAATTCCTGTATCCATAAATTGATAATCAATTTTTTTAGAAAGTAAATATGCTGCTGCTGATTTACCACTAGCTGCTGGACCATCTATTGCAATATTAATCTTTGGGTACATTGTTTTTCTCCATTCTCTACTTAATAAATAATATTAATGATAATACTAACACGACTATTAAAATTAAACAAATAATGATAATACTAAATACTGTTAAACTTCACTTATAGTTATTCTTAATTTTAACTTTTTGTAATTCATCTTGAAAATTATTATGTTCTTGATTAATTTCTTTTAGTTCTTTATTAAGATCACTATTATTTATTTTATACTTTTTATATTTAAATTCTAAATTTTTAACAAAATTTTTGACATCATGAATTTTACTTTCTAAGTCTTTTTGAAATTCATTTATTTTATTATGCATACTATTAATTAACGTTTGATATTCCAAGTTAGTACTTATTAATGGCACATCAACTATTTCAAAATCAATATTTTCGCTATATTTTTTTAAAATATTATTAATATTTTCTAACATATTTTCCAATATTAATTTATCATTATCATCTAAATGTTGTTCATTATTTTTAATAAAATAATTTTCAAAATTAACTAAATTTAAATCAGAATTTAATTTTTGAAAAATTGGCTCAAAATATGATTTATCAATTTTTATTAGTTGCTGATAATAATTTTCTATTTTTTGTTCTTGTTCTCAAAGCTTACTATTTTCTTTAATTTCTTTAGCAATTTGTTCACGTAAACTTTTATACTTTTCCATTCTTGTCATTAAAGCACCCACAAATTAATATTTAAAAAATTCCAATATTGATTTATTTTTAATAGTAATGATAATTTTCTTGATTATAACATAAATATATAAAATCATTATAATATACAAATTTAACTATTGATAATATTGATAATATTTTAAAAAATAATTGTTTTTACTTAGTTTTCTTTTAAACATTATTAAAAATAAAATATTAGAAAAATTTATATTTTTATGCAGGTATTATTTTTTTATTGTATATTCTTTTTTTCAATTATAGACTTAAATTAAGATTTACAAAAAATATTTTTATCTAATATCACTTTCACATTATTATAAATATCTTGCTATTATCGATATTAAAAATAAAAATATATTACATTAGGTAAATCTTAATTCTAAAAATAAACTAAAACTAAAAATCAAAATTTATTTTAGTAACAAAGGAGAATAAAATATGCAAAAAACTACATTTACTTTAGGACATTTAAAAATTGAACATACAACTACTACTGGAAATACTGATAGTAATAATATTAATGTACTAGATAACGTTGATCCTATTAGTGTGCAAGCTAACTTAAACAGTATGGTTCCATATATTAATCAAATATTAGAAGCTTTACCAGCTACAGAAAAAGTTGCGTTTTTAAAAGATGAACAATATCCAGATGGAACATTCGTATTAGTAACAAGTGCTGGTATAACACCAATTGTACCACAATATTTACTTACTAGACTTCAAGAAACAGCTCCAAAAGCATATATATTAGCACAAGGTCAACAATGAGGATGATCAATTGCTAATAAAACAGATGTTTCTATTAACGATTTAGAAAATCAATTTGAAAAACATACAAAAGAATGTTTAAATGCATATATAGCTTCAGGAGATGCACTAGACTATAAAATGGATTTTATTTACAAAGTTGTAGCAACCGTACCTAATGCACCACAAGTAACTGCTAATTCATCAGTTAAATTCCACTTTACTGTTAAAGCAGTTAAAAAAGCGTAATTAAATAATTTTAGTAATTCATAAAATATAATATTTTTTATATTTTCTTAGTACCTAGGTCAATTTAGTATTACTAAATTGACCTAGGTTATATTATTAAATAAAAGGAGAAACACTAATGAACAATAAAAATATCAATGAAAAAATCAAAATTATAATGAAAACAAAAATAACCAATAACGAAGAAAAAAAAGAAAATCAAAATAACACTAATAATAACCATAAAGCCGTAAGATATAAAATACCTGTTTTTGGTTTTAATGATGTTAATCAAATTAAAGAAAACTTAAATAGTATGACTATTTATATTACTCAACTTTTAGACTTATCACCACTCACTAGAATTTTCTTATTAAAAAATAATGACTATCCAAGTGGAATGTTTGCAGTAAGGGATAGAAAAACAACAATAGAACAAAAATATAACATTATCGCTGAACAAGTAGCATTAGATTATATGCGTAATTTGTTTCAAGCAGCTTATAATCAAGCTAGTATTAATAAAACCTGAGAATGATTCATTAATGATTTAAACAATGTTACTATTCCAAATTTAACAAATTCATTTAAAGAACATTTAGAAAAATGCAGAATAAACGCAATTGAAGTAGGTGATCAATTTTTAAACTACAAAATGAATTATCCAATAACAATAAAGGTAATGATTGAAGGCAAAATTGTTGATGTAACTTCAAGTGAAACTTTTGAATATACTGTCAAAATTGCTGATTTTAATAATAATGATTAGATTCATTAGCTAACTAAATAAAAATACATAAATTCTAATAAATATTTATCAAAAATAATGTTACTCTTATTTTATTTTTTAGAAAATTTAAAAATATAATAATTATATAAAAAACAAATTATGCTTATAGATAAAAATATGGGAGTTAAAAATATTGTAAAAACAACACCACATCTTACATTTGAAATGTTAAATCAATCATTTAAATTATTATTAAATATATCTAAAATTCCATTTATATGAGAATACTCTTTATATTTTCCCGCGATTAATCCAAAACCATTAGTGACTAATTCTGTATGACTTCCTATTAACACTTTGCTAGTAAGTAAACTTAATCCAATTATCATAAATAAAATCCCAAGAATAATAATTGCTAAAATAAATCAATTAATTTTTTTATAATTTACCATTTTTTACCCCTGTTTCTTTTTTATTTTCTTAAGCAGAGAATTTACAATTACTTAATTTTGTAAATCATTATTTTTTATTTAATTTAATATTCATTAATTATACATACATTTATTAAACATTTCTGTTAAAAGCAATTTTAATTGCATTAATTATTAAAAATAAAAAAATTGATCATTGTTGATCAATAGTTTAGAGGTGAATACACATGAAATCAAAAGTTATTGTAATCACAGGTGCTTCTAGTGGTATTGGTATGGAAACAGCTAAGTTATTAGCAAGCGCCGGTCATAAATTAATTTTAGCTGCAAGAAGAGAAGAAAAACTTAAAGCATTAGTTACTAGTATTAAAAATATAAAAATGGTGAAGCAAATTATTTAGTAACTGATGTCACCAAACATCATGAGGTAGAAAAACTAGCACAATTTGCAATTAAAACATTTAATAAAATTGATGTTTGAATTAATAACGCAGGAATTATGATACTAACATCTTTAAAACAAAAAAACATTAAAGACTGAGATGAAACAATTGATGTCAATATTAAAGGAACACTTTATGGTATAGCTGCATCATTACCATTAATGTATCAACAAAATTCAGGTCATATCATTAATATTTCATCAATTGCTGGTCATTTTGCTCATGCTGGTGAAGCAGTTTACTCAGCAACAAAATGAGCAGTTAGAGCGATTAGTGAATCATTAAGAGAAGAAGTAGCAAAGGATAAAACTAATATTAGAATTACAGTAATTTCACCTGGAGCAATCAATACTGAATTATTGAATAGAGTAACTGATAAAGAATTTAGTTCTGAATTTAAAGAATATTATAAAACTTATAGCATATCTGCCGAACGAATAGCACTAACAATAAAACAAGCAATTGAATTACCCGCTGATGCTACTTGAAATGAAATTATTATTAGACCAACCAATGAAATAATGTAAAAATAAAAAAATAAAGAATATTTATCTAATTTTTGAATTTTAAAATACTTTAGACAATTCTTTATTATTTTAGGGTAGTAACACGTTAATGTTACTACCCTAAATTTATTATTTTTTAATTTTAAAAGAAAGAGAAATTTAATATTAAGAATTTTTATATTTTTAATTGTTTTAAGAAATTATTCTTTCAAAGTATTGTCACTATAACTTACAATTTTATTATTTAAATTTAAATTTTTATTAATACCAATATTGGCAATTGTATTAAGACTTGATATTGGTAATGTTTTTACTCTAAAAGATAAATCATAAATTTCAGTTTCATTTAAGACACGAAGTTCTCCGTTGATTAAGTATTCATCACCAATTCTAAAGTTTTTAATTCAAGTTGCACGATTAAGATCAGCATAACTAATATCTTCCTCGCGAAAACTTAAAATAGAATTATTATTAGATTTTTTCAATTTAATAATAGATAAGTTATCACCTAATAAGCCTAGGCTTTGCTCATGTTGTTCAATTGAATTTCTAATAATAGGAATTATTAAACATTTTTGATCAGGAGTTTGCGTTCAAATGATAACTGTTTCAAGTTTGCAACCATTACAATATTGATAATTACAATTTATATTTTCACATCTAGTTTCGTTAGTTGTTTTTGTTAATGGCACATTGGCAAAATAAATGCCACAATTTATAATATTCTGCATTTAATAAACCTCATTTTCTAAAGTTTTAATAATACTTTTACTATAAACAAACTTAATTACCATAAAAGAGTAAATTTGACCTTAAACTTAATACTTTTAAATTATAATGATATAAATTTTAAAATGTTTTTAATTATTAGTCTGTATAAATTTTGGTTTAAGGGTAAGTGGGAATATTAATTTATGAAATTGGAATAGATATTAAATTGAGTTTTTAAACTAAATTAAAGACTCATATCAATAAATTAAAATACAAAACCCTTACATGAAAATTACTCATATAAGGGCATAAAGCCAAATTTACAATTTTAAATTAATTAAACTGATGTTTTGTCCTAAAGTTTTAGGACAAATATAATAATAACAAATTTAAACCAAATTACAATAGAATCTCATACTGTATATAATATATTTTGATTAATCATTATTATAAATTATTATTAATGCTTTAATTAATTTTATAATATAAATATTATTTGCTGAGTTATACTTGTAAGTGCAAGTAAATAAAATTGCAAAAAATTCTCATATAAAAATTTCATAATGCTAAATTTAGTTTAGAAAAAAGTAAGGAGTTTTTATATGAGTTATAAACATCTTGGCATAGATGAAAGAATTTATATTGAGAATCAATTGAAATTTAAATTTAAAATTAGTGAAATAGCTAAAAATCTTAATCGAAGTATTAGTACTATTATTCGAGAAATTAATAGAAATAAAGATAATAATCATTATTTTTCATTAATTGCACAAAATAAAGCTGAAAATCGAAAACAATCACATATTAGTTTTCATAAGTTTAAAAATAAGAATTTAGTAAAATATGTACAACAAAAATTACTATTAGGTTGATCACCTGAACAAATTTATGGCAGAATTAAAAATTTTCATAAAGAATGAGTTATTAGTTTTAAAACAATTTATACTTGAATTTATTTTGGAATGCTTGATAAAGTTACTAGTAAAAATTTAAGAAGAAAAGGTAAAAAACGAAAATCTAAAGAAAATCGTGGCAAGTTTAATGGTAAATCAATTAAAGAACGAGATATAAATGTTAATGATCGTATAACACTTGGTCATTGAGAAGGAGATACTATAGTATCATCACGAGGTAAAAGCAAATCATGTTTAATAACTTTAGTTGAAAGAGTATCACGATTTACTTTAGCAATATTAGTTAAAAACAGAACTACTAAAGTTATTAATAAAAATGTCAGTTATTATTTATCAATTCTTCCTAAAAACATTGTTAAAACTATTACTTTTGATCGTGGCAAAGAATTTTCAAATTGACAACAACTTGAAAAAAATTTAGATGTAAAAATTTATTTTGCCAATCCATATTCACCTTGACAAAGAGGTACTAATGAAAATACTAATGGTTTAATTAGAGAAAAATTTCCTAAAAAATTTATTTTTTCAAAAACTAATAAAAATGAAGTTCATAAATTTATATTGTCTTTAAATCAAAAACCGAGAAAAATACTAAATTATCTTTCACCAATCGAATATTTGGATAGAAAAATAATTTAGTTGCACTTACCTTTACAATTTAGCATTTTAAAAAACAAAAAAATAAATAAAAGCAGTACTTAAGTACTACTTTTATAATATAATTTCTCTAATTAAGTTAAAAAAATAATATTTTAAACTATAAATTAAAATTCATGCAAATTTAACTTTAAACTAGTAGTAAAATAACCTCTCACAAACTGAGTATCTTTTTCATTATTTGCTGTAACCGTTTCAACACTAACAAATTTAAAAATAAATGCTTTTTGATTTCAATCATAATCGTAACTAACTGTTTGCTGAACTTTATTCATATTTCCTTCATGTGAAATACTATTATCAATAAACTTTGTATCACTAGATACAATAACTGAATTCTTACTTTGATCATTATAATAATAATCTTTTCCATTTATATGAAAATCGACATGACTTTTTATATCAGTTAATTCTATATATTTTAATTTTGAAGGATCACTAAAAAGAACAATAACATTTTTTTCAAAAGTTTTAACTGTAGTTTCTCCATTATCAGCAAAAATAGGGTATTCAACAATATCAATTGGTTGTATTACATCATGTAAATTATCAACATTTATTAAATTGGAATTTTTTACATATGAATTTAATATCGAAGAAGTTGAAAATATTGATGCTGCTGATAATGCTATTGTTGTTAACATTGATAAATATTTTTTCATAAATAACACCTCTTTTTTAATAACTTCTTAAAATCTTAAGAAGTTGGATACATCATAAACCTTTCTTTTAAAGAAAACAATAAAAAAACATTTATTTATTATAAATGTTTTTTAATAATTTTTACGATTAAAATAAAAAATGAAATTCATTATTAGCGATTTTTTTGATAATTATATACTAACTTAAGTACTGTTTTTAAAGGTAATATTCTAATAATAGTTCTTGTAATTTTATTAGAAATTCCTGTAATAATAACACTTTTTCTTTTTGTTTTTAAGGCTGTTTGTAAAGACTTTTTAGCATAAGTTTCAGTATCTAAAACTGGTAATAATGAACTATAATGTTCTTTATTTCCTTTACCATTACTACTACGATTTCAAAATTCAGTTTTTAATGGACCTGGACAAATTGTAATTACTCTTACTTTACTTTTTGCTCTTTTTAATTCATAATTAACTGCAACACCTAAACTTCAAACATATGATTTAGAAGCATAATAACTAGCAAAAACAGGACCTGGACTAAAAGCTGCCATACTTCCAATATTAATAACACGACCATAATTATTTTTACTAAAACGTTGAACAAATAACTTTGTTAAAATATGTAAACAAGAAATATTTAAATTAATCATATTTAATTCTTGTTCTAACATACTATCTGCAAATGTTCCTCAAACACCATAACCAGCATTATTAATAACTACTGTTACATTTAATTCTTTTGATAACTCAAATAATTTATAAATATTTTTTAAATCAGATAAATCTAAATCATAATTTTTAACTTGTAAGTGTGGATACTTATCTGCTAATTCTAATATTTTTTTACTATCACGTGATACCCCTAATACGTGATAACCTTGTGCTAATAATGCTTGACAGTAATAATATCCCAATCCTTTAGACGCTCCTGTAACTACTGCTCACTGATTCAAAACAATTACTTTATTTATCATTTATATTAATACTCCTTTTATTTTTAGATATTAAACAATTTTTTACTATTTGAACTAATATAATTATAAGCACTAAAAATACTTAATACTGTAGCAACGTACATTGGTATCATTACTAATTGATTAATTAAACCATATTGATCATTATTACTATGACCATTAACACTACCATTTAAAAATCGTCAATTAATAAAAAATAAAATTGTAATTCCTAACATTTGTAATGCTGCCTTTATTCTACCATATTTATCAGCAGCCATTACTGTACCTTTAGTAGCCAAAATTTGACGAACTACATCAATAATAAAATCACGTAATACCAAAATAATTACCATTCAAACCGGAATTATAGTAGCACATGCCATTACAATTAAAACACCATTAGTTAAAAGTTTATCTGCAATTGAATCAAAAAATTTACCAAAAGTTGTTACCTGATTAAATTTTCTTGCTCATCATCCATCAATAAAATCACTAATGGCAGCAATAATAAATAAAATTGCTGCCATTAACCAACTAATCGGTAAACTATAACTATTAATATTAATACTTGTTATTCAAAGATGATAAAAATTATCATTATCTATTGGACCAATAATCATTAAACTAACAATAATTGGGACTAATATTAATCTTATTAAAGAAATAATATTGGGAACATTCATATTTAAAATCCTTTCATATAAGTTTATTTATAATATTTAACATTATTATGTACTTACCTTTTTTAGCATAATTTATAAAAAGTAAAACTTATATTTTTGATCTATTCATGAAATAAGTATATCGTTATTTTCTATATCTATCAATAATATACATTTATATATTAAAATAAATATTCTTTTATATACAATTTCTTAACTATTGTTTGTTTTTTATTTTTCTGATTTTTCTCTTTCGGCAGCAGCTTGTGGATTTTTTCTTTTCTCAATATAATAGAATAAACCAATATAACTTAAATAATAATCTTTATTAAAATCAATTAAACGTGAAGCATTTGTAACAGTTGCTTGTCCTGCCGGTTTACTTCCTCATTCATAAAACGGAATTAAACGTGTTTTTGCTGGATTATGTTTTGCTAAAAAAATAACAGCAGTATCAAAATCTAATTTCATTAACTCACTACCTGTAATTAATTTTTTACCTTGTAATGATGAATTAATATTATCAGCTTTTTTATCTTTATTACCAGAATGGCTATAATTAATAATTGTTTTTTCACCGAACATATCTGAATATTTATTAGCGGTTTGTAAATCCATAGTTTGCAAAAAAGTATGCAAAATACAGTTATTAAAAATAGTTTCTGCTGTTTCTTTACCATATTTTTGTGTTAATTGTTGTAAATCTTGCATAATCATCATGAAAAAAATATTACGACTTCGTGCAACAGTAATCATTTGTGCCATACTAGCAATCGTTGGTATATTACCAAACTCATCAAATAAAAAGTATAAAGGACGTGGTAATTTAATATCAGGTAAAGTACTTGCATAACGAATTGTATTTTTATATAACTGTGCAATAAACATTGATACAAAAGCATTACGTTCATTACTTTCATCAGGAACAACTAAGAAAACAGCACTTGGTTTTTTTACAATTTCATCTAAATTTATATCATTACTACAACTAATATTTCGCGTCACTGGATCAGTAAATAAACGTAATCCATTAGCAACCATTTGACTAATTGATCCCGCAGTTTCTTCAGCACCTTCTAATGCACCTAAACCAATTTGACGAGCTAAACTATGAGTTGGCATTTTTTTTAGAATTTCAACATATCGTTGACGATTAGTAGCAACAATAGCAGCATTTGACATACTAAAGTATTTTAAAGGAACATCAGGTTGATCTTCAAGTTGTTCTAGCATAAATAACATAATTGATTTAACAACTTGCATCGCTGATTGATTTCAAAATTTTTGTTTTGGATCTGATTCAGGAAATAAAGCTTCAACAATATCATTAATTCATGATAATGCCATTGATTCATAAGTAATTGATTCATTTAAAGGATTATTTTCTTTTTTTAAACGCATTGATTCTACATAAAAATCATATACTTTAACAAAAGGATTTCATGAATTAGATACTGATGTATCACGTAAATTAATAACATAAACATCGTAACCATTATCTTTTAATATTTTAGAATGATTTTGAAATAATTCTCCTTTTGGGTCAGTAATAACCATTGATGGTTTAATTTTCGATTGGGCATTTAAATATATAGTTGGAATAACTAATTTTTGAGTTTTACCACTTCCTGTTCCCCCAATTACAATATTATGAGCATCAGACTTAATATTAAATTGGACACCACCAATTTTAGTCTTTGTTGTTTGAACAACAATACCGTAATCATTTTCAACAGTTTTTGATAAAGGAAAGGTATTAGCAATTTCAGTGGGTGTTAATCAAGCAGCAGATCCATACACTTTATTTTTTGAATCACGTAAAAAGCGACTTTTATTATGAGTTTCACAATAAATTTTACATTTATGAATCATAAAGTAAGATAATAAAACTGAAAATTCAATAAGAAATAGAATTAAAAATATTAATCAATAATTAATAACATCCTGTATTAAAAATTTAAGTGTAAATGGTTGTTGATTATCTCCACTATGAGAAAACATGTTACGAACAAAGACTAAAGCATAAACTAATAAAGTATTTATTAATACTAAAAAGGGTATAACAATTATAATTACTGCTGGTAGTACTCATTTTTTTTGACGAATAAATTTCATTTTTATGTTCCTTTATTTTTTATATATTTTATAATAATTTATATTTTACCCATATTGGGAAATAACACCAGCAATACCTGATATTATTAATAATAAAATACCAATAGTTACATTACGTCTTCAATGATAACTTTTTTTCTTTTTAAATTCATTTTTTGTTTTTTTAAATTTCATGATTATTTCTCCAAGATTTTAATATTTTACTTTTTTATTCATCAGGATCTCCTCTTCTTGCATTCTTTCTAGTGTTATTTAAATTTACAAAAGGTTCAACAAAAGCACCCTTAGCCATATTATTTAATCCAACAAAAGGGCTTTTTAAATTATTTTTTGTATCTTGTCATTTAGTACCTTGATCATGAGAATTTTGAAATTTACCAATTCCTTTAGCAATTCCTTTAGTACCTTTACCTAAATAACCTGTTATACCATTTTTTAATAGTCCATTTGCTTTCTTTTGACTACCATCAGGATTTCTTCCATCTTTAGCACCACCAAATGCAATTTGTTTCCCAAGTTTTAATGCACCAGCACCACCTGCTGCAAGGCTAGCAAAAGTCCGAGCTTTACCCATAATATTTCCAGCAATAGCTGCTCCATTAGAATCAATAGCACTTTGTACACCTAAGTTTTGTGTTACTAAGTGATTAATAATTTTTTGAGTTCTTAAACAACTAATAGCACCAGCTGTACAAAATAACGTATATAAAACTTGTTTTTCAAGTCAACTAAAATTAGTATTATTAGTAATATCTAATATTGCCTTTGGTAATATTTGAAGAAAGATATAAATAGGTAACATCGTTCCTGGACCAATAATAAACTTACCTATTACCATTTCTTTTCAAACACCCAATCTTTTTCCTTGATCAACAGGCATCATAGAAGCAACAATTGGTGATATTGAAAATAAAAGTAATAAATCAATAATTCTTTCAACCAATGTCATTGATGCAACAAATAATACATATAAAGTAAATCACACCGCAATAATTTCAAGAATAAAGTTTCAATGTTTTAATTGAGAAATAGGTGGCATTGAATAAACACCAGGATCATGCTGAGCAGCATTAGCATCCGGAGCACCAATACCTCATAATAAATCAGCTAAACTAGCATTTTTTCCTAAAGCTGTAATTTGTAAAACTGCCAATAATCCTGTTATTAAATAATTTATAGTACTCATAAAAAATGGAATGAAAACAATTACTAAAAAAGCTAAAAATGTATTTTTTATAGCTTTACCTAATTTTTCTCTAATTGTATGTGTTTCAGTAAATTGAATAATAATTAATTGCATAATAAACATAATAAGTATTACGCCAATTGAAACAATTGCTAATGCTGAAAAAAATACTGGTAAATTTTTACTATTAAGTGGATCTTTAGTAAAATCTCCAAAAACTAAATTAGTTATCGCATCAGTTGTTAAATAATCAAATATGCCGCCATGACCATGATTAGGTGATCTCAATAAAATATCAATTAAATATAATGGTCCTTGAATGAAAATAAGTCAAGGTATAAATAATAAAGCTCCTAGTATAATATCTGTTAGTCAATCCATATTTTCATCTCTTTTCTCTTCATAACTTAATATTAAGTTAATATATAACTTTCTTTAGTTAGCTAGGAAGAATATTTGGATTACCACCAAAAGCTTGCACAAGAGCAATTATTATTGCTGATGCAGTAATGCCAATAATTGGTGCAATTAATGTATACATAAACGCTTTTTTAATCTCACTTCTACGTTGTGGATCATCACCAGCGGCCGCTAAATCTTTTGCCAATATAATTATTTTAAAAACACTAAATGCAATTAAAGCAGCAATTAGCAATCCTGCAACTGCCGAAACATAAGGTTTTGCTACATCAATGATTTTATTTATATCAGGTCCATCTGATAGATAATTAAAAATCATAAGTTTTTCCTCCTTAAATAATAAAAAAATAAAATTATTTACTAATCAAAATTGTTTATAAAGCATGAATTTATCTAATAATATAATAAGCCCTATTTTACTCCTTAAAGAGATAAATTAGGACTTACAGTCAAATTCATATGTTATAAATAATGTTGATACACTTTAATTATAGTTGGTTTTAAAATAAAGTAAATAAAAATTTTCAATTTTATCAACTTATTTTTTATTGTTTGCTGAATTATACTTGTAAGTGCAAGTAAATAAAATTGCAAAAAATTCTCATATAAAAATTTCATAATGCTAAATTTAGTTTAGAAAAAAGTAAGGAGTTTTTATATGAGTTATAAACATCTTGGCATAGATGAAAGGATTTATATTGAGAATCAATTGAAATTTAAATTTAAAATTATTGAAATAGCTAAAAATCTTAATCGAAGTATTAGTACTATTATTCGAGAAATTAATAGAAATAAAGATAATAATCATTATTTTTCATTAATTGCACAAAATAAAGCTGAAAATCGAAAACAATCACATATTAGTTTTCATAAGTTTAAAAATAAGAATTTAGTAAAATATGTACAACAAAAATTACTATTAGGTTGATCACCTGAACAAATTTATGGCAGAATTAAAAATTTTCATAAAGAATGAGTTATTAGTTTTAAAACAATTTATACTTGAATTTATTTTGGAATGCTTGATAAAGTTACTAGTAAAAATTTAAGAAGAAAAGGTAAAAAACGAAAATCTAAAGAAAATCGTGGCAAGTTTAATGGTAAATCAATTAAAGAACGAGATATAAATGTTAATGATCGTATAACACTTGGTCATTGAGAAGGAGATACTATAGTATCATCACGAGGTAAAAGCAAATCATGTTTAATAACTTTAGTTGAAAGAGTATCACGATTTACTTTAGCAATATTAGTTAAAAACAGAACTACTAAAGTTATTAATAAAAATGTCAGTTATTATTTATCAATTCTTCCTAAAAACATTGTTAAAACTATTACTTTTGATCGTGGCAAAGAATTTTCAAATTGACAACAACTTGAAAAAAATTTAGATGTAAAAATTTATTTTGCCAATCCATATTCACCTTGACAAAGAGGTACTAATGAAAATACTAATGGTTTAATTAGAGAAAAATTTCCTAAAAAATTTATTTTTTCAAAAACTAATAAAAATGAAGTTCATAAATTTATATTGTCTTTAAATCAAAAACCGAGAAAAATACTAAATTATCTTTCACCAATCGAATATTTGGATAGAAAAATAATTTAGTTGCACTTACCTTTACAATTTAGCGTTTTATAAAATTTTTTATTTAAATAAAATCATATTAATAAAACTTATAAGTTTTATTAATATGAAAGTATCTTTATATTTAATTTAAAATAAATTAACAATTATTGATGAAATCGATAATGTATAAAAAAATATACTAATTTTCAATTTCTTTATTTTTTATATTTTTAATTGCTTGTGTTTCAGCATCACTAACATTAATATTTAAACACATACGATATAAACTAGAAATAGCAAAAAGACATTCACCAACTTTAGCACGAGCAATAAAATCAGTTTCATTAGCAGAAATGCCACCATATGAAGAATACAATTCATTTAATGCCGCTAAATCATGAGGTTGTAAGTTTAATACTTTTAAATATTGACTTGAGTTAATAATAGCAGTAGTATATTTTTTAATTTCTTCAGAACCAAGAAAATCGTTAATATTTTGTGTAATAATATTTATCATACCTGTATACTTACGAATTCTCTTAACAATTTGATACATAAATAATAATGCTGCTGGAAATTCTTTATCAATAAGTAAATGGGCTTCATCAATAGTAATTGAAATTCATTGTTGTTTATTATTAATTTCATTATCATTTTTATTTTTTCGTACTTCATTTTCAATATATTTCAAAATTAAAAACATTTGAGCGTTAACTAAACGTTTATTCCCTGATTGCGTTAAAGTATATAAATCATAAACTTGTAATAAACTACTGCTATTAATATTAGTATGAGCATTTCATAAATTAGCATCAGTACCACCAGTTGCAAATCTTGATAATATAATTAGTAAATTTTTTAATTCATTTTTACTTCTAATCTCTTCTTCTTTAACCATATCAGATTCAATAATATCATATAAATCTTGAAAAATTGGAAATTGATTTGGTTTTAATAAATGAATTTTTGTTCGAGAAGTAATACCAAATTTTTCATACATTAAATTTACATAAATCATTAATAAACTTGATTCATTTCTCGTTAATCCACCAGTAGCAACGTTTAAAAATTGTTCTAAGAATTGCATATGTGGTGCTAAAATATCACGAGTATTATTATCATTAGTATTATCATCACTCAGTGCCAATGTAATTTGAAATGGATTAATATTGCCAGAAGAACCGTCACCAACATCAATTCAACTTCCATCATGATAATTACATAAATCGCGATATTCACGTTCAGGATCAATAACAATTACTTTATGACCAAGCATAATTTGATAATTTACTTCTTTTTTAGAAGTATAAGATTTTCCTGAACCACTAGTACCAATAATTAATTGATTATGATTTTTACGAGTACTACTTTTAGTTCTTTGATCAAAAAATACTTTATTACCACTTTCATTAAATCCAAGAAACAGTCCTTGTTTATCATTTAATTCTTGATTTAAAAAAGGAAAACTAGCACCTATTGTTAAACATGGCATTTCGTGACCTGTTTCTTTAAATCAATCAGCACTATCTGGCATTACTGATAAAAAAGCTTCTAATTGACGATAATATAATTTATCAAACTTCATATTATTGTTTTTTATTTCGTATTCGGCAGTACTAATATTTTGCTTAAGTTGCTTACGATCAGCACCATTAATTAATAAATACATATTAGTATTAAATATTTTTTCACCACCACCAGCAATTTGATCTAATAATTCATTTAATGATTGATAATGATAATCATAATCTCTTCGTTCTGATAATGATTTTGTCATAAAATTTAAAGTTGCTAAATTTTGCATAGCTTTATTCAATTGTTTTTTAGCACTTTCTTCACTGATACTATTAAAAGTAAAGATTAAACTAGTATTCGGAATATTTACTAAATTTGCTAATCAGACTGCTGAAACTTCAAATGGATAATCATATATGTTATAAACAGTTTGAAAACAATTAGCAAATTCTAAATTATTCTTATGAACTAATAATTCTTTAATCGCTAAATCATTAGTTAAATCTTTACTTTTAACAGTTTCTTCTTTTTTTGTAGTAAACATTTCTTCTAACGAAGCATTTTCATTAGAATTTATTAATTTACTATAAACAACCATCATTTCAAAACAATTAATATCACTAGCTTTAACACCACTACGACTGATATAATTTTTAAAAGCATTTACTTCTTCTTTTAATTTTTCTTGATTTGATGAATAAAAAAATAAGTAAAAAAATGGTTGCGTCATTTCATTTTGATTTTGAATTTCATTATTAGCATTAATTGCTGATATCATTTGAAATTTTCTTGCTAATTTTGCTTTTTCACTAATATTTTCTAAATCAATTTTTTCGAGTTGTTCTTTATAAAAATTAGTTTGTGCAGTTATATCTAAAGGCATATCAATCTTTATTAAAGACATAGAAATATTAATAATTTTAAAAGCTGCAGCTAAATCTTTAATTTTATTTGAGGCTTCTTCATTAGATAATAATGTAATATTAAAACCCTCCAATAATAAAGCTCTAGTATAATTTGTATTTTTCACATTTAATTGCATCACATTCTTACTAATAATTTTTTTAAATGGTACTAATATTTGTGAATTTTTTTCAGATTTATAATAACGATTTTTACTATGAAATTTAAATCATAATAAAATAATTTCTCATCCTTTTTTTCTTGGCTGTCAATAAAAAGTAAGCGGAATAGTAGCACAACCAACTAAAATAACAGCTAATATTTTAAAAATAATATCAATTTGCAATAATAAAATAATAATTGAAGCAAATCCAACTACCATTAAAATAATTAATAAATCAATTAAACCAACACTTCTCCAAATTTGTAATTTTACAAATTTAATAGTTTTAGGAATTAAAAATTTCATTTATCTTTTCTTTTGAAATTTCATTAGAATTTAGCGCTGAATTTGGTTTACTGTTTATTTTCTCTATCTTTATACTATTAACACGCTTCTTAAAGCCACAACGACTGCAATTAACTTGAATATTTATTCCTTCTAAGTAATCAGCTATCAAAATTACTCTACCACATCGATAGCAAGCAAAAGAATTTTGTGGCTTTTGAGCTAATCGAACAGATGTATACGTATCTTTCATAATCATTGTCTCCTAACTGAATTTAATTTGTTTACTAAACACAATTCAAAGTTATCTTGTTCCCTAAATATTATTAAGCAACTGAAAAAGAAAAAATAAATTTTTGCTATATTTTTAATTTAAAATAACCCACTATTTAAACACTATTTTCTTTTTAAAATCTAGTTTTACTTTAAAAAATAAATTAAATTTTTAAAAACAAAGAAGAAAATTTAAAAAAATTTTAATAAAATAATATCTATAAAAACTCAAGAAATCAAAGTTTTATACATTTCTTGAGTTAAATAAATTTTAACAAATTAACAAAAAATAACAAATTTTTTTTATTTTTCTAACTTTTTATTAACTTATCTAATCCTGGAATATTTGGCATTTCTCCTTTTTTAATCTGACCAGCAATTTGATCCATAACTTTTTTAGTTTTTTCAAATTGGTTTAGCACTTTATTTAATTCTTTTTCTGAACGACCTGAGCCTTTTAATACTCTTGCTTTTCTAGTTGGATAACGTAAAATTTGTGGCTTTTCACGTTCTTGAGCAGTTGTTGAAGCAATAATATATTCTGCTATTTTTAAATCAGTTTCAGCATCACTAATTTTAGCATCACTAATTTTAGCAGACATACCAGGAATCATTTTTACAAGTGAGCCCAATTTACCCATTTTTTGAATTTGCTTCATTTGATTAACAAGGTCATTCAAATCAAATTGACCTAACATCATTCTATTCATAGTTTCTTCAACATCACGAGTTGAAACTATACTTTCGGCCTTCTCCATTAATGTAGTAAGATCACCCATTCCTAAAATACGTTCTGCCATTCTTTCTGGATAAAAAACCTCTAAATCAGTTACCTTTTCACCCATTCCTAAGAACTTAACAGGAATCTTTGTTAAATAAGAAATTGAAAGAGCTGAACCACCCTTAGCAGTACCATCTAATTTAGTGATTATACTTCCAGTAATAGGAATAGTATTATTAAACTCAATAGCAACATTAATTATATCTTGTCCTGCCATACCATCACAAACAAGTAAAACTTCTTTTGGTGAAGTAATTTTTCTTATTTCTGCTAGTTCTTGCATTAATTTTTCATCAATGTGTAATCTTCCAGCTGTATCAATTAATATTACATCAAACTTATTTTTATTAGCATATATTTGAGCATTTTTAACAATATTAGTAGGAGTTTCATTTTTTTGGGAAAAAACTTCAATATTCAATTGTTTTCCTAAAACTTTTAATTGTTCAACAGCAGCTGGACGATAAATATCTCCTGCAACTAGTAAACATTTTTTTTGATATTTATCTGTTAACAACTTTGCTAGTTTAGATATTGTTGTTGTTTTACCAGAACCTTGTAAACCAACTATCATAATAACAGTAGGATTAGTAGATAAATCTAATTCAACATTCTTAGTACCCATAATCTTTGTTAATTCATCATGAATAATTTTAATTAACATTTCTTTTTGATCTAAGCCTTCTTTAATAAATTCACCTTTTGCTTTATTAATAATTTCATTAGTTAAAGTTTTAACCACTCTAAAATTAACGTCAGCCTCTAACAAAATTAATCTAAATTCTTTAATTGTTGCTTCCATATTTTCCATGGTTAAAGTTTTTTTACTTAAATTTTTTTCTAATGTTTTTTGTACTTTTTTTGACATAATGTCAGCAAAACTCATATTTATATTCTCCTCTATTTTTAAGACTATATTATTTTAACACTAAAATAATAATGAAAAAATAAATTAAACATAAAAAAATAAATATTTGAATTAGCTAAATTGTAAAGGTAAGTGCAACTAAATTATTTTTCTATCCAAATATTCGATTGGTGAAAGATAATTTAGTATTTTTCTCGGTTTTTGATTTAAAGACAATATAAATTTATGAACTTCATTTTTATTAGTTTTTGAAAAAATAAATTTTTTAGGAAATTTTTCTCTAATTAAACCATTAGTATTTTCATTAGTACCTCTTTGTCAAGGTGAATATGGATTGGCAAAATAAATTTTTACATCTAAATTTTTTTCAAGTTGTTGTCAATTTGAAAATTCTTTGCCACGATCAAAAGTAATAGTTTTAACAATGTTTTTAGGAAGAATTGATAAATAATAACTGACATTTTTATTAATAACTTTAGTAGTTCTGTTTTTAACTAATATTGCTAAAGTAAATCGTGATACTCTTTCAACTAAAGTTATTAAACATGATTTGCTTTTACCTCGTGATGATACTATAGTATCTCCTTCTCAATGACCAAGTGTTATACGATCATTAACATTTATATCTCGTTCTTTAATTGATTTACCATTAAACTTGCCACGATTTTCTTTAGATTTTCGTTTTTTACCTTTTCTTCTTAAATTTTTACTAGTAACTTTATCAAGCATTCCAAAATAAATTCAAGTATAAATTGTTTTAAAACTAATAACTCATTCTTTATGAAAATTTTTAATTCTGCCATAAATTTGTTCAGGTGATCAACCTAATAGTAATTTTTGTTGTACATATTTTACTAAATTCTTATTTTTAAACTTATGAAAACTAATATGTGATTGTTTTCGATTTTCAGCTTTATTTTGTGCAATTAATGAAAAATAATGATTATTATCTTTATTTCTATTAATTTCTCGAATAATAGTACTAATACTTCGATTAAGATTTTTAGCTATTTCACTAATTTTAAATTTAAATTTCAATTGATTCTCAATATAAATTCTTTCATCTATGCCAAGATGTTTATAACTCATATAAAAACTCCTTACTTTTTTCTAAACTAAATTTAGCATTATGAAATTTTTATATGAGAATTTTTTGCAATTTTATTTACTTGCACTTACAAGTATAACTCAGCATTAACAAATTATATATTTTATAAAGTTAAAAAGAGAACCTAAGGGTTCTCTAAAAAATAATTAATTAATTTTTTAATTAATTAATTCTGTTGCTCTTACTTCACGAATAACAGTAATATGAATATCGCCTGGTATTGTAATCATTTGTTCTAATTTTTGTTTTAAGTTTCTTGCTAATATATGAGCATCAAAATCATTAATAACTTTAGGATCCACAATAACTCTAATTTGTCTTCCAGCCTGAACAGCATATGCTTTTTCTACGCCTTTAACAGATTTACACAAATCTTCAATTTCTTTAATTCTAGTTATAAATTCTTCTAATGAATTATTTCTTGAACCAGGTCTAGCTGCTGATAATGTATCAGCAGCTGAAACTAAAGAAGAATAAACATTATCTTTTGCAACATCACCATGATGAGAATGAATAGCATTAATAATAATATCACTTTCACCATATTTTTTTGCTAAAATCACACCATTATAAACATGTGAACCTTCTAATTCATAATCAGCAGCTTTACCAATATCATGTAATAAACCAGCACGTTTTGCAATATTAACATCTAAACCCAATTCAGCTGCCATTGCTCCTGCAAGTTTGGCAACTTCAAAGGAATGCAATAAAACATTTTGACCATAACTTGTACGATATTTTAATCTTCCAATATAAGATACTAACTCTGGTTCAAAACCAGTTAATTTTAACTCATCAATAATTTTTTTACCATCAACTTTAAAACCTTCATTTAATTCCTGCTCATGAAATCTCAAGATTTCTTCAATTCTAATTGGATGAATTCTTCCATCTTTAACTAAATCTTCTAAAGCTCTAGTTGCAATTTCTCTTCTGATCGGATTAAATGAAGAAATTTGAATTGTTTCTGGCGTATCATCAATGATAATATCTACACCTGCTGTTAACTCAAAAGATTTAATATTTCTACCCTCTTTACCAATAATTCTGCCTTTCATTTCTTCATTAGGTAACTTAACATATGATACTGACTTATCAACAATAAAATTACTTGCATAACGTTCTATTGCTTCACTAACAATATTATTGGCTAACTCTTTAGATTGAAGTTTAATATTATATTCATGATTTTTAATAATTTTATTAAATTCTAATGATAATTTTTCTTTTAATTTACTAAACAATTCATCTTTTGCTTCATTTCGACTCATACCAGAAATTTTTTCTAATTCCATAATAATTTGATCAATTTTTTGATGATATTCTAATTTAACATTTTTTACAATTTCACGTTGATGATAAAGATTTTGTGTTTGTGTTTCAATTATTTCTTCACGTTCACTTAATTTGCGTTCTCTTTTATTTAAAAGTTTCTCATATTCTAAATTTTGTTCTTTACGATATTCAATCTCTAAATACAAATCTTTTTTCATTTTACTTATTTCAATTTTTGCATCGGCTCTTGAGGATTGAATTAATTTTTGAGATTCTTTTTCTCTCTTTAAAATATTAGTAAAACTTTGTTGTTCTTTAATTTTTAAATACATTTTTCTAATTAGAAATCCAGCAATTATCCCTACTATCATTGCTAGAAAAATTGATATACCTACTCACATTCCAAACTGTTGACTACTTATATTTGATAATATAGCTAACATATTTTTTTCCATTTATATTTTTCTCCTTGCTGTAAAACACCTACAAGAAAAAGAATCCTTACACTCAAAAACTTAAATAAAATTAAAATTTTATATTTTTCTTCTTTAATATCTACACACAAATAAGTAGGATAATAATCCTACATTAATTTTAGCATGTTTTTTTTTAAAACTTGATTCGTTCCTTAATTTGTTCTAAAAGAAAAGTATTTGTTTCTAAACTTTCTTTTGCTTTTATTTTTCCTTGTCCTAATTTTACATCTTCATAAGTGTATCAGCCACCAGATTTATTAATAACTTCTTTCTCAACAGCAATTGTAATGATTTCACTAATTTTTGAAAATCCTTCTTCAAAACAAAAATCAAGACTTGCTGTTTTAAATGGTGGTGCTACTTTATTTTTTACAACTTTTATTTTTATTTTATGACCAATTATTTGATTACTTTTGATTAATTGTTCACCTTTACGTACTTCTAGTCTAATTGTACTATAAAAACGTAATGCTTTTCCTCCGGGTGTTATTTCAGGATTACCATATATAATACCAACTTTTTCTCGAATTTGATTAATAAATAAAACAATACAAATAGTTTTTGCGATACTTCCACTAATTTTTCGTAATGCTTTAGACATTAATCGCGCTTGAGCACCAATTGTTTGATCATTCATATCACCATCAAGTTCAATTTGTGGAACTAATGCTGCTACTGAATCAACAACAATCATATCTAAAGCTTCTGATTTAACAAGAATTCGAGAAATTAATAGAAATAAAGATAATAATCATTATTTTTCATTAATTGCACAAAATAAAGCTGAAAATCGAAAACAATCACATATTAGTTTTCATAAGTTTAAAAATAAGAATTTAGTAAAATATGTACAACAAAAATTACTATTAGGTTGATCACCTGAACAAATTTATGGCAGAATTAAAAATTTTCATAAAGAATGAGTTATTAGTTTTAAAACAATTTATACTTGAATTTATTTTGGAATGCTTGATAAAGTTACTAGTAAAAATTTAAGAAGAAAAGGTAAAAAACGAAAATCTAAAGAAAATCGTGGCAAGTTTAATGGTAAATCAATTAAAGAACGAGATATAAATGTTAATGATCGTATAACACTTGGTCATTGAGAAGGAGATACTATAGTATCATCACGAGGTAAAAGCAAATCATGTTTAATAACTTTAGTTGAAAGAGTATCACGATTTACTTTAGCAATATTAGTTAAAAACAGAACTACTAAAGTTATTAATAAAAATGTCAGTTATTATTTATCAATTCTTCCTAAAAACATTGTTAAAACTATTACTTTTGATCGTGGCAAAGAATTTTCAAATTGACAACAACTTGAAAAAAATTTAGATGTAAAAATTTATTTTGCCAATCCATATTCACCTTGACAAAGAGGTACTAATGAAAATACTAATGGTTTAATTAGAGAAAAATTTCCTAAAAAATTTATTTTTTCAAAAACTAATAAAAATGAAGTTCATAAATTTATATTGTCTTTAAATCAAAAACCGAGAAAAATACTAAATTATCTTTCACCAATCGAATATTTGGATAGAAAAATAATTTAGTTGCACTTACCTTTACAATTTAGCAAAATAAAAATTATTGAAAATATTATTTTGTTTCAATTTTAAATAAATCTCACTTAAAGTTTACAACTGAAAACATTACTATACAATAAACTTTCCTAGAAAGCAATTATTAATAAAATTAAATATTAAAAATTATTATTAAAATTGAAAAACAATTAAGTTATAAAAATTATTAATTTAATTATTTTAAAATAATTAAATTAACATACATTAATATTTTAAACATTTGATAAGATAGTGTAAAATAATTAGTAGTTTAGTAGTTTAGAAAAGGCTTAAAAAATGACAGTAATCAACACGTCTGTGAATCAAAAAATTTTATTAACTGGTTATAAAAAATTTTGTTATTCTTTTAGCAAAATTTTATTAGTTATTCTATTATTTCCTTTTGTTTATTTTTATTCAAAAAAATATCAAAAACAATTTTTAGAATTTTGCTTTTCTTATCAAAAAGAAGGTAAATTTAAAATAAATAACGAACAAACAGTTGATATTAATAGTTTTAATTATCATCAATATGATTGTCAAATTAAAGATCTTAATAAATATGGCTATCCAATTGATTGAAAAAAAGAAAATTATCAAGAATTTACCATTAAAAATGATAATAATCAAAACATTAGTTGTCTAACTGTCATTCAAAAAAAGAAAAGTGATAAATGAGTTATTGGCTTTCATGGTTGAACAGAAAATAAATATTTAGCATTAAGATTAGTGTCATGATTTTATGAAGAAGGATACAATATTTTAACTTTTGATAGTGTTGCTCACGGTAAAACTTATGGCCAATATAGTGACATTGGTCTTACTTGTGCTGAAAATATTAATTGTTTAATTAATTGAATAAAAGATAATTATCAAGTTAGCAGTATTGGTTTAATTGGTAATAGTATGGGTGCATCAACAATTAATTATTATTTATTTAATTATAAAGTAACCAATTTAATTAACTGGGCAATTACTGATTGTGGATTCTCTAATCTACTTGTTCAATTTCGTTACGTCATGCAATATCGTTATAAAAAACCTTGATGATTAATTAGTAATGGTTTAGCCAAAAGATATCAAAAATTTACAAATACAAATATTTTAGAATATGATTTATTAAAAAAAAGCAAAACAGGTTTTCAAGTTCCTACTTTATTAATTCACGGTAAAAAAGATAATTTTGTCCCATTTTTCATGGCTAATGTCATTCATAATTATCAAGTTAAACTCCATTATAAAAATTATGATTATTTATTTTTGGAAAATATTGATCATATTGAAACCTTACCAAATGCTTATCAAACTTACATTAATAAAATAAAAAGTTTTATCAATACATACGAAATAAAAAAATAGAGATAGGAAAAAGACATGAAATTAAAAAAGAAGTATTCGTTTTGAGTAATATTAATGATGGCAATTTCTGCCACAGTTGGATCATCAGTACTAATTTCATTTGGACAAGTAGCGTTTCAAAGTGGATTTAATCCGATTTTAATGATATGTGCCTGAATTTTAGGCGGTATTTTAATTTTGCCAGAAATGTTATTACTAGCAGAAACTGCTATTTCTTTTCCAGGAAATGGAAGTGCTTATTATTGATTAAAAAAAGCAAATTGAATGGCTTGTTCGTTTTGATTGGGATGGATTTTAGTTTTAATGGTTAGTGCTACTGCCGTTGCTTCTGCTACTTTAGCATTAGGTAATATTATTGGTACTTTAGCTCATATTACTAACCAATGGTTGATAAAATTATTTGGAATTTTAATTTTATTTGCATTAGCTATAGTCCAAATATTTATTAAAAATAGTTCTGGAAAAACACAAATTATTTTTACAATTTTAAAAGGATTACCAATTACTTTTGTTTTATTTATTGCTATGATTTATGGCAATACAGATAGCTTTAATAGTGAAATAGTTCAAAAAGATTTATCAAAAATTTTTCTTGCAACTTATGTTTTATTACCAGCAACAACAATGACACTATTTGCCTATTCAGGAATTGAAGCAATAACTTATGTTACTGAAGAAGTAGAAAATCCAAGAAAAAATGTACTTTGAGCTTTAATTGTTGCAACAGGACTAATTATCTTTTTATATTTAATACTATTAATTGCTTTGTTAACTATTAATGAACCACTTTCATGATTAGATAAAAATGATGGATTTAGTAACGTTTGATATTATGCTATTATCAATAATCCTAATATTCCTCATGTTTTAGCTTATATTTTTTTAGGACTAGCAATTTTATTATTTGTTGGTTCACTAAATGCATTTCTACTTTATCAATCACGTTTAATTTTTAAAATGAGTGAAGAAAAAGATTTGTTTAAATTTTTTCAAAAAACAACTAAAAGAACTAATATGCCATGAGCTGCTATGTTACTATTAATATTTGCTGCTTTAATTTATATTTTATGAAATCAATTGTATGAAGTAACTAATTACTTTATTATTGCTATTAGTTTTTTAAAATTAATTGTTAATTCAGTCATTATCTTTTTAAGGCGCAAACATCCAGACTACCAAAAGATTTTTAATAATTTTTGATTTTACTTTTTCATTATTATTGGTTATTTAGGAGCAATAATTGCTATTGTTGGATCATTTTTGGCAATGTATTATTATGGTACACAAAATAATAATATGTGAGCATTATGAAATTCACTAATTTTAATTGCTGTTATGTTAGCAGGATATCTTGTTTACTATATTAAAAATTATGTAGTTAAAATTGTTAACAATTTTAAAAATCAAAAAAAGATAATCAATCATAAAAAAATAATCTTATACCTTATTTACTTTCTTGTGCTAATAAAAAATTTTTAATATGAGCACCATAAAGATAATTAACAATATTCTTATTTTTATTAACAACACGATGACAAGGAACAATAATTGCTAATGGATTTTTACTTAAAGCTGAACCCACTGCCCTACTTGCTTTTGGATAACCTATCTTTTGCGCTAATTCTTGATAAGTTAAAGTTGTCCCAAATTGAATAGTACAAGTTTTACTCCATACTAATTCTTGAAAAGGAGTTCCTTTTAAAGCTATTGGTAAGTTAAAATCACTTAATTTTTTATCAAAATACATTGCTAGTTGTTTTAAGCAATTAACTACCACTATATTACTACTATCCTTAGCAACTTGACGAGTATTAACGAAGCTAACTTTTACTACTTGTTCTGCAACTACTATGATTTCAATTAAACCTATTTTAGTAGTTAAATAACCATATTTTTTCATATTTTTTATTACCCCTTTATTTTATTTAAACTATTACTTTCTTTTACAAGTTCTTGTAATATTTTATTATAAAAATTTTGTTTTAACAAATCCGAATTTTCAACAATCTTTTCAATAGATCAATCTCATCATTTTATATTTTGTAATTTTTGAACTATTTTTTTAGAAAAACGATATTTTATAATTTTAGCAGGATTACCACCAACAATAGCATAAGGAGGTACATTTTTTGTAACTACACTTTTAGCTGCAATTACTGCCCCATTACCAATAGTTACCCCTCTTAAGAGTCACATCATGACCAATTCAAACATCATTTTCTATCACTGTTGGTGATTTAATCGGAAATTTATCTAATTTATCTTTTTCTGTAACTTCTGATAAATTTAATGATTTATAAAATAATGGTAAAGGAAATGTTGAAACTGCAGAATAATTATGATTGCCACCATTCATTATAAATAAAACACCTTGTGCAATTGAACAAAATTTACCAATAATTAATTCATCATCTATCATATTTGGAAAATGATAAATTATATTTTTATTTTCAAAATCAATAGCTGCTTGTTCGCCATTAAAATCATGATAATAAGTATAATCACCAATAAAAATTTTAGGTTTAGTAATATAATTTTTTATTAAAAATATTGTTGGTATATGAGGATTAATTTTAGTATTTGGACTTATCAAAATACCTTTTTGTGCTTTATCGATCAACTTATTTTACTCCTTTATTTTTCACTTTCAATACTCAAAATTAAATCACGAAGTGAAGCTGCCTTTTCAAAATTTAAATCTTTAGCTGCTTGTAACATTTCAACTCTTAAATCAGCAATTATCTTTGTTTTAGCAGCTATTTTTGTTTTACCTTTACTTGAATTTAAAATTTTTAAATCAACATCTAATTCTCTAGTACTCACGATTTCACTCAATGGTTTTTTAACAGTAACTGGTACTATATTATGTTTTTTATTATAAGCAAGTTGAATTTCTCTTCTTCTTTGCGTTTCTTCAATTGCTTGTGTCATTGCCTCTGTCTTAATATCTCCATATAGTATAACATGACCATTAACATTTCGTGCTGCGCGACCAATAGTTTGGATTAATGATTTAGTATTACGTAAAAAACCAGATTTATCAGCATCCAAAATACAGATTAATGACACTTCTGGTACGTCTAATCCTTCACGTAATAAATTAATACCAACAATAACATCAAAAACACCTTTTCTTAAATCTAACAAAACTTTAGTACGTTCTAATGTTTTTAATTCATTATGAATATAAGCAACTTTAATTTTTTGTTCTTGAAAAAAATTTGATAATTCTTCTGCCATTCTAATTGTTAAAGTAGTAATAAATACTCTTTCATTATTTTTTGTTCGTAATTTTATTTGATTAATAATATCTTCCATTTGATTTTTAGTTGGTTTAATTTCAATTGTTGGATCTAATAAACCCGTGGGACGAATAATTTGTTGAACTGGTACATTAAAGGGTTCAACTTCATTTTTAATTAAAGATAATTCATAATCAGCAGGAGTTGCTGAAGTATAAATAACTTGCTTTAACTTATTAGAAAATTCATTAAAATTTAAAGGACGATTATCCAAAGCACTAGGTAAACGAAAGCCATATTTTACTAATGTTTCTTTTCTGCTACGATCAGTATTATACATTCCTCTAATTTGCGGTAATGTCATATGAGATTCATCAATAATTGTTAAAAAATCATCTGGAAAAAAATCAATTAAAGTATATGGTGCTGAACCCACTTCTCTATTTTCTAAATGACGAGAATAGTTTTCAATACCACTACAAATACCAAATTCTTTTAAGGATTCTAGATCGTGTTCTGTTCTTTGTTCTAATCTTTGCGCTTCTACTAACATATTATTTTTTCTTAGTTGTGCTAATGTTATTTTTAACTCTTCAGTAATTTTAATAACTGCCTGATCAACACGACTTTTACTAGTAATATAATTTTGCGCAGGAAAAATTGTAATAAAGGGAAAACGTTCTAAAACATTAGCGCCTAATGTATCAATACGTGCTATTTCTTCAATTTCATCACCAAATAAACTAATTCTTAAATAAAATTGATCATTTCAAGATGGAGCTAACTTTATTAAATCACCTTTTGCACTAAAACTACCCGGTTCTAATGTAATATCATTACGTACATATCCATTTTTAATTAGTCTTAATAATAAATCTTTTCTATTAATTTTTTGTCCTTTTCTCAATTCAAAAAAGTTATCTTTATATGCTGTTGGTTCTTGTTCACCATAAATTGCTGCTACTGATGCTACAACAATAACATCTTTACTAATAGATAAACCATTTAAAGCACTTAATCTTAACATTTCAATTTCTTGATTTTGTTTAGAATTTTTATCAATATAAGTATCGGTTTTTGGTAAATATGCCTCGGGTTGATAAAAATCAAAATATGAAACAAAATATTCAACGCGATTTTCAGGAAAAAAAGTTTTCAATTCTCCATATAATTGCATAGCTAATGTTTTATTATGTACTAAAATTAAAGTTGGTTTTTGCACTTGCACAATAACATTGGCCATTGTAAAAGTTTTACCCGTACCAGTGGCTCCTAATAATACTTGGTATTTAATATTATTTTTAATAGCTACTACTAATTTTCTAATTGCTTCAGGTTGATCACCTGTTGGTTTATAAGGCGCTTTTAATTTAAACATAACTTTATATTCCTTTAAAACATTCTATATACAATACCATATTATTTTAAATAAAATAATAATAAAACTTTTATATAATCAAGTATATAGGGGCTTTGCCCCTCGTTGCTTCGCAACTCACCCCAGTGGCGTAAACGCCACAGCCAACCAACCAAGGTTCTGGTTGGCTTCGACCAATAATATAGGTTTACTCTATTTTAACATCTTTCTTATTTTTCTTAGAATATTTATTTCTATAATAACAAGTACGGCATACAGTATTTTGAGTTTCTTTCTTTTCAGTTTGTAATATATTATCCAACTTATCTAATCCTACTGCTCTAATATCATCAACAGTAAAATCTAATGCTTGTGATTGTTCATAGTCTTTAACAGTACTTAATTCACTCTTTAAAGAATGAATATAATTTAAAGCACGACTATTATATCTTTGTAAATAAGACCTAGGAAATCATAAACTAAAAGTCATAGTTTCACCACTATAACTAGGTGGTAATCCACCACGTTTAATTATTCGCTTTGTTTGTCTTTTAGATAATACAACTTTATTATAATCATCAACATTAGTATAAATATTTAGTTTAAACTTAACTAAAAATAACAAAATACGCATTCTTTTAACTTGCACAATATATTCCACTTTTTCACGTGCTTGTTTTGGTATTCTATCGGGGTGTTGTTCAATCATATACATAATTCCATTAAAATTATGACCTATTAATTTACAAAACATTCCTAAACTTTCTTGTGTTTCTTTAAATTCGGGCGACAAATCATTACTATTAATTTTCAAACCTAACTCATCTAAAACAACCATATCACACTCTTTAAAAGCATAATTACTATTTAATTGATTAAATTTAAAAACATCATCATAAGAACAGCGATAACTATATTCATTACGAACTTTAATAGGAATAGGACTTACTACCCTACCCTTATGTTTTTGTGCTAAACAACAAGCAAGAGCAGATTTACCAGTACGTGGTGGTGCTGAAATAATATAACTACCTACACGTTGTAATATCTTTATATTTTTTCTAGTTATTAAAAATGGATAAAGTATTATTAATAATATAACTCCTAAAAGTAAATAACCATATCAAGGCATTATTTAACCACCTTACTTTTATTTTTAAACTTATTTTTAATTCAAAAACAAAAATCTACAAAATATGAACTTAAAATAAAAGGAAAAATAAAATCAAAAAAGAAAATTAAAATTTTTGAACCAAAACTAGCATTTTCAAAAAATAACTTTAATTTATCTACATCAAAATCAAAAAATAACGCAGTAAACGATGATATTAAAAAACAAAAAATAACTCCACTACAAATTTCAAATAAATCTTTCTTTTTCATAATAAACTCCTAACCAACTAAAAATCCAACTGCTTTTAAAAATACTCATAAAGTTAAAACTTGTTCTAAACCACTAGTAAAATCAACATTTAAAATAGAACTAATAGTATCATCAAAAATACGTCTCAATAATCCATCAAGTTTAGTAAAAAATTCTCTTAATGGTTCAACTGGTAAAACTTTACCAACAACACCATAAAGTACTCATCTAAAAGCATTACGCAAATGACCAAAAACATCATATCAACTAACACGCTCATACTCAGGGTTAAAAGGACTATTTGGCGGAACTGGTGTTACTTTCTCACTTGAAAAAATATTAATTTGACCAAATGAAACCTCTGGTGGAATAGTTAAATTTGTAGTTCCATGAATATCAAAAAATACAGTTAAATGTCTTAAATTTGGAACACGAACCGGCATAGTAACAAAATTATACAAATCTTGCATATAAACATCATTACCAATCTTTCCTTTAAAAACATATTTTGTATCACCAACATAATCTAAAAAACTAAAAGAAAAATCACCAGTAAATGTAGAAAAAGCCTCATAATTAAAATAAAACATAAAACCTTGAATATAAAAACTTAAAGGTTTATCAATTTCAAAATTTAATTCAAAACGTAAATTTAAAGGTTTAACTCAATGATTTACATTATGAATAAGAAGTCGATTTTTTTTACCATATTTAATAAAATTATGATTGAACATAATACGGGAAATATCATCTAACTGATATCTCCTAAAAGAATAAACACCAGTTCCAGTATTAAGTGTTGTCTTTTTAACACCTACAACATCACTTTGATATTCAAAATCCAAATCATTATCTACACCACCTATAATTTCACCACTAACTAATTTTAAATCCGGTTGGTCAATGTCAAAATAAGCAGAATTTCATGGAATAGTTGCTCAATCATTAAAATCATTATACTTAACGTGTTTAATCATTTCTTTTTTAATATCATAATTAACAACATTAGGGTCATTTGAAACAATTAAAGAAGTTGGTGCTTGAACAGAAGTATTTACAACAAAAAACAATTTAGCAAATTTAAATCACATAATTATTTACCAAACAAACATTTTAAAATTCACCATGAACCATAAAACAAAACAAATCCAATAAAAAACTGTGTTCCATAAACTACTAAATTTCATAAAATAGTAGTAAAATCATCAACTGGATTACCTATAAACATAGTTCAATAATCAACTATACATTGATGTATTTTATTGTAAATTTCTAAAACACTCATACTTAACACCTACCCAAACAATGACCTAAAAACAAATTTAATAACACGATAAATAAAATTAAAAAATACACCTAATACCAATCAAAAAGTCAAATTAAACAAAATATAAACTTCATCAGTAATATTAGTTTGATTTAAAAATATACCAATATCATTACTAGAAAATATAAAAATAAAATGCAATATACTAATAACAAATTAGACATAATTAATCACCAATACCAAAGTCACGAGTTGAACTACCAGTAAACTTATTACCGCCAGCACCACCTTTAAACTTACCTTGTTGTTTATTTCTTGTTTTTACTTTTTCAACGCGTCTTTGATAACTCTTAGCAATTTGTTGACCAGTACCAACACCCAAAGAAACAGAACTTTTACCAATGAACTTAACAGCATATCCTAAACCTAATGTTGGTAACATTAATTCGGGTAAAATAACCCTAAATGCAAATCTAAGCAAAATCAAAAATATCATTAACGTACCTAAATTAAAACCTAAATCACCAAGTGGAAAACTAAAAAACTTCATAAAAATTGAAGCAAATAATTGCATAACAGTTGTAATAAAAGGTATAAACATAATTTCACATCCTAATGTCTTGTAAATCTAAATAATCCTAAAATTAAATAAAATACAAAACTAACATTTATTAAAGCAAGAATAGGCAAAGGTAAAGTGTATAAACTATCATAAAAAAACGACTTAATAAAAAGTGTCACAGTATGTAATCCAGCAAAAGAACTTAAATACTGCATATAAATAGTTTGTACCAAAGTATTAACAACTGGTAAAAGTCTACCCAATAATGGTAAAACAAAAACCAAACTAAAAAATAACTTTACCATTTGCTTACTCCTTTCTAATTACTAATGAGTTCCATGGATAATATGACCAACAAACTGCTTAATAAATACAAGAACCATAAATACAATTGAAATTAACACTGGTCAATTTGTAAGTGTTCCACCATCACCAGTAGTAAATACTCAACCAAAAATATAAGTAAAAGCATTTAATAATTGTTGTCCTACACCACCTATCATGGTTAATAATGCTGATAGTCCAGCGGGCATATTAATCACTCCCTTTCTCTAATTCTTTTTGTTGTTTTTCCATTTCTAATTTACGTTTCTTCTTTTCAAAATCTTTACGACAAAAAATACAATCAGGCTCACTATCATTCTCCTTTACATGTTTTCTATGTTTATATTTTTCTATACCTTCACGTATTCAATTTCTACAAAATCAAAGAATTAAACAAAAACCACCAATATATAACACATATTTTATAATTTCTTTCATATCCATTATTTATCACTTCCTTTTTTTCTTTTTTTTTTAAAATCAATTAAACTAAATAACTCATAAAAAATTACTAAAACAAAAAGTAAAATATTAATGCCTAAATCTAAACCAATAAAAAAATCAAAATTACCATTTATAATATTATGTATTTCAGCAACAGTTCAAACCATAGAAAAAAACCAACAATAAAACAAAAAAACATGAAATTTAGGAGTGTCATACCACTTTTTTTTAATTTCTTTATTTTCCATTATTAAACACCACCTAATGTATAAGCATAAGAATAATCCCAATTTAAACTTGCTCTATCTAAATTAATCTCCGACATATTATCATCATTTAAATCAACATCAACCATACTGTCATTTGTACTTTGATAATCACTAACACTAGCATTAATTAATTTTGCTCTTTCATCTGTAAATATTTCTTGTAATTCACTGTTATTATGTGTACTTCCCAATGGCAATAATAAAGTATTAATAATCTCACTTGCACCGGCAATAATCGTAGGAATAGCAAAATAATTATTAAAATTATTATTAATACCCATAGCAACACCACTACTAATCAAACATCCACCAGTACCCATATTTGCTATCTTTCTTATATTTTGAAATCTATTAGGGATTAACTCAGTTAAACCACTAATAACATTTGCTATACCAAAACTATTTAAAGATATATAAGTATCTCAATCTACAAAAGGAACATCAATTATCGGTTTAACAGTTGTAAATGGTGGATACGTTGTTTTAGGTGGTTCAGTAGGACATGGTGGTCAAAAACAAGGTTCATCTCTTAATAAAGAAACTAACTTATCTACATACTGAACAAACTTAGCATAATTAATTAAACCAATAGTTCCTAAACCTAAAAATATCTTTTTATAACTATTAATAACTTTATTTCTAGTAGTTAGTCTTTGATTAATATTCCATATATCAATTCCTAACTTTTTACTAAATAACAAAGAATTAATAGAACCTAATACTGGGTCTTTTAAATATTGACCATAATAAGCACTAACTCCAACCATAGCACTTAATGGACTTAATCCAATTCTTAAAATTTTAGTTAAAGTATAATTACTAGTTTGTTCTAACTCATTAGGCATAAATAAAACTCCTTACTTTATTAATAAGGAGCTTATATATGAATTATAATCTAATCCATTAGGGGCTTAAAATGAAAAATATATAATCCATATATAAGCCCCTTATTTAATTTTTATTTTATACATTATTTTCATTCAGTAATATCTACAATAGTACCGGATAAATCCAAAACTAAATTATAATAATTACCAACTTTTAAATTTAATTTATGTAAATATTTTGAAAAATCATTAACAACTGTTGGATTATACCATTTGTCTCTTACTTTACCAGTAGGTATATTTGTTTGTTTATTAATTTCCAAAAAAGTTAAAACATCAAAATTTAAAAACTTACCTTGATTATTTTTATCGGGTATCATTTTATCTTTTTCAATATTAACTAATTGAGTTTTAAACATAAAAATTGCCAATCCTTTCTATAAATTTTAATAAAAAAAATAATAGATTAAATTAAAAATATTATAAATACAAAATTAATTTAATAAATAAAAAGTTTTTAATATTAATATTTAACTATTCCTCGCATGGAACTGTTACCAATTCAAATAAGTAAAATATTATTTAAAAACTAATCTAAAACAATATAAACTTATAAATTAATAATATCAAATATTATAAAAAAATCAATAAATATAAAAATGAAAAAGTAAGTAATATTTTATTCCATGCGAGTAAAATAAACATTACTTACTATAATAAAAGTATAACAAAAACAAAATAAAATACAAATATAGTATATATTTTACTGTCAATATCGAGTGAAAATTTCCCAAAAATATTTATCAAAAAAAATAAAAAAGAAGTAAAATTTAACAAATAAAAGTTGCTTTGTTTTGAAAGTAAATATTTTTATATTTACTTTCAAAGGAGAACAAAATTATGAAATATTTTAGTCCAAGTTATTGATTTAAATTGTGAGTATTAACTGCTCCACTTTTAAATAATAAAATACAAGGTATTAATGGTAAGTCAATTGATAATTCAAATATTAAAAATTGAGTTAGAAAAAATACGACTAGTTTAGATTTAGTAAATCAACAATTAAATTTTGCAAGTAATAATCAAACAGATTTTATTATTAACAACCCAACAACAAATAGCAAAATAAATATGAATAAACATCGTCATGAAAAACACAGAAATCGATTAAAAAGAACATTAAATGGTAAAAACGAAATAAGGGGTAGTTGAGGTAAAGTAACTTGTTCATTTACACCAAAAACTTTTGAAGGAATAATAGCTGATTATCATTATTGAAAAGATAATCCTGCATGAGAACTTGGCGAAAAATTTAAAGAGGATATGATGCAACGATATAATTCTAATGATATTTCAATTACTGCAATTTTTCCATGAACATGAAAAGAAATACAACAAGTAGGTAAAACAATTTGAGATAATTTTTCAAAAATTGAAAAAGTATATACAGATAGTTCTAGAAAAGAACGTATAGAAATTGTACTTTATGAAAAACCATTTAATTGATTTGATTTTGAATCAGTAAGAATAATAACAGAAGATGAGAAATATTATCCAAATAATCGTCTTGATAATTTAGAAAATGATTTTCCAGATTGAAATAAAGATATAAAAATTAATTTAGGAAAAATTAATCATAACGTTGATAACGAAATTAAAAGTGCCATAAAGAAAAAATATCATAATTTTAAATTATCAGAAGTTTATTTATTGGATAAATCTAATTACTCACACTTTATTGGCTATTTTGAAAAAAAATAATTGTTGGTACTTTTAGTCCCTATTCTTATGGTTTGACAAAACCAACTTTTACCTATGTAACACAAGATAAATTTAATGAAATTTCAAATATTATAGCAAATGATTCAAAAGTTAAACAATGATTTGCACATATAAATGAATGAAATTCTACTTTACCACAAGCAATCAATAATTCTAAAACATTTAATCCTCAAGCATTATATAATTGAAAAAGACAAGAAAAAGAAATAATAAAAGGTTATATAAGAGATTGAAGTTATATTTCAACTTTAATTGAACATGAATTAAACAAAAATATTCAAGGAATCAAAGCAGATTTTGAAACTTTAAAAAAACAAGTTAATGAACTTGACAACAGACTTCTAAATCTAGAAAATAAATCAAATTTAAATTGTGAAAACACATTAACTATTGTTAATGGTGCTTTAAATACTATTCCCATAATTGGTAATGTTGTTGGTGGTATTACAACAATGGCTTCTGGTGCTTGTGCTATTGGTGGTGTATAATTTTATTTTTTATATCTTTAAAATCAATTTTAAGGCATCAAATTTGCTGCTCGACAAACGATTTAAAATTTTATATAGTTAAGTATTCACAAAAATAATCTTTTATAAAAAGAATTTTATCTAATTTTAATTTGGTATTATTAGTATC
The DNA here is from genome assembly GCF_964019575.1 of Spiroplasma endosymbiont of Andrena trimmerana. Classification (NCBI taxonomy): domain Bacteria; kingdom Bacillati; phylum Mycoplasmatota; class Mollicutes; order Entomoplasmatales; family Spiroplasmataceae; genus Spiroplasma; species Spiroplasma endosymbiont of Andrena trimmerana. The sequence continues at coordinate 157,756 of NZ_OZ026455.1, forward strand.
CATATCTTCAAGGATGGTTTTTATTTGGTATATAAACCTTTTTAGTTTTTATCAACTCTTCTTTGATAATTGGTTTTGGTGCTATTTCTTTTAATTCATATATTTGATGATTATAACTAAGATATAACTCATTAATAAACGATTTAAGTACAATTACATCAGTTCTAGGTTGTATGTATTGAACTTTGCTATTTTTATAAGGAAAATACTTTTTACCATAATATGTTATAGTTGAACCACTATCCGTTTTTCTTTTAGAAAATCTTGAAAGATAAATATTTATTTCTTCTTGGTTTGGAGCTTTAATCATAGCAGATTTATTATTATCAATAGGTAAGGCAAATTGCTTATTAAAAATACTTATATATATTTTAAGAAATTGATTAGCTTCTTCTAAATTTTTAATTTTATTAAGTCTAAGTTCACTAATTAAGCGACTTTGAAGTGTTCCAAATAAGCGTTCGATTCTACCCTTAGCTTGTGGAATGGAAGTTCTAATAATTTCAACACCTAAATCATTACAAGACTTTTGGAATTGAGTATAAGTATCATTTTCCGTGTTTATTTTGCCAGCATCGATTTGTTTTTTATATCCAAAAACTGTTCTATTATCAGTATAAAATGTTTTTGGTATGCCATATTTAGTTAAAATTTGATAAAAAACATTATAATAACCATCTAATGTTTCTTGATGATCAAATCATAGTCCGACAATATTTCCTGTAGCATCATCAATTGCAGCATGTAAAAAAGCTTTTGGTTTATCCTTACCAAATCAATGATGATTACTTGCATCCATTTGAATTAATTCACCAAAATTTGTTCTTCGGTTTCTTGTAGGATGCAAGTTATTTTTCTTATTTTTATGTCTTTTTGGTGAAGTAATTTTTTCTTTAATTAATATAGTATAAAGTGTACTATATGAAATTTTAATTTTTTCTTCATTGTTTAATTTCTCATGGAAATGTTGAAAATTAAAATTATAATATTTGGTTTTATATAAATTTATAATCTTAATTTTGATTTCAAAATTTGTTGTTTTATTAGAAATTTTATTTCGGGATTTATGAATAAAACCAACTTTACCTTCTCTATTGAAAATTTGAATTAATTGGTTAATTCTTCTAATAGTTAGGTTAAGTTTATTCTTAGCTTGATGTTTAGATAATTTATTAATAATAATGTCATTTATAATATTAAACTTATATTTTTCTTTCATAGTCATGCTTCTTTCCATATTTATCACCAAGTATATTTAACTTTACTTTTGGGAAATTTTCACTCGATAACTAATAGGAAATTATCACTAAATAATGACAAATAGTATTATTTTACTGTCAATATCGAGTGAAAATTTCCCAAAAATATTTATCAAAAAAAATAAAAAAGAAGTAAAATTTAACAAATAAAAGTTGCTTTGTTTTGAAAGTAAATATTTTTATATTTACTTTCAAAGGAGAACAAAATTATGAAATATTTTAGTCCAAGTTATTGATTTAAATTGTGAGTATTAACTGCTCCACTTTTAAATAATAAAATACAAGGTATTAATGGTAAGTCAATTGATAATTCAAATATTAAAAATTGAGTTAGAAAAAATACGACTAGTTTAGATTTAGTAAATCAACAATTAAATTTTGCAAGTAATAATCAAACAGATTTTATTATTAACAACCCAACAACAAATAGCAAAATAAATATGAATAAACATCGTCATGAAAAACACAGAAATCGATTAAAAAGAACATTAAATGGTAAAAACGAAATAAGGGGTAGTTGAGGTAAAGTAACTTGTTCATTTACACCAAAAACTTTTGAAGGAATAATAGCTGATTATCATTATTGAAAAGATAATCCTGCATGAGAACTTGGCGAAAAATTTAAAGAGGATATGATGCAACGATATAATTCTAATGATATTTCAATTACTGCAATTTTTCCATGAACATGAAAAGAAATACAACAAGTAGGTAAAACAATTTGAGATAATAACAGAAGATGAGAAATATTATCCAAATAATCGTCTTGATAATTTAGAAAATGATTTTCCAGATTGAAATAAAGATATAAAAATTAATTTAGGAAAAATTAATCATAACGTTGATAACGAAATTAAAAGTGCCATAAAGAAAAAATATCATAATTTTAAATTATCAGAAGTTTATTTATTGGATAAATCTAATTACTCACACTTTATTGGCTATTTTGAAAAAAAATAATTGTTGGTACTTTTAGTCCCTATTCTTATGGTTTGACAAAACCAACTTTTACCTATGTAACACAAGATAAATTTAATGAAATTTCAAATATTATAGCAAATGATTCAAAAGTTAAACAATGATTTGCACATATAAATGAATGAAATTCTACTTTACCACAAGCAATCAATAATTCTAAAACATTTAATCCTCAAGCATTATATAATTGAAAAAGACAAGAAAAAGAAATAATAAAAGGTTATATAAGAGATTGAAGTTATATTTCAACTTTAATTGAACATGAATTAAACAAAAATATTCAAGGAATCAAAGCAGATTTTGAAACTTTAAAAAAACAAGTTAATGAACTTGACAACAGACTTCTAAATCTAGAAAATAAATCAAATTTAAATTGTGAAAACACATTAACTATTGTTAATGGTGCTTTAAATACTATTCCCATAATTGGTAATGTTGTTGGTGGTATTACAACAATGGCTTCTGGTGCTTGTGCTATTGGTGGTGTATAATTTTATTTTTTATATCTTTAAAATCAATTTTAAGGCATCAAATTTGCTGCTCGACAAACGATTTAAAATTTTATATAGTTAAGTATTCACAAAAATAATCTTTTATAAAAAGAATTTTATCTAATTTTAATTTGGTATTATTAGTATCCATATCTTCAAGGATGGTTTTTATTTGGTATATAAACCTTTTTAGTTTTTATCAACTCTTCTTTGATAATTGGTTTTGGTGCTATTTCTTTTAATTCATATATTTGATGATTATAACTAAGATATAACTCATTAATAAACGATTTAAGTACAATTACATCAGTTCTAGGTTGTATGTATTGAACTTTGCTATTTTTATAAGGAAAATACTTTTTACCATAATATGTTATAGTTGAACCACTATCCGTTTTTCTTTTAGAAAATCTTGAAAGATAAATATTTATTTCTTCTTGGTTTGGAGCTTTAATCATAGCAGATTTATTATTATCAATAGGTAAGGCAAATTGCTTATTAAAAATACTTATATATATTTTAAGAAATTGATTAGCTTCTTCTAAATTTTTAATTTTATTAAGTCTAAGTTCACTAATTAAGCGACTTTGAAGTGTTCCAAATAAGCGTTCGATTCTACCCTTAGCTTGTGGAATGGAAGTTCTAATAATTTCAACACCTAAATCATTACAAGACTTTTGGAATTGAGTATAAGTATCATTTTCCGTGTTTATTTTGCCAGCATCGATTTGTTTTTTATATCCAAAAACTGTTCTATTATCAGTATAAAATGTTTTTGGTATGCCATATTTAGTTAAAATTTGATAAAAAACATTATAATAACCATCTAATGTTTCTTGATGATCAAATCATAGTCCGACAATATTTCCTGTAGCATCATCAATTGCAGCATGTAAAAAAGCTTTTGGTTTATCCTTACCAAATCAATGATGATTACTTGCATCCATTTGAATTAATTCACCAAAATTTGTTCTTCGGTTTCTTGTAGGATGCAAGTTATTTTTCTTATTTTTATGTCTTTTTGGTGAAGTAATTTTTTCTTTAATTAATATAGTATAAAGTGTACTATATGAAATTTTAATTTTTTCTTCATTGTTTAATTTCTCATGGAAATGTTGAAAATTAAAATTATAATATTTGGTTTTATATAAATTTATAATCTTAATTTTGATTTCAAAATTTGTTGTTTTATTAGAAATTTTATTTCGGGATTTATGAATAAAACCAACTTTACCTTCTCTATTGAAAATTTGAATTAATTGGTTAATTCTTCTAATAGTTAGGTTAAGTTTATTCTTAGCTTGATGTTTAGATAATTTATTAATAATAATGTCATTTATAATATTAAACTTATATTTTTCTTTCATAGTCATGCTTCTTTCCATATTTATCACCAAGTATATTTAACTTTACTTTTGGGAAATTTTCACTCGATAACTAATAGGAAATTATCACTAAATAATGACAAATAGTATTATTTTACTGTCAATATCGAGTGAAAATTTCCCAAAAATATTTATCAAAAAAAATAAAAAAGAAGTAAAATTTAACAAATAAAAGTTGCTTTGTTTTGAAAGTAAATATTTTTATATTTACTTTCAAAGGAGAACAAAATTATGAAATATTTTAGTCCAAGTTATTGATTTAAATTGTGAGTATTAACTGCTCCACTTTTAAATAATAAAATACAAGGTATTAATGGTAAGTCAATTGATAATTCAAATATTAAAAATTGAGTTAGAAAAAATACGACTAGTTTAGATTTAGTAAATCAACAATTAAATTTTGCAAGTAATAATCAAACAGATTTTATTATTAACAACCCAACAACAAATAGCAAAATAAATATGAATAAACATCGTCATGAAAAACACAGAAATCGATTAAAAAGAACATTAAATGGTAAAAACGAAATAAGGGGTAGTTGAGGTAAAGTAACTTGTTCATTTACACCAAAAACTTTTGAAGGAATAATAGCTGATTATCATTATTGAAAAGATAATCCTGCATGAGAACTTGGCGAAAAATTTAAAGAGGATATGATGCAACGATATAATTCTAATGATATTTCAATTACTGCAATTTTTCCATGAACATGAAAAGAAATACAACAAGTAGGTAAAACAATTTGAGATAATAACAGAAGATGAGAAATATTATCCAAATAATCGTCTTGATAATTTAGAAAATGATTTTCCAGATTGAAATAAAGATATAAAAATTAATTTAGGAAAAATTAATCATAACGTTGATAACGAAATTAAAAGTGCCATAAAGAAAAAATATCATAATTTTAAATTATCAGAAGTTTATTTATTGGATAAATCTAATTACTCACACTTTATTGGCTATTTTGAAAAAAAATAATTGTTGGTACTTTTAGTCCCTATTCTTATGGTTTGACAAAACCAACTTTTACCTATGTAACACAAGATAAATTTAATGAAATTTCAAATATTATAGCAAATGATTCAAAAGTTAAACAATGATTTGCACATATAAATGAATGAAATTCTACTTTACCACAAGCAATCAATAATTCTAAAACATTTAATCCTCAAGCATTATATAATTGAAAAAGACAAGAAAAAGAAATAATAAAAGGTTATATAAGAGATTGAAGTTATATTTCAACTTTAATTGAACATGAATTAAACAAAAATATTCAAGGAATCAAAGCAGATTTTGAAACTTTAAAAAAACAAGTTAATGAACTTGACAACAGACTTCTAAATCTAGAAAATAAATCAAATTTAAATTGTGAAAACACATTAACTATTGTTAATGGTGCTTTAAATACTATTCCCATAATTGGTAATGTTGTTGGTGGTATTACAACAATGGCTTCTGGTGCTTGTGCTATTGGTGGTGTATAATTTTATTTTTTATATCTTTAAAATCAATTTTAAGGCATCAAATTTGCTGCTCGACAAACGATTTAAAATTTTATATAGTTAAGTATTCACAAAAATAATCTTTTATAAAAAGAATTTTATCTAATTTTAATTTGGTATTATTAGTATCCATATCTTCAAGGATGGTTTTTATTTGGTATATAAACCTTTTTAGTTTTTATCAACTCTTCTTTGATAATTGGTTTTGGTGCTATTTCTTTTAATTCATATATTTGATGATTATAACTAAGATATAACTCATTAATAAACGATTTAAGTACAATTACATCAGTTCTAGGTTGTATGTATTGAACTTTGCTATTTTTATAAGGAAAATACTTTTTACCATAATATGTTATAGTTGAACCACTATCCGTTTTTCTTTTAGAAAATCTTGAAAGATAAATATTTATTTCTTCTTGGTTTGGAGCTTTAATCATAGCAGATTTATTATTATCAATAGGTAAGGCAAATTGCTTATTAAAAATACTTATATATATTTTAAGAAATTGATTAGCTTCTTCTAAATTTTTAATTTTATTAAGTCTAAGTTCACTAATTAAGCGACTTTGAAGTGTTCCAAATAAGCGTTCGATTCTACCCTTAGCTTGTGGAATGGAAGTTCTAATAATTTCAACACCTAAATCATTACAAGACTTTTGGAATTGAGTATAAGTATCATTTTCCGTGTTTATTTTGCCAGCATCGATTTGTTTTTTATATCCAAAAACTGTTCTATTATCAGTATAAAATGTTTTTGGTATGCCATATTTAGTTAAAATTTGATAAAAAACATTATAATAACCATCTAATGTTTCTTGATGATCAAATCATAGTCCGACAATATTTCCTGTAGCATCATCAATTGCAGCATGTAAAAAAGCTTTTGGTTTATCCTTACCAAATCAATGATGATTACTTGCATCCATTTGAATTAATTCACCAAAATTTGTTCTTCGGTTTCTTGTAGGATGCAAGTTATTTTTCTTATTTTTATGTCTTTTTGGTGAAGTAATTTTTTCTTTAATTAATATAGTATAAAGTGTACTATATGAAATTTTAATTTTTTCTTCATTGTTTAATTTCTCATGGAAATGTTGAAAATTAAAATTATAATATTTGGTTTTATATAAATTTATAATCTTAATTTTGATTTCAAAATTTGTTGTTTTATTAGAAATTTTATTTCGGGATTTATGAATAAAACCAACTTTACCTTCTCTATTGAAAATTTGAATTAATTGGTTAATTCTTCTAATAGTTAGGTTAAGTTTATTCTTAGCTTGATGTTTAGATAATTTATTAATAATAATGTCATTTATAATATTAAACTTATATTTTTCTTTCATAGTCATGCTTCTTTCCATATTTATCACCAAGTATATTTAACTTTACTTTTGGGAAATTTTCACTCGATAACTAATAGGAAATTATCACTAAATAATGACAATAGTATTATTTTACTTGAAAAAATTTAAAATTAATGTAAAATTTGCTTATTTAAAAATATTTTTTCAATTTTACTTTTATCAAAAACTTTATAAATAAAATCTAAAATATCATTTCTATTAAATTTATTTTTTAATCAATATCTAAATCGTAAACTTTCTAAACTAATATAATAGTTAAAATCTTTAAAGTAATCACAACTAGCAATATAATCATAACTTCCGCCAATTAAATAAGTAACACCTTGTTCATTTGATTTAGTTTTAAATAAATAAAATTCTTTTGCTTTTTCACATGCTTGTACTAATTCTTGTAAACTTAACATTTTAGTACCACGAACTACAAGCGGATTTTTACAATTTCTACTAAAAGAATATGCTTGAATACCAACATCTTTTTGATTTAAAGATTTAATATTTTCTTGTACTTTTGTTACATATTTACTCAAATATTTAACCACAAATTCATTTGTACCTTTATGTACAACTTTTAAATCAATACCTTTATTATTACCAACATGTGGTCATCATTTAGTTATCATACTATAAGGTATTTTACGATTAAATAATATATGAAAATGTACGGCTCCTCGTTTTTGATATTCATAAACATAAAAATATCTTAATTCACCTAAATATTTAGAACGTTTAGGGTCATTTCATCAACGTTTTAAACGTTTAAAGAATAATTGTAAATCATGTTTTGCTTTTCTAATATCAGTTTCATTTTTATGATAAGTTAAAGTTAAAAAACTTAAAACTTTTGCATTATAAAAATTATGTAATGCTTTTTGAACTAATTTACATTTAGTACGAACATTATTATTTCTTAATTTAGTAATATTACCAATATTCTTTATACCTAATTTATTTCTTTCATTTTTTAAAATATCAATAGGTAAAACAACATTTTTAACATAACAAGCATAAAAAATTTTTTTAACATAAAAATTATATGAAATATTCATTTATAATCATCTCGGACAAGAATTTTTAATAAAATTAAATGATTTATAAAAAAATATAAATCTTTAATAAGCATATCATTAAAAATTAAAAAAAGAGATATTTATGAAAATTTTTAAACGCATTATTAGTTCTATTTCTATACTTTTATGTATCACAATTATTTGAATTCCTATTCATTTTTTCTTAAAAACTTTAATGTATGGAGATAAACGAGAAAATCAAAAAAATAAAAAAGAAAACATCAACTAAGATGTTTTTTTAAAATTCTAAACTTGCGGTGAAAAATGATACTTAACTAAAAATATTAATAATAATAATTTTAACATTTTAACTATAAAATATATTATTTTAAACATTACCTTTATTATTGATATTAAAATAATATTAAATTAAAAATAATCTTGATGCTTTATCATAAGAAATGTAACAAATATTAATGTAAAGGAAATTGATATTAATTATTTTTTCATTGGTTTTTTATGTATAAAAAAGAAGGAAAAACAATGATAAAATATTATTAATAATTTTTTATTAAGCTAAATTGTAAAGGTAAGTGCAACTAAATTATTTTTCTATCCAAATATTCGATTGGTGAAAGATAATTTAGTATTTTTCTCGGTTTTTGATTTAAAGACAATATAAATTTATGAACTTCATTTTTATTAGTTTTTGAAAAAATAAATTTTTTAGGAAATTTTTCTCTAATTAAACCATTAGTATTTTCATTAGTACCTCTTTGTCAAGGTGAATATGGATTGGCAAAATAAATTTTTACATCTAAATTTTTTTCAAGTTGTTGTCAATTTGAAAATTCTTTGCCACGATCAAAAGTAATAGTTTTAACAATGTTTTTAGGAAGAATTGATAAATAATAACTGACATTTTTATTAATAACTTTAGTAGTTCTGTTTTTAACTAATATTGCTAAAGTAAATCGTGATACTCTTTCAACTAAAGTTATTAAACATGATTTGCTTTTACCTCGTGATGATACTATAGTATCTCCTTCTCAATGACCAAGTGTTATACGATCATTAACATTTATATCTCGTTCTTTAATTGATTTACCATTAAACTTGCCACGATTTTCTTTAGATTTTCGTTTTTTACCTTTTCTTCTTAAATTTTTACTAGTAACTTTATCAAGCATTCCAAAATAAATTCAAGTATAAATTGTTTTAAAACTAATAACTCATTCTTTATGAAAATTTTTAATTCTGCCATAAATTTGTTCAGGTGATCAACCTAATAGTAATTTTTGTTGTACATATTTTACTAAATTCTTATTTTTAAACTTATGAAAACTAATATGTGATTGTTTTCGATTTTCAGCTTTATTTTGTGCAATTAATGAAAAATAATGATTATTATCTTTATTTCTATTAATTTCTCGAATAATAGTACTAATACTTCGATTAAGATTTTTAGCTATTTCACTAATTTTAAATTTAAATTTCAATTGATTCTCAATATAAATTCTTTCATCTATGCCAAGATGTTTATAACTCATATAAAAACTCCTTACTTTTTTCTAAACTAAATTTAGCATTATGAAATTTTTATATGAGAATTTTTTGCAATTTTATTTACTTGCACTTACAAGTATAACTCAGCTTAATAAAAATTAAAAGGAAAATAGTATGCCAAAATTATTAAAAAATAGGTATAATTACCAGTCACTCCAAGATCTGGCTGTAACTATTAGAACCATATACCCTTTATTTAAAATTGATGATTTTATCAATGACATTATAGATGAAACATGAGATAAGTTAGAATTGAAAGCCCGTATGAGGAAAATTGCTATTAATTTAGGAAGATATTTACCAACCAGTTATGAACAGGTACTTGCTATCATTGATAAGATCATTGATCTTTATCCTGTAGGATTTAATGATTTTTCACTAATGTTTTTTCCAAATTTTGTTGAAATCTATGGACAAAATGAACATCATTGGGATTTGTCAATAGCTGCATTAGAAAGGTATACACAATTTTCATCTTCTGAATTTGCAGTGAGACAATTTATTATAAAACATGAAAAGCGTATGATGCAGCAAATGCTTGTTTGATCTAAGCATGATAATGAGCATGTGCGACGACTTGCTAGTGAAGGTTGTCGTCCCCAATTACCATGAGGACAAGTATTAACAAATTTCAAAAAAAATCCATATCCAATTCTTAAAATTTTAGAACAATTAAAAGCCGATCCCTCTTTTTATGTTCGTAAAAGTGTAGCAAATAATCTAAATGATATTTCTAAAACACATCCTGACTTGGTTACAAAAATTGCAAAGGAATGATATGGTAAAAACAATCAGACTGATTGGATTGTAAAGCACGGTTGTAGGACCCTTTTGAAAAAAGGCAATATGGAGGTAATGAAAATCTTTGGTTTTACCAATATTGATTGTGTAAATGTGATTGATTTTGCTTTAGGTACTGAATTTGTTTCTATTGGAGAAAATATGACTTTTTCTTTTAAGATTGAGACAAAAAAAGCAATCAAGGTACGATTAGAATATGGTATTGATTATGTGAAAGCAAGTGGTAAACGGAATCGTAAAATATTCCAAATATCAGAGATATATTTAAAGGAAAATATGAAGAAATTTTACGCAAAAAAACATTGTTTTGCAGATATAAGTACAAGGAAACATTACCCAGGAATTCATTCAATTACACTTATTGTGAATGGTACTGATTGAGATACATTAGATTTTAAGATATTGGCTATTAGATAGTGTAACTAATTATTTGATTAACCTAAATATCGATTTTATTAGATTACAAAATTGGAAAATTAAAAGATTTGTTTTTTTATTTTAAAAGATTTAATATATATTGTATAGTATAAAAAACTATTATTAGTATCAAAAAGGGGGTCTTTATGAAAAAAATAATAAAAACATTAAGTGTTTTAACACTTGCAACAACCACAGGAAATTTAACTAATTTATTAAACAGAATTGAGTAAAAAACTAATATTACAACTAATTATATGCAAAATAAAAAACGTTTAGAAAATAAACATAGTGCAATTAACTTAGCAGATATAATAGTAAATAATAATTTAGGACTTATTAATAGTGGTAAGGATTTAGCACCATCTAAAATGAGTTTACTAATAGGTATTATTGAAGCAAATCATGCAATTAAATCATTAACTATTAATGATTTTGATATTAAAAGACAAGATACTAGTATTGCTACAATTATTGGCAAAGGTGATTATATAGGAACAGTTAATTTGTATTATAGTATTACTAATTTTGTTTCTCAAAAATTAACAAATGGAAACATTTATGCTTTAGGTGTTGATTCACAAGGTAATATTTTTAGAGCACAAGAAGATAAGGTTTATAAGATTACTCCAACAGGATTAGAAATTTTAATGGCAGGATTAGAAGGATATTGGGCAGTTAGAGCCTTAGTAATTGATAATGAAGATAATGTTTATGTTGGTAGTGATAATGGCTTTGTTTATAAGAGCGATGGTGTACGTAGTTTTGAAAAAATTATAATACCAGGACCAAAAAACTGAATTTGAGCTTTAACATTTGATAAAAATACTGAAACCGTTTATGTTGGTAGTGATACTGGTGTATTCAAAATCAGCAAAAATGGAAGCACTAGTTTAATGCAAGGAACAAATGGTGATCATATTAGAAGTTTAGCAGTTGGTCCAGATGGTTCAATTTATGCTGGTGATGATGATCGTGGAATAATTTATAAAACCGATAAAATAAGTCAAACTTTTGGAATATTTCAACAAATAAACGATGGACATCAAATTGATAGTTTAGTAGTTGACAAGGATAATACTGTTTTTGCTGGTTCTTGAAATGGTCGTCTTTATAAGATAAAGAATGGAATATATGAGGTAATCTTAGAAACAAATCCAAACCACGAGGTTAAACGTTTAGTCATTGATAGAAATAATAATTTATTTGTTGGTATTGACTCCAATAAAGTATATAAAAAAATAGAAGGTACAGATTTATGTTCTGAATTATCTGGAATAAAAAATACTGATGATCATATTTTTGCTTTAGCAGTTGGTCCAGATGATTCAATTTATGCTGCTGGATCGCAAGGAATCTTATATACAGCTAAAAATTTTAATAAAAGATAGGTTATATATAAGTAATTAGTATTAAAATTAATAAAAATAAAAGACTTGCTGCCTAATTATATAGTAAGTTTTTTTATTTTTATTTAAATTTATGTATTAACATATTAAAAAAATCTGTCAATATCGAGTGAAAATTTCCCAAAAATATTTATCAAAAAAAATAAAAAAGAAGTAAAATTTAACAAATAAAAGTTGCTTTGTTTTGAAAGTAAATATTTTTATATTTACTTTCAAAGGAGAACAAAATTATGAAATATTTTAGTCCAAGTTATTGATTTAAATTGTGAGTATTAACTGCTCCACTTTTAAATAATAAAATACAAGGTATTAATGGTAAGTCAATTGATAATTCAAATATTAAAAATTGAGTTAGAAAAAATACGACTAGTTTAGATTTAGTAAATCAACAATTAAATTTTGCAAGTAATAATCAAACAGATTTTATTATTAACAACCCAACAACAAATAGCAAAATAAATATGAATAAACATCGTCATGAAAAACACAGAAATCGATTAAAAAGAACATTAAATGGTAAAAACGAAATAAGGGGTAGTTGAGGTAAAGTAACTTGTTCATTTACACCAAAAACTTTTGAAGGAATAATAGCTGATTATCATTATTGAAAAGATAATCCTGCATGAGAACTTGGCGAAAAATTTAAAGAGGATATGATGCAACGATATAATTCTAATGATATTTCAATTACTGCAATTTTTCCATGAACATGAAAAGAAATACAACAAGTAGGTAAAACAATTTGAGATAATTTTTCAAAAATTGAAAAAGTATATACAGATAGTTCTAGAAAAGAACGTATAGAAATTGTACTTTATGAAAAACCATTTAATTGATTTGATTTTGAATCAGTAAGAATAATAACAGAAGATGAGAAATATTATCCAAATAATCGTCTTGATAATTTAGAAAATGATTTTCCAGATTGAAATAAAGATGCTGAGTTATACTTGTAAGTGCAAGTAAATAAAATTGCAAAAAATTCTCATATAAAAATTTCATAATGCTAAATTTAGTTTAGAAAAAAGTAAGGAGTTTTTATATGAGTTATAAACATCTTGGCATAGATGAAAGAATTTATATTGAGAATCAATTGAAATTTAAATTTAAAATTAGTGAAATAGCTAAAAATCTTAATCGAAGTATTAGTACTATTATTCGAGAAATTAATAGAAATAAAGATAATAATCATTATTTTTCATTAATTGCACAAAATAAAGCTGAAAATCGAAAACAATCACATATTAGTTTTCATAAGTTTAAAAATAAGAATTTAGTAAAATATGTACAACAAAAATTACTATTAGGTTGATCACCTGAACAAATTTATGGCAGAATTAAAAATTTTCATAAAGAATGAGTTATTAGTTTTAAAACAATTTATACTTGAATTTATTTTGGAATGCTTGATAAAGTTACTAGTAAAAATTTAAGAAGAAAAGGTAAAAAACGAAAATCTAAAGAAAATCGTGGCAAGTTTAATGGTAAATCAATTAAAGAACGAGATATAAATGTTAATGATCGTATAACACTTGGTCATTGAGAAGGAGATACTATAGTATCATCACGAGGTAAAAGCAAATCATGTTTAATAACTTTAGTTGAAAGAGTATCACGATTTACTTTAGCAATATTAGTTAAAAACAGAACTACTAAAGTTATTAATAAAAATGTCAGTTATTATTTATCAATTCTTCCTAAAAACATTGTTAAAACTATTACTTTTGATCGTGGCAAAGAATTTTCAAATTGACAACAACTTGAAAAAAATTTAGATGTAAAAATTTATTTTGCCAATCCATATTCACCTTGACAAAGAGGTACTAATGAAAATACTAATGGTTTAATTAGAGAAAAATTTCCTAAAAAATTTATTTTTTCAAAAACTAATAAAAATGAAGTTCATAAATTTATATTGTCTTTAAATCAAAAACCGAGAAAAATACTAAATTATCTTTCACCAATCGAATATTTGGATAGAAAAATAATTTAGTTGCACTTACCTTTACAATTTAGCAGATATAAAAATTAATTTAGGAAAAATTAATCATAACGTTGATAACGAAATTAAAAGTGCCATAAAGAAAAAATATCATAATTTTAAATTATCAGAAGTTTATTTATTGGATAAATCTAATTACTCACACTTTATTGGCTATTTTGAAAAAAAATAATTGTTGGTACTTTTAGTCCCTATTCTTATGGTTTGACAAAACCAACTTTTACCTATGTAACACAAGATAAATTTAATGAAATTTCAAATATTATAGCAAATGATTCAAAAGTTAAACAATGATTTGCACATATAAATGAATGAAATTCTACTTTACCACAAGCAATCAATAATTCTAAAACATTTAATCCTCAAGCATTATATAATTGAAAAAGACAAGAAAAAGAAATAATAAAAGGTTATATAAGAGATTGAAGTTATATTTCAACTTTAATTGAACATGAATTAAAGTTAGATGAATTAAACAAAAATATTCAAGGAATCAAAGCAGATTTTGAAACTTTAAAAAAACAAGTTAATGAACTTGACAACAGACTTCTAAATCTAGAAAATAAATCAAATTTAAATTGTGAAAACACATTAACTATTGTTAATGGTGCTTTAAATACTATTCCCATAATTGGTAATGTTGTTGGTGGTATTACAACAATGGCTTCTGGTGCTTGTGCTATTGGTGGTGTATAATTTTATTTTTTTATATCTTTAAAATCAATTTTAAGGCATCAAATTTGCTGCTCGACAAACGATTTAAAATTTTATATAGTTAAGTATTCACAAAAATAATCTTTTATAAAAAGAATTTTATCTAATTTTAATTTGGTATTATTAGTATCCATATCTTCAAGGATGGTTTTTATTTGGTATATAAACCTTTTTAGTTTTTATCAACTCTTCTTTGATAATTGGTTTTGGTGCTATTTCTTTTAATTCATATATTTGATGATTATAACTAAGATATAACTCATTAATAAACGATTTAAGTACAATTACATCAGTTCTAGGTTGTATGTATTGAACTTTGCTATTTTTATAAGGAAAATACTTTTTACCATAATATGTTATAGTTGAACCACTATCCGTTTTTCTTTTAGAAAATCTTGAAAGATAAATATTTATTTCTTCTTGGTTTGGAGCTTTAATCATAGCAGATTTATTATTATCAATAGGTAAGGCAAATTGCTTATTAAAAATACTTATATATATTTTAAGAAATTGATTAGCTTCTTCTAAATTTTTAATTTTATTAAGTCTAAGTTCACTAATTAAGCGACTTTGAAGTGTTCCAAATAAGCGTTCGATTCTACCCTTAGCTTGTGGAATGGAAGTTCTAATAATTTCAACACCTAAATCATTACAAGACTTTTGGAATTGAGTATAAGTATCATTTTCCGTGTTTATTTTGCCAGCATCGATTTGTTTTTTATATCCAAAAACTGTTCTATTATCAGTATAAAATGTTTTTGGTATGCCATATTTAGTTAAAATTTGATAAAAAACATTATAATAACCATCTAATGTTTCTTGATGATCAAATCATAGTCCGACAATATTGCCTGTAGCATCATCAATTGCAGCATGTAAAAAAGCTTTTGGTTTATCCTTACCAAATCAATGATGATTACTTGCATCCATTTGAATTAATTCACCAAAATTTGTTCTTCGGTTTCTTGTAGGATGCAAGTTATTTTTCTTATTTTTATGTCTTTTTGGTGAAGTAATTTTTTCTTTAATTAATATAGTATAAAGTGTACTATATGAAATTTTAATTTTTTCTTCATTGTTTAATTTCTCATGGAAATGTTGAAAATTAAAATTATAATATTTGGTTTTATATAAATTTATAATCTTAATTTTGATTTCAAAATTTGTTGTTTTATTAGAAATTTTATTTCGGGATTTATGAATAAAACCAACTTTACCTTCTCTATTGAAAATTTGAATTAATTGGTTAATTCTTCTAATAGTTAGGTTAAGTTTATTCTTAGCTTGATGTTTAGATAATTTATTAATAATAATGTCATTTATAATATTAAACTTATATTTTTCTTTCATAGTCATGCTTCTTTCCATATTTATCACCAAGTATATTTAACTTTACTTTTGGGAAATTTTTGCTCGATAACTAATAGGAAATTATCACTAAATAATGACACATATTAAAAAAATCTTGTAATTTATTAAAAATCTAATATAATAATACTTGACATAAAGAAAGTAGTTTTTACGCTCACCTGATAGCTAAGTTGTTATAGGTTCAATGCTTTAAATTTTTATTTTTAAAATAAAGTTTTGTAGTGGTGAGTGTGCGTTTTAGCACACTTTTATTTATGCAAATTAAAGGAGGTATGTATGGCTTTTAAAAATAATGATAATTTATGAAATAGTAATATTCCCTTTTATGAATTTTTATTAATTGGTAATGATGGTACTAATTATGGTTTAATGAAAAAAAATGATGCTTTAAAAAAAGCAGAAGATTTAGGATATGACCTATTATGTATATCACCAAATGCTAAACCACCTGTTTGTAAAATGTTTAAATTTGATACATATCGTTTTGAACAACAAAAAAAGGAAAAAGAAGTTAAAAAAGCACAAAAATTAACAATTGTTGAAGAAAAAGAAATTCGACTAAGTGTTGTTATTGATAACAATGACATTAAAACAAAGGCAAATAAGGCTCGTAAATTTCTAAGTAATGGTAACAAAGTAAAAGTTACATTAAAATATCGTGGTCGTGAATTACATAATCCTGAAGCAGGATTTGAAGTAATTACAAAATTTTATAAAGAATTAGAAGATATTTGTATTTATGATAAAAACTTTGATAAAAAAGAAAAAAATATACAAACTATTTATCTTTTTCCAAAAAAGAAAAATCAAGAAAATTAACAATAGGAGGTAAAATATGCCAAAAATGAAAGCAAAAAAAGCTTTAAAAAAAAGAATTAAAGTAACAGGAAGTGGTAAATGAATGCGTAGTGGTGCTTTTGTTTCTCACTTAGCTCAAAATAAAACAACAAAACAAAAACGTCAATTACGTGGGTGAAGTGAAGTATCTGCTTCTGACTATAAGCGTTTAAAAGATTTAATTTAGGAAGGTGACAAAATAAATGGCTAGAGTTAAAGGTGGTTATACAACTAATCATCGTCGTAAAAAAATACTAAAAGCAGCAAAAGGATATTATGGAGCAAAACATAGTTTATATCGTACAGCAAATGAACAAGTAATGAACTCATTAGCATATGCTTATCGTGATCGTAAAAATTGTAAACGTGAGTTTCGCAAGTTATGAATTCAAAGAATTAATGCAGCTGTTCGTAATTATGATTTATCATATTCACGTTTTATTGATGGTTTAAATAAAGCTAATATTAATCTTAATCGTAAAATATTGTCTGAGTTATCAATTAATCAACCAGAAGAATTTGAAAAATTAGTTTTGGCATCAAAATCTGCTTTAGCAAAATAATTAATTGCATAATTTATATAAAATTATGATAAGTTTTAGAAATGTATTTAATATAAATTTCAAAGAATATTTTTTTATCACAAACTTTGTTTTATAATATATTTAATGGTAAAATTAAAAAATAAATTCGCTTCTTAGTATAAAAATAAGAAAGAAATTTAAAAAAAGAGGGGGCCATTATGCAATTTGTTTTTCTTGGATTTTTTGATGGTAATCCACAAGCAGTTATTAATCCTTTATTTGGTATGTATTATTGAATTGGCTTATCTATATCATTATTCTTGATAATTAGTTTATTTATTTTTAAAAGGTTTTATGCTAATTTAAGTAAGTGCTATAGTTTTAAATGTAGTTTAGGTATTTTTCAAATACTTTTATATATTAGTTTTTATATTGTTCATGGATTGAATGGTGATAATTATCAATGGTATGATTATTTTCCTTTTCAATTATGTTCGGTATTAAATATTACTAGTGGTATACTATTAATTATTCCTAATAAAAGTTTATTTAATATTACTTTTCCTTTAATTGGTTCTGTTATTTTGGCATTTTTATTACCAGATAAAACAAAATGAGTTTTTGGTCCACAGCATTTTCTTTATTGAAATTATTATTTTATTCATATTATTATTCTTTTTTCTTATTTACTTTTATATTTATATGGTCATATTGAATATGACAAAATATATATCAAAAAAAGTATATTATATTTAACTTTATTTGGTAGTGGTGTTTTTATTTTTAATACTTCTTTTGGTACTAATTACTTATTTATTGGTAATGCTGGTTATACAGCAAGTTTTGGTAAAAAAGTATTAGACACTTCAGTGTGGTTACCAATTTTACGTTTTACATTTATGTCTGTTGTTGGTATTTCATTACTAGTTTTAACATATATTTTTATTATAAAAACTTTATCTCCTTTTTATTTAGAAAAAGGAACAAAAATTAATCCTATTTATAAAGATAAAAAATCATTAATTACAAAATTTTATAAAAAATTAAATTTAAAAGATAAAAAAATAATGAAATCTTAATTAATAATTAAAAAAAGAAAGTGAGTTAATTATGTTAAATTCAAAACAATTTTTAACAATTATCCAACTTCAAAATGAGTTAGATAAAAAAATAATTATTAATCGTGGTGTTAGCGATATTAAAACATTAAATTCTAGATTTTTAGCACTTTTAGTTGAATTAGGTGAATTTGCAAATGAACAAAGATGTTTTAAATATTGAAGTTCAAAACCAAGTAGTGAAAAATCAGTAATGCTTGAAGAATATATTGATAGTCTTCATTTTATTCTTAGTATCGGTAATAGCCTTAATATTGATTTTCAAAATTTTAGTTTTTCAGAAAAAACAAATTATCAAGATCTTAATCTTGCATTCATTGATTTATTTGCTTTTGTTACAACTCTTTTTAAATCAAAATCAAGTAATGATTTTTTTGAATTATTAAATATTTATTTTACAATTGGTAAAAAATGTAATTTTAATAGTGAAGACATTATTTCTTGTTATATTTATAAAAATGAAATAAATCATTTACGACAATCACAAAATTATTAATGGAAATAAGTGATCGTTTTATTTAGGAGATTAAAATGACTAATGTTAAAATTTTCAATTATAATAATACAAAATGAGAGTACATTATTACATATAAACAACAAAAACATATGTATTTAAAAGTGCGCAACGATCAAATTATTATTAGTGCTCCATTTTTTATGCAAGAAAAATTAATTGAAGATTTCATTTTAAAAAGTTTACCTAAAATTTTAAAAAAGAAAACTATATTAAAACCTAATATTGTTATTAATAATAATGACAGTTATCTTTATTTTTTAAGTAAAAAATATAAATTAATTACTAAGTATCATTCAAAAAAAACCATTATTTATTTTGAATTTAATAATTTGGTAGTATGCACAAATATTCAAGATGATAAGCAAATATTAATTAAAATTCAAAAATTTTTAAAAGAAGAGTCAAAAAATATTTTTATGAGTCGCTTACAATATTGATCAGAAATTATCAATATTGAGTTTTCAGTACTAAAAATTCGTTCGATGTTAAATAAATGAGGTGTTTGTCAACCAAATACTAAAATCATTACACTTAATTATAAATTAATTCATTTTGATTATGCTGTAATTGATTATGTTATAATTCATGAGTTAACGCATATAATTCATGCTCATCATAAAAAAACATTTTGAAATTTTGTTGCTCAATATTGTCCAGATTTTCAAGATTGTCAAAAAATATTAAAACAAGGAGTTATGGATGAAACAAATAACCTCACTTAAAAATCCAATAATTCAAGAATTAGTTTTATTACATGAAAGAAAACATCGCAATGTTAAAAAAAAGTTTTTAATTGAAGGAGAACATTTAATTAGTATTGCATTATTAAAAAAAAGATTACTTGCAGTATATGTTGATGAGAAGTATTTAGACAAATATGCAAATTTATTAAAAACTTGTAATAATATTGAAGTTATTGTTGTAAATAGTATGATTATTAAAAAAATTTCACAACAAAAAACACCACAACCAATAATTGGCGTTTGTAATATTGTTAAACCTTTAAATTATTTTTATTCTTCTCATATTATTCTAATTGATACAATTCAAGATCCAGGTAATTTAGGAAATATTTTACGCAGTGTTACTGCTTTTAATATTTCTGAAGTATATTTATCAAATGAAAGCGTTGATTTATATAATCACAAAGTAATTAGTGCAAGTCAAGGAGCTATTTTTTATACTAATGTGTATTATGAAAATTTTGATCAATTTTTATTAAAAGTAAAAAATGCAAATTATATGATTTATGGTACATTTCTACATGAAGATAATAGTACTAATTTATCTGAAATTACCTTTAAGCAAAAGAATGCTTTTTTATTTGGCAATGAAGGACAAGGTATTAATAAAAAGTATAAAGATAAAATTAATAGTAATATTTTTATTCCAACTTCTTTTAATGTTGAATCATTAAATTTAGCAACAAGTGTAGCAATAGTAACGTATTGCTTATTTACTAGTAATATATTAAAATAAATTATACTTATTTTGAATTATAAAAATTTAATTATACATATTAATAAATTAATGGAGGAATAGAATGTTAGCGGTTAACGATTTAAAAAAAAGATTAGAAATTATTAGACAGCAAGCATTTAATAATATTGATGAAGTTGCTGATTTACATAAATTGCAAGTTTTAAAATCACAATATTTAGGTAAAAATTCGGATATTAATAATATATTAAAATCTTTAGAAAAGTTTCCTCATAATTTTAGAATTGAAATTGGTCAAGCAGCTAATAAATTAAAAAAAGAAATTAATGAATATATAATAAAAAAATTTAATGAAATTGAGAAAGATAACATTAATGAGCGTCTTAAATCTTCAGAAATTGATTTAACACTACCGGGTATTGATTTTAATATTGGTCACACCAATCCTTTATTAAAAACTGTTACCGAAATATCTGAAATTTTTAAAAATTTGGGTTATCAAATCATTAGTGGTAATGAAGTAGAAAATGAAGAATATAATTTTAATCGCTTAAATTTACCATTTGATCATCCAGCAAGAGATATGCAAGATACTTTTTATCTTGAAAATAATAATGACAAACTTAATCGTTGATTATTAAGAACACACGCTACAAATATGACTGCACGCATTCTTAGCGAGCAAGATAAAAATTCAAAAGAAACCACGGCTATTATTAGTTTAGGAAATGTTTATCGAAAAGATGATGATGATATTACTCATTCTCACCAATTTATGCAAGTTGATGGGTTTTTAGTTGGATCTAATATTACTTTTGCAAATTTAAAATGAACATTAAATTATTTTTGTCAGCAATTTTTTGGTATGGAAACTAAAACAAGATTACGTCCTAGTTATTTCCCATTTACGGAGCCTTCAGTTGAAGTAGATGTAAGTTGCCCAAAATGTAATACAGAAGGTTGTTCATTATGTAAGTATACTGGTTGAATTGAAGTTTTAGGTGCTGGTATGATTCATCCAAATGTTTTTATTGCTGCTGGTTTAGATGAAACAACAGCAGGTTTTGCCTTTGGTGTAGGCATTGAAAGAATTACTATGATTAAATATGGCATTGACGATATCAGATTATTTTATAATAATGATTTTCGATTCTTAAAACAATTTTAAAAATTAAAAGGAGTATAAAATAAAATGATAGTTTCACGTAAAATCATTTCGCAGTGATTGAATATTAATAGCATTAAAGATTATGAAATCGTTGATGCTTTAAATAGTTTGGGTTTTGAGGTTGATCAAGTAAAAAATTTAATGTTCAGTAATACAAACTTAGTTGTTGGTCAAATTACTAAAATTACTAAACATCCTAAATCAAATAAATTAAATATTTGTGAAGTAACAGTAGGCACTGAAATGTTAACTATAGTTTGTGGTGCAGCAAATGTAGTTATTGGTATTAAAGTTGTTGTAGCAAGGATAGGAAGTACTTTAGGTAATGGTCTTACTATTGTTGAAAGAACAATTCAAGACGTTGTTTCTTCAGGAATGCTTTGTTCATTAACAGAATTAGGATTAAGTGGTATTGTTCAGAATAAAGAAGAATTAAGTGGTATTATTCATTTACCAGATGATGCAATGGTTGGTAATATTAATCCATTACAATATTTAAATTTAGATGATACAATTTTTTTTATTGATTTAACAGTAAATCGTAGTGATTGTTTGGGGATTTATAGTATTGCTAGAGAATTAAGCGGTTATTTTAAAATTCCTTTAAAAAACATGGAAGTTAGTAGTATAGGAAAATTTGATAATAAAAGTCAAGTTAGTGTTCTTAATGGTAAAATTCAAGCTTTAGCAACATTAAAGATTGAATTTGATGATAAATCTGTAATAACACCAATTTGAATTAGAAGAACACTACAACTTGCAAATATTGTACCCAAAACTTTATCAGAAGATATTATTCATTTAGTAATGTTAGAATTGGGTCAACCCTTAATTACTTTTAGTGCCGATGTTTTAAAAAAACCATCTTTAAATATTTCACCTAAATCATACCCAGAAGGTAATTTGCAAATTAAAGAGGGTGATATTTTATTACATGATAAATATTTGGCTTTTAGTGTTTTAGGAGTTAGTCATAATATTGAATATGAAGTTAAACCAAGTTCCAAAGAAGTTTTTATATTTTCAATTAATCCTGATGTTACCTTAATGAGTAAACAAGCAAAGCGACATGGTGCTCTTATTAATACATTATTAGAACGTTTAACAAGACCAGTTGTTCCTGATTATTATTTAATTGCTTTACAACGTTATTTGTTTATTTTAGGACAATTACAAGTTAAATATGAAATTACTGGTTTTAGTAATGATGTTCCTTATCAAGTTAAAACAAAAGTGATCAATTTTAATTTTAATTTTATTAATAAAATTTTAGGTACAAATTTTGGGGTTAATGAAATAATTAATTATTTGACTATTATTGGTTGTCAAATTGAAATTAATGCAAAAAATCAAGAAATTTTAAAAGTAACAGTTCCTAATCATCGTAGTGATTTAAATAATGCTAATGATTTTAGTGAAGAAGTTGCCAGAGTATTTGGATATGATAAATTACCAGTTATTAAACCACAATTTAATGTATCATTTAAGTCACCAACGGCAATGGAAAATTTAATGATGAAGTGAAGACAACATTTAACAAGTTATGGTTTTAATCAAGTAAAAACATATAGTTTAACAAGTATGCAGAGATTAAATGATTTTAATTTTTTTAAATATAAAATACCTGTAAAATTAGAAGCACCTTTGACATTAACAAGAGAAGTTATGCGTTTTAGTTTGACAGATAGTTTATTAAGAATTTGTCAATATAATTATGCACGTAAAGAAACACAATTAAAAATTTTTACTGATGAAACTATTTATACAGGTGATGAAACTGATGATAATCATCATTTAGCTTTTATGATTATGGATAATTTTTGACCAAAAATTAATACTAATAGAATTACTAATAGTACGTATTATTTTATTAAAGGTTTTTTAGATGGTTTTTTAGCAAAAGTTATGCCAAATTTATTTAACTCTATTGTTTATAAAACAAATAATAATTCTTTAATGCATCCGTATTTAAGCGCAGATATTTTTTATGAGCAAGAACATATTGCTACTATTGGCGCACTGCATCCACAAACTGAAAAAATAATGAATGTTGAAAAAATATTCTTAGCAGAAATTAATTGTAGTAAGTTAGTTAAAATCATAGAAGAACAACAAAAAGTAGTTTCTAAATTTAAGCTTTGATCAAAATTTAATGCTTTAAGTCGTGATATATCAATTATTGTTAATAGCGATATTCAATTTTCTGATGTAAAAAATGCTATAATATTTGCAAATATTGATTTTTTAGAACAAATATCTTTGGTAGATTTTTATAATGATGAAAAATTAAAATCACAAAATCAACACTCATTAACTTTTAATTTGAAATTTAATAGTCAAGAAGAACAATTAGATGAAACAAAAGTAAGTGGACAAATAAGTATTATTCAAGAAATATTAAAGAAAAAATTTCAAGCAATTATTCGTTAAAAATATAACAAAATATTAAATAATAACATTAATATATTTTTTTATTATATTAAATTTTTAAATTGGGTGAGATAATATGAAAACATTAAACAAAGATAATTTAAACTTTTATAAAATGGCATTATTATTTATGATTCCAATTTGTGCACAATCTTTAATTGAAACATTAATAAACTTAATGAATAATTTTGTGGTTGGTCAATTTGGAAATGATGATGCTATTGCTGGAGTTGCATCATCAAGTAATATTTATGATATGGTTTGATATATCTTTTTTGCTATCGTTGCTACCGGTAATATTTTTACTGCTCAATATTTAGGTATTAAAGATAAGAAGAAAATTCAAGAAACTACTAATATAAAATTATTTTATACTTTAATTTTTTCAATATTTTTTGTTGTAATATTAGAATTATTTAGCAAACAAATTATGGGAGTAATTCTTGGTGCTGAAGATAATTCTCATGAAAATGCTATTGGTATTGCTGAAGAATATAGTAAATTAATTGCTTGAAATTACCCATTGTTAGGTTTTGCTTTTATTATGTCAATTACTATGAATACATGTGGTAATGTTAAAACACCATTGATAACTTCTATTTGCTCATTACTCTTAAATACATTTTTAGTTTGTATTTTATCATTACCATATAGTGGGGGACCACAATTAGGTATTGAAGGATTAGCAATAAGTTTAATTATTTCAAGAGCAGTAGAATGTTTTATATTGTTAGGTTATTTAATTTATAAAAAACCAATTTATGCTCCTAATTGAAATATTTTTAAATTTACAAAAGATTTACATAAAAAATATATTATTACTTTTATTCCTTTATTTGCTAGTCAAGTATTATTTGGTGTTTCAGTAGTAATGTTAACAGCTTTATATTCTCATTTTGGTGATACTGAAGTTGTTGCCGCTGTGCAAATTGTTGGTAGTGTTGTTGCTATTTTTTATTCTACTTTTAGGGGATATAATGCTTTAGTTGGATATGCTGTTGGTAGCAAGTTAGGTTCAGGAGAACTAGTACTGGCTAAAGAAAATGCTAACAAGATATTAAAATTGAGTTTTGCTATTTCAACTGTTATTGCTTTAATTATTTTGGGTAGTGCTTTTTGAGTTCCAAAAGTATTATTTCCAAATTTATCTAATAATGCTATGAAACTTGCAGTTTGATATATGGCTTTTTCAGCAGTAACTTATTTTTTCATTAATATGATGCAACCATTATTTAGTTTTCTTTATGCTGGTGGCTATACTTTAATTATTAGTATTGCTGATCTATTTTTAATTTGATTTATTGATATTTTTATTACTTTTGCTTTATTGCAGTGAACTGACTTAAGTATTAAAATGGTAATTATGATTTCGTGTTTAAGTAAATCAGCTGATTTTATTTGTGCTTATGTATTTTATAAAGTAATTCCTTGAAATAAAAATATTATTAATTCTAAAGTAGAAAATGTACCTCATCCGACATTTGAACCACATGGATAATATAAAAATCCCTTTTTAATAATAGATTTTATTTTAATAAATTTTGTTTAAAAAATGTTAAAAAAATTTTATTATATTTTAGCAAATAAATTCATATTTATCGTTTTATTTTTATTGTATTTAATATACAATTATTATAGTTACTGGTGTGATTTTAGAGGATGGTAGAAGTAATGATTTTTTTTATTTTTAGTTATAATTAAACTTTTATAATAATTAAATTTTAAATAACTAAATAAATACGGACATTAAAAATTTTGACATACCTTTATTATAAGAAATTTTTATTTTTTGAAAGAATTTTAAAAATAAGTTTAAGTAAATATATAAAAATAGTAATAACACCAGAACTAATAAAATCATTTTGGAATTAAAAAAGAAATTAAGAAATAATAAAAAAATAAAAAAAGCATGATTGTTTTAAAATTTTTTTATTTTTTTATAAAAAGGAGAAAGAAAATGTTAAAGTTTATAAGAAAATTTTATAATAAGTATCTTAAAAAGTACTTTAAAAAGAAAAATAAAGAATTACAAAAATTAAGAAAAGAAATTCTTGATATAGAAGAAGAGATGAAAAAACTAAAAGAAGACAATATTTTTTTATTTAAGACTATTAAAATGTTTTTAAATTATCAAAATAGTTCAATTGATAATCCTTTATATTTTAATCAAGATGATCATATTTATGAAGAAATAAAAGAAAAAACTATTTTTGAAAAATTTATTTATGAAAATGTAAAAGATGAAACAACTTCATTGAGTTCAGTTGGTAATAATGTTCCTCCACAATTACCACCAAGAAATAAAACAAGTGAAAATAATATGAAAGTAACGACCGAAGAAACTAATGAAATTAAACCATCAAATATTACAAAAAAAGTAGAAGAACAACCTATTTATGAAAAAATAAATACCGATCCAATTTATGATGAAGTTAAATCAAATGTTAAACCATTTTGTTGTTCTATTTCTTAGGAGGGCAAAACTATGAAAAAAATATTAAGTATATTTACAATAAGTACTTTAGCATCATTACTTTTCACAAGTAACATTATTAATAGTAACATTATTAATAATGATAGTAATAAAATGGATAATAATGTTGTTAAAAAAAATTCCTTACTACCAAAAAAAGAATCAACAAATGAGCCCTTAACTCATTTATTTAATAATCAATATAATTATTTAACAAATAGTAATTGAATTACTAATCAATCAAATTTAGATCAAAAATTTTACAGTTATGATACAAATCATGCTAATTATAAGTTGAGCAATGATATTTAATGCTAGAGAAGTTTTTTTGTTGATAATGATGGTAATTTAAATTATGATTCTACACTTATTTTAGAAAAGGATAAGTTAAATATTGAAAATACAAAACAAGAAATGATTAACTATAAAAAAGTGACAAAAACTAAAGATAAAAAAAATATATCTAATGAAAGTATTTATGATAATAATTATTTTGAAGGTGATAATAATGATTGACAATATATTCAATTTGGAGGATTAAATAGTCATATTGATATTTCAAATCAAGTAGGTGCTGATAAAGTTGAACACAGTAATAATCTAAATGAAACATTAGGTTTATATTATATTGTTAAAGCAGTACACGAAAATAAAATTACTAAAGGTGTAGCTGATAGTTTAGGAAAGGATTTTATTAGTAAAATTAGTATTAAAAATAGTTTTAATAAAAGTTTAACTAATGAGATTATTAATTTAATTGTTGATAAAGAAAAAGTTTATAAACTAATTAATGAATTGCCCTTTTCTAATGATGCAAGAGATTATTCAATTAATTATATTTTTGATAAAGATAATAATGTAATTGAAATTTATTATCATAAATTTAATAATACGAATTTAAGTAAAAATATTAATATATTTAATTCTCAATCATTTGATGGAACTAATAGTTGAGAAGATTTTAAATCAGAAAACTACACTTTAATTAATTGAACAAAATATGCAAAAAGATGAGAAGAATTTTGTCTATTATGACCTAGCCTTTCATTTAATAATTCTTATATTAAATTAACTAATGGTCCTGTTATTAACAATAATCTAAGTTTAATGACTAATAAAATTAATAAATCTATTCCTGAGTATATTGCTCCTCCATTTAATGATCCTGTAGTATTAAATAATGATACTTTTAATTTTAAGTTTGAAAATAATTTTTGAATTTTTATGGCTCAAAATCGAATTCATATATATTTATGTATATGGCACGATGATAATAATATTTATTGTCAATATGCAGGTCATAATTCTTCTCAGTTTTGTGCTAGTGGTAGTTCTTATGATATAAAATTAGATTCTATTACATTTCATAATTTATCTGATTCATCTGTTTTATTAAATAAAAAAATAGCAAATGAAAAAATTTATGCTTTGGGTGTTGATTCACAAAGTAATATTTTTAGAACACAAGAAGATAGAGTTTATAAACTTAGTACTACAGGAGTAGAAACTTTAATAGAAGGATTAGATGCTGGTAAAACTGCCAGAAATATAGTAATTGATAATGAAGATAATGTTTATGTTGGAACTGATTCTGGTTCTGTTTATAAAAGTGATGGAATACATAAATTTGAAAAAATTTTATTGCCAGATTCAACAAATTGAATATGAGCTTTAGCGGTTAATAAAAAAACCGGCATTGTTTATGTTGGGAATGATGATGGTGTGTATAGCATTGATAAAAATAGTAACGTTAATCATATGTTAGGAACACATGATTATATTAATAGTTTAGCAATAGGTGAAGATGGTTCTGTTTTTGCTGGAGCTAATAATCATGGTAAAATTTATAAAAGTAATGGTGTAAATGATTTTCAATTAATTAAAGAACAAAATGATGCTGGGTCAATAAAAAGTTTAGTCGTAGATACTATTGGAACTATTTTTGCTGGTTCTGATAATGGTAATATTTATCAAATTAATAGTGGAAGTATGTATTCTAAAATTTTAAATACAGGTCATGAAATTAAACGATTAATTATTGATAGAGATGGTGTTTTGTTCGCTGGTGTTGATTCAAATCAAATATATGCTAAATTGTAAAGGTAAGTGCAACTAAATTATTTTTCTATCCAAATATTCGATTGGTGAAAGATAATTTAGTATTTTTCTCGGTTTTTGATTTAAAGACAATATAAATTTATGAACTTCATTTTTATTAGTTTTTGAAAAAATAAATTTTTTAGGAAATTTTTCTCTAATTAAACCATTAGTATTTTCATTAGTACCTCTTTGTCAAGGTGAATATGGATTGGCAAAATAAATTTTTACATCTAAATTTTTTTCAAGTTGTTGTCAATTTGAAAATTCTTTGCCACGATCAAAAGTAATAGTTTTAACAATGTTTTTAGGAAGAATTGATAAATAATAACTGACATTTTTATTAATAACTTTAGTAGTTCTGTTTTTAACTAATATTGCTAAAGTAAATCGTGATACTCTTTCAACTAAAGTTATTAAACATGATTTGCTTTTACCTCGTGATGATACTATAGTATCTCCTTCTCAATGACCAAGTGTTATACGATCATTAACATTTATATCTCGTTCTTTAATTGATTTACCATTAAACTTGCCACGATTTTCTTTAGATTTTCGTTTTTTACCTTTTCTTCTTAAATTTTTACTAGTAACTTTATCAAGCATTCCAAAATAAATTCAAGTATAAATTGTTTTAAAACTAATAACTCATTCTTTATGAAAATTTTTAATTCTGCCATAAATTTGTTCAGGTGATCAACCTAATAGTAATTTTTGTTGTACATATTTTACTAAATTCTTATTTTTAAACTTATGAAAACTAATATGTGATTGTTTTCGATTTTCAGCTTTATTTTGTGCAATTAATGAAAAATAATGATTATTATCTTTATTTCTATTAATTTCTCGAATAATAGTACTAATACTTCGATTAAGATTTTTAGCTATTTCACTAATTTTAAATTTAAATTTCAATTGATTCTCAATATAAATTCTTTCATCTATGCCAAGATGTTTATAACTCATATAAAAACTCCTTACTTTTTTCTAAACTAAATTTAGCATTATGAAATTTTTATATGAGAATTTTTTGCAATTTTATTTACTTGCACTTACAAGTATAACTCAGCATTAATTGATGAATTTAATAATAAAATCGGTGACGCAATACTTATTATTGATTTAGAAAAAAAAGAAGCTATTTTAGAAAGTATATTTATTGAAGAAAAATATCGTAAGCAACAATATGGTAGTTTACTTATTTACAAAATTTTTGAGATATGTCATAGCAATAATATCGAAAACCTTATTTTATTATCAGATCCAACTAATGTTACTGTCGGTGAATTTTATGAAAAATTAGGATTAACTTATGCATGAAATAAAAAAACTTTTTTTATGATTATGAAATTAATATACCTCATGCAATTTTTAATAAAAGAGATGAAATTGAAAAGTGAAAAAATATTAAAATAAAAGAAATTTTTATTGATTTTGATAAGTCAAAATCAAAAGCTATAAATGATGAACAAAAGATATTAGAGGATAGTGAAATATTATCTAGTATTTTAGATGAAGTTTTAATACATGAAGAATCAATTTTCAAGGAAGATTATCAAAAAGTTATTGATTGATTTAATCAACAAAGAGAACAAATAATCAAAAATCCAAAACAATGATGAAATACTTTAACCCCCAAACAAGTAGATGTTGTTAAAAATGAGGCAAAAAAATGGTGAAATAACTTAACACCAGAACAAAGAAAAATAAAATTATTAGAAAAACAAGCATATCAAAAAAAGACAATAAAAAAAGATGATACTCCTTTATTGTGTGATTTTGATCAAAATATAAAAAATAAATTAGACTGCATGCAGTCTATGAAAACATCAACTCCTGTTGTTAAAAAAGATAATTTTAATATTTAGATTTTTTCTTTTCTCAAATGTCTTGTTTTTTAAAATTAACAATGTAAAATAAAATACATAATTAATTTAAAATATAAAAGAGTAAAATTAAATGGTAATTTAGAGACTTAGTGGTTGCTGTAAACTAAGCAAGTTTAATTTGAAGGTAACTTATATTATTAGTAATTTAAATAATAATTAAGTGCATTTACTTTGTAAATGAATTAGGATGGTACCGCGTTAAAAAACGTTCCTATTTGTGGAATATTTTTTTATTTTAAAAAGGAGTATAACAAATGAATAGAAATTTAAACAAAAAATATAATCATATTGAAATTGAAAAGGATCGTTATGAACAATGAGTAAAATCTGGATTATTTAAGGCAAATGTTAGTTCTATTAATCCTACATTTTCTATTATCTTACCACCACCTAATGTAACCGGACTTTTACATTTAGGTCATGCTTGAGATAGTACTATCCAAGATTTATTAATTCGTTATAAACGTTTACAAGGATTTAATACTTTATTTATACCTGGTATGGATCATGCTGGCATTGCCACGCAAGTTAAAGTTGCACAACGTATTAAAGAAGAACAAAAACTTAATTTGCAAGAATTAGGTAAAGATAAATTTTTACAACAAGCATGAAAATGAAAAACAGAATATGCACAAAACATAAGAAAACAGTGAGCAAAACTTGGTTTAGCATTAGATTATTCGCATGAAGTATTTACTTTAGATGAAAATGTTAAGCAAGCAGTTAATGAAGTATTTGTAAAGTTATATAAAGAAGGTTTAGTTTATCGAGGAAAAAAGATAGTAAATTGAGATCCAGAATTAAAAACCGCTATTTCTAATATTGAAGTAAATTATCATGAAACAAAAGGAAAAATGTATTATTTAAAATATTTTATAGAAAATAGTAGTGAATTTATTACTATTGCTACTACCAGACCAGAAACAATGTTTGCTGATCAGTGTATAGTTGTAAATAGTAAAGATAAACGTTATTTACAATTTATTGGTAAAATGGTTGTTAATCCGGCTAATAAAATGTTAATTAAAGTCATTGCTGATGATTATGTTGATATGAATTTTGGAACAGGTGCTATGAAATGCACACCAGCACATGATGCTAATGACTATGAAATTGCATTACGTCACAATTTAGCAATGCCTATTTGTATGAATGTTGATGGAACTATGAATGAATTAGCACAATCATATATTAATCAAGATCGAATGGTATGTCGTAAACAATTAGTTGAACAATTAAGAAAAGAAGATTTAGTTGTAAAGGTTGAAGACCATCTTCATCAAGTTGGTTATTCAGAAAGAAGTAATGCTATTATTGAACCATATTTATCACAACAATGATTCATAAAAATGAAACCATTAGTTGAAATGATTATTGATAAACAAAAAAATAAGAAAACAAAGATTGATTTTCATCCAATATTATTTGAACAACAACTTTTGCAGTGATTAAATAATATTCAAGATTGATGTATTTCTCGTCAATTGTGATGAGGTCATTCGCTTCCAGTTTGATATCATAAAAAAACTAAGAAAATTTATGTTGATACTAACCCACCATCACCAATTAACGATTATATTCAAGAATCAGACGTATTAGATACATGATTTTCTAGCGGTTTATGACCTTTTGTAACCTTGGGTTGACCACAAAAAAATGTTGATTTGCAAAAATATTATCCAATATCAGTATTAGTTACTGCTTATGATATTTTATTTTTTTGAGTTGCACGAATGATGTTTATGGGTTGAAAATTTACTAATCAAAAACCATTTACTAATGTTTTAATTCATGGTTTAATTCGTGATGAACAAGGTAGAAAAATGTCAAAATCATTAAATAATGGAATTGATCCAATGGAAGTTATTAAAAAGTATGGTGCGGATGCTTTACGTTACTTTTTAGTTAGCAATTGTGCTCCAGGTCAAGATTTAAGATTTAGTATTACTAAAGTTGAGTCAGCTTGAAATTTCAATAATAAGTTATGAAACGCTGCACGTTATGTACTAATGAATATTGATGATAAGTTTCAATTGGATGAAAATATTGTCTATAATAATTCATTATCATTTATTGATCAATGAATTTTACAAGAACTTAATCAATTGATTATTTATGTAGAGCAATATATGGAAAAATATGAATTTGTTTTAGTAGTTAAAGCACTATCAAATTTTATATGAAATAAATATTGTTCTTGATATATTGAATTAAATAAAGTTAATTTACAAAATCAAGAGCAACAAAGTAACTCATTACAAACATTATATTATGTTTTACAACAAATTATTATTATGGTTCATCCCTTTATTCCCTTTATCACAGAAGCAATCTATGAAGAAATGGGGTATAAAAATAGCATTTTAACAAATAAGTTTCCTAAAGTTAAAGTTATGGAAAAAACAAAAGATGTAACACAATTTGTTGAAATATTAATTGAAATTATTGGTAATATTCGAGAAATTCGTAAAGAACTTAATTTATCTTTAAAATTACCGTTAACTATTCATATCAATACGACTAATTCTTTTTTTGAATTAGAAAAAAATACTTTAAATCCTTATTTATTACAATTAACTAATAGTCAAATTGTTACTATTAGTGATAGTCCGTTGTCTGTTAATAATAAAATAATTAAAATTATTAATTCAGCAGTAATAAAAATTAATGTTTCAAATTTATTTAATAAAGAAGAACAATTAGCAAAATTAAAAGAGGAATTAGTTTATATTGAAAATGAAATAAAACGTAGTAAAGATATTTTAAGTAACCAACAATTTTTAGCAAAGGCACCACCAACAAAAGTTGAAATAGAAAAGCAGAAATTAGAAAAGTATCAAAATCAAAAAATTTTAATCAATGCCAAGATTAAAGAATTATAAAAAACTTTTATTTTAATTCAAGTTGAAAAATTTCATTATTTTCCAATTTAATATCATCGATACCTACTGAAAAATCAATAAATTCTTTACCATTTCAGTGCTCAATGTATCAAAATTTTTTATCTTCTTGAGTACCTTTTTTACCTTTTACAGCAACCAAAAATCTTCCAATTTGACTTTTTTCAACAGTAAAATCATTAGAACAAGCACTTAGTAAATTACCAAGTGTATTAAAAGTAGTAATATAATTAGTTTTTTCAAGAATAGTTTCCTTGCCGTTGATAGCTGTAATTTCAATATTAGTAGTAACGCTATTTTGATTAGTAGTACCATTTAAGAATTTTGGGATATAAATAATATTTAGTATTAATGAAGTTCCTAATATTAATATAATAGAATTATATTTGCATCATTTAATAAATGTTTTATTTTTAATTATTTTTATAAAATTATTTTCTCATTTCTTACCATCAGTTTTTATTTTTGTCATTATTATCAGCCTTTGCATTATCTTTTTTATTTTATTATATTAAAAAAAATAAAAAAAGGAAATTGCTTATCTCATTTTTAATAATTATTGAGGTGAAATTAAATGAGATTATTAATTATAACATTGACAATTCTTTTTCTTGCAAGTAATGGATTAGTTGTATTAAAGTTGATTAAAAATTTTAATGAAAATGAAATAGTTAGTAAGGAAAAAATGATACAAAAATTATTACTATTACTGTTGAAATTAAAGAACATTTACCAATTAGAGAAGATTTATGTATACGAAATAAATATTATGTTAAAATTCTTAATTCAAAAATAAGTATTATTAATTTAATTAATACTTTAAATATTTCTAATGTTTATTTTGACATTTTAGCATTAAATCTAAATCAAAATATTAGTGAAAATTATAAATTAATATTATCACCAAGAAATAATGCTATTAAATATTATTCCCGTTATACTATTACTTTAGAGCCTTTAATTAATTTAGGTTTAAATAGTCAAGATGCCAAAAAAGTATTATTATTATTTAATAAAAAAAATTTAAATGCAAAACAATTGTTAGAGAATTTAGAAAAATTATTAATAACTACAAAAAGAAAATATATACAATTGATGCATAAATTTATTAGTTTTTAATGATGTTTACTTATCATGCTTTATTAGTTTTATTTCTAATATTTTTAGTTTTCTTTTTATCAAGTTTTACGATATTTAGTGGTTTAGTTTTATTATTAATAATAATTATTATTTTGTATTTTATTTTTTTTAAAAAGCAATCATTTTATAAGTATTTCTTTTTATTATTAGTATTTACTTTTACTTCCTTAGTTAACATTAACTTTAAAAAAGATGAACATATAAATATTGAAAATGTTAATTTGAAAGTAGTAGAAACCCATCCAAATTATTTGATAGTACAAGAAGGATGAAAAAAATATTATTTATTATCACATTATTATATTAATAATATGTAGTATACTATTAATGCCCAATTAGATGATACACTTATTTTTAAAGGTCAAACTAAAGATTTAAAAACTATTAATAATTTTTATGAGTTTGATTTTAAATTATTTTTAAATGCTAATAATGTTAATAAACAAATAGTAGTTAATGAAAATAAAGTAAAAGTTGTTTTTGGAAAAACTCTTAGAAGTATTTTTTTTAATTATATAAATACTTTTCCAAAGGAAATTAAAACTTGAACTAAATTATTATTATTTGGTCAGCAAACCGAAGAAAATAAATCTATTTTTACCATTTTTAATAAGTTTGGTATTACTCCAATTATTGTTGTTAGTGGTTTACACATTAATTTTTTCTTTGTTTTTTTAAAAAAAAGTTTTTGATTTATCAAAAATGAATTAATTAAACTTTTAATTTGCTTTGCAATTTTATGTTTTTATTTATATTTACTTAATTGATCTATTGCAGCAATGAAAGCATTATTTTTTTTAATTTTTAGTTGTATTTTAAAATTTAATAAAAAAACTATTCATCCAATTTCTATTCTTAGTTTTAGTGCTTATTGTTGTCTTTGTTTATGACCTTTACAATTCTATCTTTTAGGATTTCAAGTTTCTTTTGGTATTACTTTTTTGATTTTATTTATTAATAATAAATTTAAAAAATATAGTTATTGGATTAGATTATTATTGATTAATATTGTTTTATTTTTATTCACTATTCCTATTCAGTGACAAATAAATCATGGTTTTAGTTTGTTAACTGTTGCATATTTATTATTTTTTACACCAATCATTATTTTTTGTGATGTTATTTTATTTTTAAATTTATTTTTAAATTCAATTTTAAATTTTTTAATTATTATTATTAAGTTAATAAATATGAGTAATATTTGAATTCCGACTTTTCAAATTGAAATTTGAATTTTACAACTTTATTTTTTAATTTTAATAGTTATTTATAACTGTTGACGATATTTTAATTGAAGAATGTTAACAGTTATTATTATTAATTTTGTTTTACTTTCAACATTATGAATGAATAGTATTATTAAACCTTATTATGAATTAACGATGATTAATGTTGGTAATGCTATGAGCTTTTTATTAACTAGTCCTTATAATAAATCTGCTATTTTAATTGATGCGGGCACAGAAGATTTAAAACCAAATAATCCAACTATTTATAATTATCTTTCAGCAAAAGGAATTCATAGTTTAAAAGCAGTATTTTTAACTCATCATGATTTAGATCATATTAGTAATATTGGATTTTTGAAAATGAAATTAAAAATAGATAAAATTTATGAAAATACCAATCAATTATCGCAATATATTATTGATGGTTTTAATCCAATTCATAATTTAGTTTATGGTTTTAATTTGCAATATGTTTCTGAAAATAATAAAAGTTTAGTTTTGTTATTAAAAGTTTATAATTATAAAATTTTATTTACTGGTGATATTGAAGAACAAACCGAAAATTTATTAGTTAACACCCATGTATTAAGTAAAATTAATATTTTACAAGTTCCTCATCATGGTTCAAAAACTTCATCAACTATTAGTTTTTTAAAAACTCTTAATCCAGAAATAGCATTAATTTCCGGACATTATCAAAAACGAAGACAGTTTCCGAATATTGAAACATTGAATAATCTTAAAAAAATTAATTCTCAAGTTTATTATTCGGGAAAAAATAAAACTGTGATTATAAGAATATATATGAAACATTATGGTATTATAACGTTAATATAAACTGATATAATAATATTGTGAGATTAGAAATAGTATTTATATTATTCATGTTCAATATGAATATTTAGTAAAAAGTATTGAATAATTAAAAGAAAATTACTTTTTAGAAAAGAAACTAAAAAATATATAATTAAAACAAAAGGGGAAAAATATGAAAAAAATAAATCATTTATTAAAAATTTTGTTGTTACCTTAAATGTTAATAACTACTATTACATCCAATATTAAGGAAGAAAAAAACAGTTATTGATTATCATCAATTATACATTCTTGGTGATAGTCTTTCTGATACTGGGAGTTTTGTTGGAGCTGGGAGTGACTTTGTCCAAAAATCACCATTAGCACCTTGATGAGTCGCTCAAGTAGAATTAGGAGATCCATATTATTTAAATCGCTCTTTCAGTAATGGTAAGGTTGCAGCTGAAATTTTAGCTAATAAATTACATTTAAACTTACAAGCAGGATGAAAATATACGATTTTAAATGATGCAGCAACTTATGAGCAATTTGGTAATAACTATGCGGTTGGGGGTGCTGTTGCAGCTGAAAATGATTCATGAACAGGAACATTTTATTCAAATCGTTTTAGCCTTCAACATCAAATGGCTGCTTTTTTATCTCAACATCAAGATTTACAAAGTGATGATTTAGTCTTTCTTGAATCAGGAAATA
Organism: Spiroplasma endosymbiont of Andrena trimmerana; assembly: GCF_964019575.1. Classification (NCBI taxonomy): domain Bacteria; kingdom Bacillati; phylum Mycoplasmatota; class Mollicutes; order Entomoplasmatales; family Spiroplasmataceae; genus Spiroplasma; species Spiroplasma endosymbiont of Andrena trimmerana. Next base: position 195,306 of record NZ_OZ026455.1, read on the forward strand.
ATGATATGTTGGCTGCTATTGATAGTGGTAACTATTATAAAGGACTTGATATTATTTATAATGCAATTATAAAAGAAGGAGATATAATTCAAGAATTAATTAATAAAGGCATCCAACATATTGTTGCTACTGATGTTCCAGATTTTAGTCTTGTCCCAAAATATTATGGAACTAAATCGCAAGTTTTAGCAAAACAATTATCTGATGCTTATAAAACACTTTGAAATCACGAGATATTTTTATATACAACTAATTATCCTAATTTTATTAGAAGATTTAGTTTAAGAGAAGAATTAAGTAAATATGCACTGATATTTCAACAAGAAGGTAAAAATATTACTCAAAATGCAATTGAATCTGATTATGCTCATATGGCATTAGATGGTGCTGTTACAGCAACATATGTTAATGGTTCAACAAAAGAAACATTAAATAATTATTTCTTCTTTGATGAAGTTCATCCAACAACATTAGTGCATCAAGCGGTTGCTGAAGATCTTTATAATTTAGTTGAAAAGTGATAATGTTTTAAAACATTAGATATAATAATTACTATATAAGATAAAAGTTCAAATTTGGAATATTATCAAAAACGAAAGTATTTTTCAAATATTGAAACACTGAATAATCTTAAAAAAGTTTATTATTGAGGAAAAAATAAAAGTGTGATTATATATGAAACATTATGATATTATAACATTAACATAAAATATATTAATAATTTTGTGAGGTTGGAAACATGGTTTATATTGTTCATGGTCAAGATGAGTATTTAGTAAGAAAAAATATTGAACAATTAATTAAAAAAAATCATAAAAAAGAAAATTATGATTATAATCTATATGAATTACAAGAGGATACAATTGTTAATATTATTAATGAAATTCAAATTATGAGTATATTTGAAGAAAATAAAGTAATCGTAATTAATGATAGCAGTAATTTATGACAAAAATATATTAAAGAAAAAAAATTTGTTAATGCTTTGCTTAATCATAATCAAAAAACAATGATAATTATTAAAAGTTTAAATGTTGATTTTAAAATTAGTAGAGAATTTCAACAATTTAATATTATCAAAATTAAAAATTATACAAAATCACAATTATTATTATTAATTAATAAAGTTTGCAATAGTTTTAAAATTAACATTACTCAAGAAGCAACTAATTTTCTTTTAGAATACTTGCCAAATGATGTCAGTATTATTTTAAATGAGTTATCAAAATTAAGATTAATTGGAAAAAAAATAACTTCAGATATTATTATTGAGGTGGTTCCTAAATATTTTGAAACAAATATTTTTAAAACTGTTGAATATATATTAAAAAAAGATTATAACAATTTTTGAAGACAATATAACTATTATAATGTTATTAATTATGATAAAATTAAATTGATTAATATTCTTGTATATCAATTAGAATTAATTAGAGATATCAAAATTTTAGTTAAACAAAAAAAAAGTAATGAAGATATTTCCAATATATTAAATATTTCTAAGTTTCAAGTAAAAATATTAGAACAATATTTAAATATTAATTTAAATATTAATAATATTTTGTTAAAATTATATGAATTAGATTACAATATCAAAAAAGGAAAGTTTAATAAAAATATTGCAATTGATTTATTTTTTTTGAATATTTAGTATATAATTATAGATGTTTTAAACTCAAGAGGTGATACATATAATGAAAAGTAATAAAAATACTGATATTACAGAAAAAAAGTTAGTAGAAGAAAATAGTGACATTACATTGGTTAAACCAAAAGTAAAAAGAGTTACAAAGAAAAAAACTGAAAAAGTGTACTCAGAAGAAGATTTAAATGTTGCATTATACTATGAAATATCAAGTACTATATATAACAGTTTAAATAATTTAATTGTTAGAAAATCTATTTTTGCTAATGAAGAACTTTTAAAAATTTTAGAATTACAAATTTCTAATTTATTTTTTCTTGAAAAAGAACTAAAAGAATTAAAAGATAAAAAGTATGCAATAGAATTTTTGCAGTTAATTTCTAATTTGGTAAATCGTAGTTTGAGTATTACTAAAAGTTCTCCTAAAAATCGTATTGAAATTCTTGAAGAGCGTAACTTATTAATAGTTACAATTACTAATATTTGTAAGACTGTGGAAAAAGAAAGTCTTGAACGAATAAGACAGTTTGATAATAATACTTTTAATGAATTAAATGATCAAATTACTGCATTAAATAATTTTAGTGATGATGCTACTGAGGTTAAGCCAAGTGTTACTCCAAATAATCAGAATGTTGATAATAATGTTGATACAAATCCTAATATTGGTGGCATTGGAAATCTAGGTAATAATTTAAATATTAATAATCTTGATAATAATAGTTTAGCAAATTTAGCGAAGTTAGGTGTATTACCGCAACATCCCGCCACAAATCCTAAATTTTACCCGTATATGAATAAACCAAAATATATTCCACTTTTAAAGAAAATATTATCAGCTTTTTTCTTATTAACAACAGTGCTAGCAATAGCTACTTATATACTAACTTATTTTATAGCAGGTACTTTTCAAATTAAAAATAATAGTACATTACCTGTTTATTATAATTTTACACAACAATCAAAAACTATAGTTTTCACTATTGTCACAACAATAGTTTTAAATGGAGGCTTTTTATATTCAATTTTAAAACCACCAAAATTAGGTCGTGATTTATATCGAACATCATATTTTTTAATAGTTATTTTAATTTTTTGAATAATTTATACAATTTCAAATTTAATTTATATGACAACAAATGATTCATTATTAAGAACATTTATTTCTTTTTTAGATAAAGGTGATGAAATTAATCCTAATGCTTTACCTTGATTAAAAGGATTAGCAACTTTTAAAGCTTTTCAAATATTAACATATATTACAGCAGCATCAGCAATTTTACCAATTGCTATTATACTAGTTATTGCTATTCTTAATCCAAAAATTGATCGTAATAAAATTATGAGAGCCAATTCGGAATATCAAAATGCTATTAATAATGCTTTAAGTGGTAAACCCTATGAAATCGATCCATCACTTTTTGATGATAGTTTAGATAATGATAATAAAAAAGATACAAAAGATCATAAATTTTGACGTAATAGTGATTTATTTAAATAATAAAATTAAAAAGGACTTTTAGTCCTTTTTAATTTTATTATTTTTAATTATTAGATTTAATATCTTATGCTTGTCAACGTAATTTTGAACTTGCAACTATTGTGTAAATACCAATCAATCCAAGCCGCAACTCCTAGATATATTCCATAAGTTGTTGTAAAAGTAAAACTTGTTCCACTTCAAGCTTGAATAAATGGATCCATAGCGTATTTAAATGGATTAAAGTAAGTTGCGTATTTTAAAACGGGACTACTATTAATTAACTCAGCTGGGAAAAATACCCCACTTAAAAGTGCAACCGGAAAATAAATTACATTTGATGCTGCAACTAAAGCAGTTACTGATTTGAAAATTGAGGCCAATAACATTCCTAAACCCATTGATGAAAAGAAAATTAAGATAATAAATGGGATAGATTCTCCAATAAAATTTGCTGTTACTATATTATTTCACCCATAAGTACCACCAAACATAATTCCAGCTCATAATAAAGATCATAAGAATGTCGCTATCATAAAGAAAAATCCAATTATCATAACTGAAAGAACAAAGAAAATTGGTTTAATATTTGTTGCTCCAATTCGCTTCATTAAAACACTATTTTTAAATTCAACAATTGTTTGTGGAATAATGAAAATTCCTACTGCCATTGGTTGTAACATTGAAATTGAACCAACTAAAGTATGTAAACTTTTTACAGTATCACCTTCCATTTGTTTAAAAGCAAAACCTTCTAAGAACAACATTAGAATTGGAAATAAAACTAAAAAGAAGGGTACAAAAAATCCTCGATAATAATATTTAAACATTAAGTTTATTAATGGTCGACTTTTTTCGGGCATTTTGGCTTTATGAATTCATTTATTTTTTTTCTTATTTTTTTTTGATTTCAGCATTTTCTTTTTTTATTTCTTCATATTGTTTTTTTAAATCAGCTTTTTTATTTTTATCAAACATTTTTCATGTAAAGTTATGAACTGAACCATATTTTTTAACAATATCTTTAACATTTCCTGCTTCTTTTATAATTCCATTATGAATGTAAATATACTTTTCACAAAATTCTTCAACTTCGCTCATATTATGAGTAACTAAGATCATTGTCTTATTTTTGTCAATAATATTTTTTCTAAAAAATTCAAAAATTTCTGAACGAACTTCAATATCTAATCCTGTGGAAACTTCATCTAAAATAACTAGATCAGGATCATGAATAACAGCAAGTAAAATATTTAAACGTTGTTGTTGTCCACCCGAAAGTGTTTGAATAAACTTATTTTCAATTCCAAGTAATTGGTATGTCTTCAGTAACTCTAATAGTTCATCTTCTTTCATTGAAATATTAAAAGTATGTAAATAATATTTAATCATATCCATAACAGATATTCCGGCCGGATATCTAGATTCTTGAAATTGTAAACCATTTACTAGATGTTCTTGACGAATTATTTCACCAGATGTTGGTTTACGAATACCACCAATAATTTCACTTAAAGTTGATTTACCACTACCATTTGCACCAATGATTCCAATTCGATCGCCAGGATTAATAGTTAAATTAACTTTATCTAATGCTATTTTATTTTTATATTCCTTTGTTAGATTTAAAATTTCTACTAGTGGCCGAGATTTATCTATTTTTTTCTTATTTTGTTCATTATTTTCCATATATAATACCTCCTGCATTAGATTGTACTATAATTAAGTGTTAAAAAGCAATTATTGAAATTTGTAACAATAAAATAAACAGTATTAATTCTAAATATTTTGGAAAAATATTTTTTAATTTTTGTTTTTCATGTATATATAATATAGATTTGAAAATAGTGATTATGTAGTATAGCAATTTAACATATGCTTTAAATCAACATTTATGAATTCAAATCCCATTTAATTATAAAACCATATACTATTAATGATTACTTTTGTTGTTTTATAAATAAAAGTTATTATATTGTATAATTAATTATATTTGAGAAATTAGATAGAAACTCAGGAGGAACCATTTTGGAAAATTTAGTAAGTGAAGAAGTAATTGAAGAAACGTATTCAAAAATTAAAGATAAAATTAGTAAGACAAGTTTGATAAAAGCAGATAAACTTTCTTCATTTTCTGGTAATAATATATTTTTAAAGTTAGAAAATTTACAAAAAACAGGTAGTTTTAAAATTAGAGGAACTTTAAATAAAATTCTTAATTTATCAAAGGAACAGCAAGCAAAGGGTTTAATTGCTGCTAGTGCTGGTAATCATGCACAAGGAGTCGCTTTAGCAGCTTCAAGTTTAAATTTAGTATCCAAGATAGTTATGCCTTTAACAGCACCACTAGCCAAAATTGCTGCTACTAAAGAATTTGGTGGTGCTAAATGTACTGTTAAACTTTGTGGTAATATGTTTGATGATGCAATGTCTGAAGCATTAAGACTTGAAAAAGAAGAAGGGTTAACGTTAGTTCATCCATATGATGATAATTTTGTTATTGCTGGTCAAGGTACAATTGGTTTAGAAATATATGAGCAAATGAATGCAATGGGTAAAGAAATTGATTATTGTTTAGTTCCAATTGGAGGAGGACTTTTAAGTGGTATTTCAATTTATTTAAAAAGTAAAAATCCAAATATTAAATTTATTGGGATTGAGGCACAAAATGTTGATTCTTATAATCAAGCTTTAAAACAAGGAAAACCATTTAAAATTCAAGGTAAAAGTTCAATTGCTGATGGAATTACTGTTAAACAAACAGGAGAATTAACATTTAATATTTTAAAGAAAAATGTTGATAAAGTTGTTACTGTTAGCGAAGAAGAAATTGCGCAAGCAATGTTATTTTTATTAGAAAAATGTAAAATTGTAACTGAAGATAGTGGCGCTGTTAGTGTTGCTGCTATTCTTTCTGGTAAATTAGATAAAATCATTGGTAAAGATAAAAATGTTGTTTGTGTAATTAGTGGTGGTAATGTTGATATTACTACATTAGGAACAATTATTAATAGCGCCTTAATTAGTTCACATCGACGAGTTCCTTTTTCAGTTAACGGTAAAATTAATAATAGTACTATTAGCGAAATTATTAATATTATTACTAAAAATGGTGCCTCTATTTATAAAATTCACAGTACATTTGATCGTAATAAATTAGATATTAGTATTTTTAGTATTTTTATAGTTATGGATACATCAGATGAATTTCAAAAAAATAAAATTTTTGCTGAGATTAGAGCATCAAGTTCTAACTTTACATTATTAGCTAAATAGTTTTTAAATTTGGTATTTTATTAAAACAAAAATTTAGTTTAAAAATATCAATTATATTTTAAAAAGAGACACTATTAATAGTGTCTCTTTTTAAAATAAATTATAGTTATTTTGCTTTTGCTAATTTAGTCATAATTTTAGATTTTTGACGAGCAGCTTTATTAATGTGATAAATGTCTTTAACAACAGCTTTATCAATTAAACTACATACTTCATTAACAAGTACTGCAGCATTTTCTGCTTTGTTTTTTATTGATATTTCAGCTTTTTTTAAAGCAGTTTTAACTTTAGATTTATAACTTTTATTAATTTCATTTCTTTTTTGGTTTGTTTTAATTCTTTTAATTTGTGATGCAATGTTAGCCATTTTTTCTCCTTTTTTGTTTTGAACATGTTTTATAGATTAATTACAACAAAAATAATTATAACAAAAATCATAAATGTTGTATAATATTTTTTATTTTTTCAGTATAATTAATGTGTTAGCTTTTTGTTAATAGTATATTTTAATTTTTTTACACTTTTAATGTAAATTATTTGTTTAAAAACTTTAATGATAAATGTAGGTGTGGTAAATAAATGAGTTACTATTTTCGTAACCCTTATCAATTTTCTTACCATAGTATTGGTAGGATTAGAACAAGATTAAAATTGCAAGACTTAAATGATATCCAATTACGTGAATATTGTTTAAAATTGATTAATGAGTCTTATGATATTGAAGAGACAAAAAGTTTTAAATATATTAGAGTAAATAAAACACATCTTTATTTTGTAATTAAAAAAGATGTTAATTTAATTTTAACAATTTCACCGATGAGTCCAACTAAACTATTAGCAGTAATCGAGGAAAATTTATAAATCAAAAAAGAGGAATAAAAAATGGGAAATTTATCTAGTCAATGATGAATGTTAGCGCTTATAGGAGTAGTTTTAATAATTTTTATTTTTACAACCATTTCAGCAAAAAAGAAGAAAAAAGAAGAGAAAAAACAACGTCAAAAAGAAGTAAAAAATATTATTAAATCCTTTATGCGTGATGAATTAAAATTGCAACATAAAACAGTAGAATTTGAACAAGTAGTTTCACGTAGTAGTAAAGAATATCGCTATCGTGATGTTTTTGATGTAATTGTAAAATTATATGATTCTAAGAAAAATGATTTATTTGCAACTAAAGCATTTGAGGTAGAAGGGTTTACTAAACAATTATCAAAGAAAGAATTTGAAACAATTTGAAAAGTAAATTGTGAATTAGATTTAGAAGAAACACTTAAGAAAATTGAAATGTCAAAAAAACGTAGTGGTAAAATTAAAATAAAAAGAAAGACAGCAGAAGAAAAAGCAGCAATTAAAAAAGAAAATGAAGGCGTTAAACTTGCAATTGAAGAAGAACGTTTACAAAATAAAGAAAATAAAACACGTGCTAAAAATTTAGAAAAACCTAAAATTGCAATTCATGATAAATTTTCTGGATGAAAAGATAAATAAATCTTTATTTTAAAGTAGGCAATTGGGTGATATGTAATGAAAATTTATAAAGATGATTATAAGCATTTCCGTATTTGTCGAAAACTTTCATGATTTTTAAATGCAAAAAATTATGCTTTAGCTAAGCATTTAATTGAAGAGAAAAAGATAATAAATTTTGTTGAACTAACGCATACTAAAACAAGTAGTAAATTTAAATCTAATTTAATTACTATTTCTGATTTAGACGATGATACATTTGAAAATAATTATAATGAAGAAGATGATTCTGAATTTTATCTTGGTGAAACAATTGCAGATGGTATTGAAACTGGGCACTATGCTCAAGAATATTTTAAAGTAAAATATTCTTGTTTTAATTTTGAGTCTGAACTGGGTAGTAATGTTATAGAAATTATTAATAATAAAGAGTATGATGTTTTATTTGAACCAAGATTTGAATATCAGGGTTGTGTTACTAAGTGTGATATTTTAAAGCGAAATAATGATGGTTGGGATTTAATTGAAGTAAAAGCAGTAACTTGAGTTAAAGAAGAACATATGTGAGATTTACTTTATCAGTATGATATTTTAACCAAATGTGGAATTAAAGTAGTTAATACTTATATTATGTATTTAAATAATAATTATGTTAAGAAAGAAAAAATAGATTTAAATGAATTATTTATTGTTAATGGATCAACTTGGCAAAAAAGTCCAAATACTAAAAAAAGTTTTAGTCTTTTTGAATCAATTCAAGATGAAATTTTAAATAATAATTTGAAATTACAATATGAAAATATTAAGAATATTATTAAAATTAGTGATATTGACGAAATAGTTAAATTATTAACTTTACCTTATTGTCATGAAAATAGTAATCAATTTTGTCCTCATATTTTTAAATATTTTTCTATTCATAATACTATTTTTGAATTATATCGTTTAAGAAAAACTAAGAAAGCATTGTGATATTATGAAGAAGATTTCTTAGAAATTAATGATGAAAGATTATTACCATTTTTAACAAAGTCTAATTTACATTTAAGACAATATGATGTAATTAAAAATGGTGAAAAATTAATTGATGGCAATAAATTTGTTGATTTAAAAATTGAATACAAAAAGTACCAATATCCAATTTATATGTATGATTTTGAGACTATGAAATCTGCAATACCTAAGTTTAAAAATAGTAAACCATATCAACAAATTCCTTTTCAATATTCTGTCCATGTGTTATTAGCACCAGATTTTGATTTTAAAACTTATAAATCAATTAAACATTATGAATTTTTAGCAGATGGCAATGATGATCCAAGAGAAATGTTAACAAAAAAATTATGTTATGATTTAATTAATATTCATGGTAAGGGTACGTATGTTGCTTATAATCAATCATTTGAGAAATCTGTTCTTAAAAAATTAGCTTATTATTACCCTCAATATAAAAATAAATTATCATTAATTCATGATGGTACTATTGATTTACAAGATTTTTTTAAAGAATTTAAAATTTATAAAGAACAGTTTTATGGTTCTCTTTCAATTAAAAAAACTTTACCAGCATTTGAACCTTCCTTTTCTTATGAAGGATTAGTTATTAAAAAAGGAGATATGGCATCAGAAGTTTTTCGTAGAAGAGTTGAAAATAACATTAGTTTAACTAATTGAATTCATAATTTTCGTGAAAATATGTTAAAATATTGTGCTCAAGATACTTTAGGTATGGTAGTATTATTCTGACATGTAAAAAATATTATTGAAATGTACAAAGCAAAAATTGAGGGCGAAAATTATGAAAAAATTTAAAATTTTATTTATGGGTTCTTCTTTTTTTTCTGAAAATATTTTAAAAACATTGTTATTAACAATGAAAAATGAAATTGAAATAGTTGGTGTTGTTTGTCAGCCAGATCGTAAAATTGGTCGTAAACAAGAAGTTGTTCCTTTAGCAATTAAACAATTGGCACAAAAATATCAAATTCCTGTTTTCCAACCCGAAAATATTATTGAAAGTTTAAAAGATTTACAATTATTAAATATTGATGTTATTCTTACTTGTGCTTATGGTCAATTTTTACCAAAAGCAATTTTAAATTTACCAAAATATAAATGTTTAAATATTCATGCTTCATTATTACCATCATTGCGTGGTGGTGCCCCTATTCAATGAGCAATTATTAATGGATTACAAACTACTGGTATTACATTAATGAAAATGGTAAGTAAAATGGATGCAGGAGCAATTTATGTTCAAGAACAAGTTTCAATTGGTATTGAGGATACATATACTTCTTTAGTTAATAAGTTGATAACTTTAGCACAAAATATGTTAATAAAATATTTATTAAAAATCATTAATAATGAAATTGAAGAACAAGAACAAGATGAAAATAAAGTAACTTTTGGTTTAAATATTAAAAGAAGTGATGAAAAAATTAATTGAAATCTTTCAGCACAATTAATTTCATGTCATGTTCGTGGATTGTATAATACACCAATTGCTTATACTACGTTGAATGATAGTATATACAAAATTCATCAAGTAGCAGTAACTAATGAATTATCAAATGCTCTGCCAGGAACAATTGTTGCAATAAATAAATTAGGTATTATTGTTGCCACTAAAACTAATAACATAGTAATTAAAGTTATTCAACCAGCAGGTAAAAAAGAAATTATAGCAGCTTGTTACTATGGTTCTAAAATTAATCCAATTGCAATTGGTTTTATCTTTAAATAGTAAAAAAATAACTAATATTTTTTGGTAATCTAGGAGGAAAAGATGTATCGTTTTCGCTCAATTAAATATTTAGCAATGACTGGTATTATTACTGGTTTATTAGTAACAATTGGTTATTGTTCAACTTTTCTTTTTGGTTGAGCAATTACTAGTTTATTTGGTGGAAATTCTACTTTGCAATTATTTGATGCTGTTTTTATTCCATTTTGTGCTTTTTTTGAAGGGCCAATGCTGTTATTTGCAGGACCAATTGCGGGTGGCATTTTTGATTTAATTAGTGGTGTTAAAATTGTGGTTATTCCTATTACAATTTTTATTAGAATTTTAATGTTTTTTGTTATTAAGTTATTAATTAATAAATATTGATGAAGTACTGTTTATACTTTCTTTTTTGCTGCTATTTTACTACTTATTTACCCATTGTCTTATTTAGTAATTTATCAAGATTATGCTATTACAGTTAATGAATTAATTACTGATAGTATTCAAGCTATCTTTGCTTATTTTGTTGCTATTCCACTTTATTATGCTCTTAGTAAAAATAAAATTAGATCAAATTATAGTTTTTGAAATGATCAAGAATTTGATTATTTAAAAAATAAAAAAATAACTGTTTTAGAATAGTTATTCAAAAGATCATAAAATATTTGGTATTAAATTAATTATTTTTGTGATGAAGAGAGAAAATAATGATTGAATAAAAAGATAAAACAGACATTCTTTATAAGAATAGTTTGTAATAAATTTATTATGCTCTGGGTCATTTCTGAAAGGTATTTTGTTATTTTCTTCAAAATTTATTATTTCATCAATAAGTTTTTTATTTATATCAATATATTTTTTTAGATTATTTAAATTAGAATTATTAATATTGGTTGCAATTAATATTTTTAAATAATCTAAAGTATATTTTCACTTTTTTTCTTTTTTATTTATTATTACTTGATTTATTTTTTTAAGAAATCTTTCATTTATTGAATATAAATTATTGGCATAGTTAATAATTTGTTCATTTTTATCTCCAAATTCTAATTTTCTGATATTAATTTTTTTAGATTTTAAATTATTTAAAAAACTATTAATTTCTATTCATTCATTAAATAATTGTTTTAATGAGTCTCTATTTGAAAGTTTATAGTTTAGTTTTTTATGGTGTTCATCAAGAATCTTTTCTTCTATATATTCTAGCCCTAAATTTTTGTTTAAATTTCTTATATTTTGTGCTGTTCCATCAATTTCTGATTCAATAAAACTTCTTAGATTCATAGTATTTATATTTTGAAAATTTAGTTCATTAAAGAATTTGGAAAATTGATTAATAATAATATTTTCAATTAAATAATCAGAATCAAAATTGTTAATTATTTTTTTTGATTTTTTAAAAATTAATAAAACTTCAAATATATAATCTTTTAATTTATTTAAGTTTAACATTTTGTCACTTCCTAATTTAATTATGAATAATTGACATATAATAAATTATTTTAATTATTAAAAGTAAAAAGATCAATTGATCTTTTTATTTAAATTTGTTTTGTAATGGTATTTAATTGTAAAATAAGTGTATTCTTTACTTATTATCCATTATTTATATCTAATATAGACAATATGGTATAATTTTATAAACTTAATATAAGTTTATACCCATTTACTTAAGTTTTAAGGTAAAGGGTTTTTAATTAAAATAAGGAGAAAAAGGTTTTATGAATAAAAAAATTAAGCTGAGTTATACTTGTAAGTGCAAGTAAATAAAATTGCAAAAAATTCTCATATAAAAATTTCATAATGCTAAATTTAGTTTAGAAAAAAGTAAGGAGTTTTTATATGAGTTATAAACATCTTGGCATAGATGAAAGAATTTATATTGAGAATCAATTGAAATTTAAATTTAAAATTAGTGAAATAGCTAAAAATCTTAATCGAAGTATTAGTACTATTATTCGAGAAATTAATAGAAATAAAGATAATAATCATTATTTTTCATTAATTGCACAAAATAAAGCTGAAAATCGAAAACAATCACATATTAGTTTTCATAAGTTTAAAAATAAGAATTTAGTAAAATATGTACAACAAAAATTACTATTAGGTTGATCACCTGAACAAATTTATGGCAGAATTAAAAATTTTCATAAAGAATGAGTTATTAGTTTTAAAACAATTTATACTTGAATTTATTTTGGAATGCTTGATAAAGTTACTAGTAAAAATTTAAGAAGAAAAGGTAAAAAACGAAAATCTAAAGAAAATCGTGGCAAGTTTAATGGTAAATCAATTAAAGAACGAGATATAAATGTTAATGATCGTATAACACTTGGTCATTGAGAAGGAGATACTATAGTATCATCACGAGGTAAAAGCAAATCATGTTTAATAACTTTAGTTGAAAGAGTATCACGATTTACTTTAGCAATATTAGTTAAAAACAGAACTACTAAAGTTATTAATAAAAATGTCAGTTATTATTTATCAATTCTTCCTAAAAACATTGTTAAAACTATTACTTTTGATCGTGGCAAAGAATTTTCAAATTGACAACAACTTGAAAAAAATTTAGATGTAAAAATTTATTTTGCCAATCCATATTCACCTTGACAAAGAGGTACTAATGAAAATACTAATGGTTTAATTAGAGAAAAATTTCCTAAAAAATTTATTTTTTCAAAAACTAATAAAAATGAAGTTCATAAATTTATATTGTCTTTAAATCAAAAACCGAGAAAAATACTAAATTATCTTTCACCAATCGAATATTTGGATAGAAAAATAATTTAGTTGCACTTACCTTTACAATTTAGCACTCAGCATTTTAAATAATAGTTAGCGTATATTCACTATTAAATTGAATTTCACCAATTGAAAATTTTACTTTAATAACATCACCTTTTGCAAAATAAGTTCCATCATTTACGGACTTACTTACTTTAACTTTAAAGTGGTCACCTTGTTTCATAAGATCAGCAATTCTTTAGGAGAAAGAATAAATTGGACTTTTTAGATAGTTTGTTAAATCTGTATCAACTAATAATTTTGATTTAGGTTGTCCAATTTTAAATTCTGGAATATCATTAAAGTTATTTAATGATACCTTAGATGTGGTTGGTAATTTAGGTAATACAAGACCATCATTTGGTTTGGATAAAATATTTAATAAATAATTGTCAGATAATTGTTTATTATTTTTTAAAAAAAATATAGTTACTGTACCACCTGTAATTATATAATCTGTATGATCTATTTTTTTATTAATTATTGGTGAGTAAGATTTAACTTTCATCTTAATGGATTGTGTATCACTATGTTTAAAAAGTCTATATTTTCCTTGACCACTAACTGCTTTTAATTTTAAAATATCAACTAAAAAGTTAGCAGCATCAGCAGATTTAGCTTTAGTAGTTTCGCTATCATTTTCTAATAAATTGCTGGCAGTAATATTGTTTAGTTGAATAGAGTTTCATTTTGTTAATTTAGTTATATTATTTTGATAGATATCTAATTTGATTGTTGAATTATTATTTGAATCTAAAAAATTAAAATCTTTTTGTACTTGCATATTCATTTTTAGAATATCATCTGATTGACATGCAATGAGTGAGCCTGTACTAACTGTTGTTAAAATAACTGCTGTCATTAATTTAAATAAAGTTTTTATATTTTTCATATTTTTTCTGGGCGGTTGTCAAAGTTACGAAATAATTTATTATCATATTAGTAACTTATTTCCAAAAATGAATTATTTGAAAAATAATGAAAATTAGACAAAATTACTCTCTTTTCTTAAAACATTAAATTTATATTTTATATTCGACGTATTTAAAAAAAATAAAATATACATTTTGTAAGTTAAATTAAAATTATCAACAAGGAAAAAGACAAGAAATAATCTTGTCTTTTTTTGTAATTGTAAAATTTTAAAATTTTTAATAACAATCTTTAGCACTATTATCAACACGTGTTAGGGAACTAAAAAAGTGAACTACAACACAGTTGTTAAAAATAGTAGCTAGAACATGTGGACTTGCATGGATAAATAAAAAGTGGAGTGATACCTAATAAAATATACTAACCATTAATGGTAATTCTTGGGGTGGGAGCGAATTGGAAACTAGTGTATATAGACCTGTTGTAGGGACCCATTGTATTAATTCTATTCTTTATTTAACCAACACTTGCTCACTGGGAGTGGCAAGTGTTGGTTTTATTTTTTATTTTTTTTGAAAAATTTTTTTGGGCGAGAAAATAAATTTCAAACTTGTAAAAAAAATTGAGCAGTGCCGGTTCAATTAAAATATTAATTTATTAGCTAAATTGTAAAGGTAAGTGCAACTAAATTATTTTTCTATCCAAATATTCGATTGGTGAAAGATAATTTAGTATTTTTCTCGGTTTTTGATTTAAAGACAATATAAATTTATGAACTTCATTTTTATTAGTTTTTGAAAAAATAAATTTTTTAGGAAATTTTTCTCTAATTAAACCATTAGTATTTTCATTAGTACCTCTTTGTCAAGGTGAATATGGATTGGCAAAATAAATTTTTACATCTAAATTTTTTTCAAGTTGTTGTCAATTTGAAAATTCTTTGCCACGATCAAAAGTAATAGTTTTAACAATGTTTTTAGGAAGAATTGATAAATAATAACTGACATTTTTATTAATAACTTTAGTAGTTCTGTTTTTAACTAATATTGCTAAAGTAAATCGTGATACTCTTTCAACTAAAGTTATTAAACATGATTTGCTTTTACCTCGTGATGATACTATAGTATCTCCTTCTCAATGACCAAGTGTTATACGATCATTAACATTTATATCTCGTTCTTTAATTGATTTACCATTAAACTTGCCACGATTTTCTTTAGATTTTCGTTTTTTACCTTTTCTTCTTAAATTTTTACTAGTAACTTTATCAAGCATTCCAAAATAAATTCAAGTATAAATTGTTTTAAAACTAATAACTCATTCTTTATGAAAATTTTTAATTCTGCCATAAATTTGTTCAGGTGATCAACCTAATAGTAATTTTTGTTGTACATATTTTACTAAATTCTTATTTTTAAACTTATGAAAACTAATATGTGATTGTTTTCGATTTTCAGCTTTATTTTGTGCAATTAATGAAAAATAATGATTATTATCTTTATTTCTATTAATTTCTCGAATAATAGTACTAATACTTCGATTAAGATTTTTAGCTATTTCACTAATTTTAAATTTAAATTTCAATTGATTCTCAATATAAATTCTTTCATCTATGCCAAGATGTTTATAACTCATATAAAAACTCCTTACTTTTTTCTAAACTAAATTTAGCATTATGAAATTTTTATATGAGAATTTTTTGCAATTTTATTTACTTGCACTTACAAGTATAACTCAGCATTAAACATAAATTAAATAAATATTGAATCGAATGCCTCAATGTTTTTTAAAATTTCACAATTTATTTTTGAGCCCAGAATTTGCAGAATGAATAAAACGAATAGTAGTAGTTATTAATAATATAAAAAATCAAAATATATGTTCTTTATGCTAGAAGCAACAGAACATATTAAGAAAGGATTATTATGGCAATAGAAATTCTTGATTATGAAACACTAAGAAAGATTGGTAATAAAATTAAAAAAAGAAGAAAAAGATGTGTTGAATGTAATGAATTATATGAAGATGACAAAATTAATATGCTTTATTACTTTAAAACAGAATTAGAATCAGAACAACACGATATTAGAAAATTTAAAGATGATTATGATATTGCTGAACATTTAGATTATACAAACCCATATGGATATGTTTGTGATTGATGTAGAAGTGATTAATTATGCAAATAGAATTTAAAAAAGAACAAATTGTAAAAGATAGACCACAATCTATTCTTATTGATTATGGTGAATATAAATTACAATGTCCAAAATGAATGGTTAAAAATAATAGTTTTATTGCTGATGATAAATATACATATTGAGTTTTTAATTTAGAAAATATTAAAAGAGAATTAAGTGGTAATGAATTAATAAAATTATTAGAACCATATATTAAAGACCAAAAAATAACTGTTAATCAGCCAATTACTCCAAAAGAATATTATCTTAATGATATCAAACTTGAACAATTAACATTTTATGAAAAACATAATAGTTGATTTATTGGTGAAATAACAGATAACAAAACTAAAATTATTAATCCTTGTTTTAAATATAACATTACGTGAGAAGAAAATAGAAAAGGTTTTAAAATAAATAATCCATATAATCATAATGATTTACCAATTAATTATATAGTTACTTCGTATAAGGAAATTTCAACTCATAATGAAAAAGTATTTTTAATATAATGCAATATGACTTAATTATTGGGATTGACCCCGCTGGTATTGGTAATAATGGAATTGTTATATATTCAAATGAAACAAATAGGATTATTTATACAGAAACATTCAACACAACACATGTTTTTGAAAGTAAAAATCGTTATAAAAGAATACTATCAATAATCAAAGAACAATTTTTTGAAAACGAAATATTAGTTATTGTAGAAAATTTCTTTTTAAGTTCAAAACAATTACTAACTAATCCATTAGCAACACCTAAAGTTATTGGCGCATTAATGGTATTAGTAGAAGATATTATGAACTGAGATTATTTAGAAAATCATCCTAAAAATAAAACTAAAATAGAAAATTATAAAGGAAATATAAAATTAACAAAACATGAACAAGATGCTTATAAGCATATTCAATATTATTTAAGGAATTATAAAAATGAAAGAGAAAGCAAATTATGTCAAATTAACAGTAAAACTAAGTAACACTATTGAAGCAAAGCATTACGAAAAAGGTAATAAAGAATTATATTATAGTGTTCGTGGTCAATGAAATGGTTTAAACTATGTTACTTTAATTTTTAATAACCCAAAATTTTATAACCGATGTATTTTATTAAACAAAAACGATGAAATTATTGTAACTGGTCAAATTTTTAATACTTTAAACATTCCTAAAAATCGTGCATTTTGTTCAATTAATGTTAAATGATTTAAAAAATGAAAAGAGTAAAAATGAATAAATGTAAATATTGTAATAAAAGAATTTGATTAACTAATTATTGATGTATGAATTGTTTAGAAATATTAGTTATGAATTTAAATAAAAATAAGGAGAAATAATAATGTTAGATGAAATTTTAAAAGTAATTTTTGATAGAGCAGATAAAAAAGAATTAATTTATATAATAGAAAGATTAATTCTTGTTACTAACAATCACATAGAAACAAAAAAATGACTTATTAAAGAATTTGATAAAAATCATTATGTTTTAGAAAAATTATTAGAAATAAAGGAGAAAAAATAATGAATAAAGAAAATATACCGTGTTGTTTTAGTGAAGTTAATGAACTTGGTAAACATATAACAAATTGTAATAATTTACCAACAAAATTAGATAAAGATAATGTACAAATAAGATATTTTTGTGATGAACATATGATAAAAGTTGAAAATATAAGAAGAAAAATGGCTCAAAAATATATTAATGAATATAAAGAAAAAATAATTAAAGAATTAAGAAATAGTATATATCTTGGGAAAATAGATACATGTTGTGCTCCAAATTTACTTAAAATAATTATAAAAATAGCAAATGGTGAATTTGATAATGAATAAATTAAAGTTAAATTCTTTTGAGAAGTGAATAGAAGCAAACACTAAATTGTATTGAGATGAAAAAGAAGAAACATTTAAAAATAATGATAATAAAAATCAAAAAGAATAATAAATGTGGTTATGGTAGAGTTTATGCCCATAAATGTAATAACTTATGTAAGCAAAAACAAAATAAAAGAGTTAGAAAAAAAAGGATAAAAAATAATGAATAAATGTTCTATATGCAATAAAAAAACACAAAATTCTATAGATAAACATTGTTATAGTTGTTGAAAAGAATTACTCAACAAATGAAGTCTAAAGAGTTGAGGAAATTTGGGAAATGGAGACTTTGATAATGATTAAATTAACAGATTTATTTGGTCAAGATAAAATAGACATATTTTCACCAAATCCAAAAGATTTAACAGATAGTAATGATATAAAAGCAATTATTTTATGAAAATACCCTAATGTTATTGCTGAATATTTAGTTGTTTCTCAACCACATGCAAATACTGCTATTCTAGTTGGTGATAACGTTCACTATACAGGTTGAGTTGAAGTATTTATTAAACAAAAAAATGAAGGAGTAAATGATAATGCCAAATGACACCAATGTACAATCAAATAACTATACTTTATTAAAAATAATAAGAATTGGAATAAGTCCATTATCAGCAATGATTGGTACAAGTGCTTATTATGGTCAAATTATTGGTAATCCAGTATTAGGAAGTATTAATGCTTTATTATTTAGTAAAAAGTTAGGAATTGATATATGAAACTTAAATCAAATGCCAAGTACTAAAAAGAAAATATTAAATTCAAGTAAAAAAATATTATTAGGTTTAGGAACTATTGGTTTAATTAATTATGCAAAATTTACAAAAATCAATCCTAATCCTGAACCAGTACCTTGATTAACAACTACTACCACAGAAACACCACCATGACCATTATTATTAACTAATGATAATAAACAACAAATGGATTGAGATACATATATTAGTTTAAGTACTTATGGTATATCAAATCTAATTGGTGGATTAAGTGAATTAATACCTAATAGATTTGAAGTAATAAGAAAAATATGTAATATGGCAACTGGTGGATGTTTGATTAGTAGTGGTGTTGCTATGGGGATTAATAATGATTTCAATAATGCTTATGCAGTACCAACAATAGTTGCTGGTGCAAGTGAAATTATACATAATTTATTACCTATGGAAACTACAAATCATAACCAAGAAATGCAAGAAACATCATTTACAAATGAAACAAGAAGATTAATTAATAGTGATGCTATTAGTAATAATAGTGGAAGTAGTGATGTTTTATATGAAAGACCAACTACATATGATAGTTTATAAAGGAGATGATAACTAATGAATAAAGAAAAATTGATTGAATATTATAACAATGAAATTCAGACATATAAAGAAAGAATGGAACAATTAAATAAAGAAATATCTTTATTAGTAACTATTATAAGTAATTCAAAATCAATGATTGAAAGAATTAATAGTGGTCAATTTGATGAATAATTAAAAAGAAATAATTGAAAGGAATAAATAAAAATGAAAGAATTTTTACATGAATTAATTATTATTGGAACAAGTGTAGGAACATTAATTTGTAGAGAATTAATTGTTTGATTTAAAAGATTTATTACAACTCCAAAACATATTAGAAGAAATAATAAAGTAATGAAACATCAAAAAAAATTAGCAAAACTTAATGAAAAATTAATGGGAAAGAAAATAAATAATAAAGGTGTGATTTAAATGTTAGAAAATGAAACTAATGTTGAACAAAATACTGAACCATTAACTGAAAATAATAATTTACAACAAGAGCAAGAAATTAAGATTGTTGAATTAGAAAATAAGTTAAATAAACTTAATCAAGAAATTAAAGAAAAAGAAATAATTAATATATTTAAAAAATATCAAGTTAAAAATGAATTTTATGAATTTTTAAAATTTAAAACTAGTAATATAGAAAATTCAAAAATTGAAGAAACTATTAAAAAAATAATTAAAGAACAACCAGTATTTAAAGAAACAATTAATACAGGTGGTAAACAAGAAACAATAATAACAAATCAACAAAATTCAATAACAAAAAGTAGTTTATTGGATTATAAAAAGAAAAATCACTTATAACAGAAAGGAATATAAAAATGGCAATTAATATTCAAAAAAATTTAGATAATACACAAAAATTAGTAGAAGCACCCGAATTTATTGAGTTTTTTAAACAATCAAATAGTCCATGAGCAAACTTTTTTCCTATTGAAATAGTAAATTCTACAAAAATTGAATTTATTATTAAAGTTCCAAAAGACCCATCAATTAAGGTAATTGCTTGAAATGATAAAAGTCAAAGAGTAGATGTTAGTTATGCACAAACCGATACTATTCCACAAATAATTGAAAAATTATATGTTGCTGGTGAAACTATTGCTGCTGTTGATTTAAATGCTGAAAATGGACAAAATTTATTAGAAAGTATGCAATATGAAGTTGCTAATGATTTAGCAGATAAACTAGCAACTGACGATACACAAGTAATTAGTGAAAAGGCAACTAAAGTAATAATTAGTGATACATCACCAGTTGGATATTTAAAATCAATGTTAGATGCATGAAATACTTTGTTTCAATTGAGAAATACTGCTAATTGTCGTTTCTTTATTACTAATAATCTTTATGATACTATTGTTTATTTAGCAAATAATAAAGGTTTAATTACTGATAATCAAATTGCTCAACAATTAAGATTAAATGGAAATGATTTATATATTAAAGGCGTATTATGTCAAATTGTAATGGATGATTATATGACTTTTACTGATAGTACAAGTAAAAAACAACAAATTATGCCATTTGTTTTAGCAACCCCAAGAGCAATGAAAAGATATATGTTACAACAAACAATAGTATATGTACAAGAAATTGCTGATGGTAAACTTGGTAGAGCATATAAAGTTGGTGGTGAAGTATTAGGTGAATCAATACCTTATATTTCTAAAAAAGAAGAAACATCACGTTGAATGTTATGTGGAATTATTAATAAAACTGATTTAAGTAGTAAAATAACAACTTTAACAACTGATATTACTGCAAATGTTAATAACAATAATAGTGAATTAAATACACAAATAAAAAGTACTAATGAACTTAAATCATTAAATCCTAATTTAACAAATCCAACTATTAAATATTTTAGTGATGCACAAGGTAAAACTGATGTAAGTAATCAAAATCAAAAAGCAGGGGATTTATATGTAGTAATTACTGCTGATATTAATGATGCAACTTATCAAGGTTCAACAAACCCAATTAAAATAACTCTTAAATAAGGATAATTATTATGCCAATTGGTACAACTAGTACAGCAATACTTTTAAACATAAATAAACCAAAACATACTAGAACAAGTCAACAACAAGAACATAAAAGTTGATGATGAGAAATTTTAGAAATGATTGGTGTACAAGTAATAGCAGTAGCACTTGCTCCTTTTACTGGTGGATTAAGTGAAAGTTTAGCACTTGGTTTAGGTGCAAGTGATTTACTTGCTAGTATTAGTGTTGTTGGTGTAGAGTTTTTAACTGATTTTACTATTAATCAAGTTTATGATTATTTAAAAGGAAATGTTACACCATTAAATACTTTTTTTAATATATTACCTGCATTTGCTGGACTTAATAGAATTAGTCGTGGTTATCGTACAACTAAATTTATTAGTTTAGCAGAAAAAACTAAAACATTAGAACAAATTGGTATTAAAAAAGCAAAAAATTTACAAGAAATCATTAGTCAAGTAAGTGAAAAACAATTTTTAACAGATAAAATTATTGGAAATAAACGTTATTTATTTAATTATAACCATGCTCCAAATCGCGAAACAATAATACAAAATTTAGGTTTTGTTGCTGAAAGACAATATAAAAATAATTTTGCAAAATTAGAAGCACAAGAATTAAAAAATTATTTATTATTACAAAATGAATTAATAAAGTTAAGTCCACAGTTAACTCCTAAATTTAAAATTAAAGATATTGATAAAGCAAACAATTTTTTACAAAAATATAATACTGATTTAAAAGAAGTATTAAAAATGAACCAACATGACTGATTAAATTTAGTTCATACAATACATGCAGAAAATAGATATGGAAAATCTTTAATTTTAGATTTACAAAAAATTCGTGCTAATGCAATTAAATTTAATTTTAAAAATAGTTCAATTCATAAATTAGTATTAAAAGCAAATCAAACTTTTAAATATTTTGATATTAAATTTTATTTTAAAAAAGGTTTAAATAAATTTTGAAAAGATACTTCATATTTTGAAAAGATAAGAATAAATATTTATAAATTACAAGAGAAATTCGAAAAATTAGAAAAACAAGCATTTGAAAAAATTAATAAATTAAAAGAAAAAGCAATTGATGTATTTACAAGTGCTGAAAAGAAAGCAATTAAACATGCACAATTAATTCCATTAAATTCACAAGTATTTATGGCTTGTAAAATTCAACCTTTATCATTAGATAAATGTGGAATTACTATTTATCATCGTAATCCTAAATATAAACCAATTGTAGTTATTGATAGTATTATCAAAGCAGAAACTTTTGTTATTCAAATACATCCATTTCATTGATATAGATGATATAGCGGTTGATATATTGGATATGGAGTTAGTCAAAATAAATGATTAAAAAGTATTGCTTTTGCTCCACCAGTTGTACAACAAATGATTAAAGATAGTTTTAAAATTTATAGGCAAATATTAAGGACAATTAGAACTTATCATAAAGTAGTTAATGTTATTAATAATCCTATTGATAATGTCAATAAATCATTTAAAAGGGTGGGTTTAAGATTCTCAGTTAATACTGTATTTGGTACTGGATTGTTAAGACATTTAGAAAAATTTGCATATAATCAAGTTGTAAAAAAAGGAAAGAAAAAATTACAAAAAGAAATTATACATATATCACATAGAAAAACTAAATCAAAAACCAAACGTTATAAAAAAGCATTTTTTAAGGAATGATAAAATATGATTAATAAACTTTGAACTGATGTCAGTTTAGAAAATTATAATAACTGATATCCATTAACTGGAAAAATTACAGAAACACCACGACAATATAAAAATACATGACCAAATGTTCATGATTGATTTAAAACATTTGCTATTCGTGCTCAAAATGATATTAATGCTTATCTTGATTTTATTTTATCTAAATTTCCTTTTGATAGTTTTAAAGATAAATTAATTAAAGAAACGTTAAGAGATATGGTTTATGTAATGGTTGAACATTGAGTATTTAATCGTACACCAATTGAATTTAATGTTGATGCTACTATTCAATTTAATAATGGTAATCAATTTAGTGCAAGTAGTACTCCTACGATTAATATTTGAGATTTAGCTCCTAGTAGAATGAAAATATGAGCAAGATTAACAGAATTAAAACAAATATTTGCAAATTATAATAATGATGAAATAGATGTTGAAAAAATTGACTTAAAAGCATTTTATACTAGAAACCAAGTTGATGAATTAATTCAAGAACAAAAAGAATTTACATTATCAAAGCAAATAAAATTATATGATGATACTATTAATGGTAATAAAAATGAAACATATAGAGGACCAGTTACAAATTTAATAAATAAAGGTTATGTTGCAACAGAATATGATCCAAAAACTGAAACTATGATTTTAGATTGACCTAATGAAATTGGAACATTACCACCAGAAGCATTACAAAATAATCCACAAATTGGTGATTTTACCCATGCTGCAACATGTGACTTTTCTGCAAAACAACAAAAAAGAATTACTACAAATGAAAATAGTATTAAATTATTAGAAAATAAAATTGAGATTAATAAACAAAATATTGATGATATTAAAAATAACTGATTTAATATTGAAACTAGTCCATTATGAAAAGAGATATCTAATGAACTTTCAACTGATAATTTAAATAAAGAAATATTAGTAATATGAGGTTATATTTATGAGAGTGATATTTATAAATATAAATATACTAGAAAATCTATATTTAAATTAGATGAAGAATCTGCAATAAAATCATATACTCTATTAGATACTTTTTATTCAGATGAAACTAATAATATTAGATTATATTTAACTTGCAGTAATTATAAAATTCGTGCAAGTGCTACACCTGGAACATATTACTCAGGTTTTATTTCTAATATATATCAATATATAAGTACTGGAACAGCAACTGAATTTATAGCAGAAGAAAATACTGAACGTGATTACTATACAAAACTAGAAACTAATAATTTATTAGATAAAAACAAGATAAATTAATTGCTGGTACTAATATAACTATTGATGAAAATAATAAAATTAGTGCTACTGGTGGAAGTTCAGTTGATGAAAATAGAATATTTAATAATAAAGATGATAAAGATAGTACTACAAGATTAGTTAATGATATTATTAAAACTAATGTTGGTGGAAAAACTTTAATTTATAGAAATAATCCAGTTATAACTGATGATTTAGATATTCCAAATAAAAATATATAGATGAAAAATTAAAAGAAACAGAAAAAAAGTTTCCAATTGCTTTTCAAACATATGTTATTGCTTCTGATGTTTCTACATTAGAAACTACTAATAAAACTATTGTTGGTGCTATTAATGAAAATAAAGCAAATATTGATAAAAAACAAAATAAAGAAAATTGAGTTGTAATAGGAAATAGAGTTGATAATAGAACATGAGATAATTTTGATATTCATCTTGGTAAAACATATCGTGTATTTATAACATGAGAAAGACTTGCACCATTACAAAATGGTTATCCATTAATGTTAACGTTTAAATCAGCTAAAGCTGTTGGAACTGGTGTATGAACTCTTTTAATTGGTAAAATTGATAATAAAGATGCTTCTTTAATTCTTAATGCTGATTATACTAAAGCGACTAATAAATGAAGTTTATTTATTAAATGTGAAATTGATGGTGGTGCTATATTTAGTTTTGAGGAATTAAAAGAAAATACTTATCAAATTACTAGTAATACATTAGATATTACTTCACCAAGTGTAATTAATATAGATAAACCTATAAAAATTAATTCAAAAAGTTTAGAAACTAATGAAATAGAAGAAAATAATTGAGATATTGAATTAAAAAATAATCCAACACCAAGTCCAAGTAATCAACAATGAAAAGAAGTAGG
Organism: Spiroplasma endosymbiont of Andrena trimmerana; assembly: GCF_964019575.1. NCBI lineage: Bacteria > Bacillati > Mycoplasmatota > Mollicutes > Entomoplasmatales > Spiroplasmataceae > Spiroplasma > Spiroplasma endosymbiont of Andrena trimmerana. The sequence continues at coordinate 220,813 of NZ_OZ026455.1, forward strand.
AACAAGAGAAAAAAATAAATGAGATAATTGACAAATTACTTATGATTTTCAAGAAAATAAACATTATAGAGTTTATTATTCTTGAAGTATATATAATCCAGTTTATACTATTCAAGAATTTATTATAACTGATAAAAAAATTGCTGGTGTACAAATACAAACCTTTAATGATAGTGCTAATATAGTAATTTTATCAGTTCAACATGCAAAATTGATTACTATTTATAGTGGAAAAGGTAATTTAAAAGGTAATGTATGAAAATTAGAAGAATTACAGGAATAATATTATGTTTTTTAAAATTATAAAAATTATTTTAGGTTTAATAGGAGTTTTATTATCTTCTGCGGTTGCTGGTTTAATTATATTCATTATTGTAAAAATTGTATTAAAAATTAATCAAATATTTTAAAAAAAGGTGGTGAATATTATGTTAAGTCTATTTAAAAGAAAAGAAAAAAGTAATATTAGTGATAATCAAAATGAAAAAGTAAAATTTTTAACTAATAAAAATAAAAGTACACATGCTTCTATTTTAAATTATTTTGGTTTTAATGATTTTAACCATGAAACTTATTTTACTGATTTTGTAGCTGAAAATAATGCTAATTTATATAATGCTCCATTAGATATTAATAATGAAACTATTAAACAATATTTAATTAAACAAGAGTTTTATAGAAAAAATTGAAATTCTATTTTTAAATTAAGTAAATTAGGAATTAGTGGTTATTTAATTTTTATTGCTAATGATGATTTATATTTTCAAGTAGTTGATATACAACAAAGAGTTTATGATATTACTGGTAAATTAATTCAATGTACTATTTTTTATGATAGTTATGAACAAAATGCACAAATGGTAAGATTATTTGAAATTTATACATTAAATAATGAACAAGTAACTATTAATCGTGCAATTTATAGTATTAGTGATAATAAAAAACAATTTCCATTAGATTTTAAATCATTCATTAATAATCCTAATTTAGAACAAGAACAAATACTAAATATTAATTATATTCCAATAGCAATTATGCGAAATAAAGCAAATGAATTAGCAGATTGTAATAAAGTAATGGATAAAATTAAAGCATTAGATGTTATTTATGAACAAATTGTTTTAGATACTATTTTAAACTCACCTAAATTTATTTTTAATCAAACTTATGGTAATGTTCAATCAACGTTAGAACAAGCAGTAAGAGAATTAGTTACTAAAAATTATTTATTTAAAAGTGGTGGTGATAATAACGAACAAAACGAAAATATTAATATGACAAGTAGCAACTTTAAAGGTAAAAATTTAACTGATATATACGATTGAAATGTTAATGAAATATTTAAACGTTGTGGAATTCATATACCAAGTCAAAAGAAATCTGCACAACAATCAGTTCCCGAAAGTACAGCTGTAAATATTTCAACTATTAATTATATTGAACAAAAATTATGACAATTTAATATTGATATTCTTAAATTTATTCAAATATTAGTAAGTGTTGATAAAGACTTATTAAATAGTAAAACCTTTAATATTAATGATGAACAAGAAATTAATAACTTAACCGTGAAATTAAAATTATTTAATCCCGAAAATAACCAATTAATAGGAGAGAACAATGGAAAACAACAACAAACCACAAACTAAGTTTCCACAGAAACAAACTAAACTCAATCAAGCAGAAGTAGAAAATGATTATTTAATTGATAATATTCCTTATGACTTGCTAAATTGTAAAGGTAAGTGCAACTAAATTATTTTTCTATCCAAATATTCGATTGGTGAAAGATAATTTAGTATTTTTCTCGGTTTTTGATTTAAAGACAATATAAATTTATGAACTTCATTTTTATTAGTTTTTGAAAAAATAAATTTTTTAGGAAATTTTTCTCTAATTAAACCATTAGTATTTTCATTAGTACCTCTTTGTCAAGGTGAATATGGATTGGCAAAATAAATTTTTACATCTAAATTTTTTTCAAGTTGTTGTCAATTTGAAAATTCTTTGCCACGATCAAAAGTAATAGTTTTAACAATGTTTTTAGGAAGAATTGATAAATAATAACTGACATTTTTATTAATAACTTTAGTAGTTCTGTTTTTAACTAATATTGCTAAAGTAAATCGTGATACTCTTTCAACTAAAGTTATTAAACATGATTTGCTTTTACCTCGTGATGATACTATAGTATCTCCTTCTCAATGACCAAGTGTTATACGATCATTAACATTTATATCTCGTTCTTTAATTGATTTACCATTAAACTTGCCACGATTTTCTTTAGATTTTCGTTTTTTACCTTTTCTTCTTAAATTTTTACTAGTAACTTTATCAAGCATTCCAAAATAAATTCAAGTATAAATTGTTTTAAAACTAATAACTCATTCTTTATGAAAATTTTTAATTCTGCCATAAATTTGTTCAGGTGATCAACCTAATAGTAATTTTTGTTGTACATATTTTACTAAATTCTTATTTTTAAACTTATGAAAACTAATATGTGATTGTTTTCGATTTTCAGCTTTATTTTGTGCAATTAATGAAAAATAATGATTATTATCTTTATTTCTATTAATTTCTCGAATAATAGTACTAATACTTCGATTAAGATTTTTAGCTATTTCACTAATTTTAAATTTAAATTTCAATTGATTCTCAATATAAATTCTTTCATCTATGCCAAGATGTTTATAACTCATATAAAAACTCCTTACTTTTTTCTAAACTAAATTTAGCATTATGAAATTTTTATATGAGAATTTTTTGCAATTTTATTTACTTGCACTTACAAGTATAACTCAGCACTTTACTAATCTTATGAGTAGCAAAGGTGACCCTGAGCTTAAAAGAGCATATGATGAATTTAAACTAAGAACTTTATATATTTATGAAATTGAACGTTTATTTAAAAATAATGAAAATAATAGTTTAAGATTTTCAGCAAATACTATTAAAATTGGTTTTATTGATATCGATAAAGTATTAAAAACTACTGCGGCTGAAACATCAGACTTTACTATGCAATTAAATCAAAGAGCAAGCACTAATATTAATGATAATACTATTGAATATAGTATGACTGATATTAAAAATTTAATTTTTCAAGAAATAAATTTATTAAATCAATTTAAATTATATGCAGTTTCTATTAATGAACCTTTAACTGAAAATAATATTGATAATTTATATATCATTAATAATTATTCTCAACCTTATCAAAACCCAAAAACAAGAAGTACTAAAAGTATAACTATTATTAAAATTAAAGTATTAAAATTAAAGATTTTAAAACAAGAGATGGTTATCCAATTATTATTAAATTACAAAAACCATTAGATAAAGATACAAAAGCAATTGGTTTAAAAATTAAAGCCCCTAGAAGCATGATTTTTGGCAATATAAAGGTACTTGGTGAAGTTGACAATAGGAAGTATACCCAAAGTTATTTGTCAAGGATAAGATAGCATTTCCGCTGTTATCAATGCCTATTGAAACTCAACCAAAAGTTAGAATATTACAACAATGATTTAGTGAACAAATATTACCATGAAATTTAGCAAAACAATTTATAGGACAAGAAAAATCAGTTTTAGATTTAATTGCTATTGGTGGAGGAACTGAAACAAAAAAAGAAATTATTAATAATGCAAAAATAACATATGCTAAAATTGGTAAATATGATGGACCAGCACCAGTACCTAAAAATTAGCTGATTTTGAAATGAAAAAGAATGAACAATATATATTATATAGTCATAGAGAACCAACCCCACCATATCCTAGTAAATATATTGCTATTGAGTTATCACAGAACTTTAATTCAATTGAAATTGAAGTAAATGATAAACCACCAATTGATAGTTTACAAAAAGTATTATTAGATATGTTAACTTATACATATACTTATAACAGAAATTTTGATGGTGCTGTATATGAAAACGGAAATCCTAAAAATGATATTGCTAAATTAAGACAAAAATTTGAAGGTCAAAAGCCTGATGATGTTATTACTAATTTATTTAAAGAATGAAAATTAGATTATCCAAATTATATAAATTTACCACAAGTTCAAATATTTAAACAATTAATTATTATGTTATCAAATAATATCTATTCAAATATGTCAATTAATAAAGGATTAAATGACGATAATAAAATTTTATTACCTTATTATTTTGAATTAAAATCAAATCCTATACATACAGATACTGGTAAAGTTTGAGAATTTAAAGATGTAAAGGTAATATTAAAATCTAAATATTTTGATTTTACAGATATTAATAATATTAATTTAAAAAATAATGATATTAGTCAAAATGAATTATTTAAACTAGATGATAATCAATTTAATTGATTATCTATTACCAATGAATTAGAAAGTAATAATATTCCGTCATTAATTCCTGCTGATTGAACATTAGGAAATGGAGAATATGGAAAATATTTTACAAGAGTAATTATTAATAAAATTAAAATTGAAAATGTTTTAAATTTATATGGTTCAAATAAATCTCAATTATTTTCTAAATTAGAATTTTATAAAGAAATTTCACAAATTGATAATAATATTGAATTTGAATTACAAATTGAAAATCCGATTAATAATTTAAATCGGATTGAAATTAGCGGAATATTTGGTTCTGGAAATTATGATTTAATTTTAATAACAGAGAAACAAGAAATTGATTTAAAAAATATTAATTTATTCGATAAATATAATGAAAATATCTCTTATATAAATTTAGAAATTTAATTATCAATCAAAATATCCATTTGGATATTTACCATCCCATTCTATATCAACTTTATGTTGTTTAACAGATGAAAAATATAGTGAAAATACATCTGATGAAGTTGTTTTATCAACTCAAATTTGATACTTACCAAAAACTATACTATGGTCTGGTTTTTCATATGAATATTTGAAATTATTTTCATGGGTAAGCACCCCCCATGATTAATCCTATTGTTCCAGTTGTAGCACCAGTTAGTGCTAATGCTAATGTTATTTTACTTAAATTTGTTTTTATTCATGTTTTCATATTAAATTACTCCTTTTTTAAATTTTATAAAACTGTACGATTATTTGAATAATAATGATTTTGTTCATTATTTGGCGTTTTATTTATATGATTTACTAGATTTTGAATATTAGTATTTTTTTGTCTTTTTTTAAAAATTAAATTTCATATGTTAATTTCTTTATTTAATCTTTTTATTTTTTCATTAATTTCAAAAATTTTCTTTTTATTTTCTTTGTTTTTGTTAATAATCCCAAAACTAAAAAGTGTAATAAAAAAATTTTTAACTTTTGGTTGTTTTTTAATTTTTGTTATTTCATTATTCATATCATTAATTGTAGTTTTTGCTAGTTCAACTTTATTTTTAATTACTTCTTCATTACCATTATTAATTTGTGCAGATTTTAAAAAATTAAAAACTCAATTATATTCCAATTCTAATGTTTTCATTTTTTTCTCCTTTTTCCTTGATTTTACTTATAAATTGTACTATTTTTGATTATTTTTACAAGTATGCTTTGTCATATGTCATTATTTAGTGATAATTTCCTATTAGTTATCGAGCAAAAATTTCCCAAAAGTAAAGTTAAATATACTTGGTGATAAATATGGAAAGAAGCATGACTATGAAAGAAAAATATAAGTTTAATATTATAAATGACATTATTATTAATAAATTATCTAAACATCAAGCTAAGAATAAACTTAACCTAACTATTAGAAGAATTAACCAATTAATTCAAATTTTCAATAGAGAAGGTAAAGTTGGTTTTATTCATAAATCCCGAAATAAAATTTCTAATAAAACAACAAATTTTGAAATCAAAATTAAGATTATAAATTTATATAAAACCAAATATTATAATTTTAATTTTCAACATTTCCATGAGAAATTAAACAATGAAGAAAAAATTAAAATTTCATATAGTACACTTTATACTATATTAATTAAAGAAAAAATTACTTCACCAAAAAGACATAAAAATAAGAAAAATAACTTGCATCCTACAAGAAACCGAAGAACAAATTTTGGTGAATTAATTCAAATGGATGCAAGTAATCATCATTGATTTGGTAAGGATAAACCAAAAGCTTTTTTACATGCTGCAATTGATGATGCTACAGGCAATATTGTCGGACTATGATTTGATCATCAAGAAACATTAGATGGTTATTATAATGTTTTTTATCAAATTTTAACTAAATATGGCATACCAAAAACATTTTATACTGATAATAGAACAGTTTTTGGATATAAAAAAACAAATCGATGCTGGCAAAATAAACACGGAAAATGATACTTATACTCAATTCCAAAAGTCTTGTAATGATTTAGGTGTTGAAATTATTAGAACTTCCATTCCACAAGCTAAGGGTAGAATCGAACGCTTATTTGGAACACTTCAAAGTCGCTTAATTAGTGAACTTAGACTTAATAAAATTAAAAATTTAGAAGAAGCTAATCAATTTCTTAAAATATATATAAGTATTTTTAATAAGCAATTTGCCTTACCTATTGATAATAATAAATCTGCTATGATTAAAGCTCCAAACCAAGAAGAAATAAATATTTATCTTTCAAGATTTTCTAAAAGAAAAACGGATAGTGGTTCAACTATAACATATTATGGTAAAAAGTATTTTCCTTATAAAAATAGCAAAGTTCAATACATACAACCTAGAACTGATGTAATTGTACTTAAATCGTTTATTAATGAGTTATATCTTAGTTATAATCATCAAATATATGAATTAAAAGAAATAGCACCAAAACCAATTATCAAAGAAGAGTTGATAAAAACTAAAAAGGTTTATATACCAAATAAAAACCATCCTTGAAGATATGGATACTAATAATACCAAATTAAAATTAGATAAAATTCTTTTTATAAAAGATTATTTTTGTGAATACTTAACTATATAAAATTTTAAATCGTTTGTCGAGCAGCAAATTTGATGCCTTAAAATTGATTTTAAAGATATAAAAAAATAAAATTATACACCACCAATAGCACAAGCACCAGAAGCCATTGTTGTAATACCACCAACAACATTACCAATTATGGGAATAGTATTTAAAGCACCATTAACAATAGTTAATGTGTTTTCACAATTTAAATTTGATTTATTTTCTAGATTTAGAAGTCTGTTGTCAAGTTCATTAACTTGTTTTTTTAAAGTTTCAAAATCTGCTTTGATTCCTTGAATATTTTTGTTTAATTCATCTAACTTTAATTCATGTTCAATTAAAGTTGAAATATAACTTCAATCTCTTATATAACCTTTTATTATTTCTTTTTCTTGTCTTTTTCAATTATATAATGCTTGAGGATTAAATGTTTTAGAATTATTGATTGCTTGTGGTAAAGTAGAATTTCATTCATTTATATGTGCAAATCATTGTTTAACTTTTGAATCATTTGCTATAATATTTGAAATTTCATTAAATTTATCTTGTGTTACATAGGTAAAAGTTGGTTTTGTCAAACCATAAGAATAGGGACTAAAAGTACCAACAATTATTTTTTTTCAAAATAGCCAATAAAGTGTGAGTAATTAGATTTATCCAATAAATAAACTTCTGATAATTTAAAATTATGATATTTTTTCTTTATGGCACTTTTAATTTCGTTATCAACGTTATGATTAATTTTTCCTAAATTAATTTTTATATCTTTATTTCAATCTGGAAAATCATTTTCTAAATTATCAAGACGATTATTTGGATAATATTTCTCATCTTCTGTTATTATTCTTACTGATTCAAAATCAAATCAATTAAATGGTTTTTCATAAAGTACAATTTCTATACGTTCTTTTCTAGAACTATCTGTATATACTTTTTCAATTTTTGAAAAATTATCTCAAATTGTTTTACCTACTTGTTGTATTTCTTTTCATGTTCATGGAAAAATTGCAGTAATTGAAATATCATTAGAATTATATCGTTGCATCATATCCTCTTTAAATTTTTCGCCAAGTTCTCATGCAGGATTATCTTTTCAATAATGATAATCAGCTATTATTCCTTCAAAAGTTTTTGGTGTAAATGAACAAGTTACTTTACCTCAACTACCCCTTATTTCGTTTTTACCATTTAATGTTCTTTTTAATCGATTTCTGTGTTTTTCATGACGATGTTTATTCATATTTATTTTGCTATTTGTTGTTGGGTTGTTAATAATAAAATCTGTTTGATTATTACTTGCAAAATTTAATTGTTGATTTACTAAATCTAAACTAGTCGTATTTTTTCTAACTCAATTTTTAATATTTGAATTATCAATTGACTTACCATTAATACCTTGTATTTTATTATTTAAAAGTGGAGCAGTTAATACTCACAATTTAAATCAATAACTTGGACTAAAATATTTCATAATTTTGTTCTCCTTTGAAAGTAAATATAAAAATATTTACTTTCAAAACAAAGCAACTTTTATTTGTTAAATTTTACTTCTTTTTTATTTTTTTTGATAAATATTTTTGGGAAATTTTCACTCGATATTGACATCCTTGAATATTTTTGTTTAATTCATCTAACTTTAATTCATGTTCAATTAAAGTTGAAATATAACTTCAATCTCTTATATAACCTTTTATTATTTCTTTTTCTTGTCTTTTTCAATTATATAATGCTTGAGGATTAAATGTTTTAGAATTATTGATTGCTTGTGGTAAAGTAGAATTTCATTCATTTATATGTGCAAATCATTGTTTAACTTTTGAATCATTTGCTATAATATTTGAAATTTCATTAAATTTATCTTGTGTTACATAGGTAAAAGTTGGTTTTGTCAAACCATAAGAATAGGGACTAAAAGTACCAACAATTATTTTTTTTCAAAATAGCCAATAAAGTGTGAGTAATTAGATTTATCCAATAAATAAACTTCTGATAATTTAAAATTATGATATTTTTTCTTTATGGCACTTTTAATTTCGTTATCAACGTTATGATTAATTTTTCCTAAATTAATTTTTATATCTTTATTTCAATCTGGAAAATCATTTTCTAAATTATCAAGACGATTATTTGGATAATATTTCTCATCTTCTGTTATTATTCTTACTGATTCAAAATCAAATCAATTAAATGGTTTTTCATAAAGTACAATTTCTATACGTTCTTTTCTAGAACTATCTGTATATACTTTTTCAATTTTTGAAAAATTATCTCAAATTGTTTTACCTACTTGTTGTATTTCTTTTCATGTTCATGGAAAAATTGCAGTAATTGAAATATCATTAGAATTATATCGTTGCATCATATCCTCTTTAAATTTTTCGCCAAGTTCTCATGCAGGATTATCTTTTCAATAATGATAATCAGCTATTATTCCTTCAAAAGTTTTTGGTGTAAATGAACAAGTTACTTTACCTCAACTACCCCTTATTTCGTTTTTACCATTTAATGTTCTTTTTAATCGATTTCTGTGTTTTTCATGACGATGTTTATTCATATTTATTTTGCTATTTGTTGTTGGGTTGTTAATAATAAAATCTGTTTGATTATTACTTGCAAAATTTAATTGTTGATTTACTAAATCTAAACTAGTCGTATTTTTTCTAACTCAATTTTTAATATTTGAATTATCAATTGACTTACCATTAATACCTTGTATTTTATTATTTAAAAGTGGAGCAGTTAATACTCACAATTTAAATCAATAACTTGGACTAAAATATTTCATAATTTTGTTCTCCTTTGAAAGTAAATATAAAAATATTTACTTTCAAAACAAAGCAACTTTTATTTGTTAAATTTTACTTCTTTTTTATTTTTTTTGATAAATATTTTTGGGAAATTTTCACTCGATATTGACAGTATGCTTTGTCATATGTCATTATTTAGTGATAATTTCCTATTAGTTATCGAGCAAAAATTTCCCAAAAGTAAAGTTAAATATACTTGGTGATAAATATGGAAAGAAGCATGACTATGAAAGAAAAATATAAGTTTAATATTATAAATGACATTATTATTAATAAATTATCTAAACATCAAGCTAAGAATAAACTTAACCTAACTATTAGAAGAATTAACCAATTAATTCAAATTTTCAATAGAGAAGGTAAAGTTGGTTTTATTCATAAATCCCGAAATAAAATTTCTAATAAAACAACAAATTTTGAAATCAAAATTAAGATTATAAATTTATATAAAACCAAATATTATAATTTTAATTTTCAACATTTCCATGAGAAATTAAACAATGAAGAAAAAATTAAAATTTCATATAGTACACTTTATACTATATTAATTAAAGAAAAAATTACTTCACCAAAAAGACATAAAAATAAGAAAAATAACTTGCATCCTACAAGAAACCGAAGAACAAATTTTGGTGAATTAATTCAAATGGATGCAAGTAATCATCATTGATTTGGTAAGGATAAACCAAAAGCTTTTTTACATGCTGCAATTGATGATGCTACAGGCAATATTGTCGGACTATGATTTGATCATCAAGAAACATTAGATGGTTATTATAATGTTTTTTATCAAATTTTAACTAAATATGGCATACCAAAAACATTTTATACTGATAATAGAACAGTTTTTGGATATAAAAAAACAAATCGATGCTGGCAAAATAAACACGGAAAATGATACTTATACTCAATTCCAAAAGTCTTGTAATGATTTAGGTGTTGAAATTATTAGAACTTCCATTCCACAAGCTAAGGGTAGAATCGAACGCTTATTTGGAACACTTCAAAGTCGCTTAATTAGTGAACTTAGACTTAATAAAATTAAAAATTTAGAAGAAGCTAATCAATTTCTTAAAATATATATAAGTATTTTTAATAAGCAATTTGCCTTACCTATTGATAATAATAAATCTGCTATGATTAAAGCTCCAAACCAAGAAGAAATAAATATTTATCTTTCAAGATTTTCTAAAAGAAAAACGGATAGTGGTTCAACTATAACATATTATGGTAAAAAGTATTTTCCTTATAAAAATAGCAAAGTTCAATACATACAACCTAGAACTGATGTAATTGTACTTAAATCGTTTATTAATGAGTTATATCTTAGTTATAATCATCAAATATATGAATTAAAAGAAATAGCACCAAAACCAATTATCAAAGAAGAGTTGATAAAAACTAAAAAGGTTTATATACCAAATAAAAACCATCCTTGAAGATATGGATACTAATAATACCAAATTAAAATTAGATAAAATTCTTTTTATAAAAGATTATTTTTGTGAATACTTAACTATATAAAATTTTAAATCGTTTGTCGAGCAGCAAATTTGATGCCTTAAAATTGATTTTAAAGATATAAAAAAATAAAATTATACACCACCAATAGCACAAGCACCAGAAGCCATTGTTGTAATACCACCAACAACATTACCAATTATGGGAATAGTATTTAAAGCACCATTAACAATAGTTAATGTGTTTTCACAATTTAAATTTGATTTATTTTCTAGATTTAGAAGTCTGTTGTCAAGTTCATTAACTTGTTTTTTTAAAGTTTCAAAATCTGCTTTGATTCCTTGAATATTTTTGTTTAATTCATCTAACTTTAATTCATGTTCAATTAAAGTTGAAATATAACTTCAATCTCTTATATAACCTTTTATTATTTCTTTTTCTTGTCTTTTTCAATTATATAATGCTTGAGGATTAAATGTTTTAGAATTATTGATTGCTTGTGGTAAAGTAGAATTTCATTCATTTATATGTGCAAATCATTGTTTAACTTTTGAATCATTTGCTATAATATTTGAAATTTCATTAAATTTATCTTGTGTTACATAGGTAAAAGTTGGTTTTGTCAAACCATAAGAATAGGGACTAAAAGTACCAACAATTATTTTTTTTCAAAATAGCCAATAAAGTGTGAGTAATTAGATTTATCCAATAAATAAACTTCTGATAATTTAAAATTATGATATTTTTTCTTTATGGCACTTTTAATTTCGTTATCAACGTTATGATTAATTTTTCCTAAATTAATTTTTATATCTTTATTTCAATCTGGAAAATCATTTTCTAAATTATCAAGACGATTATTTGGATAATATTTCTCATCTTCTGTTATTATTCTTACTGATTCAAAATCAAATCAATTAAATGGTTTTTCATAAAGTACAATTTCTATACGTTCTTTTCTAGAACTATCTGTATATACTTTTTCAATTTTTGAAAAATTATCTCAAATTGTTTTACCTACTTGTTGTATTTCTTTTCATGTTCATGGAAAAATTGCAGTAATTGAAATATCATTAGAATTATATCGTTGCATCATATCCTCTTTAAATTTTTCGCCAAGTTCTCATGCAGGATTATCTTTTCAATAATGATAATCAGCTATTATTCCTTCAAAAGTTTTTGGTGTAAATGAACAAGTTACTTTACCTCAACTACCCCTTATTTCGTTTTTACCATTTAATGTTCTTTTTAATCGATTTCTGTGTTTTTCATGACGATGTTTATTCATATTTATTTTGCTATTTGTTGTTGGGTTGTTAATAATAAAATCTGTTTGATTATTACTTGCAAAATTTAATTGTTGATTTACTAAATCTAAACTAGTCGTATTTTTTCTAACTCAATTTTTAATATTTGAATTATCAATTGACTTACCATTAATACCTTGTATTTTATTATTTAAAAGTGGAGCAGTTAATACTCACAATTTAAATCAATAACTTGGACTAAAATATTTCATAATTTTGTTCTCCTTTGAAAGTAAATATAAAAATATTTACTTTCAAAACAAAGCAACTTTTATTTGTTAAATTTTACTTCTTTTTTATTTTTTTTGATAAATATTTTTGGGAAATTTTCACTCGATATTGACAGTATGCTTTTAAATGCAAAATAAACGCCTAAATTAAAGGCATTTATTTTATGAGACCTATACTATTAATTATATTGAAATTGTTTATTATATAGCAAATATGAAAGTTATTTTTTAAATAATTTTTATTTTATTTAAAATTACACTTATATATTTATATAATAATTAAGTAAATTAATTTTTTAAATATATTTACAATAAATTTAGATTTTTTTAAAATAGTTAGGAGAAGTAAATGTGAATTTTAATTATAAATGAAATTTTAGAGAACAAAGTGCAAAAATTGATAAATTAGTTTTAGAACATATAACAAAAAAATGAGAAAAATGAGATTGAAGAATAAAAAATACAAGAGATAAAAAGAAATATAAAATTGTTGATTATCAATATCGAACAAGAAAAATAATGTATGGATTAGTAACTTATAAAAGAAGAATTTATGAATATTTTGATGAAAAATTACAAAAATGAGTTCGTGTTTGTTTAGTTGATGAATGACTAGAATTACCTAAATATAAAAGAATTGGTGAAGATGTTGAACAAACTATTATTGAATATTTTGCTGATGGAAAAAGATATCATGATATTTGTGCTATTTGTAAAAAAGCAGGTATTAGTGTTAGTACTGTTCATAGAGTTTTTAAAAATTTAGAAGTAATTGAAGCAAATCCAGTAAAAGTAAAATTAGAAAAAAATCAACCTATTTTTGTAGCAATTGATGATGGACATCGAAAGTTTTGAGATTTTAAACGTAAAGGTATAAAACACTCTATGAGATTAATAACAACATATACAGATAATATTAATCATAAAGTACAAAATAAAAGAGTAAAAGCAATTATTAGACCAACAAGAACAGCAATTGGAGTTAAAAAAACTGCTGAGAACATTGTCAAAAATTTTATGAAAATGTTGAACAAGCAAAAATAATTATTTGTGGAGATAGTGCTGGATGAATTAAAGATGTAGCAGATTATCTTGGTGCTGAGTTTGTTTTAGATAAATTCCATTTAATTAGAACATTATATCTTGGTATAATGGCGGGAAATAAAGGAAAATATTGAAGTGAATATAATAATTGTAAAGATTTCATTAATAATGGTCAATATGAACAATTAATTGATTATTTATATAAAGAATTAGATAATCATAAAAAGTTAAAAAAACAATATTTTAAAAATAATAAAAAAGGTATTGTTAATCAAGGTGCAAAATGAAATATTGGTTGTTTTACTGAAACAAATATTTGACATGTTTTAAAAGAAATGATTGTTAATAGAACATATAGTATTTTTATTTATATAAAAATGGTTATTTTTAAATGTAATCAAATAAATTTAAAAACATAATTTTACTTATTTTAAAATAAAAAATTAAAAAAACTTATTAAATTAAAAGTTAATAAGAATTTTTGTTATATATTTATGTTAATTAAATTATTAAAATGTTTTTATAATTTATAAAATTGAGTATTTTAATTGTAATATTTTTAAATTAGTAGTAAGATAAATTTACAATTTCATAAAAATCCAAATTATTTCTTGTCTAAAATATAATAAGACTACAACGATTTAATTTATTCCGGATTTTTGACAATCTCCCTTTTTTCTTTCTCCTTTTAAATCTAGAAAAATTTTAGTTATTTTTAATAATTTAGTAATTAATTAAAAATAATTTTCTGATATAAATTATATATTTTTAGCACTTATTAATGATTTTCATAATAATTTTCTTTTGTTGGTGTTGTTTTAATAATTTTAAAGTTGAATAAAAAAATATTTAAAAAAACTGCTCAATTGAGCAGTTTTATTTTAAAAAATGTTATTTTTGAATTAAATATTTTATATAAACTTTAAATTGGTTGTTCTGGATTGACTGTAACATCTAATTCATTAGATTTACCATATAAGGTTAATGGAATAGAATAATATAATTCGTTATTATTAGCATACATTAAACAATTATTAGCAAATTGATTTTTATTTAATTCTGTTAGAAGCTCATAGAAATTATATGTTTGTCAACCTTTATTAACATTATCTTCTCAATAATATAAATTTCCAGAAAAAGTTGAACTCTTATCTAATTTTAAAGTTAGAATATAGTCAGATTTAGTATTATTTAAAAATATATCATAATCTATATTTACCTTTTTATGAGGTAATACATTTATTTTTTGAGATGGATATTTTAATGTTACTGATTCAGAATTTGTATTTGTGGTACTATGGCTAAAGTTAAAATTAAAGGTTGTTTCTTCAAAAGGTATTGATATTTTTTCACTTATACCAACATCATATGTATTAGTAACAGAATAAGTATTTGTTACTTCTTTATCGTATTCTTGTGTACTAAGTTGTTGTTCAAGGTTTGTATTATTTTTAAGTTCTGTTTGTTCAGAAGTTTCAAAGGTCTTAGTTAAATTTATTAATGAAATTTTATCATTTGATAAAATTTCATTATTTTTAATATTAAGTTTCATATTTTCCAATCAATAACCTTTATTTTTCATATGACCCATTACAAGAATATCTAGAAAATTTCATATATTAAAATCAAATTCTTGTCTATAACTTAAAGTAATTTCACCTTTATAGTCACAGTTCCTTCAATTATAGCACTTGTAGTATTAATAGACCCTTTAATATTAAAATCATTAATAGTTAAAATACTAGCATCATAATTTATGCTTTTGATACCAATTAAAAGTTCCTCTTTGGTTGGAATTAAATTTTTTGCTAAAATTTTAATAAATCCTAGGTTTTGATTTGCTATAAGTAAATTTAAGTCTTTTTTCTCTTGTGTGGTTGTAATATTTATATTTATCGTTTTTTCACCAGTAAAGTTTATAGAAGTACTTAATGCAATTATTTTTATAATTAATTTTCTATTTTTAATATCAGCATCTTGTAGAGGTATATTATTATTTTTACTAATTTTTACATCGCTTAGTTGTAAATTTGAAAATGTTTTTTTTCTTAATTTATTAATTAATTCAACTTTAAAAACTTTTACATTATTATCAAGTGTTGTAATGTCTAAGTTATCAGATAAACCTTTTAAATCTTTTTTATGTACAGGATATACTGCTCCTCCACAAGCAACTAAACTAATACTTGTTGGTGTTGCAACCATTAAAGATAATATAAATCTTAGCAGTTTTCTCATAATTATTTACCACCTTATCTTTTTCTTATTAAATTTTTTTATTGTTTAAATTTTGGTAATTTACTGGGATTATAAATTTTTGAGCCAGTAGCAAAATTACTGTGTTCTATTATTTTTTTTACATTTGATTTTGAAAGGTTTTGATTGAATGATCTTGCATTAAAAAACATTTTATTCATATTTGTTACATTAGAAGTATTTCAATTTGAAATATTTTGATTAAATGTTAAAGCATCAGCAAACATTGAATTCATATTTATTACATTTGATGTATTTCAATCTGCAAGACTTTGATTAAATGCAATGGCATTTTGAAAGATAAGACTTAAATCTGTTACTTTTGAAATGTCTCACTTTGAAATATCTTGATTGAAGACAATAGCATCTCAAAACATATGTTTTAATGATGTTATTTCTGATGGTAATTGATCTGGCACTTTTTGAATTGTTTTTGGCATTTTAACCACTTGAATTTGATTAATAATGTTTTTATAAAATCCAATTTGAACAATTTCTTTGCTATTTATATTTGATAAATCTGTTTCATTAGTTGTTATTTGTTCTCCATCTTTGTCAATGTAAATTGTGTCCTGTTGAGTTTTATTAATTATATGTACATTTTGTTGCCAACTACTATTTAAATTAACATTATTTACATTTCCAACAGTAATTGTAATTGCTAAAATACTTAATGTTGTTAATATTTTTTTCATATTATTAACAACCCCCCTCCTTTATTTTTTGTTATTATAATTTTACATGATTTTAAAAACTAGTTATTTATGTATATATCTTTTCATATATTGTTAAGTGATAGTTTAATATATTTATAACATTATCTGCAACTTTCGATTTAATTTTATTTAAACTTTGGTATACTAAAACATAGTAAATAGTTTATAAGCAAAAGATAGGTGAATAAATAATATTATGAGTATCGATAAAAAATACATTAGAAATTTTTCAATTATTGCCCATATTGATCATGGTAAATCAACTTTGGCTGATCGTATTTTAGAATTAACTAATGCTGTTTCAAAAAGGGAAATGAAAAATCAATTGTTAGATTCACTAGATTTAGAACGTGAACGTGGCATTACAATTAAACTAAATAGTGTACAACTTAAATATCAATCATTAGATGGTCATACTTATTTGCTTCACTTAATTGATACTCCAGGTCATGTTGACTTTACTTATGAAGTATCGCGTAGTTTAGCAGCATGTGAAGGTGCCATTTTAGTAGTTGATGCTGCTCAGGGTATTGAAGCACAAACTTTAGCAAATGTATATTTAGCATTAGATAATGATTTAGAAATTATTCCTGTTATTAATAAAATAGATTTACCAAGTGCTGAACCAGAAAAAGTTAAGGAAGAAATTGAAAAAGTATTGGGTTTACCTGCTGATTATGCGCCTTTAATTTCTGCAAAAACAGGTATTAATATTCGCGATGTTTTAGAAGCAGTTATTAAATATATTCCTTATCCAATTGATGCTGATGATAATGAACCATTGCGTGCTTTAATTTTTGATTCATTATATGATAAATATCGTGGAGTGATGGCATTTATTAGAATTAAAACTGGTGTAATTAAAGTTGGCGATAAAGTAAGAATGATGTCAACTGGTGCCGAATATGAAATTACTGAATTAGGAGTACGCACACCAAAAGAAGAAAAGAGAGAAATGTTAACAGCTGGTGAAGTTGGTTGAATTAGTGGTGCAATTAAAATAATTAGTGATATTCATGTTGGTGATACGATTACTAGTGTTATTAATCCTGCTGATGCACCATTACCGGGTTATAAAACTTTAAAACCAATGGTTTATTGTGGTTTATATCCAATTGATACTAATAAATATCAAGAATTAAAGGATGCATTATATAAAATTCAATTATCGGATGCCTCATTAATTTTTACTGCTGAAACATCACAAGCATTAGGTTTTGGTTTTCGTTGTGGTTTTTTAGGGTTATTACATATGGATGTTATTCAAGAACGTTTAGAGCGTGAATATAATTTAGTTTTAATTTCAACAGCTCCTTCTGTAATTTATGAAGTAAATTTAACTAATGGTGAAAAGTTAATAATTGATAATCCAGCAAAATGACCAACTGTGCAGACAATTAAAAGTGTAGAAGAACCATTTGTGCAAGTAACAATAATGACACCAGAACAATATGTTGGTGCATTGATGCAATTATGTCAGGATAAACGCGGAACTTATTTAGATTTAAAATATGCTGATAATTTACGAAGAACTCTTATTTATAATATGCCACTGAATGAAATTGTCATTGATTTTTTTGATAAATTAAAATCAATATCAAAAGGTTATGCTTCATTAGATTATGAATTAATTGGTTATCAGGAAAGTAAATTAGTGAAAATGGATATTTTATTAGCAGGTAATATTGTTGATGCATTATCTGTTATTGTTCATAAGGATTTTGCTTATGATCGTGGGCGTGTTTTATGTGAAAAATTAAAAAAATTAATTCCAAAACAAAATTTTGAAGTTGCTATTCAGGCTGCTATTAATAATAAAATTATTGCTCGTCAAACTGTGCAAGCAGTTAGAAAAGATGTTATTGCTAAATGTTATGGTGGTGATATTACAAGAAAAAGAAAACTTTTAGAAAAACAAAAAGAAGGAAAGAAAAAAATGAAATCGATTGGTAATGTTGAATTACCACCAGAAGCATTTCGTGCTGTTTTAAAAATAGATGAAGAAAATTAATAAAAAAGTTATAAATATTTGCTTTGTTTTTTTCTAAATTGGATTATTTGAAAATAAAAAATTAATTGATCTATTTAAGTCAATTAATTTTTTATTTTCATAAAGCATATTTTGAAATAAAAATGAGATTTCTCACAATTTTATGTTAAATATATAGTATTTTTTTAATTCTGCAATTATTTCCATTTTAATTTTTATGTAATTTTTTTTGCATTTCAATATTAATTAAATTCTCTTGACTTTTTAAATGATTATTTTCTAAATTATTTTTTATTATTGCGTGACACTCAATTTCTCTAGAGTAATTTTTAATCATATTTTTTATGTTATTAATCATTTTATATTCCCCATTTCAAAGTTTTATAAATAATTTATTTATATTTTTTATTATATCATTTTATTTATAATTTTTATAAATAAAATGATATAATTTTCTATAATAAATCTAGTATTCATAGAAAAATAAATTAAAAGCAAGTTTAAATAAAATGATATAATAAAAAAACAATTCCCTAAGAAATTGATAAAATTTTAATTTATAATAAGTAATTAATAATAATTACTTAAATGGGGAGTAGGGGGTTATGTGAAAATTTTATTAAAAATAATTGATTGTTTGAACCCAATTTCTATTTTTAAAAGTATTAAAAAGTATATAGAAAATAGAGCTAAGATTGAAGCAAAATTAATTGATAAAGAAAAGCAAAGACAACATGAAAAAGATTTACAAGATTCTAGATTTAAACATGAATCACTTGAAAATGAAAAAGACAGAAAATTACAAAAAGAATTAGCTGAAGAAAAAACTAAAAGATTAGGGTTAATATTAGAAAATAAATTAACTATAAATAGACAAAATTATTATTTAAAACATGATAATAATCCTAAATTAGAATTGGAACTTAAAAGAAAACGAATTAAAGGTAAAAAAATAAAGTAATATGTCAATATCGAGTGAAAATTTCCCAAAAATATTTATCAAAAAAAATAAAAAAGAAGTAAAATTTAACAAATAAAAGTTGCTTTGTTTTGAAAGTAAATATTTTTATATTTACTTTCAAAGGAGAACAAAATTATGAAATATTTTAGTCCAAGTTATTGATTTAAATTGTGAGTATTAACTGCTCCACTTTTAAATAATAAAATACAAGGTATTAATGGTAAGTCAATTGATAATTCAAATATTAAAAATTGAGTTAGAAAAAATACGACTAGTTTAGATTTAGTAAATCAACAATTAAATTTTGCAAGTAATAATCAAACAGATTTTATTATTAACAACCCAACAACAAATAGCAAAATAAATATGAATAAACATCGTCATGAAAAACACAGAAATCGATTAAAAAGAACATTAAATGGTAAAAACGAAATAAGGGGTAGTTGAGGTAAAGTAACTTGTTCATTTACACCAAAAACTTTTGAAGGAATAATAGCTGATTATCATTATTGAAAAGATAATCCTGCATGAGAACTTGGCGAAAAATTTAAAGAGGATATGATGCAACGATATAATTCTAATGATATTTCAATTACTGCAATTTTTCCATGAACATGAAAAGAAATACAACAAGTAGGTAAAACAATTTGAGATAATTTTTCAAAAATTGAAAAAGTATATACAGATAGTTCTAGAAAAGAACGTATAGAAATTGTACTTTATGAAAAACCATTTAATTGATTTGATTTTGAATCAGTAAGAATAATAACAGAAGATGAGAAATATTATCCAAATAATCGTCTTGATAATTTAGAAAATGATTTTCCAGATTGAAATAAAGCTAAATTGTAAAGGTAAGTGCAACTAAATTATTTTTCTATCCAAATATTCGATTGGTGAAAGATAATTTAGTATTTTTCTCGGTTTTTGATTTAAAGACAATATAAATTTATGAACTTCATTTTTATTAGTTTTTGAAAAAATAAATTTTTTAGGAAATTTTTCTCTAATTAAACCATTAGTATTTTCATTAGTACCTCTTTGTCAAGGTGAATATGGATTGGCAAAATAAATTTTTACATCTAAATTTTTTTCAAGTTGTTGTCAATTTGAAAATTCTTTGCCACGATCAAAAGTAATAGTTTTAACAATGTTTTTAGGAAGAATTGATAAATAATAACTGACATTTTTATTAATAACTTTAGTAGTTCTGTTTTTAACTAATATTGCTAAAGTAAATCGTGATACTCTTTCAACTAAAGTTATTAAACATGATTTGCTTTTACCTCGTGATGATACTATAGTATCTCCTTCTCAATGACCAAGTGTTATACGATCATTAACATTTATATCTCGTTCTTTAATTGATTTACCATTAAACTTGCCACGATTTTCTTTAGATTTTCGTTTTTTACCTTTTCTTCTTAAATTTTTACTAGTAACTTTATCAAGCATTCCAAAATAAATTCAAGTATAAATTGTTTTAAAACTAATAACTCATTCTTTATGAAAATTTTTAATTCTGCCATAAATTTGTTCAGGTGATCAACCTAATAGTAATTTTTGTTGTACATATTTTACTAAATTCTTATTTTTAAACTTATGAAAACTAATATGTGATTGTTTTCGATTTTCAGCTTTATTTTGTGCAATTAATGAAAAATAATGATTATTATCTTTATTTCTATTAATTTCTCGAATAATAGTACTAATACTTCGATTAAGATTTTTAGCTATTTCACTAATTTTAAATTTAAATTTCAATTGATTCTCAATATAAATTCTTTCATCTATGCCAAGATGTTTATAACTCATATAAAAACTCCTTACTTTTTTCTAAACTAAATTTAGCATTATGAAATTTTTATATGAGAATTTTTTGCAATTTTATTTACTTGCACTTACAAGTATAACTCAGCAAAGATATAAAAATTAATTTAGGAAAAATTAATCATAACGTTGATAACGAAATTAAAAGTGCCATAAAGAAAAAATATCATAATTTTAAATTATCAGAAGTTTATTTATTGGATAAATCTAATTACTCACACTTTATTGGCTATTTTGAAAAAAAATAATTGTTGGTACTTTTAGTCCCTATTCTTATGGTTTGACAAAACCAACTTTTACCTATGTAACACAAGATAAATTTAATGAAATTTCAAATATTATAGCAAATGATTCAAAAGTTAAACAATGATTTGCACATATAAATGAATGAAATTCTACTTTACCACAAGCAATCAATAATTCTAAAACATTTAATCCTCAAGCATTATATAATTGAAAAAGACAAGAAAAAGAAATAATAAAAGGTTATATAAGAGATTGAAGTTATATTTCAACTTTAATTGAACATGAATTAAAGTTAGATGAATTAAACAAAAATATTCAAGGAATCAAAGCAGATTTTGAAACTTTAAAAAAACAAGTTAATGAACTTGACAACAGACTTCTAAATCTAGAAAATAAATCAAATTTAAATTGTGAAAACACATTAACTATTGTTAATGGTGCTTTAAATACTATTCCCATAATTGGTAATGTTGTTGGTGGTATTACAACAATGGCTTCTGGTGCTTGTGCTATTGGTGGTGTATAATTTTATTTTTTTATATCTTTAAAATCAATTTTAAGGCATCAAATTTGCTGCTCGACAAACGATTTAAAATTTTATATAGTTAAGTATTCACAAAAATAATCTTTTATAAAAAGAATTTTATCTAATTTTAATTTGGTATTATTAGTATCCATATCTTCAAGGATGGTTTTTATTTGGTATATAAACCTTTTTAGTTTTTATCAAATCTTCTTTGATAATTGGTTTTGGTGCTATTTCTTTTAATTCATATATTTGATGATTATAACTAAGATATAACTCATTAATAAACGATTTAAGTACAATTACATCAGTTCTAGGTTGTATGTATTGAACTTTGCTATTTTTATAAGGAAAATACTTTTTACCATAATATGTTATAGTTGAACCACTATCCGTTTTTCTTTTAGAAAATCTTGAAAGATAAATATTTATTTCTTCTTGGTTTGGAGCTTTAATCATAGCAGATTTATTATTATCAATAGGTAAGGCAAATTGCTTATTAAAAATACTTATATATATTTTAAGAAATTGATTAGCTTCTTCTAAATTTTTAATTTTATTAAGTCTAAGTTCACTAATTAAGCGACTTTGAAGTGTTCCAAATAAGCGTTCGATTCTACCCTTAGCTTGTGGAATGGAAGTTCTAATAATTTCAACACCTAAATCATTACAAGACTTTTGGAATTGAGTATAAGTATCATTTTCCGTGTTTATTTTGCCAGCATCGATTTGTTTTTTATATCCAAAAACTGTTCTATTATCAGTATAAAATGTTTTTGGTATGCCATATTTAGTTAAAATTTGATAAAAAACATTATAATAACCATCTAATGTTTCTTGATGATCAAATCATAGTCCGACAATATTGCCTGTAGCATCATCAATTGCAGCATGTAAAAAAGCTTTTGGTTTATCCTTACCAAATCAATGATGATTACTTGCATCCATTTGAATTAATTCACCAAAATTTGTTCTTCGGTTTCTTGTAGGATGCAAGTTATTTTTCTTATTTTTATGTCTTTTTGGTGAAGTAATTTTTTCTTTAATTAATATAGTATAAAGTGTACTATATGAAATTTTAATTTTTTCTTCATTGTTTAATTTCTCATGGAAATGTTGAAAATTAAAATTATAATATTTGGTTTTATATAAATTTATAATCTTAATTTTGATTTCAAAATTTGTTGTTTTATTAGAAATTTTATTTCGGGATTTATGAATAAAACCAACTTTACCTTCTCTATTGAAAATTTGAATTAATTGGTTAATTCTTCTAATAGTTAGGTTAAGTTTATTCTTAGCTTGATGTTTAGATAATTTATTAATAATAATGTCATTTATAATATTAAACTTATATTTTTCTTTCATAGTCATGCTTCTTTCCATATTTATCACCAAGTATATTTAACTTTACTTTTGGGAAATTTTTGCTCGATAACTAATAGGAAATTATCACTAAATAATGACAAAAAAAATAAAGTAATATTGTATTTACAAAAATATGAGGTTAAAATTGATATAATCACTCTATTGAAGGTGATTTTAAGGAGTTTTGATAATGGATTTAAATATCAATAAAAATTTAAAAACAAAAGTTTTAAATAATTTTTTAAATTTATTAGCAATTAATTTAGCAGATACTTATTTAGAAACCTTAAAAAAATATAAATCAAAAGATGTAGATGAATTAGTATTAAATTTTTTAGATCAAATAGTTTATTTAGTCGATGAAGAAATTGATATAACAAACGTTAAAAATAGTTCAAAAATATCAAAAATGAATACTAAACAAAAAGAAAAATTTAATAATGCTTTAAGAAAAGATAATAAATATCGAAAAATGTGTTCAGTTCTTAATTTTATATATCGAGTAATAAAAGAAGAAGAAACACAAGAGCAAGTATTCAATAATATATATCATTTTTATGAAAAATCTGATGCTGAAACTTTAGAAATATTTTCTAATGATTATAAAGAAAAAGAAAGATTTGATTTTTTTAAAGAAATAAAATTAAAGTTAAAAAATAGTAATAGTTTTTTATATAAATCAAATTTACAAGCAAATATATAAGTTTAATATATTTATAAAGTATCTTTAAAAACATCTCTAATATTTTATTAGAGATGTTTTATGAATAAACAAAATTATAAAAAATTAAAATGATTTATAATTTTACTATTAAATTTTCAATAAGTATTACAATTTTTTTAAAAAAGAACTAACTTAAAATTAGTTATTTTTATATATTCCATCAGTAGTTGTTGCATAAATAGTAAAATTATTAGAATTATAAATCAATTCATTAATTGAATTAAATTTATTTTCATAGAATAAAGTGAAGTTTTTTTCTTGATAACTTTTTCATATATTACCATCTTTATCACCAACTAAAACCCCTGTTCCAAAAGTTATTACTGTTGTATTTATTGTTTCTAAAGTTTGCTTATATGGTAAAAAATTAGCAATAGTAACACGTTTATAATAAACTTTTTTACTGTTGTTAGTAACAAAGATTGTTTCTTTATTATCAACAGCAATACTTGTAATACCACCATCTTTTAGTTGCTCAACTAAATTAAAAGGATTACCCCCAATACTTTTAAAAATCATTCCTTCTGTATTACCAGCATAAATTAAGCCATTTTTAGTTGTTTTTAAAACTGTAATGCTACCTGTTGCCCCATCTATTTTTTCTAATTCAGTTGTTGGACTTGAATTAGTATATACCCCTTGATTTGTTCCTATATAAATATTATTTTCTTTGTCAAAAGTCATTGCTAATAATTGATATGAACTTAAAGTATATTTTTCAGCAAGTTGATCATTTTTAAGAATATAAACTTTTAATTCATTATTTTTTTCATTATAAGTTCCAACATAAATTGTGCCATTAGGTGTTGTAATTAGTGATTTTATTTTATAATCATAATTAAGTAAATTTATTTCTTCAAAAGATTGACCATTGTCACTTTTATAAACAATACCTTCACTATTAACGGCATAAGTTTGTTCCCCCTTAAAAGTTAAACTATTAATTTCACCAGTAGTGCCTGTCATTTTGTTAAAGCTAATTTTAGAAACATTGTTTTTATTTAAAAAAGTAGTATTTTGATTGCTATTAATTATTTTATTATTTGATAATATCATCCCTAAACTTGTAACAGTGGTAATTAATAACAATTGTTTAAATTTCATTTTTATTCCCTCCTTTTTTTAAAATTAAATTAAGATTTAGCAAAAATACATTATTTTTTGTATTTGTTTTTTGGTAAATCTTAATTTAAGTTTATATTTGCAAAAAATAATATACAATAAAAAATCTAAAAAAATGTGAATTACAATTACACTTTATCAAAATTATATATGTAATATGTATTGTTTGCCTTTATTTATATTGTGATTCTTAGTTAGTTATGGTATTCTATTATGGTATTCTATATTAAAAGATGGTCTTGTAAGTGAGGTGTTTGTTATGTTAAATTTAGATTTTGTTGGACCTCACGGCATTACTGATACTTATGGTGGATGGTTTCATGTTTATGCATTTGCTATTATGTCGGGTATTTTTGCTTCAATTATTGCTTCTTGAGTAAAATTTAAACGTTATCGTGTTCCTACTGATTCTTTAGCATGATCAATAATATTTATTATTCCTGCTTCATTATTTGGTGCTAGTTTTCTTGGCAAGGATGATCCTAATAAGTCAATTAGTTTTTTTGAAAAATTTGCATTTTGAAAACCAGGGATGTCTATTCATGGTGGTGTTTTATTTGGAATTATTGCTGGTGCAATTATTTTTTACTTTGTTGGTCGTAAGTATAAAATATCATTATGAATATATGGTGATTTAATTATTCCTAATATTTTATTAGGACAGGTATTAGGACGTTGAGGTAATTTCTTTAATCATGAATTACTTGGTAACGTTGTAAATTATGATTCATTATCATGATTACCTGCTTTTATTCGTGATAATTGTTTTAAATTAAATGGTGGACCAAGTGGCACTCCAGAAACTATTAATGGTGAAATTGTTTATCGTGCACCAATATTTCTTTATGAATCAATTGCTAATTTAGGATTATGATTAGTGATTACACTTGTTGTTCCAAATCTTGGTAAATGATTTGGTAAAAAGCCATGAAAAGTAGAGCCAGATAAGTTTCAATTTGATTTTAAAAATAATTTTAAATACTGAGGAAAAATAACTTTTAATCCAAAATATTGAAATAAAGTAAATCGTGACCCAAAACATTTGACTTGAACTAAAATGTGAAATGAAGTTTACTATTATAATCAAGTACCAAAAAATGTAGTAAATAAAGCATTAGCAGAAGTCAAACCTTCTGGTAAGAAAATTAATGATTATATAAATAAAAGCAAAAAACTTTATGAAATAAATAATCCACATCATTATCGAATGATGCATGCAGGTGTTCAAATGGGACTTTACTTTTTTGGATGAAATTTAATTAGATTTATTTTAGAGTTACAGCGCCCACCAGAAGATTTATTTTTAATTAATCGTCCAATTCTTGATTATACAGTTTTATTATTGATTACTTTCTTTGGCCTGTTTCTAGCAATATTTGCACAATTTGTTGCAGCAAAATATTTACGTAGCGAAGGATGAACATATGAAAAAGAATATTATTAATATTCTTTTTTATTATTAAAATAATTATTATAACAGAAAATAAACTATTAAATAGATAATATTAATTAGATTTGGTGTTTTTGTTATAATATTTATATACTAATGTATGAGGTGAAATTAGTGTTAGCAGTAGTAAGTGATGATAGTAGTACTAATACCATTAAGTTTTTAGGTTTTGAGATTCCAATTACTACTTTTTTATATTCAATGGGTGGGTTAGCACTTTTGATTTTTCTGTTATTATTATCAATTTTATTAATAATGTATTTACGCAAAAGGATTTCTATTAAAGGATACTTAAGTTTAGAAGAAAAAGATTATCAATTTGAAGATAAAATTTTGGAAATTGAACATGAAATTGCCAAATTACAAAGAAAATTTTATTCAAGTAAACATATTTCTAAAAAGACAAAAAAATATTTTAACTAATTAAATGTAGGTGATGTATATGTCTAAAATAAAATTTAAATTATTTGATAAATTTTTTTCACAAAAAAATAGGTTATCAGATAAAGAAGGTTATCAAAAATCAACTAATAATAATACTTATTTTAGCAATGTTGTACCACCAATTAATAAAAATAAAGAAAATATTCATAATTCTGATTTTAATGAAAATGATTATAATGAAAAAAAATATGATGGTAAAAATATACAAGTTACTAGTTCTTATATAATACCTTTACAAGAAAAAAAGACAGTGCCGATCAATGAAAACTTTACTAAAGAAAAAGATATGTATTATGATCAACCACAAACATTTAATACTATGGAAATAGTTAGTTATAAAAATAGTTTTAAAATTCCAAAACCAATTAGCAGAGAAATTAAATCAGAGAAGCTAAAACAATTAATTTTATTATTTATTGGTGTTATGACATTAATTATTGCTTCAACTTTTATTGGTTTATATTTTGGTATGATTAACATAAAAATTATTCCTCATCCTGTAATTACTATTCCATTAGCAATTATTGCTCTTACTATTATTTTAATTAATATTATTGAATTTGTGACATTAAGAAGAGAAGTGGATTTATATATTGAAAGAACATTAAAAGGGTCATTATTACCTCCTAATTTTATAATTAGAAATTATCGTAAAATTCATGCTAACTTGATAATTATTAATTGAATAAGTATTAGTAGTTATATTGTTCTTGGTATTATTATTGGCATTATGTTTTTGATTAGTGGTCAGAAATTAACTTTTATTATTCAAAAATGAACAGTTAATGTTCCTGATATTATTAAAGATGCAATAACTTTAACAATTATTTTAGGTGTTATTTTCTTTATTCATATGATTAATATTGTTATTTTTAAATTTCGTAAACGTAATATTATAAGTTATTATGGCTATGAAATTATTAATCCACAAGAGTTAAATCAATACAAAAAAAAGATAAATAGAATATGTATGATTATTACTATTGGTTTTACTGCTTTAATATTTTTTGCAATTGTTATTCCAATATTTGTATTAAAAAGAAGAAAGAAAAAGTAAAAAAATATTGAATATTATCTATATATAATTAGAGTATGTCATTAAATAAAATATTTTATGTAATAAAGATTATTTTTAAATAAAAACTAATTTGTATTATGTAAATATTTTTTTATTAAATAGTTAAATTTAAAAAAGTAAGTATTTATTTACAATATTTAATTAGTTAATAACTTTTTATAAATTTAATGTATTATTAACTTGTATAAAATATTGAATCCAAAAAATCAAATAAAAAAAGTAAAATGGGAAATATGAGAAATTTATAAGGATAGAGTCCAAAGGAGAATTAAGTTATGAAAAAATTATTAACAACATTAAGTTTTTTAACACTTGCAACAACCGCAGGAAATTTAACGAATTTCTTAAACTCAACTATACAAAAAAATAATATTACAACTAACTATATTCAAAATAAAACTCAACAAGATACAATTTACATTGATGAAGATGGAAAAGAACAAACAACTAATGCACATGATTTATTACTTATAAAAACTAAAGAAATTGTTCAAATTGGATTTTATAAAAATGAGAAAGAAGAAATTCAAGTTGTCAGAATGCCAGTAACAGTTGAGAAAGTACCTAATCAATTACCACAAGAAATAACATCTTTAAAAAATATGTTTTCTAGTGCTTTTGGTTTTACTGAAAAATTTAATCAAGATATTTCATCTTGAAATACTTCAAATGTAAAAGATATGAGTAGTATGTTTTATGGTGCTATGTTATTTAATCAAGATCTTTCAAAGTGAGATACTTCAAAAGTAACAAATATGTCATGTATGTTTCAAGGTGCACAGCAATTTAATCAAGATATTTCATCTTGAAATACTTCAAATGTAAAAGATATGAGTAGTATGTTTTCTAGTGCTATATCTTTTAAACAAAATATTTCAAATTGAAATACTTCTAATGTAACAAATATGTCAGCTATGTTTGAAGGTGCAAAGCAATTTAATCAAAATATTGGAAAATGAGATACTTCAAAAGTAAAATCTATGGGTTTTATGTTTAGCAATGTTTTTGATTGATTTTCAATATTTAATCAAGATATATCAGAATGAAATGTATCTAATGTAGAAGATATGAGTTATATGTTTTATAATGCTAAAGATTTTAATCAAGATCTTTCAAAATGAAATGTAGAAAAAGTAACAGAACATAAAAATTTTAGTGTTAATTCAGGAATTGATAATCCTAACAAATTACCAAAATTTAAAAATTAATTCATTAAAATTTGTTATATAATTTTTTGTTAGTTATAAGTAATTTTTTTTGATTAATATATTATAAAGTGTGTTATATGAAACTTTTATTTTTTTCATTAATTATTTTTTAAAAAAGCTAAATTGTAAAGGTAAGTGCAACTAAATTATTTTTCTATCCAAATATTCGATTGGTGAAAGATAATTTAGTATTTTTCTCGGTTTTTGATTTAAAGACAATATAAATTTATGAACTTCATTTTTATTAGTTTTTGAAAAAATAAATTTTTTAGGAAATTTTTCTCTAATTAAACCATTAGTATTTTCATTAGTACCTCTTTGTCAAGGTGAATATGGATTGGCAAAATAAATTTTTACATCTAAATTTTTTTCAAGTTGTTGTCAATTTGAAAATTCTTTGCCACGATCAAAAGTAATAGTTTTAACAATGTTTTTAGGAAGAATTGATAAATAATAACTGACATTTTTATTAATAACTTTAGTAGTTCTGTTTTTAACTAATATTGCTAAAGTAAATCGTGATACTCTTTCAACTAAAGTTATTAAACATGATTTGCTTTTACCTCGTGATGATACTATAGTATCTCCTTCTCAATGACCAAGTGTTATACGATCATTAACATTTATATCTCGTTCTTTAATTGATTTACCATTAAACTTGCCACGATTTTCTTTAGATTTTCGTTTTTTACCTTTTCTTCTTAAATTTTTACTAGTAACTTTATCAAGCATTCCAAAATAAATTCAAGTATAAATTGTTTTAAAACTAATAACTCATTCTTTATGAAAATTTTTAATTCTGCCATAAATTTGTTCAGGTGATCAACCTAATAGTAATTTTTGTTGTACATATTTTACTAAATTCTTATTTTTAAACTTATGAAAACTAATATGTGATTGTTTTCGATTTTCAGCTTTATTTTGTGCAATTAATGAAAAATAATGATTATTATCTTTATTTCTATTAATTTCTCGAATAATAGTACTAATACTTCGATTAAGATTTTTAGCTATTTCACTAATTTTAAATTTAAATTTCAATTGATTCTCAATATAAATTCTTTCATCTATGCCAAGATGTTTATAACTCATATAAAAACTCCTTACTTTTTTCTAAACTAAATTTAGCATTATGAAATTTTTATATGAGAATTTTTTGCAATTTTATTTACTTGCACTTACAAGTATAACTCAGCAAAATGTTGAAAATTTAAATTATAAATTTGTATTTCTCTTTTACTTTTGGAAAATTTTACTTGATAACTAATAGGAAGTTGTCACTAAATAATGATAAATTTTAAAAAAATGTTTTCATTTATTTTTTTGATGTTATAATTATTCACATTAACTAAAAATAGTACTTAAAAACTATAATGAGCAAACACTCATTAAAGTTTTTTTTATTTTTAGTTAATTTTAATAAAAGTAAGGCATTGGTTTATTTTTAGTTTAAAGTTTACAATTAGAAAATTCGAGAATATATAGATAGGATGAGAAAGTAAATGCCAAAAAAAATCAAAATAGAGGAAGACAAAAAACTTTAATAAATAGTCCAAGTATTACTGAAATGCAAAATTTAAAACTAATAGAATTAGAATTAAAAGAATTAGAAAAAGAAAAAGAAGAAAGTACTATTAATGAAGAAAAAAATATTCATATTCCTTATCAAAATTTAGTTGAGGAAATTACTAATTTTAATGATTTAGCAACTGAGATGACTATTAATACTATTAAACAAAAGGCGTTAGATTGAAGAAAAAGAGAAATAGAATTAAAAGCAAAAATTGATTCTTTACGTACCCAATCATTTAATATTTTTGGTGTTTATAATGTTTGACTAATTCAAGAAGTATTAAATATAGAACCACATTGATGAAATCGTTTTACTAATGCCAGAGAACAATGAAAACAGCTTACAAGTAAAATAAATAATATAACAAAAGAAGAATTTATAGTTAGAAATTTATGTAGTAATAGTATCAGTGATGTTGAACAAACAGAATTGAGAAGAAAACAATTGAGAAAACAATTTAAAAATATTAGTTTTGGACATTTCAGTAGAGAAAAATATTATTCATTATTTCAAGATTGAAATACCATTATAAATAAATTACAAAATGAATGCGATCAATTAAGTCAAGAAAAAATGGAAATGATACTTTTTTTTTAATAAAGACGGTGGGTAATGCCAACAATAATATTAGTAATAATAAAGTATTAGAAATAATTAAAGAAGTTTTTCCTTTGTCAAAAACTGAAATTTCATTAGAAAATAATAAAGCAGAAGAAATACAAGTAAGTGATGAAGAAAATTTAAAAAAACAACTTGCAGAAGAAAATCAAAAATGTAAAGAAATAATGGAAACAAAAAAAGATGAAATAATTAAAAAAACTAGTTCTTTAAAGAAAGTAAATAAAGAACTAAATACTAGTATAGATATTTGAAGTCAAAGATTAAAAAAATTAAAAAAACAATTTAATGATTATGAAAATAAGCATGGAATGAGTTTAAAACTTAAAGAAATAAATATTAGAATAATAACATTAGAAGCAAAATTACTTGCACTTTTAGAAAAAAATCAATTTAAAATCAAATGATATCGTGAATTACCTTCTAAGTTTGAAGTAGGAGAATATGTTATTAATGAAAATGATTTAGAAAATGCAAAAAAAATAGGAATCCCAATGTTATATGAAAAAGATCTTAAGCAATTATTAGAAAAATATAAAATTACAATTAAAAATAAAAAATATAAAATTGATAATGATAATGGTAGTATTGTTGTTGCTGGTGTCAAGAAATTTGAATTAAAATTAGGAAATTATGGTGGTAGTTTTGAAATTCCTACTTTATTGCAAATTCCTAGTTTTTCTCAAAATGGTAATAGCAATATTCTAGTGAGTGGTAATAATACTGTTAATGGTAATCAATCAGGATCATTATCAGAAAGTGGTGGTACTACTGATAGTGAACATGATAATGATGATAAAGAAACTTTATCAATATTTACTAGTTCAGAAACTTGTAATAATGGTATGTTAGATCAGACAATGTTAGAAACTAAAAATAATGTAGGTTCTTCTTTATAAATAAATTAAAAAGAATGAGTTTTAATTAATTTTAATTAAACTCATTCTTTTAACTTTTTTTCTTTTTAATATTTTATAAAATATAGTCTATAAAATATTTTTATGAATAGTATTTTTTACATTAGATTGATTATCAATTATTACCCATTCATCTTCTTTGTTTATTTCTGATTTAGCATCATTTAACATATCATATTGTTCTTCAACATTTATTTCTGATTTAGCATCATTTAGCATATCATATTGTTCTTCAACATTTTTGCTATTGTTATTATCTAAAATTATTTGATTAATTTTAGTTGCATCATTTAATATCATATTATATTCATATTTACTTATATTACTTGATTGATTTGTTAGATTATTTGAGTTTAATGTAGTTTTCTTTTCATCATTTTTTTGTATTACTTTTATATTTAATTCTTGTTTTTTATTTTTGTAAAAATTTCATGAATAGTAACCAATTCCACCAGCAAGACATACTAGTCCCACTGTAAGAGGATTATTTGGAAGTATTGATTGTAATAAATTAGAAAGTATTTCAGAATTAATTTCGCTCTCATTTGTGTTTAAAAATTTCATTTTTATGTTCCTTTCAAATCAAAATAAAAACCTATTTATTTACAAAAATAAATAGGATAAAAACTTATATTAAATTTTTACTAAATAAATATAGCATAATTTATATATTAATTGTTAATAAGTTATTTAAAATTTTTATAAAAAAGCATATATCCAAAAAAATATTGACTTTCGCGTTAAAGTTATATATATTACAAAATAGTATTTGAATAAAGCTAATAAATTATATATAGAGGAAGATATAAGATGCCATCAAAATTAGTAATCATGGAATCTCCAGTTAAAAGTAAAGCAGTACAATCATATTTAGGTAATGATTATTTAGTGTTATCTTCGGATGGACACATTCGTAATTTAGCAATTAAAGGTCAATATGGTTTGGGAATTGATTTAGAAACTTTTGAACCAATTTACAAAATTGATCGCAAAAAAATGCCAAAGGTAAAAGAATTAAAAAGTAAATTAAAAAGTATTACTCATGTTTATCTAGCAACCGATCATGATCGTGAAGGAGAAGCAATTGCTTATCATTTAGATCAAGTATTAGCAACAAGTAATATATCATCACGAATAACTTTTAATGAAATTACTAAAGATGCAATTTTAACAGCATTTAAATCTCCACATAGTATTGATTTACCATTAGTTCGTAGTCAAGAAGCAAGAAGAATGGTTGATCGTATCATTGGTTTTCGCTTAAGTAATCTATTACAAAAGAAGATCGGTTCACGTAGTGCAGGGAGAGTACAATCAGTAGCATTAAAATTAATAGCAACAAGAGAACGTGAAATTATTAATTTTATTAGTAAAGAATTTTGAACAATTAATAGTACTTATCAAAAAAAAATAATATTAAATTGTGAAAAATATAAAGAAGAACTGTTAGTTATTAATAATGAACAAGAAGCAGTTGCTATTAAAAATGCATTAAGTGATAGTTATCAAGTAATTTCTGTTACTGAACAAAATCGTAAGCGTAATTCATTAAATCCATTTACTACTAGTAGTTTATTACAAGCAGCATCAACACAATTAAATTTTAGTACTGCTAAAACAACGCTTATTGCTCAGCAATTGTATGAAGGAATTGATGTTAATGGAACACTTACTGGATTTATTAGTTATCCTCGTACTGATTCAATACGTTTAAATGATAAATTTATTGAAAATGCCAAAACATTAATTGTTAATAAATATGGTGAACAATATCTTGGACAGAAGAAAGAACAGACTAATAAAAAAAATGTGCAAGATGCTCATGAAGCAATCAGACCAACTGATTTAACAATGAATAATAAACGTGCTATTGATTTTTTAAATAAAGATCAATTAAAACTTTATAATTTAATTTATTTTCGTGCCCTTAGTTCATTAATGGCACCAGCACAATTAATTAGTACTACTGTTTTATTTAAAAATAATGATTATCAATTTCGTTTAACAGGACAACAAATCAAGTTTAAAGCATTTTTAATGCTTGATGTAGAAAGTCTTGAAAATGAAGAACTTTTAGTTTTACCAAAATTTGAAAAAAATCAAATTATTAAAGTTGAGTCAGTAAATTTACAGCAACACTTTACTAAACCAAAACCAAGATACACAGAAGCTAAATTAATTAAAACATTAGAAGAACTAGGAATTGGTCGACCATCGACTTATAATCCAATTATGAACACTATTAAAGAACGCGGTTATGTTATTATTGAAAATAAGTCTTTTAAAGCTACTGAGAAAGGTCTTTTAACTAATGATAAACTTCAAGAGTTTTTTTATGATATTATTAATGAGACATATACTTCACAAGTTGAAACTCAATTAGATCAAATTGCTCATGGTAATTTTGATATGCATCAAGTGGTAAAAGACTTTTGAGTTAAGTTTGAACCAAGGATTGATGATGCTTTTGATAAAATGACTGAGTTTAAAATTAAACCGGTTTTATTAGATCAAGATTGTCCACTTTGTGGTGCCCCACTTGTGCAAAGAACAGGAAGATATGGTAAATTTAACGGTTGTTCAGCATTTCCAAAATGTCGATATATTCAAAAACAATTAGAAAAAATTAAACCTTGTTTAGTATGTACAGATGGTTGAATGGTTGTTAAATCTTCAAAACAAAATCGAAAATTTTTAGGGTGTACTAATTATCCAAATTGTAAACATGTTGAAAAGTATCAAGAAGTTACTTCTGATAAAGAAGTAAAGTAGGTGAAACGCATGTTAAAAGATTATATATTATTAATAGATAAACCTTCATTTATGACATCACAAGATTGTCTTGTTGTTATTAAAAAACGTTTGAAATTAAATAAAATTGGTCATACAGGTACGTTAGATCCTTTAGCAACAGGACTAATGGTAGTACTTGTGAATGAAGCAACCAAAATTAGTGATTTTATTTTAAAAAGTGATAAAGTTTACATTGCAAAAATGCAACTATTTTTAAAAACCGACACCGGCGATATTACTGGTAAAATTATTGAATCAAAACCACATCTTGATTTAAAAGAATCAGAAATTGTTAAAGCACTTGAATTTTATAATAATCGTCAATATGAGCAAATAATTCCTGCTTATGCAGCAGTTAAAATTAATGGTAAAAAACTTTATGAATATGCTCGTGAGAATATTCTTGTTGAATTACCAAAACGTAAGGTTTATATTAAATCTTTAAAATTAATTAGTTTTAATAATGATTTAGTTACTTTTGAAGTAGTATGTTCAAAAGGAACTTATGTTCGAGCTTTGGTTACTGACATTGCTAGAATTTTACATACATCAGCAACTTTAACTTATTTGAGAAGAATTCATCAATCGGGTTTTGATTTAAGTAATGCCCTAAATTTAGATGTTATTAATGAAGAAACAGTTAGTAAAAATCATATTAGTATTTATGATGGTGTTAAAAATATTATGCCAGCGATTGTTGTTGATAATAGTAAAAGTGTTATTGATGGTAAACCTTTAGTTATTGATAGCACTAATGAGCCATATGTTTTAGTTGTTAATTCTGAACATTTGCCATTAGCTATTTATCGTAATCAAAAAAATAATTTATACGTAAGCCAATGAGGTTTTAAATGTAATGAAGATATTAAAATTGAAAAATCTAAATATTCAAAATCAAAAATTGATGTCTAAACCAATTATTGCTTGTTGAGGTTTTTTTGATGGTATTCATCAAGGTCATCAAGCCCTATTTAAACAATTATTAGTTAATTCAACAATAAATAATTATCAAACATGTATTATTAGTTTTGATAGAAAACCACAAAGTGTAATTAGTAATAAAAATAATGAGGTTTTATTAAGTAATGAAGATAAAATTAAAACAATTGCTAAATACAATTTTGATTATTATTGGGAAATTAAGTTTAGTAAAGAAATAGCAACACTTTCACCAGAGCAATTTATTTCGTGATTATTGGCAAATAATGTTAAAGCAGTAGTTGTTAATCCAAATATTAGGTTTGGTTATCAAGGGCAAGGTAATATTAAAACATTACAACAATCTTCATTACAAGTTTATCTTTGTAATGATATTATTGTTAATAATAACAAAGTTTCTTCAACTTATATTAAACAACTTTTACAAAATAAAGATATTAGTAGTGCTAATCTTTGTTTACAACAAGAGCCATATACAATTAGTGGTAAAGTAGTTCATGGTATTAAAGAGGCTAGAACGATTAATTTTCCAACTGCTAATTTATCGTTATTAACAAACTATGCATTACCGGGTCTTGCTACTTATATTACGCTTACTGAAGTAGATAATAAATGATATCAAAGTATGACAGTAATTATGTTACGTAATAATAAGCCGTTAGTTGAAACTTACTTATTAAACTTTAATCAAGATTTATATGGAAAAATCATTAAAGTTAGATTTTTAGATTTTCTTCGTGATAATTTAAAGTTTACTAATTTAGATGATTTAAAAAAACAAGTGGATAAAGATTTAATAGAAACAATTAAATATTTTGCTAATTCTAGTAGTAAATTATTAAAGCCATAATAATTGTGATATTCTTTATATTTACAATAATTATTAACATTATAAATACTATTTATTAAAAACTATTTCCAATAAAATTTAATTTTATTGTATATGCTAATGAAAAATAAAAAAGAAAAAAGGGAGTAAATAAATAATGAAATATTGAGTAAAAGAATTTATAAATCAAATAAAAGATAATAATGAAATTTGCGCAAACTGTGATTATAAAGAAAATTTACAAAAAAATATTACTTCAAATGATAATTGTCAAATTGTAAATGATGAAAGAATGCCATTGTTACAAGAACACGCTTCAAATAATAAATGTATAGTTATTGAAATAGAATCAAACATTTCAGCTG
Organism: Spiroplasma endosymbiont of Andrena trimmerana; assembly: GCF_964019575.1. Taxonomy (NCBI): domain Bacteria; kingdom Bacillati; phylum Mycoplasmatota; class Mollicutes; order Entomoplasmatales; family Spiroplasmataceae; genus Spiroplasma; species Spiroplasma endosymbiont of Andrena trimmerana. The sequence goes on from NZ_OZ026455.1 coordinate 258,547, forward strand.
TTAATAATATAGTAGAAATAAATTTACAAGGAAAACAAATTGAACAAAAAAAACAGACTACTAATAAATTACCTAATTATGGTTCAATTTGTTAAGAAGTTAAAACTACATAATCAGGCTTAAAATGATGAATTATTTAAATAACTTATTTTAATAGATTAGTTAATTTACTTTCACTAATTTCTTTATATATGTTTAAATTAGTTTGTTCGTATAAATAACAAGCTCAATAATATCAAATTAAATTTTGATAATTCATTCATTTTTTAGCAATAATTATTTGTTCATTATTTAAATTAAAACAATTAAATCAAGTATTAATTTCGGTTTCAGAAGTTAAACTTTCAGAAGCAAAAGAGGCAATATCAAATAATTCGTCGTTTCAACAAGCAAAATCTCAATCAATTAAATATCAACAATTATTTTTTTTAACAAAATTATTTAATGTTAAATCATTATGAGATAAAACAATTGTTGTTGGTTGATAAGTAGCAATTCATTTGATTACCTCACTGGTTATTTTTTCTAAGCAAGGATTACTAGTAGTTAAATTACAGTATAAATTAAGTTGTTCTAAACCTTTTCAAGTTTTAATTAATGATTTATTATCAAATTTAATATTATGTAGTTGTTTTACCAATGATGAAATTTGTTCTAATATTTGTTTATTAATTATTTGTTCGCTTAAATTAATTAAATTATGATAATATGGCATTAAGGTTAATAGTTTATTATTATTAATATTGACTTCATTAATAGGTAATGTAAATTTTTTTGATTTAATTAATTTAATAACATTAATTTGATTTGTAAAATTCAAAAAAGGTTGCAAAATATCTTTAGATTGTTTTAAAAAAAATGTTTATTTACTAAAAATAAGTCATTGGTTAAACCTTTTGTTTTTAATATCTCTAATTGATATGGTGGTTTAATAGTTTTAAATTTCAAAATGACACCTCTATTTTGCTTGTATTGTCCGTAATAAAATTATACAATTTATTAAATAAAAAATATTGAAAGTAAGTGATAGTATGTTAAAAAAAGGTTATATTCATATTTATAAAGGTGAAGGAAGAGGTAAAACCTCAATTCTTAATGGTATGGTAATTAGAGCATTGGGTAATAATCTTAATGTTAGTTACTTACGTTTTTTAAAAAATCGTCCTTCTGGTGAAATTAATTTTTTAAAACAAAATACTAAACTTAAAATTGAAAGTTTTTATGAATCTTCGCAAAAATTTTTTTGAGAAATGGATGAAGAAGAAAAAAATAAATTAAAACAAGAAACTAATTATGGTCTTACTAGATTAAAACTGTTAAGTCAAAGTGATAATACTGATCTTATTGTTGTTGATGAAATTTTAGGGTGTATTCAAAATAATTTGATTAAAGAACAAGACTTAATTGAAATTTTAAAAAATAAAAAATCACATATTGAAATTGCATTATCTGGTAGATATGCATCTTTTGCCTTAGAGCAATGTGCTAATTTAATTAGTGAAGTTAAATCAATTAAACATTATTTTGAAAAAGGTCAAATTGCTCGTGAAGGGATTGATTATTAATGACTGCTAAAACCTTATGGTTTGCATCTAATAATATCGGTAAAATTAATGAATTAAAGAGTATCTTACATACAAAGGGATATAATGTCAAATCAATGTTAGATCTTAATTCTCCTCTTGAAATTAATGAAACAGGTACATCATTTATTGAAAATGCAATTTTAAAAGCAACAACACTTGCAAAATTAGTGAATGGTCCTGTAATTGCTGATGATTCAGGGTTAGAAATATTAGCTTTAAATAATTTTCCTGGTATTAACTCAGCACGATGAAAGGGAGAAATGTCCTATCATGATGCAATGTTAGACATTTTAGAACAAATGGAAGGTGAAACTAATCGTGCAGCAGTATTTATTTCTGCTATTGCTTATGTTGATTTTGATCATAAGATTACTAAAGCATTTATTGGTAAACTTGAAGGTGAAATCACTACTGAGATAAAAGGTAATGATGGTTTTGGTTACGATCAAATATTTTATGTTCCAGTAGTACATGCTACTTTAGGTGAATTGTCATTGGCAGATAAAAATAAAATTTCTCATCGTAATTCAGCAATTCAGCAATTATTAACATTTTTACAAGAACAAAATTAGATAGTTAAAATGAAAAATAAAAAGGATGGTTTAATTCTTTTTTACAGTTTTTCTTTTTTAAAGATTGAATTTTGTTTAGAAACTATTTTAAATAATAGTTTAAGTAAAATAGATAAATTAAAAAAAATTAGTAAAGATACTATGTTAGTTATATCATTTTAGTAATAGTTTACTTGTTTATTTTTTAGTGATATTATTAAAAAATGAAAGAATGGTTTATATAAAAAAATAACGCAAAATGAAGTTGATTCATTACAAGAAGTAGTTGTTATTGGATTTCCTAGAACATATAATACTTTTGGTAATACTGAACTTTAATATTAAAACATAGTATTAGTTTTGATAGTTTTTTAATATTCAAGAAATAAATGAAAATGGTAAACGAGATTTTACTATTAATAGTAGTCAAAAATTTAATTTTATATCAATATAATTTGTTTAAAAATTAATTTTTAAAAAGCTTGTAACTTAAAAGTTACAAGCTTTTTTTACATTTTTGGTAAATTTGGTTTAAATTCACTTGTTGTTGATTGAGTTTGCAAATCCATAGTGTTAATCTTTGTGATTACTTGTTTTGGTCAAAATACTTCTTTTTGTTCTTCTGTAAATCATGGAATTTGTATAGGTGTAAATGATTGTATTTGTTCATTTGTGAAACTTTGCATTTGCTCTTTTGTAAAAGCAGAGATTTGTCAAAATGTAAATTGTTCAATTTGATGCACCATTAATGCTTGAATTTGTTCAGGTAAAAATGATTGTATTTGTTGAACTGTAAAACTTTGTATTTGTTCTGTTGTTAGTGTTGAGACTAATATATTTGTGCTTCTTTTTTTATGTCTGTTTTTAATTTTAGTTGTTGTTAATGGTGTTGTTATTTGTTGTCTTAACTTTTTTCCTCATTCTTGTGATTTTAAAAAAATTTGATATGTTTGTTCAACTTTATTTTTGTGTTCTTGAATAGAATTTTTTCAAGTAATATTTTTTATATTAGTAGGATCTGTACTGTTAGTATTAAAAGTTACCAATTCACTGGTATTATTAATAAGTAAATCATTCATTTTAGATACCTCTTTTTAACTATAAAACTCATTACTTTAAAAAAAGTAATGAGTTAGAAATGTTTAGAATTATTGTTATTTTTACTAAATCTGCTTATCTACTAAAATTTTAGCACCTTATAAATAAAATACAATAAAAAATAAACACGTATCTTAGTTAAATTAATTTATAAAAAATGGAATAATCAATATTAAGAAATAAAAAAGTAAAAGAAGATAATTATATATCTTCTTTTAAAAATTATATAGTTTTTTTAGCAGCAGTTTTTAATAGATTACCTGTGATTAAAGCTGTTAGTTGATCAAAAAACTGATTTGGACTATCAATAGTTCCTCATTCTTGGCCAACAGTTATTAGTTTACCTTTATTAACAATAAAAACAATTGGTAAAGCTTTAAATGCTCTTTCTTTATCAACAGGATTTTGAATTTCCTTGACACCTGAATCAGCAACAGGTGCTGAACTATTATCAGAAATTTTATGGTCAAGTAGTCAATGATAAATTTGTTGTTGTCAACTAATTTTTTTATCATTTCAAAATTGGTTAACAATATCACTACTAGGGTTGGCATAAGGAGATTTTTCATAAATTTTAATATCAATAGTCCCATTAGTAGTAACACTGTTTATTTCAGTTTTCTTTTCTGTTAATCAGTTATCTCATTTACTTGGCACATTATTATTTTTGATTTGCATTGTGTGTAAACCGTCAATAATTTGCTTAGAAAGTGGATTATCAGCAGCACCAAGTATGCCAAAAAAAGCATGCCCACTATTAACATCACTAATAAATTCTTGATATTTTGAATCATCTGTACAAGCACTAACTTGTAAACTAGTTGTTATGCCTATTATTAAGGCTGCTATTAGTCCAAATTTTTTACGCATTTATTTTCATCACCTTCAATATAATATCATAAAGTTATATGAGTAATAAATTAATAATTAAATATAACGTACTAAGTATACTATGTTATAATCTTAATAACAATATAAAAATCAAAAGGAGTAGTTTTTTTCTATATGGACAGTAATTGGTATATTTATTTAATAATATTGCTAGTTTTATTATTTTTAAGTGGTTTTTATTCATCTGCTGAAACATCATTAACTTCTTTAAATGTTATAAGAATTAAATCTATTGGTAAATTACGTAGTAAGAAAAGTCGTCGTGCTAATATTGTATTTAAGTTAGTTAAAAATTATAATGTAACTTTAACAACAATTTTACTTGGTAACACAGTAATTAATGTTGGAATTGGTACTTTAAGTACCATATTATTTATTGATTCTTTTCATGTTTCTCCTACTTATGGTCCTTTAATATCAACTTTAGTTTCAGCAATTGTTGTTTTAATTATTGGTGAAATTATACCTAAAAGTGTTGCAAAATTACATCCTGAGACAATAGCTTTAAATTATGCATATATTTTGTATATTCTTAATATTATTTTTTATCCAATAACTTTTATTGTTACTTTATTTCAATTTAAAAGTAAAAAACCAACAAGTTCTGAACAAGAACTTATTGAATTGATTTCAATAATTGAAAGAGAAGGAGTTCTTGAAAAAGCAGAACGTGATTTAATTGAATCTGCAATTAAATTTGATGAAAAATCAGTTTTTCAAGCTATGCATCCCAAAAGTAAAATTAAATATATTTATGATGATACGCCACCTAAAGTTATTAAACATCTATATTTAGAAGAAAAATATAGTAGAATTCCTGTTTTAGATCATGTTAATCAAAATGTAATTGGTATTTTAAATATTAAAGAATTTATTATTAATATGTTAGAAAATGAAAATCCAGATTTATTACAATTAATGTTACCAGCAATTTTTATTTCTAAGCGTACTAAGTTAAATGAAGCATTGGAAATTTTACAAACCGAAAGAATGCATATGGCTATTGTCTGCAATAATAAAGATAAAAAAGATTTTAATGGTATTATTACACTTGAAGATATTCTTGAAGAATTAGTTGGTGAAATTTATGATGAAACTGATGAAATTGGATTGATACAAGAAATAGGAACACATAAGTTTCGTGTTGATGGTTCTTCAAAACTTGAAGTATTATTTAAACGTTATTTAAAAAGAAAACCTCCAAATTATAATAAACAAACTGTCCAAGAATGATATATGTTCAAAACAAAAGTAAAGAAAGTAAGGAAAAATAGTCCACTTTTAAAATTTCGAAATTTTTCATTTAAAGTTATAAAGGTTCGCAAAGAATTTGCTGTTTTTGAAGTTGAAATTTTTACTAATAAAAAAATTAAAAATAAATGAGAATAGTTAGTGCAGGATTTTTATTTAAATGCTACAATGTAAAATCATAATTATAATTATGATATGAAGGGGAGGTTAATTATGAAAAAAGGTATTAAATTAGTAACTATGATTGCAGCATTAAATCTTGTAACAGTTAATGGTTTAATGTTAACGTTTTCTCCAGACAGTGATCATTATGTCTATTTAAATAAGCATGATGCTAATGCTAGTTTATTAAAATGAAAACTTTCACCAGAAGATGCAAAGATGGTAAAAAAATATGAATATAAAATCCATCAAATGGCAAGTAAAGAAAGTATTGATGAATTTAATAACTTGTATGATAATAATAAAAGTGATGTAATTTGAAGTAATTATGATAGTTTACAATATGATTTAACTCATACTAAAATTGGTGGTAAAACCATTGATGTTAATTGAGTTGAAATGTATAAAAAAGCTGGTTTAAATAATGAACAATTACAATTAGCAGAGCAACAACAATTACGTTTTTATAATATTTTTGCTAAAGTTTTTCATAAAAACACTGTTATTAAACTAATTCAAAAAGTAGCACCAGTTGCTGTAAGTGATAGCACAGTAGCATGAACTGCTTTTAATTCAGAAGCTGATAATCAACGTATGGGTTATGGTCCTGAATTTGCAAATATTAATTTAATTGATCAACAATTTCAAGAGGGATTTTGATCTTCAGATCAAATAATTAGTGTTACAACTCACGAATATGGTCATGCTTTAAGTAATTTTATTGGTTTAAGTGCTGATGAAAGAAATTCATTTAATGCTAATTGAAAGTGACCAGATAGCAGTTATAGTGATTTTAATACTAATATGACATCAGTTTCTCATAAACTAACTGTTAACAATGATAACAAACAAATTTATGATCGTACTTGATATTTAATTGATTATTTAGGTCAACAAGCAAAATTAACTAATATTAAGCAAGAATTATTATTTGGTTTAATAACAGTTAATAGTAATTATGGTCGTAGTGCCTGATTTAATGGTAAATATAATATAAATCTTGATGATGAATTTTTTGCCGAAAGTTTTGCTAGATGAATTTTAACACCTCAGAATCAGCGTGATTGAGGATGAGAATTAGAAAATAGTTTTTTCTTACATTATTTACCAACGGTTTTATAACATTTTACTAGTTAAAAAGGAGAATTATTTCTCCTTTTTTATTATTTGGTATAATAAATTTAAGTTAAGTATCATTTTTCACCGCAAGTGTAAAGTTTGATACTTTTTTTATTTTCTATGATAAGATATATAAAGATTTATATTTATTTATAAATCATTCAATTTTATTTTTATAAAAATTTCATGCGAGGAATGTTTATAAATGAATATTTCATATAATTTTTATGTTAAAAAAATTTTTTATGCTTGTTATGTTAAAAATGTTGTTTTACCTATTGATATGTTAAAAAATGAAAGAAATAAATTAGGTATAAAGAATATTGGTAATATTACTAAGTTAAGAAATAATAACGTTCGTACTAAATGTAAATTAGTTCAAAAAGCATTACATAATTTTTATAATGCAAGAATTTTAAGTTTTTTAACTTTAACTTATCATAAAAATGAAACTGATATTAGAAAAGCAAAACATGATTTACAATTATTTTTTAAACGTTTAAAACGTTGATGAAATGACCCTAAACGTTCTAAACATTTAGGTGAATTAAGATATTTTTATGTTTATGAATATCAAAAACGAGGAGCCGTACATTTTCATATATTATTTAATCGTAAAATACCTTATAGTATGATAACTAAATGATGACCACATGTTGGTAATAATAAAGGTATTGATTTAAAAGTTGTACATAAAGGTACAAATGAATTTGTGGTTAAATATTTGAGTAAATATGTAACAAAAGTACAAGAAAATATTAAATCTTTAAATCAAAAAGATGTTGGTATTCAAGCATATTCTTTTAGTAGAAATTGTAAAAATCCGCTTGTAGTTCGTGGTACTAAAATGTTAAGTTTACAAAAATTAGTACAAGCATGTGAAAAAGCAAAAGAATTTTATTTATTTAAAACTAAACCAAATGAACAAGGTAATACTCAATTAATTGGCGGAAGTTATGATTATGTTGTTACTAGTGATTATTTTAAAGATTTTAACTATTATATAAGTTTAGATAGTTTAAGATTTAGGTATTGATTAAAAAATAAATTTAATAAAAATGAAGTTTTAGATTTTCTTTATAAAGTTTTTGATAAAACTAAAATTGAAAAAATATTTTTAAAAAATCGTATTCTACATTAATTTTAAATTTTTTCAAGTAATATATATACTATATTTGTATTTTATTTTGTTTTTGTTATACTTTTATTATAGTAAGTAATGTTTATTTTACTCGCATGGAATAAAATATTACTTACTTTTTCATTTTTATATTTATTGATTTTTTTATAATATTTGATATTATTAATTTATAAGTTTATATTGTTTTAGATTAGTTTTTAAATAATATTTTACTTATTTGAATTGGTAACAGTTCCATGCGAGGAATAGTTAAATATTAATATTAAAAACTTTTTATTTATTAAATTAATTTTGTATTTATAATATTTTTAATTTAATTACTTAATTGTTTGCCAATTCAATCTATTATTTTTTTTATTAAAATTTATAGAAAGGATTGGCAATTTTTATGTTTAAAACTCAATTAGTTAATATTGAAAAAGATAAAATGATACCCGATAAAAATAATCAAGGTAAGTTTTTAAATTTTGATGTTTTAACTTTTTTGGAAATTAATAAACAAACAAATATACCTACTGGTAAAGTAAGAGACAAATGGTATAATCCAACAGTTGTTAATGATTTTTCAAAATATTTACATAAATTAAATTTAAAAGTTGGTAATTATTATAATTTAGTTTTGGATTTATCCGGTACTATTGTAGATATTACTGAATGAAAATAATGTATAAAATAAAAATTAAATAAGGGGCTTATATATGGATTATATATTTTTCATTTTAAGCCCCTAATGGATTAGATTATAATTCATATATAAGCTCCTTATTAATAAAGTAAGGAGTTTTATTTATGCCTAATGAGTTAGAACAAACTAGTAATTATACTTTAACTAAAATTTTAAGAATTGGATTAAGTCCATTAAGTGCTATGGTTGGAGTTAGTGCTTATTATGGTCAATATTTAAAAGACCCAGTATTAGGTTCTATTAATTCTTTGTTATTTAGTAAAAAGTTAGGAATTGATATATGGAATATTAATCAAAGACTAACTACTAGAAATAAAGTTATTAATAGTTATAAAAAGATATTTTTAGGTTTAGGAACAATTGGTTTAATAAATTATGCTAAGTTTGTTCAGTATGTAGATAAGTTAGTTTCTTTATTAAGAGATGAACCTTGTTTTTGACCACCATGTCCTACTGAACCACCTAAAACAACGTATCCACCATTTACAACTGTTAAACCGATAATTGATGTTCCTTTTGTAGATTGAGATACTTATATATCTTTAAATAGTTTTGGTATAGCAAATGTTATTAGTGGTTTAACTGAGTTAATCCCTAATAGATTTCAAAATATAAGAAAGATAGCAAATATGGGTACTGGTGGATGTTTGATTAGTAGTGGTGTTGCTATGGGTATTAATAATAATTTTAATAATTATTTTGCTATTCCTACGATTATTGCCGGTGCAAGTGAGATTATTAATACTTTATTATTGCCATTGGGAAGTACACATAATAACAGTGAATTACAAGAAATATTTACAGATGAAAGAGCAAGATTAATTAATGCTAGTGTTAGTGATTATCAAAGTACAAATGACAGTATGGTTGATGTTGATTTAAATGATGATAATATGTCGGAGATTAATTTAGATAGAGCAAGTTTAAATTGGGATTATTCTTATGCTTATACATTAGGTGGTGTTTAATAATGGAAAATAAAGAAATTAAAAAAAAGTGGTATGACACTCCTAAATTTCATGTTTTTTTGTTTTATTGTTGGTTTTTTTCTATGGTTTGAACTGTTGCTGAAATACATAATATTATAAATGGTAATTTTGATTTTTTTATTGGTTTAGATTTAGGCATTAATATTTTACTTTTTGTTTTAGTAATTTTTTATGAGTTATTTAGTTTAATTGATTTTTAAAAAAAAAGAAAAAAAGGAAGTGATAAATAATGGATATGAAAGAAATTATAAAATATGTGTTATATATTGGTGGTTTTTGTTTAATTCTTTGATTTTGTAGAAATTGAATACGTGAAGGTATAGAAAAATATAAACATAGAAAACATGTAAAGGAGAATGATAGTGAGCCTGATTGTATTTTTTGTCGTAAAGATTTTGAAAAGAAGAAACGTAAATTAGAAATGGAAAAACAACAAAAAGAATTAGAGAAAGGGGGTGATTAATATGCCCGCTGGACTATCAGCATTATTAACCATGATAGGTGGTGTAGGACAACAATTATTAAATGCTTTTACTTATATTTTTGGTTGAGTATTTACTACTGGTGATGGTGGAACACTTACAAATTGACCAGTGTTAATTTCAATTGTATTTATGGTTCTTGTATTTATTAAGCAGTTTGTTGGTCATATTATCCATGGAACTCATTAGTAATTAGAAAGGAGTAAGCAAATGGTAAAGTTATTTTTTAGTTTGGTTTTTGTTTTACCATTATTGGGTAGACTTTTACCAGTTGTTAATACTTTGGTACAAACTATTTATATGCAGTATTTAAGTTCTTTTGCTGGATTACATACTGTGACACTTTTTATTAAGTCGTTTTTTTATGATAGTTTATACACTTTACCTTTGCCTATTCTTGCTTTAATAAATGTTAGTTTTGTATTTTATTTAATTTTAGGATTATTTAGATTTACAAGACATTAGGATGTGAAATTATGTTTATACCTTTTATTACAACTGTTATGCAATTATTTGCTTCAATTTTTATGAAGTTTTTTAGTTTTCCACTTGGTGATTTAGGTTTTAATTTAGGTACGTTAATGATATTTTTGATTTTGCTTAGATTTGCATTTAGGGTTATTTTACCCGAATTAATGTTACCAACATTAGGTTTAGGATATGCTGTTAAGTTCATTGGTAAAAGTTCTGTTTCTTTGGGTGTTGGTACTGGTCAACAAATTGCTAAGAGTTATCAAAGACGCGTTGAAAAAGTAAAAACAAGAAATAAACAACAAGGTAAGTTTAAAGGTGGTGCTGGCGGTAATAAGTTTACTGGTAGTTCAACTCGTGACTTTGGTATTGGTGATTAATTATGTCTAATTTTGTTATTAGTATATTGCATTTTATTTTTATATTTTCTAGTAATGATATTGGTATATTTTTAAATCAAACTAATATTACTGATGAAGTTTATATTTTGTTTAATTTGACTTTTTGATTGGTATTAGGTGTATTTTTAATTTTATTTATCGTGTTATTAAATTTGTTTTTAGGTCATTGTTTGGGTAGGTGTTAAGTATGAGTGTTTTAGAAATTTACAATAAAATACATCAATGTATAGTTGATTATTGAACTATGTTTATAGGTAATCCAGTTGATGATTTTACTACTATTTTATGAAATTTAGTAGTTTATGGAACACAGTTTTTTATTGGATTTGTTTTGTTTTATGGTTCATGGTGAATTTTAAAATGTTTGTTTGGTAAATAATTATGTGATTTAAATTTGCTAAATTGTTTTTTGTTGTAAATACTTCTGTTCAAGCACCAACTTCTTTAATTGTTTCAAATGACCCTAATGTTGTTAATTATGATATTAAAAAAGAAATGATTAAACACGTTAAGTATAATGATTTTAATGATTGAGCAACTATTCCATGAAATTCTGCTTATTTTGACATTGACCAACCGGATTTAAAATTAGTTAGTGGTGAAATTATAGGTGGTGTAGATAATGATTTGGATTTTGAATATCAAAGTGATGTTGTAGGTGTTAAAAAGACAACACTTAATACTGGAACTGGTGTTTATTCTTTTAGGAGATATCAGTTAGATGATATTTCCCGTATTATGTTCAATCATAATTTTATTCAATATGGTAAAAAAAATCGACTTCTTATTCATAATGTAAATCATTGAGTTAAACCTTTAAATTTACGTTTTGAATTAAATTTTGAAATTGATAAACCTTTAAGTTTTTATATTCAAGGTTTTATGTTTTATTTTAATTATGAGGCTTTTTCTACATTTACTGGTGATTTTTCTTTTAGTTTTTTAGATTATGTTGGTGATACAAAATATGTTTTTAAAGGAAAGATTGGTAATGATGTTTATATGCAAGATTTGTATAATTTTGTTACTATGCCGGTTCGTGTTCCAAATTTAAGACATTTAACTGTATTTTTTGATATTCATGGAACTACAAATTTAACTATTCCACCAGAGGTTTCATTTGGTCAAATTAATATTTTTTCAAGTGAGAAAGTAACACCAGTTCCGCCAAATAGTCCTTTTAACCCTGAGTATGAGCGTGTTAGTTGATATGATGTTTTTGGTCATTTGCGTAATGCTTTTAGATGAGTACTTTATGGTGTTGTTGGTAAAGTTTTACCAGTTGAACCATTAAGAGAATTTTTTACTAAACTTGATGGATTATTGAGGCGTATTTTTGATGATACTATTAGTTCTGTTTTAAATGTTGATTTTACTAGTGGTTTAGAACAAGTTTTAACTTTATGAGTATTTTTAAAAGCAGTTGGATTTTTAGTTGGTTAGGAGTTTATTATGAAAAAGAAAGATTTATTTGAAATTTGTAGTGGAGTTATTTTTTGTTTTTTAATATCATCGTTTACTGCGTTATTTTTTGATTTTGATGTAGATAAATTAAAGTTATTTTTTGAAAATGCTAGTTTTGGTTCAAAAATTTTATTTTTCCTTTTATTTTAAGTTCATATTTTGTAGATTTTTGTTTTTGAATTAAAAATAAGTTTAAAAATAAAAGTAAGGTGGTTAAATAATGCCTTGATATGGTTATTTACTTTTAGGAGTTATATTATTAATAATACTTTATCCATTTTTAATAACTAGAAAAAATATAAAGATATTACAACGTGTAGGTAGTTATATTATTTCAGCACCACCACGTACTGGTAAATCTGCTCTTGCTTGTTGTTTAGCACAAAAACATAAGGGTAGGGTAGTAAGTCCTATTCCTATTAAAGTTCGTAATGAATATAGTTATCGCTGTTCTTATGATGATGTTTTTAAATTTAATCAATTAAATAGTAATTATGCTTTTAAAGAGTGTGATATGGTTGTTTTAGATGAGTTAGGTTTGAAAATTAATAGTAATGATTTGTCGCCCGAATTTAAAGAAACACAAGAAAGTTTAGGAATGTTTTGTAAATTAATAGGTCATAATTTTAATGGAATTATGTATATGATTGAACAACACCCCGATAGAATACCAAAACAAGCACGTGAAAAAGTGGAATATATTGTGCAAGTTAAAAGAATGCGTATTTTGTTATTTTTAGTTAAGTTTAAACTAAATATTTATACTAATGTTGATGATTATAATAAAGTTGTATTATCTAAAAGACAAACAAAGCGAATAATTAAACGTGGTGGATTACCACCTAGTTATAGTGGTGAAACTATGACTTTTAGTTTATGATTTCCTAGGTCTTATTTACAAAGATATAATAGTCGTGCTTTAAATTATATTCATTCTTTAAAGAGTGAATTAAGTACTGTTAAAGACTATGAACAATCACAAGCATTAGATTTTACTGTTGATGATATTAGAGCAGTAGGATTAGATAAGTTGGATAATATATTACAAACTGAAAAGAAAGAAACTCAAAATACTGTATGCCGTACTTGTTATTATAGAAATAAATATTCTAAGAAAAATAAGAAAGATGTTAAAATAGAGTAAACCTATATTATTGGTCGAAGCCAACCAACCAAGGTTCTGGTTGGCTGTGGCGTTTACGCCACTGGGGTGAGTTGCGAAGCAACGAGGGGCAAAGCCCCTATATACTTGGTAAAAGAATTGAGGAAAGTAGGTAATTTTATGTTTGGCAAAAATATCCATGATCATGAATCACAGCAAAATAGTTGTTTAAAATGTCAGTATGAAAAACTTTTTAAAACAGGTAAAATATTATTTGATGAATGAGATAAACAACCACCAGCACCTGCTCAATTACTTAAAATAAAAAAGCAATTAAATGAATTAAAAATTAAAATTGAAGAACAAAAAAATGATTCGGAATTAAAGTTTTGTGCCAATCACCCAGAAATTTTTGACTTCTTGCCTTTAGAAGTTTTATAGTTTTTTGTATTAATAGTATTAAAATATTTATATTTAGTAGAAGTTTAATATAATTAATGTCCTATTGTTTTGAAAAATAAAACAATAGGTTTTTTATTTTAGTATATTAAATTTATAAAAAACTTTTTTAAATAAAAACCTATTTACTTTAAAAATAAAGTAAATAGGTTAAAAACTTATATTAATGTTTAAAAACTATATCATATTACAAATATAGAAATAATAGTTAATATATTTTCATTTCCATTAAATATAAATTTCACTTTCTTCATAAAGATTTAATAATTTTGATAAATGATCACCAACGCCACCCTCATCATTAGTTTTAGTAGTAATATCATTGGCAATACTTTTAATAACAATATTACCATTTTTCATTGCTACACCATAGCCAACTTCCATCAACATTTCTTTATCATTAATTTCATCACCATAAGCAATAACATCTCTAATATCAACATTATAATATTGAGCCAAAATGCGAGCTGTCATTCCTTTATCAATAAATTTACTTGAAATTTCAAAGATTAGTTTATTATTATCATAACGATTTCAAGTATTTACCTTAATTGAGTTTGAATATTTTTCCAAGTCACGATATACTTGATCAAGATTAGTATTTTCTTTAAATTCAATTAAAATGGCATTAGTGCTCCCTTTTCAATCACGAATTAATTTACTAATTGTAAAAGTATCATTTTCAATAGTATCTAAATGAAAATAAGTTTCAAAGAAATCATCTTTTTTTCAACATACTGCTTTGTTGTAATATTCAATAACCGCGTTTTCAATTTGTTGAAAAATATAGTCTTCATTTAAAATATGTTTAACAATTGTTTCAGAAATTGGAAAAACTAATCGTTTGAATTTTTTGATTTTTGGATCATGAATATGGCCACCATTAAAATTGCATAGTAATGTATTAAGACCTAATTCACGATAAAATTTAATTGATCCACGATAAGGTCGACCAGTGACAATACAAACAATATGACCTTGTTTTTGAGCATCAATTAGTGCTTTTTTAGTATTAATATGAATTTCTCGACCACCACTTTTTAATAGAGTACCATCTAAATCAACTAGGATTAAATGTTTTTGTTTTTTATTGTATAAAGACATTGTCTCTTCCTCCTATCTTTCTTTCTCGATAAAATTAATACCCATTGTGTCTTGAACAAAGTTTAATTTTTTAGTAGCAATATTATTAGCAAAATTTGCACCTTCTTCTAAATATTTTGCTAATTGTGATGATTTTTCATTAATAAGTTCTTGGTGTTTTTTTTGCATTGGTTCTAATAAATCATTTATTACTTTAATTACTTCTTCTTTTAAAAAACCATAATTGTGATTGCTGAAGTATTGTTCACAAGTTTTGATATCTTTTTTAGTAATGCTAGCATAAATAGTTAATAAATTACTAACTCCAGGCTTATGTTCTGGATCAAATTTAATAATATTTTCTGAATCAGTAACTGCTTTTTTAATTTTATTGGTAACTTCTTGTTTGCTATCGCTTAAAAAAATAGTATTTTTTAGATTAGTATCAGATTTTGACATTTTTTTTTCAGGCTCTTGTAAACTCATAATTTTCTGTGCTTGTTTATCAATAATTATTTTAGGAATTTTGAATAAATCAGTTTTATAATTGTTATTCATTCTTGTTGCTAAAGTTTTTGTCAATTCTAAATGTTGAGTTTGATCAACACCAACTGGCACAAAATCAGCGTCATATAGTAAAATATCAGCAGCCATTAATGCTGGATATGTAAGAATACCTGTTGGAATACTAATCGTTTTATTTTGTTGATTTGTCATTTTTTGACTTTTATCTTTAAATTGTGTCATTCGTTCTAATTCACCGACATAACTATTACATAATAATATATATCCTAATTGACTATGGGCTAAAACATCAGATTGAATAAAAATATGAGATTTATTTGGTATAATACCAGCAGCAAAATATCAAGCGGCAATATCTTTAATATTATCTCTTAATTCTTGTGCTTTTATTGGTAGTGTTAATCCATGTAAATTTGCAACAAATATTAAGAGTTCATGTTCTTCTTGCAATTTTAGAAAATTATTAATTGCTCCCAAGTAGTTACCAAGAGTTAATTTTCCAGTGCTAGTTATTCCAGATATAATACGAGCCATATATTTTGCTTCCTCCAAATTAATTTTTTAATATAATTAATTATCAATGATAAAGTTAAATAATTCAATTAATTATATTAAAATTTGTTTGATTTTGATATAATAAAAACATAAATTAAAAATAGTTTTTGACCCATAGCTTTTATTTTTTAAGAGTAATGGGTTTTTTACTTTATAAAGGAGTTTTTTTATGTTATTTGGAGAAGAAAATATAAGGATGATTTACAAAAATATTTAAAGAAAATAAAAGATCGAAACAATGTGAAAGAATATCTTCAAACTCTTGGGTTAAAACTTGAGGAATTAGAAATCAAGAAACAAAATATTGCCAAAAAACAAGCAAGTTTTGAATTTGAAAGAAAACAACTAGAAGATATATTGAAGAAAGCTGAAAGTCAATTAAGAAATATCAAAGATAGTGAAGATAAAAAAACATTTATTGAACAATATGTTAATCAGATGACTGATAAATTAAAAGCAGTTAATGAAAATATATATACTTTAGAAGTTGAAAGTAAAGAAACTGATAAAGATATAAAAAACAGAAATCTAGACAAAGTAGATAACAGAAGAACCTTAGAAAGAATTAGAAATGAATTATTTAATTTAAAAGAAATAATTCAAGAATCATCTTTTTTTAATGGTAGTTTAAAAGCATTAAAAGAAAATATGACAAAATTACAAGAAGAAAAAACTAAAATATTAAATTTAAAAAAAGAAATTTTAAAAAAAGAAGAATTGAAAGCGGAATTACAAAGTTTAGAAAATTTAATTGCATTAATAAAACAAAAATCAGAAATTGAATTAGAAATTGAAAGATTAGAAAAAAACAAGGAACAATTAACAACAGACATTGATGCAAATAAAGGTCAAATACAATCTATTTTGAATGATAATGAAAGTTCTAAAGAACAATTAATCACAAAAATAGATGAAATAAATTTAAATATTAAAACATTAAATGACAATATAGATGCAAAAACTAATTCAATTTCTTGTTTAGAAAAAGAAATTAAAAGTAATGAAGAAAATATTAGTTTAAAACTAAAAGATTCAGAAAATATTTTTCAAAATATTATAGTTTTACAAGATTGAAGAGATAGTATTTGACGTCGTGTTATTTCACTATTAACTTTTGGCATTTTTTGTAATTACAAAAGTGTTCAAAAAAAATTAGATAAAGAATTTGTTAATCGAAGTAATATAAATAAAGAAATTACTGATTTACGAATGGCAAATGAAAAAAAAATAAAACAAGAAAAAGATTTGTTTAATGAGATATTAAAACATAAAAAAGAGACAAATATATTAAAGGAAAATTGACTAGTATTAAAAGCACAATTAAGCAAAAAGAATAGTACTAAAGAAATAGAAGATTTCAAAGTGACTAATAGTCAAAAACAATTTTTATTAGAAAATACAATACTAAAAATTAAACAACAAAGAGAAAAATTAAAAAATATTTCAATTGAAAATATGCAACCATTAACTGATTTAGAAATACTTCAAAAAGAAAAAAGTGATAAATTAAATTCATTAAATGCCATTAGTTTAGATAAACTTGATAAAGATATAGAAACACTAATAGTAAGAGAAAGTGAATTAAAAATAAAAATTAATGAAAATAAATCATCTATTTCAGATTCTAGTTTAGATAATTTTAAGATAGAAGTAGAAATTGAAACAAAAAAACAACTTTCAGAAGTAGAACCATTTACTAAAGTAAAGCCACTCTTAGAAAATCTAACGATTCTGGTATGTCAATATCGAGTGAAAATTTCCCAAAAATATTTATCAAAAAAAATAAAAAAGAAGTAAAATTTAACAAATAAAAGTTGCTTTGTTTTGAAAGTAAATATTTTTATATTTACTTTCAAAGGAGAACAAAATTATGAAATATTTTAGTCCAAGTTATTGATTTAAATTGTGAGTATTAACTGCTCCACTTTTAAATAATAAAATACAAGGTATTAATGGTAAGTCAATTGATAATTCAAATATTAAAAATTGAGTTAGAAAAAATACGACTAGTTTAGATTTAGTAAATCAACAATTAAATTTTGCAAGTAATAATCAAACAGATTTTATTATTAACAACCCAACAACAAATAGCAAAATAAATATGAATAAACATCGTCATGAAAAACACAGAAATCGATTAAAAAGAACATTAAATGGTAAAAACGAAATAAGGGGTAGTTGAGGTAAAGTAACTTGTTCATTTACACCAAAAACTTTTGAAGGAATAATAGCTGATTATCATTATTGAAAAGATAATCCTGCATGAGAACTTGGCGAAAAATTTAAAGAGGATATGATGCAACGATATAATTCTAATGATATTTCAATTACTGCAATTTTTCCATGAACATGAAAAGAAATACAACAAGTAGGTAAAACAATTTGAGATAATTTTTCAAAAATTGAAAAAGTATATACAGATAGTTCTAGAAAAGAACGTATAGAAATTGTACTTTATGAAAAACCATTTAATTGATTTGATTTTGAATCAGTAAGAATAATAACAGAAGATGAGAAATATTATCCAAATAATCGTCTTGATAATTTAGAAAATGATTTTCCAGATTGAAATAAAGATATAAAAATTAATTTAGGAAAAATTAATCATAACGTTGATAACGAAATTAAAAGTGCCATAAAGAAAAAATATCATAATTTTAAATTATCAGAAGTTTATTTATTGGATAAATCTAATTACTCACACTTTATTGGCTATTTTGAAAAAAAATAATTGTTGGTACTTTTAGTCCCTATTCTTATGGTTTGACAAAACCAACTTTTACCTATGTAACACAAGATAAATTTAATGAAATTTCAAATATTATAGCAAATGATTCAAAAGTTAAACAATGATTTGCACATATAAATGAATGAAATTCTACTTTACCACAAGCAATCAATAATTCTAAAACATTTAATCCTCAAGCATTATATAATTGAAAAAGACAAGAAAAAGAAATAATAAAAGGTTATATAAGAGAT
Source organism: Spiroplasma endosymbiont of Andrena trimmerana (assembly GCF_964019575.1). Lineage (NCBI taxonomy): Bacteria > Bacillati > Mycoplasmatota > Mollicutes > Entomoplasmatales > Spiroplasmataceae > Spiroplasma > Spiroplasma endosymbiont of Andrena trimmerana. The sequence goes on from NZ_OZ026455.1 coordinate 277,544, forward strand.
TGAAGTTATATTTCAACTTTAATTGAACATGAATTAAAGTTAGATGAATTAAACAAAAATATTCAAGGAATCAAAGCAGATTTTGAAACTTTAAAAAAACAAGTTAATGAACTTGACAACAGACTTCTAAATCTAGAAAATAAATCAAATTTAAATGTTGTTGGTGGTATTACAACAATGGCTTCTGGTGCTTGTGCTATTGGTGGTGTATAATTTTATTTTTTTATATCTTTAAAATCAATTTTAAGCCATCAAATTTGCTGCTCGACAAACGATTTAAAATTTTATATAGTTAAGTATTCACAAAAATAATCTTTTATAAAAAGAATTTTATCTAATTTTAATTTGGTATTATTAGTATCCATATCTTCAAGGATGGTTTTTATTTGGTATATAAACCTTTTTAGTTTTTATCAACTCTTCTTTGATAATTGGTTTTGGTGCTATTTCTTTTAATTCATATATTTGATGATTATAACTAAGATATAACTCATTAATAAACGATTTAAGTACAATTACATCAGTTCTAGGTTGTATGTATTGAACTTTGCTATTTTTATAAGGAAAATACTTTTTACCATAATATGTTATAGTTGAACCACTATCCGTTTTTCTTTTAGAAAATCTTGAAAGATAAATATTTATTTCTTCTTGGTTTGAAGCTTTAATCATAGCAGATTTATTATTATCAATAGGTAAGGCAAATTGCTTATTAAAAATACTTATATATATTTTAAGAAATTGATTAGCTTCTTCTAAATTTTTAATTTTATTAAGTCTAAGTTCACTAATTAAGCGACTTTGAAGTGTTCCAAATAAGCGTTCGATTCTACCCTTAGCTTGTGGAATGGAAGTTCTAATAATTTCAACACCTAAATCATTACAAGACTTTTGGAATTGAGTATAAGTATCATTTTCCGTGTTTATTTTGCCAGCATCGATTTGTTTTTTTATATCCAAAAACTGTTCTATTATCAGTATAAAATGTTTTTGGTATGCCATATTTAGTTAAAATTTGATAAAAAACATTATAATAACCATCTAATGTTTCTTGATGATCAAATCATAGTCCGACAATATTTCCTGTAGCATCATCAATTGCAGCATGTAAAAAAGCTTTTGGTTTATCCTTACCAAATCAATGATGATTACTTGCATCCATTTGAATTAATTCACCAAAATTTGTTCTTCGGTTTCTTGTAGGATGCAAGTTATTTTTCTTATTTTTATGTCTTTTTGGTGAAGTAATTTTTTCTTTAATTAATATAGTATAAAGTGTACTATATGAAATTTTAATTTTTTCTTCATTGTTTAATTTCTCATGGAAATGTTGAAAATTAAAATTATAATATTTGGTTTTATATAAATTTATAATCTTAATTTTGATTTCAAAATTTGTTGTTTTATTAGAAATTTTATTTCGGGATTTATGAATAAAACCAACTTTACCTTCTCTATTGAAAATTTGAATTAATTGGTTAATTCTTCTAATAGTTAGGTTAAGTTTATTCTTAGCTTGATGTTTAGATAATTTATTAATAATAATGTCATTTATAATATTAAACTTATATTTTTCTTTCATAGTCATGCTTCTTTCCATATTTATCACCAAGTATATTTAACTTTACTTTTGGGAAATTTTCACTCGATAACTAATAGGAAATTATCACTAAATAATGACACACACGATTCTGGTATTGATATAACAACAGAATCAATTAAAATGATAAGATCAGTTTAATTTATTAAGCTATTTAAATTAAATTTTATTTGTCTTTAAAAGATAAATATTTATAAAGTATTAATTGTTACTTTATTATTTATATTATTGACTGGGTTTTGTAATTCAAAGTTATTGATGTTCGTTACATCATTATTTGCTAATAAAGGAGTTCTATTTTTAGATTTTGAAAATGATACTAGCATATTTTCTACTAATCCTTTAGTGGCATTTGTTATTTTTTTATTACCAACTTGTGTTATGTTTAAACTATGAATTAAAGGTACAGAACCCATTATGCATACTACTAAATTATTTGGATTTAAAATAGTATTTAATTTATCTTTATATTGATTTTCCATTTCTTGTATTATCATAAAAAAATAAAATAGTTGATAAACTAAGACCAGTTAATAATATTCCGGTGGAACTAATTATAGTTCCAATTATGAATTCTTTAAAATATTTACTGTTATTATTTTGAATAGGCATGTTTAGTTAACTCCTTGTTTTTTTACGCATAAAAATTATTTATTTTTAATTATTTACTTTAAAATAAAGAAAATTTAATTTTATAATTTCATTATATTATAATTCAAATTATTAATAAAATTTGATAGTAAAATATATGTTAAATTTTTTTATAAAATTTAAGGAATAAAAGTATCTATTTTTCAAAAAATAATATGATATAATATGTGGGTGAAGGATATAGCGGAAAAGGTCTTTCATGTACTTATTTTCTAAGTTTGGTCAAAGATAGTGTGGAAATATATATTATTATAGTAATGTAGAGTTTATTAACTTTTATCTTTTAAAGATAAAAAAATATTAATTTTAAAAAAGAGTATTTAAATCAAATGTAGTCTAAAAGCAAAGAGGGGTATTGTCATGATTAAAATATATGTTTCGCCAAGTTGTTTGTCTTCAAAAAAAGTTATTCAATTTTTTGATAAACATAAAATTCCATATATTAAACGTAATATTATCCATAATCCATTGACCGATACTGAAATTAAATTATTATTAAGATTTGTACCAAATGGTGTTGGTGATATTATTTCAACAAGAGCAAAGTTTATTAAAACACATGCTATTAATATTGAAAAGTTAACAATGTTACAAGTTTTTGATTTAATTAAAACTTCACCAACTGTTTTAAAACGTCCAATTATTGTTCAAGAAAATAAACAACGTATTCAAATTGGTTATAATGAAGACGAGATTGAATTATTTTTACGTGGTTCTATTGAAAACGAATTTGAAGATTCTTGTGAAATATTTTAATTGAAATATGATTGGAATACATGATGAAAAATTATAAATTTACAATTATTGCTAATAAATATGAGAATTCTCAATCATTAGCTAAGGAATTAAGGGCCAAGTTATTGGCCCTTAAAGCACTTGAAGATACTTCTTTTCCAGATATTGTTTTTATTATTGGCGGTGATGGAACATTTTTAAAAGCTGTTCATGATTATAATAATATGCTCAATACTGTTAAGTTTGTTAGTTTTAAATGTGGTAATCTTGGTTTTTATGAAAACTTTTTAAACACAGAAGTTGACAAAGTATTAATGTGAATTGCTAATAATGATAATAATTTAATAGTAAATAAATTTTCATTATTAGAAGTAAATATTAATAATAAGATTTTATATGCTATTAATGAAGTTAAATTTGTTAATTTAACAACAACTCTTTCATGTCAAGTGTTAATTAATAATCAATTATTTGAAAACTTTCGTGGTTCTGGTTTAGTTATTGCAACAAGAACTGGTTCGACGGGTTTAATGAAATCACTTGGTGGTGCTGTTTTAATTTCAAATCATAACTTAATGCAATTTCATGAAATTGCTCCAGTAGATAATAATAGTTATCGCAGTTTAAATTCACCACTAATTTTGGATGAAAATCATGAAATTACTTTGAAAAATATTCAAAAAGATAGTAAATTGAGTGATTTTGGAAAATTAATTGTTGATACTTTTGATTTTAATGATAAACTAAATGATAAGGTAACAATTAAATTATCAGAATTAACGTTACAAGTTTTAGAATATCGACTTAATCATTATTCTTTACTTGTTAAAGTAAAAAAAGCTTTTATTCAAGAAGATTAAGAAAATATTTAAAAATATATTAATTAAGGAAGGTAATCATGCCAATTTGACAAATAGTATTATTAGTTATTGCATTGTTATTTGCTGTGGCTAGTATTGGGATTTGAATATGAAATGTTAGTACAGCTAAAAAATTACGCAATCAACAAGAAAGTAGTTCAAAACCTATTAATAAACCACAAAAATTCCCATTTAAATTACAAAATTTTATTGTTGATTTAGGGGGAATTGATAATATTAAAGAGACAACAGCAACAGCAAATAAAATTAAGGTAGAGATTATTGATCATTCAAAAATTAATTTTAATAATCTTAAAAAAATTAAAAATCGTGGTATTTTAGACCAAGACGATAGTGTTAGTTTAGTCTTAGGAACTTATTGTAATAATTTAAGTATTGCTATTAATGATCTTATTAAATTAAATAATGAGAAATAAGTTATTTTTTGTAATATCCATAAATACCATTAATTAAAACATAAGTGTTAGTATAGCCCAATTCTCTGAGTGTTAGTGCAGCAGCAGTTGAACGATTTCCTGCATTACAAATAGTTATAATCACTTGATTTTTGTTTTCAATATATTTACTAGGATTTTTAATCAAATCATAGTAAGGAATATTAACAATATTAAGTTCACCATTATCATTTGTTATTTTTTTTAAAATTTGATATTCAGCAACATCACGAACATCAATAATTAAAGCTTTATTTTTAATTTTATCAAAGTCTTTATTTGAAATTGAAATTTCATTTTGAATTTTATGTTTAAACATAAGTTATGACCTCCTAAAATAAAATTGTTCTATAACTTATTTTAACATTTTATTATGCTATAATGCTCATAGTTGCGACAAAAAATGGAAGCTAAGGAGTAAATAATGTTAAAAGAAAAATTCCTTTTTAAAGAAGGAAAATATGAATTAATTGTTGAATTAGGTACAATGGCTAATTTAGCAGAAAAATCAGTAAAAATTACTTATGGAAATACAGTTGTATTAACAACTGTATCATATAATGAAGTTATTAATAATCAAGATTTTTTTCCATTACAAATAGTTTTTCAAGAAAAGTTATATTCAGTTGGTAAGATTCCAGGTGGTTTTTTAAAGCGTGAAGGTCGACCTAGTGAATATGCAACACTATGTGCTAGATTAATTGATCGTTCAATCCGTCCATTATTTCCAAAAGGTTTTGTTAATGAAGTGCAAGTTGTAAATAATGTTTTTGCGTTAGATGATGCTTGTGATGTTAGAGTAAATGCAGCTTTTGGTACTTCACTTGCTTTAGGATTAAGTAGTTTGCCATTTCAGGGTCCTAGTGCTACTGTTGTTGTTGGTAAAATAAATGATGAACTTGTCCTTAATCCAACACAAGAGCAATTATTAAATTCAAAAATGGAATTGATTGTTGGTGGAACAAAAGATGCCATCAATATGGTTGAAGCTGGATGTCATGATATTTTAGAAAAAGATATGATTAAAGCATTAAAATTTGCACATGAACATATTATTAAATTAATAATTTTTCAAGAAAGTATCATTGAAAAATTAAAACCAAATAAATTTAAACCACAGTTAGCATTAATTCCTGTTAATATTGAACAATTTGTAGAAACAAATTGTCAATCACAAATTAGTAAAATTAGTACTACTGTTGATAAAAAAAGTCGAAGCAACTTGATTAAAAATTTAGTTGAAGAAACATTTCAAAGTTTTAAAAATAAATTTAATCAAGAAGTTTTAAATGTTGGTGAAGAAACAACTATTCATAATTTACGCAAAAGTATTGATCAATTATTACAAAAAGCAATGCGTACTATGATTTTAAAAAATAATGTACGAGTTGATGGACGAAAAGCAGATGATATTAGAAAATTAACAAGTATGATTGATGTTTTACCTATTGTTCATGGTAGTGCAATGTTTACTCGTGGTGAAACACAAGTTTTATCAGTTTTAACTTTGGGTGCACTTGCGGAACATCAAATTATTGATGGATTAGGTAAAGAAGAGTATAAACGTTTTATTCATCATTATAATTTTCCTCCATTTTCTGTTGGTGAAACCGGAAGAATGGGTGTTCCTTCACGACGTGAGATTGGTCATGGCGCCCTTGGTGAAAAAGCATTATTACAAATTATTCCTCTTGAAAAAGATTTTCCTTATACAATTAGATTAGTATCAGAAGTATTAGCATCAAATGGTTCAACTTCACAAGCAGCAATTTGTGCTTCATCAATGGCATTAATGGCTGGTGGTGTACCGATTAGAGCTGCAATTGCTGGTATTGCCATGGGTTTAATTAAAGAAGAAAAAGATTTTACAATTTTAACTGACATTCAAGGATTAGAAGATCACTTAGGTGATATGGATTTTAAAGTGGCAGGAACAGCTAATGGTATTTGTGCTTTACAAATGGATATTAAAATTACTGGTATTGATTTTAATATTATTACACAAGCTTTAGAAAAAGCCAGAATTGCGAGATTACAAGTATTAGCAAACATGAATGAAGTAATTAAAAAACCTAGAACTACATTGGCACCTAATGCTCCAAAAATTATTCAAAAGTTAATTCCAATTGATAAAATTCGTGATATTATTGGTGTTGGTGGGAAAGTTATTAATAAAATTATTACCGACTGTGATAATGTTAAAATTGATATTGAAGATGATGGACGATTGATGATTTATCATAATGAACAATCAGCCATTGATAAAGCTTGACAAATTATTGAAAGTATTGTTAATCCTGTTCAAATTAAAATCGGTTCTGAATTTGATAGTAAAGTTGTAAAAATTGTTAATTTTGGTGTTTTTGTTAATTTACAAGATAAGATTGATGGTTTAATTCATATTTCAGAATTTTCAAAAAAATTTAATAAACGTATTGATAATTTAAATAATGTCGTTAAAATCAATGATATAATTAAAGTTCGAGTAATTAAAGTTGAAGATAATAGTAAGCTTAGCTTAGAAATTATTGATAAATAATTTGAAACTATTTTTAATGAAAATTAATTACAGTTTTATTATTAAATTAGTGTTAAAATACTAATAACATAATATAGCAGCATCTTGGGAATTTAACTTAAAGTTTTAATTTTTATGTTCTTCTAAGATATTAAATTTTATAAAATAAAAATAAAGAAAGTAGAAAACTGGTGAAAACATGGCAAAGATAAAAGTATTTGCTCTGGGTGGATTAGATGAACGTGGTAAAAACTTATATGTTGTTGAAGTAAATGATAAGATATTTGTATTTGATGCCGGCATTAGACTCCCAGAAAGAGAAATTTTAGGAATTGATATTATTATTCCAGATTATACATATTTAAAAGAAAATAAACATCGTATTCAAGGTATATTTATTTCAAAACCATCTGATGATGCTTTTGGAGCACTACCTTATATTTTAAAAGATTTTAATAAAATAAAACCCGAGTATAAAGTTCCAATCTTTACTAGTAAACTAACTGATTTTATGATTAAGCAGAAATTAGAACGTTTTCGTTTTATTAATCAAAATGAAATTATAATTAAAACTATTGAACCCGAACAAAAAGTATCATTTGGTAATGTTGTTGTTAAAACATTTAAAACAACTACTTCAATTCCAGGTAGTTTAGGTTTTGTTCTAACTGTAAATAATGGTGAAAATATTAAATTAAATGAAACAATTGTTTATACGGGTGATTATATTTTTGATGGTGAACATCGTAGTGATTTTACTACTGATATTCAACATTTAGCTAGTGTTTCTAAAAATGATGTTTTATTATTAATTAGTGAAGCAACATGTGCCAATAGAAAAGCTTTTACAGCTCCTAAGCATAAAATTCAAACTATTATTGAGCCAGTATTAAAAGAAGCACCAGGAAGGGTTATTCTTGCATGTTATGATCAAGATTTATATCGTGTTAGTGAAATTCTTAATGCTATTAAAGAAACTGACTCTAAACGTAAAATTGCAGTTTATGGTGCAACTTTATATGATATTTTATTAAAAGTTAATGATTTAAACGCTTTCAATATTGATAAATCACAAATTATTAATTTAGCACAAACAATTGGTACTAAAGATACAGTAATTATTGTTACTGGTAGTGGTGAGCGTTTATTTACTAGAATGAATAAAATTGCTATTGGTAATGATGATTATTTAAAACTTGAATCCCAAGATACAATAATTTTAGCAACTCCACCAATTCCAGGAAATGAATTGGCTCATGCAGCCTTATTAGATGACTTAGCACGTACTGATGTTAAAGTTATTAATATATCAGAAAAACAAGCTTGAAGTTTAAATGCTTCTTATGAAGATATTAAGTTAATGGTTAATATTATTGAACCAAAATATTTTTTGCCAGTTAAAGGTTTATATAAAGATTTTGTAGCAGCACAAGCAGCAGCCATTGATGCTGGTGTATTACATAACAATGCTTTAATTCATGATAATGGTGAAGTTATTACTTTTGAAAATGGTAAATTAATTGATAATTTTGTTAAACAGTATGTTGCACGTCCTTCTCGTTTTAATGATAAAAATGCTACTAATAAAACAACAGATAACTTAATAAAAACTGGTGATGTATATGTAGATGGTATTGGTGTTGGTGATATTGGTTCCATTGTTATTAGTGAAAGAAAACAATTACAACGTGATGGTATTTTAATTACAGGAGTGACAATAAATCGTAAAACTAAAGAAATTGTTTCTTTAATTGATGCACAAATGCGTGGTGTTGTTTATTTAACTAATAATGAAGAAATGTTGAAAAAATTGCAAAACATTATTATTAATGTTATTGAAAAATATAAAACTAATAATGCTTTTAGTCTTAGTGAAGTTAAGACTAAAATGAAAAATGACTTACAAGATTATATTAAAAAAGAAACTGGTAAGTTACCTATGATTTTAACAGTTGTTAATGAAATTTAAGGTTAATGATATTATCATTAACCTTAACTTATATAATTTTTCATATTTAAACTAATTTTAAAATTTATATAATGTTTAGTAAATTAGAACTAGTTTAGAAAATTACTAAAAGCTATTGAAAATAATTTATAGTGCATTTAGTAAAAAAACATGAAAATTATTGCTGGAGAATTTGAAAGTAATAAAAAAATTTCTTCAACTGGTATATTAGTTTTGGTTGAAGAAATTTTTTATTTTATTAATTAAAAATCTAATAACTTTGTAAACTACATTATATAAATTAATAGAAAAATTTAAAATTTAAAAATTTCATGGATTATAATGTCCTTTACCTTTTATTTTTGCTGCATTTTCTGCTTCTGCACGTTCTCTTAATTCTTTAGTTCGATCTTCTTTTAATTTTTCTTGAAAAATTTTTTCTCGTTTTTCTTCTCTTTCTATTCTTTGTTTTTCCATATATTCATTTGCTTCTTTTACACGTTGGCTTTCTTCTTCAGCTTTTCTATTTTTTTCTTCTCTTTCTCTTTCTTCTTTTTGTTTTTGTCTTTCTTCTCTTTCGGCTTTTAATCTAGCTTGGTCTCTTTCAATTTTTCGTAGTTGTTCTGCTTGTTTTTCAGCTTCTCTTTGTCTTTCTTGTTCTTCTTTTTTATTTTTATTAAAACCCCACATTGTTTATGTCCCCTTTAAAATTAGAAAATAAAAACCCATTTTACTTTAAATAAAGCAACGGGTAAAACTTATATTAAGTTTACAATGATTATATAATATTATATAAATTAATTGTTAAATAAATATAAATAAGAAAAATGATTTATTTTAAATTTTTAAAATCTAGAAAATAATGAATATGAAATTTAAATAATACATTTTTTATGATAAAAGTATTAAAAAATTAATATTGTTTTTTGCAATAATAAATCAAAAATCGATTATAGAAAGATATTACATATATCAATTATGTTATACTATTTTTATAAGTTATTTTGTGGAGAATGTTAAGAGGTGATGTTCTTATGATTAAAAATGGCATTAAAATATCAAAATCTCAATCTCGTGGTGATGAAGTTGGATTACTTTTTTTCTTATTAGTAATCTTCTTTTTCCTAATGGTTAGTTTAACTAGATTTTCAATAATTGGTAAAGTACTTGATGATTTTCTTTTTTCTTTTTTATTTGGGTGAATGAAATATGCTGTTTATTTCTTTCTTTTTTTAATGATTATTCCTTTAGCTTTTGGTTATCGCATGCAATTTAAATTGAAGTATATTTTTGTTTATTTTTTATTTTTAGTGATTAGTTGTTGGACAACGCAAACTTTAACTTTAATAATTTTAGGAAAGAATAATTTATGAACTAGTTATTATAATTTAAACCTATTAAATATTAGTGAAATATACGTTAAAACATGATGAAATACAAATGGTATAAATAATTATCTAGGTTTTTTTGCTTCACCAATTTCTTTTAAAGATTTTAGTGTTGAAACCTTTTTTCCAGCATATGCTACTGGTGGCATTATTAGTAATGTTTTAATAGGTATTTTTAATTATGGTTTTTTTGTTACTAATTTAATTGCAAATTTTATTAGTATTTTTTCTTTAACTTGTTTATTTATTTTTAATAAACCTTTTATTTTCTTTAGCAAAATGAAACAAATTATTAAACAAATTATTATTAATAATAAAAATAAAAAGCAAAAAAATAAAATAAATGCTGATTTAAAACAAAAACATATTAAGTTAAAAAAAGAAAAATTATTAATTGATAAACAAGTTAAAAAATCTTTTAGAAAAGAAAATAGTTTTAATAAGGAATCAAAGAAGGAACCGCCTATATCACCAGTAAAAAAAGCAGAAATAAAACAAAATGAAATAAAACAAAATGATAATAGTGACATTATCAATAAACCTTCTTCGCCTATTGTTTATTTTAATGAAAATAGTTATTTAACTCCTTTTGGTAAAATTGACCCTGAAAAACAAAAAGATGTAATGAGTAATAGCAAAGGTACTCTGGTAGTTAAAAAAAGTTTAGAAGATAGTATTTTAAATCGTGAAATTCTTAATGATAACGAAACTATTATTAATAACGAATCATAAGTAATTAATAATGAATAAAATTAAGAATTTACTTTAGGATAAAACATTATATTAATGTTAAAATCAAAGTATCTTTTAATTTGTTAATAAATTTAGGTGAACTAATGGCAGAAAAATCTTTACTACAAATGAAAATTAAACTTTTACCTAATATTGCTGGATGTTATTTATTTAAAGATATACATAATAATTTAATTTATGTTGGTAAAGCTAATTCATTAAAAAAACGAGTAACTTCATATTTAAATAAAGCCAGTAATTTTAAAACAATGTTATTAGTTAATGATATTCATGATGTTGAATACATTACGACATCTAATGAAAAAGAGGCTTTAATTTTAGAACAAACATTGATTAAAAAACATCATCCTAAATATAATATTTTGTTAGCAGATGATAAAAAATATCCTTATATTCAAATTACTAATAATCGTGATCCACAATATCGTTATGTACGTAGTGCTACTAAAAAAGAGGGACATTATTATGGACCATTTCCCGATGGTACTGGTGCGCGTGAAATTTTAAAGTTATTGGAACGAATTTTTCCATTACGAAAATGTGCTGGTAATCTTGGTAAACCTTGTTTATATTATCATTTACAGCAATGTTCTGGTGCTTGTTTTAAATCGGTACCTATTACTTATTATGAAGATATGATTAGTAAAATTGATCAATTTTTCAAAGGGAATGTTACTGCTGTTAAAAAAATATTAATTAATAATATGAATATTAGTGTTGAAAACTTACAATTTGAAAATGCTAATCGTATTAAAATTTTGTTATCAAAAATAGATTTATTTTTATCACAACAAGTTGTTGAGTTTCAAGATTATGGAAATCGCGATTTTATTAATTTTTTAATTGAAGATGAAATGGTTGTTTTAATTACTTTATTTTATCGTAATGGTGAATTGCAAGCTAAAGATGAACAAATAGTTCAAAATAATTACTTAGAAATTCAAGATTTAATTCGTAATTATTGTCAACAACTATATAGTAAAAATACATTGCCAAATGAAATATATTTACCATCAAATATTGATTTAAAACAATTAAAATTATTATTTCCACAAATAAAATTTATTAATCCAATTAAAGGAACAAAAGAACATATTTTAACATTGGCAAAAACCAATGCCATTTACGCATGAAATAATTATTTACAAACTAATCAATTTAATGCACCGTTAAATATGATGAAAGTATTATCACAATGATTAAAAATTCCTAATTTAAATCATTTAGAGGTTTTTGATGTTTCTAATCTTCAACAAAGTGCTAGTGTTGGCGGTATGATTGTTTATAAGAATGGTAATCCTAGTTTTAATGATTATCGCAAATTTTTATTAGATCCAAAAATTATTGATGATTATCATCGTTTTTGTGAAATGATTTATCGTAGATATCATCACTTAGTTATTAATAAATTGCCACTTCCTGATTTAATTATTGTTGATGGTGGAAAACCACAAATTAGTGCTACATTAGAACAACTAACATTATTAAACTTAACAATTCCTATTATTGGATTAGTTAAAAATAAAAAACATCAAACTGATAAAATTATAAATGATAAAATGCAAATTATTAATATTCCTAAAACTGATGCTTGTTTTTTATTTTTGAGTAAATTACAAGATCAAGTTCATAATTATGCAATTAAATATCATAAAACAAAACGAAGTCAATCAATGATAAGTAGTGTTTTATCATCAGTACCAGGAATTGGTTTACAATTACAAAATAAAATATTACAGCAATTTCCAACTTGACAATTATTGCAAAATGCTACAAAAACAGAACTTTCATCATTAGTTAAATCAAAAGTAATTTTAGAAAAACTATGAAAAGAATTACATAGTTTTGAATAATATATTATTAAGAAATAAATAATAACGTAAATAAGATATTTATCTAAGTTACTAATGTAAAAATATCAAAAATTAGATAAAAAATATCTTAATGTTTTAAGATATTGAAAATTTTAAGGTATTGCTTTCGTTTGTGAAAGAATTTTGCATTTGTAAATCGATACTACTAATATGTTCTCAACTTTCAATACTATTTTTATCTTTTGGCATATAATAGTCAATAATTTTTTTTCTATTTTCACTGGCATTTTTATTAATTTCTTTTTTTTCAATTGGATTTCAATTTGGAGATGAAGGAATTAATTGTTTTATAAATACTTTATTTTTATAAGTTAATTGATGTTCTTTTTTAATAGTCAAAGTATTTTTTGATTGTAATAACATACAAGCATGATTTCATGCCGAATTTCCTGAATTATCTTTATAATCAATATCAACTGGTCATTCATTTATTAAATAAGTTACTAATTTTTGTCAATCATTTAATACTGCTATATGTAATAATGAATAATTTTCTTTTCCAAACTTGATAATATTAATAAAATCTTTTTTTAGAGAATGATTATTAAGTTCTGAATTAATATTTTTAAGTTTTTGATTTAAATTATGTTCATAGTTATCAATGATTTCAATAATTTCTTCTTGATTATTTTTTCAAATTTCATTATCATTTTGATTATCTTTTATTTCATTAGTTTTTTTAGTTGTTCATTTAAAGCCTTATTAATGTTTAGTATCATTTCTTTAGCATTTATTAAATTTTCTGCTTTTAGTTGATTTAGTTGATTTATTTGCTCGATTATTCTTGCTATTTTTATATGGTTATTTTTATTGGCCATCATTAAAGCTGTATTACCATTTTGATTTGCATAATTAAGATTAGCGTTATTTTCTATTAAAGCATTAGTAATTTCTAAAAAACCATTTTCAGCAGCTATCATTAAAGGACTATAACCAGATTGATCTGAATAATTAACATTAACATTTTTTGTTAGTAAAGTGTTAACTATTTCCAAATAACCTTTTCAAGTACTTCATATTAAAACTGTATCACCTTTTTCATTTACATAATTAATATTGGTATTATGTACTATTAAACTATTAACTATATTTAGATAACCATTTCGCGCGCTTCATACTAAAGCATTATTATTCATTTGATTTGTATGATCAGCATTAGCATTATGCGCTATTATAACATTAGCTATATCTAAATATCCGTTTCTGGCGGCTCACTTGAAAGCAGTGTAACCTTCTATATTTTCATGATTAATATTAATATTATGTTGCATTATTAAGCTATTAACAATATTTAAGTGTCCGTTTCTAACGGTTCATATTAAAGCTGTATCACCATAACGATTTTCATGATTAATATTAGCAAAATTATCGATTAAGAGATTAATGATTTCATGGTGTCCGTTTCTGGCGGCTAAGATTAAAGCGGTTTCATCATTATCTTCATTTATATGATTAACATTGGCATTATGTGTTATTAATACATTAACGATATTTAAGTGTCCATTTTTAGCAGCTAATAATAAAGCAGTTTCATTACCATTATTTTCATGATTAATATTAGCGTTATTTTCTATTAGTGTATTAACTATTTCAATATGATTATTTTCAGCAGCTAATAATAAAGCAGTATTACCAAATATATTAGCATGATTGATATTAGCACCATTTTCTAGTAAAGTTTTAACGATATTTAAGTGTCCATTTCAGGCGGCTAGTGTTAAAGCACTAAAATTATTTATAGTTAAATAATTAACATCAGCACCATTATTTGTCAGTAAAATATTAATTGTATCTAAATCACCATTTCAAGCACTATTTATTAATTTTTCATTTAAATCGTCATTCATTTTTTTCCTCCTTTAACAATAAAAACCCATTTACTTTGTAAATATTAAAATAAATAAGCGATAAAATTCTATAATCTTTATAAGATTATTATATTTATTTTTTTTATGATTCAAATATTAACTTTTAAATTAATTAAAAGTTAATAGTTTTTTTATATTTATTTTATAACTGTTTTATTAATAATTAAAAATTATTAGATAAATATTTATTTTAAATGTATTATATTAAATTTTGTATAGAAACCTTTAACTTTAAATTATAAAATTGATTTAGTTCTTTTATCGACATTATCTTTAAATAAATAAATATATGATAAAATGAAAATGAAATAAATTGTAGTAAGGAGTTTTTTTCATGGCAAATAAACCAAAAAGCAGTGTTTATAATGAATCATCAATTCAAATTTTAGAAGGTCTAGAAGCAGTTAGAAAAAGACCTGGAATGTATATTGGTTCTACTGATAATCGTGGTCTTCATCATCTAGTTTGAGAAATTGTTGATAATGGTATTGATGAAGCATTAGCTGGCTTTTGTACTAGTATTGTTGTTACTATTAATTTTGATAAGTCAGTTACTGTTGAAGACAATGGTCGTGGTGTTCCAACTGGTATGCATGCTTCAAAAAAAAGTACTCCCGAAGTTATTTATACGGTTTTACATGCTGGTGGAAAATTTGACACTAATAGTTATAAAACCTCGGGTGGTTTACATGGTGTTGGTGCTTCAGTAGTAAATGCTTTAAGTAATTGAATGATTGTTACTATTCATCGTGATAAAAAAATTCATGAAATTAAATTTAAAAATGGTGGTAAGATTGATCAAAGTTTAAAAATGATTGGTAGCACTTATAAAACAGGAACTAGGGTACAATTTTTACCTGATTTTCATCGTGTTTTTCTAGGTTGTGATTGAAATGTTCATTTATTTGAACAACATTTACGTGAAAGTGCTTTTTTAATTAATGATTTAAGTATTCAATTAATTGATAAGAGGACAGGTACTGAAGAAACTTTTCATTATGAAAATGGCTTAGTTGCTTTCATGCAATATTTAAATAAAGATAAAAAAAATTTATCACCAATTGTTAGTTTAAAAGGTAAACAAAATAATATTGACGTTGAAATTGTATTACAATATACTGAAGATTATAGTGAAACGTTAGTAGGGTTTGCTAATAATGTTAAAACTGTTGATGGTGGAAGTCATTTAGTTGGTTTTAAAAGTGGTTTAACGAAAGCTATTAATGAATATGCAAGAAAACAAGAATTATTAAAAGCAAAAGATAAAAATTTAGAAGGTAATGATTTGCGAGAAGGTTTGGTTGCTATTGTTTCGTTGCGTATTCCTGAAAATTTAATTCAATATGAAGGTCAAACAAAAGGTAAATTAGGAACGCCCGAAGCAAGAATTGTTGTTGATAATATTGTTAATGAAAGATTTTCATTTTGACTTCACGAAAATAGTGATGCTGCTAAAAAAATTATTGATAAAGCCATTAAGGCTCGTGATATTCGTAATGCTTTAAGAAAAGAACGCGAATCATTGCGTAATAAAAGTAAAGATACGCAAAAATTTTTAGTAGGTAAATTGGTGCCTGCACAAAGTAAAAATCCTAACATTAATGAATTATTTTTAGTGGAAGGAGATTCCGCTGGTGGCAGTGCCAAGTCAGGTCGTGATCGTAAGTTCCAAGCGATATTACCGTTAAAAGGAAAAGTAATTAATGCCGAAAAAACTAAAGTAATTGATCTTTTTAATAATGAGGAAATTAGTATGATTATTAATGCGATTGGTGCTGGTGTTGGTAACGAATTTAGTATTGAAAATTGTAATTATAATAAAGTCATTATTATGACTGATGCCGATACTGATGGTGCCCATATTCAAATTTTATTACTAACTTTTTTCTATCGTTATATGCGAGATTTAATTACTTCGGGTAATATTTATATTGCATTACCGCCTTTATTTAAAATTTCTTTTAAAGAAGAAGAGCAAGAGAAACATGTATATGTTTGAAATGAGTTAGAATTAAAAGATAAAGTTGAAACAATTAAAGGTAAATATGACCTGCAACGTTATAAAGGTTTAGGAGAAATGAATGCTGAACAATTATGAGAAACAACTATGGATCCAAATGTCCGTCAATTAATTAAAATTACTATTGAGGATGCTCTATCAGCAGAAACAGAAATTCAAATATTAATGGGTGATAAACCAGAAAAAAGACGAAAATGAATTGAAGAAAATATTTCTTTTGAAGCTAGTGATTATTAAGAAAAAGGAGTTTATAAGTTATGAATAGTAAAGAAGAGATTCAACAAAATAATGAACAAATTTTATCTTATCCTATTGATGATATTGTTGCAGAACGTTTTGGTCGATATGCCAAATATATTATTTTAGAACGAGCATTGCCCGATATCCGTGATGGTTTGAAACCAGTTCAACGTCGAATTTTGCATGCTATGAATGATTTGGGTTTAACCAATGATAAAGCATATAAAAAAGCAGCTCGTGTTGTTGGAGAAGTAATTGGTAAATATCATCCTCATGGTGATACAGCGGTTTATGCTGCTATGTGTAGAATGGCACAAGAGTGAAAGGTAGCATGACCATTAGTACAAATGCATGGTAATAAAGGTTCAATTGATGGTGATAATCCTGCTGCGATGCGATATACAGAAGCGCGTTTATCATTAATTTCAGAATTATTATTGAAGGATATTAAGAAAAATACTGTTAGTTTAATTAAAAATTTTGATGAATCAGAAACAGAACCAACAGTTTTACCTGCCTATTTTCCAAATTTATTAGTAAATGGTGCTTCTGGAATTGCTGTTGGAATGGCAACTAATATTCCACCTCATAATTTACAAGAAGTAATTAATGCAATTGTCATGAGAATTAATAATCCACAATGTAATTTAAGCGAATTAATGCGTGTTATTAAGGGTCCTGACTTTCCAACCGGAGGAATTATTCAAGGTATTAAAGGTATTAAAGAAGCTTATCGTTCTGGTAAAGGGCGAATTGCAATTCGTGCTAAAACTCATATTAATAATGAAGGTGAAATTCCACAAATAATTATTACCGAAATTCCATTTGAAGTTATTAAACAAGATTTGATTAAAAAAATTGATGATGTTAAAACATTAGCAAAAATTCATGGTATTAAAGAAGTACGTGATGAAACGGATCGTTTTGGTTTACGAATAGTTATTGATTTAGTAGAAGATAGTAAACCGCAAGAAATTTTAAATTATTTATTTAAAAATACCAATTTACAAATTTATTATAACTTTAATTTAGTAGCAATCGCTAACAAAAAACCAGTACAAATGAGTTTAATTAATATGTTAGATTTTTATATTAATCATCAAATTGATGTTGTTACTAAGCGTTCACAATATGACTTAGCACAATTAGAACGAAGATTAGAGATTGTTAATGGTTTAGTTATTGCATTAAGTGAAGTTGATAAAGTAATTAAAATTATTAGAACATCAACTGACCGTATGCAAGCAAAATTAAATTTAATATCAGCTTTTAATTTTACTGATATTCAAGCAGAAGCAATTGTACAATTGCGTTTATATCGTTTAACTGCTACTGATATTCAATCATTAGTTTTAGAAAAAGCAGATATTGAAAGTAAAATTATTGTTTTACAAGAAATTCTTAATAATGAAAATTCACTACGTCAAGTTATTATTACTGAGTTAGAACAAATTAATTCTCATTTTTCTGGATTAAGAAAATCACAAATTCAAGGTGAAATTTCTGAAATTACAATTGATGAAAAAGCAACATTGCGACAAGAAAATGTATTTGTTAGTATTAGTTATGATGGTTGAATTAAGGTAATAAGTAGTAAAGTATTTTTACAAAATCTTGATTATCAAGATTTTG
This sequence comes from Spiroplasma endosymbiont of Andrena trimmerana, assembly GCF_964019575.1. NCBI lineage: Bacteria > Bacillati > Mycoplasmatota > Mollicutes > Entomoplasmatales > Spiroplasmataceae > Spiroplasma > Spiroplasma endosymbiont of Andrena trimmerana. Next base: position 296,086 of record NZ_OZ026455.1, read on the forward strand.
GACGTAAGCCAAATGATGTTATTATTGGTGGAGCAATGTTCAATAATTTTAATAATTTATTATTTTTTACAAATAAAGGTAATTATTTTTTAATACCAATTTTTAAATTAGAAGAAAATAAATGAAAAGATAATGGTATTCATGTTAATACGTTATGTAAACTTGAAGGAAATGAAAAAATTATTAGTGTTGCGCAAGTTAATAGTTTTGAACAGCCAAATGTAAATATAGTAGTCGCTACTAGATATGGTTTAATTAAAAGAATGCCACTTTTAGAGTTAGCAACTACTAGATTTAATAAAACCGCCAAATATGTTAAGTTAAAAGAGAACGATAGTGTTATTAGTGTTAATAGTACTACCGGTCATGATTTTATTGTTATTAGTACTCGCAAGGGTATGACTTTAAAATATTTAGAAACGAAAGTTCCATTATTAACTAAAACTGCAACAGGTGTTAAAGCTTTGAAAATTAATTCTGAAGAAGATGAAGTGGTAGGAATGGCTTGTGGTAATAGTAATGATATTTATGCAATGTTAACATCAGTTGGAACAATTAAACGAATGTTATTCAATACTATTGAACAAACTTCACGAACAACAAAAGGTAATAAAGTAATAAAAGTTCCTAAAAGTAAAAGTATTAGTATTATTAAAACCTTCTTATCACCAGCAACATCTTTTATTAATATATTAACGAAAAAAGAAAAATGATTAGTGATTAAAGCAAGTGACATTAATCTTAGCAAGGTAAATGAAGGAACTGGCAAAGTAGTTGCTGATGATATTATTGCTGGTGGTAATAATTTAGTGATTGATTTAAAAACTGATGTTATTGATGCTGATATATCATCAATATCAGAAAATTTTAATACAAAAGAAAGCAACAATGGTATTTAAAATAAACTTTTTTATTGAAAATTATGAACTTTTTTAAAGAATTAGTTTTTTTGATTTTCATAATATAAATTTAAATAATAATTTTAGTTAAGAGTGAATAGGATAGGACTTATATCAATGCTATAATTATTATAGTAGTGATTTAAGGAGGAAGTATAGATGACAAATAATATTATTAAATATCAATCTCTAATTAATGGTGAGTTGTATGAAAATGGTAATTGAATATCAGTTATTAACCCCACTACTAATAAAATAGCAGGCCAAGTTCCTGCCTTAACTAAAGTTGAAATTAAAAAAGTATATGAATTTGCAAAATTTGCTCAAAAAAATTGAGAACAAATGCCTATTTTAAAAAGAATTTCTTTTTTAAATTCTTGAAAACAATTAATTATTCGCGATAAATTAATACTTGCTGAATTAATGACCAATGAAATTGCTAAAGGCACAAAAGCGGCTTGCAGTGAAATTGATAGAACAGTTGAATATATTGAATATACTTTACAAGAAGCATTACGTCTTCATCCTGAATCTTATACAGGTGATAGTTGAGGAAGTATGAACAAATTAGCTATTTTTGAATACGTACCAAAAGGAATTGTTCTTGCTATTTCCCCTTTTAATTATCCGATAAATTTATCAGTTTCTAAAATATTTCCAGCACTTGTGACCGGTAATAGTGTTGTTTTTAAACCTGCAACACAAGGATCATTGGTGGGATTACACTTAGCTAAATTAGCCAAAGAAGCTAACATTCCTAATGGTGTTTTTAATGCTATAAGTGGTAAAGGTAGTGAAATTGGTGATAGTTTAGTTGAAAATGAAGCAATTAATGTTATTTCTTTTACTGGTAGTGCTGTTGTTGGTAATCGTATTTCACAGAAATCTTTAAAAGCTGATTTGATTTTAGAATTAGGAGGTAAAGATCCAGCAATAGTGCTTAATGATGCTGATCTTGAAGATACAGCAACCAAAATCATTAAAGGTGCATTTAGTTATTCAGGACAACGATGTACTGCTATTAAGAGAGTGTTAGTACAAAGAACAATTAGTAGCAAATTAATTCCAATTTTAAAAGAAAAAGTTGAAAAATTAACTGTTGGTTTGCCCACAGATGATTGTGATATTACTCCTGTTATTGATCAACCAACAGTTGATAATGCTAAAAAATTAATTAAAGATGCTTTAGATAAAGGAGCCAATTGTTTAATTGGTAATAAATTTAAAGAAAATTTAATGTGACCAACTATTATTACTGACGTAACAACAAAAATGAATTTAGCATGAGAAGAACCTTTTGCACCATTGTTGCCGATTATTATTTTTGATGAAGTAAAAGAAGCAATTAATATTACAAATGATTCACAATATGGTTTACAAGCTTCTGTTTTTACTACTAATATTAATAGTGCAATGAGTATTGGTAAATTATTAGAAGTTGGAAGTGTTAATATTAATGATCAGTCACAACGTGGTCCCGATCACTTTTCTTTTGTTGGTGTTAAGGATTCAGGTCTTGGCGTACAAGGTATTCGTCCTTCGTTACTTGCTTTTACTAGACCAAAAGGGATTGTTATTAATTGAAAAACAAAAATTTAAAAGAAAAAATAAAACTTATTTTAATAAAAAAATAAGTTTTATTTTTTTATTAAAATAGTGGTAAGATAAAAATGTAATAAATTTTTGTCCTTGTTAATTAGATTTTTATTTTTTTAACATTCTTATATAAAAAGCATAATAAAAATATTACATATCATTGTAACTTTTATTTTAAAAAGTAAGTTATTAAAATAGTGCCGAGGATAAAGTACTGTTACATGAAATGCAAAAAATATGGAGGTAAATATGGCAAAACGAAAAATTGTCCTTGTTGGATGTGGAGCTGTTGGTAGTAGTTTTATTTACAGTGCCATTAATCAAGGTTTAGCCCAAGAATATGTATTAATTGATGCTTTTGAAGGTATAGCTGAAGGTAATGCGATTGATTTTGCTGATTGTCAAGCAGCTTTAGATCATCCTTTTATTTCAATTAAGGCTGGAAATTACAGTGATTGTAAAGATGCTGATATTATTGTTATTACTGCTGGAAGACCACAAAAAGATGGTGAAACAAGATTAAATATGGTAGCAGATAATGCCAAAATTATGAAGAGCATTGCTTTAGAAATTAAAAAATCAGGATTTAAAGGTGTTACTATTATTGCATCTAATCCTGTTGATATAATGACAACTGTTTATCAAAAAATTACACAATTTGATTATCATCAAGTATTAGGTTCTGGTACAATTTTAGATACCTTACGTTTACAATATTTAATTGGAGAAAAAATTGCAGTTAATCCAAAGTCAGTTGCTGCTTATGTAATTGGTGAACATGGTGATTCTTCAATGATTCCTTGAAGTTCGGTTTCGGTAGGTAATAAAACTGTTTATCAAAAAATTACTGAAGGTAGAATTAAAGAAAAAGATTTAGAAGAATTAAGAAAAGAAGTAGCACAAAGAGCTTATAAAATTATTAAATTAAAACGCGCAACTTTTTATGGTATTGGTGCAGCATTGGCATTATTAGTAAGAAATATCCTTGAAGGACAAAATCACGTTTTAGTAGCGGGTGCTTATTTACAAGGAGAATATGGACAGCAAGGTTTTTATATTGGTGTACCAACAATACTTTACGAAAAAGGTTGAAAAAGAGTAGTTCAGTTACCATTAACGAAAGAAGAGCAAACGGCATTTGATAAATCTTGTGCAATTATTAAAGAAACTTTAGAAACAGCTTTTGCTGCTATTAAATAAAAGATAGGAGTAGTTTATTCGTGAATACAAGTGTAGAAAATATGAATAATGAAGAAACATTAACAAGTATTGAAACTTATATTGCTGTTTATAAGTATGCATTAAAGAAAGCACAAAGTCCGTTATTAAAAACTTTTTTAATGGGTATTGCGGCCGGACTTTTTGTTGGTATTGCTTATATTGCGGCTATTTTTGGTAGTAGAGGATTAAGTGATAATGGTATTAAAAATTTAACATTTGGTTTTATTTTTACTTTAGCAATTACTATGATTGTCTTTATGGGTGGTGAACTTTTTACTTCTAATTCCATGATATTTATGCCATTAATAAAAAAACAAGTTAAGTTAACAAGAATGTTAATTAACTTACTAGTAGTATTAATTGGTAATTTTATAGGTTGTTTTATTCTTTCATTATTTACATGATGAGCAGGATTTTTTGATAATCAAGCTTTTTTGGATAATGCTGTTAGTATTTTTAATCATAAATTAGTAATGTCTTGATGAAAAGCCTTTTTTAGTGGTATATTATGTAATTTTTTAGTAGCAGGAAGTGTTTATATTTCTCATGCCACTCGTTCATCTACTGCTAAATTTTTATTAATAGGATTAGTAATTATGGTTTTTGCCTTATCTGGTTTTTCTCACGTTGTAGCAAATTCTTATGTTTGAGGATTAGGACCTTTGTTTAATATTTATGGAATTCATAGTGGATTTAATGACTTTTTACAATTTGGTTATCAAGTACAACTTCCAACCTTATTTGGTAATTTTATTGGTGGTGGTATTTTATTACCTGGTATGTATTATTTAATCTTTAGAAAAGAATTACCAAAAATAACATTATAAATATATTATTAGTTTAATATAAAAATTAATCCATTACTTTAGTTTTAAGTAATGGATTTATTAATTTTATGAAAATAAATTAATTGTAAATAGAAGTTATTTGATAAGCATATTTTAAAATTTGTCAAATTAAAGATTTTAAAAAGGAGAATGGTTTTGATAAAAAATATTTTTTAGAAAATAGATTAGAATACTTTAATATTAATTTTTTATTGCATTTATTTTTTTTGAAAATTAAAATGTAATTAACTTCTTAAATTTAAGAAGTTAATGGGGAAAAAGGGGGTTTTCATCATGAAAGCATTATTAAAAACATTAAGTGTTTTAACACTTGCAACAACTGTTAGCAGTTTAAGTAGTATTTTAAATACTAATAATATAGGTACGAATGCTAATCAGTTACAAGATTTAAAATGTAATCTTCAACAAAATAAAGATGATATTTCTTTAATTAATTTGAATAAAAAAGGTAAATTTTATTTTTTTAATAATAATCTTGGTTTAGTGATTAATGGAAATCAATTATGATTTTTAGATAAAGATAAGAAGTTTCAAGAAATTTCTAATCCTGATCATGTAAGATTCACTGAATTCACTAATGGTCAAGGAGGAAATTACGGAATTTTAACAGAAAAATCTACCAAAAACCTGTATTTATTAACTTCTAATGGTGTTTTAACTTCATTAAAAATAGAAATATTTAAAGAATTTAATCTTTATGGCAAGGTAACAGCAATTAGTAATACAAAATTTTTAATTGAAACAAAAATTTTAAATCACACTATACTTACTCTTGGAGAAGTAAAAGATCAAAAATTAATGCCATTAAAATTTGTTTCTTTATTTCATACAATAAAAGAAATTAACTATATTCGTGATGATGAAGTTATTATTAAGTCAGATAATGGAGACTATAGTCTTTTAATAAGTAATTCCGATTTTACTATTAATAAATTATCGTGAACAGCAAAATATTTTTTTAAAACTAATAGGGAAGTTTGAGTAATTAAAGATGATAATAATCAAGTATTAATTTATGATTATGTAAGTAATACATATTCTGAATTAGATCTTTATGGAATTGATATTATTAGATTAAATAGTAAAACATATATTTTAAAAGAAGATAGTAAAAATATTCAAATTATTGATTCATCAGGTCAAGTTATTAAAGGAAAATATAATTTTGAAATTTCTGATGATTATGATTTATTGAATATTAATAGTCAATTATTACTTTTATTTGATCGACAACAAAAAATGACAGTTAGAATAATTGAGAGAAATCTTAATTCTGAAAATGAATTAGTTGTATTAAAAACAATAAATTTAACTAATGAAATAAGTGAAATAAAATTATTAAATAATCAAGAAAATAAGGGTAAATCTTCAACTAATTTTTTCGTTAAAACATTAAATAATACAAATTATGTTCTTAATATTGATGCAAATATAAACAAAATTGAGAATTTAGAAGTTAATACTAAAAGTATTCCTGATGGAATGAATGGCGAAATTAATAGATATAATAAAACAGTTAGTATTTTTACACAGTATAAAACTGATGACTTATATTGATATCAAGTGTTTTAAATAATATTATTTAAATAATTACCTAGTTACTGATATTTTTTATTTTTAATATTAGTAACATTTTTTCATATAAGGAAGTTTAAAAATAATTCCTTTATTTAATTGAACTAACTATTTAATTATGCAATAATATTGTATTGTATATAACTCAATTATTATTAAGGAGGCGCACAATGCGTGATGGATTAACTTTAAGATGTGAAGTTTGCAAAGAAGAAAATTATATTGCTGATCGTAATAAAAAAACTAAGCCTGAAAAATTAGAAACAAAAAAACATTGTTCTCGTTGTAATCAACATACACTACATAAAGAAAAGAAATAAGTTTTACTTATTTCTTTTCTTTAATTTGCAGTACAATATACTTAGTTATTAATTAATGATTTATTAAAAGGATTGAATTTAAAATGAAAAATTTAAATAAAAAAGAAATTATTGAAACAATATTAACCAAAAATAAAATAGATGCTATGTTATTTTATTCTCCCGAAAATCGCTTTTGATATAGTGATTTTATTTCAACGTTAGGTTATTTATTGATTAGCAAAAATGATGCAAATTTATTATTAGATGGAAGATATATTACTGAGGGAAAAGAAAATGCCAAAAATGTTAAATGCATTCAATTTAGTAATATTTTTTCTTCATTGAAAGATTTATTAAAATCACAAAAAATTAAAAAAATTGGTTTTGAAGCAGAATATATTACTATTGCTCAATTAGAAAGTTGAAAGCAAGAAATTAAAGATATTGAATTTGTTCCAATTTATGTTAGTTCACTAAGAATGATTAAAGATGAAATCGAAATTGCACGAATTGCAAAAGCTTGTGCTATTGGTGATTTGGCTTTTAATGAAGTTTTAAACTTTATCCGACCTGGTGTTAGTGAAAAAGATGTTGAAGATATAATATTACGTTCATTTGTTAAAAATGGTGCAACAAAAGCATCATTTGATACTATTGTTGCTTCTGGAGAAAGAGGAGCAATGCCTCATGGTAAAGCTAGTAATAAAAAAATTGGCAATAATGAGTTAATTACTTGTGACTTTGGTTGTGTATATGAAGGTTTTTGTTCAGATATGACTAGAACTTTTGCGATTGGTAAAGTTAATCCAAAATTAATTGAAATTCATGAAATAGTTAAGTCAGCACAAATGGCAGGAATTAAGGCTGTAAAGCCGGGTATAGCTATTGGTGAAATTGATAAGATTTGTAGAGAATATATTAAAGAAAAGGGTTATGAACAATATTTTACTCATGGTACTGGTCATGGACTTGGTATTGAAATTCATGAATCACCTTGAGTTATTAAAAATGAATCTACTATTTTAGTTCCGGGAATGGTTATTACTGTTGAACCAGGTATTTATATTCCTAATTTAGGTGGTGTTAGAATTGAAGATGATATTTTAGTTACCAAAGATGGTTATCAAATTTTAACAAAATCATCTCGTGAAATTGATATTTGAAAGGAGAAAAAATAAAAATGATTAACGTTAATGATTTTAAACCAGGAATTACTTTTTTACATAATAAAACTGATATTTTAATAGTTATTGAATCAGCACATTCTAAAAGTGGACGTGGACAAGCGCATGTGAAAGTAAAAGCAAAAAATTTAAGAACACAAGCTATTATTAGTATTACTTTTACTGGTGGTGATACAGTTTATCCAGCTATTATTGATAAACGACCAGCAATTTATAGTTATGATGATGGTATGTATTCAGTTTTTATGGATAATGAAGATTATAATGAAATTAGGATTGATCAATCACGCTTATCATGAGAAAAAAAATTTTTAGTTCCTGGTAATGAAGTATCATTAAGGGTTTATAAAAATTTAGAAATATTAGGTATTGATTTACCTCCTTCGGTAGTATTAGCGGTTGTTGATGCTCCACCAGGAGTAAAGGGAAATAGTGTTTCTAATACAACAAAAACAGCTATTTTAGAAACTGGTTTACAATTACAAGTACCAATGTTTATTAATAATGGTGATAAAATTGTAGTAAGTACAGATGAAGGGAAATACAAAACTCGCGCTTAAGAAAGGTGAATATTATGGAAATACTTATTGAAGAAAGTAAAGTTGGAACATTAAAATTATCTTCGTTAATTATTAAAAAATTTATTTATATGTTATTAATTAATGATAACTATCAATTAACATTAGAAGATGTTGAAGTTCTAATGTTAGAAACAAATGATATTACTGCTATTAATAATAATATTGTTGTGCGAATAAAATTAATTGTTAATCCAAATGAAGATTTAGTAAATTTAAAAAATAAAATTAATAATTTAATTTTAAGACGTACTGAATCAGCTTTAAATTTATTTTTATTAAATATTCATATAATATTTATTGCTCAAACTAAGGAAGTAGAAATCAACAATGCAAGAACAAAAGAAGATAACCCAGCATCATAAAAGAATTGGCATGATGGAAGTATTATATCAATATTTCCTTGAAGGCCAATCACAACAATCGTTTAAACAATTTCTTTTTGAAGAAGAAGGTAAGAGTTTAATTACTGAACAATGTGAGATATTAAATAAAATAATTGATTATGAATATGATTTAATAGATTTAATCAATAATAATTTAAAACAAGGATGAGATTTTGAAAATTTAAAACCAATTGAACAAGCAATTTTAATTTTAGCAGTGTATGAAATTGTCCATACTAAAACAGATAAAAAAATTATTATTAATGAAGCTATTATTATAACTAAAGCTTATTGTCCAAATGATGCTTATAAATACATTAATGGTGTTTTAGATAAAATAAATAAGTAATTATAACTAGTATATGATTGAATTTAGTTAATAACTATATTTCTAATATAAATATATTATATTATTTTAAAGATAATTTTTTATTTTATAATCCAATATTTTTGTTCAATATAACTATTTTTTTAAAATTAATAGTTAAAAAATAAAAAAATAAAGTATAATATACTTTAGTTAAGTATCATTTTTCACCGCAAGTTTAGAATTTTAAAAAAACATCTTAGTTGATGTTTTCTTTTTTATTTTTTTGATTTTCTCGTTTATCTCCATACATTAAAGTTTTTAAGAAAAAATGAATAGGAATTCAAATAATTGTGATACATAAAAGTATAGAAATAGAACTAATAATGCGTTTAAAAATTTTCATAAATACCTCTTTTTTTAATTTTTAATGATAATTAAAATTTTATCATTTTTTTATGATATGCTTATTAAAGATTTATATTTTTTTATAAATCATTTAATTTTATTAAAAATTCTTGTCCGAGATGATTATAAATGAATATTTCATATAATTTTTATGTTAAAAAAATTTTTTATGCTTGTTATGTTAAAAATGTTGTTTTACCTATTGATATTTTAAAAAATGAAAGAAATAAATTAGGTATAAAGAATATTGGTAATATTACTAAATTAAGAAATAATAATGTTCGTACTAAATGTAAATTAGTTCAAAAAGCATTACATAATTTTTATAATGCAAAAGTTTTAAGTTTTTTAACTTTAACTTATCATAAAAATGAAACTGATATTAGAAAAGCAAAACATGATTTACAATTATTCTTTAAACGTTTAAAACGTTGATGAAATGACCCTAAACGTTCTAAATATTTAGGTGAATTAAGATATTTTTATGTTTATGAATATCAAAAGCGTGGTGCAGTTCATTTTCATATATTATTTAATCGTAAAATACCTTATAGTATGATAACTAAATGATGACCACATGTTGGTAATAATAAAGGTATTGATTTAAAAGTTGTACATAAAGGTACAAATGAATTTGTGGTTAAATATTTGAGTAAATATGTAACAAAAGTACAAGAAAATATTAAATCTTTAAATCAAAAAGATGTTGGTATTCAAGCATATTCTTTTAGTAGAAATTGTAAAAATCCGCTTGTAGTTCGTGGTACTAAAATGTTAAGTTTACAAGAATTAGTACAAGCATGTGAAAAAGCAAAAGAATTTTATTTATTTAAAACTAAATCAAATGAACAAGGTGTTACTTATTTAATTGGCGGAAGTTATGATTATATTGCTAGTTGTGATTACTTTAAAGATTTTAACTATTATATTAGTTTAGAAAGTTTACGATTTAGATATTGATTAAAAAATAAATTTAATAGAAATGATATTTTAGATTTTATTTGCTAAATTGTAAAGGTAAGTGCAACTAAATTATTTTTCTATCCAAATATTCGATTGGTGAAAGATAATTTAGTATTTTTCTCGGTTTTTGATTTAAAGACAATATAAATTTATGAACTTCATTTTTATTAGTTTTTGAAAAAATAAATTTTTTAGGAAATTTTTCTCTAATTAAACCATTAGTATTTTCATTAGTACCTCTTTGTCAAGGTGAATATGGATTGGCAAAATAAATTTTTACATCTAAATTTTTTTCAAGTTGTTGTCAATTTGAAAATTCTTTGCCACGATCAAAAGTAATAGTTTTAACAATGTTTTTAGGAAGAATTGATAAATAATAACTGACATTTTTATTAATAACTTTAGTAGTTCTGTTTTTAACTAATATTGCTAAAGTAAATCGTGATACTCTTTCAACTAAAGTTATTAAACATGATTTGCTTTTACCTCGTGATGATACTATAGTATCTCCTTCTCAATGACCAAGTGTTATACGATCATTAACATTTATATCTCGTTCTTTAATTGATTTACCATTAAACTTGCCACGATTTTCTTTAGATTTTCGTTTTTTACCTTTTCTTCTTAAATTTTTACTAGTAACTTTATCAAGCATTCCAAAATAAATTCAAGTATAAATTGTTTTAAAACTAATAACTCATTCTTTATGAAAATTTTTAATTCTGCCATAAATTTGTTCAGGTGATCAACCTAATAGTAATTTTTGTTGTACATATTTTACTAAATTCTTATTTTTAAACTTATGAAAACTAATATGTGATTGTTTTCGATTTTCAGCTTTATTTTGTGCAATTAATGAAAAATAATGATTATTATCTTTATTTCTATTAATTTCTCGAATAATAGTACTAATACTTCGATTAAGATTTTTAGCTATTTCACTAATTTTAAATTTAAATTTCAATTGATTCTCAATATAAATTCTTTCATCTATGCCAAGATGTTTATAACTCATATAAAAACTCCTTACTTTTTTCTAAACTAAATTTAGCATTATGAAATTTTTATATGAGAATTTTTTGCAATTTTATTTACTTGCACTTACAAGTATAACTCAGCATTTATAAAGTTTTTGATAAAAGTAAAATTGAAAAAATATTTTTAAATAAACGAATTTTACATTAATTTTAAATTTTTTCAAGTAAAATAATACTTTTTGTCATTATTTAGTGATAATTTCCTATTAGTTATCGAGTGAAAATTTCCCAAAAGTAAAGTTAAATATACTTGGTGATAAATATGGAAAGAAGCATGACTATGAAAGAAAAATATAAGTTTAATATTATAAATGACATTATTATTAATAAATTATCTAAACATCAAGCTAAGAATAAACTTAACCTAACTATTAGAAGAATTAACCAATTAATTCAAATTTTCAATAGAGAAGGTAAAGTTGGTTTTATTCATAAATCCCGAAATAAAATTTCTAATAAAACAACAAATTTTGAAATCAAAATTAAGATTATAAATTTATATAAAACCAAATATTATAATTTTAATTTTCAACATTTCCATGAGAAATTAAACAATGAAGAAAAAATTAAAATTTCATATAGTACACTTTATACTATATTAATTAAAGAAAAAATTACTTCACCAAAAAGACATAAAAATAAGAAAAATAACTTGCATCCTACAAGAAACCGAAGAACAAATTTTGGTGAATTAATTCAAATGGATGCAAGTAATCATCATTGATTTGGTAAGGATAAACCAAAAGCTTTTTTACATGCTGCAATTGATGATGCTACAGGAAATATTGTCGGACTATGATTTGATCATCAAGAAACATTAGATGGTTATTATAATGTTTTTTATCAAATTTTAACTAAATATGGCATACCAAAAACATTTTATACTGATAATAGAACAGTTTTTGGATATAAAAAACAAATCGATGCTGGCAAAATAAACACGGAAAATGATACTTATACTCAATTCCAAAAGTCTTGTAATGATTTAGGTGTTGAAATTATTAGAACTTCCATTCCACAAGCTAAGGGTAGAATCGAACGCTTATTTGGAACACTTCAAAGTCGCTTAATTAGTGAACTTAGACTTAATAAAATTAAAAATTTAGAAGAAGCTAATCAATTTCTTAAAATATATATAAGTATTTTTAATAAGCAATTTGCCTTACCTATTGATAATAATAAATCTGCTATGATTAAAGCTCCAAACCAAGAAGAAATAAATATTTATCTTTCAAGATTTTCTAAAAGAAAAACGGATAGTGGTTCAACTATAACATATTATGGTAAAAAGTATTTTCCTTATAAAAATAGCAAAGTTCAATACATACAACCTAGAACTGATGTAATTGTACTTAAATCGTTTATTAATGAGTTATATCTTAGTTATAATCATCAAATATATGAATTAAAAGAAATAGCACCAAAACCAATTATCAAAGAAGAGTTGATAAAAACTAAAAAGGTTTATATACCAAATAAAAACCATCCTTGAAGATATGGATACTAATAATACCAAATTAAAATTAGATAAAATTCTTTTTATAAAAGATTATTTTTGTGAATACTTAACTATATAAAATTTTAAATCGTTTGTCGAGCAGCAAATTTGATGCCTTAAAATTGATTTTAAAGATATAAAAAATAAAATTATACACCACCAATAGCACAAGCACCAGAAGCCATTGTTGTAATACCACCAACAACATTACCAATTATGGGAATAGTATTTAAAGCACCATTAACAATAGTTAATGTGTTTTCACAATTTAAATTTGATTTATTTTCTAGATTTAGAAGTCTGTTGTCAAGTTCATTAACTTGTTTTTTTAAAGTTTCAAAATCTGCTTTGATTCCTTGAATATTTTTGTTTAATTCATGTTCAATTAAAGTTGAAATATAACTTCAATCTCTTATATAACCTTTTATTATTTCTTTTTCTTGTCTTTTTCAATTATATAATGCTTGAGGATTAAATGTTTTAGAATTATTGATTGCTTGTGGTAAAGTAGAATTTCATTCATTTATATGTGCAAATCATTGTTTAACTTTTGAATCATTTGCTATAATATTTGAAATTTCATTAAATTTATCTTGTGTTACATAGGTAAAAGTTGGTTTTGTCAAACCATAAGAATAGGGACTAAAAGTACCAACAATTATTTTTTTTCAAAATAGCCAATAAAGTGTGAGTAATTAGATTTATCCAATAAATAAACTTCTGATAATTTAAAATTATGATATTTTTTCTTTATGGCACTTTTAATTTCGTTATCAACGTTATGATTAATTTTTCCTAAATTAATTTTTATATCTTTATTTCAATCTGGAAAATCATTTTCTAAATTATCAAGACGATTATTTGGATAATATTTCTCATCTTCTGTTATTATTCTTACTGATTCAAAATCAAATCAATTAAATGGTTTTTCATAAAGTACAATTTCTATACGTTCTTTTCTAGAACTATCTGTATATACTTTTTCAATTTTTGAAAAATTATCTCAAATTGTTTTACCTACTTGTTGTATTTCTTTTCATGTTCATGGAAAAATTGCAGTAATTGAAATATCATTAGAATTATATCGTTGCATCATATCCTCTTTAAATTTTTCGCCAAGTTCTCATGCAGGATTATCTTTTCAATAATGATAATCAGCTATTATTCCTTCAAAAGTTTTTGGTGTAAATGAACAAGTTACTTTACCTCAACTACCCCTTATTTCGTTTTTACCATTTAATGTTCTTTTTAATCGATTTCTGTGTTTTTCATGACGATGTTTATTCATATTTATTTTGCTATTTGTTGTTGGGTTGTTAATAATAAAATCTGTTTGATTATTACTTGCAAAATTTAATTGTTGATTTACTAAATCTAAACTAGTCGTATTTTTTCTAACTCAATTTTTAATATTTGAATTATCAATTGACTTACCATTAATACCTTGTATTTTATTATTTAAAAGTGGAGCAGTTAATACTCACAATTTAAATCAATAACTTGGACTAAAATATTTCATAATTTTGTTCTCCTTTGAAAGTAAATATAAAAATATTTACTTTCAAAACAAAGCAACTTTTATTTGTTAAATTTTACTTCTTTTTTATTTTTTTTGATAAATATTTTTGGGAAATTTTCACTCGATATTGACAGTAAAATAATACTTTTTGTCATTATTTAGTGATAATTTCCTATTAGTTATCGAGTGAAAATTTCCCAAAAGTAAAGTTAAATATACTTGGTGATAAATATGGAAAGAAGCATGACTATGAAAGAAAAATATAAGTTTAATATTATAAATGACATTATTATTAATAAATTATCTAAACATCAAGCTAAGAATAAACTTAACCTAACTATTAGAAGAATTAACCAATTAATTCAAATTTTCAATAGAGAAGGTAAAGTTGGTTTTATTCATAAATCCCGAAATAAAATTTCTAATAAAACAACAAATTTTGAAATCAAAATTAAGATTATAAATTTATATAAAACCAAATATTATAATTTTAATTTTCAACATTTCCATGAGAAATTAAACAATGAAGAAAAAATTAAAATTTCATATAGTACACTTTATACTATATTAATTAAAGAAAAAATTACTTCACCAAAAAGACATAAAAATAAGAAAAATAACTTGCATCCTACAAGAAACCGAAGAACAAATTTTGGTGAATTAATTCAAATGGATGCAAGTAATCATCATTGATTTGGTAAGGATAAACCAAAAGCTTTTTTACATGCTGCAATTGATGATGCTACAGGAAATATTGTCGGACTATGATTTGATCATCAAGAAACATTAGATGGTTATTATAATGTTTTTTATCAAATTTTAACTAAATATGGCATACCAAAAACATTTTATACTGATAATAGAACAGTTTTTGGATATAAAAAACAAATCGATGCTGGCAAAATAAACACGGAAAATGATACTTATACTCAATTCCAAAAGTCTTGTAATGATTTAGGTGTTGAAATTATTAGAACTTCCATTCCACAAGCTAAGGGTAGAATCGAACGCTTATTTGGAACACTTCAAAGTCGCTTAATTAGTGAACTTAGACTTAATAAAATTAAAAATTTAGAAGAAGCTAATCAATTTCTTAAAATATATATAAGTATTTTTAATAAGCAATTTGCCTTACCTATTGATAATAATAAATCTGCTATGATTAAAGCTCCAAACCAAGAAGAAATAAATATTTATCTTTCAAGATTTTCTAAAAGAAAAACGGATAGTGGTTCAACTATAACATATTATGGTAAAAAGTATTTTCCTTATAAAAATAGCAAAGTTCAATACATACAACCTAGAACTGATGTAATTGTACTTAAATCGTTTATTAATGAGTTATATCTTAGTTATAATCATCAAATATATGAATTAAAAGAAATAGCACCAAAACCAATTATCAAAGAAGAGTTGATAAAAACTAAAAAGGTTTATATACCAAATAAAAACCATCCTTGAAGATATGGATACTAATAATACCAAATTAAAATTAGATAAAATTCTTTTTATAAAAGATTATTTTTGTGAATACTTAACTATATAAAATTTTAAATCGTTTGTCGAGCAGCAAATTTGATGCCTTAAAATTGATTTTAAAGATATAAAAAATAAAATTATACACCACCAATAGCACAAGCACCAGAAGCCATTGTTGTAATACCACCAACAACATTACCAATTATGGGAATAGTATTTAAAGCACCATTAACAATAGTTAATGTGTTTTCACAATTTAAATTTGATTTATTTTCTAGATTTAGAAGTCTGTTGTCAAGTTCATTAACTTGTTTTTTTAAAGTTTCAAAATCTGCTTTGATTCCTTGAATATTTTTGTTTAATTCATGTTCAATTAAAGTTGAAATATAACTTCAATCTCTTATATAACCTTTTATTATTTCTTTTTCTTGTCTTTTTCAATTATATAATGCTTGAGGATTAAATGTTTTAGAATTATTGATTGCTTGTGGTAAAGTAGAATTTCATTCATTTATATGTGCAAATCATTGTTTAACTTTTGAATCATTTGCTATAATATTTGAAATTTCATTAAATTTATCTTGTGTTACATAGGTAAAAGTTGGTTTTGTCAAACCATAAGAATAGGGACTAAAAGTACCAACAATTATTTTTTTTCAAAATAGCCAATAAAGTGTGAGTAATTAGATTTATCCAATAAATAAACTTCTGATAATTTAAAATTATGATATTTTTTCTTTATGGCACTTTTAATTTCGTTATCAACGTTATGATTAATTTTTCCTAAATTAATTTTTATATCTTTATTTCAATCTGGAAAATCATTTTCTAAATTATCAAGACGATTATTTGGATAATATTTCTCATCTTCTGTTATTATTCTTACTGATTCAAAATCAAATCAATTAAATGGTTTTTCATAAAGTACAATTTCTATACGTTCTTTTCTAGAACTATCTGTATATACTTTTTCAATTTTTGAAAAATTATCTCAAATTGTTTTACCTACTTGTTGTATTTCTTTTCATGTTCATGGAAAAATTGCAGTAATTGAAATATCATTAGAATTATATCGTTGCATCATATCCTCTTTAAATTTTTCGCCAAGTTCTCATGCAGGATTATCTTTTCAATAATGATAATCAGCTATTATTCCTTCAAAAGTTTTTGGTGTAAATGAACAAGTTACTTTACCTCAACTACCCCTTATTTCGTTTTTACCATTTAATGTTCTTTTTAATCGATTTCTGTGTTTTTCATGACGATGTTTATTCATATTTATTTTGCTATTTGTTGTTGGGTTGTTAATAATAAAATCTGTTTGATTATTACTTGCAAAATTTAATTGTTGATTTACTAAATCTAAACTAGTCGTATTTTTTCTAACTCAATTTTTAATATTTGAATTATCAATTGACTTACCATTAATACCTTGTATTTTATTATTTAAAAGTGGAGCAGTTAATACTCACAATTTAAATCAATAACTTGGACTAAAATATTTCATAATTTTGTTCTCCTTTGAAAGTAAATATAAAAATATTTACTTTCAAAACAAAGCAACTTTTATTTGTTAAATTTTACTTCTTTTTTATTTTTTTTGATAAATATTTTTGGGAAATTTTCACTCGATATTGACAGTAAAATAATACTTTTGTCATTATTTAGTGATAATTTCCTATTAGTTATCGAGTGAAAATTTCCCAAAAGTAAAGTTAAATATACTTGGTGATAAATATGGAAAGAAGCATGACTATGAAAGAAAAATATAAGTTTAATATTATAAATGACATTATTATTAATAAATTATCTAAACATCAAGCTAAGAATAAACTTAACCTAACTATTAGAAGAATTAACCAATTAATTCAAATTTTCAATAGAGAAGGTAAAGTTGGTTTTATTCATAAATCCCGAAATAAAATTTCTAATAAAACAACAAATTTTGAAATCAAAATTAAGATTATAAATTTATATAAAACCAAATATTATAATTTTAATTTTCAACATTTCCATGAGAAATTAAACAATGAAGAAAAAATTAAAATTTCATATAGTACACTTTATACTATATTAATTAAAGAAAAAATTACTTCACCAAAAAGACATAAAAATAAGAAAAATAACTTGCATCCTACAAGAAACCGAAGAACAAATTTTGGTGAATTAATTCAAATGGATGCAAGTAATCATCATTGATTTGGTAAGGATAAACCAAAAGCTTTTTTACATGCTGCAATTGATGATGCTACAGGAAATATTGTCGGACTATGATTTGATCATCAAGAAACATTAGATGGTTATTATAATGTTTTTTATCAAATTTTAACTAAATATGGCATACCAAAAACATTTTATACTGATAATAGAACAGTTTTTGGATATAAAAAACAAATCGATGCTGGCAAAATAAACACGGAAAATGATACTTATACTCAATTCCAAAAGTCTTGTAATGATTTAGGTGTTGAAATTATTAGAACTTCCATTCCACAAGCTAAGGGTAGAATCGAACGCTTATTTGGAACACTTCAAAGTCGCTTAATTAGTGAACTTAGACTTAATAAAATTAAAAATTTAGAAGAAGCTAATCAATTTCTTAAAATATATATAAGTATTTTTAATAAGCAATTTGCCTTACCTATTGATAATAATAAATCTGCTATGATTAAAGCTCCAAACCAAGAAGAAATAAATATTTATCTTTCAAGATTTTCTAAAAGAAAAACGGATAGTGGTTCAACTATAACATATTATGGTAAAAAGTATTTTCCTTATAAAAATAGCAAAGTTCAATACATACAACCTAGAACTGATGTAATTGTACTTAAATCGTTTATTAATGAGTTATATCTTAGTTATAATCATCAAATATATGAATTAAAAGAAATAGCACCAAAACCAATTATCAAAGAAGAGTTGATAAAAACTAAAAAGGTTTATATACCAAATAAAAACCATCCTTGAAGATATGGATACTAATAATACCAAATTAAAATTAGATAAAATTCTTTTTATAAAAGATTATTTTTGTGAATACTTAACTATATAAAATTTTAAATCGTTTGTCGAGCAGCAAATTTGATGGCTTAAAATTGATTTTAAAGATATAAAAAAATAAAATTATACACCACCAATAGCACAAGCACCAGAAGCCATTGTTGTAATACCACCAACAACATTTAAATTTGATTTATTTTCTAGATTTAGAAGTCTGTTGTCAAGTTCATTAACTTGTTTTTTTAAAGTTTCAAAATCTGCTTTGATTCCTTGAATATTTTTGTTTAATTCATCTAACTTTAATTCATGTTCAATTAAAGTTGAAATATAACTTCAATCTCTTATATAACCTTTTATTATTTCTTTTTCTTGTCTTTTTCAATTATATAATGCTTGAGGATTAAATGTTTTAGAATTATTGATTGCTTGTGGTAAAGTAGAATTTCATTCATTTATATGTGCAAATCATTGTTTAACTTTTGAATCATTTGCTATAATATTTGAAATTTCATTAAATTTATCTTGTGTTACATAGGTAAAAGTTGGTTTTGTCAAACCATAAGAATAGGGACTAAAAGTACCAACAATTATTTTTTTTCAAAATAGCCAATAAAGTGTGAGTAATTAGATTTATCCAATAAATAAACTTCTGATAATTTAAAATTATGATATTTTTTCTTTATGGCACTTTTAATTTCGTTATCAACGTTATGATTAATTTTTCCTAAATTAATTTTTATATCTTTATTTCAATCTGGAAAATCATTTTCTAAATTATCAAGACGATTATTTGGATAATATTTCTCATCTTCTGTTATTATTCTTACTGATTCAAAATCAAATCAATTAAATGGTTTTTCATAAAGTACAATTTCTATACGTTCTTTTCTAGAACTATCTGTATATACTTTTTCAATTTTTGAAAAATTATCTCAAATTGTTTTACCTACTTGTTGTATTTCTTTTCATGTTCATGGAAAAATTGCAGTAATTGAAATATCATTAGAATTATATCGTTGCATCATATCCTCTTTAAATTTTTCGCCAAGTTCTCATGCAGGATTATCTTTTCAATAATGATAATCAGCTATTATTCCTTCAAAAGTTTTTGGTGTAAATGAACAAGTTACTTTACCTCAACTACCCCTTATTTCGTTTTTACCATTTAATGTTCTTTTTAATCGATTTCTGTGTTTTTCATGACGATGTTTATTCATATTTATTTTGCTATTTGTTGTTGGGTTGTTAATAATAAAATCTGTTTGATTATTACTTGCAAAATTTAATTGTTGATTTACTAAATCTAAACTAGTCGTATTTTTTCTAACTCAATTTTTAATATTTGAATTATCAATTGACTTACCATTAATACCTTGTATTTTATTATTTAAAAGTGGAGCAGTTAATACTCACAATTTAAATCAATAACTTGGACTAAAATATTTCATAATTTTGTTCTCCTTTGAAAGTAAATATAAAAATATTTACTTTCAAAACAAAGCAACTTTTATTTGTTAAATTTTACTTCTTTTTTATTTTTTTTGATAAATATTTTTGGGAAATTTTCACTCGATATTGACAGTAAAATAATACTTTTTGTCATTATTTAGTGATAATTTCCTATTAGTTATCGAGTGAAAATTTCCCAAAAGTAAAGTTAAATATACTTGGTGATAAATATGGAAAGAAGCATGACTATGAAAGAAAAATATAAGTTTAATATTATAAATGACATTATTATTAATAAATTATCTAAACATCAAGCTAAGAATAAACTTAACCTAACTATTAGAAGAATTAACCAATTAATTCAAATTTTCAATAGAGAAGGTAAAGTTGGTTTTATTCATAAATCCCGAAATAAAATTTCTAATAAAACAACAAATTTTGAAATCAAAATTAAGATTATAAATTTATATAAAACCAAATATTATAATTTTAATTTTCAACATTTCCATGAGAAATTAAACAATGAAGAAAAAATTAAAATTTCATATAGTACACTTTATACTATATTAATTAAAGAAAAAATTACTTCACCAAAAAGACATAAAAATAAGAAAAATAACTTGCATCCTACAAGAAACCGAAGAACAAATTTTGGTGAATTAATTCAAATGGATGCAAGTAATCATCATTGATTTGGTAAGGATAAACCAAAAGCTTTTTTACATGCTGCAATTGATGATGCTACAGGAAATATTGTCGGACTATGATTTGATCATCAAGAAACATTAGATGGTTATTATAATGTTTTTTATCAAATTTTAACTAAATATGGCATACCAAAAACATTTTATACTGATAATAGAACAGTTTTTGGATATAAAAAACAAATCGATGCTGGCAAAATAAACACGGAAAATGATACTTATACTCAATTCCAAAAGTCTTGTAATGATTTAGGTGTTGAAATTATTAGAACTTCCATTCCACAAGCTAAGGGTAGAATCGAACGCTTATTTGGAACACTTCAAAGTCGCTTAATTAGTGAACTTAGACTTAATAAAATTAAAAATTTAGAAGAAGCTAATCAATTTCTTAAAATATATATAAGTATTTTTAATAAGCAATTTGCCTTACCTATTGATAATAATAAATCTGCTATGATTAAAGCTCCAAACCAAGAAGAAATAAATATTTATCTTTCAAGATTTTCTAAAAGAAAAACGGATAGTGGTTCAACTATAACATATTATGGTAAAAAGTATTTTCCTTATAAAAATAGCAAAGTTCAATACATACAACCTAGAACTGATGTAATTGTACTTAAATCGTTTATTAATGAGTTATATCTTAGTTATAATCATCAAATATATGAATTAAAAGAAATAGCACCAAAACCAATTATCAAAGAAGAGTTGATAAAAACTAAAAAGGTTTATATACCAAATAAAAACCATCCTTGAAGATATGGATACTAATAATACCAAATTAAAATTAGATAAAATTCTTTTTATAAAAGATTATTTTTGTGAATACTTAACTATATAAAATTTTAAATCGTTTGTCGAGCAGCAAATTTGATGCCTTAAAATTGATTTTAAAGATATAAAAAATAAAATTATACACCACCAATAGCACAAGCACCAGAAGCCATTGTTGTAATACCACCAACAACATTACCAATTATGGGAATAGTATTTAAAGCACCATTAACAATAGTTAATGTGTTTTCACAATTTAAATTTGATTTATTTTCTAGATTTAGAAGTCTGTTGTCAAGTTCATTAACTTGTTTTTTTAAAGTTTCAAAATCTGCTTTGATTCCTTGAATATTTTTGTTTAATTCATGTTCAATTAAAGTTGAAATATAACTTCAATCTCTTATATAACCTTTTATTATTTCTTTTTCTTGTCTTTTTCAATTATATAATGCTTGAGGATTAAATGTTTTAGAATTATTGATTGCTTGTGGTAAAGTAGAATTTCATTCATTTATATGTGCAAATCATTGTTTAACTTTTGAATCATTTGCTATAATATTTGAAATTTCATTAAATTTATCTTGTGTTACATAGGTAAAAGTTGGTTTTGTCAAACCATAAGAATAGGGACTAAAAGTACCAACAATTATTTTTTTTCAAAATAGCCAATAAAGTGTGAGTAATTAGATTTATCCAATAAATAAACTTCTGATAATTTAAAATTATGATATTTTTTCTTTATGGCACTTTTAATTTCGTTATCAACGTTATGATTAATTTTTCCTAAATTAATTTTTATATCTTTATTTCAATCTGGAAAATCATTTTCTAAATTATCAAGACGATTATTTGGATAATATTTCTCATCTTCTGTTATTATTCTTACTGATTCAAAATCAAATCAATTAAATGGTTTTTCATAAAGTACAATTTCTATACGTTCTTTTCTAGAACTATCTGTATATACTTTTTCAATTTTTGAAAAATTATCTCAAATTGTTTTACCTACTTGTTGTATTTCTTTTCATGTTCATGGAAAAATTGCAGTAATTGAAATATCATTAGAATTATATCGTTGCATCATATCCTCTTTAAATTTTTCGCCAAGTTCTCATGCAGGATTATCTTTTCAATAATGATAATCAGCTATTATTCCTTCAAAAGTTTTTGGTGTAAATGAACAAGTTACTTTACCTCAACTACCCCTTATTTCGTTTTTACCATTTAATGTTCTTTTTAATCGATTTCTGTGTTTTTCATGACGATGTTTATTCATATTTATTTTGCTATTTGTTGTTGGGTTGTTAATAATAAAATCTGTTTGATTATTACTTGCAAAATTTAATTGTTGATTTACTAAATCTAAACTAGTCGTATTTTTTCTAACTCAATTTTTAATATTTGAATTATCAATTGACTTACCATTAATACCTTGTATTTTATTATTTAAAAGTGGAGCAGTTAATACTCACAATTTAAATCAATAACTTGGACTAAAATATTTCATAATTTTGTTCTCCTTTGAAAGTAAATATAAAAATATTTACTTTCAAAACAAAGCAACTTTTATTTGTTAAATTTTACTTCTTTTTTATTTTTTTTGATAAATATTTTTGGGAAATTTTCACTCGATATTGACAGTAAAATAATACTATATTTGTATTTTTTTGTGATTTTGTTATACTTTAATTATGGTAAGTATTATTGTTTTTCGGACAAGAAATGATAATGCTTACTTTTTTGTTGTATATTTATTGATATTTTGTTTAATTATGATATTATTTACACATAAGTAAATATGTTTTAAATTAGTTTTTAAAATTTTATTTAACTTATTTGAATTGGTAACAATTCCTTGTCCGGGATAGTTAAATATTAATATTAAGAACTTTTTATTTATTAAATTAATTTTATAGTTATGTATTTTTAATTTAATTATTTATAATTGTTTGCCAATTCAATTTATATTTTATATAGAAAGAGTTGGTAATTTTTATGTTCAAAGTTCAATTAGTTAATATTGATAAAAATAGAATGATACCTGATAAAAATAATCAAGGTCAAAATTTGAAATTTGATGTTTTAACCTTTTTAGAAATTAATAAACAAACTAATATACCTACCGGTAAAGTACGGGATAAATGATATAATCCGTTAGTAGTTAATGATTTTACACAATATTTACATAAACTTAGTTTTAAAGTTGGTAATTATTATGATTTAAAATTGGATTTATCCGGTACTATTGTAGATATTACTGAATGAAAATAATATATCAACAAATAATTAAATAAGGGGCTTATATATGGATTATATATTTTTCATTTTAAGCCCCAATGAATTAGATTATAGTTCATATATAAGCTCCTTATTAGTATATAAAGTAAGGAGTTTTATTTATGCCTAATGTATTAGAGCAAACTAGTAATTATACTTTAACTAAAATTTTAAGAACTGGATTAAGTCCATTAAGTGCTATGGTTGGAGTTAGTGCTTATTATGGTCAATATTTAAAAGACCCAGTATTAGGTTCTATTAATTCTTTGTTATTTAGTAAGAAGTTAGGAATTGATATATGAAATATTAATCAAAGACCCACTACTAGAAATAAAGTGATTAATAATTATAAAAAGATATTTTTAGGTTTAGGAACAATTGGTTTAGTTAATTATGCTAAGTTTGTGCAGTGTGTAGATAAGTCAGTTTCTTTATTAAGAGATGAACCATGTTTTTGACCACCTTGTCCTACTGAACCACCAAGACCAACTTATTCACCCTTTACAACTGTTAAACCAATAATTGATATGCCTTTTGTAGATTGAGATACTTATATATCTTTAAATAGTTTTGGTATAGCAAATGTTATTAGTGGTTTAACTGAATTAATACCTAATAGGTTTCAAAATATAAGAAAGATAGCAAATATGGGTACTGGTGGTTGTTTGATTAGTAGTGGTGTTGCTATGGGTATTAATAATGATTTTAGTAATTATTTTGCTATTCCTACTATTATTGCCGGAGCAAGTGAGATTATTAATACTTTATTGTTACCTTTGGGAAGTACACATAATAATACAGAATTACAAGAAGTGTTTACTGATGAAAGAGCAAGATTAATTAATGCTAGTATTAATGATTATCAAAGTACAAATAACAGTATGGTTGATGTTGATTTAAATGATGATAGTATATCGGAGATTAATTTAGATAGAGCAAGTTTAAACTGGGATTATTCTTATGCTTATACGTTAGGTGGTGTTTAAAATGAAAAAAGATAAATGAAAAAATATGCCAAGACAAAAGTTGCATAAGAAAAAGGCAAAAAGAAATTTTGAACAAAGATTAAGTGAAAATATGAGTTTTAATAATTTTTTAGGAGGTAAAAAATAATGGTTAAATGACTAGTTGTGATAATTGCTGTTCTGGGAACTTCTTGATTTTTTAAAGATTCTATTAAAAAGTTAGTTTGAAAATTTAAACATAAAAAACATGAGGTAATTGAACCTGATTGTTGATATTGTAAAGAACAAAAACGTAAAGAAAGAGCAAGAAAAGAGTTAGAGGAGGGAGGTGATTAGTATGCCAAAAGGTTTAAGTGCTTTAATAGAAATGATTGGAGGTATTGGTCAAAAATTATTAGAATCTTTTAGTTATGTTTTTAATTGAGTATTTGCTGGTGATTCAATAATGACAAATTGACCAGTCTTAATTCCAATATTTATGATGGTTTTAGTATTTATTAAAGAATTCATAGGACATATTATTCGTGGATTTAGATAGAAATTATTAGGTTTTTTAGGAGGTAATAGTTATGATTAAATTATTTTTTGCAATAATTTTTGTTTTTCCTTTATTAGGTAAACTTAGGTAAACTTTTACCTTCTTTAAATAATATTGTGCAAAATATTTTGCAAAGTTATATTACTGATTTTTCTGGTTTACATAATTTGTCTTTGGTTATTAAAAGTTTTATTTTTGGTGATAGTTCACAACAAATAGTTTCAATGCCAGCACCATTGTTAGCAATTATTTTAGTGCTTTTTACTTTTTCATTAATTTTAAAATTGCTAAATTGTAAAGGTAAGTGCAACTAAATTATTTTTCTATCCAAATATTCGATTGGTGAAAGATAATTTAGTATTTTTCTCGGTTTTTGATTTAAAGACAATATAAATTTATGAACTTCATTTTTATTAGTTTTTGAAAAAATAAATTTTTTAGGAAATTTTTCTCTAATTAAACCATTAGTATTTTCATTAGTACCTCTTTGTCAAGGTGAATATGGATTGGCAAAATAAATTTTTACATCTAAATTTTTTTCAAGTTGTTGTCAATTTGAAAATTCTTTGCCACGATCAAAAGTAATAGTTTTAACAATGTTTTTAGGAAGAATTGATAAATAATAACTGACATTTTTATTAATAACTTTAGTAGTTCTGTTTTTAACTAATATTGCTAAAGTAAATCGTGATACTCTTTCAACTAAAGTTATTAAACATGATTTGCTTTTACCTCGTGATGATACTATAGTATCTCCTTCTCAATGACCAAGTGTTATACGATCATTAACATTTATATCTCGTTCTTTAATTGATTTACCATTAAACTTGCCACGATTTTCTTTAGATTTTCGTTTTTTACCTTTTCTTCTTAAATTTTTACTAGTAACTTTATCAAGCATTCCAAAATAAATTCAAGTATAAATTGTTTTAAAACTAATAACTCATTCTTTATGAAAATTTTTAATTCTGCCATAAATTTGTTCAGGTGATCAACCTAATAGTAATTTTTGTTGTACATATTTTACTAAATTCTTATTTTTAAACTTATGAAAACTAATATGTGATTGTTTTCGATTTTCAGCTTTATTTTGTGCAATTAATGAAAAATAATGATTATTATCTTTATTTCTATTAATTTCTCGAATAATAGTACTAATACTTCGATTAAGATTTTTAGCTATTTCACTAATTTTAAATTTAAATTTCAATTGATTCTCAATATAAATTCTTTCATCTATGCCAAGATGTTTATAACTCATATAAAAACTCCTTACTTTTTTCTAAACTAAATTTAGCATTATGAAATTTTTATATGAGAATTTTTTGCAATTTTATTTACTTGCACTTACAAGTATAACTCAGCAATTATTAAAAATAATATAGGAGTAGTTTATTATGGGTGTTGCTTTTATTTCAAAAGTTTTAGAACTATTTGGACAAATTTTTATGAAATTTTGAAATTTACCAATGGCAGATTTAGGTTTTAATTTGGGAACTTTTGTTGCTTTTATTCTTTTAATAAAGTTTGCAATGTCAGTTTTTTTAAATATTGATATTCAGCCAGTTTCTACATCGGGGACTGTAAAACAAAGTTATAAAAATATTAAAGGTGGTTCAAAATTTGTTGGAAAGCAAATTGCTAAGCAACATGAAAGAAAACGTTTAAGAAATAAGGCTAAGGGTGTTGAAAATAAAAAAGGAAAGTTTGTAGGTACTTAATTATGAGTGATTTTGTGAATAGTATATTGCATTTAATTTTTATATTTTCTAGTAATGATATTAGTATATTTTTAAATCAAACTAATATTACTGATGAAGTTTATATTTTGTTTAATTTGACTTTTTGGTTGGTATTAGGTGTATTTTTTAATTTTATTTATCGTAGTATTAAATTTATTTTTAGGTCATTGTTTGGGTAGGTGTTAAGTATGAGTGTTTGAGATATTTACAATAAAATACATCAATGTATAGTTGATTATTGAACTATGTTTATAGGAAGTCCAGTTGACCAATTTACTACTATTTTATGAAATTTAGTAGTTTATGGAACGCAGTTTTTTATTGGATTTATTATATTTTATGGTTTATGATGAGTTTTAAGATGTTTGTTTGGTAAATAATTATGTGATTTAAATTTGCTAAATTGTTTTTTGTTGTAAATACTTCTGTTCAAGCACCAACTAGTTTAATTGTTTCAAATGACCCTAATGTCGTTAATTATGATATTACAAAAGAAATGGTTAAACATGTTAAGTATCATAATTTTGATGATTGAGCAACAATACCATGAAATTCTGCTTATTTTGATGTTGACCAACCGGATTTAAAATTAGTAAGTGGTGAATTTATAGGTAATAATGAGGGTTTATATACGTGTTATTATTATAGTGATACAGTTGGTGTTCCGTCACAAATGATAGATATGGGAACTGGCGTTTATACTTTTAATAGAAAACAATTAGATAAATTTTCACGTATTATGTTTAATCATAATTATGTTGCAAAGAATAATACTAATAATTTAAATTTTGTTAATACTGGTAAAAGTATTATAAATTTTCAAACACAGTTAAATTTTGAAATTGATAAACCTTTAAGTTTTTATATTCAAGGTTTTATGTTTTATTTTGAATATGAATATTTTAAAACTTTTACTGCTAATTTTACTTTTAGTTTTTTAGATTATGTTGGTGATACAAAATATGTTTTTAAAGGTAAAGTGGATAATGATATTTATCAACAAGATTTATATAATTTTGTTACCATGCCTATTCGTGTTCCAAATTTAAGACATTTAACAGTATTTTTTGATGTTCATGGTGAATCAACTAGACCAACTTTTTCATCACAGTTGAATTTTGGTCAAATCAATATTTTTTCAAGTGAAAATATAACGCCAGTACCACCAAATAGTCCTTTTAATCCTGAGTATGAAAGACCAAGTTGATATGATGTTTTTGGACATTTACGTAATGCTTTTAGATGAGTACTTTATGGAGTTGTTGGTAAAGTTTTACCAGTTGAGCCATTAAGACAATTTCTTTTTACAACAGATAGTTTATTAGGACACATTTTTTCAGATACGATTAGTACTGCTTTAAATGTTGATATTGTTAGTGGAATAGAAAATATTATACCTTTATGATTATTTGTTAGAGCAATTAGTTTAATTATAGGTTAGGAGTTTATTATGCCTTGATATGGTTATGTGTTATTAGTTATAGGTTTGATTATAATTATTTATCCAATTCTTATAACTATTCGTAATGTTAAAATTTTAAAACGAGTTGGTAGTTATATTATTTCAGCACCTCCAAGAACTGGCAAATCTGCCCTTGCTTGTTGTTTAGCACAAACTCATAAGAAACGAGTAGTTAGTCCTTTCCCTATTAAGTTAAAGACTGGTTATTCTTATTTGGTTAATTATAACGATGTTTTTACTTTTAATCAGTTAGCAAGTAATTATGCTTTTGAGGAACAAGATTTAATAATTTTAGATGAATTAGCATTAAAAATAAATTCTAATGATTTAGGAGTACAGTTTAAAAATCAACAAGAAAGTTTAGGACAATTTTGTAAGTTAATAGGTCACATGTTTAATGGTACAATGTATTTGATTGAACAACACCCTAATAGAATACCAGTACAAGCAAGAGAAAAAGTAGAGTATGTTGTTCAAGTTAAACGTATGCGTTTTTTGGGTTTTATTGTTATATTTAATCTTAATTTATATACTAATATTGAGGATTATAATAAAGTAGTATTTTCACGTCGTAGAACAAAGAAAATGATTAAAAGAGGTATTATGCCTCCAAGTTATAGTGGTGAAGCAATGGCTATGACTTTATTTTTTCCTAGACATTGGTTAAAAAGGTATAATTCACGTGCTTTACATTATGTGCATGAACTTAAAAGTGAATTGTCACCTAAGAAATACCTTAAAGAAGCAAGTAGTATTGATATGACTTATAGTGATATTAAGTCTGCTGGTTTAGATAAATTGGATAATATTTTAAAGAAAAAGGGAGATAAAAATTAAAAAAAATGGCCGGAACCAACAAAGAACCTTTTGTTGGGTTGGCCGCGGGGTTTAGCCCCGCTGGGGTGAGTTGCGAAGCAACGAGGGGCAAAGCCCCTATTACTTGGTTTAAAGGAGAATAATATGCAAACAAAACGTTTAATTAAAAGTTTAATTAATAATTTTTTATTTATTATTAATGCTATTTTATGAATTTTTAATATTAGATCCGTTGGTGAAATCGTCACCGGAATTAATGTTGGATCAAATCGTAAAGAAAAACTAATCTATGGACTTTGCAGTTTACTACAATATATAACTTATATATCATTAATTGGATTTATTATTACTATTTATTGATGAATAAAAAATGATTTATCAATAGCAGAGCGTATAAGTGGTTTAAAACAATCATAAATTAAAAATAAATTTTTTTACTTATTTTAATGTAAAAATTAAAAAAATCTTAATTTTTACATTAAGATTAACAATAAAAAAAATTTGGCATCGTGCTATTTTCCCATTGCTGGTATTTTCGCCGCTGGAGTGCTTAACTGCTGTGTTCGAGATGGGAACAGGTGTGACCACTCCGCCATGGACACCAAATAGTTTAGCAATTGCTCCCTAAAAACTAGAAACAGACATCTTTAAATTTGATTACTTTTGATTTGCAATAGAGAATATATTCTTCAATAAATCCTCGATCTATTAGTATCAGTAAGCTGAACATATCACTATGCTTACACACCTGACCTATCAACCTTGTAGTATTCAAGGGATCTTACTTCTTTCGAATGAGAAATCTCATCTTGGAACTGACTTCGCGCTTAGATGCTTTCAGCGCTTATTCATGCCCTACATAGCTACCCAGCTGTGCCACTGGCGTGACAACTGGTGCACCAGAGGTAGGTCCATTCCGGTCCTCTCGTACTAGGAACAGCTTTCCTCAAATTTCTTGCGCCCACGACAGATAGGGACCAAACTGTCTCACGACGTTCTGAACCCAGCTCGCGTACCGCTTTAATGGGCGAACAGCCCAACCCTTGGAAGCGACTACACCTCCAGGATGCGATGAGCCGACATCGAGGTGCCAAACCTCCCCGTCTATATGAACTATTGGGAGAGATTAGCCTGTTATCCCCGGGGTAACTTTTATCCGTTGAGCGACGGCCTTTCCACACAGCACCGCCGGATCACTAAGCCCAACTTTCGTTCCTGCTCGACTTGTATGTCTCGCAGTCAAGCACCCTTTTACCTTTGCGCTCTACATATGATTTCCATTCATATTGAGGGTACCTTTGGGCGCCTCCGTTACTTTTTAGGAGGCGACCGCCCCAGTCAAACTACCCACCAGACACTGTCCTTAGACCAGATTATGGTCTCAAGTTAGAATTTCAATATAGCAAGGGTGGTATCCCAATGGTGACTCCATGCCTACTAGCGTCTGCATATCAACGTCTCCCACCTATGCTGTACAAACTACACCAAAATTCAATATCAAGTTGTAGTAAAGCTCCACGGGGTCTTTCCGTCTAATCGCGGGTAACCTGCATCTTCACAGGTACTAAGATTTCACCGAGTCTATAGCCGAGACAGCGTCCGGATCGTTACGCCTTTCGTGCGGGTCAGAACTTACCTGACAAGGAATTTCGCTACCTTAGGACCGTTATAGTTACGGCCGCCGTTCACTGGGGCTTCAGTTCAAAGCTTCGCTTACGCTAACAAATCTCTTTAACCTTCCAGCACTGGGCAGGCGTCACCCCCTATACATCGTCTTACGACTTAGCAGAGAGCTGTGTTTTTGCTAAACAGTCGCTCGGACCTCTTCACTGCGACTCATATTGCTATGAGCTCCCCTTCTCGCTAACTTACGGGGTTATTTTGCAGAGTTCCTTAGCTATAGTTATCTCGCTTGCCTTAGGATATTCTCCTTGACCACGTGTGTCCGTTCTCGGTACAGGCACCATGGTGATGTCTTTAGAAACTTTTCTTGGAAGTATGGCATCAAATGCTTCGTTACTAAGCGAACCGTTCACTCCCCATCGTACTTCAAGGTTAACGCTGTGCGGATTTGCCTACACAACCCTCTTTGTACTTAGCCCAGCACTACCAACCACTGGGACATTTTAGCCTTCTCCGTCATTCCATCAGTCACCATGGTGGTACAGGAATATCAACCTGTTATCCATCGACTACGCCTTTCGGCCTCGCCTTAGGTCCTGACTAACCCTGGGTGGACGAACCTAGCCCAGGAAACCTTGGTCAATCGGCATGAAGGATTCTCACCTTCAATCGTTACTCACGCCGGCATTCTCACTTCTAAACGCTCCACTAGTCCTTCCGGTCTAACTTCGTCGCAGATTAGAACGCTCCCCTACCGCCCACAATATATGTAAACATATATATAGACCCATAGCTTCGGTACAATGCTTAGCCCCGGTACATTTTCCGCGCAGAATCATTCGACTAGTGAGCTGTTACGCACTCTTTAAAGGATGGCTGCTTCTAAGCCAACCTCCTAGCTGTCTGAACAATTCCACATCGTTTTCCACTTAGCATTGATTTGGGGACCTTAGCTGATGATCTGGGCTGTTTCCCTCACGTCCATGGACCTTATCACCCATAGACTGACTGCCAGATATGTAACAATGGCATTCGCAGTTTAATTGCATTCAGTACCCCGAGGTGGGGCCATCATACATTCAGAGCTTTACCTCCATTGCACTAATTCTGACGCTAGTCCTAAAACTATATCGGGGAGAACCAGCTATCTCCAGGTTCGATTGGAATTTCACCGCTAGCCACAAGTCATCCACGGTCTTTTCAACGAACGTTGGTTCGGTCCTCCATTAACTGTTACATTAACTTCAACCTGCTCATGGCTAGATCACCTGGTTTCGGGTCTACGACCACATACTAAACGCCCTATTCAGGCTCGCTTTCACTTCGGCTCCGTCTTTTCAACTTAACCTTGCATGTAATCGTAACTCGCCGGCTCATTCTACAAAAGGCACGCCGTCACCCATTAACGGGCTCCGACTTGTTGTAAGCATATGGTTTCAGAAACTATTTCACTCCCCTCTCGGGGTACTTTTCACCTTTCCCTCACGGTACTGGTTCACTATCGGTAATTGGTTAGTATTTAGCCTTACGCAGTGGTCTGCGCAAATTCCGACAAGGTTCCACGTGCCTCGCCGTACTCAGGATACTGTCAAGAGATTTATACATTTCGCATACTGGGCTTTCACCATCTATGGCGTTGCTTCCCAACAACTTCTGCTATATATAAATTTTGTAACTCTTCATAGGTCGAACCTAATAGACAGTCCTATAACCCCAGTCTGACGACTGGTTTAGGCTGCTCCCTTTTCGCTCGCCGCTACTAAGGGAATCGCATTCGCTTTCTTTTCCTCTAGGTACTAAGATGTTTCAATTCTCTAGGTATCACTCTGTACAACTATGAATTCATTGTACAGTACTATCTGATTAAAGATAGTGGGTTTCCCCATTCGGACATCTCCGGATCAAAGCTTATTTCCAGCTCCCCGAAGCTTATCGCAGGTAATCGCGTCCTTCATCGTCTTCCAATTCCAAGGCATCCACCATACGCTCTTAATAATTTATTTTTAGAATATCCTATTGCAAGATAAAAATTATCTTATTTTTTTTAAAAGATGTCTATTATCCAGTTTTTAAAGAACAATTGCTCAGAGAAAACAATCCCTGAAAACTAAACAGAACAAAAGAAGTAATCCAATAAATCATCCATCTAATTTTTCTTGTTGTCTTGGTTTCTTATTAGAAACTAAACTCCATAGAAAGGAGGTGATCCATCCCCACCTTCCGGTAGGGATACCTTGTTACGACTTAACCCCAATCATCAACCCTGCCTTTGGCAGCTCCCTCCTTACGGTTAGGACACCGACTTCTGGCATTGCCAACTCTCGTGGTTTGACGGGCGGTGTGTACAAGACCCGAGAACGTATTCACCGCGACATTGCTGATTCGCGATTACTAGCGATTCCGACTTCATGAAGTCGAGTTGCAGACTTCAATCCGGACTGAGACTGACTTTTTGAGATTTGCTTGACCTCGCGGTTTAGCGACTCTTTGTATCAGCCATTGTAGCACGTGTGTAGCCCAGGTCATAAGGGGCATGATGATTTGACGTCGTCCCCACCTTCCTCTAGCTTACACTAGCAGTCTCCTTAGAGTCCCCAACTTAATGCTGGCAACTAAGGACAAGGGTTGCGTTCGTTGCTGAACTTAACCAAACATCTCACGACACGAACTGACGACAACCATGCACCACCTGTATCCTTGTTAACCTCTACTATATCTCTATAGCTTCGCAAGGTATGTCAAGACCTGGTAAGGTTCTTCGCGTTGCTTCGAATTAAACCACATGCTCCACCGCTTGTGCGGGTCCCCGTCAATTCCTTTGAGTTTCACTCTTGCGAGCATACTACTCAGGCGGAGTACTTAATGCGTTAGCTACAGCACTGCCTCATGGCAACACTTAGTACTCATCGTTTACGGCGTGGACTACTAGGGTATCTAATCCTATTTGCTCCCCACGCTTTCGTGCCACAACGTCAGTAATAGGCCAGTTAGCCGCCTTCGCCACTGGTGTTCCTTCATATATCTACGCATTCCACCGCTACACATGAAATTCCACTAACCTCTCCTATACTCTAGTAATGTAGTTTCCAAGGCGGTTAGGGGTTGAGCCCCTAAATTTAACCTCAGACTTGCAAAACCGTCTACGCACGCTTTACGCCCAATAAATCCGGATAACGCTTGCCACCTATGTATTACCGCGGCTGCTGGCACATAGTTAGCCGTGGCTTTCTGGTAAGGTATGGTCGATACTAAAATCATTTCCTATTCTAGCACTTCTTCCCTTACAACAGACCTTTACAATCCGAAGACCTTCATCAGTCACGCGGCATTGCTCCATCAGGCTTTCGCCCATTGTGAAAAATTCCCTACTGCTGCCTTCCGTAGAAGTTTGGGCCGTGTCTCAGTCCCAATGTGGCCGTTCATCCTCTCAGATCGGCTACGCATCGTTACCTTGGTAAGCCATTACCTTACCAACTAGTTAATGCACCGCATCCCCATCAATTAGCGAAGCAAATGCTCCTTTCATTATTTATCATTGCAAATAAATAACATATGCGGTATTAGCTGTCGTTTCCAACAGTTATTCCCCACTAAATGGTAGGTTAGATACGTGTTACTCACCCGTTCGCCACTAAAGTATTGCTACTTTCGTTCGACTTGCATGTATTAGGCATGCCGCCAGCGTTAATCCTGAGCCAGGATCAAACTCTCAATAAAATTGTTTTTGTTAAAAGATGATGTCTGACTTATTTAATTTTTAATAAAAAATTGACGGATTAATTCTTGTTCTATTTAGTTTTCAAAGATCGTTTTTTCTAGTTTGTAACCCATTTATTTTCGGGCACAATAAGTATCTTACAGAAAACAAAACCCAATGTCAATGAAAATAATACTAAAATGTCATTATTTAGTGATAATTTCCTATTAGTTATCGAGCAAAAATTTCCCAAAAGTAAAGTTAAATATACTTGGTGATAAATATGGAAAGAAGCATGACTATGAAAGAAAAATATAAGTTTAATATTATAAATGACATTATTATTAATAAATTATCTAAACATCAAGCTAAGAATAAACTTAACCTAACTATTAGAAGAATTAACCAATTAATTCAAATTTTCAATAGAGAAGGTAAAGTTGGTTTTATTCATAAATCCCGAAATAAAATTTCTAATAAAACAACAAATTTTGAAATCAAAATTAAGATTATAAATTTATGCTAAATTGTAAAGGTAAGTGCAACTAAATTATTTTTCTATCCAAATATTCGATTGGTGAAAGATAATTTAGTATTTTTCTCGGTTTTTGATTTAAAGACAATATAAATTTATGAACTTCATTTTTATTAGTTTTTGAAAAAATAAATTTTTTAGGAAATTTTTCTCTAATTAAACCATTAGTATTTTCATTAGTACCTCTTTGTCAAGGTGAATATGGATTGGCAAAATAAATTTTTACATCTAAATTTTTTTCAAGTTGTTGTCAATTTGAAAATTCTTTGCCACGATCAAAAGTAATAGTTTTAACAATGTTTTTAGGAAGAATTGATAAATAATAACTGACATTTTTATTAATAACTTTAGTAGTTCTGTTTTTAACTAATATTGCTAAAGTAAATCGTGATACTCTTTCAACTAAAGTTATTAAACATGATTTGCTTTTACCTCGTGATGATACTATAGTATCTCCTTCTCAATGACCAAGTGTTATACGATCATTAACATTTATATCTCGTTCTTTAATTGATTTACCATTAAACTTGCCACGATTTTCTTTAGATTTTCGTTTTTTACCTTTTCTTCTTAAATTTTTACTAGTAACTTTATCAAGCATTCCAAAATAAATTCAAGTATAAATTGTTTTAAAACTAATAACTCATTCTTTATGAAAATTTTTAATTCTGCCATAAATTTGTTCAGGTGATCAACCTAATAGTAATTTTTGTTGTACATATTTTACTAAATTCTTATTTTTAAACTTATGAAAACTAATATGTGATTGTTTTCGATTTTCAGCTTTATTTTGTGCAATTAATGAAAAATAATGATTATTATCTTTATTTCTATTAATTTCTCGAATAATAGTACTAATACTTCGATTAAGATTTTTAGCTATTTCACTAATTTTAAATTTAAATTTCAATTGATTCTCAATATAAATTCTTTCATCTATGCCAAGATGTTTATAACTCATATAAAAACTCCTTACTTTTTTCTAAACTAAATTTAGCATTATGAAATTTTTATATGAGAATTTTTTGCAATTTTATTTACTTGCACTTACAAGTATAACTCAGCTTATATAAAACCAAATATTATAATTTTAATTTTCAACATTTCCATGAGAAATTAAACAATGAAGAAAAAATTAAAATTTCATATAGTACACTTTATACTATATTAATTAAAGAAAAAATTACTTCACCAAAAAGACATAAAAATAAGAAAAATAACTTGCATCCTACAAGAAACCGAAGAACAAATTTTGGTGAATTAATTCAAATGGATGCAAGTAATCATCATTGATTTGGTAAGGATAAACCAAAAGCTTTTTTACATGCTGCAATTGATGATGCTACAGGCAATATTGTCGGACTATGATTTGATCATCAAGAAACATTAGATGGTTATTATAATGTTTTTTATCAAATTTTAACTAAATATGGCATACCAAAAACATTTTATACTGATAATAGAACAGTTTTTGGATATAAAAAACAAATCGATGCTGGCAAAATAAACACGGAAAATGATACTTATACTCAATTCCAAAAGTCTTGTAATGATTTAGGTGTTGAAATTATTAGAACTTCCATTCCACAAGCTAAGGGTAGAATCGAACGCTTATTTGGAACACTTCAAAGTCGCTTAATTAGTGAACTTAGACTTAATAAAATTAAAAATTTAGAAGAAGCTAATCAATTTCTTAAAATATATATAAGTATTTTTAATAAGCAATTTGCCTTACCTATTGATAATAATAAATCTGCTATGATTAAAGCTCCAAACCAAGAAGAAATAAATATTTATCTTTCAAGATTTTCTAAAAGAAAAACGGATAGTGGTTCAACTATAACATATTATGGTAAAAAGTATTTTCCTTATAAAAATAGCAAAGTTCAATACATACAACCTAGAACTGATGTAATTGTACTTAAATCGTTTATTAATGAGTTATATCTTAGTTATAATCATCAAATATATGAATTAAAAGAAATAGCACCAAAACCAATTATCAAAGAAGAGTTGATAAAAACTAAAAAGGTTTATATACCAAATAAAAACCATCCTTGAAGATATGGATACTAATAATACCAAATTAAAATTAGATAAAATTCTTTTTATAAAAGATTATTTTTGTGAATACTTAACTATATAAAATTTTAAATCGTTTGTCGAGCAGCAAATTTGATGCCTTAAAATTGATTTTAAAGATATAAAAAATAAAATTATACACCACCAATAGCACAAGCACCAGAAGCCATTGTTGTAATACCACCAACAACATTACCAATTATGGGAATAGTATTTAAAGCACCATTAACAATAGTTAATGTGTTTTCACAATTTAAATTTGATTTATTTTCTAGATTTAGAAGTCTGTTGTCAAGTTCATTAACTTGTTTTTTTAAAGTTTCAAAATCTGCTTTGATTCCTTGAATATTTTTGTTTAATTCATCTAACTTTAATTCATGTTCAATTAAAGTTGAAATATAACTTCAATCTCTTATATAACCTTTTATTATTTCTTTTTCTTGTCTTTTTCAATTATATAATGCTTGAGGATTAAATGTTTTAGAATTATTGATTGCTTGTGGTAAAGTAGAATTTCATTCATTTATATGTGCAAATCATTGTTTAACTTTTGAATCATTTGCTATAATATTTGAAATTTCATTAAATTTATCTTGTGTTACATAGGTAAAAGTTGGTTTTGTCAAACCATAAGAATAGGGACTAAAAGTACCAACAATTATTTTTTTTCAAAATAGCCAATAAAGTGTGAGTAATTAGATTTATCCAATAAATAAACTTCTGATAATTTAAAATTATGATATTTTTTCTTTATGGCACTTTTAATTTCGTTATCAACGTTATGATTAATTTTTCCTAAATTAATTTTTATATCTTTATTTCAATCTGGAAAATCATTTTCTAAATTATCAAGACGATTATTTGGATAATATTTCTCATCTTCTGTTATTATTCTTACTGATTCAAAATCAAATCAATTAAATGGTTTTTCATAAAGTACAATTTCTATACGTTCTTTTCTAGAACTATCTGTATATACTTTTTCAATTTTTGAAAAATTATCTCAAATTGTTTTACCTACTTGTTGTATTTCTTTTCATGTTCATGGAAAAATTGCAGTAATTGAAATATCATTAGAATTATATCGTTGCATCATATCCTCTTTAAATTTTTCGCCAAGTTCTCATGCAGGATTATCTTTTCAATAATGATAATCAGCTATTATTCCTTCAAAAGTTTTTGGTGTAAATGAACAAGTTACTTTACCTCAACTACCCCTTATTTCGTTTTTACCATTTAATGTTCTTTTTAATCGATTTCTGTGTTTTTCATGACGATGTTTATTCATATTTATTTTGCTATTTGTTGTTGGGTTGTTAATAATAAAATCTGTTTGATTATTACTTGCAAAATTTAATTGTTGATTTACTAAATCTAAACTAGTCGTATTTTTTCTAACTCAATTTTTAATATTTGAATTATCAATTGACTTACCATTAATACCTTGTATTTTATTATTTAAAAGTGGAGCAGTTAATACTCACAATTTAAATCAATAACTTGGACTAAAATATTTCATAATTTTGTTCTCCTTTGAAAGTAAATATAAAAATATTTACTTTCAAAACAAAGCAACTTTTATTTGTTAAATTTTACTTCTTTTTTATTTTTTTTGATAAATATTTTTGGGAAATTTTCACTCGATATTGACATGAAAATAATACTAAAAATATAAATATTTTTTTCGTATAAAAAAATGGTTTAAATTTTACTAATATACTTGGTAAAATTAAATTGCTTAATTAACTAAAAAAACCATTTAAGAATTAGAACCTTAAATGGTTTTTTAATTTTTATAATTATATTTTATTATCAACTTGTTTTGTTAATAATTTTAAAAATTCTGATAAAGTAACAATTTTACTTTCTTTTTGACCATACTGACGATAACTTAAATTATTATTTTCTATTTCCTTATCACCAATAATAATTTGATAAGGAATTTTTTGAGTTTGTGTTTCAACAATACGTTTGCCAATAGTTCCACTGCTAATAATTTCAGTTCGTAAATTATGTTGTTTACAAGTTTGCAATAATTTATTAGCATATTCTAAGGTTTTTTCTTTTTCATTTATTGGTAAAATTGCAATTTGCCTTGGTGCTAATCATAGTGGAAAAACACCTTTATTTTGTTCTAATAATGTGGCAATAAAACGTTCATATGTACCAATTAATCCTCGATGAACAATAACTGGATTTATTTCATTATTATTTTCATCAATATAAGTTAAATTAAACTTTTTCGGTAATAAGAAATCGAATTGAATAGTAGATATTGTAATTTCATGACCTAATGCTGTTTTAATTTGAACATCAAATTTTGGTCCATAAAAAGCAGCCTCACCAATCATTGGTTTATACTCTAATTGTAATTCATCTAATACTTCACGTAATGCTGTTTCT
This sequence comes from Spiroplasma endosymbiont of Andrena trimmerana, assembly GCF_964019575.1. Classification (NCBI taxonomy): domain Bacteria; kingdom Bacillati; phylum Mycoplasmatota; class Mollicutes; order Entomoplasmatales; family Spiroplasmataceae; genus Spiroplasma; species Spiroplasma endosymbiont of Andrena trimmerana. The sequence continues at coordinate 335,953 of NZ_OZ026455.1, forward strand.
GCTTGATTTCACATTTTATCATCATTAAAATATTTTTCTTTATCAGCAGGATCTCGTAAAGATAATGATAAATAATCAATTTTAATATTTAAAGTTTTTAAAACCTCAGCAATTAACTGATAACAACGTTTAAACTCTGTTTTCATTTGATCAAATCTAACAAAAATATGAGAATCGGTTAATTCCATACTTCTTACTCGTTCTAAACCAGTTAAAGCCCCACTTGCTTCATAACGATATAATAAAGCATGTTCACTTAAACGCAAAGGCAAATCTTTATAACTACGAAGAGCACTTTTATAAATCATACAGTGATGAGGACAAGTCATTGGTCTTAATACCAATTGTTCTTCTTCTTTTTTAATTGGAGTAAACATATTTTCACGATAATGATCTCAATGACCACTTTTTTTATATAATTCAACAGAACCTAAAACTGGTGTCGCTACTTCTTGATAATCTCACATAAATTCTTGTTTTCTCAAATATTCCTGCAAAACTTTTTTAATAACCATACCATTTGGTAAAAATATAGGTAATCCTTTACCACAATCATCATTAAAAGTAAAAATACTTAATTCTTTACCTAGTTTACGATGATCACGATTTTTTTGTTCTTCAAGTTCATTAAGTTTATCTACTAATTTTACTTTTGAATAATCACAAATTCCAGAAATGCGCTGTAATTGTTTATTTTTATCATTTCCTAATCAATATGCACCAGTAATACTTAATAATTTAAAATCTTTTATTGATGAAGAATTATTAATAGCAACACCCGATGCTACTACTAAAGTTTTATTATCAACTAAATAAGAGCATTTTAATCCATTAACATGATTTAATTTAATATATTCTAAAGCAAAAGGATTGTCTTTATGAGTTTTTAAAGATTCTTCTTTAGTTTGACAAACTCTTTTAATTTCAATATTTTTTATTAAAATTTCACGCATTTTCTCTTCAATTTTAATTAATTCATCATTAGAAAGTCGTTTTTCATAATCAAAATCTAAATAAAAACCATTATCATTAGTATTAGCAATCGTAATTAACGCTTGTGGATACATTAATTTAATAGTATGAGCTAAAATCATAGCACATCCATAATTTAAAATAGTTCATCCTAAAGCATCATCTTTTTTAATAAACTTGATTTCAGCATCTTCTTTAATTTCTCAATATAAATCTTTTAATTGTCCATTCAGAGTAAAAGCAATAATTGAAGAATCTATATTTTCATTTTCCTGTTTTAATAATTGATAACCAGTAATTGGATTTTCAATATTATAAGTCATCGTTTTGCCATTTAATTTAATTACATTAATTTTCATGTTTTACCTAATTCCTTTTCTAATTTACCTCAGTAGTACTAGGTTATTTAACAATAAAAGTTGTAAAAGGATTAGTATTATTATTAATATCTACTACTAATACTTTTGATTTAGTAGGGATTATATAAGTGCTACTAATGCTTTTAACTAATTGCGAAGAATTACTTAATTCTACTGGAATTCCTTCAGTTGCTAAAAAAGTATAAATTCCAAAGTTTATTGCAAATTTATTATAATCAATAACATTATTAACAATAGGAATTATATAAACTGGCAAATGAGCATTAGCAATAGTTCTAATATAATTACTATCTTGACTATTAGTAATTAAATATTGTGGTTTTTCTTCAATAATTTTTTTAATAGTTTTAGCAACTAATTGATCTTTTGTATGCAATAAATCAGTAGCAATTTTAATCTGTTCTTGATGACTTTCAGCATCAACAAGAATTTTACTCATTGTTGCAATTGATAACACAGGATAGTTACCATTAGCAGATTCACCCGATAACATTGTACATGTTGCTCCCCAATCCATAGCAACCCAAACATCAGTAACTTCAGCACGTGTTGGATGAGGGTTATCTATCATTGAATCTAGCATTTGCGTAGCAACAATTATCGGTTTGTTAACAGTACGACATTTTTTAATTCATTCACGTTCTAAAAAAGGAACTTTTTCAAAAGGAATTTCAACTCCTAAATCACCACGAGCAACCATAATAGCATCTGATTCTTTTAAAATTTCATCAAAATTATTAACTGCTAATTGTGATTCAATTTTAGCAATGATTTGAATATGTTTACCATCATTATCATCTAAAACTTTGCGGATTTCTTTAATATCAGCTGCTGAACAAACAAATGATGCAGCAACATAATCTACTTTTTGCTGACAACCAAAAATTAAATCTGCTCTATCTTTTTCAGAAATAAAAGGTAAAGATAATTTAACATTTGGAATATTAATAGCACGACGATCTTTAATAGTATGTGTATTTAAAGCTTGACAAATAACAGTATGGTCTTTAACCGCTGTAACCTTTAATGTTAATTTACCATCATCTACTAGTAAATTATCATTAACTTTAATATCCTTTGCTAAATTACCATAATTTACAGAAAACTTATCCGCAGTACCAATAATCTCTTTATTATCAATTATCGTAATAATTTCATTTTTTTTGATTTCTACACTACCCTTTGTAAAGGTATGTGTTCTAACTTCCGGACCTCTAGTATCTAACATAATAGCAACTGGTACATTTAATTGTTTAGATACTTCTCTAATCATTAAAACCCTTGCTAAATGTTCATCATGAGTACCATGAGAAAAATTTAAACGCCCACAAATTGAGCCATTTTCTATTAGTTGTTTAATAACATCAGCAGAATTTGAAGCAGGTCCTAAAGTAGTTACACATTTAGTTCTTTTTATAATTGATATCAAATTATTCACCTCTTTTTATTAAGTATTTTTTTTAAAAATAACTCCTGACAAACGTAAAATTTTATTAGCAACGTTATTTTTATTTATTGAAGGTGTGTTTAATGCATCTTGAATTTCAATAGCTACTAATTTATTATCTTGTAATCCAATACAAATACTAGATTTATTACTATTTGCAAATCTTTCAGCAGCAAAAATACCCATCATTGTTGCTAAATAACGATCAAATGCACTTGGTGTTCCCCCACGTTGAATTTGACCCAATATTACTGCTCTTGTTTCACAATCAGTATCCTTTTCAATGATTTTAGCTATTTTATTAACATCATATTGACGTTCAGTTACTACTATTACTAATGAACGACGTTGTTTTTTAGTGTACAACTGTTTAATAATATCAATCAATGACTGTTCTCCAATTCCTAAATCTTTAGTTGCAACTAAATCACAATTTGCAGCAGCAGCACTGTGAAGAGCAAGGTCACCACAATTACGACCCATTACTTCAACAATCATAATTCTTCCGTGAGAATTAGCAGTTTGACGAATTTTATCAAGATTTTCAACAATTGTATTAAGAGCGGTATCAAAACCAATAGTAAACTCACTTGAACTAATATCATTATCAATAGTACCTGGAATACCCACACATTGAATAGCTGCTTCATTACTTAATTTTTGCAAACCATTATATGTGCCATCACCACCAATAGCAATTAAACCTTCAATTTTTTTAGATTTTAAAATTTCAATACATTTTTTACGAGTTTCTTCTTGCTCAAATTCTCTAAAACGAGCAGACCCAATGATTGTTCCCCCCATCTCAGTTCCTAGATCAATTAAATTTGCTCAATTGTTATCAATAACGTGAATGTCATTTGTCATTATTCCTTTATAACCATTTTTTATTAAAACTAATTCAAATGGTCTTTTATCAGCAGTAGCAATTTTACTATTTTCATGATTTATACCACGAAAAGTCTTATATACTGCATTAATAACATTATTCATACCTGGTGAATCACCACCAGAAGTTAAGATTCCAATTCTTCTTTTATTTAATTCTTGCATATTTAGTCATCCTCTCTTCTAATTACATTATTTTAGTGATAATTATTATAATTTGTTTAAAATTAAAAAGGATATCAGTAAATTTAACCATAAAATATGATTTTAATTAATTAATATTATAAAATACATCGTCACCTAAAAATTTAGCTTGATCTGCTAAATCGGCTTCAATTGTTAATAAACGATTATATTTTGCAACACGATCAGTTCTTGACATTGAACCTGTTTTAATTTGTCCAGTATTAAAAGCTACTGCTAAGTCAGCAATCGTTGTATCTTCAGTTTCCCCAGAACGATGAGATACTACTGCTGTTCACCCAGCTTTTTGACACATTTCAATAGCCTCCATAGTTTCAGTTAATGTTCCAATTTGATTTAGTTTAATTAATACTGAATTAGCAACGTTTTTAATAATTCCTTCTTTAATAATTTTTGGATTAGTAACGAATAAATCATCACCAACAACTTGGAATTTACCTTCTGATTTTTCTAATAATAATTTAAATCCTTCTCAATCACCTTCAGCCAAACCATCTTCAATTGAAATAATTGGATATTTTTTAGTTAAATCAACTAAATAATCTACTAGTTGCGCTGAAGTTAATAATTTTTCAGTATTTTTACTTTTACCATCTTTATTGCCAAAAACATATTTACCATTTTTATAAATCTCTGATGATGCACAATCCATAGCAATTTTTATATCTTTATTTGGAGTGTAACCCGCTTTTTTAATAGCTTCAACAATTAAATCTAATGCTTCTTCAGTTGATTTTAAATTAGGAGCAAAACCACCTTCATCACCAACTGCAGTAACTAAACCCTTACCTTTTAAAATACTTTTTAAAGCATGAAAAGTTTCAGCAGCCATTTGGATTGCCTTTGAAAATGTTTTAGCACCAACTGGCATTATTAAAAATTCTTGAAAGTCAATATTATTATCAGCATGAGCACCACCATTAATTACATTTAACATTGGGACTGGCAACTGACAAGCATTAGTACCACCTAAGTATGTATATAAGGGCACATATAATTCATCAGCGGCAGCTTTAGCAACTGCTAATGATACCCCTAAAATAGCATTGGCACCTAATTTTGTTTTATTTTCTGTTCCATCTAACTTAATCATTGTTTGATCAATTAATCTTTGATTAGTAACTTCCAAACCAATAATGGCTTCGGCAATATTTTCATTAATATTTTTAATAGCTTTCATAACACCAAGTCCACCATAAACTTTAGTATCTTTGTCTCGTAGTTCTAAAGCTTCTCTAGTACCTGTTGAAGCACCTGATGGCACTAAAGCAATCCCGTATCCACCATCTTCAGTTCAACATTCAACTTGAATAGTTGGATTTCCTCTTGAGTCTATTACTTGTAGTGCTCTAATATCAATAATGCAAGACATATTTGTTAATTCCTTCTTTCTTTAATATTTCACTAATTATTATACAGAAAAAAATATTGTTTAGAATCAAAAAAGCACAAATATTTTTTATTTGTGCTTCTAAAATAATGATGATTTAATTACATTTGTTGTTGTTGTGAATGTTGAGTTGTACTACTTGGTGATGATGTATCATTAACTTTAGCAGCAGTATCACTATTTCATGGTTTTGGAGTTACTCCATCATCCTCTGGTATTAAACTTTCAGGATTATTAAGAGCAGTAATTATTGCTTCCATTAATTCATCAGTTTCAATCGTTTTTTGATTAAAATTATTACTATTAGATAAATCTTTTCTGTTAATAGTTACATTTTGTTTTACTTCATCTCTATAAAAGATATAACTTATACTTTTAAAATTATCATCTTTATCAAAAGTTAAAGAAAAATCAACTTCATTTTTAGTTAAATATGATAATGCACGAATTTGTTCAGGACTAAGTTTCACTTCTGCTTTTAATGGAATTCCAAGTTCATCATTACATAAAACATAACATTTTCCATTAAAAATATTAAAATTAAAAGTTTTAATATTTTTTGAAAATAAGTTTGATTTTAAATCATGTATTGGTCTTACTGTTCTTGTTTCTGATACTCTTACTTTTGCTTTCTGATTTATGATACTAAGTTGTTCTTTATCTTCATCACTTAACTTATTAGAGCAATTTACTTTTTTATTATTTTCATCAAAATAATATGCTCTTAAAAATTTTCCATCACACTTATTAAATAAAATAACAGTATTTGCATTATTATTTTTATCTATTAAATTTTTCAAAATATCATTTTCATCTTTTTCTAATTTTAATTTTTTATCCAATGTTTGCTCATCAGTTGTTATGTTTAAATCTCATAATTCTCTACTATCATCTCATTTTAAATTAATAACATTTTTAACGATAACTGGAGATAATTTTGTAGCTGATGGTTTTGGTGATATTACCTGTTCAGCAGCAGCTATTGCCACTTTAACTTGTGATCCATTTTCTCCACAGTGAATACCCTTTAATCCATTAGGAAATAAATTATTATTTGCAAAACTTTTTCTTAACTCTAATAAAGAAAGTGTTCCAATACATTGTAGTTGATTTTGATCAGCAATAACTACTCATTTTTCTACTAAATTATTACTTGGGTTTTTTGCAAAGTATACTTTTTGATACTTACCAGCAACTTCTATATCATTTCATATTTTTTTATTATCCCGAGAAAGTTCTTGTTCAAAAATTACATTTTCTGGATCTGATTTAGCATCTGATATTTTTATTTTACCATCTTCTATTACTAAACTATACAAACCTTCTATGCTATTATTTTGTAATGTTTCAATGATATTATTTGTAATCGATAAAGGTTCAGGTAAATCTTCTGGTAACACTTCTGGTGCAATAACTAAAAAACGCATAGCAACTCTTCTTGTTCTTCTTTAACAACAGATGCTAATCCAATATTAATTGTTGGTTCTATAGTAAATCCCAATTGTGGAGGAGTACTTAATGCTTTTAAATCATCAAATTGCTGGTCGGTTAAAGATTTAACTTTATGTCCTTGATATTTTACATTATCATATAATCATCCTAGAACAGGTTTTTTTGTTATTTTATAGGTTTCTCAAAAAATTTCTCCATTTTCGTTAATCTTTTTATTTAAATAAAAAATATCATTATCAGTAATACTTTGAGCAGTTGTTGAGATTATAAAAGTATCATTTGGATCAGTAACATTTTTAATAAAAATTTCATTTCCTTGACGATAAATAAAATAGTCTTTTTCAACATTCACTAAGTTTAAATGTTTTTTAAAATCTTCGATCATTGTACTATTTGAAGAATAATCATTAATTTTATACTGTTCCACATCTCAAACTGGGTTTGATTGTTCAAATGGATTTCGCAACTGTGGAGTATCTAATAAACTTTTAATCTTTTGATTAATTAAAACATCATTTTCTTTAAACAGTCCAGAATTTATAAAAATTTCATTAAATTTTAATAAATTTATACTTCCTAATAATCCTAATTCAGGTCTTATTTCACCTTCAGATTCATCAAATAAAATTTTATATACTTTAATTTTAGTATTGTCAGTTTCATCGTCAACGAAAACTAATTGGTCTTTTTTAAATATACTTTGATCATTTTGAATTAATGATTCATCACTAATAATATAGTATTAACTAATGAACCACTATCAACAACAAATTTTCCATCTTGATTTAAACTAACTATTTTTTTTACTTTTAATGGATTAATATTGAAAGAAGAATTCTTCAAAATATTAAGTGTATTCTTTTTTGAATATAGGTCATCCTCTACTTCAATAGCAATATCTTCAACATCACTTATTTCTGATTGATATATACTTCTCATAATGTTTGTAAATCATTTAAAATTTTCCATTAGTGGCATTTTTATATTTTCTCCTTTAATTATTACATTTATGGTGTTGGTGTAGATAAAACTGACTTAACGTTTTGTTCTACTGGTTTTGATGGTGCTTCAGTACCATTAATTTCCTTTGCAGGAAAAGAATTATTACTTTGTACTTCTTTTTTAGGTGCAACAGAATTATTTTGTGAATGTTGTGAATGTAAAGAAGAGGCTGTACTAATTACTCTTTCAAGAGTATCAATTAATTTTTCATCAATTTTTATATCTTTCCTCTTATGAGTCTGGTTATCAATAATATATGCAAACAAAATCTTTCCATTTTTATCAACTTCAATATTTATACTACCATTACGAGGACATTTTTTGGCTACAAAGTTTTTAAATTCCTTAGCATCATTTACATCTACAGGAACAATTGTTTTGTTTTTATTATCAATAAACAAATAACACGTTCCATTTTCAGCAAATGATAATTTCATAGGCTCTTCAGATCTTTTTATAATATTAACATTAAGATCATCTAACTCTTCTTTATATTCTTCATTATTTAAATTATTGGATTCTGATTGAGTTTTTAATAATAATGCCGGTAATTCTTTTTTACCTAAATATTCAAGAATAATCTTATCATTTTCTTTTTTAGTTCGATATAAATGTACTAGAGAACTATCTAATTTTTCTTTTACTATTACTAGTTGTTGTAATTGATCACTATTAATTGCTAAAGGTGGTTGTTGAATAATACTAACATTTTCATCATTAGTATTTTTTACTAAACGTCCCTTTTCATCTACATATACAAGTTCAATAATATATTCTTTTAAACTACTATCTAATTGTGTTTTTATATCATCAATCTTAACTTCCAAACTATTTAAAGTTATATTGGGTGATGATTCATCTTTTTTAGAACTTAATGATTTTTGTAGAAAGTCATTAAGTTCTCGATATTCTACTGTTTCTGATAATGGCATACTTTACCTCCATAATTTTTAATAAATGTATAGATTTCTAAAATAATATAGGAACTAAATATAATAAACCCCTTATATTTATTTAAAAAAATAAAAGGGGAAACACTATATTTAATTCATATGCCTATATTTTAATACTTTTATATTCTTAAAACAAGCACTTATCAATAAAAAGAAAAATCAATATATTTCTATTTAATAATTAAAGACTCACTGGTCATAACAGTTGGTTTAACTAAACCCAAAACGTCTAATAGCGTTGGAGCAATATTTGCTAAGCAACCACCTGATTTTAATTTTAATCCTGTTTTACAAATAATAAATGGTACTGGTTGCGATGTATGTTTTTTATTAGGATTACCCTCTTTATCAATCATGATTTCAGCATTACCATGATCAGCAGTAATCATTAAAATACCATTCACTTTTTTTATTGCTTGATACAATTTTCCAATACATTCATCAATAACATCAATCGCATCAATGGCAGCATTTAAAACACCAGTATGACCAACCATATCAGGATTAGCAAAATTTAAAACCATAACATCATATATGTTTTTAGAAATTTCACTTTCTAAACGAGTAGTAATTTCGCGAGCACTCATTTCTGGTTTTAAGTCATAAGTTGCTACTTTTGGTGAAGGAATTAAAATTCTTGTTGATAGTGGATATTCAACATCAACACCACCATCAAAAAAATAAGTTACGTGTGCATATTTTTCAGTTTCAGCAATTCGTAATTGATGATATTGATTTTTACTTAATCATTCCCCTAAAGCATCAAGCATTGATATAGGTGGAAAAATAACACCTTGTGGTTTAACACTTTTAGCATATTCCATCATTGAAATAAAAAAAGTATTTTTTAATGTTGGTATTTTCATACTAATATTAAAATCATATTTATTATTTGTTAATGCTGATGCTAATTGAATTGCACGATCAGGACGGAAATTAGCAAAAATAATGCTATCGTTATTCCTAATATTACCATTATTAATTTCAGAATTATAAGCAGGCATAATAAATTCATCATTACGACCAGCGCTATATTCTGCATTAACATAAGCAATAGGATCAATAAATGAAGCACCTTCATGATTAACTATTACATCATATGCTATTTTTAAACGATCTCAACGTTTATCGCGATCCATAGCATAATATCTTCCTGAAATAGTAGCAAGCATACCAATGCCTAATTGTTTCATAGTTTTTAATAACTGTTCAATATAAATTTTAGAAATATCAGCTTTTGTATCACGACCATCTAAAATAGCATGAACATAAACATTCTTAAAATTTTGTTGTTTAGCAATTTCTAATAATGCTAAAATATGATTAATATGAGCATGTACTCCACCATCACTTAGTAAACCAATAATATGAACATTACTATTATTCTTTTTGGCATGATTAATTGCTGACAATATTGTTTCATTTTTAAAAAATGTTTTATCATTTATTGACTTATTAATTAATGTTAATGACTGATAAATTACTCTACCGGCACCAATTTGTAAATGTCCAACTTCAGAGTTGCCCATTTGTCCTTCTGGTAAACCAACTGCAAGGCCAGAAGCTGAAACTTCAGTATGCGGATAAGTTTTTAATAAATAATCCAAATTAGGTTTTGTTGCAGAACTAATAGCATTAGTTGAACTAGATTTTGCAATACCAAAACCATCTAAAATACATAGTAATATTGGTTGTTTTGTTTTCATAAATTTCACCTCATATTTTATTTAATAACTTGTAACTGATGTTTAAAATTATCAGATTTAAAAATAGTAATCATTTTAGTAATAAAATCAGTAATACATTGATAATGAACAGTACTCAAAATAACAATATCTTTTTTAAAGACTATTTTAATAGATTGCTTTTTAGTAATTTTAGTAATTATTGTTTTTAAATCACAAATTGATTTTAAATCTTCACTTAATAAAATAACCATACTAGGATTATCACTAATATTATTAGAAAGAAATAAAATAGTATTACTACTATTAGCTAATAAATTGTGTCCTTTAATTTCCATTAAATTATAATCTAATAAATCATTATTAAAAGAATAATGAGTAATTTTCAAATTATCAATGACTTCTGAATAATAACCATAAGCAAAAGTCTGTGATAAATTTTCTAATATATCTTGAGATACTATCCGCCATTTTGAAAATGACTTCAATAGTTCTTTATGAATTTTTTGTAATTGTCATAAATCTTGATAATTAGTAATATTAGTTATCGGTGCTATTGGTTGAATATTTTCGGGCTGATTAATTGCTCTAATTTTTTTATTAATAGCATTAATAGCATTAATGATTGGTTTTTTAGCATTAATAAAAAAGTTTTCAATTCGTTGTTTATTACCTGCTATTAATGTTATTTTTCGCTGATCTTTATTAGTTTTAATAGCAACAACTGCTATTTTTTGCAAATTAATAATTTCTTGTAATTCAACTTCATTAAATTTTTTTAAATAACTATATTCTTTTTTATTTTGCAATAAAATTAACTGTTCTAATGATAATTTTTGTTCTAATAAAGAATTAATGATAAATTCACTTTGCAATATTTGTTTTCTATTTATCTTTAAATTATTAAGAGCAACAATAAAATTTTGTTCAGTAATAGAAATAGAACTAAAATTAGAAGTTTTATAATTTAATTGTTTCATCAAACTATTTATAAATAATTTAGCACCAATTTTATTATTAACTAATGATTGATGATGACTTTCATTGATAGTTAAATACAATGGAATATCGTTAATAACGATTGGTCCACTATTAACCTTAACTAAATGAATATAAGTATTAGGAATAAGAGTATTATTAACATCAATTACTTCACCAGTAAAATATTCATTAGTAACAATACCTTTGTCACTAACAATACTATCACTACTAGGAGCAAAAATAGTTTTAGTACAAATAATAAAGCCAATTTGTTCTAATTGATTAGTGTCTTCACCATTTTTGCTAAACAATGCTAAAATTTCTGACTTATTCCTAAAAGCATTGACAAAAGTGGTTGCCGGAAAGGCACGATGTTTAATTTTTTTTGTTAGTTTTGTTCACATACTTTTAATTTGTATCTTTGATAATTCCATGTTTAGTTAACTCCTTATTTTTATTAGTAATTTAAATAGAGTTAAATTAGTAAATCAAAAAAAGATTGTGGTACTAATGAAGCACCTCCAACTAATGCACCATCAATGTCGGGTTCAGAAAGTATTAATTTAATATTATCGGGTTTTACTGAACCACCATACTGAATACGTACTTGTTCTGCAACATTTTTATTATATAATTCACTAATAAATTCACGAATCATTTTACAAACCGTTTGGGCTTGTTGAGCTGTTGCTGTTTTACCAGTACCAATTGCTCATATTGGCTCATAGGCAATTACTAACTTAGCAATATTTTCTGCTTTAATATTTTTTAATGCTAACTTAATTTGATTTTTAATTACTTCATTAGTTTCTTTATTTTCATATTGGTTTAAAGTTTCACCACAACATAAAATTGGTATAATATTAGCATTAAATAGTGAATGTATTTTTTTATTTATTGTTTCATCTACTTCATTAAAATACATTCTGCGTTCAGAATGACCAATAATAACATGACTAACCATCATATCTTTTAGCATCTTAATTGAAATTTCACCAGTATATGCACCTTCGGTTTCATAATGACAATTTTGAGCTGCAATAATTAAAGCAGAAGTTTTATTCATTTTTAGTAAGGGTAAATTAGTAAAACTAGCTGCTATTCCATAATCATATTTAATATTTTTAGTTTTTATTAATTTATTAAATTCATTTAAAAAAAATTGAGTTTCTTCTATATTTTTATACATTTTTCAATTTCCAATAATAATCTTTTTACGTTCCATTTGTTTCTCCTTTAAGTTAATTTTTTTTTTGATATAGTTGGTTTTAATAATGCTGCTGCTTCTTCATCAATAATAATTGTAACATCATCATGATTTTGTAAAAAAGTACATGGATAATTTGGAGAAACTTTACCTTCAACTAACTCTCGAATAGCTTGTGCTTTATTAGTTCCTGTAGCAATTAAAACAATCAATTTAGCTTGTAAAATAGTATGAATGCCCATCGTAACAGCTTTGGTTGGTACATCTTCAACTTTAGAAAAAAATCTTTTATTAGCTTCAATTGTTTCTTTAGTTAAATTAACAACATGTGTTTTACTACTTGCAAGAGTACCTGGTTCATTAAAAGCAATATGACCATTAGTACCTAAACCCAATATTTGTAAATCAATTGGTCCTTTTTCTTTTAATAATTTTTCATATTCTTCCACATTTTGGTCTAAATCACCAATACCTTTAGGAACATACGTATTTTTTAAATTAAGACTTTTAATATGATTAAATAATTGATGATTCATAAAATAACGATAACTTTTTACATGATCTGGAGTTAAACCAACATATTCATCTAAATTAAATGTTACAACTTTTGATCAATCTCTTTTGTTATTTTTTGCATCTGCTATTAATAAATTATATGTTTCAATTGGACTACTTCCTGTTGCTAATCCTAAAATAGCATTTGGTTTAACTTTAATAATATCAATAATAATTTTACTTAATAATTGAGCAACCTCAGTTTTATCTTTTAAAATAATTAATTTCATAATTTAAAAACCCCTTACATTACTTACTTATTCTTGTTGATACGCAATTTTTCCTTCGCATATTGTTAAAAAAATATCATTATTCTTAGTTAATACAATAATATCTGCTAATTTACCAATAACAATATCACCCGTTTTATTTGCAATTCCTACTTGTTTAGCACTATTATAAGAGGCCATTTTGATGCAATCTTGTCAATTATTATTAGTAATTTTTAATAAATTTTTAAAACCAGCAATCATTGTTGCAATGCTGCCTGCCAATTTTCCGGTTGCTTCAACAGTAACCTTATTATTACTTTTAATGACAGGTAATGGTCCCAATAAATACTTACCATCAGGCTGTCCCTTTGCACTCATGGCATCAGTAATCATACAAATTCCATCGGCACCTTTAATTTTATATGTTATTGCTAAAATATCAATATCAACATGAATTCCATCACAAATTAACTCAGTAACTAATTGATCATAATATAATGATGCTGGAACAACACCAGGATCGCGATGATTATAGGGACTCATTGCATTATAAAGATGGGTAATATGCGTTAAACCATATTCAACAGTTTTAGTTATTTCTTTAAAAGTAGCATTACTATGACCAACACTAGGAATAATATTATTTTTAATTAATGAAGAAATAAAATTTGAATTTTTATTATTTAAATTAGGATCTATCTCAGGAGCATAAACAATAAATTTTAAATTTTTGTTACTAATTATATTTCAAGATTTTACTAAATTAAGATCAGGAACATGAAGTAATGACGGAGTATGTGCTCCTTTTTGTAATTCTGAGATAAAAGGTCCTTCTAAATATGCACCAATAATTCGTGCCTTGTTACCTTTATTTTCTGTTTTCATATACTTAGCAAATACTGAAAGAATATTATCAATTTCTTTTTTACTGGCAGTAACTGTTGCATAACAAAACTTTGTTACTCCCTCTTTTGGAACTAATTTTGCAAAATTATTAATTGATTCAATGGTACCATCCATTAAACTATAGCCATAACCTCCATGTACATGTAAATCAATAAAACCAGGTATTATTGTTTGATTATGACATTCAATAACCTGAGCATCTTGAAATTCATAATTATACTTTCCTTCATTAATTTGGAAAATTAAATTATCTTTAATTACTAAAAAACCATTATTTATTATTTTCTTAATGCTAATTATTTTTGCATTATTTAAAACTAAAATTTTAGACACTAATACCCTTCTTTCTAGAATTATTAATTGTTTAAAATTGCTAATGACACTATTATACCTAAAATTTTAACTTAAACCTAAATCTAAGAAAAATAATTAAAAAAAAGGCTTAATTGCCTATATTTTAAATAATGGTGGCTCGAAGCGGATTCGAACCACTGACACTTCGCTCTTCAGGCGAATGCTCTACCAACTGAGCTACCGAGCCGTTACCTATACAATAATAGCATATAAAAGTAAAAAATAACAAGGGGTTAAAACTTATTTTTTAATTTATTTAAATATATATTTATTTTTTTACTAATTATCTTCTAATTACATATCTTCTTCAACAAGGTTTTTCAGTTTTTGGCATTAAGTGATTTGAGTCTCTTCTAATTTTTTCTTTTCAATTATTATTTGATAAATCAGTAGACCCATTTTCTTTAGCAATATTTGCTTGTAAAAATATATTATTACCAATAATATTTAATGATTCACTTCTTTGAAATTCATGATCACTACACACATCATTTACTAAACTTTTGACAATCTCACATAATTTTTTACAAGTATCTAATATCAATTTATATTTTTCTTTACCTTTTCATTTTTCAATTAATGATTCACAATTTTCGATAAATTTATCCTGTCATTCTTTAAACTCTTCGGAATTAATTGTCTTAGTTAAATCACCATCACAATAATAAGTTAATATTTCTTTTCAAACATTACGTCATACTTTTCTCATAT
Organism: Spiroplasma endosymbiont of Andrena trimmerana; assembly: GCF_964019575.1. Classification (NCBI taxonomy): domain Bacteria; kingdom Bacillati; phylum Mycoplasmatota; class Mollicutes; order Entomoplasmatales; family Spiroplasmataceae; genus Spiroplasma; species Spiroplasma endosymbiont of Andrena trimmerana. The sequence goes on from NZ_OZ026455.1 coordinate 351,252, forward strand.
TATTATGAGGAGTTTTAACTTTCAATTTTTTAATCAAAAAATCAAAATCTTGAATTTTATTTCTTCTTCAACAATTTAATAATGCAGTAATAATTGGAATTACTAATTGTTTATTATTTATTTTTTCTATTATTTCTTGTTTTTTATTTTCAAGATCTTCTAATCTAGTTATACGTTCTTTTTCTAATTCTTGTAAAACATTAAAATACTCTTGATATTCTCTTATTGCTTGTGAATATATTATTAATTTAATTATTACTTCTCATTTGTTTATAAGTTTAATATCCATTTTTATCATTCTTTCCATTAGTTCAAATATATCTCTATAACCCACTATTTAATCCGATAATTTATTTATATTTTATAAAAATTCAATATCTATAATTTTAATAATTTATTTTATTAATAACTTATGTTACAATTGTTTGTTTAGGAGAATGAAAATTAATATTCATATCAATATTAATACTTTCACCAAAACTATCACTTCACTCACTAATGCCGCTTTCAGAAACAAGACATGTATCAGAATCTAATTGAGATGATAAATCATTATCATCATTAATAACTTTAATTTCGTATTTTTTTTGAAGTTCAATATTTTTTAAAACATCTTTAAATAAAGTTACTGCAAAATTACTAATTAACTCTATTTTTAAACTATTAAATTCAAGATTTTTAATTACTTTTTCACATGTAGCAATAAATTCGACTTTTCACACTTCATATTCAGAAAATTTTAAATTTTTAGATTTGTTTTGTTCTAAATAAAATGCTAATAGTTTAGCAGATAAATCCAATTCTGCTTTTTTAAGTGTTGACTGATCTAGTGATTTAGTATAAAGATCTTTAAATTTTTTTAAAAAAAATTCTTTTTCTGCAATCTTTTCACCTAATTTAATTTCTCAATTTTTGTTACTTTTCTTTAACTGTCTACATTTTCAAATCTTATAAAATCATATGTTTTTTATTTTTTGTAGCTTCATATTGTTTTTTTCTATTTTATCTGTAATAACTTTTATTTTTAAATTAATTTCTTTTAGAACTGATTCTTGATTATCTTTTAGATTGTTATATTGTTCATTAACTAATTTATGATTGGCAAACGCTACTTGAAAACTTAATATTTCTTTACTATTAATTGTTTCATAAATAAATTTTTCCATTAAATTTTTTACTTTTATAACTTCCAATTCATGTTTGTTTTGAAAAGTTTCATCACGAAATACATCTAAAAATAAAGTTTGTACTGTATTAGTTATTATTTTAATATTTTCTAAATCAATTCCTTCAAGTTCATTCATTTTTATATTAGCAAATTCAATAAATATCTTTTTTCATTGTTCATATTCAGAAAAATCTAACGTTTTGCCTTCTATAGTAGTATCATTAAAATATAATAATAATAATATTTTTAAATAAATAATATGTTCCATTTCCCGTTTTGGTGCATTATCACGTAGTTCTAATAAAATATTATGTATTTCTTCCAACATATTTGCTTTCTTTTCTAAGTTTTCTATTAAAAACATTTTTTTATTATTTTCCTTTTTTAAAAAAAAGAATTTATTTTTTTTATTTTTTTATTATCAGGAGCCGTTTCTGCTCTTAATTGTTCTCTAATTTTTTCTATATCTTTTAAAAATTCATCTAAATCATAAAAAAAATTCATATATTGACATTCACCATTTAATATGACTTCTTTATAATCATTAAAAAAAATTTTATTTCATCACTATTTTTTAGTAAAATAAGAAATTTGTTTATTCTTTCTTTTTCTAAATGTTCTAATCTTGGCATTAAAATTTCTCCTCATAAAAATGTTAATTTAAAATATAAATTATAATATTAAAAAACCTTATTAATAAATAAATCTATTAAAAGGCTAATTTTGCAAATATTATAATTACTATTGATAATACACTACTATAAAATAATAATTAAATCAAACTATACAAAACACTTATTTTATAATCATTTATTTACATTCTTTAAATTATTTTTAATTAAATATTCAAAACCTTAAAAATACAAAAAAGCATATTAATTGATAGATTAAAAAAATAAATTATAATTTTATTAATTTAATAATTGTTTATTCCTAGTATAGATATTTTCTATATTAGGATTTTTATTAAATTGTTAGAAGAAAAGGAGCATTAAAAGATATGACTAAAAATGAGAAATTAATGATTGCTATTGAAGAAGGTAATTTTAAAAAAACTATGAAATTAGTAAAAAATGGCGCTGATGTCAATTATAGAAACTTTAAATATTCCATTTGTAAAAAACTTACCGGTAAAGTGACTTCTTATCCAGATAAAAATACTAGTGGTAATAGCGCTTTAACAAAAGTCGCCAAAAAAGGGTATTTAAATATAGTTAAATTTTTAGTTGAAAACGATGCAGATGTTAATCAAATAAATTTACGTGGTGAAACTGCTTTAGATCGAGCTATTGAAAATGGTCATTTAGATGTAATTAAATTTTTGAAATCATGTTCACCACAAGCAAGAGAAAGAGAAAAAAATAAACAATTAATGAATGCAGTAAAAGAAAATGATTTAGAAAAAATTAAACTTTTATTACTAAATAATGCTAATGTCAACTATACAAATTCAGATATTTTTACTTATACTTATAGAATAAAAGAAAATTCTTTTCAAAAAAATATAAAAATTGGTAGTGGTAATAGCGCTTTAACAAAAGCCGCCAAAAAAGGATATTTAAATATAGTTAAATTTTTAGTTGAAAACGATGCCGATGTTAACCATATAATTAATTATAATAAAGAAAGTGCTTTAACACGAGCTGCTCAAAATAATCACTTAGATGTTATTAAATTTTTAGTAGAAAATAACGCTGATATTAATCATACAAATCAAAATGGTAAAACTGCCTTAATTCTAATTGCTGATAATAATAATATAGAGGGAGTTAAGTTTCTAATAGAAAATGGTGCTAAAATTGAATGTATAGATAATTTTTGAGAATCAATAAATAAAGTGAATCTAGAAGTGAAAGAATATTTGCAATCATGAATTTTAAACTCAAGTAAAAATGAAATAAATTCACCTAACTATAGTAATCAACCAACAACAAATATCAAAAAACAAAGTTTGCTAATGATCTAATTAAAAATCTAAAATAACTTTTATTATTTCTTACCTTTAATATTTCTAACTTCTTTTAATTGTTTTTTTAACATTTTTAATTGTAATTGTAAATCTTCATATGATGGTAAATCATCACTTTTAATTTCTTCTTTTTTGTTTTTACTATAATCATTACTTTTTTTTGATAACTGTGGAGGATTAACTCATAAATTTTTTAAGCCATATCAAAAAATAGTAAGTAAACTTAAACCAATACCTGCTCAAGGAATTGTTCATAAATCTTTAAAAGGAATAGTTTGAAAATTTCTAATATTAAAGTAATTAAAAAGTACTAATACAAAAAGTATCAATACTAAGGTTATTAATAACATGTGTATAGCAAAAACTGATCTTGAAAAAGGTTTTTTAATAAAAATTAATGGTATTAAATAAGTTAAATTAAAAATCAATAATGTTCCAAAAGTATATAAAGAAACTATACTATCACTAGTCATTAATTGTTTATAAAAACTACTAGTAATTGGTTCTTTATTAACGATTAAAGCAATAATAATAGCAATATTGTTTTTTAATGGAACACCTCAATTAAATAATGGAAAAATTGATAAACTAATTGTTACTGTTAAAACACTAATAATAACTAATGTTTTGCTTAAAATTAAATTATTTTTTTTCATATTATCCATCTCTCATTATCAGTTTACTTTTTCACTCTAATAATATTTTATCATTATTAAAGCAAAAAAATAACTATCAAAATTAAGATTAAGATTTATTTTTAGTTTTAACTAAATTTAATGCAATTTTTCGCGCAGCAAATGGATCGCGAGGATCATAATGTCAATAATTAGTAAAATATTTTTTAAAATTATTAGACAATGTTGAAGAAGCAATATTAATAGCATGAAAGCGATTAGCTTTTGCTTTTAGTTGCAACATTAAATTAATATTATTTTTAGTAATATTAGCAGATAAAAAATCAGAAACTACCAATAAGTCTGCATTATGATATGTTTTAGATTGCATAATTGTTAAAGCGTGACTAATAGCTGGATTAATATTAGTATGTCCTTTAAAACTATGACCTAAAAAATGAATTAGATTGGGAATTGATGAAACTAAATTAGATAAATCATAAGTTTCAAATTTACCAGAAAAATTGATCATATAGCATGGTCTTTTTTCTTGTAAAGCAATTTTACTAATAGCAAGCGCAATTGATTTTGCAATAATTTCTGGACTATGACTCATCGATTTAGATGTATCAATGCATAAGATAAAAGGGCCTTCACTTTCGGGAATTGGTACTTCTACAACTTCTTCAACAAGATGTTCAGTGGCAACTAAATCCATTGATTCAAACTCTGTAATTGCTAACTTTTCTTCAACAAATTTTTTATAAAAAATAGCATTTAACTCTGGAATAGCAAGATTAACTAATTCTAATGGTAATAAATGTTCTAAATCTTTACCCTCGGTAATTCCTACTATTTCTTCAGGCCATTTTCCTAATGGCTTTAATTGATATTCAATTTGTACTTTTTGATGAACCTGCTTTTCTGTTAAACCCGAAATTCCTTTTCAACGACCAAGTAGTCTAGCAATTTCAATAATAGATGGATTCTTATTTAAAATTTCACCATATTGTATAATAGTATTTAAATTAATTTTTTTAAAATCATTTAAATCTCCTTCTCAAAATCGTCCAAAAAAATTTCAAGCAAAACCAACAATATGTCTTACTTCATTAATAATTTTAATATTATTACTTCACATTGTTAAATATTTTTGACGCATTTGCATAGTTTCAAATAATTTATAATTTACAATTCTTTGAACAATTAAACTTTCTCAATGTCTTATAAAATTATCAAAAGTTAATTTACTATTAAGTTTACGATCCTTAAATTTTTCTTGAAAATAATGAAAATAATTAATCATTGGTGAATCAAGAATTTTTGCCCTAGTGTAAATTTCTTGTCAATTATTTTTTAATCTATCAATACCATTAATCATAACTCAGAAATATAATCGTAATTCTCTTTTAATGATGGGACTAATAACAATATTTTTACTTTTTTCTAAAACTTCATTTAAATAAAAATGACTAATTTGTTGATCAAATTCTGGAGCTAATCAAGCAAAATTTTTTTTAAATCAAGTAAAACTACTCAAATTTGTTTCTGATAAAGACATTTTTTTCAATTTAGTTTCTAAAATTTGTGAAACATGGGATTCAATTAATTGTTCCATAATAATCACCTATCTTAATTAATATCAGAATTATTATTATTAGTATCATTAACATTTGAAATAGTTATTGGTGAATCTTCAGTTAGTGATTCTGATGAAAGAGTCGTTTCGGTTTCTGCTTCTGGTATTTGTGAAATTTTATCAAAAAATGCCATTTCTAATAGTGATTTAAATTGTTCATCAAAAAATATAGAATCGGTTTTACTTAAACGATGATATTCTTGTTCAAAATGTACTTTTAATTCATTAATTTGTTGCTTTAAATCTTTCATTTGACTATTAATATTTCCAAATTGTGATTTACTATCAGTATTAGTTAATTCAACTTGAATTATAGAATTATTTGTAATATTTATTAATTCACTAGAATTCTTTAATTGCAACTCAAACTTCTGATTACCTTCCATTTTACTTAAACTTTTACCATAAAATAATTGAATATTATGACTCTTTTTATTACGTCGTAATAATAACTGAAAATCCTTTCTACTAATAAAACAAATTGGAAACTCATCACTATGTCATAATAAACGATAATATATGCCTTTAATTTGTTCAGAAAATGGATTGGAGTAAATAGATGGTTGATTTTGACTATCTTTAATGTTTTCGGCATTATTACTTAATGTTTCCAACTCACTTTCCAGTTCAATCTGATTTTGTTTCAATGTGTAAGTTAAATCTTCACAATATGCTTCATTGAAAAGTTTTGTATACTCTTTTTCTTGATCTTCATTATCTCAAATACAGTAAGGAATAATCAATAAATCAGGCTTATCAGTAGTTGTTCTACCATTATAATAAGCTGAAGCTTTTATTAATTTAGCAATTTTTTTTCATCTTCGATCAGAAATGTAAGCTTTACCATTAGTTGCTTCTGTTAAAATTTTACGAAAACGAGAAATAAAATTTAATGTTTCTTTGCTTAAAGTAACAGTAGTTTCCAATTCTTTTAATCACTTTTCATATTCAGAAGTTTTAATTTGTAATTCAAGTGGAACTTTTACTTCTAAACTAGTAATACTTTCTAACATATCATTAAAATTTTCTTCATTAGTTAAACCATAAACTATCATTCTAATAATAAAACGATCAAATAAAGCTTCTAAACCTTTACCACTTTCTGGTAACTCATTGGAAGCTGAAATTAATAGTTTTAATGGTACTTTGATATCAACACCACCATTACGAAAGATTTTTTCATTAATAATAGTTAGTAATGTATTTTGAATTGAAGGGCCTGCTTTTCAAATTTCATCCAAAAAAGCAATATCAACAGCAGGCAAATATTGATCAATAATTCTTACATAGTTACCTTTTAATAAATCTTTGATTGAGATTGGTCCAAAAATTTCTTCTGGAGTAGAAAAACGATTCATTAAATATTCAAAATTTCGCCCATCATGGAGCGCATATTTAATTCGTCGTGAAATTAATGATTTAGCAATTCCTGGTAATCCTAATAAAAATATTGATTCTCCTGATAATAACGCCAAAATAGCAAGTTTAAAAACAGTTTCTTTTTCATAAACATCAGCGCTAATTACTTTAATTAATTGTTCAATTCGCTTAGAAAGTAAACTATCTGTACTCATTTATATTCTCCTTTACTTATTATTTATTCGACACTTAATTCTCTTCTTACATCATCACTTTTAACAATTAATAAACAAGCAGCAATTAATCATAAAACAGTTATTAGTAAAACAATAATCATAAATATTGGAACTTCTGCAGAAACAGTTTCATTTACTAATCCATTAACCACTAACAAAATTGTACAAAATACTTCTAAAACTATAAAATAAGCAATTGCTAAAATAATATAAACAATTGATCATCCAAACATAGCACTAGCAGTGCGACCAATCGCTACTGGTAAATAAAATATAAAATTAAATCCCAGAGTTATAATTAAAAATATATAAATTATATAAGTTGGGTTCATGTTACTACCTTTATTACTCAAAATTTGATTAACCAAATTGTTAGCTAAAAAATAAGAAAAAATTAAATGAAAACAAGAAACTGTAAGTAACAAAATACGAGCAATATTTTCCATTTTTGAACTTCAATACATTCTTTTAAATTTAATACTATCACTTAATAACGGATTATAAGTAGTAAAACGTTGTTCTTCAATATCTTTAAATGATGGATTATCATTATTTGGTTTGATAATACTATTATCAACATTTGACAATGGAGTATTTTTTAAGTCATCTTTTTTTTCTTCCATATATCTAACACCCCTTATTTTTTATTTATATTATAACTTATTTTAGGTATTAAAACTTAATAATAGTATCTGATATAAATCAAAATTATAAGTGTTCAATTTTACAAAATTATCAAATTTAAATTTATTTTTTTAAAATATAATATGGCAAAATTAAAAACAAAAAAATAATGATTTAACTTTGACCATCCAAATTTAAATAATTATTAAAAATATTTTTTAAATAAATAAGAAATTATAAATCATTATAAATCATTATATAAAATAAAACATTTTGTTGATTCACTAAAAATAATACTTAATATATTTTAAAAACAAAATACCTAATGAACATAATAACTGTTAATTATTTCACATTTTTGGATTGCATCTCAAAAATTATTATTTTTTATTTTTACTTTTAAACCAATAATTAAAAAAGTTAATGCAATAGTAAAAAATCCAAAAATTGGAGTTAAAATTATACAAAAAATAACTCCAATTTGTAATTGAACTCAATCATAATAACCATCATAATTATGAACTACTGATGAACATATATTTTCTGCAGAATGATTTAAAATATAATTTACACTCATATAATTTAATAAACTAAATCCATTTGTTATTTCTATTGTTATTTCTATAATAAGTCTTTTTTCTTTATATAATTTAAGATGTTCAAAAAAACTTTTATTAAAATTAGAAAAACCAATTAACATTAAACCAATTACCATAATTAAAATAGTTAAAATAAATAAAAATAAGGTTACTAATTTTAATTTTTTATATTTTTGCAATATCATTTATAATTTTCCTTTCAAAATAAAAACCCATTTGCTTTTATCTCAACAAACAATGGGTTAAAAACTACTATATTATTTATATTTTTTATACACAAGAATAATAACAAATTTATATTAATTTTACAATTAATAACCTATATAATTAAAACTATTTTATATAAGTAGTATGAATATTAAATTATAGTTATCAAAATTTAACCCATTTTCATAAAATCAATACTTATTTTTAAGTATTTAAATTCACTTTACTTTTAAAGTAAAATTAAAACTATGGGGCTTGGGAACATAGTCACTGCTTATCAAATCTTTTCCAATATGAAATCTAATTTTTTTAATATCATTAGTCTTAATAATATCAGTTGCCTTTAATGATAAATTATTACCATCAATATCTAAAAAAGTAAAAGCACTTAACTCATTAATTTGCACCTTTAAAGCTTTAACAAAATATCCTTTAAAAGTAGCAAGTGATTTAATAACAAAATTTCAATTAATATTTGGATCAACCGTCGAATCAGGATAATCTAATAAGAAAAAAGTAGAATTATTTTTTGCAAATTGATACATTTCTTGTCAATATTTATTTTCTAAAAAAGTTTCTAAATCACCAATATTAATATAATCATTAACATTAATATTTTCAATACTATTATTTATTGAATTTGAAAAGCCAAAATAATAACTCAATTCCTTATATTTAAAATGATTACCACTATTATCACTAGTCAATAATATATGTGGAGGACTATATTTTATTAATGATTCATCACTATCTACTGCTTCTTGTACCATACTAAAAGGAACAAAATCAATAGGATTAACTTTAAGATAATCAATAACCTCTTCAATACTTGTTGGTTTTAAATCAATGAAATCATAAACAACATTTGGATTAGAAACATATGTTATATAAAAAGGTTTTAATGGAAAATTTGAAGAATATGAATAAAGATTAACATATTCTTTGGAACTATTCACAGCATTACCAACATAATTTAATTCGGGATTATGAACTAGTTCGAAATATGGTTTAATAGTAGCTACATCATTAAAATCAATATCTGCTAAAGGAATTGTTGATATTATTGGATAAAGATGAGTATCACTAGCAAATTCTTCTTTATAATCATTAATAAATTTATTAATTTCATCTTCGATTGTTTTATAAATAACAGTATTATCAATTTTATCCGCATAATAAAAATTAGTTGGTAAATAACCATGTGTTCATTGTTCTTGCAAATAATCACTACCATTTGGAAATTTTCCTGAAACATGTTTACTAAATTTTCCTTCAAATTGATTAAACATCATAAATTTTTCATAAAATTTAGCAGTATTTTTAATTAATGCAATTACTGGTATTTTAAATTCAATAAATGAAGATTGTAACTTTAATTTTAAATCAAATTTAGTAACACCATCAGTTTTAATTAAACTCTTATCTAATTCATCATTACTATTGGGTTTATAAAAAGTGAAATCATAATTAGTAATATTAGTTGGAAAAAAACTATCTCATCAAGATTCTTTTATTAATAAATCAAAAACTTGTTTTTTTGATTCTTCTTCAAAAAATGGCAAACGTAAATTTTTATTACTACTATCAATTGGAACATCATTCATATCAACAATAATTGATTCTTCTGGAATATTTTGTTTAAAATCACCAATATTAAAAGCACTCTGCATAGCAAGAGCAATAAAAAAAGTGCTAATTGCTAAACAAATTATCATAATTAAAGAAATAGTTATTGTCAGAAAAGTTTTTTTTACTTTTACTGGTTCTACTTTACCAGTAACGTATTTAGTAATATTATTTAGTTTTCTTCAATCATCATTATCTTTCTTTTTAGCCATATATTATTCACCTAAATTTCCATTATCTAAAACTTAATTCATACATTTTAATAATACTTTTAATTAAATATTTTTTATTTTCAATAGTATTTAATCATCAATGCAAAATAGCAATTCATCATAATAAGAGTGCTATAACCGCGAAAATCAATACTGTGATTCGATAAGGACTGTCACTATAAGAAAACATAAAAAAACTAATACCAATAATTATTAAATTAACAATAGAACCAAATATTAAAAAAAATAAACAACTTAAACCAATACCTCTAATAGTTTTAGATAAAAAAACGGGTAAAATCATAATTAAAATTATAAAAGCAAATAAAACAGTAACTAACATTGCTACTACTTTTAATATTGCACTTTGAAAAACTGGTGCTGATGGTATACCAGGAAGATTAGCAACCAATTGACCAAAACCAATGCCATTAAAAAAAATCAAGCCAATTCAAAAAATTTGAATAGTTAAAATAAATATTCGCGAAAAACCATCACCAAGACTAGTAAAGTAAACTCTTGTTAAATTTAAATCTAATAATGAAGGTAAAGGAGTTTCCTTTAATTTCTTTAACTCTTTTTGACCAATAAGATTACTTGTAGTTAAAAATTGTTTATCTAATGATTTATCCATATCTTTCACCCATCCTATAAAATAATTATAATGCATTTTATTTAAAAACTATATAGTTAACTTATATCCGAATTTTAAATATATAAAATAATCAAATTATTATTTTAAAATAAATACAAACATAATTAATAATATCTATTTTTAACTACAAGTAATATGAAAAATAAACAATAATTTTCAATAATTATTGTTTATTTTAATAATGCTGAGTTATACTTGTAAGTGCAAGTAAATAAAATTGCAAAAAATTCTCATATAAAAATTTCATAATGCTAAATTTAGTTTAGAAAAAAGTAAGGAGTTTTTATATGAGTTATAAACATCTTGGCATAGATGAAAGAATTTATATTGAGAATCAATTGAAATTTAAATTTAAAATTAGTGAAATAGCTAAAAATCTTAATCGAAGTATTAGTACTATTATTCGAGAAATTAATAGAAATAAAGATAATAATCATTATTTTTCATTAATTGCACAAAATAAAGCTGAAAATCGAAAACAATCACATATTAGTTTTCATAAGTTTAAAAATAAGAATTTAGTAAAATATGTACAACAAAAATTACTATTAGGTTGATCACCTGAACAAATTTATGGCAGAATTAAAAATTTTCATAAAGAATGAGTTATTAGTTTTAAAACAATTTATACTTGAATTTATTTTGGAATGCTTGATAAAGTTACTAGTAAAAATTTAAGAAGAAAAGGTAAAAAACGAAAATCTAAAGAAAATCGTGGCAAGTTTAATGGTAAATCAATTAAAGAACGAGATATAAATGTTAATGATCGTATAACACTTGGTCATTGAGAAGGAGATACTATAGTATCATCACGAGGTAAAAGCAAATCATGTTTAATAACTTTAATTGAAAGAGTATCACGATTTACTTTAGCAATATTAGTTAAAAACAGAACTACTAAAGTTATTAATAAAAATGTCAGTTATTATTTATCAATTCTTCCTAAAAACATTGTTAAAACTATTACTTTTGATCGTGGCAAAGAATTTTCAAATTGACAACAACTTGAAAAAAATTTAGATGTAAAAATTTATTTTGCCAATCCATATTCACCTTGACAAAGAGGTACTAATGAAAATACTAATGGTTTAATTAGAGAAAAATTTCCTAAAAAATTTATTTTTTCAAAAACTAATAAAAATGAAGTTCATAAATTTATATTGTCTTTAAATCAAAAACCGAGAAAAATACTAAATTATCTTTCACCAATCGAATATTTGGATAGAAAAATAATTTAGTTGCACTTACCTTTACAATTTAGCTAATATAATATTGTTTAAATATTTTTTCGATTATATGGAGTATCCAGAAATATTTGCACTTGCTAATTTTGAGTGAGAATATGATAAATCTATTGAGATTATTTGTTTTCACTTATCAACTTCATTATTTAGATTTTCTACATTTTCATCACATACAGATTGTAATTCAATATTATCCATAATTAATATTTCTTCTTCATTATTTATATTTATTAATTCTTGTGATTTATTTGCATTATTTCTTTCTAAGTTATTATTTGATTTAAAATTAGTTCTAATTTTTTTTAAAATAAAACCTATTAAACCTCCAACTAAACAAAGAGAAAAAATAGGTAAAATTCAAAAAGACATTGAAACTAATTTATTGTTTTCAACTTGCTCTGACTCTAATTTAAATGTTGCCAATTGTTCTTGATTAAATCATGAAATTTGGTCAGGAGTAAATGCTTGAATTTGTCCTCGTTCAAATTTTGGTATTTGTTCTGGTGTAAATCATGAAATTTGATCAGATGTAAAAGAATCAATGTATGCACGACTGAATATTTGTATTTGTTCTAATGATAATGATTGAATTTGTAGTTTAGTAAAATCTGTAATCTGACTTGGTCTAAATCATGAAATTTGATCAGATGTAAATAATCTAATCTGTCATGGTGCAAATCATAAAATTTGTTTTGGACTAAATGCTTGAATTTGTTCGTTTGTGAATGATTGAATTTGTTTTAGTGTTAATGCTTGAATTTGTTCTGGTGTAAATTCTGAAATTTCCTTTTCTGTTAATGATTTAATTTTCTGACTAGTATACATTTGTAAATTCGAACGAGTCGAACGTTTTTTTTCTATTTAAACTTAATGAAGTTACTTTTATTGGTTTTAATGTAAATGTTTGAAATTGTTCTCTTTGAATTATTTTTTTGATTCTTTTATTCTTAAACTTTAAAACTTGTGCCGGTGTAAAGGCTGCAAGTTGTTTTTTAGTAAATCATGAAACTTGTTGTAAAGTAAATACTTGAATTTGTTCTTTTGTGAAATGTGGTATTTGTTCTTCTGTAAATGCTTGAATTTGTTTTTTATTAAACATTTTAATGTGTTTTTGCGTTAATAATTGTAATTGTTCTGCCGTTAGTAATTGTAGTTGTTCTTTAGAAGTCATTTCAATATTATATAAAAAATTTAATGATAATATATTTTTTAAAATTGGTTCATTGATACCATTTTCTAATGTTAATGCATTATTCACTGGTATCAATGTCTCAACATTATTGCTAATTACGATACTTAAAGATGAGTTATTAAAAATTAATAAATTATTTATCATATTTTCGCTCCTTTTTAAAAATTAAAAACTATTATTTAATAATAGTTAAATTTAAATAAAATTATATTTATTATTTAAACTATACGTGTATTTTAATATTCTTAATTTACTTAATCAATCAAAAACTTTCTTCCATAATGAGTAAAATAATTATTCATTATACCAATAAAAAAAAGAGTAAGACCTTTTACTTACTCTCTAAATTAATACTGCTTATGTTTTATTTTCTAAATGGCGGTCTTGACGGGGATCGAACCCGCGATCTCCTCCGTGACAGGGAGGCGTATTAACCACTTTACCACAAGACCGTGGTTGCGGAGACTGGATTTGAACCAATGATCTTCGGATTATGAGCCCGACGGGATACCACTTCCCCACTCCGCGATGTATAAAATTTAATAATAATGGAGGAGGCTGAGGGATTCGAACCCTCGAGCACTTGCGCACTGACAGTTTTCAAGACTGTTCCCTTCAACCGGACTTGGGTAAGCCTCCGAGTATTTAAGTATGGTGGACCCTATCGGATTCGAACCAATGCTCGCCCGGTTATGAGCCGGGAGCTTTAACCAACTAAGCTAAGGGTCCTAGACTATGGTAGCGGGGATGGGACTCAAACCCATGGCCTCTCGGGTATGAACCGAACGCTCTAATCAACTGAGCTACCTCGCCAGTTTTAGTTTAAATGTTTAACCGATATATAATGGTGGACCCTATCGGGATCGAACCGACCACCTCCTGCGTGCAAGGCAGGCGCTCTACCAAATGAGCTAAGGGCCCTTATTTAATAATGGTCGGGAAGACAGGATTCGAACCTGCGACCTCTCGGTCCCAAACCGAGCGCTCTACCAAGCTGAGCCACATCCCGATGGTGCGCCTGGCAGGACTTGAACCCACAACCTTTTGATCCGTAGTCAAACGATCTATCCAATTGATCTACAGGCGCATTTAATTACTAAAATTTATAGTAACTCATTAAATCATTAAACCTAATCAATTATAACTTATTAAAAGTAATATTTACAAGTATATTTGCAAATATTATTAATATTTTGGAGGAGCCGATCGGATTCGAACCGACGATCAAAGTTTTGCAGACTTATGCCTTAAACCACTTGGCCACGGCTCCAAATATAATTAAAAAAATTTAAAGACTTTTCAATATTACCAAGACTAGTTACTATTTGCAACTTGTTTTACAATATTATTCATAAAATATTTAAATATTTTTTTATTATTTATTTCACTAATTAAAATTTTATAAAGGTATTTATAATTAATTATTAAATTAAATAATAAAAAAAGCACAATTGTGCATTTAATTTATGGTGGAGATGGCGGGGATCGAACCCGCGTCCAAAAGTTAACTGACTAACTGTATCTACAGTTTAGTATAATTTAGAAAAATCACTATTTAATAATAAATTATACGAAATTATGAATAGCTAGTTAATGGAAATTCGAAAAAATTTATTAACATCATTTTTTCTAGTTTATCCTATGATACGTTACTAATAATGATAAACTTGCTATTAGTAACGGTAGTATTTACTTCTTAAGTAATTAAGCAGGTAAAACTGCTTGATTTCCTAAACCAAATCCAAAGTTGTTTAACTTTGTTGTGAATCAGTTAGGTACTACGGTTTTAGTTTGTTTTCCGGTTATGAAACCTCGTAGTATTATGGTCTACCAAACCACTGCCACAATTAGTTGTTCACTCCTGTCGAAACCAGAACATCCCCGCTAATATTATACATTACTTTCTACTATAAAGCAATTTTTGGTTTTCTTAAAAATTACTAATAATTCTTTCAAACTTTCATCATAAATTATAAAATCTAAAAATTAAAATTTGGCAATTTATCAATGCTATTACTAATTCAAGAATTAATGGCAAAATTATCATGAATTATTACTTTTGAAACATTTCATTGTGATAAATTTTGATCAAACGTTATTGCACCGGCAAACATAGAATGCATAGTTATTACATTTGAAACATCTCAACCCGAAATATCTTGATTAAATTTTCTTGCACCAGCAAACATACCATGCATATCTGTCACTTTATTTACATTTCAACTTGAAATATTTTGATCAAAAGCATGTGCATTAAAAAACATACCTCTCATAATTTTTACTTTTTCTACTCTTCAAACTGAAATATTCTGATTAAATGAAGTTGCATATGCAAACATATCACTCATATCTGTAACATTTGAAACATCTCAACCCGAAATATCTTGATCAAATGATGAAGCACTTTGAAACATCTGTTTTGTACTTGTTATTTCTGATGGTAACTGATCTGGCACTTTTTGAATTGTTTTTGGCATTTTAACAGCTTGAATTTCTCCAATTTTATTTTCATAAAATCCAATTTGAACAATTTCAATAGTTTTTATATCTGATAAGTCTATTTTACTAGTTGTTTGCTCTTCTCCATTACTATCAACGTAAATTGTATCTTGTTGTTGTATTATTGTATATTTATAACGATTTGATTGTCTATTTGAATTTGGTGGTTTAGGTAATAAAATCTTTGGATTAGATTGTGATTTTATTTTTTTTCTTTTTCATTTTCTTCCTCGTTTTTTGCTTCTATATCAGAAGTATACAAAATACCAGCAGTGGCTCCACCAACTAAAGTAGTACCACCAACAATTGCAGTAATAATTTTCTTTTTTTTACTTTTTTCAGACATAAAAAAACCTCTCTTAAATTCTTATTTTTTTATAATGGCATGACCATATTTTATATAATTTTATGTAGTAAAGTATTTAATATACTTAAATTTTATTTCAATTGTGATTTGTTAAAACATGATGCTTTTCTGTCACTCAATAATTTGAAGAAAATAACGTAATAAATATTAAACTAATAACAGTTAATAACGCAATAATATTACCAATATAAAACATTATTTCATTATTTAAAGTAATTAAATTATAATTAATAAAACTATCGAGTAAATCAACACTACAAGTTAAAATAGCTATACATGATGCATAAATTCCTGTGATAGGCATTAATTGTCGATAATTTCAATCTAAAACCAAACTATATATAACAAAACTGCAAATGCCAAAAGCAATATTGGATAAAATTTGTGAAATCAAAACTGCGTAAATATTAATAGTTACTAAACTAATCATAATACTTACTATATAGATTCCAAAACCAAAATATAAAGCAATATTAGCACTGAAAAAATAATATAATCATCATCCCAATAAAAAAACACCAATTACTTGTGGCAAAGTAGTAAATAAAGTTTTATAAACATGCCATCTTTGATCAATATTACTTATTTTATAATTAAAAAATTGAGAATTCATTAAATAATGCTAAATTGTAAAGGTAAGTGCAACTAAATTATTTTTCTATCCAAATATTCGATTGGTGAAAGATAATTTAGTATTTTTCTCGGTTTTTGATTTAAAGACAATATAAATTTATGAACTTCATTTTTATTAGTTTTTGAAAAAATAAATTTTTTAGGAAATTTTTCTCTAATTAAACCATTAGTATTTTCATTAGTACCTCTTTGTCAAGGTGAATATGGATTGGCAAAATAAATTTTTACATCTAAATTTTTTTCAAGTTGTTGTCAATTTGAAAATTCTTTGCCACGATCAAAAGTAATAGTTTTAACAATGTTTTTAGGAAGAATTGATAAATAATAACTGACATTTTTATTAATAACTTTAGTAGTTCTGTTTTTAACTAATATTGCTAAAGTAAATCGTGATACTCTTTCAACTAAAGTTATTAAACATGATTTGCTTTTACCTCGTGATGATACTATAGTATCTCCTTCTCAATGACCAAGTGTTATACGATCATTAACATTTATATCTCGTTCTTTAATTGATTTACCATTAAACTTGCCACGATTTTCTTTAGATTTTCGTTTTTTACCTTTTCTTCTTAAATTTTTACTAGTAACTTTATCAAGCATTCCAAAATAAATTCAAGTATAAATTGTTTTAAAACTAATAACTCATTCTTTATGAAAATTTTTAATTCTGCCATAAATTTGTTCAGGTGATCAACCTAATAGTAATTTTTGTTGTACATATTTTACTAAATTCTTATTTTTAAACTTATGAAAACTAATATGTGATTGTTTTCGATTTTCAGCTTTATTTTGTGCAATTAATGAAAAATAATGATTATTATCTTTATTTCTATTAATTTCTCGAATAATAGTACTAATACTTCGATTAAGATTTTTAGCTATTTCACTAATTTTAAATTTAAATTTCAATTGATTCTCAATATAAATTCTTTCATCTATGCCAAGATGTTTATAACTCATATAAAAACTCCTTACTTTTTTCTAAACTAAATTTAGCATTATGAAATTTTTATATGAGAATTTTTTGCAATTTTATTTACTTGCACTTACAAGTATAACTCAGCTAATAAATTAAATAAATAGTTAATCCAAAGATAATTAAAATTATTATTTTTCATTGAGAAAAAGTTTTAATTTTTTTTAAAACTATTTCATCATGCATACCCATATTTTTTGGATCTTCTCGCAAAAGAAAAGACATGAAAAAAGTCAAAATGAAAAAACACAAAGCAGCAATAATAAAATAACTGATTTTTGAAATTGTAATAGTTGAAATATTAAGCGTAAGCATATTAATTGGTATAATAATTAAACTTGCCAATAATCCCGGAACAATAAGTATAGTAAAAGTTAAAAAAGCATGTGATTTTACAAAATATTGTTCATTGAACATTAATTCATGAACTCCCAATGATGCAGTACTCATTCCTAACGCAATATTTAACAAAATCAAAGAACAAAAATTTGGTACAATTAAAACTAAACAGCAAGTAACCAAAAGTCAACTATGCATTCATCAAATATACAACTTTCTTTTTTTAAATTTTGCAGTAAAAAAAGTAGCTGGTATAGCAAAAATAATTACAGTAAACGAAATAATCACTGTAATACTAATTGCTTCAGTTACTAAATTAGTTAATGATAAAACTAAAAAATTATTAATAGCTTTTAAACTATTAATACCAAGATAAAGAAAAAAATAATAACTAATAAATAATCATTGCCACTTATTTATCTTTTGCTTAAAAAGAAAAAATAAATAAAAACTTGTAAATAAACAAAAGATTATTAAGAAAGGTAATCATATTATCATAGTTTTTTCCTTTCTTAATTAAATTATTATTTTTTGATTTGTCTTACTGCATCACGATTTTTAATGGTCTCTCTTTTATCATAATTTTTTTTACCACGAGCCAATGCTATTTCTAACTTTGCTCTACTTTTACTATTTAAATATATCATTGTTGGAACAACAGTTAAGTTTTTTTGCTTTTGTTCTTGTTGAATTTTTTTAATTTCACGAGCATTTAAAAGTAATTTTCTTTTTCTTAATGGATCAAGTATATAACTAGTAGTAAATTTATAAGTAGTAATGTTCATATTAATAATATAAGCTTCATTATTACTAAAAGTTACATAACTATCCTGTAAAGATACATTACCTAAACGAATTGATTTAATTTCAGAACCAGTCAAAACAATTCCCACTTCTAATTTTTCTAATAATTCATAATTAAAGTACGCTTTTTTATTTTTTGCAATTATTTTCATTGTTTCCACCATTATTTTCATAAACTTTATAATTAGATTATATAATAATAATTTCATAAATACTGAAATACTTACTTAAATTTGTTTTTTATTAAGAACATGCTATAATTTAATGAAGGTTAGATTAATCAATAGTTTTTCTAGCAATGATTAATGTAAAATTAAACATAAAATTAATATTTGTTGTATAGCGACCCAAGAAATAGATTTTATATTTGTTTTACGGGTTTTTGTTAATTTTATATATTAATAAACAACTGAAAGGAGTCTAAGGACATGGCAGGAGAGTTAAATACTAAACCAACAGCAGTAAAAAATAGTCAATTTTATCAAGGCGATTTGGGTTTTGATAAAAATAATAATGATAAAGTAATTATTTATAAGATTTTAACTGGTAAAAAACTTGAGGTTTGCAAAATTATTATTGATGAACAAAATCATATTTTAAAAATTTCTACGAAAACGGAAATTATTAATGAAGATGAATTTGAAATTTACACATTTGCTTTAGAAGCAGATACTGCTGATTTTATTTTAAAACTTATTGCTAAAAATCAAATTAATGCTGAAATTAATTATGCATTTATAAATAATATTGAAGATTCTTATAATATATCTGAATCAGACTCATTAGAAGAAAAAAAGAAAAAAATTAGGAAACTCTTTTAACTATTTATAAATTTCTTCTCAATTATAAACTGAACCATAACACAAAGCTTTAATTTTAAAATCATTGTTATTATTGATAATTTCTAAAATAGTTTGGGCAATAGAAATCCCTGAGGCAACTATATCATCAATAATAATAATGTTTTTTTTATTAAAAAATTTAATATATTTAGGTAATAAATGAATTTTATTAGTAATTTCCATTTGTCTTTCGCTAACTTTTAATTTATTTTCTCAAAATTTACGGTAGTTATCAACTTGGAAAATATTATTAATAAATAATATCTCATAATTTAATTTTTTTTTAATAATTTTAACTAATTCAATTATTACTAATTCTAAACTACTAACTGAAGTAGGTTTTTTTGGCATCATAATAAAATAATCTAAATTTTCAAACAAATTAAATTTTTGACCAACTTCAAATAAATTAGTTGCTAATCTTATTACAGTATCTTGTTCAATATTTACTTGCTTAATTAAGTTATAATCTTCATTAACTCATAATAAATCCGGATATTGTTTTAAGCCTGGCGATTTAAAATAATTATAATAATAGCATTCAATGTTAAGATTGCTTTGTTGAATTAATCTTTTTTGCCCTTGTATTTTCATTTTTTTACTCCATTTTTCTTTTCACTTTTATTTTTTTTAACTTTACCATTTAGTTTTATCTTTTTTCTATATTTAAAATTATTTGCTTTATACATTTTTGATGATTGATTATTATTATTTTTATCACGGTTTTTATTTTGCTGACCATTTTCTTCTAAAATAAAATCAATAGTTCTAGCAACTTTATTTGCACTTTTAACAAGAACACTGACCTTTTGACCAAGAGCATACTGTTTTCGTTTTCTTTCACCAAACAAAATCATTGCTTTTTCATTAAAAATATAATAATCATCAGTCATGTCTGAAATTCTAATTAAACCCTCAATTGTATTATCTAACTCAACAAATAATCCAAAGCCAGTTACACTAGAAATTATACCTTCAAATTTATGACCAATAAATTGCATCATGTATTCTGCTTTTTTCATTTGATCTACAGCTCGTTCACACTCTAATGCTTTTAATTCCATATTACTAGATTGCTCAGCAGCTCAATTAGTAAAACTTTGATATTTCTCAATTATTTTAGCATTTATTTCTCTTTTAACTATATATTGGCGCAATAAACGATGAACTATTAAATCAGGATAACGTCTAATTGGCGAAGTAAAATGTGTATAATAATCACTAGCAAGTCCAAAATGGCCAATACATTTATTAGTATACTGTGCTTTTTCCATACTTCTTAATAATAAAGTTGATAAAACTTGAAATGTTGGTAATTGTTTTAAAGAATTTAATAATAATTGTAAATCTTTTGAACTAATATTTGTGATTTTTGGATTTAGTTTAATGCCCATTAATTTCAGAATTGTAACCATTTGATGCATTTTTTTAGAACGAGGATGTTCATGAACACGATAAATAAAAGGTAATTTCATATCAAATACAGTTTTAGCAACTACTTCATTAGCTCTAATCATAAAACTTTCAATTAATTTTTCAGCGATATCACGAGTTCTTAAAATAATATCAGTTACTTCTCCATTGTCATTAATAATTGTTTTTGCTTCATTAATTTCAAAATCAATTACTCCAGCATCTTGTTTAAACTTTCATAAAATTTGGTGCAATTCTTTTGCTTTTAGTAACATTTCTCAAATTTGTGGATGTGTTTTAATAAAATTTGGATTTTTACCATTATATCCATCATTTACTTCGTCATAATTCATTCTTCTTGCTGATTTCATAAATGCCTGATAAATTTTATGTTTTACTGTTAAACCATTCTTATCAATTTCCATATCACAAACCATACATAAACGTTCTACTTGTTCATTTAAAGAACAAATACCATTTGATAACTGCGTTGGTAACATAGGAATAACACGATCTGCTAAGTAAACAGATGTACCGCGATTAAATGCCTCTTCATCTAAAGGACTATTTTCTGTTACATAATGACTAACATCAGCAATAGCTACAATTAAACGATAATTACCATTAGCTAGTTTAGTAACACAAATAGCATCATCAAAATCTTTAGCATCTTTACCATCAATTGTAACTAATAACTCTTTAGTCAAATCAATACGACCAATTTTATCTGATTCTAAAACTGTTACTGGCACCTTATCTGTTGCTGCTAATGTTTCAACATCAAATTGTGCTTTAATGCCAATTTCATAAATAACAGCTAAAATATCAACACCAGGATCATTAATATTACCCAATATTTTAGTAATAGTAACATTAAAAATATTTTGTTCAAAATTTTTAATTTTTGCAACAACAATATTATTTTCTAACGCTTTATCAGGATTTAAAATATTAACTTCATACTGTTGTAACTTTGCATTTTGAATTAATAATGTTTTTACTTTCGTATCTGCATTAACAATAACAGTACCAACAAGAAGATTAGTATCACGTTTAATAATTTTTAATACTACAGCCTCATCATTCTGATTATTAATTTTTACTAACTTACATAATACTTCATCATTATTTAACGCATTATTTATGTTTTTTATATTAACGTAATATTCTTCTTCACTATTTAATAATTTAACAAATCCAAATCCTTTTTTAGTAATTTGAATTTTACCAATAAATAAATTATTATTTTTTAGCATATAAAATTGTTGTTCTTTATTTTCCAAAATAATTTCACTATTTTTCAATTCTTCTAAATCAGCAATAAGTTCTTGCTGTTGATGATGATTAGTAATATTAAGTTTCACTGTTAAATCAACCGTTGATAAAGGTGTAATACTATTTTGTAACTCATTAATAATCTCTTGCTTCATTTCAATCAATCCCAACTTTATCCTAATTATATAATTAATTATAATCTATCTTTTAAAATTTATAAAAAGGCACATTTTAGTGTGCCTTTTTATAAAATAATTATCATTAATTTATAACTCCAATAGTATTAATAAGAATTCTTACTATTATTGCCATAGTAAATAACGATATACCTAATACTAAAGTGGCAATAGAAAATAACTTACTTCAACCACGTTCTTTAGTACTAGCAAATAATTCTTGATTACCCCCACTTAAAGCACCAAGTCCATTATGATTTTTTTTACCTTGTAATAAACCTAAAATTACTAATAATATAGCGATAATTAAGGCAATAATTTCAAAAGCAAAAATAATGTTTTGACTCATTTTGTCACTTCCACTTCTTTATAATATTATTAATTTTACACTTAATTTTACTAAAAATAAAAAAATTTTCATAATTATTATTATGACTTATTCCAAAATTAAAATTTTAATTATGAAATAAGCCTAATATGTTATGTTTTATAATTCTTTTATAGGAAAATTTATTAACTTTATTCTGGTTCAATTTCTAAGTAATTTCCAACAGCATTTGTTACAATCTTTCATCCATGTTGATTGGTCATCATATAAAAAATGTTTATTTCTGAAAAATTATTATACATAACTTTAACCAAAGTTTTTAAATTACTATCACTTAAACTATTTGCTAAGGTTCCTATCAATTGTGGAAATTTAGTAATTTCACTTAAAATTTTTTTTTCAAAAAGTTGATAGTCATCTTTATTATCTTGATAAATTTCTGCTAATTTTATTCACATATCATTACTAATACCTAATTTAATTTTACTTGATTCTGTATATTGTGGAGTTTTATTGTCTAAAGGTATGTAATATTTTTCTATTTTATTATATTGATTATGGGAATTGATATCAGCATTATGAGCATGCGATCAATTATACACTAAATATGCTATTCCACCAACTATAATTACTCCACCCACAACTCATCCAATAGGCCCTCCTTCAATCATAACAGATGCACCACCTTCAACAACCTCTTCGCCAATAGCAATCGCACCTTCTTCACCAACCTCTAATAAAGGCACTGCTTCTTCTGTTTCAACTACTGTTGTAGCTTGTGGAGAACTTATTCATTTAACAACTTTATATGCAGGTGGAATACTCATAGTTGTGGTAGTGGCTAGACCTTTTAATAAATATTCATTTTTATTAGGTTTTATAAAAACGATTCCATATTTATGCAATTCAACAATTTTTTCAAATTGTGTTCAACTAGCATCAGTAAAATGTTGTCCATAAATTTCTGTTAGTTTTTTTCTTACATTATTTTTACTTTCTGTAGATGTGGTGTAATAAATATCTAATAATTTTTGATCAATAATTTGTGTTTTTAAAATATCACACTTTGGTTTCTGATTTGTTCTAGAGCCTGTACTTTGATTACTGTGTTGATTTCTATTTCTAGAACTAGTTCCAATGTTAAAAGATTGTTCAGATGTTGATGGCAAAACAGCGCTTCCACCTGCTGAAGGTGAAGGGGTTGTTGTTGTAGTGGTCTGCAAATTACTTGGTTTATAATTTGATATATCTTCAAGTGTAGTAAAAGTAACACTAAAATCACAATCATAAATAATATTCAAATTTTCTGTAAATATTATACTGTTTGGACGAAACATATGTGATAGCGGAATTATTAATGTAGTTGAAGTTAAAAATGGAGAGAAATCTATACCCGGCACAAAGTCGAAATGAAAAACTAAATCAGGATTTAATTCTCATAACCTTTCCATAATAGTACTCGGATCATTACGTCTAATTTGTCCTAAATTAGTATTTCTAAGTAAAGTCGATAATCTTACGCTTTGTTCATTAATAGTAAAAGTTACATTTAAATCACTATCAAAAACAATATGAGGATTATTCTATTGAAAATCATAAACATTTTCTGATAAAATTTGAAAATTATTTATGCCTATAGGATGTCTATTTGTAAAACTAGGATAACGTAAATGCAAATCGGGATTTAAAAAATTTAATCTCTCTATTATTGTTAATGGTGCATTATCTAACAATTCTCCTAACTCAGTTCTAATAAGAATACTTGATAATTTTAATCTTCGAGGTGTAAAGTTAATAGTAAAATTTAAATTTTTTGGAATATTTCTTGCGGGATTTTGATCGTAAATGTTAATACCAGCATGTACTGTTGCATTAATATTTGTAATGTTTTCAAATTCAATATTTTCTAAAAATCTTCTCTAGATAAAATTGGATGATTAATTTCTCTTAATCTTTGAATAATATGTTGTTTATCATTCGCTTCAATTTGACCAATATTAATTGTTGTCATTGCTTTTTGTAAACTTGGTGGAGTTTGTCTTTTAACTCTTTTTTTTGTAGAATTTGCTCTTTTATCTTTTTCTTCTAATTCATTTTCTGTTTCAGTTTCTATTTTAGTTAAAATACCACTTTCAGCAGGAATACCACTAGTTAATGCAGTTGATGCAATGATTGTTTTAATAATTTTCTTTTTCATAATATAACCCTCTCTTTAAATCTTTAAATTTTTCATAATGTAATCATTTTATATGATTTATGAAATAAAACAGATTTGATATAAAAATATCGGGGTTTTAGAAATTTAAAATATATTCTTTGATAATTAGAAAAAACACAACATATTGATTTACATCATTAATATTTTCATCAATATTTCAATATTGATTTGAGTTTTTAAGTGGTCATTCATTTATTTGGATTTTTTTATTTTTATTAGCTGAGTTATACTTGTAAGTGCAAGTAAATAAAATTGCAAAAAATTCTCATATAAAAATTTCATAATGCTAAATTTAGTTTAGAAAAAAGTAAGGAGTTTTTATATGAGTTATAAACATCTTGGCATAGATGAAAGAATTTATATTGAGAATCAATTGAAATTTAAATTTAAAATTAGTGAAATAGCTAAAAATCTTAATCGAAGTATTAGTACTATTATTCGAGAAATTAATAGAAATAAAGATAATAATCATTATTTTTCATTAATTGCACAAAATAAAGCTGAAAATCGAAAACAATCACATATTAGTTTTCATAAGTTTAAAAATAAGAATTTAGTAAAATATGTACAACAAAAATTACTATTAGGTTGATCACCTGAACAAATTTATGGCAGAATTAAAAATTTTCATAAAGAATGAGTTATTAGTTTTAAAACAATTTATACTTGAATTTATTTTGGAATGCTTGATAAAGTTACTAGTAAAAATTTAAGAAGAAAAGGTAAAAAACGAAAATCTAAAGAAAATCGTGGCAAGTTTAATGGTAAATCAATTAAAGAACGAGATATAAATGTTAATGATCGTATAACACTTGGTCATTGAGAAGGAGATACTATAGTATCATCACGAGGTAAAAGCAAATCATGTTTAATAACTTTAGTTGAAAGAGTATCACGATTTACTTTAGCAATATTAGTTAAAAACAGAACTACTAAAGTTATTAATAAAAATGTCAGTTATTATTTATCAATTCTTCCTAAAAACATTGTTAAAACTATTACTTTTGATCGTGGCAAAGAATTTTCAAATTGACAACAACTTGAAAAAAATTTAGATGTAAAAATTTATTTTGCCAATCCATATTCACCTTGACAAAGAGGTACTAATGAAAATACTAATGGTTTAATTAGAGAAAAATTTCCTAAAAAATTTATTTTTTCAAAAACTAATAAAAATGAAGTTCATAAATTTATATTGTCTTTAAATCAAAAACCGAGAAAAATACTAAATTATCTTTCACCAATCGAATATTTGGATAGAAAAATAATTTAGTTGCACTTACCTTTACAATTTAGCATTACTTAATGAGTTTTATTTTTTTGACTTATTTATATAAATTTTTCTTGATTTTTAAAAAAGTAATATGCTGATAGTTTTGATTTAATATATTTTGTTAGATATCTAATTGAAAAATATTTTTTCCGTCTTTAATAATTTTTAATTTTGAAAAAATATTTAACTTATTAATAAAATCCTTTCATGTCAAAATTAGTGTTAATTATATAACACAATTGTTTTTAGAATACATTCAGTTTTTTAAAATTAATGTTCTGATAAAAAATCTAAGAAACAAGAATCAACCACCCCAAAAACAACATATTAACTATTTTATATATCTTTCAACGATGAAAGTCCATTTTTAAGTAAAAAATATATGTTATAATTTAATAAATAAGTAAAAAATATTATAGTTAGGGTGAGAAAATTGAAAAAAAAAATTGGTATTGTTGCTGATTCCTCTTCAGGATTTTCAATTAAAGATTTAAAAGAAATGAATATTGGATTTTGTCCATTATTAATCACTTTTAGTGATGATACAACTATTACTGATGACCCTAACATTCTAGAGGATGAAGAATTCTATAATAGAATAGTTCATAAAAAACAATCTGCCAAAACTTCGCAAACACCACTTGGTCAAATGAGTATAATTTGAGAAGATGCTTTAACTAAATTTGAAAAGATTATTTTTATTCCTTTATCAAAGGGGTTATCGGGTCAATATAACACTGCTACTATGTTATCAAAAGAATCTAATTTTAAAGATAAAGTTTTTGTTTTTGATAGTAATGGTGTTTCAGTTATTAACTGACTATTAGTTAAAAAAGCATATCAAATGTCACTTAACGAAAAAAATAATGTTAATGATATTATAGAAGCACTAAAATTAATAAGAGATAACTATATAGCATTTATTTTACCTTATGATTTAAATTATTTAGTTCGTGGTGGTAGAATTTCAAAATCAGCAGCAGCCTTAGCTACTATGTTAAAAATAACTCCAATTTTATCTTTTGACGGAACCATTGATAAATTTGATAAAACAAGAACATGAGATAAAGCAATTAAAAATACTCTTAAAGAAATTAATAAAAGTAAAAAAATAGAAAGCATTACTCTCTTTTACATTATTCATGCTTTTGCTGAAGCAAAAGAAATAGAAAAAATTACAAAATTTGTTAAAGATTATGGCATTAAAAACGTCAAAACTATTAATTTAGCAAACGTAATTTGTGCTCATACAGGAATTGGAACCTTCAGTTTTGTTGCTTTTAATTTAGATAAAGATAAGTTACCAAAATTATAATAATAAAAAATTCACTTTTATGAGAAACATTTAAAAGTGATTTTTAATAATGGCAGGGGTGGCAGGACTCGAACCCACAACACTCGGATCTGAAGGCCGATGTTCTACCATTGAACTACACCCCTAAAATATTTAATTTAAATAGTACATGTTCAATTTTACGCGAAAGAAGTTTTAAGTTCAATTAAAATTTCATTTTTTTTATTTTTAATTCACATTTATCACAAATTCCATGAATTTCTAACTTATAATGTGAAAAATAAAAATTATTTTTAGTTGCTAATTTTTCAAGTTTTTCTTCTTGTAATGGTGAAATTTGTTGTTTATCTTCGAAAGAGGCATGAATAATTTTATTACAAAAATTACAAATAATATGAACGGTATTTTCTGATAGTTCATAAATTATTTGTTTTCCTTCAAAAACATTAGCATGAATAATATGTTCTGTCATTAATAAATCAATAGTATTATAAATACTCATAATATTAATATTATCATTACCTTCTTTTGTTAAAAAACTAATAATATCATTAATACTAACATGTTGCTTAAGCGTTAATACTTTAATAACTGCTTTACGAACATCAGTTAAACGATAGTCTTTATCTTTCAACTTTTGGATAATATTTTCAAAATTTTTATTCATACTAATCTCCTGATAAAATATAATATTACTTTTTTTTATTTTCAATTGCTACTAATCTTTCAATTTCATTTATTAAATCTTGAACTGTTTTTGTTTGTAAATCCAGTAATTTATTATCATTAATTTTTACATTATGTTTTTCTTCTATTTTAATAACAATCATTACTAATTTAAGAGAGTCAATTTTTACATCTTTAAATTTAGTTTTGGGTGTAATTTTTTCTTTAATTTCTGGATAATCTTTTTTAATAATTTGATGAATTTCACTTAAAATATCCATAAATTCACTCCTAATTTAAATCATTTTTATTAATAGTTATACTTAGTATAACATAGAGCATTAAATTTTATTTGTTATTTTAAAATATCATTCTAAATAATCTAGTTTTAAATTAGTATTATATTCAACTCATACAGCATTATTTAAAATATTAAAATGAAAAATAAAATTATTAATTTTTCATTGTGGAAATGTTTTAATAATTAACTTTAAAAATATGTATTGAAATAAATTTTGATTAAATTGTATTTTATATATAATCTGTGACTGATTTGCTAAGATAGTACTATTTTTATCTAAAATAATTGTAATACTTTCATTTAATTTTTTAATATCAATAGCTTCTACAACTATGTCTGGATTTAAATTTTCTTTTTTATCATCTACGGTCTCTAATTCTACATCATATTCTTTTACCATTTCATTTAAATTTTTATTAGTTGAAAAATTTTTGATAATAAAAAATAACATAATACTTAATGTAATAGTGATAGTAATAATTAAAATGCTAATTTGTAACCTACGTATAAACATTTTATACCTTTATTTGACTATGAATTAAATACTTATAATCAATAAAACTAAAGTTATCACTACTATAAAATTTTAATATTTCATTGTAAGTTAAACTAAAATTAGTGGTTGCCACTCAATTTTCACTATTATTTCTTATTAATTTTTTAATAAAAATAGAATGATATGGACCACCAATAATTGGTTCACTACTTTCTTCAATAAATTTTAAATTAATATCATATTTAAAAAAGGTTTGAAAATTAAATGGAATATTTATATTAAAGTGAAAACATTCAAATCTTGGTAAATCAAATTGATTTTTTCCTATTTCATCATTCAATACTATTTTATTTACAATGCTATTATAAATAGTACTATAAAATTCTAAATAATATTCATCAATATTTTTTTTATTACGTAATAAAAAAGCTGGTATTTTATTATTTTGATAAAATTTTGATAGATTTTCATTAATATTTAATGATGTATTTTGTTGTAAATCAAAATTATTATTAAATATTAATATTTTACGTAATATTGTTTCTTTATCATCATAATAATCTTTTACTTTTGGAAAATGTGATACTAGATAACGTTTTATTCTTATTGGCACTATATTTGCAGTATTAATATTATTACCAGAAAACTTAAAAACCTCATCTAATCTTGATTTTCCACCAACTATCATGTTCTTCATAATCTTTTTAGAAAAAATATGATAAAATCCTTTATCAGAGAAATTTGTCGTTAAAATAATGGGATTTTTAATTTCCAAATTAAAATTTGTTGTAATAAACATTTTTGGTTTAATTTGTAATTGATACTGTGGATTACTATTAAAGTAAAAACTAAGTGTTCCATAATTATGTTTATTATTAATATGACGAACTTGCTTTAAATTACTAGGTTTTTTACAATTAAAACTATAATTTAAAATATTTATATTATCTTTTTTAATTGCTATTGCTGGTAAAATTATCTTATAAGTTTTCATAACCATATGTAAAAAAGAAATATCAGCATATGGACCAAGTTTATTATTTTCAAGTAATTCTAAATATGAAGAAGTAAGAAATACTCACTTAATTGATTTAGATATCACAAGTTGTCCACTTGCTTGCTTAATATTACTATAATTCAAATCATATTGAAACGTTACATCGTCAAGTAATCCTTCACTTGGTTCTTTGTTAATATCAAAATCATAACTATATGCTTCTACAATTTGAAATTCAATATAATAATAACTGCTTTTTTGCAAAGTTTGGATCGGAAAACCAACCACTGTAAATCTTGGAATTAAAAATAATTCTTTTTCATAAATGGGGCTGTTTTTTACATCACTCGTTAAATTCAGTTTTTGTTCTAAAAAACTACGCGAATTCAATAAATCAATACTATTAATATTCATTTTATATCCTTAAATTAAATATAAGTATAAAAAACGCTTAATAGTCGTTTTTTCTAATTTTTCATATTCTTTGATATGATAATATTTTTTTCATCAATTTTTATTTGATTTAACTAAGAACGTTCTAACAATATAACTATATTCATTTTTTGGTAATAATGCTAAAACTGTATCAACAATTTGCACATGTTTCTCATAATTTTTTAATTCTTTATTTATCGCTATCTTATTAGCATAGTGAACACTATCCTCTTTCAAAACATAATTTTCTTTAAAATTATTATTTGCTAATGTTAATTTTGCTTGTTCATATTTAACAAAAATAGCAGCAATTAGTTGCTTATCAGCACTTATTTGTTCTTTCATTATTATCACCTCAATAATAATTTAAGAACAAATAATTATCTTTCCTCTATTTTATTTCTATTTAACTTACTAATTTTAATATGATCTTGCAAAATAAGTTCAGACACTATTAGGAGTTTGACACTTAAAACAATTACTTGGTTTTTTATACGGTTCTAAAGGAATACAACGTGATGTTGTACCAGTTAAACTTTTAATTTCTTCTTCACACTTTATTTGATCACAAAAAGGTACAATAAAGAAACCTTTATGAATTTTAACTAATTTATGATATTCATTGAAATCTGTTAACTCTTTTAAACTTGTATTTAATTTTTTTTGTGAATTATTAAATAAATCTTTATTTAATTTATTTAATTGATTAATAATAGTTGTTACTAATAGTTTTTCATTATTAATTTCAACATCAATAGTATCTAAATTATGACGTAAAATTAATTTAATTACTTGGTTTTCAATTTCTTGCTCACCAATTGCAATAGTAATTGGAATACCTTTAATTTGACTTTCACTTTTCTTATAAGAAAAACTTTTATTATCTTCATTTATTAATACTCGGAAATGAGAACTTAAAATTTTAAATATTCTTTCAACAATTATTTTAACTTTATCACTTTTAGGTGATAAATTTAAAAGCATAATCTGATGCGGTGCAATTGTAGATGGCAATACTAAACCCAGATCATCGCTATGCGCCATAATTAAAGCACCAATTAATCTTGTCGATACACCTCATGATGTTTGATATCCTAATTCTTGTTTATTATCTTTATTACTAAATTTAATATTAAATACCTTTGTGAACTCTTGACCAAAATAATGACTAGTACCGGCTTGTAATGCTTGTCCATCTTGCATCATAGTTTCAATTGTATATGTCATTTTTGCCCCAGCAAAACGTTCGTGAATTGTTTTTGCACCAACAATAACTTTAATTGCTAATTGTTTTTCAACAAAATCAGCATACAACTTAATCATTTTTAATGTAAAGTTTTTTGCTTCTTCATCGTTATTATGCATTGTATGCCCTTCTTGTCATAAAAATTCACTAGTTCTTAAAAATGGTTTTGTATTTTTTTCTCATCTAACAACATTACATCATTGATTATATAATAATGGTAATTGTTTATATGAACTAATTATTTTTGAAAAATGACGACAAAATAAAACTTCTGAAGTAGGACGAATAATTAGTTCCTCTGATAATTGATTATTTCCAACTTTAGTTACAGTTGCACATTCTGGTGCAAAACCCTCAATATGATCTTTTTCAACTTGAAATGCTTTTTGACTAATTAAAAGTGGTAGCATTACATTTTCAATATTTAAAATTTTAAATCTTTGATTTAATAAATGTTGAATATTTTCTCAAATTGCATATCCGCGAGGACGAAAAATAATGGTACCGGCTGCTGAACCATTTTCTGCGCCATAATCACAAAGTTCTGCTTGCTTAATAACATCAGTATATCATTTGGCAAAATCAATCTCTCTTGCTGTAATATTTTTATTCTTTGCATTATTCATAATGATCTATTCACCTTTCGTTGATTGACTTTTATGTCACTTCCAATAATTTGGGTAATTTAAAGCATCTAGCACTTTATTTGCTTGTTCTGATTCTAATACTTTTCCTAGTAAATAGTCAACCTTTAATCCTTTTAAAATAATAATTTCAGGAACGTTAATAATACCACGAGCTAAAATATTTTTAATACCTAAAATTCTTAAATAATGCAAACAAATAATAACATCAATATATTTACTAAAACTAAAAGTAACTTGTTCTAATAAATTAGAAGTTAAAACTACATAATCAGGTTTAAAATGATTAATTAATTTAAAATTATCAATATGACGTAAATCATGAGTAAAAGAAATTTTTATTTTATTACTACGAATAGTTTTAATAATTGAATCATACTTATTCCAACTATTAATTTCACCAATATCTTGAAAATCAAAAATTAAATCACAATTTTCAAAAAGATTTTTTCTCTTATTAACAAGAGCAATTAACTTTGTTAAAATAGTTTTATCTTGTAACTCAATTAAACTAACAGGAAGAATAAGGTTTTTTTCTTGTTTTAATTTCGCAAATTTTTCAAATGTTTGAATAAATAAAGGCTCATTTACTTTTCACCACAATCCTGAATCTTGAATATTACGCATCAAAACAATAAACGAAACATAATAAGAATTTTTAACAAAATTTCATCAAGCATAGTAACAATTTGGCTCATTTGAATTATCACTTTTATATACTGGTCTAATACTAACACTTAATAATTTTTCCATTTGTTCTGATTGTAGAAGTGAATAATGATTATAATCGGGATAATTTAAAATATCATTTGTCTTCAATTTGATTTCAATTAAGTCTCTACTTTGTACTACTTCTAATTGATTCTTATCAATAATTTTATTATATAATATATAGACATTTGAAGCATCAGTTTTTACTGAAGCATAAACACATAATATTTGACTTTGAATCTGCAAATAACTACTTTTTTCTACTAAATTACGTTTAATATAACTATTTATTTTTTTTTGGAATCGATATAAATTTATTTTCTTATTTCTAGAATAAATTAAAAACTGACCATCATAATATTTACAAATAATAGTATTATCTAATCCTAAAGTTATTTTACTATAATATGAAATTAATAATTCCATTCGTTCAATATTATTAACAGTTAAAATATTTTCTAATGCTAAATAATTTTTTATTTTTATTAAAATCATATATTCAAATTGACTATTTATTTTTTTATTATATTTTTTTTGACTAAAATTATCTAAAATAGTTTGTACAAAAACTGACTTTACCACTGTTAACTCATTTTGTTGTAAAATAATTGCTTGTGAAATAGCAAAACGATTATAACGAATATTACTTTGCATTTGACCATACAAAACTTTATTATTATTATCAAAATAATCAATTGATAAATCATAAACAATAACTTTACTTCCTAATTGAAAGGAAACAGAAAAATGACATGGCTCAAATGGAACTTTATTCACTAATAAATCTTGAATAAAAATTTCAATTTTTACTTTAGTTTTACGATTCATCATTGATTTAAATACAAACAATGAAATTCGTTTTTTACGATTTAAAACTTCTAAGCGTTCAGAAAAAGTAATGATTTCATTTTTTAAATCAATTTTCAATGGAACTAAACTTAACAAATCACCATGGATAACATTATAATATTGATTATTACGATGATTTAAACGTATAAATAAAATAATTATTATTGTCATAAAAGGAATTAAAGCAATAATTACAATTGCAGATCAACGCATAATTTTACCTCCATTTAATCAGAGCCTAAAGTAATATTACCATTATTTCCTTGGAAAAGTTTTAACTTTAGTCTTTGATTATCAATATATAATTTAGCTAAACGAAACATTTTGCGATCTTTAACCAAAATTCAATCAATAGCTTCAACAGGAATTGTTTCATATATTTGAACACGATTAGTATCAACATTTAAACCTCAATCTTTAGTAGTGCTTTGAAATAGTTTATGAATATCAACAGAAATAATAGCTATTTTATTAACATCAACATTTTGCTCTGCACATCACTTTCAAAAAAAATGACGTGTTGAATTACCTAACTCTAATTCTAAATAAGTAGCATGTTCTAAATAAGTTCAAACAATATATTCTTGCTTTGGCAATAATTTAATTTGTGAAGAAGGTTTAATTCCTTGTTCTAATATTAAAGTAATATTACTAACATCAGTATAAAAAAATAAGTTAAAAATATTTTTATTTTCTAAATGTTTAATAATTTGAATAGTTGATCTTCTTCTAAAATTTAAAAAAATATTATTACGTTTTTTATTATTCGTTGAAGTAGAAGATTTATTAGATTTTTTTTGTTTTTTAAACCTATTAAAAAAAGGAGTTTTTTTTTCATTGTCTTCTGATAATTTAGAAATATCCAAATTAGGTTGATTTTCATCACTAAAATATTCTTTAATTTTTTTAATTCGTCGACTTCAACCCATAAATTATGACCACCTTATTATTAATATTTACCTAATTATACTAAATTTTTTTAAAATAATGGTGCTAAAATTCTAAGCAATAATAAAAATACACCCCGATAGGCAAAACTACGATGTAGTAGTGGATTACTAATAATTAAACTAGAATGAATAAAATCTTTTTCAAATGAAGCAGATAAATCACTATTTGTTTTACTATCATAAACAATTACTAAAGTTTGATGATCTGAATAAAGACTACGATAATCAAGATTAGTTGAACCAATAATAGTAATATCATCATCAAAAATACCAGACTTAGAATGGTTAAAAACATTATTATATTCGTAAATTTTAACACCTGACTCAATCAATGAATCATAATAAGTTCTTGACATGTCTAATGATAAAAATTTATCAGTAATTCCGGGTAATGATAATCTAACATCAACACCAGAATAAGCACTATTACGCAATGCAGTAATTAAATCGCTAGTTGGAATTAAATAAGGAGTACTAATTCAAACTCGCTTTTTAGCATTACTAATAAATTTAATAAATAAATCTTTTTGAATTGTTTCTTTAGTAATAGGTCCATCATCAATTACTTGGACAATAATATTATTTTTAATTTTTATTTCAGATTTTTCAGCACTAATATCAAGAATATTACCAGTAATAAAATGCCAATCTTGTCTAAATATTAAATCAATTGATTTAACAGCTTCCCCAACAATTCTAATTTGGGTATCTCTTCAAAAGCCATACTTTGCAGAAAGATAAATATAGTTATCTGCTAAGTTAACTCCACCAGCATAGCCAATATTCCCATCAATAATAATATCTTTACGATGATTACGAAAATTATAATTTCCTGTCATAAATGGTAATCTAACTGGTGAAAATTTATGAATAATAATTCCCATTTTTTTCATTTTTCATATTTTATATTTTGATAAATTAAAATATGAACCAACAGCATCATAAATCATATAAACTTTAACTCCCGCTTCAATCCTTGCTTTTAAAACATTAATAATTACTTCTAATAGCTCCCCTTCACCAAGAATAAAATAATTAATAAAAATATAACTTTTTGCTTGTTTTAAATCTTCAATTAATTTAACAAATTTATTAGGACCATTATTTAAAATTTGAACATCAGTATTATTATAAAATGGTCGATGAGAAATTCTTGTTGTATAGTTAAATAAAGATAAAGTATCTTCACTCAAAGTTATTTTTTTTGATTCTAAAATTGAATTAGCAAAAGTTCAATCTTCTTGGGTATAAAAATAACTATTTGTTTTTAAATAAGCTTTTTGTTTTCGTCGATAACGATAAGGACGACCAAAAGTTCAATATAAAAAAATACCGATGATTGGCAAACATAAGGTAACCATAATTCATGATAGTTTTGCATCTTGCATACGATTGGTAATGAAAATAATAATACCAGTTAAAATAGTTAAAGTAATAATTATCATCAAAATAATTCATGAATATTTAATATAATTAAATATAACAAAAACTATTGTTGCAATCAAAGCAATATATAAGATTAATGATAAAAGTAAGTTTACTCGTTTACGCATGATTTCTCCTTAATATAAAGAGTTCTTTATTAAATTATATCTAATTATTAATAAATTTATTATTTAAAAGTAAAAAAAAGCAATTAATGCTTTTTAAATAATGGCGGAATGGGAGAGATTCGAACTCTCGCGACAGTTTCCCGTCCTAACTGATTAGCAATCAGTCCTCTTCAGCCTCTTGAGTACCACTCCAAAGTTATAATAATTATTTTTTTTACAATTATTATTATAACTTTAATTTTAAAATTTACTATGTATTTTTTAATTTTTTTTTAAAAATCCTATATTCCAAAATAAAATTTCACTATTTTTTAAATTAAATAAATAATATATTACTAAATTTGTTACAAATTTATTTTTTACTTGAAACTACTATTCAATAATCTAATTAATTTATACAACACAAACATTACATTGATAATTTTCACTATCCTCTAAAACCTCTTGACGAATACGAACATAATAAATTGATGAACAACCTTTTTTAAAGGCTCTAATATAAGCTTTATTTAAATCACGAGTTGTCGCTTTATCAGTAATAAATAAAGTTA
This sequence comes from Spiroplasma endosymbiont of Andrena trimmerana, assembly GCF_964019575.1. Classification (NCBI taxonomy): domain Bacteria; kingdom Bacillati; phylum Mycoplasmatota; class Mollicutes; order Entomoplasmatales; family Spiroplasmataceae; genus Spiroplasma; species Spiroplasma endosymbiont of Andrena trimmerana. The sequence continues at coordinate 388,435 of NZ_OZ026455.1, forward strand.
AAGAAATTGCTTGATCAACGTGCTGTTGTGCAGCTGCTACAATATCAATAATTGGATTAGGACCTAATTCATATCCACCTTCAGTGTAATATGATAAATTATTATCATCAATCTTATAAGCAGGAACATAAACACGACCTAATTTCCCTTCTTTTCGTACCTCAACAGGAGCGACTACCGGTTGTAGACTTGGTGTACACGAAGATAAATAACTAATTGAACCAGTGGGTGCTACTGCCATTAAATGTGAATTAGCCAATCCCGTTTCTTTAATTTTTATTACTAATTCTTTTCATTGCTTCTGAGTTGGAATCATAATGTTATATTTTGTAAATAATTCTTGTATTTTTTTTGTTTCAGGAGTTCATTTATCTGACTGACATTTTATGTATTTATCAAAATATGAACCATCAGCAAATTTTGAATTTTTAAATCCACCAAAACTTCCAAATTTTAATGCTAATTTATTTGAAGCACTAAAAGCATGATAAGCCATAACATAAAAGAAAATATTAGTAAAATCAATTGCTTCTTTTGAATCATAAAAAATATGATTTGTTGCTAAAAATCCATGTAAATTCATAGCGCCTAAACCCAAAGCATGATTTTTTTTATTTCCATATGCAACTGACGGAGCACTAGAAAAATCACTACTTCTTGATACGTGGTCTAATGAATGAATTGCTTGAAAAATAACCTCACCAAATTCACTTCCACTTTCCATTACTTTTGCAATATTAATACTTCCTAAATTACAACTAATATCTTCACCAATTTCTTTAAAACTTAAATCACTATTAAATTCACTAGCTGTACTTACTTGAATAATTTCACTGCACAAATTACTCATAACAATTCTACCGGGATGAGCATTATTTTTATTTACTGTATCATCAAATAATAAATAAGGATATCCACTTTCAAAATGTAATTCAGCAATCATTTGAAATAATTTGCGAGCACTAATAAAATTTTTACTAATTTCAGGGTTTTTTAACATATTATAATACTCTTTAGTAATAGAAATATCTGTCATTGCTTTACCATAAACTTTTGCAATATCATAAGGACTAAAAAGTGCCATCTGTTCATTGTTTTTTGCTAATTCAAAAGTAATATCAGGAATAACTACTCCTAAAGACATTGACTTAATACGAATTTTTTCATCTGCATTTTCACGCTTTGAATCTAAAAATAACATAATATCTGGATGATGAACATTTAAATAAACTGCCCCAGCACCTTGTCTTTGACCTAATTGATTAGCATATGAAAATGAATCTTCAAGAATTTTCATAACTGGGATAACGCCTGTTGCTTGATTTTTAATATTTTTAATTGGAGCTCCAAATTCTCTTAAATTTGTTAAACACAAAGCAACTCCACCACCACGTTTTGATAACTGTAATGAAGTAGTAATAGCGCGAGCAATTGATTCCATGTTATCTTCAATTCGTAAAAGATAACATGAAGTGTATTCACCTCTTTGTTTTTTCCCTGCATTTAAAAATGTGGGAGTAGCTGGTTGAAATCTACCAGACATAATTTGTCTTAAAATTTTACTAGCATGTTCAATATTACCATTAGCGAAAAATAAACTATTCATAATAACTCTATCTTCATAATTTTCTAAATATTGTTTACCATTAAAACTTTTTAAAGCATAAGAATTATAAAATTTTAAAATACCCATAAAACTCGTAAACTGATAATTAAAACTGTATGCTTCATTTGTTAATCGTTCAATTTCCGTAATTGAATATTTATTAATTATTGTTTCATCATAATATTGATTTTTTACTAAATATTCTATTCTTTCTTTAACGGTTTTAAAAAGCAATAAATTTGGTTTAATATGATTTTTCATATAAGATTGTGCTGCTTGCAAATCAAATTGTGCATTATTAGTAGTTTTTGCTCTAGCATTTAAAGTAACATATTCATCACTTTCTAAAGTTCCAGATAAAGTATTTATTTCATTGGTATTTTTTTTATCTTTATCTCAAAAATCTACTAATATATTTTTTATTGTTGATACATCATTATTAGTTCCTAATAATTCAAATTGAAATAATAGTGGGACATTTAATTTTTTTGAAAGAATTGGCCCGGCAATTGCAAAAGTATCACCAAAATTAGTATTCCCCGACGCAATAACACCACGACAAAAATTACGATTTTGCTTATTATTTAAAAATTTAATTACCTGTTTAGGAACCGCCCCTTCTTTAATATCACCACCCCCACTATATGTTGGTGTTATTAACACATAATCTTTATCAACTAAAATTTCCTCTTGTAAATCGTGAGGAATTCTTGAATTTAAAACCTCTAATTTTTGAATAAAACGATGAGTATTATTTGACAAAGAAGAAAAATAAACAACATGAATTTTTCCCTCTGGCTTTAATATTTTTTGGTTTGAAACTTTTACAACATCATTATGCATTTTTTTTCTCCTTTAAAATTAAAATTCTCAATCTTCATCTTGCGTTTCTACAGTAATGCCCATTACATAAGATGAACCATTACCTGAAAAGAAATCGTGATTTTCATCAGCTCGAGCTGATAATTGATTAAAAATTTCTGGCTTAATTCTTGTTTGTTCTTCACTAAAAGGTGAATCATATCCTAAATTTTGTAAAAACTTACCAGCATTATATAAACTAAACTTAATAGCATCTTCAGCTAAATTAAATTCTTGATATAATTCTGTTAAATATTGCTTTTCTAAATCAATTAATTTAAACAATAAATCAAATACAAATTTTTTCATTTCTTCTTGTTTTTCTTTTGGTAACTTTTCAACTTTTCTTTGATATTTATAGCCACTATAATAATTATGAATAACTTTATCACGTAAAATTAATCTAATAATATCTGAAGTATTAGGTAATTTACTACGAGCAGATAAATAAAATGGTAAATAAAAACCACCATATAATAAAAAACCTGGCATTAAAGCGGCAGCTACTTTGGATTTTAAAGGATCATCACTTGTATAATAAGGAATTAGTGCACGTGCTCTGGCTTGTAAACTTTCATTATTAATTACTCATTCATGAGCAGATTCAATCTGCTCACTAGAACATAAAGTTGAAAAAATTGTTCCGTATGATCGAGCATGAACTGCTACCATAAAAGCAAAATTTGTGTAAATAACTTGTTCATGATCAGTTAAAGAATTAGGTATTTGTGCGATATCACCAACTGTTGCCTGAATTGTATCTAATAAAGTTAAACCTGTAAATGTTCTTGTTATTAACTCTTGTCATTTTGGATTTAATGTTTTTCAAGAAGTTAAGTCATTAGAAACAGGAATTTTTTCTGGTAACCAAAAATTTTGAGTAATACGGTTTCAAACCTCTAAATCTTTTTCATCATTGATTACATTTCAATTTACAGACCGCATTTTTCCATTAAAATTTTTCATAATATATTCTAATGGTGACTGTGATTGTTGAAAATATTTGTTATCTTTTGCCATTTATTATTACCCCTCTACTTAATTACACAACTAAAAACATCCCCTATATTATATAAAGGATGTTGTCATTATTAAAAATTACTTTATTAAAATTACAAATATTAAAAAATAAAAGCAATTATTAAAAATAATCATTAATTCACACCCAGGAATATAATATTACTTAAAAAATTAGACCGGTCTACTGGCTTAGCTTCATTTTACTTGTTACCCTTCTCAAAGTTTTATCTTCAATGGTTTTGTAACGTTCATCAACATCACAGTTGCTGGGGCAGCAAAGAATTCTCATCTTTTTCCCGAACATCTAAAGTTCCTTGTTATTTAGTTGTATAAATATTCTACTACAAGAAAAACAATTTTGGTAATTTATAAATACATTACTATGTATTTTTTTAACCTCAACTATTTTAAAATTATTCTTAATTTTTTTATTATGAAAATTTTCATTTTAATATACAAAAATAATTTAATATATTTTACTATTGTTTTTTAAAGTAAAAAAAACATTAATCTCTATACTTTATTTGTTAATAACTTTTTTTCAACTTTTTGTAATTGTTTAATAAAATCATTAATAGTACCGTTATTTTTAACAATAAAATCAATATCTTTATTTAAAATTAAATATTTTTTTTGTTGATTTAATAATGAAATAACTTGTAAATCATTAACATTATCACGTTCTTTTATTCGTTGGATTTTTTTATCTTCCTCAGCCTCAATTAAAAGAATTTTATCAACTAATAAATTTAAATTTGCATTAAATAATACTGCACAATCAATAACAATTAATTCTTGGTGTATTTTATTACGAATAATATCTTCTTCAACAATTTTTATCATTTTTGGTCAAATAATATTTTCTAATTTACGTAAAATATGAGGGTGTTGAAATGCTTCATACCGTAATTTTATTTTATTAATTGTTTTATCATTATTAATAAAAGTATCACCGAATTCATTAATTAATGCTTTTTTTGTTTCTTTTAGTGTATAAATATGTTTAACAATTTTATCAACAAAAATAACATACGCACCTTTATTTTGAAAAAAATTTGTAGCAGTTGTCTTACCTACTCCCGCTTCACCAATAATACCAATAATCATGAGTTCACCCTTACTTATGTTCAATTTGATAACTTGCAAGAATACCAATCATTGCTGCATTATCAGTACAGTATTCTAATTTTGGAACAATTATTTTTAAATTTGGATATTTAATTTTTAAATCTAATACTGCTAATCTTAATTGCTGATTAGCACTAACTCCTCCTGCTAAAACTAAAGTTTTTGGATTATGTTTTTTTAATGCTAATTCAATTTTATTAATCAATACTTGAATAACTGTTGTTTGAAAAGAAGTTGCAAAATTATTAAATTGTAACTTACCTTTTTCTTTATTTATCAAATTAGCACAGGCTGATTTTAAACCACTAAAACTAAAATCTAAACTATTATCATTTTTAGGTAATGGTAATTTATAAGTTGGCTTTCCCAATTTAGCACTTCGTTCAATTTCAGGACCACCCGGATATTTTAAACCTAACATTCTTGCAACTTTATCATAACATTCACCAACAGCATCATCTAATGTTTGACCAAGTATAGTGAAATTTAAATGTTCATTTGCCAACATCAACTGTGTATGACCACCACTAACTAATAAACCAAGTACTGGAAATTCTCATTCATTATTAATTAAAGAAGCATACAAATGTCCATACAAATGATTACACGGAAGCAATGGCTTTTCTAAATAAGCAGCAATAGTTTCTGCTATAATTTTACCTACGTGTAAACAACTAGCCAGACCAGGAGTATTAGTATAAGCAACAAAATCAATATCCATAATTGAAATGTTAGATTTTTCAATTGCTGTTTGTAAGACAGTAGCAATATTTTCACTATGAGCTCGTGCTGCTAATTCTGGAACAACACCACCATATTGTTGATGAAGCTTAATTTGTGAAGCAATAATATTACTTAAAACCTTTTTATCTTTAATAACAGCAACACTAGTTTCATCACAACTAGTTTCTATCGCTAAGATTATCATCAATATCCTCTTCTTTATAATAAGCAACTGCTGATTCTAAAGCTAAAATCATCATTTTTTTAAAACTAGTTTCGCGTAATGCTGCTGAAATTGATTCACCGGTAATAAAAGAATCAGAAATTGTTAATAAACAAGCCGCATTTTTTTCTAAATGTTTTGCATTAGCAAATAAGGCAAAAGATTCCATTTCTACTGCTAAGCATTTACTAATTAAAGGATTAGTTTTATAATCATTATCATTAATACGATAAAATACATCACTTGAATGAATTAAACCCGATCTTAAATTTATTTTTTCACTTACTATATACGAAGAATTTTCATTTTTTTGCTGATCAAATTCATTATCAATTTTTTGTGCCACTTTATTAATAATTTTGCTAATATTACCAACAGATTCAATTTGATTTTCATCAATATTAGCAGCATATTTAGCGAAAGTAGATTCACTATATACTTTAGTAGTATTAATAATATCATAAACTTTAACATCTTTTTGATATGAACCAGCGCTACCAACACGAATAATACAGTCAACATCATAAAATTTAAATAACTCATATGAATATATACCAATTGAAGGCATACCCATACCACTAGCAGCAATAGTAATATTATATCCTTTATATTTTCCAGTAAACATTAACATATTACGAACATTATTTACTTGTTTTCAATCTTGTAAAAAATTAGAAGCAATAAATTGAGCACGTAATGGATCACCTGGCATAATTACTACTTTTGCAATTTGATCACGAGCAGCTTTGATATGAGCTGTTGGAATTTTTTCTTTATTTTCCATATATTCTCCTTTTTTTAAATAATAATAGTTATTATAATATATTGTTAATTTAGTAACAACATTAATATTCTTAATGACTAGTTTTTTATTTTAAAAATTAAATTTAATTTTATAACTTTTCATACTAATTAAAGAAAATAAAAAATATTCTAAAAAAAGTTTAATCAACACCTTTTTTAGTTTTTTAGTATAATTTATTAAAACTAAATAATGTTTAGTTTATAAAAAACTCATTACTTTATTTTAAAGTAAATGAGTTTTTATTTTAAAAAGGTGGGAAACATAAATGTTTAAAAATTTAACTAAAGGAAATAAAAAAGAAATAGAAGAATGCCAAAGAAAAATGAAAAGTTCTTCTGAAAATCGGAAATATTTACAACAAAAAATATATTTTGAATGAGAAAAATTAGATCAAATAAATTGAAGAACAGAAGCAGAACGAGTAATTGAAACAAATGATACTATAAGACCATTAGAACAAAAATTGCGAAAAGAAGAAAAAATATGAATAAATAATTATAAACAAATAGAAGTAATAAAAAATAGACCATATTGTCAAGAAGAAAGAAAACAACGAGAAGCATTAAAAAGTCAAGAATTTGAAAAATTAAAGCATGTACGTATGAATGAACCATCTGTTTATCATGATGGAACTTTTGGTATACTTTTTGATACAGTTTTAAAAACTGGTGAAAAGTTAAAAAGTTCATGGAATGAAACTAATAAAATCAAAATTAATGAAACACCTAGTTGTTCTCATTGAGAAAGAAGGGCAAATAGCAATCCATATAGTTCTCCATTTAAATAAATTTTTATATTTAAAAATAACTAATTTCATTAATGAAATTAGTTATTTTTTATTTCTATCATAAACTAAACACTTATTGAATTTATTTTTAAACAACTTAAATTATAATTAACTTCTTAAACTTAAGAAGTTATTAGGGAAAACAAAAAAAGGAGATCTTAATGAAAACATTAATCAAAACATTAAGTGTTTTAACACTTGCAACAACCACAGGTAATTTAACTAGTTTATTCAAAAAATAATATTATAACTAATTATATTGAAAATAAAACACAACAAGACACAATTTATATTGATAAAAACGGAAAACAAATAACAACTAATGAAAAAAGATTTATCAAAGATAAATAGTAAAGAAATTAGTCAAATTGGATTTTTTAAAAATATATCAGGAGAAATTCAAGTTGTTAATATGCCAAGAACAATTGAAAAAATACCTAATTAATTACCACCAGAAATAACTTCTTTGAGAAAAATGTTCATAGAAACCAAATCATTTAACCAAGATCTTTCAAAATGAAATGTAAATAAAGTAACAAGTCATGAAGAATTTGCTATTGGTTCACAAATTGATAATTCTAATAAATTACCAAAATTTAAAAACTAAAATCAAAAATTTTAATAAAAAGGTAATATCTTATTGACATTAAATAAATAAAAATATCTTTAAAACTTTAAAGATATTTTTATTAAACTCATTTATTAAACAATATTATCAATTTACAAAGATAAATCTTTTTTAATAAGAAAATAATTTCCTAATGGAAATAAACCAAGAGGTACTATTAACATTATTGGATATTGTCAAGCAAAATCTAATGCTCTAATAGAAAAAAGCGGTGCTTTTGCTACTTCTGTAACACCGGGAGCGGGTGTTATATTTGGAATATCACCAAACTTAAATGGAGAATTAAATAAAGAAGCAATTGTCATATATTTAAAATATTTAAGGTACTCAAGTCCAGGCATAGAAGAGAATAATGTCATTGTTTGAAACAAAATAAATACTGTTGAAATACATGTTGCTACTGAAAGAGAAATAACTGACTTATTAAAGTAACTAATAAAAGTTCAATTAATTGATGCTCAAAGTAAAGCCAATAATATTAAACCCAAATTATATAAAACAAGATATCCAAATTCTTGAAGCTTAAAATCTTGAAATCTAATTGGAAAAATAATTAATTGAAAAACAAAAACTGAACCATATAATATTAATATTGAAGAAAGCAAAACAAAAAGTTTTGAATTTAAAATAGTTTTTCTAGACATTGGCATTGTTAATCATGAAGCTAAATAACCTTTATCAATTTCTTTAGAAACCAAAATATGATTTAAAATTAAACTAAAAGAAAAAATTAATATTAACCCCGGAATACCAAAAAAAACAAAATTAAGATAATTCATGCCACCTAATCCACCTAAACCTGATACTCCATGTTCTTCACCAATTAATGTCATAGTTGGAGCAAGATAATCTTGTGTTAAAATGGGAGCTATTAAAATACATAAAATTATAAAAAATAATATTAATGGAATTTTAATATTTTTAAATTGTGATTTAACAAATCTAAAATTAATCATTAAAATTTACCTCATCCTTATAAAATTTAATAAAATATTCTTCTAAACTAAATGGTAATTCTTTAAAATTATCAACTTTATAAAGCGATAATTCTTTTAAAAACTTATCAACATTAGTACTTAAAACATTCAGTTTAATAACTTTTGTTATATTATTTTTTTCAATAATATCTCATTTTTTATTTAAGAAATCATTATAATCTTTCACTGTTGAAAATTTAATTTCATAATTTTTCTTAGCAGAATTTTGTATTTCCTTAATTGATATTTCAGAAATTATTTTCCCTTTTTTAATAACAGCAACTTTATCACATATATTTTCAATTTCGCCAAAAATATGGGAACTCATAAATATTGTTGCACCTTCATTTTTAGAATTTCTAATTAAAGTATTAAACCTTTCTTGCATTAAAGGATCTAAACCTGAAGTTGGTTCATCTAAAACCAAAACTTTTGGTTTATGCATAAAAGCTGAAATAATCGCTACTTTTTGTTTCATATCCTTAGACATTTTTTTAATTTTTCTTTTTGCATCAAGTTCAAAATAATTAATTAATTTTTCAACATATGCCCAAGAAATATTTTTTCTAATATTAGCTACTGTCTTTAAATAAGCAATTCCTGACATATAATCAGGCAATGTTACTTCACCAGCTAAATAGCCAAGAGATTCCATAATTTTTGCCGATTCTTTTCAACAATCATAATCTAAAATCTTTGCAAAGCCAGTATCAGATTTAATAAAACCTATCATTTGTCTAATAACAGTAGTTTTTCCAGCACCATTAGGGCCAATAAAACCATAAACTTCACCTTTGTTGATTGAAAGATTAATATCAAAACAACCAATATTTGGAGAATATTCTTTAGTTAAATTTTTTAATTGAATTATATTCATATTTTCCTCCAAACTAAACTAATTCATGAAATTATTATAAACCAAAAAGAAGAAAATATAAATAATGGTATGTTTCTTTTTATAAAAGAATCTTTAATATACTATTTTCAAGTTTTATAAAATATTATCATTTAATTTAATTAAATAATTAAACGTTTCCTAACTCACGAAAACGAAATGAAGTTTTATTTAGTTTCTTTAACTCTCGTTTATTTAAAATATAAATAATTATTCCGGCAATTAAACCAACTAAAACACAAACGATAGCAATAATTAATAAAATTTGAATTCCCTGCAATGAATAATTTCGATGACCGTCAACCACATAAGAATTATTTGGCAATTTTCCAATGGCTGAAGCAACATAATTAAATCAAGCATCTGGAGTAAAAGCAATTCAAGAAATTAATGATATTGTACTAGCATAACTATTTTTTTCCATTGGTAATTCTCCAACTTGAACAAATCTTAACGTCAATAATGCTCAACCTACACAACCAATAAACATAAAAAGTAAACACATTATAACTTGAAATAAAATTTGAACTGCTTTTGATGACTGTAAAAATCAAGCATTACCTCAACCAGGGATAACTACATATAAAGAACATGCAATCATTCCAACTAATAATAAAAATATTAAACCCAAAACGTAAGACTTTCACTTATCAGCTCAACGACCAATTGGACTAGCAACTAAAAATCTTAAACCATATGAACGAATTCCACCAAGAATAGTTACTACACCAACAGTAACACCAACTTCTGTTAAAGCATCTTTCATATAATATGCAAAAGTAGACTGGAACATGTACATTCCAAAAACAAAAATACCACAAAGTCAAACTCGCAAAAATTTCATTGGTTGAAATAGTGAAATTATTTTTTCTTTTCAAATAATTTCTGTTTCTTCACGTTTTTTATTAGGAATAAATATTCAAACTAATAATGCCATTATAAGTACCATACCACAAATAAAATAAGCAAAAACTAAAAATGGTATTTTTGTAATAAAATCATTTTGACCATACTGATTTTGTAAATTTTTAGTTAAAATTGTTATTCCTGTTGCAATTCCAGCAATAAAAATTAAACCAAATAATCCCAAAACTGTGCCTTCAAGACCATAAGCAACCCCTTGTTGTTCTTTTGTTACATTCTGTGATACTAATTTTCAAAGTGGTGCTCAAAAAAGTCCGGCAATCGAAATACCCCATATTGTATAAATAATATACAATTGAATCATTCGTATATTTTTATCCATATTAAGTTGAATTATTAATGTTCATCATAAACCACATAATCCAGTTATTATAAGTGATACTATCATTATTTTTTTTGCACTAAAACGATCAGTAAGTCAACCGCCTGGAATTCTAGAAATAAGAGCAACAAAACCATAAATAGCAACAACAAAATCAAACTCATCTTGATTTAAATTAATATACTGATTAAAGTTAGGAATAATATATCGTAAATAAAGTACTCCACTAAAAACAAATAAATCAGATAAAGCTAAAATGCTAATAATCAAAATAGTTTTATTATCCAAGTTGTGCGTAAAACTTTTTCAACATTTACTTAAAAATATCTTCATTATTTATTTTTCTGCTTTCATAATAATTTAGGATTATCACTAATATAGCCAGCTACTTGATTACCATAGATTTCATTTATCTTCACAGCTTCTTCATCACTCTTAAATGTTCATATATTTAACGGTTTTTTTAATTTTTTTAACTTACTAATCATTTCAAAATCTAAAACTACGGAAATTGAAGGATGCAAATAATCAAAGTTTTTAATATACCTTTCACTAAAATCATTTTTATTTTCAAATAAATAACCTTTTTTCATAGGATATTTAATTCTTTTAACAATTTCGTTTAATAACTGGTGATTAAATGAAGAAACAATAATTTCAGCTTTACTTTTTTTTCTAATTTTTTAATTTCTGAAAAAATAACCATTAGTTGATTTGAGGTATATTTACGATTAATTTCTTCTTTAATTTCAACATTAATCATTTGATAATTTTTACTTAATTTTTCAATAAAATCATTAAATAATGGTGGAATTCATTCTTTATTATTTTTAAAAAATTCCAAATTAATAATTTCTTCATATAATAAACTACTAACCTCACTTTTATTATTAGCAATTCTTTCAAATGTATCATCATGAAAAATAATTACTTTATTATCTTTTGTTAATCGAATATCAAACTCTACTGCTTGGCAAATTTTCAAAGCATTTTGGAAATCAATGATTCGATTTTCACCTTCTGTAGAACGAAATCCACGATGTGCCACTAATAATGCCATAAAATAAACACCCCCAATATTCCTATACCTAATTATTTTACACTAGACTTGTTTTGTAATTAAAAAAGTACTTTGTGTTTCCCAAAAATTCAACTATAAAATTTTATTTTTTTAAGTTTAAGTAAAAATTAACAATTAAAAATAAATTTAATTAAGGAATAAGTGTCGTTACTGAATTATAATCATAAATATCACTATCTAAATTACTTACAAATAGAATACTATTATTTCATTCAAAGTTTTGTTCTGCTATTTTTTCACTAAGTAACAATTGTTCAATAGATTTATCTAATAAATTTAATTGATCTAATTCTAAATTATTTAATACATCTTTTATAACTTGTTCACCACAAACATTATCATAAATTAAATTAGATAACAAATTTTCACTACTTAGTACCGAACTTTGTTCTTCATTAGCCATATATTCAAATTCTATTTCCTCTAACAACTTATCTAATTCTGTTTCTTGTGTTTCTGAATAAAGTTGTGATTCTAAAACATCTCATGCAATATTTTTTATTTGTTCACTACACATATCATCACAATTAAAATTGCTTAAATCAAAATTTTGTTTTGAACTAAAAACATAACCAGATTGTAATTCTCTTTGTTTTTGCTTTTTTTCCTTATTAAGTTGATATCTCTTTTTATCATACTCTCTTCTCCTTGCTTTTACTTCGGGTTTTTGATCATATTCTCGTTTTCTTGCTTTTACTTCAGATCTTTGTTTATATTCTCGTTGCCTTTCTTTATTGCGTTGATATCATAATTTACTATTTTTTAGTTCCAGTTCTTTATTAAGCTGATAACATTTTTTTCTATATTCTTGTTGCCTTTCTTTATTGCGTCAATATCATAATTTACTATACTCTCGCTGTTTTTCTTTAATAAGCTGATATCTTTTTTTATCATATTCTCTCCTCCTTACTTTCACTTCAGGTCTTTGCTTATATTCTTGTCTTTTTTCTTTATTTTTTTGAAATAAATAAGGTACATTAATAACTATACTTTCATTATCCATATGCTTTGCTCCTCCTATAAACATAATTAATTAAATTTAATTTAAACTTTTACCACATTTTTTCTATCTATCAAAAATTATATTTATTTTTTTTGATAAATAAAACTGTATTATTGCAATTTTTTTCAAATTCTTAATAAAATAAAAAATTTTATAGTATAAAATACCCATAAAATTTTTTATTTTATTATATTTGCTGAGTTATACTTGTAAGTGCAAGTAAATAAAATTGCAAAAAATTCTCATATAAAAATTTCATAATGCTAAATTTAGTTTAGAAAAAAGTAAGGAGTTTTTATATGAGTTATAAACATCTTGGCATAGATGAAAGAATTTATATTGAGAATCAATTGAAATTTAAATTTAAAATTAGTGAAATAGCTAAAAATCTTAATCGAAGTATTAGTACTATTATTCGAGAAATTAATAGAAATAAAGATAATAATCATTATTTTTCATTAATTGCACAAAATAAAGCTGAAAATCGAAAACAATCACATATTAGTTTTCATAAGTTTAAAAATAAGAATTTAGTAAAATATGTACAACAAAAATTACTATTAGGTTGATCACCTGAACAAATTTATGGCAGAATTAAAAATTTTCATAAAGAATGAGTTATTAGTTTTAAAACAATTTATACTTGAATTTATTTTGGAATGCTTGATAAAGTTACTAGTAAAAATTTAAGAAGAAAAGGTAAAAAACGAAAATCTAAAGAAAATCGTGGCAAGTTTAATGGTAAATCAATTAAAGAACGAGATATAAATGTTAATGATCGTATAACACTTGGTCATTGAGAAGGAGATACTATAGTATCATCACGAGGTAAAAGCAAATCATGTTTAATAACTTTAGTTGAAAGAGTATCACGATTTACTTTAGCAATATTAGTTAAAAACAGAACTACTAAAGTTATTAATAAAAATGTCAGTTATTATTTATCAATTCTTCCTAAAAACATTGTTAAAACTATTACTTTTGATCGTGGCAAAGAATTTTCAAATTGACAACAACTTGAAAAAAATTTAGATGTAAAAATTTATTTTGCCAATCCATATTCACCTTGACAAAGAGGTACTAATGAAAATACTAATGGTTTAATTAGAGAAAAATTTCCTAAAAAATTTATTTTTTCAAAAACTAATAAAAATGAAGTTCATAAATTTATATTGTCTTTAAATCAAAAACCGAGAAAAATACTAAATTATCTTTCACCAATCGAATATTTGGATAGAAAAATAATTTAGTTGCACTTACCTTTACAATTTAGCATTTTTAATTAAATCTTAGAAAATATTACTAAAAAAGTAAAATTTAATTTCAAAATTAATTCATCATTAAAATTATTAATAACTAATTTTATCGTTTAGATTTATTGAAAGCAATACCCAATGCTTTTGGTGTTTTACTTCATTTTGATGTAAACACTAAAACTAATAAAGATGTTACAAAAGGCAATATATTCCATATATCAGAATTACTTGATATTCATTGAGGAATATTTGGTAAAAACGTAATTCTGGCACCTGTTGTTTCAACAATAGCAAATAAGGCAGCACCAATTGTAATCAATGGTACTCTTCATTGTCCAAAAATTAAAATAGCTAAAGCAATAAAACCATTTCCACTAACTGTCCCACGAAAAGTTTGACTAGCATACATTGGAAAAATACCACCAGCAATTCCTGCTAAAAAACCAGATAATAATACAGCAACATATCGTTGTTTAATAACATTAATTCCTGCAGCATCAACCGCATTGGGATTTTCACCAGTCGCAACATGATGTAATCCTCATTTAGTATATTTTAGAATAATAGCAATACTTACTAAAACTATAATTGCTAAAAATAAATATAAATTAAAAAATTCATTATTACCAATTTTTGGTAATTGATAAATATTTGTTAATGAAATAAAACCATTATTCCCTGGTAACTGAACAACAAAAACTGCAATTGCTGCTGCTAAAATATTAATTGCAACGCCAGAAATAATTTGATCAGATTTTAAAGTAACTGATGCAAAAGCATGGAAACAAGCAAATCCCATTCCCGCTAATCCAGCTACTAATAAAGCAACAATTTGTGATCAATTACCTCAATTAACACCTATATTTTTTCCAAATGAAGAAAAAGCAAGAGCACCAATTGTCATCATTCCTTCAATACCAATATTAACAACACCAGCACGTTCTGAAATTAATCCAGATAATGCACCAAGTACTAAAACAACAAAAATTAAACTAGAATGTTCAAGAATTATTTTGAGTGCTTCCATTAACTTTTTCCTCCTGTTCTTTCAGTTTTTATTTTCATAATTGCTTGTTGTTCATTTTTAAATATATCAGTAAATTTATTAATAAAAGTTGTCTTTTCAATTTCCGCTTTTTTAGTAAATTGTTTAGTTAATATATTAATATTACTATTAATTGGGATAATTTGACTTTTTAATTGCTGTTTGTCAATTTTATAATTTTTAATTAAGTCTTTAACATTATTTTTATAATTAGTTTGAAGTTGATGTTTTGCTAAAATTAATTGTTTTTTTATTTTTTTATCGTCAGTTTTAACTGTTTGATTTTTTAATAACTTTAATTCATCACTTAATTCTTGTTTCAATTTATTAATTTCTCGATAAAGATTTAATTTTAAGTCTTTTACTCTTGACTTATCTAATATTGCTTTTTGTTTTTTTAATAATACTATTTCTCGAATTAAATCTTGCTTATAGTTATAAACATTATTTTCATATTTCATTTTTTCATTAATATACATATTTAAACTTTCACCATAAATCGTTTTTATTTCTTGTTGAAAATTATTTCAATTACCAATTTTACCTTTTTTTCAAATTGCATTATATTGTTTATATATATAATGATTTAAAGCTTTATTTTCTTGGAAAAATTGTGCTCAATTAACACCAACTTTATCATTTTTATTTTTAATAACTGCTTGTAACTGTAAGTTGATATCACTATTAACTTTATTAATTTCTTGTGAAAGATTTTGTTTTAAATTTTTAACTACTGACTTATCATCTCATAGTATTTTATTATATTTTCCTTTTAATTGTTCTTTATCAATTTTATATTTTTTAATTAATTCCTTAGTTTCAATTTTATAAGTAATTTGAAGTTGACATTTTTTTAAAATTAATTGTTCTTTTAATTTTTTATCATTAGTTTTAACTAATTCATTTTTTAATGACTTTAATTGATCACTTAATTCTTGTTTCAATTTATTAATTTCTTGTGAAAGATTTTGTTTTAAATTTTTAACTTTTGACTCATAATCTGATAATGATTTATTATATTCTATCTTTAAGTGATTAATTTTATTATTTTTTTCTTTAATTAAATCTGATTTTAACTTATTATATTGTCTCTTTATTTTAAAATTTTCAATAAAATGATAGTACATCTTGGCAATAAAACTATTTGTAACTTTTCGTTTTTCTCCATCAAAGGCTATATTTAAATAACGAATTAAAAATTTAATTGGCTGTAAACGAGATAATAAAACTGCACAAGCAGCTGAATAAATAATAACACCAAAAATAATATCACCAGTTGCTGTTGGTAATGTTAATACTGAACCAATTGAACCACCACTCTTAATTAAGCCTCAAAGAAAAGCAGAACCCACAACACCTATTGGATTAATTTGACCAACTAAGGCAACAGCTATACTATCAAAACCAATAGTTGGTAAATCATCAGTTAAAAAACTAATTGAAGGATTTTTGGCAATGTAATAAATAACAGCCATTACTCCTGCTAATGCTCCTGAAATAACAAATGATGTTATGCAATAATGTTTATGATTAATACCACTATAAACCGCAGCAAATGGATTTAAACCTACTGTTCGAATTTTATAACCTAAAGTTGTTTTTTTCAATAAAAATCAAACTGTTATTATTAAAATAATAGAAATTAATAATGGTAGTATACAATTATAACCATTAATACTCATACTCATACTATCATGAATAGTTGCTGATGTTCCATGATCAGCATCATATAAATCTTTATTGATTTTAAATAGTCATTTTACTAAATATCAAATTGTTCAATTTAATAAAATAGAAGTAACAACCTCATGAACATTAAAAAAAACTTTTAATAACACTGTTACCAACGCCACCAATATTGCTGCTAATACTCCAGCAAAAAGCGCGCTAATTATAGCTAATGGTTGTGATAAGTCATAACGGACACCAATTGCGATAACAACAGCTCCTGCTGCTAACATTTGACCCGCAACTCCAATATTAAACATTCTTGAGCGGAAAGAAATAACTAGTGCTAATCCTGCTACAATATAAATTGCTCATCAAACTAAAGTATTATCTCAATTATTAGCTGGCCAACTTGTAAAAGCATATGTTAATAACAACTGAAAATAAGTAAAAGCATTTTGACCTGAACCAATTATAACAAAACAAGCAATAATTAATCCAAAAATAATGGCAAAAATTGAACCCTTAAATTTAGTAAGACTACTATTCATTTCTTTTGAACCAAGATATAAACGACTTCGTCGTTTTAAAAATCATGTTTTTTGTTTAAACATTATCTTCATTTCCTTCCATTAACATTTTTTGTCCCGCCATCATTAATCCTAATTGTTCACGAGTAACATTTTTAGGACTAACATTACCAGTAATTTTACCAGCATGTAAAACAACAATTCGATCTGCTAATGACATAACTTCTGATAATTCATAAGAAATTAATAATACTGCATTACCTTCATTTTTTTCATCAAGAATACGACTATGAATATATTCAATAGCACCAATATCCAAGCCACGTGTTGGCTGAGCAACAACTAAAATTTTATGTTTTCTTGTTAATTCTCTACCAACAACCGCTTTTTGTTGATTACCACCTGACAAACCTCTAACTAAAGCAAAACCACTTTTACTACCACGAACATCATAATTATTAATAATATTTTGTGCATAAGATTGAATAGCTTTACTGCGAATCAAACCATGCTTAGAAAAAGGATATTCGCTAATATTTTGTAAAACCATATTATCAATAACATTATAATCTAAAACAAGTCCATATTTATGACGATCTTCAGGAATATGACTTAAACCACTTTTATATAAACTTTGAATTGAACTGTGTTTCATATTCTTATTACCAAAAAAAATATCACCTTTTTCTGGCTTAATCAAACCAGTAATTGCTGAAATTAATTCAGTTTGACCATTACCTTCAATACCAGCAATAGCCACAATTTCTCGTGACTTAACTTCTAAACTAAAATCAGAAAGACCCATTATTGATTTCCTATTACCAATTTTATGAACAAATAAATTATCAATTTTTAATAATACTGGCCCTAATACAACATTACCTTGATTTCTAATATCAACTAAATCTCTACCAACCATCAAAGTAGCAATTTCTTCTTTAGTTTTACTCTTAGATTCAAAAGTTTCAATAACTTTACCTAAACGAATTACTGTAACATTATCAGCAACTTGTTTAACCTCTTCTAATTTATGACTAATAAAAATAATAGTTTTACCATCACGTCTAAGTTCTTCAATAATTGTTAATAAACTAGTAATTTCTTGTGGTGTTAAAACCGCGGTTGGTTCATCAAGTACAATAATACTAGCACCACGATAAAGAACTTTTAAAATTTCAACACGTTGTTGCATACCAACACTAGCATTCTCAATTTTTAAATTAAGTTTAATGTCTAATTTATATTTTTTTGAAATTTCTAAAATTTTAGATTTAGCTTTTTTATAATTAATTCACTGTCATTTATGAACCGGCTCACTACCTAAAATAATATTTTGTAAAATAGTAAAGTTATCAACTAATTTAAAATGTTGATGTACCATTCCAATACCTAATTCGCCTGCTCTAATTGGTCCTGATATTACTACTTCTTTACCATTAATTTTAATAATACCTTTTGTTGGTTGATATAGTCCAAATAAGATTGACATTAGTGTCGATTTACCTGCACCATTCTCGCCAACCAAAGCGTGAATTTCTCCTTTTTTAATTTTAATAGAAATATTATTGTTAGCAATAATAGTATCTAAAAAAACTTTAGTAATACCTTCCATTTCAACAGCATATTGTAAGTTCTGTTTTTCAATATTTACTTGCATTTTATCACCCCTCTTAATTATTTAAATGGATCATATTCTTTTTTAATACCATTAATTCAATAATGATCTTTTAAATTGAGTACTTTTTGTCATCCAGCAGAAATTTTATCTAATCAATTAGTAGTTTCTGTCATTAATGGTGTGTAAATATCTTTATCACCATCTTTAATTGCTTTATTTGGTGCTATTCCAGTAAAATTAGGCCCACCTCTGTATGGTGCATCATCAATAAATGTTTGATCGGCAGTTGGATCAGTTGGATGCTCTGGATTCTGATCAGTTTTACCAACTGATTTTCAGAGCATAAGTTTAATTGAACTAATTAAATCTTTTTCTGCAGAAGTAATAAACCTATCTGCAGATTGTGGGTATTGAAGTTGTTGATCTGTATCAACACCAATAATTTTACCTTGACCAGATTTTTTTAATGATGATAAAGTATCTTCGGTTTGTGGTCCTGCTACCGGAAAAATAATATTAGTTTTTTGTCAAGCAAGATCATCATTAATTGCTTGTGAACCTTGTGAACCTTGAGTAAAATCACCACTAAATTGAGTACCTGAAGTTATAAATTTAATATTTGGTAATGATTCTTTAAAATCTGAATTTAAAATTTTAACTCATGATATTAATTTTTCTTCATCTTCTTTATTTTTAAATTTATTATTAAAAAACTGTATGGCTCAATAATAACCATACATATAATTAGTAACTGCTGGAATATCAAGTCCACCATAGGTTGACATTTTTAAATTATCAAGTCCACCATATTGATTAGCATGAGCAGTTAACCATATTGCCCCTGCCAATCCGGCTAAAAAGCCTGATTGTTCTGCTTTGTAAAGTAAACCAGCCAATTGTTTATTAGATTTTGGTACTTCTTTATTTGCAGTATCACCATCAATAAAAATAAATTTCACTTTATGTTTTAAAATAGTATTTTGTGCTTTAACCAAAGCATTATGATGTAAAAATCCTGAAGCAATAATTACTTTACTGTTTATGAAAACGGCTTTATTATATGATGTCATTAAATCATCAGTATTAGTTAATTGGGGATTATCTCAAGAAACCTCAACTCTTTTATTTTTATATTGAGGATCAACATAATCACTATGTGTTCAATCATTAAACTCTTGTTTAAACTTGAGGGCAGCATTATATGATGATTCATTAAAAGAAGCATCATTAATAGTATGTCCATCAGTTACAACAGTTATTCGATAAATATTTGGATCATTAAACTGACTATTGCAAGCAATGATTGGTAATATCATTATTACTGACAATGATATTGCACTAAATACAGTAAAAATTTTACGCATACTATTATATTCCTCCTACAATTATATATAAATATTTATATAAAAAAAATATAAAAAAAGAAAGCAAAAACATTGCTTTCTTAATTCAATTATTCAAAATAAAATAAAACTGTGTATAAATAAATTTTGAAAATAAATGGGTGGGAATAACTTACTATTAAAAAATACAGTATATATGTATTTAATATTAATTATTTTCTTATTTTCACAATTAACTCTAAACACTAGTTTCTCCTTTTAATGGCATAACTACCATTATATAAGATAATAAAACTTATTCTTTAAAAATTCAAGAATAATTATAAATTTTTTAAAATATATAGTAAAGTTTTATTAAAACTGTGGTTTATACTTTTCAACACTTTCATCAACATAATTTTTTCAAGCATTTTCTCACTTATCACGAGTAGAATCATTAGCTAAATCAGCAACTAATTTATTATAAGCATCAGTTACTTTTTGTGCCAAATGTCAATAATCATTACTATCAATAATTAAGTTATTATAAATAGCACTAATAGAATCATTATTAGCAATTCCAAGATATTGCTGACCACCTAATGCTGGTTGTGGTATGCTACCATCAAAGTATTGTTCACCATTAATAGGTTTAATACCATCCTCATTATAATCTAAATTAAAAGAATGTCATAATCAAGTATTAACTGACTTATGAATTCCTTTTAAAGCTGATGTAATAAAAATATCTTTAGCATAACTATATTGAACACTTTGATTAACATCGACACCAATAATTTTTGCTTTGCTATTAGTAGTAGAGTTTTTAACAGCTGATACTAAATCAATTGTTTGTGCTCCTGCAACAGGCATTACAATATCATCTTTATATCCATTAATTAATTGTGAAGTTATCGCTTTTGATGATTTTGTACCGGATTCAAAACTACCTGTAAATTGTTTAGCAATTTTATCAAAATGAATATCAAATTTATTAGTTCATTTTTCAATTTTTTCCTTACCCTCTTTAATTCTAATGGCATTAGTCATTTCCAATAAATTATCATTGCTATTACGATATTTATTAAAATAATATACACCTCAATAATAACCCATCATATAACTAACAATAGTATCAGCTGGTAAACCACCAAAAGTTGACATTTTTAAACCATTATCATCATATGTTTCATGATTAGCTGCTAATCATATTGCTCCTGCTAATCCTGATAAAAACCCTGATTGTTCTGCTGAATAACTTAAACACGCTACATCAACTGGCTTTTCTAATTTAGCATCAACTAAAATAAAACGAACACCTAACTTTTTATATTGATTTTGAATAGCTGATGTTAATGCACCAAGATGATTAAACCCAACAACAATAATTGTTTTAGCACCAGCAAATGTTGCTAAATTATAATTATTTTGTAAAGTTGAAACGGTACTATCTCGTGAAATAATTCAACGCGTTTTCATTTTTTTATTTTTTCAAACTTCATTACCGGGTAAATTACTAATCATAATACGATTATCATTAAATGTTTTAGTAAACTCTTTTGAACCTTCTAATACTTGCTGATTAAAAGCTTTATCGAATAAATCACCACCATCAGTAATTATTCAAATATCACCAACACTAGGAATACTACATCCAATTAATCCTACTGATGAACTATTTATTAACAAAGTAATAATTAATAATTTTAAAAAATATTTCATAAATTTCTCCTATAAATAAAAAAATGTACTACAGTAAAAATATTAATATTTATTTACAATTTTTTTATACTTTATTTTTACCATATTTTTCATCAAAATTAATAATTCCTCTATTATATGCATCAAGAATAATTCGTGCACAATGAACAGGATTATATAAATCAATTCTACTAATTGTTGCTTGACGAACACCTACTAATTTCCCCAAATATGCTTCAACCAAGTCTTAGACGTATACGCCTAATTTCTACTTCAATTGCCATTTTATTTCCCTCTCTAATTTTAGTTATTCCCAAACTTATTATGTTATGAAAAATTATAAAAAGATAAATTTTATTCTATATTTGCATAAAATATACTAAAATTAATATGGTGATACAAAATGGAAAATGAATTAATTAAATACTGAACAAAAAAAAGTTTTTTTTATGTTAGCATTTTGTGATTAATTGTTCAAATTATATTTATAATAATAGGTTCAATTTTAATAAATACTACTAGTGAAAAAATAATTAATATTTTATTAATAGTTGGCATAAATAGTTTAATTCTATTAATTTTGTTTGCTTTTTCTATTAATCATTATACTTATGAAACAGTTTATCAAATTAAAGTCAAAGGTAGTACTTTTCAAACTAAATTTTATCGTTATCTAATTATTCTATTTAGTTTTGGTTGATTAATTTTTTTCATTTTAAATGCATTATTTATGTTAGTTGAAACTGCCGTTTTTAAAAGCAAACTTGATTATTTTAATACTTTAAACGATCATTGATGAATTTTACTTATTGTAACAATATTTAACGTTTTAATTATTAGCATACATCGACAATTAATGCATTATACATTAACAAATTTACAATTACCATGAAGTAAATACATAAATAACAAATAGTAGATTATATCTACTTTTTCTTTGCATCTCATAAATTTATAATATTTTTTGCACTAATTAAACCAAATAATGATCCACAAGCAACTAAACCACCATTTAATCCAATAAAAACAAATGATAATCCTAATACTAAAGTTATTACTCCATTGCCAAGACTGGCAATACTAACAATAATTAATGGTAATAATGTAACAACAATTGAACCAACTCCAATTACTAAACCAAGAATATAACCAATTCTTTGTTCAAATGCTTTTCTTGAATTTATCATAACTAAAATAAATATAAGAATACCATAAGTTGTTAGACAAGCTATCAATATAATTCATCCTAATCATTGAATAGTACTTAATCCAGAATCAAAAACTTCTTGTAATCATTCTCCAAACTTCCATAATAATTCATAAGAACTTTCCATTAATCCTTTTAAAGAAATCATAATTATAGAAATAACCATTACCGGCATTAATGTTGTCAAAAGTAGATAAATACCAATGTTAGATAATGTTTTTGAAAATTTTAACATCCTTTTACCTTTTTATAATTATTATTTCGCAATATTTCTAGTAAACTATTCGTACTTTATTTTTAACATCTTATGCAAAAAAAATTTAAAATCTATAAACAATAATTTTATTTATCAATCATTTTTAAAATTATTAAAAACTAAATGTAATTAATAATTAAGTATCTAATTTTACATTTATCTTAACATTTAGCCAATATAAATCAACAATAATACGTAATTTAAATAGTTAATAATAATTATATCTTGTCTTTTAAATTTTAAAAATAAATATATTATCTTTATTGATTGTAAAATTTCAAAAAAAATGTTAAAAAAACTACAAACTAAATATAGTTTTTAACCTATTTACTTTGTTTCTCAAAGTAAATAGGTTTTTATTTTTAAAAGGAGTAAAAAAATGAATAAAGAAATTGAACAAGAAATAAAAAACTTAATGTTTAAAGAAATAAAAAAATTAAAAACATATGCTATTAATTATCATAATTACAAAAAGAAAATACAATTTAATGATATAGATATTCAAAATATAAATAATAGTATTGAAGATAAAAGTAAAAAAAGTAATATAAACAGTATTATGAGAGAACATAATTATGCAAAAACATTACCTATTTTATAAAAAAATTTAATTTAGTTATAAAAAGTTTTAATATCAAAAATAGTAAGAACATATGTTCTTACTATTTTTGTAAACTTTGGTCTTGATAACTTTTTCAATAATTTAAAATTACATCATCATTAAATAAATTAATTTCATTTTTCTTAATTCCTTTTTTTAATTTATTTATATTTTGTCATAATATATTTTGTAAAGGTATTGGATACTTTCATATTCGACGATTAGTTTTAAATTCTTTCAAATCTAACAGTTTATAAGAACGATTAGGAAATACTTTAACATCTAAATCATAATCAATGTATTTAACTGTTTGCGAATCTAAAATAAAAGGACTGGCAATATTACAATAATAATGAACACCATCATTACGAATCATACAAATAATATTGTATCAATCATTTTTAAAAAATAACCAAATTGCTGGATCAACGGTTGTTCATTTACGACCATTAATTTCAGTAATTGTTACATTCTCATTTACTAAAACTAAATATTTTTCAGTATCTTCTAAAACAATTGAATTATTTCAACTACGATATAAATCGCCATTATGCTTATATGCATGAATTGAAAGTATTTGCCCTTCTTTAAGGTACATATACATTTAAACCTCAACTTTCTGCAAATCATAAAACATAATAATTATACCATTATTTATTTAGTAAATAAAAAGCGAAAATAAATTTATAATAATATTTATTTAAAAAAGAAAAAACTCCAAAAAGGAGTAGTAAAAAAACATAATTTTATTAAATGGGGCGACTGACGGGATTCGAACCCGCGAATGTCAGTTCCACAAACTGATGCGCTAGACCGCTACGCCACAGTCGCCATATTAGTTTCTATAAGTAAAACCGTTAAATATTATACAATAAATTTATGATTTTTTAATATTTTTTTTCATAAAACTACAAAAATAATCATCTAATTTTCGTATATAACAGTAATAATAATAAAAAACAATGTTACTATTAACAATTAGAAAACAATTTAAAATTAATAATTAATCATAATAATTGATTTAAATACTCTTAATACCTTTTCTATGTGTGTATATCCTAATACACTTTTAAGCCATACTATATTTAGAAATTAGGAAGTTTACTGATTAAAACACTAGTCACAGTAATAGCTTTGTAATAGTGTTCCTATTGAAAATATTTTATTTAATAAAAATGAAAATAAAGAGAAAACTCTTGTAAAATTAACATATTTTATATCATAACAAATCAACACGATTGAAAAATTATCACAAATAATAATGGTATTTCTTTGAAATCAAACAAAAATAAATAATTATTCTAAAATAAGAAATATTACTAGTATTCTTAGTTAAATAAATAAAACTTATAAAAATATTAATTTTCTTTTTTCTTTTAAAATGCTTACTTCTTTTCTATTTTTATGTCTTTTATTTTTGTGTTTTTTACTTTTTTTAATTTTTTGCTGAGTTATACTTGTAAGTGCAAGTAAATAAAATTGCAAAAAATTCTCATATAAAAATTTCATAATGCTAAATTTAGTTTAGAAAAAAGTAAGGAGTTTTTATATGAGTTATAAACATCTTGGCATAGATGAAAGAATTTATATTGAGAATCAATTGAAATTTAAATTTAAAATTAGTGAAATAGCTAAAAATCTTAATCGAAGTATTAGTACTATTATTCGAGAAATTAATAGAAATAAAGATAATAATCATTATTTTTCATTAATTGCACAAAATAAAGCTGAAAATCGAAAACAATCACATATTAGTTTTCATAAGTTTAAAAATAAGAATTTAGTAAAATATGTACAACAAAAATTACTATTAGGTTGATCACCTGAACAAATTTATGGCAGAATTAAAAATTTTCATAAAGAATGAGTTATTAGTTTTAAAACAATTTATACTTGAATTTATTTTGGAATGCTTGATAAAGTTACTAGTAAAAATTTAAGAAAAAAAGGTAAAAAACGAAAATCTAAAGAAAATCGTGGCAAGTTTAATGGTAAATCAATTAAAGAACGAGATATAAATGTTAATGATCGTATAACACTTGGTCATTGAGAAGGAGATACTATAGTATCATCACGAGGTAAAAGCAAATCATGTTTAATAACTTTAGTTGAAAGAGTATCACGATTTACTTTAGCAATATTAGTTAAAAACAGAACTACTAAAGTTATTAATAAAAATGTCAGTTATTATTTATCAATTCTTCCTAAAAACATTGTTAAAACTATTACTTTTGATCGTGGCAAAGAATTTTCAAATTGACAACAACTTGAAAAAAATTTAGATGTAAAAATTTATTTTGCCAATCCATATTCACCTTGACAAAGAGGTACTAATGAAAATACTAATGGTTTAATTAGAGAAAAATTTCCTAAAAAATTTATTTTTTCAAAAACTAATAAAAATGAAGTTCATAAATTTATATTGTCTTTAAATCAAAAACCGAGAAAAATACTAAATTATCTTTCACCAATCGAATATTTGGATAGAAAAATAATTTAGTTGCACTTACCTTTACAATTTAGCTTTTTAATAAGTTTATTTTCTTTTTTTAATTTTTCTTCTTCAGCTCTTTTACATTCTTCTTGTAAATTTTTTGCCTTTTCTAATTTTCTTTCTTCTTCATTTTGTTTTATTCTTTCTTGGATTTCTTTTTCAATACGTTTCTGATTTTCTTCAAAATCTCTTCTTTCAAATTTTCATTCTCTAGACATACTTAATTTCTCCTCTTTTAAAAAAATAAAAAACCCATATACTTTAAAATAAGACAACGGGTTAAAAACTATATTAAGCTTATAAAATTATTATACTTAAGAAAAATATAATTACAAATATTTTCTAAATATTGTCATTATTTAGTGATAATTTCCTATTAGTTATCGAGCAAAAATTTCCCAAAAGTAAAGTTAAATATACTTGGTGATAAATATGGAAAGAAGCATGACTATGAAAGAAAAATATAAGTTTAATATTATAAATGACATTATTATTAATAAATTATCTAAACATCAAGCTAAGAATAAACTTAACCTAACTATTAGAAGAATTAACCAATTAATTCAAATTTTCAATAGAGAAGGTAAAGTTGGTTTTATTCATAAATCCCAAAATAAAATTTCTAATAAAACAACAAATTTTGAAATCAAAATTAAGATTATAAATTTATATAAAACCAAATATTATAATTTTAATTTTCAACATTTCCATGAGAAATTAAACAATGAAGAAAAAATTAAAATTTCATATAGTACACTTTATACTATATTAATTAAAGAAAAAATTACTTCACCAAAAAGACATAAAAATAAGAAAAATAACTTGCATCCTACAAGAAACCGAAGAACAAATTTTGGTGAATTAATTCAAATGGATGCAAGTAATCATCATTGATTTGGTAAGGATAAACCAAAAGCTTTTTTACATGCTGCAATTGATGATGCTACAGGAAATATTGTCGGACTATGATTTGATCATCAAGAAACATTAGATGGTTATTATAATGTTTTTTATCAAATTTTAACTAAATATGGCATACCAAAAACATTTTATACTGATAATAGAACAGTTTTTGGATATAAAAAACAAATCGATGCTGGCAAAATAAACACGGAAAATGATACTTATACTCAATTCCAAAAGTCTTGTAATGATTTAGGTGTTGAAATTATTAGAACTTCCATTCCACAAGCTAAGGGTAGAATCGAACGCTTATTTGGAACACTTCAAAGTCGCTTAATTAGTGAACTTAGACTTAATAAAATTAAAAATTTAGAAGAAGCTAATCAATTTCTTAAAATATATATAAGTATTTTTAATAAGCAATTTGCCTTACCTATTGATAATAATAAATCTGCTATGATTAAAGCTCCAAACCAAGAAGAAATAAATATTTATCTTTCAAGATTTTCTAAAAGAAAAACGGATAGTGGTTCAACTATAACATATTATGGTAAAAAGTATTTTCCTTATAAAAATAGCAAAGTTCAATACATACAACCTAGAACTGATGTAATTGTACTTAAATCGTTTATTAATGAGTTATATCTTAGTTATAATCATCAAATATATGAATTAAAAGAAATAGCACCAAAACCAATTATCAAAGAAGATTTGATAAAAACTAAAAAGGTTTATATACCAAATAAAAACCATCCTTGAAGATATGGATACTAATAATACCAAATTAAAATTAGATAAAATTCTTTTTATAAAAGATTATTTTTGTGAATACTTAACTATATAAAATTTTAAATCGTTTGTCGAGCAGCAAATTTGATGCCTTAAAATTGATTTTAAAGATATAAAAAATAAAATTATACACCACCAACAGCACCAGCACCAGAAGCCATTGTTGTAATACCACCAACAACATTACCAATTATGGGAATAGTATTTAAAGCACCATTAACAATAGTTAATGTGTTTTCACAATTTAAATTTGATTTATTTTCTAGATTTAGAAGTCTGTTGTCAAGTTCATTAACTTGTTTTTTTAAAGTTTCAAAATCTGCTTTGATTCCTTGAATATTTTTGTTTAATTCATCTAACTTTAATTCATGTTCAATTAAAGTTGAAATATAACTTCAATCTCTTATATAACCTTTTATTATTTCTTTTTCTTGTCTTTTTCAATTATATAATGCTTGAGGATTAAATGTTTTAGAATTATTGATTGCTTGTGGTAAAGTAGAATTTCATTCATTTATATGTGCAAATCATTGTTTAACTTTTGAATCATTTGCTATAATATTTGAAATTTCATTAAATTTATCTTGTGTTACATAGGTAAAAGTTGGTTTTGTCAAACCATAAGAATAGGGACTAAAAGTACCAACAATTATTTTTTTTCAAAATAGCCAATAAAGTGTGAGTAATTAGATTTATCCAATAAATAAACTTCTGATAATTTAAAATTATGATATTTTTTCTTTATGGCACTTTTAATTTCGTTATCAACGTTATGATTAATTTTTCCTAAATTAATTTTTATATCTTTATTTCAATCTGGAAAATCATTTTCTAAATTATCAAGACGATTATTTGGATAATATTTCTCATCTTCTGTTATTATTCTTACTGATTCAAAATCAAATCAATTAAATGGTTTTTCATAAAGTACAATTTCTATACGTTCTTTTCTAGAACTATCTGTATATACTTTTTCAATTTTTGAAAAATTATCTCAAATTGTTTTACCTACTTGTTGTATTTCTTTTCATGTTCATGGAAAAATTGCAGTAATTGAAATATCATTAGAATTATATCGTTGCATCATATCCTCTTTAAATTTTTCGCCAAGTTCTCATGCAGGATTATCTTTTCAATAATGATAATCAGCTATTATTCCTTCAAAAGTTTTTGGTGTAAATGAACAAGTTACTTTACCTCAACTACCCCTTATTTCGTTTTTACCATTTAATGTTCTTTTTAATCGATTTCTGTGTTTTTCATGACGATGTTTATTCATATTTATTTTGCTATTTGTTGTTGGGTTGTTAATAATAAAATCTGTTTGATTATTACTTGCAAAATTTAATTGTTGATTTACTAAATCTAAACTAGTCGTATTTTTTCTAACTCAATTTTTAATATTTGAATTATCAATTGACTTACCATTAATACCTTGTATTTTATTATTTAAAAGTGGAGCAGTTAATACTCACAATTTAAATCAATAACTTGGACTAAAATATTTCATAATTTTGTTCTCCTTTGAAAGTAAATATAAAAATATTTACTTTCAAAACAAAGCAACTTTTATTTGTTAAATTTTACTTCTTTTTTATTTTTTTTGATAAATATTTTTGGGAAATTTTCACTCGATATTGACAATATTTTCTAAATATATAAATAAAAATTTAATTATTTTTTTATATGCTGAGTTATACTTGTAAGTGCAAGTAAATAAAATTGCAAAAAATTCTCATATAAAAATTTCATAATGCTAAATTTAGTTTAGAAAAAAGTAAGGAGTTTTTATATGAGTTATAAACATCTTGGCATAGATGAAAGAATTTATATTGAGAATCAATTGAAATTTAAATTTAAAATTAGTGAAATAGCTAAAAATCTTAATCGAAGTATTAGTACTATTATTCGAGAAATTAATAGAAATAAAGATAATAATCATTATTTTTCATTAATTGCACAAAATAAAGCTGAAAATCGAAAACAATCACATATTAGTTTTCATAAGTTTAAAAATAAGAATTTAGTAAAATATGTACAACAAAAATTACTATTAGGTTGATCACCTGAACAAATTTATGGCAGAATTAAAAATTTTCATAAAGAATGAGTTATTAGTTTTAAAACAATTTATACTTGAATTTATTTTGGAATGCTTGATAAAGTTACTAGTAAAAATTTAAGAAGAAAAGGTAAAAAACGAAAATCTAAAGAAAATCGTGGCAAGTTTAATGGTAAATCAATTAAAGAACGAGATATAAATGTTAATGATCGTATAACACTTGGTCATTGAGAAGGAGATACTATAGTATCATCACGAGGTAAAAGCAAATCATGTTTAATAACTTTAGTTGAAAGAGTATCACGATTTACTTTAGCAATATTAGTTAAAAACAGAACTACTAAAGTTATTAATAAAAATGTCAGTTATTATTTATCAATTCTTCCTAAAAACATTGTTAAAACTATTACTTTTGATCGTGGCAAAGAATTTTCAAATTGACAACAACTTGAAAAAAATTTAGATGTAAAAATTTATTTTGCCAATCCATATTCACCTTGACAAAGAGGTACTAATGAAAATACTAATGGTTTAATTAGAGAAAAATTTCCTAAAAAATTTATTTTTTCAAAAACTAATAAAAATGAAGTTCATAAATTTATATTGTCTTTAAATCAAAAACCGAGAAAAATACTAAATTATCTTTCACCAATCGAATATTTGGATAGAAAAATAATTTAGTTGCACTTACCTTTACAATTTAGCATATATTATTGTGAATAATAATCATCAATAAATGGAATTCTTCAAAATATTTCTGGATGATAAGTATAAGATATAAGAAATGCTAACAATCCTACACCAAT
Source organism: Spiroplasma endosymbiont of Andrena trimmerana (assembly GCF_964019575.1). Classification (NCBI taxonomy): domain Bacteria; kingdom Bacillati; phylum Mycoplasmatota; class Mollicutes; order Entomoplasmatales; family Spiroplasmataceae; genus Spiroplasma; species Spiroplasma endosymbiont of Andrena trimmerana. Next base: position 419,676 of record NZ_OZ026455.1, read on the forward strand.
AATAAAGAAAAATATATCTTTAAAATCAATATGGTATTGACGAAAACGTGTTCTTTTACCTTGCGGATCATAACCCCTTGAATCCATAGCGTATGCTAAATCTTCTGCTTTTTGAAATGAAGAAACTAATAAGGGAATAATTAATGATACTAACGATTTAACTTTTTCTTTAAAATGACCATTCTTTAAATCTACACCACGTGATGCTTGCGCTTTTAAAATTCTGCCCGCTTCATCTAATAATGTAGGAATTGAACGAAGAGCAATAGAAATAATCATTGAAATAATATGTACTGGAAATTTAATTAATTTTAGTGGTAACATTAAATCTTCTAATGCTAATGTTAAATCTAATGGTTGAGTTGTGGTTGTTAAAATTGTTGTAATTAAAATCATTAAATAAATTCTAAGAGCAATATAAATACTAACAAATATAGCTTTATACGATACTTTAATACCATGCCAACGTCAAATCATTCCAACATTAGGGCCATCAGTTAAAAAACAGTTAATTATAAATAAAATAAATGCCATAAATAAAATGGGGCGCATTAATTTTAATAACATCATAAAAGGTAATTTTGCACAAAAGAAAATTGTTATGACAGTAAAACCAATAAGAGCGTAACCTTCAAAACCAGTATGAAAAAAAAGTGAAGCAATTAAACAAATTAAAACTAGTAATTTAATTCTTGGATCTACACGATGAATGATTGAATTTAAAGGTAAATAACGACCAAAACTAACTTTCATTATTTATTACTCCTTACTTTTTATTGCTATTTTTTTTGGATAATATTTTTGACAACTGGTCAATTAATTCTGAATCACTTCTAGCAGTAATTTTTGATGTATCAAATCCTGCTGCTTCTAATTTATATAAAAAACTATAAATTTTTGGTGGCTCAATTCCGGTTTCGGTAATTAATTTTTTATCTCTAAAAATAGTAATTGGATCTGCTTTTTTATAAATCTGTGTATTATGTAATACAATAACTTCATCAGCAACCATTAGTACATGATTCATATTATGAGTTACTAAAATAATAGTTTTATTTTCTTTATGATTTAAATCATAAAATAAATTAATTAATTCTTTTTCACCATCGGGATCAAGTCCTGCTGTTGGTTCATCTAAAATTAAAGTATGACCTTGTAATGCCAAAATACCAGCAATAGCAACTCTTCGTTTTTGACCACCAGACAAATCAAATGGACTTCTTGATAAGTATGTTTCGTCTAATCCAACCAAATTAATATATTTTTTTGCTAACTCTCGTGCTTTATCTTTTTTCTCACCAAAATTAACTGGTCCAAACATAATATCTCGTTCAATAGTTTCTTCAAATAACTGATATTCGGGAAATTGAAAAACTAAGCCAATTTGTTTACGTATTTTTTTAATATCACGAATTTTTTTTTGATTAGCCTTAATAATAAAATCATTAATAGCAACTGAACCTGCCATTGGAACTAATAAACCATTAATATGTTGAATCATAGTTGATTTACCACTGCCAGTTTCACCAATAATAGCAACTATTTTTTGTTCAACAATTTCAATAGTAATATCTTTTAATGCTTGATATTGATAAGGGGTTTTTGGAGAATAAGTATAACTTACTTCTTTGAATTTAATTGACATAAGCTAGAAATCAGCTCCTCTTCACTTAATGTTTCATTAATATTAATTCCCTTATTTTTTAAACCTAACGATACTTTTAAAACAAAAGGAATATCTAAATGAATACTTTGTAAAAACTCTCATTCTTTTAATATTTCAGATGGAGTTCCATAACGAACTAATTTACCTTTATTCATAACAATAATTTTATCGGCATTAATAATTTCATCCATATCATGAGTAATAGAAATAATAGTTTTATTGCGTTGTTCTTGTAATTTTAACATAATTTCTTTAACTTCTCGTTTACCTTTTGGATCAAGCATACTAGTTGCCTCATCAAAAATAATAATATCAGGTTCTAAAGCTAAAACTGAAGCAATAGCTACACGTTGTTTTTGACCACCAGATAATCATAGTGGTTCATGATCTAAATATTTTTCCATACCCACTGCCCTAGAAACTCTGTCAATAATTGCTGGCATATCACTGGGCTCAACTAAATGATTTTCCAAGCCAAAAGCAATATCATCACGAACAGTTGAACCTATAAATTGGTTATCAGGATTTTGAAAAACAATACCTAAGTGACGACGTAATTGTTTAATGTTTTTATTAGTAATTGTTTCACCAAATAATTGAATTGTACCTTTTTGTTTGTGTAAAACACCAATAATAATTTTTGAAAGTGTTGACTTACCACTACCATTATGACCAATTATAGTAATATATTCACCATGATTAATATCAAAACTAACATTATCAACAGCGTTATTGTATTCTGGTTTATAACGAAATTCAACATTTTTTAAACTTAATGAAATTTTAGATTTACTCATATTACTTCTAACTCCATTTTAAATATTATGCTAGTAAAATTATAACAGTAATTTTATATATATCAATTTATAATTTATAAAAATTATAAAAAAAGAAAAAAATGAACAATATCTGTTCAAAATTGAAGTTAAATTATTGTTCATTTTCTAATAAAATTTAGTTTATAAATTAAAGTTATATAAATTTCTATTCTATAAAATTAATGTAAAGAAATATCTAGATTTTTAGAATTTTCTTTTAATAAAGATTCAGTTTTTGTTACTTCTTCTGTTGATTTCAATAATTTGTCACTTCAACTTTTAGATGAGCTGGGTACTGCTGATGAAGTTGAAGGTTGCGGATCATTATTTGAAACATTATTTTTTGATAATTTTTCTAGTTCTTTTTTAATATCTTTTAATTCTCGTTTTTTTTCTTCTATTTTTCTTGTTGTTTTACCATGATTATTATAACAACCACAGCTCATAAGTAATCAAAATTTATTTCAAAAATCTTTTAATTTTTCAGCTTCTAATTTCCTAATTTCCGCTTCTAAAGATTTTTCTTTTCCTTTGATAATATCCTAATGTAAGTTTTTGTTTACTACCTCTATAAAGTTTAGTAAATGGTTTATATATACGTTTAAACCATGGTTTTGCATTTTGCTGAACAGAAGTAGCGTTTTCTTCTGGTGAAATTACTATTGATTCTTCTAATGAATTATTTTTTATTTGTTTTAAGACATCTTTTTTTGTTGTAATTTCTTTGACAATTTTTATAGAAGATTTTTCAAGCCTACATATTATCAAAAGTAAACTTAAAATTTTAAAATTAATATTTGCATCATCTATAACCACTATATTTAGTTTATGCTGTAATTCATATATTTCACAAATTTTCTTATTTTTTTGATCTCCAATTCTGCTATTTTAACTTCATTTTCTGTTTTTTTATTTGAATATAATTTATGATTTGCTTTTATTAATTGTTCTTTATTTTCTAAAATAATTTGTTCATGTTTAAATTCTTCAAATTCTAATAATGTTATTTCTTTCTCTTTTCTTTTTAAACTAGCAGATAAATTAGCAATTTTTAATCTTACTTCTAATATTTCATTTTCTTTTTCTTTAATCAAAAGATTCACATTATTATCATTAACAACAATCGTTTCTTTTAATTTGACTATTTCTTCCTCCATTTCTTTCTCATTTTTTTTAAGTTCTTCTAATTGATTTATTATTTCTTGTTTATTTTCTTTTAATTTTGTTATATTTTCTTGTATTTGTTGTTGTTGCTTTTCTTCTACTTCAACTTTATTTTCAATTTCTTTTCTTAAATTTTCTAATTTTATTAAATCTTTTTCTTTAAACTTTACCTCTTTTTCTTCATATTTAATATTTTTTTCTTTTTTTTCCTTTAATTTATTTTTAATTGCTGAGTTATACTTGTAAGTGCAAGTAAATAAAATTGCAAAAAATTCTCATATAAAAATTTCATAATGCTAAATTTAGTTTAGAAAAAAGTAAGGAGTTTTTATATGAGTTATAAACATCTTGGCATAGATGAAAGAATTTATATTGAGAATCAATTGAAATTTAAATTTAAAATTAGTGAAATAGCTAAAAATCTTAATCGAAGTATTAGTACTATTATTCGAGAAATTAATAGAAATAAAGATAATAATCATTATTTTTCATTAATTGCACAAAATAAAGCTGAAAATCGAAAACAATCACATATTAGTTTTCATAAGTTTAAAAATAAGAATTTAGTAAAATATGTACAACAAAAATTACTATTAGGTTGATCACCTGAACAAATTTATGGCAGAATTAAAAATTTTCATAAAGAATGAGTTATTAGTTTTAAAACAATTTATACTTGAATTTATTTTGGAATGCTTGATAAAGTTACTAGTAAAAATTTAAGAAGAAAAGGTAAAAAACGAAAATCTAAAGAAAATCGTGGCAAGTTTAATGGTAAATCAATTAAAGAACGAGATATAAATGTTAATGATCGTATAACACTTGGTCATTGAGAAGGAGATACTATAGTATCATCACGAGGTAAAAGCAAATCATGTTTAATAACTTTAGTTGAAAGAGTATCACGATTTACTTTAGCAATATTAGTTAAAAACAGAACTACTAAAGTTATTAATAAAAATGTCAGTTATTATTTATCAATTCTTCCTAAAAACATTGTTAAAACTATTACTTTTGATCGTGGCAAAGAATTTTCAAATTGACAACAACTTGAAAAAAATTTAGATGTAAAAATTTATTTTGCCAATCCATATTCACCTTGACAAAGAGGTACTAATGAAAATACTAATGGTTTAATTAGAGAAAAATTTCCTAAAAAATTTATTTTTTCAAAAACTAATAAAAATGAAGTTCATAAATTTATATTGTCTTTAAATCAAAAACCGAGAAAAATACTAAATTATCTTTCACCAATCGAATATTTGGATAGAAAAATAATTTAGTTGCACTTACCTTTACAATTTAGCAATTTCATTTAAGGCTATCTTAAGTTTTTTAATTTCTTTACTTAAATCTTTTTTTTCATCATTAATATTTAATTTTAGTTTTTCTCATTTTTTTATTTCTTTTTTTTCATTTTTAATTTGCTTATCATTTTCTTCGATTTCTTTTTCAAAGGCTTTAATTACTTTTTTTATTTCTGAACTTTCTTTTTTACGTTTTTCTTGTTCAGTAACTGGCATCAAAATCTTCCTTTCAAAATAAAAAAATCGATTATTTTTTTAAAAAAAATAATGGATTGAAAACTATATTTAGTTTTTCGTATATATTATATATAAACTTTATTAAATATATATTATACTTGCTAGATAACACTTTTAAATTTTTATAAAATATTTAAGATTTATTAAAAAAGTTTATTTTTAAACACTAAAATCTTGTTGTATAAGAAACAGTATCAGTAACTAAACTATCTGAAAAATTATTATTAGACTCTCAAATTATACTGTCTACATCACTTGTATCATCATCATTACTTAATAAGGAAACAGTATCAACCTCATCATAATAACCATTAGTATCAAATATATTATTATCAGATATATTATTATCAATAATAACTTCAACAAAACGTTCAAATTTAATATTTTTACTTAACAGACAATTTTCTATTAAATTTATTATTTTAATTTTATCTTTTCTATTACTTTTTTTCACAATTAAATCGTATGCAGTTAATCCGCTTTTATCTTTTATTGTTAAGTCAATATTAGGTATTTGTAACAGTTCTTCTATTACTTCAAACCTAGAATAAAGAACTGCTTGATGCAAGGGAGTATATCCTAAATTATTTTGCATATTTACTTCACCACCTGCGTTTAATACTAATTTTAATAATTCAACATTAGATCTTAGTACACAATCATGAATTGGACTATCTCCTTCAGTATCCTTAGAATTAATTTGATCATAAGATAAAATAGAAAGCAATGTTTTTGCAATTTCTTTATAATTTTCAACTAAAATTTTAGTTCTACTGTCCTTTATACCCATATCATTATTTGATATAAATCTAAAATAAGATAATGGATTAACTCAAGGCATTCCCTCTTTAGGTAGACCGGTTGTATCAACACTAGCACCTACAATTGCACATTGTAAAGGAGTACCAATTTTTTCTGCTACATAATTTATTAATGATTGATCATTTAATTTTTGTATTAATAATTTTACAATATCTACATTTCCGAAAAGTATTACTATATGGAATATATTTCATCCTTTAACTGAATTAATATTTGAGTTAGGATCTAATGATTTTCATATTTCATTATTAGTAAACAATAAATTAACATTAGAATTATTAATTAAAAATTCAATAACTTCATTATCAAATTCACCATATTTGATAAAACGTTTGGCAGCATATTCGAAAGCACATTCAATAGGTGTTTTTCCTTTTTTATTTTTATTATTAATTAATTCTTTATTAATTGATAATAAATATTTTAAAATATCAATTTGACCATTATTTGCAGCAATATGAAAAAGATTACTCTCATTATCAATTATTTCTTCTAAACTAATATTATTAGTTAATAATTTTATACCTTTGATATTTCCTTCTTCAATTAATTTTTTTGCTAATGCAAAACTTAATTTACTTTTAAATAAAATTGAATTATTAACTTTAAATAATTTTACTAATTGTTCCTTTTCATCATTCATAATAAGAAAATTAGCACATTTATAACTAATATTAATATCATAATTATTTACTATTATATTTTCTAATTCTTCTAAAAACAATTCTATCTTTTTTAATTCTGCAGAATCTTTTAAACTATCTCCATCTTTTTCATATTCATAGTTAATTAATCTTTCTTTTATTATTTCAAGATTATCTTGTAATTTTAATTTTATCTCTTCTACAATTTTAAAATTTTCTAGTTCTTTAAAAGATTTATCAATAAGTTGATAAGTATTAATTTTTTCTTGAAATAATTTTTTTACATTTTTAATAAATATCTCTATATCTAAATTATTAATATTTTCTATAGATATCATCTTTCATTTTCTCCTTTTTATTCAAATCAAAAGTAAAATTTAATAAACATAAAAGAAACTAATATAGATAAAATATCCATATTAGTACTAAACATTTATTAAATTATGAATTAATAATATCATAAAGGTTTTCTAACTTTATATAATTTTAAAAAATATATAAAAAAACTAAATTTTACTATATAAAAAATAAAACCAAAAAAATCAAAATTACTATGTCATAAAAATAGAATTTACTATTAATAGCAAATTCTATTTTTATTTTTTTAACTTATATTATTTTTTAATTAGTTTATCATCACTAACAACAAATTCTACATCTTTTGTTGTTGAAGGAACTCATTCACCAACACTTGGATCAAAATAAAGTCCTCTTTTTGGTTCCATAAATCAAAATATAATCATATAATTATTTTTATAATTAATCTCATTAAGATCATCAAAAACCGATGTTGGATCCTTTCCTACTGCCACTTTTTTATAAATTGAATTACCATTAGCATCTTTAATAGTAATTTTTATATAATCACTGCCTCCATAACCAATATTAAATTTTTCATTATTACCACTGATGAAAAATGTTTTCTTAGTTTTATTTAAATTAATAATTGCTCGATATTGTGTTAAGTCCTGTCCCATTCCTTCTAATAATATACTATTTGCAAAATTTAATTTCACTGGAATTTGATATTTATTACCAACAAAATCTTCATTTCTATCTATAACTACAAAATTAGTATCAATACTTTTTTCATCAAGAAAATCAGGTTTTTGATAAGAAATATCTTCAACACTTTCAACTTCTAAATTATCTTCCATCATAATATTTTCTTTAACTTCATTTTTTAAAATTTCATCACCAATACTTTTTTCTAAAAAACTAATAACTTTTACTTCTTGCACTGGTTGATAACTTTGCAATTCATGTTCAACAATAGCATCATCATAATGACCATCAAAGATATTATTTCAAATCTCTTTTGTTAACTTTGGATATTTACTTACAATGTTTTCAGTATCTTCATCAGCTTTAATTCCTCATTTAGCAAAGAATGGAATTAGATTTCGATTAGCTATTTTTGAAGTCATTTGAATAAAAAATTGTTTTTTTAATTCATTATCAGTTGGTAATAACTTATTATCTAATAATCGACAAGATTGATTTAAAGTTGAATAAAATCATTTTCCAAAGGTCTGATCTAATTGTCAAAACATACCTAATTTAACAAAAAGTGATTGTTTATCAAAATTTTTATCAGCATTTGAATTTAAAATGAATTCTTTAATATCTTTATCAGCATGTCATTTAATTAAGTTATTTTGAAATCCAAATTCTCTTTCAACTCAAAGCGCACTAATATTTACTGTAACTTCAGTTAGATCATTTCATTTATAACGTGGATTTTGAAATGTGTGTCCTATCTCATGTCATATATATCAACCCTCATTAGGTTTCTTCTTAAATAATGCTTTTCCTGCACCAGTAGCTTGTTGAATAATAATATGATAGTGTGTTGCACTAGCATATCCTGCACCAGTATCAGGATTTGTAATATGTATTTTATTATTAACCTTTCGAGCAATACCATTATATTCTAAATTTAATCCACTAACTGTACTTGTTAATTCATAAACCTTATCTAAACGAGTAAATGTTTCATTAATATTATAGTTATTAGGATCTTCATCTATTCATAATTCTTTTGCAAGTTCCATTTGGAATGTTCCAAAAACATGTTCTCCAATAATTTCAACAAATGGTGATTCTATATTATCATATAACATTTGTTGAAATTCTTCATTTGTTGTTGTATCAACAACAAATGTTGGAACTTCTATTGGATCTTCAACAATAATTTTAGCAAATCGTGAATTAATGTTATTATTTAATGTTTCATTATATTTTTTATTTATTATTTTACTAGTAACAAATGTTGGATCTTCTACTTCTGATTCAGCAGTAATTAATACTTCGTAATCAGTACTTTCACTTTTATTATACAGATATAACATACCTTCTATTTCAGAAATAATAGTTTGATTTTCTTCATTAATAACATACTCTTTTGGTTTTAAACTTTGACCATCATTTAAATTTTTATAACTTCCTCATTGTCCAATAAAAATGCTAAGTAAAGATTCATCATTTTCTAATAATTTTATTGTTATTTTTGATCCTTTAACTACAAAAATTCCTGTTGGAGTAAATTTAGAATGATTAAGTACTCTTTGTTCCTTAGTAAGATTTTCTTCAACAATACCTTGTGCATTAGCAACAACCATTTTTTTCATATTTTTTCTCCTTTATTTGAGATAAATATTTAAAAATTACTATATCTAGTAAATTTCTTTACAAAAATAATTTTAATTATTGACTGATATTTTTTTGATAATTATTGTTTTATATACAAATAATCCAAATACTATCCCGATCAAATATATAAGTTTTATTTTTAATTAAAAAAACTAAAAACTCCTTACAAAAATAAGGAGTAATAATCTATAAATTTTTATAAAATAAAACTTATATATGTAATATAACATTGAAATAATAAAAATACCATAAAAAAATATTTATCAATAATTGTATTAAAAAATACAATTTTATTTAAAATTGTCAACATATAAAAAAGAGAAAACATAAAAATGCTTTACTCTTTCCAAAATTTTCTTGCTTTAATATTTTTAATTAAACAAAAGTAATTAATACCATTGGTGCATTATCACCAGTTCTATTATCTACTTTAATTAACTTTGTATATCCACCTTTACGGTCTTTATATCTTTCAGCAATATTGCCAAATAATGTTGGAATAACACCATCCTTTGGATGCTCTTTAGTTGTAATTTTACGCAATTTAGCAATTGCCATTCTTCTTGAATGCAAATCACCACGTTTAGCTAACGTTACTAAAGGTTCAATAAATGTTTGTAATCTTTTTGCTCTTTTTTCTAACAAAACTAATTTTCCATGAACAATTAATTCACTTGCTAAATTACGGATTTCAGCATCTACTTTAGCACTATTTCTTCCGATATCGTTAATATATGACATTTTTTCTTATCCTCCTTCTTAGTTTTTAATAGAAAACTCTAAATTATGTTTTGATACACAATCTTCAATTTCTTTAATTGATTTTGAACCTAAATGTTTAATTTGTTTAATTTCATCTAAACTTTTAGTTACAATATCACCCAAAGTTTTATAACCATCACGTTTTAAACAATTGTATGAACGAACAGTTAAATTCAATTCTTCTAAGGCTTTGTTTAAATCATTATTTTCTTGCTCATTAGTAATTGAAATAACTTCAAAGTTTTTAACATTATCATCTAAATTAACAAAAAACTCAATATGACTCATTAAAATTTTAGCTGCCATTGCAATAGCTGATGCTGCTTTAACTGAACCATTAGTTTGTACACGAAGAATTAATTTTTCATATTCAATACCCTTTAATGTTTTAGTTACAGGTTCAATTTTATAATCAACTTTTTCAACAGGTGAAAAGTTTGAATCAATAGCAATAATGCCTGAACTATTAGCAATTTCTTTTTTATTTTCCTCAAATGAAGAATAACCACGAGATTTCTTTACCATTAATTCCATTTCAAAAAGAACATTTCTTGAAGTTGTTCGAGCAATAATTAATTCTGGATTAACTACTCTAACATCAGTTGGACAAATAATATCTCCGGCAGTAATATCTTGTTCACCAGTAATACTAATTTTTAAATTAGCAATTTTTTCGTCCTTTTGAATATCACCAGCAAAAGCTAAAACTAAGTCCTTAACATTTAAAATTATTTCAGAAACATTTTCAATTACACCTTTAACTGCAGTAAATTCATGAGATACACCACTTATTCTAATTGCATATACAGAAATACCTGGTACTGAAGATAATAATGTTCTTCTTAAGGCATTAGCTAAAGTTGTTCCATAACCACGTTCTAATTGACTCACAATAAATTCACTGTAATTAATAGCACTATTTTCACTGTTTAAACTAAATTTTGGTTTTAAAAATTGTTGTTCCATGTTTTATTTTCACCTACTTTATTTTCTTGGTTTTTTTGGTGGACGACAACCATTATGAGGGATTGGTGTCACATCATTTAAATCTTTGATTTCAAAACCTACTGCTTGTAAACTACGAATTGATGGTTCTCTTCCTGGTCCTGTTCCATTAACAAAAACACTTAAAATTTTAACTCCGTGTTCCATAGCAGTTTTACCTGCAGCTTCAGCTGCTAACTGTGCTGAGTGAGGAGTTGATTTACGAGTTCCTTTGAAACCTACTGCTCCAGCACTTGATCAAGCAATAACATTACCATTAAGATCAGTAATAGTAACAATAGTATTATTAAAACTTGCTTTAATAAATGCTTTTGCTTTAATAAAATTAGGATTAACTTTAATTTTTTTCTTTACTGTTGTTTTTATATTCATTATTTTTTTCCTCCTAATTAACTTGCTTTTTTCTTGTTAGCAACCGTTTTACGTGGTCCCTTGCAAGTTCTTGCATTAGTTTTTGTTGATTGTCCTCTGGCTGGTAATCCTTTACGATGACGAATACCACGATAACATCCAATTTCCATTAATCTCTTAATGTTTAAAGACACTTCACGTCTTAGTTCACCTTCAGTTTTATATTTCTTTTCAATTAATTGACTAATTGAACTTAATTCTTTTTCTGTTAATTCATTAATTTTTTTAGTTTCTTCAATTTTTAGTTCTTTTAATATTTCTGAAGATTTGCTGCGACCAATTCCATAAATTCTTGTTAAACCAATTACTGTATGTTGATTTCCAGGAATATTTACTTGCGCAATTCTTCGACTTGCATTATTAGTATTTGATGTCATATTTATTTTTCCTCCTTAATATTTCTATCCTTGACGTTGCTTATGTTTAGGATTTTCACAAATGATTACATTACGTTTTTTACGTTTGATTGGTTGACATTTGTCACAAATTTTTTTAACTGATGCTTGTACTTTCATCATTTTCCTCCTGTTAAACTATTAGTTTTCTTTGTTTTCATCATCTTTATTTATCGGTAAATGTGTAGTAGCCATTCTGTTACGAAAAGTAATTCGTCCTTCAGTTAAATTATAAGTTGATAATTCAACTTTTACATGATCACCTTTGATAATTTTAATTTTATGTGTTTGCATACGACCAGATGGTCTTACAATAGGAGTAAAGTCATATTCATTCAACTTTACTTTAAATCTAGCATTAGGTAAGACTTCTATTACTATACCTTCACATTCAATAGTACTATCATTAGTTTTTTTTACTTTTTGAACTTTGGGTTTAACTACTTGTTTTGGTTTAGCCATTAATTACATTCCTCATTATTTTTTTGATTTTCATTAAGTATTGTTAGTACTTCACATCCATCATTAGTTACTAGGATAGTGTGTTCAAAGTGAGCAGTCTGCTGTTTATCAGCAGCAACTACTGTTCACTTATCACTTAAAACCAGAATTTTATCAGTTGTTGTTTGAACCATTGGTTCAATACAAATTGTCATTCCTGACTGCAATTTTATTCCAGTGTTGGGCTTACCAACATTAGGAATAGCTGGGTCTTCGTGGAGTTTTTTACCAATACCATGCCCAGTATATGATGTTGGTAAATAAAAGCCTTCGCTTTCTACATAAGTTTGAATGGCGTTACTAATATCACCAATTCTAACTCCTGGTGCAATAATTGCTATTGCTTTATTTAATGATTCTTTAGTCACATTAATAAGTTTTGCTTGTTCTGGTGTTGGTTTCCCACCAACACACATTGTAAAGGCAGCATCTGCATGATAACCATTAACAGCAGCACCAGCATCAATTTTCACAATATCATTCATTTTAAAAGGTTTATCATTAGGAATGCCATGAATTAATTGTTCATTAACTGAAACACAAATTGTGGCAGGAAACCCATGATAATTTAAAAAAGAAGGTACAGCATTATTTTCTTTAATAATTTGTGCTGCCACTTTATCAAGTATTTTACCCGTTATCCCAACTTTTATTATCTTTGCTAACTCTTTATGAATAAGTGCTACAACTTGACTAGCGGCTTTGATATTTTGAATTTCACTTTGACTTTTAATGCTAACCATTATTTTTATTTCCTTTTAATGATGATAAATATGATTTAATTTGTTTTTTAATATCACTATTATCTTGGTTGGCATCCACTGTTCTTAACAGTCCACGTTCTTGATAAGAATCTACCAATGGTGCCGTTGCTACTTTGTAAGTTTTTAAACGATTGATAATCTTTTCATCACTATCATCAATTCGCTTAATTAATTTTACCCCATCATTATCACAAATACCAGTAATCTTTGGTGGTAGGAAATTAAGATTATAAATTGCTTTACATTGAGGACAAGTAACTCTTGAAGACAAACGTTTAATAACTGTTTCTTCATTAATATCTAGATACAATACCATTGAAAGCGTTTCATTCAAACTTGTTAATACTTTGTCTAATGATGCTACTTGTGAGATTGTTCTTGGATAACCATCAAGAATAAAATTATGTTTAATATTTTTTAAAGTATTACTAATAATCTCATTTGTAATCTCATCAGGAACATATTGACCCTTATTAACATAAGTTTGAGCTTTTTTACCTACTGGTGATTGTTTTGTGATTTCATCACGAAACAAATCACCAGTTGATAAATGCATTAAATTATATTGTTCTTTCAGAAACTGTGACTGTGTCCCTTTCCCTGATCCTGGTGGACCTAAAATAATTAAATTCATCGTTACCCCCTAAGACCATAAGTGTTCTTTAACATCTTTGTTGTCCTTATAATTTAAGAATGAATGTTGAGTAATTCGTCCCTTAATTTGTTTTGTTGTATCTAATGCTACTCCAACCATAATTATTAATCCAGTTCCACCAACTGCTAATGAAGAAGGTAGATTAGTAAATTTAGAAATCAAAAATGGAGTTACTGCAACAGCAGTTAAGAAAAAGGAACCAATCGTACTTAAACGATTTAACATTCTTTTAATATAAATTTCTGTTTCCTTCCCTGGCTGAACGCCAGGAATATAAGTTCCTGATTTTTGAAAATTCTTAGCCATTTGTTCTGGATTAATTTGCACTTGTGCATATAAGAAAGTAAACATAATCGTCATTATAGCAAAAATACTAATTCCCGGCCACGACTGTAAAGATAAATAATTTCTAGCAAAATTAGCAAAACCACTATTTTGATCAACAATTTGTGCCACTGTCATTGGAGCAGTAATTAGTGCCGAAGAAAAAATAACAGGAATTACTCCGGCTGAGTTAACTTTTAAAGGTAAATAAGAACTTTTATCACCCTTTAAAGTTAAACCACTACCAGTTTGTTGAATTGGTAAGTGTCGCTCTGATTCACTAAAGAATACAACAACAAGAATAATCAGTAGGAAGGCTGCAAAATAAAGAGCAAATTTTAAAGCCCCTTGAAAAATAACACCGTTATTAGTATCTGGTCCTACTCAATACTTAAAAGTTGAAGCTAAGTTAAATGGTAAATTAGCAGCAATTCCACCAAAAATAATTAGTGAAATTCCATTACCAATACCACGATTAGTAATCTGATCAGCCATTCATAATGATAACATTGTCCCTGCTAGTAAAATAGCTGGAATTAATACATAATAGAAAACTTCTGGTCCGGCTGCTCCCGATCCCGAACTTCAATCAACACTAATAATATGTTGAGATTGTAAGCCAAAGATAGTGGCAAAACCTTGCATAATAGCAAAGGGAACAGTTAATACTCGATTCATTAACTCTAATTTTTTCTTACCTTTTTCGCCTGATTTAGCCCATCTTGTTAAAGTAGGAACAACATCAGTTGATAATAACTGCACAATAATTGATGCAGTAATGTAAGGTGAGACTCCAAGTGCAAAAACAGAAAATCTGCTAATAGCACCACCACCTAACATTGAAATTAAATTAAAGAATTCAATACCACTACTATTACTGCTACTTAAATCTTCATTCAAAGTTACTCCTGGAACTGTAATAAATGCTCCAACACGAAAGATAAATAAAATAAAAATGGTAAATAAAATTCTAATTATAACTTCTTTATACTTTTTTATTAATTCACGGGTTGTTGTGAACACTTAGATCACCTGCGCTTTTCCTCCGGCTTGTTCAATAGCAGTAATTACTGATTTTGAAAATTTATGAGCTTTAATTGTTTTTGGTGTTGTTAATTTACCTTTACCAAGAACTTTAATACCATCTTTTTTACTTCTAATCAATTTTAATTGAAATAAAAGTTCAGGTGTTATTTCATGCTCTTTAATTAAATCAATTTGTTCTAAGTTAATAATACTATAATTGGTTGTAGTAAAGTTAGTAAACCCTCGTTTTGAAATACGACGGTACAGTGGTGTTTGTCCTCCTTCAAATCCGGGTCTTGTTCCACCACCGGTACGGGCATTTTGTCCTTTTGTCCCTTTACCAGCCGTTTTACCTTTTCCAGATGAAGTTCCTCTACCTAAACGTTTAATGTCTTTACGAGAACCTGGTGTTGGTTTTAAGTTATGTAATGTTGTTTCCATAATCCACCTCTAACCATTACTACGCTTAGTAGTAAGATTTTTATTTTTTATAAAATATTCTGCTGGTTTAACATTGCCAAGACCTGCAATTGTTGCTCTAGCTAAATTAATTTTATTTCTAGATCTAAATGCTTTTGAATAAATATTATGAATACCAGCTAATTCTAAAATATCACGAGCAGATCCACCAGCTTTAATTCCGATTCCTTCTTTAGCTGGTTTTAATAAAATTTCACTTCCACAATATTTACCTTTAACTTCATGAACAATAGAATTATTGTTTTTAGTTATCGTAATTGTTGTTAAATTTTTGTGAGCAGCTTCAATTGCCTTTTTAATTGCATCAGGAACTTCATTGGCTTTAGATATACCAAAACCAACTACTCCTTTACCATTACCAATAGCAACAGCAGCAGAGAAACGCAATCTTCTTCCCCCAGTTGTTACTTTGTTAATTTTTCTGATTCAAATCACTTTTTCAATAAATTCACTTGGAGTTTTTGGTTTACGTTCAAAATTTTTACGTGGTTCACGAACTTTATTTTCTTTTTTATCGTGGCTATTTCTTGGTTGTGATGAATTAGTATGTCTAATTTTATTTTCATTACCAACAGGATTTTTTACTTCTGCTTTAACAGAAGGTTTTGCTACTGATTTTTGAACTTCAGTATTTTCTTTATCATCAATAATTGTTTTTTTATTTTCTAAACTCATACTTTTAATTCTCCTTTTTTAGAATTCTAATCCAGCACTACGCGCCGCTTCTGCGAATGCTTTCACTTTACCATGATATAAATATCCACCACGATCAAAAACCACTTTTTTAATTTTTTTCTTAATAGCTAAATTAGCAATTGTTTCTCCAAGTTTAGTAGCAGCATCTATATTGCTTTTTGATGCTAAATCTTTAAATGTTAATGTTGATACACCAATAATTGTATTTGAAGCAGTATCGTCAATAATTTGAGCATAAAAACTATTATTAGATTTAAAGATATTTAAGCGTGGTCTTTCACTAGTACCCATAATTTTACTACGAATACGATAATGACGAACTTTACGAGCTTGTTGTTTATTAATCATTTTCTATTCTCCTTAAGTGCCAGTATAAGATTATTTACCTTTACCAGCAGCTTTTCCTTCCTTACGACGAATGTGTTCATTTTTATATTTAATTCCTTTACCTTTATATGGTTCTGGTTTACGGAATTTACGAATTTTGGCTGCAACTTCTCCAATTAATTGTTTATCAATACCACTAATTTGTAATACTGTTGGTTTAGGAGCAACAATGGTAATTCCTTGCGGAATTTCAAACTTAATAGGATGAGAATATCCTAATGTTAAATTTAAGATATTAGCTTGAACAGCAGCACGATATCCAACACCATTTATTTCTAATTCTTTCATGAAACCTGTTGATACACCAACTAACATTCCATTAATTAATGAATTAGTTGTTCCGTGAAGTTGTTTATTTTTTTTGTTATCATCAGGTCTTGTTGTAGTAATTGTTTTTTTTTCTTCATCAACGTTAATTTTAATAACATTTGGTAATAGTTTTTTTAAAGAACCTTTTGCTCCTGTAACAGTTAACAAGTTACTTGCATCTAGCGTTATTGAAGTATTTACTGGAATGGTAAGGATACGGTTACCAATACGTGACATATAGTTTCCTCCTTATCATACATAAGCAAGAACTTCGCCACCAAGACCAAGTTTTTTTGCTTGTTTATTTGTCATAATACCTTTTGATGTAGAAATGATTGCAATTCCATAACCATTTAACACACTTGGTAAGTCTTCACATTTTGCATACATTCTTAATCCTGGTTTAGATATTCTTTTTAAACCAAGAATTGGACTTTTACCAGTATGAACTAATAAAAGTTCTAATTTAGGTTTGCTAGGATTTTCTTTAGTAACACGATATTTTTCAATATAACCATTTTTTTGCAAGATATCAGCTATCTTAACTAGTTGTTTTGAAGAAGGTACACTAACTACTCGATGTTTACTGCTATCCGCAGCGCTAATAGCATTACGAATAACTGTTAAAATATTACTTATTGGATCTGTCATCATAATTATATACCTCCTATCATGATGCTTTTCTAATACCAGGAATTTGTCCTTGGTATACTAAACCGCGAAAACAAATACGGCATAACATAAATTTACGAATAACCGCATGAGGACGGCCACACTTTTGACAGCGTGTATATGCTTGCGTACTAAACTTTGATTTACGGGCTTGTCTTACTTTTAATGAAGTTTTTGCCATCTTATGCCACCTGCTTTCCTTGTTTTTTAAACGGTAATCCTATTTTTTTTAATAACAATAATGCTGTTGCATTATTTGATGTTGTGGTAATAATTGAGATTTCCATACCACGAACTTTATCTACTTCTTCATAATTAATTTCAGGGAAAATAATTTGTTCTTTAATACCAACAGTGTAATTACCATTTTGATCAAATGCTTTAGCTGATAAACCTTGAAAATCACGAATTCTTGGTAAAGAAATTGAGATAAATTTATCAAGGAAATCATACATTTTTTCGCCACGTAATGTAACTTTACAACCAATTGGCATTCCTGCTCTTAATTTAAAGCCGGCAATTGACTTTTTTGCTTTAGTGATAATTGGTTTTTGACCAGTAATTTTTGATAATTCAGATACTGATTTATCAATGGCTTTTGGATTACTACTTGCATCTCCAACGCCAATATTAATAACAACTTTTTCAATTTTGGGTACTTGCATTATTGATGTAAAATTTAATTCTTTTTGCAATTGGGGAATAATAGTTTTATTATATTTTTCTTGTAAACGATTCATTTTTATACTGTTACTCCTTTATTATCGTAATTCTGTTTCAGATCTTCGTGCAATACGAATTTTTTTGCCATCTTTATCAATTTTGTACCCAATTTTTGTTACTTTTTTATCTTTTTTACCATCAAGGATCATTACATTAGAAATGTGAACACTAGTTTTTACTTCCACAATTCCACCTTCTTGATCATTTTGGGTAGGTTTTTTATTTTTCTTAGCAGTAATACCTTCAATAATAACACGATTTTTTTCACGAAGTACTTGGATAATTGGTCCGGTATGACCTTTATGCTTTCCTGCAATGATTTTAATTTGGTCGCCTCTTTTTAATTTAGTATCAAGACTAATAACTGGTTTCTTTTTGCTTGCCATTTATTTCATCCTCCTAAACAATTTCTTCTGCTAAAGAAGCAATTTTATTATAACCACGCTCTTTAACTTCACGAGCCAAGACACCAAATACTCTAGTACCACGTGGCGTTTTATCTTCTTTAATAATTACTACTGCATTATCATCAAATTTTACACAAGAACCATCATTACGTTTTACACCAAATTTACTACGTACGACAACTGCTTTAACAACTTGTCCTTTTTTCATTGCACTATTAGGTGTTACTGATTTTGCTGAACAAACAACAATATCACCGATTTTAGCAAATTTTTTAGTACTACCACCCAAAACTCTAATAACCATAACTTCTTTAATACCAGTGTTGTCAGCCACATTGGCTCACGATAGATTTTGTAACATCTTTCTTATCCTCCTGGTTAATTAAGCTTTTTTATTTGTTTTAGATTCAATAATCTTTAACAAACGGAAGCGTTTTAGAGCTGAAAGTGGACGAGTTGAAATGATTTCAACCTTGTCACCAATTTTAGCTTGGTTAGTTTCATCATGGGCATGATACTTTTTAGTTGACTTAAAACTTTTATGGTACATTGGATGTCGTTTTGAAGTTTCAACAACAACAGTAATTGTTTTATCATTTTTGTCAGAACTTACAATTCCAACAAAAGTTTTACGTTGTTTGCTTGGAATAATATTTGTCATTATTCTTTGTCCTCCTTAGCTGGTGTCACAGTTTTCTTAACTGTAGGTTTTTTAGATGGTTTTTCTACTTTAGTAGTAGTAACTTTTTTAACTTCTTTGTTTGATGATTTTGCTTTAGTTGTTTTTTCAGTAACTTCTTTTTTAGCAATTTTATCTGATTCTTTAATAACTTCTGATTTAGTTATTGTTTTAACTTTAATATCTTTTTTATCATCAACTTTAGCAACTTTTTTAGTTTTTTTGCTTTCTTTATTTTCTTCTGGTAATACCATTTTATTAATATGTAATGGTTTGATTTTTTCACCATTATTAATTCTGATAGTTAATTCAGTTTTAATACGAGCAATATCCTTACGAAGAATATTTATCATATGCGGAGTTTCTAGTTTACCTAACGAACTTTGAATTCGTAAAGCAAACAATTGCGCACGAAGAGTTTCTTCATGTTGTTGTAATTCTAAAGTTGATTTATTTTTAATTACTTGCATTTCCATTTGCTTCACCCAATTCTGTTGTTAAATTTTTAGCAACCTTTACTTCTTCTGTTGGTTTTATTTCTCTAGTAACAATTTTACATTTGATTGGCAACTTGTGCATTGCAAGACGCAATGCTTCACGTGCTGTTGCTTCATTAGGATATGATACTTCAAACATAACTGTTTTTGCTTTTACTACTGAAACTCAATGATCAATTGAACCTTTTCCTGATCCCATACGTACTTCCGCTGGTTTTCTAGTAATTGATAAATGTGGAAAGATTCTAATTCAAACTTTTCCACCACGTTTCATGTAACGTGTCATTGCTACTCTGGCTGCTTCAATTTGTCTTTCAGTAATGTAAGAACCTTCTTCAGCACGAAGTCCGTAAGTTCCAAAAGCAACTGTTTTACAACCTTTTGCAGTTCCTTCATAACTTAAACGGTGGACGCAAGAGTGTTTATATCTCTTAGGTATAGCCATCTTACTTTACCTCCTTACGTGGTTGTTGTGAGTAATTATTTCGGCGATTGTTATTATTTCTTTGATTATATTTTGAAATAATTTCAGGTTGAGTTGAGTCAGTTCCTGATAAAATTTCACCTTTATATACTCAAACTTTAATACCAATTTGACCAAAAGTTGTTTTTGCCTCAGCAGTAGCATAATCAATATTACTACGTAATGTTGCTAAAGGAACACTACTTTCTGAATAACCTTCAACACGTGCCATATCCGCTTCACCAAGTCTTCCTGAAACACGAGTTTTAATTCCCTTTGCTCCAGCACGAAGTGCTTTACGAATTGCTAATTTTTGTGTTGTACGATGTGACATACGATTGCTTATTTGTTGTGCTAATGTATTAGCAATTGTTTGCGCATCAATATCAGGATTTTTAATTTCAACAACATTAATTCTAATACCTATTTTACGATTTTTAATTGTTTTACGAACTAGTGTTGTTAATACTTCAATGTTTGAACCGCCTTGCCCTAAAACTGAACCAACACGAACACAGTGGATAAATAAGGTAATTTGTGATTTAGTTCTTTCAATTTCAATTTTAGAAACACCAGAAGTTTTTAAATGTGCAAATAGTGCTTTTCTAATTTTGTGGTCTTCTAAAATTCATTTTGCTAAATCTTCGTTACTAGTTGTATATCAACGTGATTGTCAATCTTTATTGATACCATATCTTAATCCATTTGGACTAACTTTGTGACCCATATTACTTATTTACCTCCTAATTATCGCTAACCACGATAGTGATTTTGCTTGTTCTTTTTAAGATTTGATATGCTCTACCATGAGCACGGGGCATAAATCTTTTCATAGTTGGACCTTCATTTACAAATATTTCCTTAATACGTAATTTGTTGGCTTCCATTCCATAGTTATTAGCAGCATTAACAACTGCTGAATTAATTAATTTTATAATTGGCTGTGCTGCGCGTTTTTTTTCATGAGCTAGAATTACTAGAGCTTTGGCAACAGCATTATCACGAACTAAATCGGCTACTAAACGCACTTTTCTTGGACTAATGCGTAATTTATCTAAATGAGCTTTTGCTTCCATAATTTCTATCTCCTAACGCTTTTTCTTGTCAGAACCGTGACCACCAAACTTACGTGTGGGTGCGAATTCTCCTAATTTATGACCAACCATATCTTCTGTTACATATACAGGTAAATGTGTTTTGCCATTATGTACACCGAATGTATGTCCAACAAATTGTGGGAAAATTGTTGAACGACGAGATCAAGTTTGAATAATTTTTTTTGATTTATTTTTATTTTGAGTTTCCACTTTGTTTAATAAATGACTATCAGCAAAGGGTCCTTTTTTTAAAGATCTTGACATATATTACTTTCCTCCTACTTTGTTGCATTTCTTCTTCGTACAATTAATTTATTTGATGCTTTTTTACTATCACGAGTTTTTAAACCTAATGCTTTTTTACCTCATGGTGTTACTGGAGCTTTTCTTCCGATTGGAGCTTTACCTTCTCCTCCACCATGTGGGTGATCATTTGGATTCATAACACTACCACGAACAGTAGGTCTAATTCCTTTTCAACGATTTCTTCCCGCTTTACCAATGTTTACTAAGTTATGATCATCATTTCCAACTGTACCAATTGTAGCTCGACAATTACTTAATACTTTTCTAACTTCACCTGATGTTAATTTTAATAATGTATACTTAGCTGTTTCATCACGACCAAGAATTTGAACACTACCACCAGCACTTCGTGCCATTTGTCCACCTTTACCTGGTTTTAATTCAACATTATGAACAACTGTTCCTTGTGGAATCTGTGATAATGGTAAACAGTTACCAACAGTAATATCAATTTTAACAGTATCACTGTTTTCACCGTTTTCACCACTTAATAACTTATCTCCTACTTTGATTCCTTTTGGTGCTAAGATATAACGCTTTTCACCATCAAGATAAGAAATAAGACAAATGTTAGCATTACGATTTGGATCGTATTCAATTGTTTTAACTGTTCCAACTACATTGTCTTTGTTACGTTTAAAATCAATAATACGGTATTTAACCTTATGACCATTACCTTGATGTCTTACTGTAATTTTACCTTGATTATTTCTACCAGCTTGTTTAACTAAATTTACTAATAAAGATTTTTCAGGGCTATTACCAATAGTTAAGTTCTGTTTGTAATCCAGAACGGTCATATTACGTCTTCCTGCAGTAGTGGGATTAATTTTTCTAATTGCCATTGTTTTTTTCTCCTTCCAATCTCATTAGCTTTGTTCTTCAGAACTAAACAAACTTAATTGTTCACCAGGAGCTAATTTAATAAGAGCTTTTTTTACTGCCGATGTTTTTCCAACAAATCTACCAACAGTTTTAGTTTTTGGTTTACTATTAATAATATTAACGTCTGCTACTTTAACTTCAAAAATCTGTTCAAAGGCTTTTTTAACGTGACTTTTATTAGCTTTACGGTTAACAGTAAATGTATAGATACCTTCAGCCATTTGTTTATAAGTTTTCTCAGTTAATACTGGTTTTACTATAACTTCACTTAAATGCATATTAAATTAAAGCCTCCTCAACGATTTTAATTGCCTCAGTAGTAAACAATACTTTTTTAGCATTTAATAAATCGTAAATATTAATACTATTAGCAGCGATTGTTGTTGTTCTAGGTAAATTACGACCTGATTTAATAACTGTTTCTTTATTGCTTATTCCTGAAACAATTAGTGTTTTATTGTTTGCTAATTCTAAAACTTTTAAAGTTTCTAACATAATTTTAGTTGAAGGTTTTTCAAAGTTTAATTCATCAATTACAACTATGTTTTTATTTTGGAATTTGGCAGCCAATGCTGATTTTATTGCCAATCTTCTTACTTTTTTTGGTAATCCAATTAAATAATTACGATCAGTATTTGGTCCAAAAACAATCCCCCCACCTTTTCATTGTGGTGAACGAATTGAGCCTTGACGCGCATTCCCTGTTCCTTTTTGTTTTCATGGTTTTCTACCACCGCCAGCAACTTCAGCACGACTTTTAACAGCGTGTGTTCCTTGACGTTTTGTAGCATTATAACTTAATAAACTATCAAACTGCGCTTGCTTGTGGGGTTCAATTCCTCAAATTTTTTCGTTTAAAGTTAATTCGCTAACTTTTGTTCCAGCGTTGTTAACAACATTAATTTTCATTTTGCTATCCTCCATAATTAACTTTATTGACCATCAGTAACTTCGGTTGTAGTATTTTGATTTCTAACAACTAATGATACTGGGGTTTTGAGAATTGGTTTTTTAACTGCTTGTTTAATAACAAGAAAGCCTTGTTTTGGTCCTGGAACTGAACCTTTTACTAAAAGATAATTATTTTCTTTATCTACTTTAATAACTTCTAAGTTAGCAACACTACGTTTAACATTTCCCATTTGCCCTGGCATTGGTTGTGATTTAAACACACGGTTAGCATTAATAGAACCTGTTGAACCCATTTGACGATGTAAACCTGATCCATGACCCATTGGACCACGTGATTGATTATGACGTTTAATACGTCCTGTAAATCCTTTACCTTTAGAAGTTCCTTGGACATCAACGAATTCACCTGCTGTGAATACGTCAGCAACATTAATAAGATCTTTATGATTAAATCCGTTCATGTTACGAATTTCTTTCACGAAGCGCTTAGGTTGGCTGTCGGCTTTTTTAAAGTGTCCGATTGTTGGTTTGTTTGATAAAGTAACGCGAAGATCGAACGTTGCAAGTTGTAAACTACTATATTTGTCTTTTACATTTGTTTTAACTTGACTTACTACATTTGGTTGTACTTCGATAATTGTTACTGGAACTAGTTGTCCGTTGTTTAAGAAAACTTGTGACATTCCTAGTTTCTTACCTAAGATTCCTTTCATAATTTCCTCCTTGGAATATGTTGTAAATAATTAATATTTATCGATTTTAATAATTTTTTTTATTAATCTTTTTTGATACTTGATTTAAAGTTGATTTTTTTTCATCTTTAGATTCGATTATCAAAGAGATACTAACACTATTAGGGATAGTAAGTCCACTTAGAGCATTTAAAGATTTTGGTGATAATTGAGCACCAATAATTCTTTTGTGAGTTCTCTTTTCAAATTGTTCACGTGAATCTTTATGTTTATGCGGTGAACGAAGAATAGTGAAAATTTCTTTATGAATTGGTAATGGAATTGGACCTACCACTTCAGCACCTTCTTTTTTTAACACATCTTTAATTTTCTGTGCTATTTGGTCAATAGCTGAGTGATCATAACTTTCTAAACGAATTTTTACTTTGTCTCCTATGATTGCCATTGGCTATATCCTCCTTAGAACGATTTTTAATAAAATAAAGAACAAAACATGTGATATAATGACAACTGATATCAGTGTATCAGCATTTATAAATAACAATCACGCCTTGTAAGTATAACATAGTGTAATGGTAAAAGGGAATAGCAAAATACAAAAAATACAAAAAAAATAATGGGTTTTTTGTTCATAATCTTTTAACTATTAATTTAGTTGTAAAAAATAAAGATTTTTATTAAAAGCTAAATTGTAAAGGTAAGTGCAACTAAATTATTTTTCTATCCAAATATTCGATTGGTGAAAGATAATTTAGTATTTTTCTCGGTTTTTGATTTAAAGACAATATAAATTTATGAACTTCATTTTTATTAGTTTTTGAAAAAATAAATTTTTTAGGAAATTTTTCTCTAATTAAACCATTAGTATTTTCATTAGTACCTCTTTGTCAAGGTGAATATGGATTGGCAAAATAAATTTTTACATCTAAATTTTTTTCAAGTTGTTGTCAATTTGAAAATTCTTTGCCACGATCAAAAGTAATAGTTTTAACAATGTTTTTAGGAAGAATTGATAAATAATAACTGACATTTTTATTAATAACTTTAGTAGTTCTGTTTTTAACTAATATTGCTAAAGTAAATCGTGATACTCTTTCAACTAAAGTTATTAAACATGATTTGCTTTTACCTCGTGATGATACTATAGTATCTCCTTCTCAATGACCAAGTGTTATACGATCATTAACATTTATATCTCGTTCTTTAATTGATTTACCATTAAACTTGCCACGATTTTCTTTAGATTTTCGTTTTTTACCTTTTCTTCTTAAATTTTTACTAGTAACTTTATCAAGCATTCCAAAATAAATTCAAGTATAAATTGTTTTAAAACTAATAACTCATTCTTTATGAAAATTTTTAATTCTGCCATAAATTTGTTCAGGTGATCAACCTAATAGTAATTTTTGTTGTACATATTTTACTAAATTCTTATTTTTAAACTTATGAAAACTAATATGTGATTGTTTTCGATTTTCAGCTTTATTTTGTGCAATTAATGAAAAATAATGATTATTATCTTTATTTCTATTAATTTCTCGAATAATAGTACTAATACTTCGATTAAGATTTTTAGCTATTTCACTAATTTTAAATTTAAATTTCAATTGATTCTCAATATAAATTCTTTCATCTATGCCAAGATGTTTATAACTCATATAAAAACTCCTTACTTTTTTCTAAACTAAATTTAGCATTATGAAATTTTTATATGAGAATTTTTTGCAATTTTATTTACTTGCACTTACAAGTATAACTCAGCAAAAAAATAATAAAATACCGTTATTTTTTTATTATTTTCTTACTTTAAAAAAGTAAAAGGTAATATATAATTATAATATTTCACAAAATTTATTTAAATAAAAATATTACATGATATAAATATAATAATGAAATTCTTTTGGCAAAAGATATTTAAACTTCAATTTTGATATAATTCTAAAATTAGTAAGTTACACTTTTATAACAACTATGTTGATTAAATTAGAAAAGGAATTACAATGAGAGTAAGAAATAAACCATGAGCAAAAGAATTTATTTTAACACATAATAATTTATGTATTAATGATCCCTATAATTACAAAGGGAAATGAAATAAAAAAATATTTCAAAATAAAAATCCAATCAATATTGAAATTGGAAGTGGCAAAGAAAATTTCATTATAAATCTTGCTAAACAAAATTCAAATCAAAATTATATTGCTATTGAAAAAAACATTTCTATTGTAACTATACTATTAAAAAAATTAATTGAAAATAAATTATGTAATTTAAAAATAATTATAGAAGATGCCATAAATTTAAAAGAACTTTTTGCCAATAATGAAATTAATAAAATTTATTTAAATTTTTCTGATCCATGACCTAAAAAAAGACATTTTAAAAGAAGATTAACATACCAAAAATTTTTAGAAATATACAAAAAAATTTTAATAAAAAATGGACAACTTCACTTTAAAACAGATAATAATAATTTATTTAATTATTCACTTTTGGAATTTCAAAAAAATAAATGAAATTTATTAGAATATACAATTAATCTACATCAAGATAATAATATAATAAAAAATGATGAAGCATTTATTAAAACTGAATATGAAGAAAAATTCATTAAACAAAATAAAAATATTAATTATTTATTAATACAAAAAAAATAAAATTGAAGTTTAAACTTCAATTTTATTAAAAAAAGTTAATGATTAACTAAGATTATATTGATATTAAACTATAAAGATTTTTCATCAAATGTTACATTTAATTTTCCACCCTGTGAATCTCAAGAAATAGGTAAATTTAAAAAAACAGTTTTTGGGTTATCAGGATTATCTGTTGAAATAATTGAATAAGTGTTAGAACCAATTTTAAGTTGTTCTTTATAACCATTATCAACTAAAAGTTTAATCAAATCTTTAATAGTATAGTCACTTTTACTTCATTGACCCGTTTGTGATCAATAATATGAAGAACTAATAGTATCAGTTAAATTTACTGGATAACTAATTTTTCCTTCATTATGATATGTTCCTTGCTTAATAGTATATAAAACTGTTCCTATTGAATGTGATTTTAATTTAAATGATTGACTTGGATTAGTTAATGTTTCACTATCAGTAGTAGTTTTAGTTCCTTGTTGCTCTGAACCAAATTCAGCACTAGTTTCAACATCACTTTTACCAACTCAAGGAATTTTAAATTCAGCTTTAACTTTAACTCCAATTTTTTCTAATGTTTTTCAAGAAAAAGTATTAGTATTAGTAATAGTTTTAGATTGTGATTGAGTTTGATAAATTTGTTCGGTATTAGAACTATTAGTATAAATGTCTTGAAAAGAATCTACTATATTTTCATCTTTAGCATTTTCATCTTTAGCAACAGTCTTTATTGGTTTTAAAGTACCTTCTTTGCCAGTAAAATATTTATCATATTCTTTTTGAATCAAATCCTTCATGGAAATTGGTATTTCATAATTACCATCTGCTACTCATCCATTTTTTGAAATAATTGTATTATTAATATCTTTAATAATATTTTCCATATTATCTGGTGGATATCAAGTAAGTCCATTCTTTTTTGTTTCATGTTTTATAGAAGTATCAGCAGAAGTACAAGCAACTACATTTGTTACTGTTACTGTTGAAAATCCTAAAATAGACATTAATGATAATAATTTCCTCATATTTTTGATCATATATTATTTTCCTCCTAAATATTTATACACACATGTTTTGTGTGACCATCTTAATTAGCAGGACAAATAATGATTTAAAGATAAATGAATCATATACAATAAAATAGTTAAAGTCAAAAAAATTAATGAAATTATTGAAAATTAACATTATATTCAACAAATTTTATTTTTTATTCTTATATAAATAAGTAATAATTAATTATTTAATTTATACAAAAACTTATAATATTGATAATAGTAATCTTATAAGTAACATTAAAAGTAAATATTGTATAAAATATTATTGATTTTATTTGAATTTATTATAAAGATTAAAAAGAAAAACAAATATTTTAAGTAATTAAGGAGAATACTAATGCCATTATCATTAATAACTGAAACCACACCTTTATTACCACTATCAAATAATACTAGCACATGAAGACAAACTATTAAAAATTGAACTAATGGATTTTACCAAGAAATTAAACATTTAGTTTTGGGGTCACTATGAATATCATCAGCTATTATTATAATTGCTAGTTTAAACATTATTAGCACTCAAGTAAATAGTAATGAGGATATAGATTTTAAAAAGGCATTTACTACTTTAATTAAATGAGAAGTACTTGGCAATACTACTGTTTCACTCTTTGTTTCATTTCTAAAGAAATGTTTAACAAATTTCGGTAATAGTCAATTAGAAAAAACTTTATTTTATAAAATATGAAATAAAATAAAAGATAAAGTATTTACTAATACTATTGAAACATCTAACCTCAATTTTGAGGAAATAAAAACTAAAATTAATGTTCTTGAAGCAAATAAAAATACATTAGTAACACAAATAAAAGAGTTTTCAAACTTATGTCAACAATTAGTTACAAAGTTTAAAACTCTTTTAAATAATAATACTGAAAATGATATTATATTAACCATTGAAGAAAACATTAATAACAATCTTAAAGCATATTCAATAATTACTAATGAATTAATAAAAATTATTGCTACTTTCGCAGTTTTCACTAGCGGAGTAGCTTTTGCTAGTTCTATAAGTATTATAAAAAACGATATAGCCAATGATTTACCTTTAAATCCAACATCCTTTGTTAAAACTTTTACTGCTCTTGAAACTATTATTGTGTCCTTTTTAGCATTAATAATTTTTAAATTAAAATTTAATCTATTTGAAAATGGATTAAAAAATATTAAACACTCATTATTATGACAATGCATTAAAAAAATTATTAATAAACCTACTATTAGTGAAGCTGATATTGAATTAGAATATGAAAAAATAACTGCTTTAAAAAGATGATATGATTTAAATTTTATTAAACTAGAATTTAATTTAAATGAAATACAAAATATTTTAGAAATACAAACTTTAAATCCTAATAATAACTACAATAGCAATATTTGTAAAAATATTAAATATTTATTTACTTGATTAATATCAATAGTATCTTCAATGACACTTGATAGTTATTTTGATATTATTACTGCTCAAATAAGTGCTAACAAAAAAATAGATTTTATAAAAGATTTAAAACTACTAATAACTAAAGAAAATATAATAGTTGCAATAATAGCCCAAATTGGTTTTTCATTTAAACTTAATATTACTGATTTTTGTTGAGAAAAATTTAAAAATACATATACTTGTCAAGCATTAAGTTATATATGTAATTTTCCTAAAAATATTATCAGTCTGTTTACTCAAACAATTCAATTTTCCAATTAAATTCAAATATTATTGAAGAAAATTTAGAAAAATTAGTCAAAAATTATTATGAAAAATTTGATAAAAACATTAAAATCTTAGAAAAAATAAATATTAAATTAAATGATACTATTGATACAAGTAATCGATTAAATATTAATAAAATTAATAATTCTCAACTACCACCATTATTAAAAACACTACAAAAAATAGAATCAAATATTATTTCAATACCAATTAACTAAAAATATTGTTAAATAACTTTTTTATAACTTTATTTACTTGTACTATAATTTTTCATATATTGAACTAATGTTTTAATTAATACACCCATACCACGATCATTTTTATAAGCAGTTCCCGCAATATCTAAATGTAAAAATGGTTTATCTTCACTAAATTCTTTTAAAAATGCAGCAGCATTTGATGAACCACCATATGGATCTTTAGAAAGATTACTTAAATCAGCTATTTTAGATGAACGCATATTTAAAATATTTTGTTGATGAATTGGCATTCTTCAAATTTCTTCATTAGTTTGTTGTGATGATAAATCAAAATCATTAAATAATTTATCATCAGTAGCAAAAGCACCAGTCATATAACTACCTAATGCAACTAGCATTGCACCAGTTAAAGTTGATAATTCAATAATACGATTTGCTTTTCCTTTACGTAAAGCATATGTCATACCATCTGCTAATACCAACCTTCCTTCGGCATCGGTATTATTAATTTCTACAG
Organism: Spiroplasma endosymbiont of Andrena trimmerana; assembly: GCF_964019575.1. Lineage (NCBI taxonomy): Bacteria > Bacillati > Mycoplasmatota > Mollicutes > Entomoplasmatales > Spiroplasmataceae > Spiroplasma > Spiroplasma endosymbiont of Andrena trimmerana. The sequence continues at coordinate 450,168 of NZ_OZ026455.1, forward strand.
TTTTACCATTCATTGAAGTAAAGACTGTTTCTACTAAAGTAGCATGACTACCAATCTTATTTTCTGTTAAACAAGCAACAGCTACAAAGTTTATTTTTAATTGTAATTTAGCAGCAGCAATGGCAGCATTACATACACTAGCTGCACCCGACATATCAAATTTCATACCTTTCATTGCTGAAGAAGGTTTTAGTGAATAACCACCACTATCAAAAGTAATTCCTTTACCAACTAATCCTAAAATATCATCGGCATGCTGTGGATCACCTTTATATTCTAAAACAACAACACGAGCATCAAAATTACTTCCAGCATTAACTGCTAATAATAAATTCATATTTAGTTCTGTTATTTCTTTTTGCCCTAAAACCTTTACTGATAAATTTTTAATACCTTTTGCTGCATCTTGAATTTTTTTTGCAAAAACTTCGGGATATAACAAATTAGGTGGCATATCTTGGAAATTACGTGCTAAATTAATACTTTCTCCTTGAATTTCGATTTGTTGTTGTGAAGTATAGTTAGGGAATTTTGCTGTTGAAACAACATTATATTTAACTTTTTTTTCTTCATTGTTTTTACTTTTTAAAGTATATTCTTTAAAAGTACCGAATCATAATGCTTCATATATAGTTTGTAAAAGTATACTTTCATCTAAATTACTCGTAACAAAAGATTTGACATCAATATCCAAATCTTGACTATTATTACTACTAAAATTTACAAAAAAATTATAAACATCATTACGAGTTAAGCCCTTACTATCACCTAAATATAGGTAATAAGTTTTATCTTCAGAAATTAATGTTAATTTTTTTTTTCTTTAGCAATCAATTCATGAGGAACTTTATCAGCAAATACCGCTGTTAATTTTAATTTTAATTCAAGTTTACTACTAACATTAAGTAGAATATTTTTATCCATATTTTCACTCCTAAATGGTAATATTAAAATAATTACAATATATCTGAATTAATATTTTCGAAAATTACAACAAAAATAGATAAGTTAAACAATATTATTGTATTATTATTGTATTGTAATATTACCATAGAATGGAGCAAAAACTATGAAGCGTTCTGAATTAAATGAAAAAGATAAAAAAAAGTACTGCTGAGATTTTAAGCATTTATTTATTAATAATGACTCTTGAAAAAAAGCTTTACCTGAGTTTGATAAATTTGCCAATCAACTTTTAACTTTTAAAGGAAAATTAAATAATATTGATAACTTTAAAAAATATTTAGCAATTAGCAAAGAAATATCAATGTTAGGGTCTAAAGTTGTGCAATATTTACATTATGGAGATTTAGATCAAACTAACTTAGAATTGCAACAATTATCTAGTTTATTTGCGACTCAACAAAGTAAGTTATCGGAAAAGTTAGCATGAATTGAACCAGAAATCAAAACTATTGGTTTACAAACTATTAAAAACTGAATTAATAATGACCCCTCATTAATGATATATAAACATGATATGGAAGTTTTCTTTAAATTTGAAAAATTTATTTTAAGTGAGCACGATGAAACTTTACTAAGCAAAGTTAGCAAATCAAGAAGTGCTGCTGGTGGTTTATATGATAGTTTGGTTTATGCTGATAAACAAAAAACAATGTTTAATTATCAAAATAAAGAACAAGAATTAACACAAACTTTATATTTAGACATTTTAGAAAATAGTAATCCAGTAAAAGATCAACAATTAAGAATTGATATTTCAAAAAAATTTTATGAAGATATTAAAAATAAAAAACATTCATTAGCACAAGTTTATGAAAGCATTTTAGAAGTAGCTGTTGAAGAAATAAAAATTCGTAACAACGATAAAGAAAAAGATAATAAAAAACATTTAACTACTTTAGAATATAGTCTATTAAGTGATGATGTACCATTAATACTATATGAAAATTTAATAAAAACAGGACAGAAACACGCTATTTTAGTAGAAGAATTTTATAATTTAAAACGTAAATTTTTTAAATTTAAAAAATTTTATAGTACCGATACTAGTTTAAAAATGACAACAATACCAACCAAAAAATTCAGTGTTGAAGAAGGTATTAATTCAGTCAAAGAAATTTTAAGTATCTTAGGTGATGAATATTTAGAGCAATTAAACTTAGCATTATTACCAGGTAGAATTGACTATTATGAAGACACAAATAAACGAACTGGTGCTTATTCAACGGGTGGTAATGGCGTAGAACCCATTATTTTAATGAATTGAGATGATACTATTAATTCACTTAATACACTAGCTCATGAATTAGGTCATTCTGTTCACACCCTATTTTCAGAAAAATATCAAAAATATCCAAATGCTGACTATCCAATTATTTTAGCTGAAGTTGCTTCAACAGTTAATGAACATCTAGCCTTTGATTATTTATATAATAAAGCCTCAAATAATCAAGAACGCATTTACTTACTACAAACTCATATTGAAACTGTAATTGGTACTTTTTTTCGTCAAATTCAATTTGCTGAATTTGAATGAGAAGCACATAAATTAGTAGAAAAAGAAGTGCCATTAAACGCCGATATTTTGGCTGATTTATTTGAAAATACAGCTAATAAATATGGACAAAAAGCATTAGATAAATACGAAGAAAAAGCAAAAGGATACTCATGACCACGAATTCTTCATTTTTTCCACTCACCTTATTATGTTTATAAATATGCTACTTCAATTACCGTTTCTTATAAACTTTATGAAGATGTTAAAAACGGCAAAAAAGAAAATTTACTTAACTTTTTAAAAGCCGGTGGCAGCAAATATCCATTAGATATTTTAAAAGATGCGGGTGTTGATTTAACACAAATTGATGTTTATAACCCATTAATTACTAATTTAAAGAAAATGATTAATCAATTATCAGACTTAATTAATAATAAAGATAATTAAATTGCAAAAAAATAATATATAATACTAATGGTGTTTTAGTCCTTTAGCATTTTATTTAAAACGTTATAAAATAATATGTACATATTTTGACTATTACAATTAGTAAAGACTAAGGAGAATAAATAAAAAATGAATGTGAAATTTGATTTTGAAGATATAAATCTAATTGCAAATAAAGGAATAGTTAAATCACGAAAAGAATGTGATACCAGTGTTAAACTAAATGGTTTTACTTTTAAAATTCCAATTATTCCAGCAAATATGAGTGCTGTCATTAACCAAGAATTATGTATTTGATTGGCTAAAAATAATTACTTTTATGTAATGCACCGTTTTAATATCGATCAAATTAAATTTATTAAAAGTATGCACGAACAAAAGTTATATGCTTCAATTAGCATTGGTGTTAAAAAAGAGGATAAAGAGTTACTTGAACAATTAATCAAACTGAATCTAATTCCGGAATTTATTACTATTGATATTGCTCATGGTCATAGTAATGCTATGGAAGAAATGATTAAATTTATAAAAACTACTTTTGCTAAAACAAATACTAAACCTTTTATTATTGCTGGTAACGTTATGACAAAAACCGCTGTTAAAGATTTAGAAAAATGAGGCGCTGATGCAATTAAATTTGGTGTTGGTCCAGGAAAAGCTTGTATTACTAAACTAAAAACTGGATTTGGTACAGGTGGTTGACAATTAAATGCTTTACAAGATGTTGCCAATAGCACCACTAAACCATTAATTGCAGATGGTGGTATTAGATGTAATGGTGATATTGCTAAAGCAATAGCTTTTGGTGCCACTATGATTATGGCAGGAAGTATTTTAGCGGGTTATGATGAATCACCTGGCAAAATTGTTACAATAAATGGTCAATCTTACAAAGAATATTTTGGATCAGCAAGTATTTTTAACAAAGCGGAAGCAAAAAATATTGAAGGTAAAAAAATACTTATTCCATATAAAGGTTCAATTGCTGATACTTATAAAGAAATGGAAGAAGATTTACAATCTGCTATTTCTTATGCTGGTGGTAAAGATTTATCTGCATTAACAAAATGTGATTATGTTATTGTTAAAGGTACTATTAATAATGGTGATGATCGTTAATAACTTTTAATTTTTCTTTAAAAACAATTCTGGGTACCCAAAATTGTTTTTTATTAAAATAGAAGCAAATCAAACTGCCTATGATGATAATTGAATTCACTGTGATAATTGTTTAATGATACTAAAGAATCTAATAATTAAATTATTTTTAATATTTAAACTACTTTGTCTAAAACTTTTTTTCTGATTTTTTATCATTATTTTATATTTATTTTGATTATATTTCTTTATGATATCATTTTTAATAGTTTTGCTTTTTTAGCTTCTTCCATATTTTTTGCTTTTTAGTTTATATTCAATTATATTTTTAATAAAAAATAAATTAAATAAACTTTATTTAAAATACTAGATAAAAATATATTGTGAAATACGTTTTATTTCTTTATAATAAATATAAAAATTAATATAAGTTTTTTAAACCATTTACTTTCATTTTAAAGTAAATGGTTTTTTTATTTTGAAAGGGATGAAAAAATGATTAATACAGAAAAATTACCTTTATTAAAAATAAATGAACATATTAATTATAATGGAATTAATAATTCACATATATCAATAAATCATAATGATTCATCTAGTACTGAAAGTATTATAACTTTAAATGATGTTCAAATAACAAATGCAAGAGAAAATAATAATTTAAACAATTTATTATTTGATGGTGATTCAGTACATACTATTGTTAATTTTAGCAATGATTGAAGGGATACTGATGATCGTTATGGTGGAAAAACACAAAAAAGATTAGATATTAATGGTAATTGAGAATATAATACGAAATTTATAACAGGTGATGTTTTAAATGAAAAAATAGCAAATATTAATAATCAATTATATTTAATGAAAGAAATTATATTAAATGATGGTGCAGTTATTTTAGAATTATCAAATTTAAATGAAAATAAAAAAATTGAAACAAAATATAAAATATACAATAATGAAGAAGAAAGAGAATACAATAATAATTTAAATGACTTGGATTTAACTACTTTTTTACCAATAAATAAAGAAAAACCTAATTTTTTAAAAAATTTTTAAGTTCAAAATATATGTTTTTACCTAATACAATTTTTTTAAATTTTGCTTTCGGATCAGTATTATTATTTGAAGCTAAAAATTATTTTCATAAAGAAAAGTTACCTGAAAATCTTTATCATAATTTTTGAGATGTATTAATGAGTGGTATTAGTGGTGTTATAGTAATGAATTTATCTTATTTAAATTACAAACTTATTTCTTTAAAAAATAAATGAAAATACTTATCTTTTTCTTTAGTAATTGGTGGTATTAGTATTTGAGATCAATTTTTATATTTACATGTTAGTGAAGAAAATTTCAACTTCATATCTTTTATAGAAAGAATAAGTATCTTTTTTACTAGTATTTTAATTGAAGAATTAATTTTTGATAAAATTGCTCAACCTTGCATTGAAAAATTATGACAAAATTTAAAAAATCAAAACTTTTCAAAAATTATTAAATATGGTAGTACTGTTAGTATGCTTCTTTTTGTATCAATTTTTAAAAATATATTAACTGGTCTTTATGGCGAAGAAAAAGAAATAAATTTAGAAAATATTAAAAAAGCACTTCCACTAACACTATTGACAGTAATTCTTGAAAATACTCTTACTTCTTTTTCTTTTTCTTATTTTGATTGATTTTGAACAAAAATTTCAATTGCAAAAGAAATAGCAACCAATAGTATAAAAGGAATAGAAAGATTTGCTAATCAACAAGCACAAAATTATAGTTTTAAAAAATTAATAAAACAATTTAATTTTCAACCATTTAATGCAAACTTAATAAATGAAAGCGAACCGATAGATCATCCAGATTCAAATCAACCATCTATCCAAGTTATGTAAAAGTAAAGTCATTAACTTCTCTTTTGATGAAATATAAAAAAATAACACATTTTAGTTAAAAATATTAACTGAAAAAATACATTATATAATAATAAAAAAGTGAATTATTAATTCACTTTTTTATTATTACAATTATTTAATATATTAAAACGAAGAAGTAAACCCCCTATCATCGTTATATCCAATTTCATTGAAACAGCGATTAGGATCCATTTCATTTCAAGATACAGCATGTCTAGATGTTGAAGGTTGAGATTGCATAGTTGCTTGATTTCTTAATCCAGAAATCTTTTGTTTAATTTCATATAATTTTGCCTTTTTTTGTTGTTTAATTTCATTGCTTCTATTATTATTAAAACGACCACAACTAATAATAACTCAAAATTTATTAGAAAAATTTCGCCCTCCTTTATCTGTTTCTAATTTTTGGATTTCTTTTTCTAATTTTTCTAATTGAGCTTGATATTGATTTAACGTTAATTCATATTTATATTTTTGAAATTGTTTATTCAATCAAATAAAAGGAGATTTTAATAATATTTTTATTTGTGTTTTTATACTTTGTGAATTATAAATTTGTCTTACTGCTGCAAGACAACCATTAATTTCAATATTTTTTTTATTTATACTAAAATTTAATTTTGCAATTTTTTTATCTATTTTTGCAATATCTAAATTTCTTCTACTCATACTACGATTTAAATCACAAATATTTTCCATCTTCAATTTTAATCTTATTTTTAATCTTGCATCTAAAACCTCTTTTTCTGATTTTAGATTTGGACATAATCATCAATTTTCTTGTTTTATTGAAAAAAATTTATTTGCTATTTCAAGTTCATTTCTAGCAATTTTACAAAATATTCTTTTTGTTTTGTATGTTCTTCTTTCTAACTTAACAGTTAATCTTGCTGTTTTTAATTTTAACTTTGATAAAATTAATTTTTTATTTAAATCATGAGCATTAAAATTTTCAATTTGCTGTTCTATATTTGTTCCTTCAACTTCCAATACTCTTATTTCACTATCTAATTTCTCTTCTCGTATCATTTCTTTGGATATCTCTTCATCTAATGCCACTATGTTTTCTTTTCATTTTTTTATCATATATGTTGTTTGTAATTGTTTATTTGGTAATTGATTTTTTAATTTTAATATTTCTTCTCTATTTTTTTCTATTTGTTTTTGTATTTCATAAAGTTCATTAATATTTGCTAAATTGTAAAGGTAAGTGCAACTAAATTATTTTTCTATCCAAATATTCGATTGGTGAAAGATAATTTAGTATTTTTCTCGGTTTTTGATTTAAAGACAATATAAATTTATGAACTTCATTTTTATTAGTTTTTGAAAAAATAAATTTTTTAGGAAATTTTTCTCTAATTAAACCATTAGTATTTTCATTAGTACCTCTTTGTCAAGGTGAATATGGATTGGCAAAATAAATTTTTACATCTAAATTTTTTTCAAGTTGTTGTCAATTTGAAAATTCTTTGCCACGATCAAAAGTAATAGTTTTAACAATGTTTTTAGGAAGAATTGATAAATAATAACTGACATTTTTATTAATAACTTTAGTAGTTCTGTTTTTAACTAATATTGCTAAAGTAAATCGTGATACTCTTTCAACTAAAGTTATTAAACATGATTTGCTTTTACCTCGTGATGATACTATAGTATCTCCTTCTCAATGACCAAGTGTTATACGATCATTAACATTTATATCTCGTTCTTTAATTGATTTACCATTAAACTTGCCACGATTTTCTTTAGATTTTCGTTTTTTACCTTTTCTTCTTAAATTTTTACTAGTAACTTTATCAAGCATTCCAAAATAAATTCAAGTATAAATTGTTTTAAAACTAATAACTCATTCTTTATGAAAATTTTTAATTCTGCCATAAATTTGTTCAGGTGATCAACCTAATAGTAATTTTTGTTGTACATATTTTACTAAATTCTTATTTTTAAACTTATGAAAACTAATATGTGATTGTTTTCGATTTTCAGCTTTATTTTGTGCAATTAATGAAAAATAATGATTATTATCTTTATTTCTATTAATTTCTCGAATAATAGTACTAATACTTCGATTAAGATTTTTAGCTATTTCACTAATTTTAAATTTAAATTTCAATTGATTCTCAATATAAATTCTTTCATCTATGCCAAGATGTTTATAACTCATATAAAAACTCCTTACTTTTTTCTAAACTAAATTTAGCATTATGAAATTTTTATATGAGAATTTTTTGCAATTTTATTTACTTGCACTTACAAGTATAACTCAGCATTTATAATCTTGTCTATTTTTTTAATTTGTTCAAAATGTTTTTTTCTTTCTTTTTCTAATTTTTGTTTTTCAATCTTTAAAACTATTATTTTGTTTTGTTTTGTTTTTATTACACTATCTATTTTTTTGATTTCTTCTTTAAAAATTTTTGATTCCTTTCTAATTGTTTCTATCACTAACTTCTTCCTTTCTTTTTTATTTAATATAAAAAAAATCATTACTTTCTTAAAAAAATAATAGATTGAAAACTATATTTAGTTTTTCTTTTACATTGTATATAAATATAATAAATTTACATGATATATACATTAATACTATTTTCTATATACAATTCAATAACTTATAATTCTTTTAAAAATAAATTATTAATAATCTAATATTTACTAACAAAAATAAATTATTTTTTAATTTATATTAATTTTATTATAATATTTAATATCATATACAAACACTAAAGTAGGTTAATAATGTTAGAAATCATAAGTTTTAATAATGAACATATTACAATTAAAGTGAAAAAAAATAAAAAAGAAATTTTAAATGCACTAGGTATTATTGATATCAATAATACCAATGAATTTAAAATATTTAATACTCCGTTTGCTCTTGAAATACTACTTAAATATACAAATAATAATGATAAATTAAAAAAAATATATGAACACTCACTAATATCATGAAAAAAAATCCAACAAGAAAAAAACTTAAATGATTATCCAGGTAATCCTAAACTAAGACATTATCAACGTGTTGATGTTGCAATTTTAAAAGCAAATAAAAGATTTGGCTTATTTAATGAAATGCGTACTGGGAAAACACCAACTATTTTAACAGCATTATCAGAAATGAAAACTAATAAAATATTATTTGTTGTTCCTAAGTCAACTATTTTATTAACATGGGTTCCTGAAATTAAAAAATGAACCACCTATAATTGTATTACTATTAAAGATGATATTACTAAAGTGCGAACAGAAAAATATAATCAATTTAAAAATAGTAATAATTGTATTTTAGTAGTTTCTAAAAACACTTTTAAAAATGATATAAAAAATAAATTATTAACTAAATTTGATTTTACATTAGTTATTGATGAAGCACATTTTTTAAGAAACTATAAAACTGCACAAAGTTCAACAATTTTGGAAGTTGCAAATAAAGTATCATCAGTTTATTGTTTAACTGGTACCCCTGCCAATAATCATCCTAGTGATATTTTTGGTATATTAAAAATTATTGATAATAAACTATATAAAAATATTGATTATTGAGATTTTGTTGCTCGTTATTTTGGAATAATTAGAAAACGTATTACCAATTTTGTAACTATTAATATACCAAAACCAAATGTTAAACCACAACTAGCAGCAGAATTTGATTATTTAGTTAAAAAAATATCAATTATGCGCAAACAAATTGATGTACGTAATGAAATGCCAAAAATTATTAAAAATGATTTAATTTTAACTATGCCCAAAGCACAAACCGCAATTTATTATGATACTCTTGAAACTATGAAACAAGAATTATTTTATAATAAAAAATCTAAAATAACTTTTTTACAAATATTTACGAAATTAAGAACTATTTGTTCAACACCTATTAATGAGGGAATGAAAGAATTAGGAGCAAAATTTAATTGACTACTAGACTACTTACATGATAATGAAAATGATTCAATTATTATTTATAGTAGTTTTAGTGATAAAGGAATTAACATTTTAAGTAACATTTTAGATAAACATAAATTAAATCATCAATTAATTACTGGTAAAGTAAATCATGAACAAAGGCTTAAAGCTATTAGTGATTTTCAAAGTAAAAAAGTTAAAATTATTTTATGTAATATTAAATCTACTAATGTTGGTATCACATTAGATAAAGGTGATGTTATGATTTTTCTAGATCGTGAATTAAACCCAACCGAAAATGAGCAAGCTGAAAGTCGCTTTTTTCCAACTCAATTAAACGATAATAAAACTAGAGAAATTATTAATTTATATTGTGCTAATACTATCGATTTAAAAATTAGAGACATCCTTAATAATAAAATTGATATTAATAAAATAATTAATGATCAAGGTATTAAATTTTTTGAATAATTTTATTATGTTTAATAAACTAAACGAGGATTAAAAACAAGATCTGCATTATTATTAGGAATGAATTGTTCATCATTAATTTCAAGAATATATTCTTGCAATAAAGGCGCAAATTCGTTTGAAGATTGAAAAGAATGAGTGTTATCAATGATTTGTTGACTTTCAAAAAATTCTCTATAATCACCATTATCTTCTTCATCATTTAAACAACAAAAAAGACCTGAAATAAAACCAAAAAGAGCACCAGTAAAACATCCTGAAAGCACTGTTATAGCTGAAGTAATATCAAATTCAAGAATATTTTGTTCTCTTTTTTGATATAGATCAGAAAGAGTAAACAAACTACCTCCAATAATATTTCCTAAACAAGTTGCTAATATTATTTTTTTATTAATCATGTTATTTACCACCTTTTTAACATTTAAATTATTGGTTTAGACATTTTTTTTAAATTAAATGCTTTTCAAGCAAGAGCATCTGCTTCATCATTATATATATTACCACTATGACCTTTAACTCATTTAAAATAAACATTAACATCTTTTGCTATTTTATCATAAAATGCTTTATATGCCTTTGTTTCTACTTTAGTAGTTTTTCATTCACCAGTACATCATTTACTAATTCCAACATAATCATGACAAATTAAAATTGATTTTATATTATTTTCCAAAGCTAACTGCATTGCCTTTTGTGCACCCATTATTTCTCCAGCAACATTTCTTAATTTTGCTCAATTTTCATCATCAAATTTTTCATAAAATATATCTTTTTTGCCATTATTTAAGAAAACAAGTCCATAAGAAAATTGATTAATTTCTTCTTTAAAACTACCATCAGTATATGCTATTACTTCATATTTATAGTGATTTTCAGATTTTATTTGAATTTTATCATCTAAATAATCTTGAGCTTCTTTTTTAGTTGCAAATTTTTTATACTGAGCACCAGCATAACCTCTAATTTGTGTTTCACATTCATTCCAGTTTTCAAATATTCCAATGACTCTACCTTTTTTTACTGCATAAAATTTACTTGCCATAATTATGACTCCTCTATTGTTTATTTTAATTTTACAATAATATTAAATTTTATCTAATTAAAATTACAACTAAAAGCAAAAATATTGCTAATGCTAATTAGCAAGTGACTTTACTAATTAAATAAAATGGCACAAAAAAATATTTATTATTTTAAAATTTTAATTTTTAAATTTGGGTCATTTGTTAGGATCATTTTCAAATCCTGAATTTTTAGCAAATCATCCATGTCATAATACTTCATTTACATTTCATTTTGATAAGTCTTTATTAAATAAAGAAGCTTTATAAAACATATAACCCATATCCACCACTTTTGAAGTATCTCACTTCGAAATATCTTGATTAAATGATAAACAATTTCGAAACATATTATTCATATTTGTTACATTATTATCATAGAGTAAATTTGTAATATTACCATTAAATAACGAAGCACCATAAAACATTGAACTCATATCTCTCACATTAATTATATTTCAAGATAAATTTTGATTAAATGATAAAGCACCATAAAACATTGCATGCATAGTTGTTACATTAACTACATCTCAGTTTGAAATATCTTGATTAAATTTTTTTGCTCCAGCAAACATTGAACTCATATTTGTTACGTGTGCAATATTTCAACTTGATAGATTTTGATTAAATGATGAAGCATTACTAAACATATAACTCATATCTACTACATTTGATGTATTTCATTTTGAAATATCTTGATTAAATGCTCTTGCATCCATAAACATATTTTTCAAAGATCTAATTTCTGATGGTAAATGATCAGATACTTTTTCTATTGTTACTGGCATTTTAACAACTTGAATTATTCCTTCTCGATTTTGAAAAAATCCAATTTGAATAACCTCTTTGCTATTTATATTTGATAAATCTACTTCACTCGTTTTCACTTGTTTTCCATCTTTGTCAATGTAAATTGTATCTTGCTGAATTTTATTATCTAAAAATTGAATTTTTTGTGAACTTGTATTTAAGATAACATTAGTTAAATTACCCGTAATTGCTAAAATACTTAATGTTGTTAATAATGATTTCATAATTAATCACCCTCCAAGTTTTCTCCAATAACTTCTTAAAATTTAAGAAGATAAATATATTTTAGTATTTTTTAAAAAAATAAATAAACAATAAGTTATAAAAAAACAAAGCATTACAATTATCTTTAAATTTAAATTAAATAAAAAGTTATCAATGTACTTGCAAAATGTTCACCGATAACTAAACTATTTTTAAATTGAAACTATTTTTAAATTGAAACTATTTTTTATTATTAAATTAATAAATAAAATAAAATACCGGCACTAATGATATTGCAATTAATAATGATAAATATTTTTTCATAAATTAATCCTCCTCAATTTTTACCAATAACTTCTTAAGTTTAAGAAGATAAATATATTTTACATACTTTTAATTATTTTTTAACACTTTTTTCATAAAATTGTATACTAATAACTTATTAACTAAATCTATTGCACTATTTAAAATAATATAAATTTTAATATATAAAACACTTAAAATATAAAAAAATAATTAATAAAATGATAAAACAGAAATCATGTAAAATGTATAATATAAATTTAAAGGGGGTTAATTAGATTATCCAATTATTACAACTAAATGCTATATTTCATCATGTGAGAAAGAATATACATTTGACTCTTTATATCGTGATAAATTTATATATTGCAGTGGTAAATGTTATCAACAAGCATTCAATAATACAGTAACAAAATATACACAAAAATAATAAGTTAGTTTTGGAGAGATATTATGAAAAAAGAAAAATTAATAGAATTGATTAACAATAAAATATTATAAGGTTTTTAAAAATGAAAAAAAAGATATTTAAAGAAACTGTTGATGATAATTATTCAACAAAGAAAAGTATTAACTATTATAATAATTGAATGATTATAATTTTTTCATGATTAACAAGTGTAACTTTACTAATTAGTTGAGTTTTATGAATTATTTTCTTTAAAAGAGAAACTACTGATTTATTAATCCTTATTGATAATTTAATCACTAAGAAATTTTTTAAATTCAATTTAACTTTTCCAACTCTGACAATTGCAGTATTGGGTTTTGGTTTCATAATTTTAGGTGTTGTTGCCTTTCCTTTTATTTTTTTAAAAAATAATGATTTTATTTCCTTAATATTAACTAGAATTATGTTATGAATATCATTATTTTTTATTATTGGATCAATTTTATTTTTTTCCTTTGGCGGATATGTTGCTTTTTATAAATTTGCTTCTACGATAACTATTCGGAAAAAACTATTTTTCATTATTCCATGAGGATTAGAATTTTTTTATTTTATAGTTTTAATAATTTCTTGTATATGCTTTATTAAAAAAAGTAGAAAAAAGAAATAGGGAGGTTCCCAAAAAAGTAGGAAGATGAATTACTAGATAAATAAATTCTTTTCAATATTACCATTTCAAAATGATGATAGACAAATTAAATTCTCTTTTAGCCTTAAATTTATATTCGACGTATTTTAAAAAATATACATTTATAAGATAAAATAAAAATTATTTTCAAAGGAAAAAGACAAGAAATAATCTTGTCTTTTTTTGTAATTGTAAAATTTTAAAATTTTTTATTATTAGCACCCTTTAAATATCTACTACACGCAGTGACCAAGTAGGAGAAAGTTAATAATTAATAACCCTCTTTAACGCTATTATCAACAAGTGTTAGGGAACTAAAAAAGTGAACTACAACACAGTTGTTAAAAATAGTAGCTAGAACATGTGGACTTGCATGGATAAATAAAAAGTGGAGTGATACCTAATAAATTATACTAACCATTAAATGGTAATTCTTGGGGTGGGAGCGAATTGGAAACTAGTATATATAGACCCGGAGTGGGGACCAACTATTATTCTTTATTTAACCAACCTTGCCACTACCAAGTGAGCAAGTGTTGGTTTTATTTTTTATTTTTTTTTGAAAAATTTTTGAGCCCAAAATTGCTGGAATGAATAAAACAAATAGTAGTATTATTAATAATCTAAGAATAAAAATATATGTTCTTTATGCTAGAAGCAACAGAACATATTAGGAAAGGATTATTATGCAAATAGAATTTAAAAAAGAACAAATTGTTAAAGATAAACCACAATCTATTCTTATTGATTATGTTGAATATAAATTATCTCTTCCAAAATGAATGATTAAAAATAATTCTTTTATTGTTGATAACAGTTACACATATTGAGTTTTTAATTTAGAAAATATTAAAAAAGAATTAAGTGGTAATGAATTAATAAAGTTATTAGAACCATATATTAAAGACCAAAAAATAACTGTTAATAAACCAACTGCTCCAAAAGAATATTATCTTAATGATATAAAACTTGAACAATTAACATTTTATGAACAGCATAATAGTTGATTTATGGGTGAAATAACAGATAACAAAACTAAAATTACTAATCCTTGTTTTAAATATAACATTACGTGAGAAGAAAACAGAAAAGGTTTTAAAATAAATAATCCATATAAACATGATGATTTACCAATTAATTATATAGTTACTTCTTATAAGGAAATTTCAACTCATAATGAAAAAGTATTTTTGTTGAACATGTAAACAAAATAAATTAGATTATTTATTCTTTAATACTAATGATATAAAAACAAGAAAATATTTTTTAAGAGATAAAAATAGTAAAGCAATTTGTTATGACTGTATTTTAAATATTAGGTTAAGTAGGAGGTATAAATATGAATAAAGAAAAAATACTTGAATATCTTAAAGATGAATGAGAATGAAATAAAGAAATGAGAGACGATGAAAAAGTAACTAAACTTTGAAAAAGTTGTTTTAATGGAAGATTAAATCTTATATCTCAATTAAATCAAAAAATTAAAAATGGTGAATTTGATTAATAATGCAATATGACTTAATTATTGGGATTGACCCCGCTGGTATTGGTAATAATGGAATTGTTATATATTCAAATGAAACAAATAGGATTATTTATACAGAAACATTCAACACAACACATGTTTTTGAAAGTAAAAATCGTTATAAAAGAATATTATCAATAATCAAAGAACAATTTTTTGAAAACAAAATATTAGTTATTGTAGAAAATTTCTTTTTAAGTTCAAAACAATTATTAACTAATCCATTAGCAACTCCTAAAATTATTGGTTCATTAATGGTATTAGTACAAGATGTTTTCAACTGAGATTATCTAGAAAACCAACCAAAAAATAAAAATAAAATAACAAATTATAAAGGAAATATAAAATTAACAAAACATGAACAAGATGCATATAAACACATTCAATACTATTTAAGGAATTATAAAAATGAAAGATAAAGCCAATTATGTCAAATTAACAGTAAAACTAAGTAACACTATTGAAGCAAAATATTACGAAAAAGGTAATAAAGAATTATATTATAGTGTTCGTGGTCAATGAAATGGTTTAAACTATGTTACTTTAATTTTTAATAATCCAAAATTTTATAACCGATGTATTTTATTAAACAAAAACGATGAAATTATTGTAACTGGTCAAATTTTTAATACTTTAAACATTCCTAAAAATCGTGTATTTTGTTCAATTAATGTTAAATGATTTAAAAAATGAAAAGAGTAAAAAATGATATGATGAGAAATTTTATTAATAGCACCAATATTAATAACAAGTATAACACTAATAATATTTTTAATATTTATTATTAAAGAATTAAAAAATGAATATAAAGTATTAAAAATATTAAGTGAAATTGCTAATCAAATTGAAAATAAGGAGAATAA
This sequence comes from Spiroplasma endosymbiont of Andrena trimmerana, assembly GCF_964019575.1. Lineage (NCBI taxonomy): Bacteria > Bacillati > Mycoplasmatota > Mollicutes > Entomoplasmatales > Spiroplasmataceae > Spiroplasma > Spiroplasma endosymbiont of Andrena trimmerana. The sequence goes on from NZ_OZ026455.1 coordinate 466,303, forward strand.
ATAATGAAATGTTTTCTTTGCATGCATGGAGAAATATATTCTCCAAAAACCTTGTATAAAATAAAAAAATTGAAAAAAATAATTTACCAAGATAGAGATATTGATAGTGAAGATTTTAAGAAAAGATATGAATATCTTTTAAAAAAATTAGGTGATGGTGATAATCAAATTATTTAAATAAATTTATTAATAAAGCAAGAAAGAAATAATAGAAAGGAGAATAAATAATGAATAAAGAAGTATGTTGTGAAGATTGTTGTGTATGTGATAAAAAACATGATTTATTTACTTGTGAAAAAAACTGCTGAGAAAATGTATGTGAACATTGTTATCAAGGTGATAAAGAACATAGAAATAAAGTTGATGAAATTAATAAATCAAGACATAAAAATTGTATTAATAAAGAAAGATTTATGCAATATCTTAAAAACACATATCGCTTAAACGGATATTATGAAGAAGTTTATAAACCAATTAAAACCAGAATTAAAGACCGGTGATTTGATAATGACTAATTATTTACTTTCAATTGACCCAAGTATTAAAAATACTGGATTTACTTTATGAAAAAAAGTTTATTTACATGATAAATATGATTTTTGAAATTGAAAACCAATATTTGTTAAAAGTTATAATTTAAAAGAATATGATGGACAAAGAAAATTTTATTGAGATATAAAAGTTAATGATAATGAATTGGATTTAATTATTGAACGTGGTACTTTTAATTCAAAAAATGGTATTGGTTATGAAACTCAAGAACATTTACGTGGTTTTATTGCAGGACAATTTAATAAATTATTAACAAAAGATATGTTAATAAGTCCAAGTGAATGAAAGAAATGATATGAACGTTATGACCCACCTATTTTTTGATTAAGACCTTGAGATAAAGAACTAAGTATATATGTTGCTGAAGAAATTATTAAAGAAAATAATTGAAATATAAAAATATCAAATCATGATGAAGCAGATAGTTTATTAATTGGTTGATATTATTTAAATAAGGAGAATAAATAATGAATAAAGAAAAATTACTTAAATATATGAAAGATATAATTAAATGAACTAAAAAAATTAATTATACAAACTCTGATTTGGACAAAAATATTTTAAATTTATTAATTGAAAAAATAGAAAAAGGTGAATTTGACTAATGATAATATTACCTACTTTGTTTGAAAATAAAGATGAAATTGAAATATTATCACCATTTCCAAAAGCAATTCATACAAGTAATGATATTAGAGCAATTATTTTAAGACAATACCCAAATGTTAAATCAAAACATATAATTGTTTCTGACCCAGAAAGTAATGTTGCATTAATAGTTGGTGATAATGATGTTTATCAAGGTTGAATTAAAGTAACAGTTAAAAAATTAGAAAATTAAAGGAGAATAAAATGCCAAGTATAGAAAATCAATCAAATTATACTTTAACTAAATTAATTAGAACTGGAATAAGTCCAATTTGTGCAATGATTGGTACAAGTGCTTATTATGGTCAAGTAATTGCAAATCCAGTATTAGGTTCAATTAATAGTTTATTATTTGGTAAAAAATTAGGTTTAGATATATGAAATTTAAATCAAAGACCAAATACTAAAAGTAAATTAATTAATAGTTCTAAAAAAATATTATTAGGTTTAGGAACAATTGGTTTAGCAAATTATAGTAAATGAATAGAAAATAATATTAATCCTATTATTCCAACATCACCAAGTCCAATAACTACTACAACTACAACTGAGGGTCCTCCATGATTATTATTAAATAAACAAGAACATCAGTCATTAATGGATTGAGATACTTATATTTCATTAAATGCTTATGGTATTTCAAATCTTATTAGTGGATTAACTGAGTTAATACCTAATAAATTTGAAACAATAAGAAAGATTTGTAATATGGCAACTGGTGGATGTTTAATATCAAGTGGTGTAGCAATGGGAATTAATAATGATTTTAATAATGCTTATGCAGTACCTACTATTATTGCTGGTGCAAGTGAAATAATCCATAATTTACTACCTATGGAAACTACAAATCATATTGAAGAAATGCAAGAAACACCATTTAATAATGAAACTGCAAGATTAATTAATGATAATAGATTCACAATTAATAGTGAAACAACTAGTCAATATGGTAGTGATAATATGAGCGAAGTACCATTAAATCATGATAATGCTTCATTAAATTGAGATTATAATCACATGAATTTATAAAGGAGGTGAATAATTTATGAATAAAGAAAAATTAATTGAATATTATAATCATCAAATAAAAACATATAAAGAAAGAATAGAAGAATTCAATAAAGAAATATCTGTATTAGTAGAAATTATAAGTAATTCACAATCAATGATTGAAAGAATTAATGGTGGTCAATTTGATGAATAATTAAAAATTAAAAATAAATAGTTGAAAGGAAAATATTCAAATGAAAGAATTTTTACATGAATTAATAATTATTGGAACAAGTGTTGGAACATTAATTTGCAGAGAAATTATTGTTTTATTAAAAAGATTTATCACAACTCCAAAACATGTTAGAGCAAATAACAAAATTATAAAACATCAAAAAAATTAGCAAAGTTAAATGAAAAGATTAATAAAGAAAATAAATAAAAAAGTGGTGATGTAAATGTTAGAAAATGAAAATAATGTTCAACAAACAACTGAACCTTTAACTGAAAATAATGCTTCTTCACAAGAAATAGAAAATAAAGTTAATGAAGCAGAAAATAAGTTAAATAAACTTAATCAAGAAATTAAAGAAAAAGAAATGATTAATATATTTAAAAAATATCAAGTTAAAACTGAATTTTATGATTATTTAAAATTTAAAACAAGTAATATAGAAAATTCAAAAATTGAAGAAACTATTAAAAAAATTATTAAAGAACAACCGGTATTTAAACAAACAATTAATACAGGTGGCAATAAACAAATAATTATTAATAATAAAACAAATGATAAAGAAAATTTTTTAATTAATTATAAAAAGAAAAATTATTTATAAACGAAAGGAAGAAATAAAATGTCAGTACCATTTAATCAAAATTTAGACAATACAGAGAGATTAGTAGAAGCACCAGAATTTATAGAATTTTTTAAAATTTCAAATAGTCCATGGGCAAACTTTTTCCCTACTGAAATTGTTGACTCAGTAAATATTGAATTTATTGTTAAAAAACCAAAAAAACCAGAAGTTAAAATTATTGCTTGGGACGATAAAAGCAAAAGATATGAATTACCATATGTTGATACAGATAAAATTAGTAAAAAAATAACTAAAAAATATCTTGCAGGAGAAATTATTACAGATGTAGATTTAAATGCAAATAATGGACAAAATTTATTAGATAGTATGCAATATGAAGTTGCAAATGATTTAGCAGATAAATTAGCAATTGATGATACACAAGCAATTGCAAAATCTGCTACTAAAATAGATATTGATGATACAACACCAATAGGATATTTAAAATCAATGTTATCGGCTTGAAATACTTTGTTTCAATTTAGAAACATTGCAAATAGTAAATTTTTTATTACTAATGGTCTCTATGATAGTTTAGTTTATTTAGCAGATAATAAAGGTTTAATTACCGATAATCAGTTAGCTCAACAATTACGTTTAAATGGAAATAGTTTATATGTAAAAGGTGTACTATGTGAAATCGTTCTTGATGACTATATGATTTTTACTAATGATAAAAATGAACAACAATTAATGACCTTTATTTTAGCAACACCAAGAGCAATGAAAAGATACATGTTAGAAAGAACAATTATTTATGTAGATTTTATTAAAGATGATAAAGCAGGAAGAGCATATAAAGTTGCTGGTGAAGTTGTTGGAGAAGCAATCCCATATATTTCTAATAATGAAACAACTTCACGTTGAATGTTATGTGGAGTTATTAAAACAGAAAAAACTGATTTAAAAACTAAAATTACAAGTTTAACAACTGATATTACTGCAAATGTTAATAACAATAATAGTGAATTAAATACACAAATAAAAAGTACTAATGAACTTAAATCATTAAATCCTAATTTAACAAATCCAACTATTAAATATTTTAGTGATGCACAAGGAAAAACTAATGTAAGTAATCAAAAACAAAAAGCAGGTGACTTATATATAACTATTACTGCAAATGTTAATGACTTAAATTATAAAGGAACAACAAATCCAATTAAAATAACTCTTAAATAAAGGAAATTAATATCATGCCAATTGGTACAACTAGTACAGCAATACTTTTAAACATAAATAAACCAAAACATACTAGAACAAGTAACCAACAAGAAAATAAAAGTTTTTGATGAGAAATTTTAGAAATGATTGGTGTACAAGTCATAGCAGTAGCACTTGCTCCTTTTACTGGTGGATTAAGTGAAAGCGTAGCACTTGGATTAGGTGCAAGTGCCATTAATTTTGGTATTTATGCTACAACTGATTTTACTATTAATCAAGTTTATGATTATTTAAAAGGAAATGTAACAAAATGAAATACTTTCTTTAATATACTACCTGCATTTGCTGGACTTAATAAAATTAGTCGTGGTTATCGTACAACTAAATTTATTAAACTAGCACAAGAAACTAAAACATTAGAACAAGTTGGAATTAAAGAAGCAAAAAACTTACAAGAAATTATTAGTCAAGTAAGTGGAAAAGAAATTTTAACAGATAAAATTATTGGTAATAAACGTTATTTAATGAATTATAGTTTTACTCCTAATCGTGAAACAGTATTACGAGATTTAGGTTATGTTGCTGAAAGACAATATAAGAATAATTTTCAAAAATTAGAAGCACAAGAGTTAAAAGATTACTTATTATTACAAAATACATTAATAAAATTAAGTCCACAATTAACTCCAAAGTTTAAAATTAAAGATATCGAAAAAGCAAATAACTTTTTAAAAAAATTTAATACTGATTTAAAAAAAGTACTATCTATGAATCAGCATGATTGATTAAATTTAGTTCATACAATACATACAGAAAATAGATATGGAAAAACTTTAATTTTAGATTTACAAAAAATTCGTGCTAATTCTATTAAATTTAATTTTAAAAATAATGTTATTCATCAACTTGTTTTAAAAGCAAATCAAAATTTTAAATATTTTGATATTAGATTTTATTTAAAAAAAGGTTTAAATAAATTTTGAAAAGATACTCCATATTTTGAAAAATTACGAGAAAGTATATATAAATTACAAGAAAAATTTGAAAAGTTAGAAAAACAAGTATTTGAAAAAATTAATAAATTAAAAGAAAAAGTAACAGATTTATTTACTAGTGTAGAAAAAAGAGCAATTAAACATGCACAATTAATTCCATTAAATTCACCAGTATTTATGGGTTGTAAAATTCAACCTTTGTCATTAGATAAATGTGCAATTACTATTTATCATCGCAATCCTAAATATAAACCAATTACTGTTGTTGATAGTATTCTTAAAGCAGAAACTTTTGTTACTCAAATACATCCATTTCATTGATATCGTTGATATAGTGGTTGATACATTGGTTATGGTATTAATCGTAATAAATGATTAAAAGCAATAGCATTTGCTCCACCAGTGGTACAACAAGTAATTAGAGATAGTTTTAAAGTATATAGAGAAATATTTAGAATAATAAGAACTTATCATAAAGTAGTAAATGTTATTAATAATCCTATTGAAAATATTAATAAATCATTTAAAAGTGTTGGTTTAAAATTTTCAGTTAATACTTTATTTGGCACTGGACTATTACATCATTTAGAAAAATTTGCATATAGTCAAGTTGTAAAAAAAGGTAAGAAAAAGTTACAAAAAGAAATTATCCATATATCACATAGAAAAACTAAAACAAAAACTAAGCATTATAAAAAAGCATTTTTTAAGGAATGATAAATTATGATTAATAAACTTTGAACTGATGTCAGTCTTGAAAATTATAATAACTGATATCCATTAACTGGAAAAATTACAGAAACCCCACAGCAATATATACAGACATGACCTAATGTTAATGATTGATTTAAAACTTTTGCTATTCGTGCTCAAAATGATATTAATGCTTATCTTGATTTTATTTTATCTAAATTTCCTTTTGATAGTTTTAAAGATGAATTAATTAAAGAAACATTAAGAGATATGGTTTATGTAATGGTTGAACATTGAGTATTTAATCGTACACCAATTGAATTTAATGTTGATGCTACTATTCAATTTAATAATGGTAGTCAATTTAGTGCAAATAGTACTCCTACGATTAATGTTTGAGATTTAGCATCTAGTAGAATGAAAATATGAGCAAGATTAACAGAATTAAAACAAATATTTTCAAGTTATAATGATGATGAAATAGATATTGAAAAAATTGACTTAAAAGCATTTTATACTAGAAATCAAGTTGATGAATTAATTGAACAACAAAAAGAATTTACATTATCAAAACAAATTAAATTATATGATGATTTAGTTGATGATAATGAAAATGAAATATATAGAGGTCCTGTTAGTAAATTTGTTAATAAAGGTTATGTTGCAACAGATTATGATAAAGAAACTGAAACAATGATTTTAGATTGACCAGATGAAATTGGAACATTACCACCAGAAAATAACTGATTTAATATTGAAACTAGTCCATTATGAAAAGAAATATCAAATGAACTTTCAACTGATAATTTAAATAAAGAAATATTAGTAATATGAGGTTATATTTATGAAAGTGATATTTATAAATATAAATATACTAGAAAATCTATATTTAAATTAGATAAAGAATCTGCAATAAAATCATATACTCTATTAGATACTTTTTATTCAGATGAAATTAATAATATTAGATTATATTTAACTTGCAGTAATTATAAAATTCGTGCAAGTGCTACACCTGGAACATATTACTCAGGATTTATTTCTAAAATATATCAATATATTGGAAAAGGTACACCAACTGAATTTATAGTAGAAGATAGTACTGAACGTGATTACTATACAAAACTAGAAACTAATAATTTATTAGATAAAAAACAAAATAAATTAATTGCTGGTGAAAATATTAAGATTGATGAAAATAATAAAATTAGTGCAACTGGTGGAAGTTCAGTTGATGAAAATAGAATATTTAATAATAAAGATGATAAAGATAGTACTACAAGATTAGTTAATGAAGTTATTAAAACTAATGTTGGAGGAAAAACTTTAATTTATAGAAATAATTCAGTTGTAACTGATGATTTAGATATTCCAAATAAGAAATATGTTGATGAAAAAATACCTAATTTAACTGATTATTATAAAAAAGAAGAAGTAGATAAAAAATTAGAAGATACAAAATCACAATTTCCTATTGCATTTCAAATAAATGCTATAAGTCAAGAAATTCCTAATTTAGAAACTACTAATAAAACAGTTGCTGGTGGTATAAATGAAATAAATAAAAAATTAGCAGATTTTAAAATTATTAAATGAAAAGTAATAGGTAATAGAATTGATGATAAAACATGAAAAATTACATATGCGCCATTGTATCAATATATTTATCGAGTATTTGTAACATGAGAAGTTGCAAATGAAAAACCATTAGACCAAGGTTATCAACAAGTTATATTTTTTAAATCACCAAGAGTAACGGGTACTGGAAATTGAAGAATTGCTTCGGGAAAAATTGGTAATAGTGATGCTACATTAAATATTATTGCACCTGAAAAAATTGATATAGAAAAACCTATTAAAATTAATTCATATAGTTTAGAAACTAATGAAATTAGAGAAAATGAATGAGATATTGAATTAAAAAATAATCCAACACCAAATGTTCCAAAATGAAAAAAAGTAGGAACAAGAGAAAAAAATAAATGAGATAATTGACAAATTACTTATGATTTTCAAGAGAATAAACATTATAGAGTTTATTATTCTTGAAGTATATATAATCCAGTTTATACTATTCAAGAATTTATTATAACTGATAAAAAAATTGCTGGTGTACAAATACAAACCTTTAATGATAGTGCTAATATAGTAATTTTATCAGTTCAACATGCAAAATGGATTACTATTTATACTGGAAAAGGTAATTTAAAAGGTAATGTATGAAAATTAGAAGAATTACAGGAATAATATTATGTTTTTTAAAATTATAAAAATTATTTTAGGTTTAATTGGAGTTTTATTATCTTCGGCTGTTGCCGGTTTAATTATATTTATTATAGTAAAAATTGTATTAAAAATTAATCAAATATTTTAAGAAAGGTGGTGAATATTATGTTAGGTAGATTTTTTAGAAAAGATAAAAATAATATTAGTGATAATCAAAATGAAAAAGTAAAATTTTTAACTAATAAAAATAAAAGTACTCATGCTTCAATTTTAAATTATTTTGGTTTTAATGATTTTAATCATGAAACTTATTTTACTGATTTTGTAGCAGAAAATAATGCTAATTTATATAATGCTCCATTAGAAATAAATAATGAAACTATTAAACAATATTTAATTAAACAAGAATTTTATAGAAAAAATTGAAATTCTATTTTTAAATTAAGTAAATTAGGAATTAGTGGTTATTTAATTTTTATTGCTAATGATGATTTATATTTTCAAATCGTTGATATACAACAAAGAGTTTATGATATTACTGGTAAATTAATTCAATGTACTATTTTTTATGATAGTTATGAACAAAATGCACAAATGGTAAGATTATTTGAAATTTATACATTAAATAATGAACAAGTAACAATTAACCGTGCAATTTATAGTATTAGTGATAATAAAAAACAATTTCCATTACCTTTTAAATCATACATTAATAATTCAAATTTAGAGCAAGAACAAACACTAAATATTAATTATATTCCAATAGCAATTATGAGAAATAAAGCAAATGAGTTAGCAGATTGTGATAAAGTAATGGATAAAATTAAAGCATTAGATGTTATTTATGAACAAATTGTTTTAGATACCATTTTAAACTCACCTAAATTTATTTTTAATCAAACTTATGGTAATGTTCAATCAACGTTAGAACAAGCAGTAAGAGAATTAGTTACTAAAAATTATTTATTTAAAAGTGGTGGAGATAATAATGAACAAAATGAAAATATAAATATGACAAGTAGTAATTTTAAAGGTAAAAATTTAACTGATATATACGATTGAAATGTTAATGAAATATTTAAACGTTGTGGTATTCATATACCAAGCCAAAAGAAATCAGCACAACAATCAGTACCTGAAAGTACAGCAGTAAATATTTCAACCATTAATTATATCGAACAAAAATTATGACAATTTAATATTGATATTCTTAAATTTATTCAAATATTAGTACGTTTAGATAAAGATTTATTAAATAGTAAAACATTTAATATTAATGATGAACAAGAAATTAATAATTTAACTGTTAAATTAAAATTATTTAATCCCGAAAATAACCAATTAATAGGAGAGAACAATGGAAAACAACAACAAACCACAAACGAAGTTTCCACAGAAACAAACTAAACTTAATCAAGCAGAAGTAGAAAATGATTATTTAATTGATAATATTCCTTATGATTTTACTAATATGATGGGTGCTACTAGTGACCCTGATATTAATAGAGCATATGATGAATTTAAAAAAAGAACAATATATATTTATGAAATTGAACGTTTATTTAAAAATAATGAAAATAATAGTTTAAAATTTTCAGCAAATACTATTAAAATTGGTTTTATTGATATTGATAAATTATTAAAAACTACTGCTGTTGAAACATCGGACTTTACTATGCAATTAAATCAAAGAGCAAGTACTAATATTAATGACAATACAATTGAATATAGTATGACTGATATTAAAAATTTAATTTTTCAAGAAATAAATTTATTAAATCAATTTAAATTATATGCAGTTAGTATTAATGAACCATTAACTGAAAATAATATTGATAATTTATATATCATTAATAACTATTCTCAACCTTATCAAAATCCAAAAACAAGAAGTACTAAAAGTATTACTATTATTAAAATTAAAGATTTTAAAACAAGAGATGGTTATCCAATTATTATTAAATTACAAAAACCTTAGATAAAGATACCAAAGTTATTGGTTTAAAAATTAAAGCGCCTAGAAGCATGATTTTTGGCAATATAAAGGTACTTGGTGAAGTTGACAATATGGAAGTATACCCAAAGTTATTTGTGAAAGATAAGATAGCATTTCCGCTATTATCAATGCCTATTGAAACTCAACCAAAAGTTAGAATATTACAACAATGATTTAGTGAACAAATTTTACCTTGAAATTTAGCAAAACAATTTATTGGACAAGAAAAATCAGTTTTAGATTTGATTAAAATTAGTAGTGGAACTGAAACAAGAAAAGAAGTTATTAAAAACGCAAGAGTTACACATGCTTGATTAGGATATGAATTTAGTAATGTTTTAGGTGGTAAATGACCACTAAAAAGTCAAAAAGAATTAAAAGATAAAGAAGTTTGAGATTTTGTAGGTGAAAGTCAATTTTATCAATATGTTGCAACTAATAATAAATTTGATGATATTGAAGTTGAAATACAAGATGCACCAACTAATGATAGTTTACAACAACTATTATTAGATATGCTAAGTTATACATATAATTATAATAGGAATTTTGATGGTGCAACATATGATGATAAAGGTGTTCCAGACAATGAAATTGCAAAGTTAAGAGCAAAATTTGAAGGACAAAAACCAGAAGAAGTAATAACTAATTTATTTAAACAATGAAAATTGGATTATCCAAATTATATAAATTTACCACAAGTTCATATTTTTAAGAAACTAGTAATTATGTTATCAAATAATATTTATTCAATTATGTCAATTAATAAAGGTTTAAATGATGATAATAAAATTTTGTTACCCTATTATTTTGAATTAAAATCGAGTCCAATAAAACCTACTGGTAAAGATATTTGAAGATTTAAAGATACCAAAGTTATATTAAAATCTGAGTATTTTGATTTTACAGATATGAATAACATTAAACTAAGAAATAATGATATTAGTCAAAATGAATTATTTAAATTAGACGATAATCAATTTAATTGATTATCTATAACCAATGAACTAGAAACTAATAATATACCTTCATTAATTCCATCAGATTGAACATTAGCAAATGGCGAATATGGAAAATATTTTACAAAATTAATTATTAGTAATAATAAAATTGAAAATGCTTTAAATTTATATGGTTCAAATAAATCTCAATTATTTTCTAAATTGGAATTTTATAAAGAAATATCACAAATTGATAATAATAGTGAATTTGAATTACAAATCGAAAATCCGATTAATAATCTAAATCGGATTGAAATTAGTGGAATATTTGGTGCTGAAAATTATGATTTTATTTTAATAACAGATAAACAAGAAATTGATTTAAAAAATATTAATTTATTCGATAAATATAATGAAAATATTTCTTATATTAACTTAGAAATTTAATTATTCAAAATAATTATTTGTGTAAGTACCATCTCATTTTACATCTTCATCATGATGTTTAATTTTTGAAAAATACAATCTAGTTTTATCAGGGCTATATCATTTATTTCATCAAATTGTAGTATCACCATATACTCTTTCACCGTTTGGTTTTAAATAAGAATTTTCCATATTATGGGAAGCACCCCCCCATGATTAATCCTATTGTTCCAGTTGTAGCACCAGTTAATGCTAGTGCTAATGTTATTTTATTTAAATTTGTTTTTATTCATGTTTTCATATTTTTCTTACTCCTTTATTATAAATAATTTACTAACAGTTCTATATTATCAATTTCATCATCATTTTTTAATTCTTTTCTAATTTCTTCTAACCATTCAGGTGCTAATTCATATTCAAGTTCATCTGCATGTTCTTTACATAAAAAAACATTGGTTACTTTTTTTTCGTCAACTCTTAATTGAACAATATTATCTGATACAATATTGCATCCTTTTCTTTGACAAATTACATCCTCATCTCCTCATCAAAATTATCATTCATCATTTTAAATTGTTTTTGCTTATTTTTTACTTTTTTTCGAACTTTGCTTCTTTTTTTACTCATAAATTCTCCTTTTTTCCTTAATTTTACTTATAAAGTATACTATTTTTGATTATTTTTACAAGTATGCTTTTAAACTTTGTCATTATTTAGTGATAATTTCCTATTAGTTATCGAGTGAAAATTTCCCAAAAGTAAAGTTAAATATACTTGGTGATAAATATGGAAAGAAGCATGACTATGAAAGAAAAATATAAGTTTAATATTATAAATGACATTATTATTAATAAATTATCTAAACATCAAGCTAAGAATAAACTTAACCTAACTATTAGAAGAATTAACCAATTAATTCAAATTTTCAATAGAGAAGGTAAAGTTGGTTTTATTCATAAATCCCGAAATAAAATTTCTAATAAAACAACAAATTTTGAAATCAAAATTAAGATTATAAATTTATATAAAACCAAATATTATAATTTTAATTTTCAACATTTCCATGAGAAATTAAACAATGAAGAAAAAATTAAAATTTCATATAGTACACTTTATACTATATTAATTAAAGAAAAAATTACTTCACCAAAAAGACATAAAAATAAGAAAAATAACTTGCATCCTACAAGAAACCGAAGAACAAATTTTGGTGAATTAATTCAAATGGATGCAAGTAATCATCATTGATTTGGTAAGGATAAACCAAAAGCTTTTTTACATGCTGCAATTGATGATGCTACAGGAAATATTGTCGGACTATGATTTGATCATCAAGAAACATTAGATGGTTATTATAATGTTTTTTATCAAATTTTAACTAAATATGGCATACCAAAAACATTTTATACTGATAATAGAACAGTTTTTGGATATAAAAAACAAATCGATGCTGGCAAAATAAACACGGAAAATGATACTTATACTCAATTCCAAAAGTCTTGTAATGATTTAGGTGTTGAAATTATTAGAACTTCCATTCCACAAGCTAAGGGTAGAATCGAACGCTTATTTGGAACACTTCAAAGTCGCTTAATTAGTGAACTTAGACTTAATAAAATTAAAAATTTAGAAGAAGCTAATCAATTTCTTAAAATATATATAAGTATTTTTAATAAGCAATTTGCCTTACCTATTGATAATAATAAATCTGCTATGATTAAAGCTCCAAACCAAGAAGAAATAAATATTTATCTTTCAAGATTTTCTAAAAGAAAAACGGATAGTGGTTCAACTATAACATATTATGGTAAAAAGTATTTTCCTTATAAAAATAGCAAAGTTCAATACATACAACCTAGAACTGATGTAATTGTACTTAAATCGTTTATTAATGAGTTATATCTTAGTTATAATCATCAAATATATGAATTAAAAGAAATAGCACCAAAACCAATTATCAAAGAAGAGTTGATAAAAACTAAAAAGGTTTATATACCAAATAAAAACCATCCTTGAAGATATGGATACTAATAATACCAAATTAAAATTAGATAAAATTCTTTTTATAAAAGATTATTTTTGTGAATACTTAACTATATAAAATTTTAAATCGTTTGTCGAGCAGCAAATTTGATGCCTTAAAATTGATTTTAAAGATATAAAAAATAAAATTATACACCACCAATAGCACAAGCACCAGAAGCCATTGTTGTAATACCACCAACAACATTACCAATTATGGGAATAGTATTTAAAGCACCATTAACAATAGTTAATGTGTTTTCACAATTTAAATTTGATTTATTTTCTAGATTTAGAAGTCTGTTGTCAAGTTCATTAACTTGTTTTTTTAAAGTTTCAAAATCTGCTTTGATTCCTTGAATATTTTTGTTTAATTCATGTTCAATTAAAGTTGAAATATAACTTCAATCTCTTATATAACCTTTTATTATTTCTTTTTCTTGTCTTTTTCAATTATATAATGCTTGAGGATTAAATGTTTTAGAATTATTGATTGCTTGTGGTAAAGTAGAATTTCATTCATTTATATGTGCAAATCATTGTTTAACTTTTGAATCATTTGCTATAATATTTGAAATTTCATTAAATTTATCTTGTGTTACATAGGTAAAAGTTGGTTTTGTCAAACCATAAGAATAGGGACTAAAAGTACCAACAATTATTTTTTTTCAAAATAGCCAATAAAGTGTGAGTAATTAGATTTATCCAATAAATAAACTTCTGATAATTTAAAATTATGATATTTTTTCTTTATGGCACTTTTAATTTCGTTATCAACGTTATGATTAATTTTTCCTAAATTAATTTTTATATCTTTATTTCAATCTGGAAAATCATTTTCTAAATTATCAAGACGATTATTTGGATAATATTTCTCATCTTCTGTTATTATTCTTACTGATTCAAAATCAAATCAATTAAATGGTTTTTCATAAAGTACAATTTCTATACGTTCTTTTCTAGAACTATCTGTATATACTTTTTCAATTTTTGAAAAATTATCTCAAATTGTTTTACCTACTTGTTGTATTTCTTTTCATGTTCATGGAAAAATTGCAGTAATTGAAATATCATTAGAATTATATCGTTGCATCATATCCTCTTTAAATTTTTCGCCAAGTTCTCATGCAGGATTATCTTTTCAATAATGATAATCAGCTATTATTCCTTCAAAAGTTTTTGGTGTAAATGAACAAGTTACTTTACCTCAACTACCCCTTATTTCGTTTTTACCATTTAATGTTCTTTTTAATCGATTTCTGTGTTTTTCATGACGATGTTTATTCATATTTATTTTGCTATTTGTTGTTGGGTTGTTAATAATAAAATCTGTTTGATTATTACTTGCAAAATTTAATTGTTGATTTACTAAATCTAAACTAGTCGTATTTTTTCTAACTCAATTTTTAATATTTGAATTATCAATTGACTTACCATTAATACCTTGTATTTTATTATTTAAAAGTGGAGCAGTTAATACTCACAATTTAAATCAATAACTTGGACTAAAATATTTCATAATTTTGTTCTCCTTTGAAAGTAAATATAAAAATATTTACTTTCAAAACAAAGCAACTTTTATTTGTTAAATTTTACTTCTTTTTTATTTTTTTTGATAAATATTTTTGGGAAATTTTCACTCGATATTGACAGTATGCTTTTAAACTTTGTGTCATTATTTAGTGATAATTTCCTATTAGTTATCGAGCAAAAATTTCCCAAAAGTAAAGTTAAATATACTTGGTGATAAATATGGAAAGAAGCATGACTATGAAAGAAAAATATAAGTTTAATATTATAAATGACATTATTATTAATAAATTATCTAAACATCAAGCTAAGAATAAACTTAACCTAACTATTAGAAGAATTAACCAATTAATTCAAATTTTCAATAGAGAAGGTAAAGTTGGTTTTATTCATAAATCCCGAAATAAAATTTCTAATAAAACAACAAATTTTGAAATCAAAATTAAGATTATAAATTTATATAAAACCAAATATTATAATTTTAATTTTCAACATTTCCATGAGAAATTAAACAATGAAGAAAAAATTAAAATTTCATATAGTACACTTTATACTATATTAATTGCTGAGTTATACTTGTAAGTGCAAGTAAATAAAATTGCAAAAAATTCTCATATAAAAATTTCATAATGCTAAATTTAGTTTAGAAAAAAGTAAGGAGTTTTTATATGAGTTATAAACATCTTGGCATAGATGAAAGAATTTATATTGAGAATCAATTGAAATTTAAATTTAAAATTAGTGAAATAGCTAAAAATCTTAATCGAAGTATTAGTACTATTATTCGAGAAATTAATAGAAATAAAGATAATAATCATTATTTTTCATTAATTGCACAAAATAAAGCTGAAAATCGAAAACAATCACATATTAGTTTTCATAAGTTTAAAAATAAGAATTTAGTAAAATATGTACAACAAAAATTACTATTAGGTTGATCACCTGAACAAATTTATGGCAGAATTAAAAATTTTCATAAAGAATGAGTTATTAGTTTTAAAACAATTTATACTTGAATTTATTTTGGAATGCTTGATAAAGTTACTAGTAAAAATTTAAGAAGAAAAGGTAAAAAACGAAAATCTAAAGAAAATCGTGGCAAGTTTAATGGTAAATCAATTAAAGAACGAGATATAAATGTTAATGATCGTATAACACTTGGTCATTGAGAAGGAGATACTATAGTATCATCACGAGGTAAAAGCAAATCATGTTTAATAACTTTAGTTGAAAGAGTATCACGATTTACTTTAGCAATATTAGTTAAAAACAGAACTACTAAAGTTATTAATAAAAATGTCAGTTATTATTTATCAATTCTTCCTAAAAACATTGTTAAAACTATTACTTTTGATCGTGGCAAAGAATTTTCAAATTGACAACAACTTGAAAAAAATTTAGATGTAAAAATTTATTTTGCCAATCCATATTCACCTTGACAAAGAGGTACTAATGAAAATACTAATGGTTTAATTAGAGAAAAATTTCCTAAAAAATTTATTTTTTCAAAAACTAATAAAAATGAAGTTCATAAATTTATATTGTCTTTAAATCAAAAACCGAGAAAAATACTAAATTATCTTTCACCAATCGAATATTTGGATAGAAAAATAATTTAGTTGCACTTACCTTTACAATTTAGCATTAAAGAAAAAATTACTTCACCAAAAAGACATAAAAATAAGAAAAATAACTTGCATCCTACAAGAAACCGAAGAACAAATTTTGGTGAATTAATTCAAATGGATGCAAGTAATCATCATTGATTTGGTAAGGATAAACCAAAAGCTTTTTTACATGCTGCAATTGATGATGCTACAGGCAATATTGTCGGACTATGATTTGATCATCAAGAAACATTAGATGGTTATTATAATGTTTTTTATCAAATTTTAACTAAATATGGCATACCAAAAACATTTTATACTGATAATAGAACAGTTTTTGGATATAAAAAACAAATCGATGCTGGCAAAATAAACACGGAAAATGATACTTATACTCAATTCCAAAAGTCTTGTAATGATTTAGGTGTTGAAATTATTAGAACTTCCATTCCACAAGCTAAGGGTAGAATCGAACGCTTATTTGGAACACTTCAAAGTCGCTTAATTAGTGAACTTAGACTTAATAAAATTAAAAATTTAGAAGAAGCTAATCAATTTCTTAAAATATATATAAGTATTTTTAATAAGCAATTTGCCTTACCTATTGATAATAATAAATCTGCTATGATTAAAGCTCCAAACCAAGAAGAAATAAATACTTATCTTTCAAGATTTTCTAAAAGAAAAACGGATAGTGGTTCAACTATAACATATTATGGTAAAAAGTATTTTCCTTATAAAAATAGCAAAGTTCAATACATACAACCTAGAACTGATGTAATTGTACTTAAATCGTTTATTAATGAGTTATATCTTAGTTATAATCATCAAATATATGAATTAAAAGAAATAGCACCAAAACCAATTATCAAAGAAGATTTGATAAAAACTAAAAAGGTTTATATACCAAATAAAAACCATCCTTGAAGATATGGATACTAATAATACCAAATTAAAATTAGATAAAATTCTTTTTATAAAAGATTATTTTTGTGAATACTTAACTATATAAAATTTTAAATCGTTTGTCGAGCAGCAAATTTGATGCCTTAAAATTGATTTTAAAGATATAAAAAAATAAAATTATACACCACCAATAGCACAAGCACCAGAAGCCATTGTTGTAATACCACCAACAACATTACCAATTATG
Organism: Spiroplasma endosymbiont of Andrena trimmerana; assembly: GCF_964019575.1. Lineage (NCBI taxonomy): Bacteria > Bacillati > Mycoplasmatota > Mollicutes > Entomoplasmatales > Spiroplasmataceae > Spiroplasma > Spiroplasma endosymbiont of Andrena trimmerana. Next base: position 484,103 of record NZ_OZ026455.1, read on the forward strand.
GGAATAGTATTTAAAGCACCATTAACAATAGTTAATGTGTTTTCACAATTTAAATTTGATTTATTTTCTAGATTTAGAAGTCTGTTGTCAAGTTCATTAACTTGTTTTTTTAAAGTTTCAAAATCTGCTTTGATTCCTTGAATATTTTTGTTTAATTCATCTAACTTTAATTCATGTTCAATTAAAGTTGAAATATAACTTCAATCTCTTATATAACCTTTTATTATTTCTTTTTCTTGTCTTTTTCAATTATATAATGCTTGAGGATTAAATGTTTTAGAATTATTGATTGCTTGTGGTAAAGTAGAATTTCATTCATTTATATGTGCAAATCATTGTTTAACTTTTGAATCATTTGCTATAATATTTGAAATTTCATTAAATTTATCTTGTGTTACATAGGTAAAAGTTGGTTTTGTCAAACCATAAGAATAGGGACTAAAAGTACCAACAATTATTTTTTTTCAAAATAGCCAATAAAGTGTGAGTAATTAGATTTATCCAATAAATAAACTTCTGATAATTTAAAATTATGATATTTTTTCTTTATGGCACTTTTAATTTCGTTATCAACGTTATGATTAATTTTTCCTAAATTAATTTTTATATCTTTATTTCAATCTGGAAAATCATTTTCTAAATTATCAAGACGATTATTTGGATAATATTTCTCATCTTCTGTTATTATTCTTACTGATTCAAAATCAAATCAATTAAATGGTTTTTCATAAAGTACAATTTCTATACGTTTTTTTCTAGAACTATCTGTATATACTTTTTCAATTTTTGAAAAATTATCTCAAATTGTTTTACCTACTTGTTGTATTTCTTTTCATGTTCATGGAAAAATTGCAGTAATTGAAATATCATTAGAATTATATCGTTGCATCATATCCTCTTTAAATTTTTCGCCAAGTTCTCATGCAGGATTATCTTTTCAATAATGATAATCAGCTATTATTCCTTCAAAAGTTTTTGGTGTAAATGAACAAGTTACTTTACCTCAACTACCCCTTATTTCGTTTTTACCATTTAATGTTCTTTTTAATCGATTTCTGTGTTTTTCATGACGATGTTTATTCATATTTATTTTGCTATTTGTTGTTGGGTTGTTAATAATAAAATCTGTTTGATTATTACTTGCAAAATTTAATTGTTGATTTACTAAATCTAAACTAGTCGTATTTTTTCTAACTCAATTTTTAATATTTGAATTATCAATTGACTTACCATTAATACCTTGTATTTTATTATTTAAAAGTGGAGCAGTTAATACTCACAATTTAAATCAATAACTTGGACTAAAATATTTCATAATTTTGTTCTCCTTTGAAAGTAAATATAAAAATATTTACTTTCAAAACAAAGCAACTTTTATTTGTTAAATTTTACTTCTTTTTTATTTTTTTTGATAAATATTTTTGGGAAATTTTCACTCGATATTGACAGTATGCTTTTAAACTCAAAATAATACCTAAATTAAAGGCGTTTATTTTTTGATACCTATACTATTAATTATATTGAAATTGTTTATTATATTTTAAATATGAAAGCATTTTTTAAAATATTTTTTATTTTATTTAAAATAACACTTATATATTTATATAATAATTAAGTAAATTAATTTTTTAAATATATTTACAATAAATTTAGATTTTTTTAAAATAGTTAGGAGAAAAAATATGAGTTTTAATTATTTATGAACTTTAAAAGAAGCAACTGAAAGAATGTATCAATCATTTAGAGATGATATAAAAAATCAATGAGAAAAAACAGATTGAAGAATATTAAAAGAAAGAACTAGAAATACTATCAATGGTCTTGTTATTTATAAGTGTCGTGATTATAAATATTATGATGAACAATTAAAAAAATGAGTAAGAGTTTGTTTATTAGATGAAGAATTAGAATTACCTAAATATAAAAGAACTTGTCAGGATATCAAAAATAATGTTATTGAACATTTTGCTGACGGAAAAAGATATGTTGATATTTTACATACTATGAAGCAAACAAAATTTAGTACAACAAGTATTAGTAGATTATTTCAAGAATATCAAGTTAATAAATTAGATGTTCCTAAAATAAAATTAGAACCAAATCAATTTATTTATATTAGTATTGATGATGGACATCGAAAATTTTGAAAATTTAAACGCAATTCTGGTAAATATTCAATGCGTTTAGTATTATTTTGTACAGATAATGTTAATCATAAATTAGTTAATAAAAGAGCAGATGTAATAATAAGACCAACAAAAACAGCAATTGGTGTTAAAAAAACTGCTGAATTTATCAAAGAACAAGGAAATAGATTTTTTGAAAATTTTGACCAAGCAAAAATTATTATTTGTGGAGATAGTGCAGGATGAATTAAAGAAGTTGCTGATTATTTAGGTGCAAATTTTGTTTTAGATAAATTCCATTTAGTTAAAAAATTATATGTTGGAATAATCGCTGGAAATAAAGGAAAATATTGAGATGAATATAAGATTTGTAGAAATTTTATTGAAAATGGTCAATATGATGAGTTAATAAAATATATGAATGAAATATTAAAAAACCATAAAAAATTAAAAAAACAATATTTTAAAAATAATAAACAAGGTATTGAAAATCAAGGTGCAAAGTGAAATATAGGTTGTTTTACTGAAACAAATATTTGACATATTTTAAAAGAAATGCTTGGTAATAGAACTTATAACATAAATATTTATATTAAAATGGTTATTTTTAAATGTAATCAAATAAATTTAAAAACATAATTTAATTTATTTTTTTATTAAAATTTTAAAAACTTATTAAATTAAAAGTTAATAAGAATTTTTGTTGTGTATAAATATTAAATTTTATTATTGATTTTTTCAATATTTGTATTTTAATTGTAATTCATTTAATTTAGTAGTAAGATGTATTTACAATTGCATATAATTACAATTATTTCTTGTCTATAATTTTAAAGAAATGTTTAAAAAGTAATTATATCCTCCATTTTTGTTACCGTCCCAAAGAAATATATGTCACTAGAAGCAAAAGCACTATATTCACAAAATGAAATTAATCAAAACATAACTTCTTCAACAAATAATGAAGAAGAAGAAACAATATGAACACCACAACAAATTGAAGAAGTATGAAATAAAGGAGAAATTATTAATAATTTTAATCCACAATTATACCGTCGAGATTATGCGGGTGCCTTAATGTTTTGACATAATTTTATTGCACAACCGAAGCTTAATGATCCAATTGAAAGTTTAAATTGAACTATTGTTTATGAACGCCCCACCACAGCAGATGGAACTAATTATATTAAAAATTTAGTACCCATGAATAATAGTAATGCTGTTACTAAAGGTAATAATTTCCCCCATTGAACAACTTCAGTCACTTATGACAGTAAAAAAAATAAAAACATATTTAAAAAGAAGTCATGAAAACATAAAGAAAAAAATCAAATAGAATAAAAAAACATATTTAAAAAACTAAGTATTTTAATACTTAGTTTTTTAAATAAAGATTGATTATCCAATTTTAGTTTTAGTTTCAACATTACTTGCTAATACTGTATCCAATACATCTTGACCACCACGGACCTGATGTTGTTCTGGATCAATGCTATGTAACATAATAATAACTTGATGAGCAACATTGATTTTCATACGATTAAATAATTTTGAAGCTTCCTCAATATAAGCTTGTAAGGGATTTAACTGCGCATAACCACGCAAATGGATTCCTGCACGCAGTTTACTTAAAGCATCAATGTGATTAGTTCAATATTGATCAAAAGTTTGTAAAATAACACTATTTTCAATTTGTTTTATAATAACATCATTTAACTTTTCTCTTTTTTCAAGATAAAAATTATAAGATTTTTCAACAATTAAATCAATATTTTCTTCAGTACTTAATCGATTTAACTTTTCTGCTATTAAATCATTAGGCTTAATTAATTTATTTTCAATACCTTTAACTAATTCATCATAATCAATAAACTGTTCTCTACCAACAACTTTATTAAAAATATTTAGTAAATCACGTGCTACTGTTCTGTGCATATTTTTGATTAAATCTAATAAATCATCAGCAAGTAAAATATTATCACGTTGATGATATGTAGCTTCACGATGCTGAGCAATAACATTATCATAATCTAATAAGTTTTTTCGTGCATCAAAATTCATACCTTCAATTTTTTGTTGTGCTCTAGTAATTGATCTAGTTAACATTTTTGATCTAATATAGTCTTCACCTAAACTTGCAAAAGCTTTTTTTAATTTTTCACCACCAAAACGTAACATCAAATCATCTTCAATTGAAACATAAAATCGTGAAAATCCAGGATCACCTTGTCTTCCGGCTCTTCCACGTAATTGATTATCAATTCTTCGTGCTTCGTTTCTTTCGGTACCTAATACAGCAAGGCCACCAAGTTCAATAACACCCTTACCAAGTTTAATATCAGTTCCACGTCCTGCCATATTAGTTGCTAAAGTAATTGATCCTTTTTCACCAGCTCTAGCAATAATATCAGCTTCACGAGCATGATTTTTAGCATTTAAAATCTCATGCTTAATTCCTTCCAAAGTTAACATATTAGCAATTCGTTCTGATACATCAACATTAGCAGTACCAATCAAAATTGGTTGTCCTTTAGTATGTCGTTCTTTAACTTCTGCAATTAAAGATTTAAATTTAGCATTTAATGAAGCAAAAACATGATCGGGTTTATCTTCTCGAATAATTGGTTTATTAGTAGGAATCTTAATTACTCTCATATTATAAATTTTTACAAATTCTTCTTCTTCGGTTTTAGCAGTTCCTGTCATACCACTTAATTTATTATATAAACGGAAAAAGTTTTGATAAGTAATAGTAGCTACTGTTGTTGTTTCTTGTTGAATTGTAACATTTTCTTTAGCCTGTAAAGCTTGATGAAGTCCATCACTATATACTCTACCAGGCATTAATCTACCAGTAAACTGATCAACTAGCACAATTTCACCATCTTTAACAACATATTCTACATCTAATTTGAAAACATGATTAGCACGAAGTGCATTTTGAATATGATGAAATAATTCCGAGTTATCAATATCAAATAAATTTTTTAAATTAAACTGTTTTTGTGCTTTATTAACACCCGTTACTGTTAATGCAATTTGACGTGATTCTCAATCAATTTTATAATCTTCAGGTATTAAAGTTTTTGCAAAAACATCTGATGCTTGATATAAAGGAGTACGATTTTTTGAACCACCAGAAATAATTAAAGGTGTTCTTGATTCATCAATTAAAACAGAGTCCGCCTCATCAATGATAGCATAATTAAGCTGACGTTGAACTTTTTCTGGATAAACCTTAACCATATTATCACGCAAATAATCAAAGCCTAATTCCGAATTAGTTGTATATGTAACATCTTTTAAATACGCTTCACGTTTTTGATTAGTAGAATGATCACGAAGACTAACGCCAATAGTAATTCCCAAAAATTCTAAAATTGGTCGATTTAATTCAGCATCTCTTGCCGCCAAATATTCATTAACAGTAATAACATGAACACCTTTACTACTTAAAGCATTTAGATAAATTGGCATCACAGCAGTTAAAGTTTTTCCTTCACCAGTTCGCATTTCAGCAACATCACCATTATGAAGAACAATACCACCAATTAATTGAACAGGATATGGATGTAATCCACTAATTCTTCGTGCTGCTTCTCTAATTGTCGCAAAAGCTTCAACTAAAATATCATCTAAAGTCTCACCTTCTGCCAATCTGGTTCTGAATTCAACTGTTTTATTTGCTAATTCTTCATCTTTAATTTTTCTCATTGTTTCATCAAGGCTAATTATTGCCTTAACTTGTTTATTAATTTTTCGTAAAATTTTACGATCTCACATAAAGTAAATCACCATTTTTTTCTTTATTATTACTTATACTTATTATTACTTGTAAAGTAATAAAATCTTTATTATTTTAACATAAAAAAACTTAGAAAACTTAGTACCCAAAAAAAAATTGTATTTATATTATATTTTTTTCTTTCTCTTCGAAGTTAGAAAAAATAATTTACTATAATTATTTTAATTACTATAAAAAACTTGATTATTATATGATTTAATATTACTTTTATTAAAAGATTCCTTGTTAATTTCTGATTTTGTAAGTTCAATAAAATTAATTTTAGATTCTAACATTTTATTTAAACTATTTTCATTAAAATTATCTTCTTTTTTTAATTTGATTTTTATTTTTTTTAAAAATATAAAATAAACTAAATATTGAAGTTGTTGTGAAAAAAAACTAATAACTAAAAATCAAATTTTTTTTAAACTTCATTGATTACTTTTTTTTCTAATTTTCTCTTCTACAAAAATTTGATTTTCTTTAATTATTAATGAACTAGTTTTTAGTTTATTAATAATTGGAATTCTTATTACTTTAAAAAATTTACGTTGGTCAGCTCTAAACCATGGAATTTGCTCCTTTGTAAACGATTGAATTTGTTGGCCTATTAAAGATTGAATCTGCTCTTTTGTAAAGTATTGAATTTGTTGTTCTGTAAATGATGAAATTTGCTTTTCTGTAAATCAAGAAATTTGCTCTTTTGTAAAAAATGAAACTTGTTCTGGTTTAAAAGATTGAATTTGCAAAGGTGTAAAAAATGAAATTTGATTTTCTGTCAATGATTGAATTTGTGATAACATAAAAGATTGAATTTGTTCTTTGGTAAAAACCGCAATTTGTGATGGCAAAAATGATGAAACTTGTTCTTTTGTAAATGATGCAATTTGAATAGATGTAAATGACTGAATTTGTGATAACGTAAAAAACTGAATCTGATCTTCTGTAAAAAATGAAATTTGAATTGATGTCAATATTTGAATTTGTCATGACCAAAATGAACTAATTTGTTTAATTGTAAAAGATTGAATCTGTTCTTTGGTAAAAACTTCAATTTGTGATGATATCAATGCTTGAATTTGATTTTCTGTCAATGATTTAATTTGTATAGGCGTAAACGATTTAATTTGATTTTCTATAAATGATGCAATTTGAATAGATGTAAATGACTGAATTTGTGATAACGTAAAAAACTGAATCTGTACTGGTATAAATAAAGTAATTTGTTCTGGTTTAAAAAATGGAATTTGCAAAGATGTAAATGACTGAATTTGTGATAACGTAAAAAACTGAATCTGATCTTCTGTAAAAAATGAAATTTGAATTGATGTCAATATTTGAATTTGTCATGACCAAAATGAACTAATTTGTTTAATTGTAAAAGATTGAATCTGTTCTTTGGTAAAAACTTCAATTTGTGATGATATCAATGCTTGAATTTGATTTTCTGTCAATGATTTAATTTGTATAGGCGTAAACGATTTAATTTGATTTTCTATAAATGATGCAATTTGAATAGATGTAAATAATTTAATTTGTATAGGCGTAAACGATTTAATTTGATTTTCTATAAATGATGCAATTTGAATAGATGTAAAAGACTCAATCTGGATATCTATGAAAGATGAAATTTGCTCTTCTGTAAAAACTTGAATTTGCAACGGCAAAAATGATTGAATCTGGCTAGGAGTAAAAGCCGTAATTTGTGATGGTAAAAACAATGAAATTTGCTCTTTTGTAAAAGATACAATTTGTATTTCTATAAATTTTGAAACTCGTGATGGCAAAAATGATACAATTTGAATAGATGTAAAATATGGAATTTGTGTAACATTAAATGACCTAATTTGTATAGGCGTCAATGCTTGAATTTGCAAAGGTGTAAAAAATGAAATTTGATTTTCTGTCAATGCTTGAATTTGTGATAACATAAAAGATTGAATTTGTTCGGTTGTAAATTCCAAAACTTGTTCGATTGCAAAAAATGAAACTTGCTCTTTTGTAAAAAATGAAACTTGCTCAATTATCAATGAACGAATTTGTTCAAATTTCAATGCTGAAATTTGTGTAGATGTAAATACTGAAACTTGTAATGGCCTAAACAAAATAATTTGTGTAGATACAAATATTTGAATTTGTGCTGGTGTAATTATTGGAATTTGTAATAATGTAAAAGATTTAATTTGATCCGTTGTAAAATGTAAAATTTGTCAAGAAGTAAATAATTTAATTTGTTCAGTTGTAAATAATGGTATTTGTTGATTTGTTAAATGTGAAACTTGCTCAATTGTCAATGAAACAATTTGTACTTTTGTCAATGATTGAATCTGTTCTTCTATCAATGACTGAATTTGTGATAACGTAAAAAATTTAATCTGCTCTGTTGTAAATGACTGAATCTGTTCTTTTGTCAACGATTGAATTTGTCATGACCAAAATGAAGAAATTTGTGTTTTTGTAAAATGTAAAATTTGTGATGATGTAAATGAACGAATTTGTTCTATTGTAAAAAATGAAATTTGTTCTGGTGTAAAAAATGGAATTTGTTCTGGTTTAAAAAATGGAATTTGTTGTTCTGTAAATGATGAAATTTGTGTTTTTGTAAATTTTGAAATTCGTAATAATGTAAAAGATTTAATTTGTATAGGCGTCAATGCTTGAATTTGTCATGACCAAAAAGACTGAATTTGAATTGATGTCAATGCTTGAATCTGATCTTCTGTAAAAACTGAAATTTGATCTTTTGTTAAGGACTGAATTTGTCATGGCATAAATGATGGAATTTGAATAAATGTAAAATATGGAATTTGTGTAACATTAAATGACCTAATTTGTATAGGCGTCAATGCTTGAATCTGAATAGGAGTAAACGCCTTGATTTGATTTTCTGTAAATGATACAACTTGTTCTCTTGTCAATGACTGAATTTGTGATAACGTAAAAGATTGAATTTGTTCTGATGTAAATGATACAACTTGTTCAATTATTGATGAATTATTTTTTTGTTTGCTGAGTTATACTTGTAAGTGCAAGTAAATAAAATTGCAAAAAATTCTCATATAAAAATTTCATAATGCTAAATTTAGTTTAGAAAAAAGTAAGGAGTTTTTATATGAGTTATAAACATCTTGGCATAGATGAAAGAATTTATATTGAGAATCAATTGAAATTTAAATTTAAAATTAGTGAAATAGCTAAAAATCTTAATCGAAGTATTAGTACTATTATTCGAGAAATTAATAGAAATAAAGATAATAATCATTATTTTTCATTAATTGCACAAAATAAAGCTGAAAATCGAAAACAATCACATATTAGTTTTCATAAGTTTAAAAATAAGAATTTAGTAAAATATGTACAACAAAAATTACTATTAGGTTGATCACCTGAACAAATTTATGGCAGAATTAAAAATTTTCATAAAGAATGAGTTATTAGTTTTAAAACAATTTATACTTGAATTTATTTTGGAATGCTTGATAAAGTTACTAGTAAAAATTTAAGAAGAAAAGGTAAAAAACGAAAATCTAAAGAAAATCGTGGCAAGTTTAATGGTAAATCAATTAAAGAACGAGATATAAATGTTAATGATCGTATAACACTTGGTCATTGAGAAGGAGATACTATAGTATCATCACGAGGTAAAAGCAAATCATGTTTAATAACTTTAGTTGAAAGAGTATCACGATTTACTTTAGCAATATTAGTTAAAAACAGAACTACTAAAGTTATTAATAAAAATGTCAGTTATTATTTATCAATTCTTCCTAAAAACATTGTTAAAACTATTACTTTTGATCGTGGCAAAGAATTTTCAAATTGACAACAACTTGAAAAAAATTTAGATGTAAAAATTTATTTTGCCAATCCATATTCACCTTGACAAAGAGGTACTAATGAAAATACTAATGGTTTAATTAGAGAAAAATTTCCTAAAAAATTTATTTTTTCAAAAACTAATAAAAATGAAGTTCATAAATTTATATTGTCTTTAAATCAAAAACCGAGAAAAATACTAAATTATCTTTCACCAATCGAATATTTGGATAGAAAAATAATTTAGTTGCACTTACCTTTACAATTTAGCGTTTATTAAAAGTTGAAATTATTTTTCTTCCAAAAAATTTACGCTGCTCTAATGTAAAAATTTGTTTTTGTTCTGGCGTAAATGATGCAATCTGTTTTTCTGTAAATTCTGGAATTTGTTCTTTTGTAAAAGCAGAAATTTGCAACGGCGTAAACGTAGGGATTTGTTCGATTGTAAAAAGAGGAATTTGTTCTGGCGTAAATACAGAAATTTGCAATGGTGTAAACGCAAGGATTTGTTCTGGTGTAAAAATTGGGATTTGTTCATATGTTAAATACGGAATTTGTTCTGGCGTAAATGATGCAATCTGTTTTTTTGTAAATGACTGAATTTGTCATAATCAAAATCATTGAATTTGTTTGGGTCTAAATGATTTAATTTGTTCTGCTGTAAAAAGTGGGATTTGTTCTGGTAGCAATGATTGAATTTGATATTTAGATAAAGCTTTTATTTCATGATCTGTTAAAATTGATATTTTTATTGAAGGTATTATTGAAATCATTGTTGTACTAGATTCTACTTGTAAAGTCTTAAAAAATGAAATATTACTATTAATGATAGGTTCTTCTTGTAAAAGAGGTTTAACAATCAATGAATAATTATTAGGCATGTGCTTTTTCTTTCCAAATAAAAACCCATTTACTTTAAAATAAAGTAAATAGGTCAAAAACTTATATTTATATTTTAATATTTTTCTCTATCTATTAAGTGAATCTTACACTATTTTAAGAATATTATTATAAATATTATTTATAAGCAATTTTAATTTTAATGTTCATCAATAACAACAATTATTTTTTGACTAACATTGTTAATTTTAATAAAATCATTAATTTTTTGTGAATTAACTCGTTTGGCATTACGCAATGCTCAACCAATAGAACGTATTAGATAAAAATTTGTTGTTAATAACAATGGCTTAATTAACGCAAATAGTAAATTAAAATCAGTATTTTCTTTAAACATTAATTGTGATTGAATTGCTATTCTTTGAATTCAAAAATTACTATCATTTATTAACTTAAATAAATATTGATCTCTAACACTAATATTATTGTTGCTAAATATAAGAACACCAATAATATTATCAAAATAATCAGTAGTATCTCATCAAATATTATGTTTAATTATCGATAAAAGCCAATCTAAGTCATTAAAACTTAAGTTTTTCTTTCATCAAAGATTTAAAAATTCCATTGCTGTATATTGAAATTCACGATTTTTTTGTAAATATAATGTTTCAAATAACTGTTTTTTATTTACTAACGATAAATTTTTATTTCATTTATTTAAAAATAATTTTACTAATGGTTTTCGTTTACTAGTTAAAATTCCATAAAATTCAAAATTATTGATTAAAAATTTTTCTTGTTTAATTTTAGTATTGATATTAGCATTATTAATAAAAATTGTCGTTAATATTTTTATTTCTTCATTAAATTTTTCCATATATACCTTTCTATCTATATAAAATATTTTATCTTAAAAATATTGAAGGGAAAGTACTCATTAAAATAATCATTATTATTGCTAAACAACTAAATATGCATAATCTAAGAATATGACGAAAATGTTTTTTATTTGCTAAATTGTAAAGGTAAGTGCAACTAAATTATTTTTCTATCCAAATATTCGATTGGTGAAAGATAATTTAGTATTTTTCTCGGTTTTTGATTTAAAGACAATATAAATTTATGAACTTCATTTTTATTAGTTTTTGAAAAAATAAATTTTTTAGGAAATTTTTCTCTAATTAAACCATTAGTATTTTCATTAGTACCTCTTTGTCAAGGTGAATATGGATTGGCAAAATAAATTTTTACATCTAAATTTTTTTCAAGTTGTTGTCAATTTGAAAATTCTTTGCCACGATCAAAAGTAATAGTTTTAACAATGTTTTTAGGAAGAATTGATAAATAATAACTGACATTTTTATTAATAACTTTAGTAGTTCTGTTTTTAACTAATATTGCTAAAGTAAATCGTGATACTCTTTCAACTAAAGTTATTAAACATGATTTGCTTTTACCTCGTGATGATACTATAGTATCTCCTTCTCAATGACCAAGTGTTATACGATCATTAACATTTATATCTCGTTCTTTAATTGATTTACCATTAAACTTGCCACGATTTTCTTTAGATTTTCGTTTTTTACCTTTTCTTCTTAAATTTTTACTAGTAACTTTATCAAGCATTCCAAAATAAATTCAAGTATAAATTGTTTTAAAACTAATAACTCATTCTTTATGAAAATTTTTAATTCTGCCATAAATTTGTTCAGGTGATCAACCTAATAGTAATTTTTGTTGTACATATTTTACTAAATTCTTATTTTTAAACTTATGAAAACTAATATGTGATTGTTTTCGATTTTCAGCTTTATTTTGTGCAATTAATGAAAAATAATGATTATTATCTTTATTTCTATTAATTTCTCGAATAATAGTACTAATACTTCGATTAAGATTTTTAGCTATTTCACTAATTTTAAATTTAAATTTCAATTGATTCTCAATATAAATTCTTTCATCTATGCCAAGATGTTTATAACTCATATAAAAACTCCTTACTTTTTTCTAAACTAAATTTAGCATTATGAAATTTTTATATGAGAATTTTTTGCAATTTTATTTACTTGCACTTACAAGTATAACTCAGCAAATAAAGAAAAAACATTTACACCTAAAATATAAAAGTATCTTTTTAAAAAAAATATTTTATTTTTTCATAAATTTAAATATTATCAAAAAATATAGGTTCTTAAAATTTACGATAATTTTAACGTTTCAACGTAAATATAGTTTGCAATAATACCACAAGCAACGCTAGCATTAAATGATTCTATTTTTGGACTTATTGGTATTTGAACAATATAATCTGTATGTTTTAATAACTTTGGACTTATCCCTTCACCTTCATTACCAATAATTAATGCTAAGTTGCTACTACAATCAATAGTAAAATAATCAATTGCTTTTGCTGTTTTAGCAGCAGCCAAAATTCAAAATTTATATTTTTCTTGTAAATTATTAATTGCGGAAGTTAAGTTATTAACTTGACAAATTGGAATAATACTTAGAGCACCGGCTGCAGCCTTTGCAACTGCACCGTTTATTTCAGATTGATTACGATTTAAAACAATTACACCATCAAAGTCATTACCCGCTGCAATTCTTAACATTGAACCAAAATTATGTGGATCAGAAATACGATCTAAAATTAAAATTCTTAAAAATCTAGATGTTGAACCAATATTAATTAATTCATCAAAAGAAAAATATTGATAGTCTTTAACATTAGCAGCAATATTTTGATGTTTAGTAGTACCTAATAGATTATTCATTGCTTGTAAACTAATAATTTCATAAGGAATATTTACACTTTTTAAATCTTTTTTCAATTCTTGGTACTTATCTTGAACTAAAAAAACTTTTTTAATTTTTATTAATGATGATGTTGATAATGCAGCAATAATAGGGTGATAACCATAAATATATTGTAATGCCATAATTTTGCTCCTTTAAATAATATTCAAATCTTTTAATTCTTGACGAATTTTATCAGCTTCTTGGTATTGTTTTTCCTTTTTTAGTTGTTCTCATATTTTAATTTTATTTTTAATCTTTTCAGAATAATTACCAACTTTAAAATCAAATCCTAATATTTTTAAAGCAAAGGTAAAAGTATAAAAAATTTCTTGAAATTCTTCATTAAAATTTTTTTTAATAAGTGCTTCATTTAATTTTTTAATCATATTTTCAATTAAAGTAATAGTATTAGTTGTATCAATATTATTTGATAAATTTTTAATAATTTGTTGATAATAAATTGAATGATGATTATTATTACATATTATATTGTTAATAAATATTTGATATGTTCATTGTTTTAAAACATTTTCATATTTTTTTGTTGACACTAATCCATTTTCAATTGTTTCCTTATTGAAATCAATTGGTTGTTGATGATCACGATTTAATATTAAATATCGCAATACATTCGGGTGATGTTGCTGACAAAATTCTTTAACCAAAATAAAATTATTTAAAGATTTTGACATTTTTTCATTAGCAATATTAACATGACCATTATGTCATCAAATATTTGACATTTTTTTATTATTAGCTGCAACAAATTGAGCTTGTTCATTTTCATGATGAGGAAATTTTAAATCAACACCACCACCATGTAAATCAATAGTTTGACCATTAAATAAATCCTCAACAAAACAAGCACACTCAGTATGTCAACCAGGTCTTCCTTTTCCTCACGGACTATTTCAACTAATACCTATTGTTGTTGATTTTCACAAAGCAAAATCTAGATTATTTTCTTTAGTAACTAAATTTTTAATTCTAAAATTTGGAATTAAATCTTCAATATTTTTATGTGCCAAACTTCCATAATCTTTTAACTTATTAACTTTAAAATAAACATCACCAGCCGTAACATATGCATAATCTTTAATAATTAATTTATTAATAAATTCAATAATCTTTGAAATATATTCACTTACTTTTGGTAATTTTGTAGGAAAAATAATATTTAATTTTTCTAAGTCTTCATAATATGCTAACGTATATTTTTCAGTAACTTGTTGTTCTGTTATTTTTAAATCCGCAGCTTTCTTAATAATTTTATCATCAATATCAGTAATATTATGAACATAATTTATTTTATAATTTTGATGAATTAACAAACGATGTAAAACATCAAAAACAAGCACACCACGAATATTGCCAACATGAATATAGTTATAAACAGTAGGACCACATAAATACATATTAACTTGCTTTTTATTAGGGGCAAGCAGCTGCAATCTTTGTGAAAAACTATCATAAATTTTAATCATTTAATTAACCCTTCTTAATAAAGTTTAGTTTTCATATACTCTATTATACTGTAAAGAATATCAATCTGTAACAAAATAATTTTTTAAATTTAAAACTCTCTTTAACAAAGAAAATAATTAATAATTAAAAAAGTATTAATTATTTGAAATTTCATAATTTTTGATAGATATCATTTTTATGTTTTTATTTTTTTTCAGTTATATATAAATTTCCTTTATTAGCAGAAGTTATTGTTCCTATATAAATAGTATCATTAATATTTGTTAAACTTCAAACTGCACCATTAGTACTCTCTCAACCAAGCATCAATCCAAAACTTTTATCAGCTTTACTTTTATATATTTTTCCTTCACCATTATTATTTGTTATTCCTACATAAAGTGTACTATCAACATTTGTTAAACTTGAAACTTCACCATTAGTATCTTTTCAACCAGATACTGGCTCAATCTTAGCATTAATATCATTAGTATTTATTTTATATAAATTTCCCTTTTTATTAGCAATTGATGTTCCTACATAAAGTACACCATTAATATTTGTTAAACCCCAAACTGCACCATTGTCTTGTTTTCAATTATTCATTAATTCAAATTTGCCATCACTATTACTTTTATATAAATTTCCTTTACCAAAAATTGATGTTCCCACATAAAGCACACCATTAATATTTACTAGAGCATGAACTGCACCATTATTATCTTCTCAATTAGAAATTTTTTTAAAATTAGTAATAGTACAAGTTAAAGAAACTTCGTTTTTATAAGTACCTTTACCATTAATAATAATTTTTGTAGTGTCAATAAAACTTTTAATATCAAAATCATCTTCAGTTAGATCAATTGCTTCTTTATTTTTATCTTTAATAGCTTTTAAAATTTCAGATTTATTTGGTTTGTCCAATTGACCAATGTAAATAATACCTAATTCCTTTTTAATAATAACTGTATTTAAATCAGTTTTTTCTACTGGTGAAGGTCTTTCTCCGCCACAAGTGACAACACTTATACTTGTTACTCCAATTAAAGTTACTACTGCTAGACTACTTAGTAATTTCTTCATATATCTTTACCACCTAATCTTTAATATTTTAATACAATCATTTTACATGATTTCTATATCAATAAAAATAAACATGCTATTAAAATTAAAATAGTAATATTAAAAAATTACTATTAATTTAATATATTCTCAATAAAGAGATAAATTTAAAAATGTTACAAAAAATATCAGAAATTTTAATTAAATAATTATTTTTTGATTTATTCTTCAGGTACTCTATTATATTGTAAAGATTGCGGATCTGTAGCGAAATAATATTTTTTAAATTGATTTTCTAAATTTAAAGTTTTCTTTAATGCAGAATAACAAGTAATAATTAAAAAAACATTAACCGTTAAATCAATAGGATATTTTATAACTCTTAATGGAAAATACATTAATCATAAAGGTGGTAATCCAGGAAATAAGATTTTTAATGCAATAGGATCAGTACCAGTAATAATTAATGAAGTAATAGCATAAGCAATTGGCAAATATCAATAAAATGTCTTTTTACTATAATAAATTTTACTAAAATTTAATACTAAATAGTAAGGTAATATACATCATAAAATACTAGTAAAAGTAAAAAATAAACATGGTGATGCACCACTAGTACTAAATAATAAACCTAAAAAATCACTGGCAATACCACTAAGAAACCCTAATATTCCACCACAAAAGAAACCTATTAAAATTAATATAAAATTACCCAATTTAATTTCAAAATATTTAGAAAATGGTAAACTTTTTAACATTAAAGCACCTGTTGTATTTAAAGAAACAGCTAATGCTAACATTATTCCACTTAAGCAAATAAATTTTATTTGCTTTATCTTTTTTTTATTATCTTTATAATCAAAAACTGTGATCAATAAAAAAGTAATTAAAATTAACAGTCCACTAATTATATTCAATAACAACACATTCATTTAATTACCACCATTTTTTATCATAATTATTTTCTTTGTTCTTAAATAATTATAAACATCTGCCAAAAAATAACAAGAACCCGTAATTAAAATTATTTTATGAGGGCTACATTCAATCATTTTTTGATAATCAAAAAATTCACCAGTAATACTATTTAAATTACTATTACTACAAATAATAATATTATCTGAGACTTTTTTTAAACAACTAATTAATTTTTGTGGATATTTATTTTTTAAACAAGAAAATATAATTTGTTGAGGAATAATTTTATTAATTTTTAGCGTTTTAATTAATGCTTTAATACCATCAATATTATGAGCAGCATCAAAATAAATAGTTTTATCATTAATTTGATATTTCTCAAATCGTAATCTAATATTAGTATCATTAATGATTTTTAAAGCTTGTTTAATATTAATTTCTAAAAATGTTTTTGAAATTACTGTTAAAACTAATTTTTTATTTTCTTGATAGTATGGTTGGTTGATTAATCTTGGAGAATATATAGGTTTATAACCTTCCATATCAATTTGCTTTTTTAATTTATTATTTAAATTACCTGAAATAAAAATATTTTTTGTCGTTGGTTTTACTATTCCTAATTTTTGATGTAATATTTCAGATGTAGTTTTACCAAGTCTATCTTGATGATCTTTACCAATTGAAGTGATAATAGCATATGTTGCATCAATGATATTTGTAGGATCAATTTTTCCACCAATCCCAACTTCAATTATTGCTCATTGCACATTTTGTTCTTGAAAATAAATTAATGCAATTAAAGTTAAAATACCAAAAAAACCTAATTGATAATATTCAATATCATCAAAAATCAAGTCTCTAATGCGAACTAAATCTTGATTACTAATCATTCTATCATTAACAATAATTCGTTCATTAACAAACTCAATATGGGGAGAAGTAAACAAACCAATTTTTTGTTTTAAGGTTTGTGATAATATAGCAAAAATTAAACGTGATACTGAACCTTTACC
This sequence comes from Spiroplasma endosymbiont of Andrena trimmerana, assembly GCF_964019575.1. Lineage (NCBI taxonomy): Bacteria > Bacillati > Mycoplasmatota > Mollicutes > Entomoplasmatales > Spiroplasmataceae > Spiroplasma > Spiroplasma endosymbiont of Andrena trimmerana. The sequence goes on from NZ_OZ026455.1 coordinate 501,931, forward strand.
ATTTGTTCCAGTTACATGAATATACTTAATATTATTGTTTAAATATTTTGGACTAATAATTTTTAATTTTTTTAAACAATCTTTATTTGAATATTTAGATATTTTTTTAAAAAATTCTTCATTCATATTTTTAAAATCCTTTATTTAATAATTATTATTATCAATATTAATTAAAGGATTAACGGTTCTTCAAGTCACATAAATTATAATTGAATTAATTATAATTTTAAGAGGTGCTTGCACAATTCTCATAATTGCTGTTACTCCATAATCCTTGGCATTAGGATCAAATAAAGTCATATCAGCATAGGAGGCTATAAGCACTGTTGTTACATACTCAGCTACTACCGCTAATAAAATAATTGGTAAAATTTCTTTAATTCTATAAATTTCTTTTTTCAATAAATAATAAAATAAAACACTATAAATACTTAATAGGCCAATAATGCCACCACCCATAATACTAGCCAGAACATATTTATTAACAATAATTCCTGACATAGAATATGATGATTGCTTACCTGAAATAACAATATACATGCCGCCACCAGCAAAGAAAATAATAAAAAAATTAATTAAAGCAAAAATAACTCATGGATAATCTTTTAGTTTTACTTTAAATATTCCAGCAATTCCTGCCAAAAAACCAGTAAAAATAATACAAAACATATAATAAACGCTAATATATGAAGGAACAAATAACATTACTAAAATATCTGTTACTGCAGCACAAATAATACCTATAATTGGACCAAACATATAACCGGTTATTTTAATCATTAAACCCTCAAAAGCAATTCTAATTGGTGGTAATACTGTAATGGGTATCGTAATAGAAACAATAATAGTTGCCACAACTGATACTGAAGATAACATTGTTATATAAGCAATATTTTTAGTAGTAAAACGAACACCTTTATATTTATCTTTACGAAATCATTTTCAAAAACTATTCATTAAAATATATGCTAACATTATGCTACTTAAAGTAATAATTAAATAAATAGCTGTAGATCTACTAAATAAATTTAAGGTATTTAAATCATATCGTTGAGAAAATATGTGATTAAATATTAAATTATTGGGCATTTAAATAACCACCATTCCCGAAATATTCTTTAAAACTATATTAATTTTAACAAATATATCATAACATTGTTTGCTTAAATACATATAATAAAATTAGTATTTTTTGATTTTTATCACTTAATGGGAGTTTTATTTTTTGAAATCAATCAATTATTAGTTTTGCTAAATGGTCTTGAATTAAAAAAACCATTATAAGCACTTAAAGGTGAAGGATGTGCACTCTCAATAATAAAATGTTTTTCTGTATCAATTAGCATTTTTTTATTTCTTGCATTTTTACCTCATAAAATAAAAACAAGATTAGTACAGTTTAAATTTAAAAATGATAAAACATGATCAGTAAAAGTTACTCATTGATATTGTAAATGACTATTAGGTTGACTTTGTCTGACAGTTAAAGTTGTATTTAAAAGCAAAACTCCCTGTTTAGCTCAAGTTGTTAAATTACCATCATTATCTTTTTCAATATTTAAATCATTTTTTAGTTCTTGAAAAATGTTTTTTAAACTTGGTGGTAATGGAGTATTTGTTTGAACACTAAATGCTAAGCCATGAGCTTGATTTGGCTGATGATAAGGATCTTGACCTAATATTATTACTTTAACCTTTGATAAAGGAGTTATTTTAAAAGCTTGAAATATTTCTTCTCATTGAGGATAGCAAAGATAAGTTTGATATTCCTTTTTAATATCTTCTAATAATTTAGTAAAATATGCTTCTTTATATTCTTGTTGAAAAAATTCTAATCATGAGGAATCAACAAATAAAGTTTTATTATACATTTTTTTCACCTACTACTTATGATAACTTTGATTATTAAGTATTTGTAATGAACGATATATTTGTTCTAATAAAACAACATAACATAATTGATGAGGTAATGTTATTTTACCAAAGGAAATTTTAATTAAATTAATATTGTCTTTTAATATTTGTGCTACACCATTACTACCGCCAATAATAAAACCAATTTTACCTTGTTGATAAATTTGATTTTTATTAATCATCTGTGATAATTGTTCACTACTTATTAATTGTCCTGATAAATCTAATAAAAATCATTGATAATCATTATTCTTTGATATGTATTCGGTGATTTTATTGGTTTCAATTTTAATATTATTAGGAATTGAATTTAATTTAGATTCGATAATATTTTTTGTTTCAATATTAGTTCGCTTTTTAATTCGTTCTAAATAATCTTTGGCGGCTGATTTTCAATATGTTTGTGACAACTGGCCAATACAAACAATTTTAATATTTATCATTATAATTCTGAAAAAGCCATGTTATTTATTCTTTCATGAACCACTTTATCTGGGTTACGAAAATCAACATCACCCAAAGCTTTATCAATAGTATTTGGATTAATAACAACTATTTCTTTTTTATTTTTATCAACTCATAAACTAAAAATTACATCAATTTGAATATTAAAATCAATTTTAAAAGTCTTGTTCATTTTTGAATCTTCCATTATAAAGAATAAATGAATTCAACCTTTTTTAAAAATAGTTTTATTTTTATCATCTTTAAAGTCAGTAATTTTTGGTGAAACAATACTAGTTTTAGCAACTTTTGAAGGGTTTTCTGCTTCTGTTGCTGTTTCATATGTAACATATCAATAACCATAATATTGCTGTTTAGATATATCATTATCAGTTAAACCAAAAACTAAAAGACTTCCATTTGCATCTTTACAACTAAATGGTTCATTCATTACTTTATCTGGATCATTATTAACATTATAATTAATACTCTCATAATTACCTGATTTATATTGGTCACTATTATAAAAATCCCTAGCAGCATCTGTAACTTCTAATGCATTACGATCAATTCTAATTTTGTCTGCTGCTAGTTGCATAAATGCAGTAAGTGGTTTGTATAAAAGTTTAGTATCATATTGATAGTATTTATTATAAACATAATCAACTAACGGATCACCTTCTTTGTTTGATGGCTCGTTTTCAAAATTTGCTTGAATTTTTAAACCATCTCCAGTACCACAAGCCACAATAGTACTCACAGAAGAAGAAAGTAAACTAAGTGTTGAAAATAAAGTGATTAATTTACGCATTTGATTGTTATTCTCCTTAAACTAAATAATAATTAAATATCCACTAAGAATTGTAACTTATTTTTTTATAAAAAGCAAAAGGAAATTCATATAGGTAAAAATACATTTTTTAAAATTAAAATATTAATGTTTATTTTAATATTTTAATAAAAATTATTATTATCATAAAAGGAATTAAATTTTTATCATTGATAATTGCTTTTGCCAATCTATTTCATCTTTAAAAAATCAGATTTATTAATTTTTTGTTGAAATTTCATTGCTTCTTCATATGTTGGTAATTTGTCTTTATTTTCTTTTAATATACTTTCATATGTTGATAATTTATCTTCATTTTGTTCTAAAATTTCTTCATCTAAAATATCGTTAGTTTTTGCATTAAAAAAAATTAAAGACTTCCAAATGATTATTTCAAACGACTAATATTAAAGCATTATGTCCATATTCATTTACTTGATAAAGATTTCATTATTATCTATTAAATACTTAACTATCTCTAAATCATTATCTTTGATAGCTAACATCAAAATAGTGAAACCATCTTTAATTACATAATTTATACTAACACCATTCCTAACTAATAATTTAACTTTTTCTAAGTTATTATTCATAATGACTTGTATTATTTTTTCATTTTTCTTATTAATAAATACTCTTTTTTTTCTAATGTACTTTTTTTCTCTTTCTATAAATTAAACTTGATACAATAATAAATTTAATCTTATTAGTTTAAATTGTATTTAATATTTCTGCTTTTGTTTCCAAAGGTAATTGAGATTCTATTAAGCCCATATTCTCTCATTTTTGTTTGCTTGCATTTTTTGATTCTTCTGATAAAGGTTGCTGTAACTCTGGAATTTCAGTACTTATTAATTTTCATACTTCATTTAAAGATGTTAATTTTATTTCTTCTTCATTTAATTTATTTTTAATTTTTTGTTCTTCTTTTTTTGAATTTTTTTTATTTAAACTATTTTTTAAATTATCACAATTTTCAGTAGTTTTTTTAATTTCCATTGCAAAAAAATCTCTAATATTTTCCGATGTTGTAGATAAATCTTTTACTTCATCTTCATGTAATTCCTTTATTGAAATTAATTTTTTTTCTAAATCATTTATTTGAAATTCTAGTTTTTCAATGGTTTTATTTTGTTCCTCAATTTTTTGATCTTGTCAACTAGGCTTCTCATTTTCTTCATTTATTTCGGTTTGGATTTCAATACTTACTAATTTTGATTGATTAATTGTTCTTAAATACTCCTGAATTTTTTCCTTTTTTTCTCTAATTGCATTTTCTATTATTTCTTTTTCTTTTAATTTAAAATTAATTTCTAAAGTTGTGAAATCATTTTTAAATTCATTTTCTATTTTTTCATTTTCTTCTCTTATGTTTTCTAAATTATTTTGAATGTTAAAATTTTCATTAAATTTTTTAATACTATCAGCATTTTGTTCTCAATAATTTTCAATAATCTTAATAAATTCCATATTTTCTAATTTATTAACTTCTTTTAAGAAATTAATAAATATTTTTTGATCTTTACTAATATTTTTAATTCATTTTTCTTTTATTTTTTTAAGTTCAAACATCATCGTATGTTTATTTTGCTTAAAAAAATCCTCAATTTTATTAATTTTATCCTCAATTTTATTAATTTTTTTATCATTAATACTTAACTCGGTATCATGTCTTGTAATATTATATTGTAACTCCGCAATATAATCATTCTTTTTCTTAATATCACTATTCTTTTTTTTAATCACTACATCTATTTCTTTTAAATATTGTTTTTTTCCTTTTTTATCATCTGAAATATTTGGAATAAATATTTGATTTTCAATATTATTTTTATTTTCTTCTAAATCTTGCAAGTAAGTAATTTTTTTAATTTTTATATTTTTCTTTCGTTTTTCTAAATTTTCAATTTGTTTTCTTTTTTCTGCTATCTCTTTCTCATGTATTCTAATTTGTTCTTTTTTTTCTTCTAATTCATTTTTAAATAATTCTATACTTTCTTTCACTTTATCTTTAGTTTTAATAATTTCTTCTTGTTCACTTATTAATTCTTTTTCTCGATCATTATATTTTTCAAATATATCATTGTATATTCTTTCTTCATTTTTAATAATTTTTTTAATATATCGGTTAAATATGTCATCTATTAATTCAAAGAAAAATACAAAATTTTTATCAAATTTACTTTTTAAATCTTTATCTTCATTTAAAATTAATTTATATTCATCTCCACTTTTCATTCTAAATGCTCAAAAAGATAAAATTAATTGAGTCATAACTTCTTCTTTAAAAAGGTTTTCAAAAATTTTCTCTTTTTTATTTTCTAATTCCTCATTTTTTTGATATAGCCTACGAATTTCTTTATTAATTTTTATTTTTAATTCTCGTGTTTTTTTTAAAAACTCTTTTTTATTTTCAAAAATGTTTAAATTTATTGTTTTTAAAAAAATAATATCATTACTTATTGTTTCACTTAAAAAATTAAAAAGATTAAAATAATCTGTGATTTCAGTAAACTCAGTACTATTTTGGCTAACTTTATTAATTTTATTTTGTTCAATTAATGTTTTATTTTTCTCCAAGGATAATAATTTTTCATTTTGTTCTTTAATTTTACTATCAAGTTCTATTAAAAAATAATCTAATTGTCTAATTAATTTTAAATTTTCTTTTTTTTCTCAAAAATAAGAAAAGAAATTATATTTTAAATCATTTCTTAATTCTTTAATTAATTTATCTAAATCAGTTTTTTTATTTTCTTTTAATTGAGTTAATGGTGCTGATGTACTTGGGTTTTCAAAATCAGTATCTTCTGAATTAGAAAAAAAATTATCTTTTTCATTGTATTCTTTAAAAAAATTCTTAAAAGTTTCAACAACTTCGTCTAAATTTTCATCAGTTAAAGGATAATTTCTAAATTTTTTTATTAATTCATTAAATCAGGGCATAAATCTTATTCTCCTAAATTTTATTTATAAAATAAAAAATCAATTGTTTTTAAATAAAACAATGGGTTTGAAAACTTATATTTTTCAATCTTTTGTGTTAATAACAATAAAACGCTCCTTATTCTAAAGAACTATCTTGATTATAACTAATTAATTTATCTTTTTTTAAAAAAAAGATAAATTACTATTATATGTTTATATAATAAAAATTTATCACAAAAATTATTTTTCAGTTCTGGGTTTCATATGTGGAAATAATAATACATCTTTAATACTATTTTGACCAGTTATTAACATAACCAACCGATCAATACCAATGCCCAATCCACCTGTTGGTGGCATACCATACTCCAATGCTTCAACAAAGTCTAAATCCATAGTTGCTGCTTCATCATTACCACTATTTTTTTCTTTTACTTGCTCTTCAAAACGATTATATTGTTGCAAAGAATCATTTAGTTCCGAATAAGCATTTGCATATTCTCTACCAGCAATAAATAATTCAAAACGATCAGTAAACTCTTTACTATTTTTATTTAATTTAGCAAGTGGTGAAATTTCAATTGGATAATCAAAAATAAAAGTAGGTTGAATTAAAGTTTCTTCAACAAAAGATTCAAAAAATAAATTAATAATATGACCAGTACTATTATAATGATCTGGAATATGAAGTTTATAATTTTTTGCAAGTTTTAATATAAGTTTAAATGTTTTATTTTTTTCAATATTTCTAATATTATCATCTTCAATATTATGATATTTTAAAATCATATCACTAATTTCTTGGAAAATTTTAGTAAACTCTTCATCTTTGATCATAGCTTTTTTAATTGAATCAATCATACTAATTTTTTTTCATGATTTTTCAAAATTTAATATATTTTCATCATATTCTAATGTTAATTTATTATGCACTATATTAATTAAATGTTTTATACAAGACTCTGTTAAATCCATCATATATTTCATATCTTGATAGGCAACATAAATTTCAATAGTTGTAAATTCTGGATTATGTTTTTTACTCATACCTTCATTACGAAATAATCTACCAATTTCATAAACTTTTTCAAAACCACCAACTATTAATCTTTTTAAATGTAATTCAGTAGCAATTCGTAAATATAAATCGGTTTTTAATGTATTATGATGAGTAATAAAAGGTTTAGCGGCAGCACCACCATATACTTCTTGTAAAATAGGTGTTTCAACTTCTAAATAACCTTTATTATTTAAAAAACTTCTTAATTCATTAATAATTTGTGTACGTTGTAAAAATGTTTTTTTAGTTTCTTGATTCATAATTAAATCTACATATCTTCGTCGATAACGTTCTTCAATATCTGTTAAACCATGAAATTTATCTGGTAAAGGTCTAAGTGCTTTTGATAACATTACAATATCATAGACTTGAACTGTTAGTTCTCCTTTATTGGTTTTCATAACCTTACCTTTAATACCAAAAAAATCGCCTAAATCTGCATATTCTGCAAATCATTCAAATTTTTTTTGATTAACATATTCTGGTTTTAAATAAATTTGAAATTTACCTGTTTGATCTTGCAAATGAGCAAAGATTGAGCCCTTTCCCATTTCTCTTTTTGTCATTAATCTACCTGCCATTTTAATTTGATCATTAGGTAAATTAGCAACAAATTTTGCTAACTCTTCTTTATTTTTATTTCTAAATTCGCTATTTAAAGTTTCACAATTATAATTTCTTTCTCAATTACGCCCATAAATATCATAATTTTGCTTATATAAATCTTGTATTTTTTGATATCTTAATGCTTCTTGCTCTGTCAAAATACGTCCATTAATTTCAAGTTTAGTTTCTTTCATTGTTTTCATCCTTTGTATTTAAAATAAGTATTTAAAATAAAAAAATTAAATTAAATAAGATTGTTTAGGTTTATACATAATGATATCAATTTTCAATACCAAATTCTACTGTCAACAATTAATTTTAAATTTTATAATAAAACCCTTATATTTATAATAAGGATTAAAGTTTAATTTAAATATTTCTACTAATAGATATCTATAAAAATTAGAGATAATTTATTAAACATTTTTTACTTTCTAAATATTAATTTTGTATAAAACATGTTTTGCTAAAATATCACTTTTATTTATTTTTGGATGATAAAATTCTTTTATTTTTTTCATACCTATTCGTTTCATTACATTTTCTGATTTAATATTTAATATACTAGTAAAACTATAAATTTCAGTTAATTTTAAATTGTTTTTTGCATATTTTAAACATTCTTTAGCTATTTCTGTTGCTATTCCTTGACCTCAAACACTTTTTTTAAAACGCCAACCAATTTCAATACATGGTCTAAAATCAACAATAAAATCAACTTCGCTAAAGCCAATAAAACCAATAAATTTATTGTCTTTTTTAAATTCAACAGCATAAAAACCAAATCCATTATTATTTAAATTATTTTTAATTTTCAAAAAATATTTTTCTGTATCATCTTTTGATAATGTACTAGAAAAATATTTCATGACATCTTTATCAGAATTTAATAAAACAAGTTCATCTAAATCACTATCTTTTCACTGTCTAATTTTTAATCTAGGGGTTTCAAAAAATATCATATTTTTACTCCTTTGTTATGATATTTTTTCTATTAACAATTTGTTAGTTTATTTAATTGCTGAGTTATACTTGTAAGTGCAAGTAAATAAAATTGCAAAAAATTCTCATATAAAAATTTCATAATGCTAAATTTAGTTTAGAAAAAAGTAAGGAGTTTTTATATGAGTTATAAACATCTTGGCATAGATGAAAGAATTTATATTGAGAATCAATTGAAATTTAAATTTAAAATTAGTGAAATAGCTAAAAATCTTAATCGAAGTATTAGTACTATTATTCGAGAAATTAATAGAAATAAAGATAATAATCATTATTTTTCATTAATTGCACAAAATAAAGCTGAAAATCGAAAACAATCACATATTAGTTTTCATAAGTTTAAAAATAAGAATTTAGTAAAATATGTACAACAAAAATTACTATTAGGTTGATCACCTGAACAAATTTATGGCAGAATTAAAAATTTTCATAAAGAATGAGTTATTAGTTTTAAAACAATTTATACTTGAATTTATTTTGGAATGCTTGATAAAGTTACTAGTAAAAATTTAAGAAGAAAAGGTAAAAAACGAAAATCTAAAGAAAATCGTGGCAAGTTTAATGGTAAATCAATTAAAGAACGAGATATAAATGTTAATGATCGTATAACACTTGGTCATTGAGAAGGAGATACTATAGTATCATCACGAGGTAAAAGCAAATCATGTTTAATAACTTTAGTTGAAAGAGTATCACGATTTACTTTAGCAATATTAGTTAAAAACAGAACTACTAAAGTTATTAATAAAAATGTCAGTTATTATTTATCAATTCTTCCTAAAAACATTGTTAAAACTATTACTTTTGATCGTGGCAAAGAATTTTCAAATTGACAACAACTTGAAAAAAATTTAGATGTAAAAATTTATTTTGCCAATCCATATTCACCTTGACAAAGAGGTACTAATGAAAATACTAATGGTTTAATTAGAGAAAAATTTCCTAAAAAATTTATTTTTTCAAAAACTAATAAAAATGAAGTTCATAAATTTATATTGTCTTTAAATCAAAAACCGAGAAAAATACTAAATTATCTTTCACCAATCGAATATTTGGATAGAAAAATAATTTAGTTGCACTTACCTTTACAATTTAGCAATTAATAATATTAACTTCAATTTATTTCACTTGGTTTCATTGGTTTTTCATTATTCTTTACACTAATAATTTTACCATTTTTAACGTTAATAACAGTATTTGCAACATATTGGAAGTTAGGATTATGAGTAACCATAATAATTGATGTTTTATATTCTCAATTAACATCCAATAAAATTTCTAACACCTTACGCCCCATTTCCTCATCAAGTGCTCCTGTTGGCTCATCACAAAATAAAATTGTCGGATTTTTTGCTAGTGCTCTACCAATCGATACTCTTTGTTGTTGTCCACCTGATAATTGACTTGGAAACTTATTCATATGTTCATCCATTTCAATAACTTGAAAAATATCATCAATACTCATATTTTTATTTTTAGCAAGATTTTCACCAACTTCAGCATTTTCACGAGCAGTTAAGTTAGTTAATAAATTGTATTGTTGAAAAATAAAACCAACATTATCTCGTCTAAATTTAGTTAAATGACTATCTTTTAATAAAGATAAATTGTATCCGGCCACAAAAACATCACCAGTATTAGGTTTATCCAATCCCGAAATAATATTTAATAATGTTGTCTTACCACTTCCCGATGGTCCTAAGATAACAACAAAATCACCTAATTTAATTTTTAAATTAACTCCTTTTAATACTTCATATTCTAAGTCTCCAGTTAAGTAAGATTTTTTAACATCAAATAATTCAATAACATTAGTTTGAGTATCAGGAGTATTATTAGTCATTGATATAATTTTACCTGCTAAAATTTCTTTTGAATGAGTTTTTGTTAATTTTTTAATTGCTTTTTGATTATCTTTAAAAGCTTGTAATTTAGCTTTATTAGCTTCTATTTCTTCCTTTGATTCTGGTTTATCATGAGATTTATGAGTTACTGGTGGTATTGTACCTTCGGTTTTAGATACTGACTTCTTTGTAAAACTAGATTCTAACTTATTTTTAGTTACTTGTTTACTTCCAATGTCTTTATCATCTTTTTTAATTTCCTTATTATCTTTTTTCATAATCATTTCTCCTTTTTAATTCCATGCTTTTATAAATAACACACTCATTTTATCAATTACTTTATCTTATTTATATAGAAATGCTTAAAAAATATTTTAACTTCCTTGTAATAAAGCTGTTACTGGTTTGTATTTAATTAAATATAACCCAACAGCATAGCCAATAACCATTATTAAAAATACCATTCCAAAACAAGATAAAATTGTAACTAGATTAGCAGCCACATTAAAAACAACGCCTGCTTTAGTTGCAATAATTAAAGTAATAATATTTCACACAACATAAGAAATAATAGTACCTAAAATAAAAGCAACCAATAAAGCAATAATATAGGAGCCAATAATCAATCTGTTAATTTCATTTACACGATAACCCAAAGATTTCATCATTGCAATAATTAATAAATTATTATCTAAAATCATATTAACAATAATTACCAATACAAAAGCTACAGCAAATAATGTTAAAATTTTTGTAATATTTATAATTGTTCTAATTCCATCAAATATTTCAACTAATAATCTTTTAACTAAATCATTAATAAAAGGTATTTTATTAATAGGTTCTAAATTTTTTGCTAATATTTGTTCTTTAGTATATTCTGCAGATGGTTGCAAAATATTTATATAATTTAATGGAAAAATATTGCTCTCTTTAGATAATCAATGATTAAAAGAATCTGATATTGGTTTTGGATCTTCTGACGGGGAAGGTTTTATTAATCCAATAGATGTTCGTAAATCATCAAGATTAATATAAACATTCGAATTGTCTAAATTATTTTCAATAATTCCTTTAACTTGATAAATTACTGGAATTGTATAATTATATCAACTTGCTAACATTAAAAAGTGATCATCAATTTTATAATCATTTAAAATTGATAATGTTTTTGAAATAACTGCTGGTAAAATATAAGCTGTAGTTGTTATATTTTGTCCTTGATTATCAGTATAAGTAACTTTTTGTGCTTGTAAATTATGAGAATTATTAAAAATAGGATCAATATCACGATTTTTTGCTTCTTTAAAGTTAAATCAATTTTTTCAAACTAAATCTTGATATGGATCATTATAAAGTCCTGTTGCTTTAATTTTTTTTGCGAGCATGCGGCCTTGATTATGTCCTTTTCATTCATTAGGAGGTCTTAAATTTATTTCAATAGTTGGATAATACTTATTATTATAAATATTTAAACCTAAACTAATACCAGGCAACGGGTTTATTTCTGGATTAATACCTGTATTTGTTGAAATATAATTAAATATTTGATGAATATTTTGACAAATAATTTCCATTAATGGTTCAGGTAGTATCTTTTTTGGATTAATAAAATCTTCACAATCAGATTTAGTCTTAGTTTTTTGATAAAGGATATTAATTTCTTCGCTATTCATAAAATAATCTTTAAAATTATTATTAATAATAACACTTTCAATTTTTTTAGCTTTACTATCATTATCAATATGAAAATCATCAGCTACTCATTGATGATATTTATTAGTACCGGTTTCTTTATATTTCGCAATATCTTTTTCTGAAACTCAATCAAAAACCTGCTTATCAATACTTAAATTAGAATCATTAGTATATGTATACATTGATGAAGTTGATGTATTTCATTTAACATCTTTATTGTAATATCCATATAAATTGTTTATTTTATTATCAAATAAATCAGTAGCTGAACTTTGAAATAGTAATAAAAAACTAACAAAAATAAAAGTAAAAAATACTAAAAATAGTTTTCCAACCGATTTTAGAGTGAAAGCAATTGCTAAACGTTGTTTAAATGGTCAATAACGAAAGGGGTATTTTAAAACTGAAATTAGTTTAGAACTTGAATTACTTGGTCTATCATAAATTAATAATAATGGACTAACGCGTAATTTTGTTTCCGATTGCATATAACTAATTACTATAAAAATAATAGGAATAATTATTAAACTTACAATAAATACTATCCAACTAAAAAATAGTATTGGTAATGGCATAAAAAACCCAATGTTATTTAACGAATTAAATCATATTTGTAATCCTAGACCAATACCTAAACCAATAATACTAGAAATGAATGTTATCAAAAATATTAAAATTACAAAACTAATAGCAATTTGAAAATTACTATAACCAAGAGCTTTTAATAATCCTATCTGTGGTTTTTGTAAATCAATTTCTTTTCTAACATATGACATAATGATAAAAATAATAACTAATAATACTACAAGAGTAATTGCCGTAAACATTATATTTTCCATTTTAAAACTCTCTAAAATTTGTCCTGAACGAATATCTTCACTATCACTGCTAATAATTGAACCAAAACTAAAACTAAAAGTTTTAATTAAAAGTTCTTCTAACTTACTAACAAAATAACTATCGTTATTGTTAACTTTTAATAAAAATATATTATTTAAATTAGTTCTAAATGTAGAATCTTTTATTAAATTATTAAACCATTGATTTGACATATAAACAGGACTTGTATTTTCAGATGTCGGATTAGGATTTGTTGCAGTACGACTACCAGTAATTCCCCAATAAGCATAGCCAAAACCAACAACCTTTAACTTTTCAACTTTATCAATAACTGTTATATAATCATTTAATTTAATATTATTAATACGTGCAAATTCAGGATTGATCACTATTTCTAATGGATTAATAGGTTTAATACCTTCGGAAATATAAACTTCATTAATATTATTTCTTTTTGGAGTAAAATCAAAAGATTCACTTTTTTCTGAAGTATAAAATCCATTTTCTAATGAATAATAAATTTTTTTAAGAGAAATAACGTTTTCATAATCAAAAGTTTTAAAAAATGATTTAGCAAATTCATAATGTTGCAAATTATAAATTTCATCATCTTTAACTTCGTTTTCTAAAATATCATTAAATAATATTCCTTGATAACTTAATCCCCAGTTTAACAAATAATTTTCAAAATCTTTATTAATATCTATTCCCGAAGGAAGGGTAGGAAAACTATTATTTCTAAGATTATTTTCTTTAATTTCATCTATCTGTTCATCAATTTCTCGTTCTTGTGGATGATCTTTAAATTGTTTTTTGATAATTGTTTGGATTCTTGATGTTGCAGTAGCAGTATCTTTATAATTATTTAATAATTGTAAATTAATACGATAGTCATATTTACCACTATTGTTTAATACTGTATAAAAACCTGATTCAGCTCTTGATGCTGTACTATAAAGCGCAGAAAGAGTAGAAATTACAATAACTAATAGTATTATAATACCTAAATATTGTAATAATCTTTTCTTGATTCCTCTTAAAACATTAACAAAAAGATTGCTCATTATAACTCCAATATTCTTATACAACTTAAAAACTGCTAATAGTATAATTTTATCATAATAAAATAATGCTAATTATATTTGAACTATATTAAAAAATAAAAATTTTAATATTATTATTAACTTCTAAACTTATTTACTTAACTACTTTTTTTACATTTTTCTAAAATTGCAATTTTATTAAGGTCAGCAATACCAACATAAGGTAAGTTTCTCAATTTTTCATCGTAATCAAGACCATATCCCACTAAAAAATGATCAGGAACTTCAAAACCATATCAATCAGCTTCAATTTTAGCAATTCTTTTAGATTTCTTATCTAATAGAGTAATTATTTTTACCGATTTTGCTCCAAGTTCTTGCAAATGATCACGAATTTTAAATAACGAATTACCTGAATCAATAATATCTTCAACAATTAATAAATCACGACCCTTAACATTATTAATAACATCCATTCTTATTTTTGGTTTATTTACCGCCTTTGTTTGTCCTAAATATGACTCTACATACATAAAATCAACCAAACAATCAATCTTAAGATTTAACATAAATTGTGATAAAAAAGGTAAACATCCTCTTAATATCCCTACTAAAATAATGGGCTCTTTATTATCTTTATAATAACTATTAACTGATTTTGCAAGTTCAATAATTTTATTATTAATTACATCAGTACTTAATAATATTTTTTCTACTAATTCATGTTTTTCCAACATTGTTTTTCTCCTTATTACTTTTTATATTATATTTACCAAATAAAAAAAGAAAATAAAACTTACACATTATTGAAAATATTAAAATAGTAAGTTTTGTTTTTTATTATAATAATTTAATTATTTCTTCTTAGGAACAACTGATATTGTATCATCATCAGTCCCTGAATTATTATCTTCCTTTTTATCATTTGATTCATTATCCTCTTTGGAAGGATTTTTACTATTTTTTTGCATTTCTTTTTGCATTTCTATTACTTCAATTGGTAATTTATTATATTTATCAATATATTCTATTTGTTCAGCAGTAATTGTTTCTAAAGTCATTAATGATTTAGCAATTAATTCTAATGTATCTTTATGTTTTTTAATTGTTGCTACTGCTTCAATATAACAAACATCTAATAATTTTTTAATTTCTCCATCAATTTTAGATGCAATATCATCAGAAAACTTATTTGCTGCAAAAGGTGAATACTCATTACGTGGACTTTCAAATTGAACTAATCCTAATTCAGATGACATTCCATATTCAGTTATCATTTTTCTGGCAATATTTGTTGCTTTTTCTAAATCATCATGAGCACCAGTAGTAATATTTGCATTACCAAACATAATTTCTTCTGAAGCGCGACCACCTAAATAACCAGTAATAGTTGCTCTTAAATGTACTTTTGAATAAAACATAGTATCTTCTTTAGGAGTCATAATAGTATATCCACCTGCTTGTCCACGTGGTATTATTGTAACTTTTTGGACTTTAGAAGCATATTCTAGTTTTAAACCAATAAGAGCATGTCCAGCTTCGTGATATGATACTATTTTTTTATCCATATCAGTAATTACTCTTGAAGTTTTAGCAGGTCCACCAACAACTCTATCAATAGCTTCATCAATTTCTACTAAACCAATAACTGTTTTATTATGACGAACAGCTAACAACGTTGCTTCATTTAATACATTTTCTAATTGTGCACCACTAAATCCTGGCGTTCTCTCTGCTATTCTTTGAAAATTAACTTTTGGCGAAATATTTTTATTACGAGCATGTAATCGTAAAATTGCTTCACGTTCTTTAATATCAGGTCAACTTAAAGAAATTTGACGATCAAATCTACCTGGACGCAATAACGCTTCATCAAGTACATCAGCACGGTTAGTGGCAGCCATAATAATAACTCCCAAGTTAGTTTCAAATCCATCCATTTCAACTAATAATTGGTTTAAAGTTTGTTCATTAGTTGCAGTTGAAGCTGAGGCACGTTTTCTTCCTACTGCATCAATTTCATCAATAAAAATAATACAAGGAGCACTTTTTTTAGCAGTAGTAAACATTTCTCTAATTCTTGAAGCTCCAACTCCAACAAAAACTTCTTCAAATTCAGAACCAGAAATTGAAAAGAAAGGAACACCTGCTTCACCAGCAACTGCTTTTGCTAATAAAGTCTTACCAGTACCAGGCGGTCCTACAAGAAGAACTCCTTTTGGCACTCTTGCACCCATTTGTGCATATTTTTGTGGAAACTTTAAAAAATGAACAACTTCTTCTAATTCCAATTTTTCTTCTTTAATACCAGCAACATCAGTAAATCTAGTATCTGATGTTCTAATCTTAGCACGACTTTTTCCCATTGAAAAAGGACTCATGCCACCACCGGCACCCATTTTATTCATTTTAGAAAATAATCAAAATGAACCACCAACTAATACTAATATCGGAAACATACTAATTAAAAATGTTTTTCAAAACGGAACTAATTCACTAATAATTGTGGGGTTAATATCAAAGCCTTTACCCTCTTTATCTTTTCTGAATAATTTTTCAATAACATCATGATAAAAACCACCTGTAGCAGTTCCAGAAACTGTCGCTTCAAATCGTTTTACCTTACCATTAATTCCTAAAAAACCTGTAATATAAGTAGTATGATCAAAAAATTGAACTTGTACTCCATCAATTTTACTAACAGTGTCACTACTACTATTGCCAGGGAGTTTACCATCTCTAAGTAATGTTTCTAATTGAAATTGATCTAAAGTTAAAGCATTACCTCTTAAAAAATATCACAATAAAATTCCAACAAATACTAAAAAAGCAACGAATAGTGCAACAATCATTCAATTAATTTTAATTCGCGTTTGCATTATTTTTTCACCTACGTTTAATTTCTAATTTATTTTCTTAAATAATACCATAATATTTTAGCACATACAAATTAGGTTTCTCACTAATATTGTTTTTATTTACCGATAATTTTGGAATTGCCACTACTTTTCCGCTTGAATTTATGATTACTGGTCATATAATACGTTCACGATATGGAATTTTATTATCAATAAATAAACGATTAATTTTTTTTGTACCAAATGGTGTTTCAATTTCTTCTTCACCATTATTAGTTCTAATTGTTAATGGAAAATCTGATTTATTAATATATAAAGCTTGAAATTCACCACCTGTTGGTTCAGTTTTAGAAATAGTAATTTCCTTAAAATTATAGTTATTTATTTTAGAAATTTTATAACTAAATTGTTTTGGTTCATTTTTTTCACTAATATATGCAAAATTATATTCTTTAATAACTCAAGTATTTTCAGAAATACAAATAGTAATATTTGGTTTACTAGATTTAGTTAAAACTCTAACTATTTCTTTAATTTTAGCCTTTTTTAAAGATAAAACTAATTCTTCATCATATTGGCTTAAAAATTCATAGATAATCATTTGTTGTAATTTAAATTCATATTTTTTAAATTCATTAATAGCAAGCACATCATCATTAATAATGGTATTATAAATTACTTCAAGTTCATCTTTCAGTAACTCTTGTTCACTATTTAATTCTTTAATTTCACTTAACATTAAATTAATATCAAAATCAGTAAGTTTATTAATTTGTTGTTGTCTAATTCGATTTCTTTCATAAATAATTAATTCATTTGTTTCATCAAATCCATATTTAATATGATACAAAGTTAAATAGTCAATAATATCTTCTTTTTTTAATTCTAACATTGGACGATAAACCGATAAAGATTTATATGTTGTTTTAAATTTTAATCCATAATAAGAAACTATTGCCTTGCGTTGTTTTTGAATAATATATGTTTCAAGTAAATCGTAAATATGATGTGCTACAACAAGATTATAAACTTGATATTTTTGAGCAATTTCATTAAAAAAATCATATCTAAGTACACGTGCTTGACTTTGAAAATTTTGTTTTTTATTGTATTCCTCTTCTTTAATATTTTTTACTTCTAAAGTTATTTTATTATTTGTACAATATTCTCGAACAATTTGCTCATCAACATTACTACTTCAACGTTTATGATAATTAACATGACAAACAATAATTTTAAACTCATTACGTACTAAATTATCTAATAAAAACATACTATCTGGACCACCTGATACAGCTAATAAGTAAGTTATTTTTTTATTAAGTTTATTTAATCAATTAATATTCATTTTAAACACCTAACCTTACACTTATATTAAGATTATTTATATCACTTTGCTATTTCATCAATATAAGTATTATTTTCATTATGACAAATCAATGGTGGCAAAACAATCATTCCTTCTTTCGCTAAAAATCCTGCTTCAATTAAAAAAACATTGGCAGCCTGATTAATTTTAGGATAAACTATTTGTAATTTTTTAGGTGTAATTTGATATTTTTTTAATAAAAGCAGTGTTTCGTTTATTCTTTCTACACTATTTATCATAACCAATCGCCCTTTGTCTTTTAATAATTTACTTGCGCTAGCAATAATCTCCTCTAAATTAATATATACTTCATGTCTTGCTGGAATTTTTAAAGGTTGTGCTTTTACTTTGCTTTTATCTCATAAAGGAAAAAAAGGTGGATTACATACAATTAAATCAACTTTTTCTTTTTCTCTTTGAGCATAAATTTTTATGTCTTCATGAACAATGACAATTCTTTTTTCTAAATTATTAAGTTTTATATTTTCTAAAGCAAGTTCAACAGCTGGCTCTTGAATTTCAATACCAATTACTTTTCCTTGAAATTTTGCCGCTAAAATTATTGGAATAACAGCATTATTAGTTCCAAAATCAATTATTGTTTTAGTACTGGGTTTTATTTTAATAAAATTACTTAATAAAATAGTATCCAAAGAAACACAAAACATATCTTTTCTTTGAATAAGTTTAATTTTTTTATCATCTTGATTTAAAATTAAAATTTTTTTTGTACTTTCCATAGTTTAATTATCACTTACCTTAATAAGAAAAGAATTTATTAATAAATTTAAGTTAACATTAAATTTTAATTTAGTAATTGTAAATGAAATTTGTTCTAAAATATAGGCTATGTTTTTTAAATTACTATTTTTTCATAAATTAACTAAACTTTCAATAAAAAAATTATTAAAATCATACTTTTTAAATAAAAGAAAAGTTAATTTATTAAAAACTACTAAATTAAAAAATCTAAAAAAGTAAATAATTTCTTCTTTTAAACTAATTATTTTTTTATTCAAAAGTTGATTGTTAACTTTTTTATCATTATCATTAATAATAAATTGTTTAATAATTTCAATATATTTTTTTAATTTAAGTTTACTGCTTTCATCTGTCAAAAAAGTAGTATTTGAAAATATTTTTAAAATTAATAATTGTTCATCATCATAATCGTTACTAACAAATATATCATTTTCTTTTGAACAATTTATCAATTGACAACGAGATTTAATAGTAGGGAGTATTTGATTAATATTAGTGGTAGTAAAAATTACATAAATATTTTTAGATAATTCTTCTAAAGTTTTAAGCATAACATTTGAGGCTGAAGTTGAAGAAAATTCAATTTGATTTATTAAATAAATTTTATTAGCATCTTTTTCTAAATTAGTTTTAGAAAAATCATTAATAATTTCTAAAACAATATTTTTATTCATAATATTATTTTTACTAAAATCAAATTTTTTAAAATCAAAATAACTATTAGTTTTAATTTTAAAACAATTTTGACACATATTTTCTTCAGTACATTTTTTTAATTGATTATTATTTTTACAAACAATTTTTTTTATTAACTTATTACTAACATTTATATTTAATATTTTATTTTTCGAATACAATAAAATTACCTGTGGAATATTTTCCATTGCAAAAATAGAAAAATTTTCTGATTCTTCATTTTCAAATAAAATTACATTATTTTCCTTCATTAGATCCTCTAATTTTAATTTTTTTTTCTTTAAAACCTTTTTCTTCAACTAAATTTATGATTAGTTCATAAACACTATTAAAAACTTTTTTTTCCGATAAATTAGCATTTATTGTATGAACGCGATTTGGATTACTAATAGCAATTTTTTTATAACCATTATATACTTTTTGATGAAATTCTAATGTTTCTTCATCTAATCTATTTAATTTTTCACCTTTTCTTAATAAAATTCGTTGTAAACCTGTTTCTGGTTTAATATCAAATAAAACTGTCAAATCAGGTTGATAATCTTCAAAAATAAGTTTTTGAATAAGATTTATTTTATCAATATCTAAATTTCTAGCATAACCCTGATATGCTAAAGTTGAGTCAGAAAAACGATCAGAAATAATGATTTTATTACTGTTTTTATTTGGCAGAATTTTTTCAATTAAATGTTGTCTTCTAGCTGCAATATAAAGCAAAACTTCTGTTCATGGATCCATTAATGTATTTTCTTTATTTAAAATAACTTGTCTTATTTGTTCAGAAATTTCGCTACCACCTGGTTCTCTCGTAATAATAACATCAAAACCATCTTGTTTTAATTGTTCTTTAATCATTTTTAAAACTGTAGTTTTACCTGCACCTTCTGGCCCTTCAAAGGTAATAAATAACATTTTTCTACCTCTTTCTATGCTAAAATTACTAAACTTTTCTAAAACTTGCCAGCAATATTTTTTTCTTTTTCATCTATTTGTTTTAATGCTTTATTTAGTTCTGTTTGTAGCATATCATTAATACTTGAATAATCATTTTCTGCTTCTTTTAATAATCCTTCAATATTAATTGAAACTAGTTTACGTCCACCTGTTATAATAATTTTAACTAAACCATCAATATCAGAAAAAGTAAATTCTTCTTTTTTAAATTTTGTTAACTTTCCTTGAATTGCTTGTGCTTGTGCTAACATTCTTTTCATATCCATATTTTTCACCTCATATTTTTATATTTCTTCAATTTCAGTAAATATTTTTTTTATAAAATTTAAAGTCGGATCTCTATCTACATTGGTAAATGACTCAATTACAGGTTTTGATATTACAATATCTACTGGTTTTGGTAATATTTTTTTTGTTAGTAACTCTTGATATTTTTTTCTTGTTTCCTGTCATTGATTTTTATCAAGGGCATAAATCATGTATTCATTTTCTAATAAAATATTTAAAAATTCTCTATGTTCTTTACTTAAAAAACTTTGATTTATTAAATCAGATTGAATAATATTTTTGGTAATAATAATAATGCCATTAGTAGATGCTGCCGCAATAATAGTATTTATATAAACTTTAGTTATGTTTCTAAATTTATTAATGATAATAAATTTAGAAATATTTTTTCACTTTTCACTAACTTCTTTTCTAATATTTTTATCAGCTTGTAAAATTAAATTAATGGCTTTATCAATTATCTCATCATTTTTTAAATTTTTCACAGTTGGTACATCAAAAATTTCTTTTTCTTTAATACTAGTATTTTCTTCTTTTACTAAAATTGAAGTTAATTCTTCATTATTTTTATCTATTTCGCTTTTTTTTAAAATTTTTGTTATTTCATCTTTACTATTTAAATTTATACTTTTATTTTCTATATTCATAATAGATATTTTTGTTTTTTCTAAATAATTTAATGAATATTTATTCTCAAAATTTTTAATTAAATTTAATATTTTTAGTATTAATGTTGGTTTTAAATCATCAACATCTTCTTGAATTAAAATGTCATTAAATGAATTCAAAATTAAAAGTAAATCAGATTTTACTACTTCAGAAAAAATATTTACTTGTTGAATATTTATCATTTTAAGTAATTCTGTTTTTTTAGTAATAGCATAAATTAATATTTCTTCAAGAATGTAAATAAAATCAATAATATTTTTTTTATATTGAATAGTATATTCATCAAATAATGTTAATTGTTTTATTACTTGCTCAATATTACAATTAAATATATTAATTAAAAATAATATTTTATTTTTTGTTGATAAAACAGAAAATATTTTTTCAACATTTTTAAGTGTTATATTATTACCATAATTAAATGTTTTTTCTAAATAATTTAAACCATCACGTAAAGAACCTTCGCTCAATATTGCTAATTCCTCTACTGCTTCAACCTCAAAATTAATTTTTTCTTTTGTTAAAACATCAATAAAATGTTTTTTAGTTTCATTTACATTAATTTTTTTAAATTCAAATCATAAACAACGAGAAATTATAGTTGGAATTACTTTATATGGTTCTGTTGTTACTAAAATAAAAATAATATGTTGTGGTGGTTCTTCTAAGGTTTTTAATAATGCGTTAAAAGCAGAAGTTGTTAACATATGAACTTCATCAATAATATAAACTTTATATTTAAAATTCATCGGTAATAAGTTAATATTATCTCTAATACTTCTTATTTCATCAACACCATTATTGGAAGCACCATCAATTTCTAAAATATCAATACAATTATTTGAACTAATGTTTATACAATTTTCACAAGTATTACATGCATCTCCATCAATGTTATTTTGACAGTTAATTGCTTTAGCAAATATTTTAGCCGTTGATGTTTTTCCTGTACCTTTTGAGCCTGAAAATAAATAAGCATGATTAAAACTATTATTTAAAATAGAATTTTTTAATATTCTTACAATATTATCCTGACTAATTATTTCTGAAAAAGAATTTGGTCGATACTTTCTATAAAAAGATTTATGTTTCATTTAAATCACCTATATTTATCCTAACAATTTTTTATAAAATTTGTTATAAAAACAATTATTATAAATTACGAATTTCTCCAAAAAAACTTTGTAACATTTCTTTACTATCTAAGTTTAAAGAATAAGTATATTCACTACGATGATTAAATCTTTTATCTAATGTTAAATTATAGAGTGATTCAACGCATCCAAACTTACTATCTTTTAAAGCAAAAACAATATGTTTTATTCTTGTTTGTAACAAAGCCCCTACACACATTAAACATGGTTCTAATGTTGTATAAATAGTACAATTTAATAAACGTCAATTATTAATTTTTTTACATGCTTTTTTTATTGCAATAATTTCCGCATGTTGAGTTGGATCTTTGTCTTTTTCCTTTTTGTTAAATCCTCTACCAATAATATTATCATTTTCATCAACAATAATTGCACCAATTGGAACATCACCATTAATAGCAGCTTTTTTAGCAAGCTTTAAGGCAATTTCCATATAATTTTGTTTTTTCATTTAAAGAAACCTCTTTTTTATTTTTCAAAATAAAACCACCGCACACAATCCTAATCCTTATGGCTGCTACCTTTCGGTCCTGACCCGGTTCGAATGTAATTGTTGCAGTGGCATTATTAATTATAACAATTTTTTTATAAAAAAATACTTTTTTTTAATTTATAATGTTTCACGTGAAACATTATAAATTAAATAGTTTTTAAATTATTCATATAAGGTTGTAAAACAATAGGTATATTTACAACATTATCTTCTTCAACATAAAAATTTTCTAAAATTGCTGCAACAACTCGATCAATAGCTAATCCCGATCCATTTAGTGTATGTGGAACTACTTTCTTATTATCTTGACTAACTCTAGTTTCCATTCTTCTTGCTTGAAAATCTTCACAATTACTACATGAAGAAACCTCACGATAACACATTTGAGAAGGTAATCATAATTCTAAATCATAAGTTTTAGCAGCACTAAAACCAATATCACCACTACATAAATTAATAACTCTATAAGGAATATCTAATTTTTGTAAAATTAATTCAGCATTTTTAGTTAACTCTTCAAGGGCATCATAAGATTTTTCAGGATCAACAATTTGAACTAATTCTACTTTATTAAATTGATGTAATCTAATTATTCCTCTTGTATCTCTACCAGCAGAACCCACTTCTGAACGAAAACATGGTGTATAAGCACACATTTTTATTGGTAATTCAGAAAAATTAATAATTTCATTACGATAAATATTTGTTAAAGGAACTTCTGCTGTTGGAATTAAATACTGTTCATTATTTAATTGAAATAAATCATCTTTAAATTTAGGAAGTTGCCCTGTACCAAATAAGTTTTCTTTATTAATAATTAATGGTGGTAAAAATTCAGAATAACCATTTTTTAAATGAGAATCAATCATAAAATTCATTAATGCTCTAACTAATAAAGCACCTTTATTTTTATACATAATAAATCTAGTACCACTTAATTTAGTTGCTTTTGAAAAATCAATTATATTTAACTTTTCAGCAATTTCTCAGTGTGGTTTACTATTTTTTTTAATAATTTTCCCTCATTTTCTAACTTCTTGATTATTAGTTTCATCGTTTCCTTGTGGAACTGAAAAATGTGGTATATTAGGAATTACTAACTGTAATTCATATATTTTATCTTCTAAATCTACAATTTTTAAATTATTTTTTATAATTTCTTCTTTTAAAATAATCATATCATCTTTAATTTTTTTTATTTGATCATTTTTTTTATTTTTTAATAATTCACCAATTTGTTTAGATTGCTTATTTCTTGTTTCTTCTAATTTTTGATTTTTTGTTTTTAAAGTTCTTATTTCTAAATCTAAATTAAAAATTTTATTTATTTCGTTTTTATAACTTTGGCCCCTTGTTTCTATTTTATTAATAGTTTTTTCCAAATTATTACGTATTTTTTCTATATCAATCATTTTAGCACCTCTTAAATTAATCAATAAAAATAGTTTTTTCTTTAGTGATTGGGATTGTTACAATTGAAGAAATTGCATCATCTTCTGTTTTAAATCTAATTAATTTAACACCTATAGTATTTCTGCTTGTAGTTCTTATATCTTCTAAAGAAAATCTAATAACTGTACCTTTTAAAGTCATAATTAATAAATCATTACTATTATTAGTGTTATTTATTGAATTTATACCAATTAATTTTCCTGTTTTTTGAGCTAATTTCATTGAAATTACACCCTTACCACCACGATTTGCTAAACGATATTCTTCAAATCGTGATATTTTTCCATAACCTTTGTCACTAATAGAGACAACTAAATCACCATCTTGATTAGAGCACATTCCAATTACATGAGTACCTTTTGTATCTATTCCTTTTACTCCGCTGGCTATTCTTGACATTACTCTAACTTGATTTTCATTGATTCTAACTGCTCGTCCATTAGCCACAGCAATAATTATTTCATTATTACCTGTAGTTTTCAGAACATCTACTAATTGATCATTTGAACGCAATTTAATAGCTATCTTACCATTTTGGTAAATAGATTTAAATTGATCTAAAGTTGAACGTTTAATAATTCCTTTTTTAGTAACAAAAAATAAATTAGCATTTATATCATAATCTTCTGATATAGCAATTATTGTTTTAATAGTCTCATTTTTTTCTGTTGCTATTAAATTAACAATTGGTGTTCCTTTAGCTGTTCTTGAGTAATTTGGTACCTTATGAGCACGAATTCGATAAACTTTTCCTTTATTACTAAATATTAACAAATCAGAATGGGTTGAAGTAATTAAAACTTTATCAATATCATCAGTATTAATATCAGTGCCACCAGCACCTTTAACACCAACACCACCACGATGTTGAGTTCTATATGTATCTAAAGGTAAACGTTTAATATAACCACTTTTTGAAAGCGTTATAACCACCTGTTCTTCTTTAATTAAAGCTTCATCAATAATTTCACCTTCATAATTTTCAATAATTTCAGTTCTTCTATCATCACCATAATTTTCTTTAATTGTTGTTAACTGAGAAATCATTAATTCTATTTGCTTAGAAGGTTCATTAATTAAAGTTCTTAATCGAATAATTTCTTCATTAATAAATGATAATTCATTATTTAATTTTTCTTGTTCTAAATCTGTTAAACGTTGCAGTTTCATTTCTAAAATAGCTTTAGCTTGTTTTTCAGAAAATTCAAATTTATTCTGTAAATTAGTTAATGCTTCTTCTGTTTTCTTTGATTCCTTAATTATTTTAATAATTTCATCAATATTTTGTAATGCTTTAACAAGACCAAAAATAATATGATATTGATGTTCATATTTTTTTAATTCAAAATTAGACTTATTAAGAATAATTTCAATTTGATGTTCAATATAAATTTCAATCATTTCTTTTAAATTCATTACTTTAGGTTGTTTATTATGTAATGCTAATAAATTTATTGTGAATGTTGTTTGTAATGAAGTAAATTTATATAGTTGATTTAAAATAAGTTCAGCATAATCAATATTTTTAATTTCTAATACTAATCTTATTCCTTCACGATTAGATTCATCTCGCAAATCAGTTATATAATTTACTTTTTTTTCTTGAACTGCTTTAACTATATTATTTATTAAATTAGTTTTATTAGTTTGATAAGGTATTTCTTCAACAATAATTGCAGGTTTACCATTTGATAATTTTTCAACTTTAGTTTTACTACGAACTGTTATTGTTGATCTTCCGTTTAAATAAGCATTTTTAAATGAATTTACGCCTAAAATCATTGCACCTGTAGGAAAATCAGGTCCTTTAACAATATCTAATATTTCCATAATATCACAATCAGGATTGTGAGCTACAAAAATAATTGCATCAACTATTTCTCTTAAGTTATGTGGTGGAATACTTGTTGCCATTCCAACAGCAATACCTGTTGTTCCATTAACTAATAAATTAGGAAAATAAGCTGGTAAAACACTAGGCTCTTTTTCAGCACCATCATAATTTTCAACAAAAGTAACTGTATTTTTATTTAAATCTTTAACCAACTCTCCTGCCATTTTACTCATTCTAACTTCAGTATATCTCATAGCAGCAGCACTATCACCATCAATTGAACCAAAATTACCTTGGCCATCAGCTAAAGGATAACGATAATTAAATTCTTGTGCCATTCTTACCATTGTTTCATAAACTGCAATATCACCATGAGGATGAAATTTTCCAATACATTCTCCAACAATACGTGCTGCTTTTTTATAAGGTTTATCATATGTCATACCTAAAATTGCTAAAGAATATAAAATTCGACGATGTACTGGTTTCAATCCATCTCTTGCATCTGGTAAAGCTCTTGAAACAATAACTGACATTGAATATTCTAAAAAACTAGTTCTCATTTCATCAGATATATTACGAACATATTTATTAGAAATAAATGTTTCATTTTTTTTAGTTATTTCGCTCATATATAAACTCCTAATTTTATTTTATTAACTTTTAAGCATCAATGTTTTTTACATATTTAGCATTTTCTTGAATAAATTCTTTTCGTGGAAATACATCTTTCCCCATCAATATTGAAAAAGTTTCATCTGCTTCTGAAGCATCATCAATACTTACTTGTAATAAAATTCTATGTTGTGGATCCATAGTTGTTTCTCATAGTTGTGTGGCATTCATTTCTCCTAAACCTTTATAACGTTGAATGTTAAAATTAGTTCCATTAAAATTATCTTTAATTTCTTGCAATTCTTGATCATTATATGCATATTTAACAAATTTACCACTATAAAATTTATATAAAGGAGGCTGAGCTATATATATATAACCAGCATCAATTAAGGGACGCATGTAACGATAAAAAAATGTTAATAATAATGTTTTAATATGTGAACCGTCAACATCAGCATCAGTCATAATAATAATTTTATGATAACGTAATTTAGTAATATTAAATTCTTTACCAACACCACAGCCAAAGGAAATAATAAGATTATTTATTTCTTCATCAGAAAAAACTTTTAAAAGTCGTGCTTTTTCAACATTAATTATTTTCCCTCTTAATGGTAAAATTGCTTGAATTTCTCTACTTCTTCCCAACTTTGCAGTTCCACCAGCTGACTCACCTTCGACAAGAAAAACTTCTGTTTTAGTTGGTTCTTTAGAAGAACAATCTGCTAATTTACCAGGTAAATTAGAAAATTGTAAAGGATTTTTTCTCGAAGTCATAATATTCTCACGTGCTTTTTTAGATGCTAAACGTGCACTTACTGATAAAATAACTTTGTTAATAATAATTTTTGCTTCAGCAGGGTTTTCCAATAAAAATTTATTAATTATTTTTCCAGTTACATTAGAAACAATTTTTCTAACTTCAGAATTACCAAGTTTTGTTTTAGTTTGCCCTTCATATTGTGGATTAGGATGTTGAACTGAAATAATTGCTAAAATTCCTTCTTTAACATCATCACCAGTAAATGTTTCATCATTATTTTTTAAAAGATTATTTTTTTTCGCATAAGAATTCAATTCTCTTGTTAATGCTAAACGAAAACCATCTTCATGTGTTCCACCTTCAGGTGTATTAATATTATTACAAAATGAAAATATTTGAGATTCTTCACTTTCATTATATTGAAAAGCTATTTCTGTGTTTATACCATTTATTTCAAACTCTCCATAAATAATTTCATGTTTTAAAGGTTCAAATTTATTATTTAAAAAGGCAACATATTCTTTAATGCCCCCTTCATAACAAAAAGTTTCTTCTTTATTTTCACGTTCATCAATAACTTGAATAGTTAAACCTTTATTTAAAAAAGCAAGTTGTCTTAACCTTGTTTTAATTATTATAAAACTAAAATTTACAGTTTCAGTAAAAATACTTTCATCAGGTTTAAATAAAACAGTTGTTCCTTTTTTATCACTTTGTCCAATAACTGCCAATGGTAATTCTGGTTTACCACCTTCAATATATTTTTGAAAAAAAATATTACCATCACGGTAAATAGTAACTTCCAAATACTTACTTAAAGCATTTACTACTGAAGCACCAACACCATGCAAACCACCTGATACTTTATAAGAACCATTATCAAATTTTCCACCAGCATGTAATGTAGTAAAAACCGTTTCTACTGTTGAAATATTAGTCTTTGGATGTATATCAGTAGGAATACCTCGACCATTATCTTTTACTAATATTTCATTATTTTTAGTAATAGTTACAGAAATTTTTGTACAAAAACCGGCAATAACTTCATCAACAGCATTATCAACTATTTCTCAAACTAAGTGATGTAATCCTCTTTCTGCAGTGGAACCAATATACATTCCAGGTCGTTTTCTAACTGCTTCTAGTCCTTCTAAAACTTGAATTGAGTTAGCATTATAATCATTTGGAGTCCTTGTGCTCACTATTTTCACTCTCTTTCATCATTAAATATTTTCATTATTAAATTAATGAAAATATTTAAAATTTCAAAAATAAATTCAAAAAAAAGAATTTTTATTCTTTAAAATAAGCATATTATTTTACATTTTATGTATAAATTATACATTTTTTTTGATTTAAAACAACATAATTTTTTTAAAAGAAAAATTAAAAAATCTTTATTCAAAAATAATAAATTACTTTTTTAAAAATATTTAACAAAAAATCTATTTAAAATTTTCTATTAAATTAATAATACTATTTGCCATTTGTTGATGAAATCACATACCTGGATGAAACTCATCAAAATAAAAATATTTATTTAAATTACTTTCATTAACTCCAGAATTAAAAACTGGTTTATAAGAATATTTTGTTTCTTTAGACATCATTTTACAAATTGTAGCACTAGTTTCAACAATTCCATCTGGAATTTTATTTTTAAAATTATTCATATCAGTTGCTAATTCTCTTGAAAGAAAAAAAGGTGTAATAATATTTTTATAAATTATTTTCATTTCTAATATCATTTTTTTTCATTGTTTTTGATATTCAATACATGTTTTACGTGCTATTTGTATTTTTTGTTGATTATTATGTAATATCTTTTTAATTTTTGGTGTTAATGTTAAGTCAGGAACATCACTAATAATAATTTTATTTGCACCATTTTTAATTAATAATTTTATTGCTTTTTTTCTTCATTTATTATATTATTAATCTTACTGTTAATAATAATAGGATCTGTTTTATTCATTAAATTACCAATATCATTAGCTCCCATTTCTATTCAAATAACATCTTTTTTTTGTAAAGAATGTTGTAATAACAACATTTGTGTTTGATGAGACAAATCAAAAGTTTTAATAATATCTAAATTATTATCACTGCTATCAGCAACTTCTCCTCCATAAGCATAATTATTACCCAAACTTTGAAATGTTTTACCATTGATGTTAAATAATCACCCAGGTTTAAAATTAATATTTAATTTTTCAGCAATTAATTGTGAAGCTACTTTATTATTACTTCAACAATTATTATAATAAGGTTTATCTAATTGAAAATGTTTAAATTTACTATTACTATTTTCTAAATATTGATTTTGTGCAAATGTTCCTGCACCAGTATCTGATAAACTATCCCCTAAAACATAAAATTGACTAATACTATCTTGCTTATTTTTACAAGCAATTATATTTAAATTAGTAAAAATTAAAATAGTAAACATACTTAACAATTGTAATTTCTTCTTCATTATTTTTTACCTTTTCTTAGCTTATTAATTAAAAATAACTATTTTAGTTATATCATATTATTTTTCTCCAATTGGTAAAACTAGTTGTAATAACCCAGTTTCTTCTTCACTATCAATAATTGTATAATTTTTTGGTCAAGAAATTTTCAAATTTACTTTTTTACATTTATTAAAAGATTTTAAAGCATTAATAATTAATTTTGAATTAAAAACTACTTTTATTTCTTCTTTTAAACTTTTAGATTTCACAATATGAAATTTTTTAAATTGTTCAATTACTTCACCTATACTATCATTATTAGATAAACAATTAATTTTAAAATCATTTTTTTCCACATTGATTCAAAATTGAATCATAGGTGAAGTATCTTTTTTTGCTAAAATTATTGATAATTCAATAATTTTTAAAAATTCTCTAACGTTATTAATTTCAATAATATTTTTTTCTTTTTCTATAATATTTTTAATAATATCATCCGTATTTGGATAAGTACCTTCAATCATTCGTGTTTGAAATAAAAAATTTTCAATTTCAATAATTAAATTATAATCATTTTCAAAATAAAAATTTATATTTGAATTTAAATCACTAGTAATTTTATCAATTTCATTTAATAAATGAACTGGAATATTAAACTCTTTATTACTAAATTCTAATTTTTCTTCAAAAGAAAATCACTTTTTTGCTAAACAATATCCATCAGTTGCTGTAACAAATAACTTTTGATCATTAAATTTAAAATTAATTCCACTTAATGCTGGTTTATTATTGTTTGTATTTGTTGCAAAAGCAATTTGTTCATTTATATTTTGCAACAAACTTTTATTAAAAGATACTTTATTTTTAATATTTTTATTAAAGTTAATTTTTGGAAATTTTTCAATTGTCAACGTACTTAGTTTGAAGATAAAATCATTATTATCATTTTTAAAATTACTAATGATTAAGTTATTAATTTTAAGTTCAAATAAAATTCATTCATCTTCTAATTTACTAAAAATATCATAAATAATTTTAGTATTAATTAATACTGAACCAATATTTAATATTTTTAAATATTTTTCATTATTATTTAGTTCATATTTTAATGATAAATTACCATTAGATGCGGTTAAAATTATTTTTTCTTTTTCAACTTCTAATAAAAAACAAGATAATTCTTCATAATTGTTATTAGAAATTGTTATTTTTATTATTTTTTTTATTATTTTGAATAATATAGAACTTTTGATTTCGATTTTCATAAATATCTCCCATTTTTTAAACATTAATAATTAATTATATATTATATATATTAATTATTATTATTTATTTAATTATTAATAATATTAAAATGTGGATTAATGTGAATAACTAATTTTAACTTATAAAATCAGTAAAAAATCAGGATTTTATATGTTAATAATTTATGATTAAAATAGTGGATTAATTGTGTTTTAAACATTCACGTGATAATCTTTCAAGATTTTTTTTAAATTCATAATTAGTTTCAATATTTTTTTTAATTTTGTTATAAGCATTCATTACTGTTGTATGATCTTTACCTCCAAATTCAGAACCAATTTTTGTATATGATTCATTTAAAAGTGTTTTTATTAAATACATTGCTACATGGCGTGCTATTGTTATCGTTTTAACTCTAGAAGTACTAATCAATAATTTGATTGGAATATTATAATATTCAGATACAATTGTTTTAATTTTTTTAATAGTTAGTTTTTCTTTTAATGAAGTATTTGATGTTTTAAAAGCTTTCATAACGTCTTCAAGCACTATTAAATGATTAGGCTTTATATATAAAATGCTGTAAAAAATTAATCTATTTAATGCTCCTTCTAATTTTCTAACATCACTATTAAAATTTAAAGCAATAAAACTTAAAGATTCTTCAGTAAAAATGCTTGGATCATAATTTAAAGACTTAATTTTTTCTTTTAAAATAATTAATGAAGTTTCAAAATCTGGTGAATCAATACCAACACTTAAACCACTTTGAAATCTTGAAACATTTCTTTCTTCAAAACCATATAAATCATCAGGATGTTTATCTGATGTAATAACAATTTGTTTTTGTTTGTTAACAAAACTATTAAATATATGAAAAAATATTTCATTTGTTTTACTACGATTAGCTAAAAATTGAATATCATCAACTAGAAGAACATCGTATTGATTAAATGAATCTTTAAATTTTTCAATATCATTAACATTTTGTTTAATAATTTCTGGTACCATACGACCAAATTCTTCAGAAGATAAGTAAAGTACTTTTTTTTGATTATTATATTTTGTTAGTATTTCATTTTCAATAGCATGAAGTAAATGTGTTTTTCCTAATCCAGAATTACCATAGATAAATAAGGGATTTCAATACCTACCAAGTTCTATGGTAATTGAAAATGCTGCTTGATAAGCATCGTTATTTGATTCACCTTTAACAAAGTTATTAAATTGAAATTGTTTTTTAATTTGTTGCAATTTATTAAATTCAACAAAATCTTTTTCTACATATATTTTTTGTTTCTTTGCTTCATTAAGTTCTAAAAATTCAATTTGAAGATTTTGTTGAATAATTCTTTCCAAAATTTCTTTAACTTTAAATGTTATATTTTTAGTTAAAATTTCTTTTGCAAATAGTGAATCAACAATAATTAAACATTTATTTTCAAAAATATCATAAATATAAGTGTTTTTAATATAGTTATTAAAAATACTTGGATCAATCATTTCATCATATTGAAGAAAATTTCTAACTTTATTTCAAATATTTTGAAAGTTTTCTCGTTTATTATCAGTGTCATTCATTTTAAAAACCTCTTTAATTAATATAATTATTGTGGATAAATTGTGGATTAATGTTAATAACTTTTTTATAATTATAATCTGTATTATACTTTTAAAAAAAATAAAAAATAATAATATTTATTATTTAATATTATAAATGATTTATTTTTTTGTTAAACTAATATTGTTTTTATTAAAAATAAACAGAATAATTTGTTAAGATATAAATATTATGTTAGAATACTCTTAATGATTTTTTAGATTTTTTATTAGAATTTTAAAAAAAGGAGAAAAAAATGAAACCGACATATCAACCAAGTAAGAGAAAACATCAAAAAACTCATGGTTTTTTTGCAAGAATGAAATCTGCAACAGGGATTAATGTTATTAAAAGAAGACGTCAAAGAGGACGTAAAAAATTAACAGCATAGTTTAAAAAATAAAATAAGGTGAACAAAATATGGAAAAAAAATACCGCCTTTTGAAAAATCATCATTTTAAATATTTAATTAATGAAGGAAAAAGTATTTCAAATGGTCAATTTTTTATCTATTATATGAATAGAGTAGATTTTGAGACTATACGAGTAGGTGTATCAGTAGGAAAAAAACTAGTTCGTTTTGCTTTTGCACGTAATAAGATTAAACGTCAAGTACGAGGAATGTTAGTAGATATTAAAAAAGATTGACCAGTAGATATAGTAATTATGATTAGAAAAAATTATTTATCTAATACATATGAAGAAAATCTTAGTTCTTTATTACATCTTTTAATGAAAATCCCATTATAGGAGAGTAAAATTAATGCAATATAAAAAGTTTTTATTTCCTGAACAACAGAAAAAAAACGTTTGATTAAAAATAACATGAAAATGAACTAAAATTATTTTAGGGACTTTTTTATTGATGTCAACACTTTGAGGTTGCGGTCAGACTATGGGTGATCCTAATGTTGCAACTAGTGATGTTATTTCAGCTTATGATTTTCAAAAATATAATGTAGCGGCTGTTTTTTTTGAATTACTTATTGGTAACAGTGATGTAGCAAAAAATCACATTTTTCATTTTAATGGTAATAATATTTATGAGTATGGATTTACAGGGATTAGAACATGAAGTGAAGCTTGAACGCAAACTAAATCACCGTTCTTTGGAATGTTTGTTTATCCAATTGCTTGAATCTTAGTTAGTATTTCTGCTGGATTAAGTGGTGGAGTTGATGTAAATTCAAAATATTGATCAGTAAGTGTTATTTTTGCTATTATTTTTACAACCTTAATTATTAAACTTATTACATTAGTATTTACTTTTAAAGCCCAACAAAATCAGGAAAAAATGCAATCAGTGCAAATGAAAACTTCCGAAATTCAAGCCAAATATAAACATTCACGTGATCCAAGTGCAAAACAAAAACAACAAATGGAATTAATGGCTATTTATAAAAAAGAAGGAATAAATCCAATGGCTGCTTTTATTCCAATGTTTTTATCACTTCCTTTCTTAACAGCTATGTTTACTGTTATGAAATCAACTAATTTATTAAAAAATACTGTTGTTGGTGCTATTAGTTTAGTTGAACAACCATGAACTATGGTTACCCATGGCCAATTTATGTATTTAATAATTATTGTTATATATATACCAACACAATTAGTTTCTATGTTATTACCGATGTTTTTAAATCGTTCACGACAGAAGATTAAAACTAAAGAAGCAAAAGCTGCATTAAAAAAACAAGTTATTATTCAAAGCGTTATGATTTTTATGTTTTTATTTTATGTATGTGTTGCTCCTTCAGGATTAGGCATTTATTGAATTATTTCTGGAATATTACAAATATTTCAAACTCTTGGTTTTCATTACTATAATAAACATAAACGTAGCCGTTATAAAAAAAATGGTACAATTAGTACACCATTTTCAAGTAAGATTAAAAAGATATTTACAAAATCTGAAATAGTTGTTCAACCTAAAAAAAATAAGTAATTTATTATAATGTGGAGAAAAAAAGATGGAAATTAAATCATTTAAAAAAAATATTGATTTAGAAAAAACTATCAAAAATTTACCCCCCAAGACATTTTATATAAAATTAGGTATAGAAAAACGTTTATTTAAAACCATTACTAAAATTTTTATTTTTAACGAAAATGATGTTAAAAATTATTTGAATGATAAATGACATGATTTATTGGAACTTTTTAATATAAAAAATTATCAAGAAGAAATAATATTAATTGTAAAAATGAAAATTCAATTTTAATTGGCAAAAAAGGTTATACAATTAGTGCTTTACAAAATTTACTTATTACTTATTTAGAAACAAAATTTAAAAGAAACTATCAAATAGTAATAAATGTTAATAATTATTTAAATATTCAAAAACAAAATTTAAAAATTAGAATATATGAAATTATAAAAAAAATAAGAATAAGTAAAGAAATGTTTCATTTTGAATCAATGCCTAATAACCAAAGAAAAATTATACATGAAATAGTTAAAAATATTGAAGGAATATCAAGTTTTTCTGAAGGTATAGGTTATAACCGTCATGTAGTAATTAGATTGGAAAATTAGAGTAATCTAAGATTTAAAATCTTAGATTGTTTAAATGAAAAGAGGAAAAAAATGTTAAATGATACTATTACTGCAATTGCAACCGCACCTTTAAATCAAGCAATTAGTATTATTAGAATTTCAGGAAAAGATACTTATGAGCTATTAAATAAGGTTTTTGATAAAGATATTTTAAATCAAAAAGGTCACACTTTAATAACAGGATATATTATTGATCATAATAAGAATAAAATTGATCAAGTTGTTTTGGCATGTTATCGCGCTCCCAAATCTTTTACAGGTGAAGATACAATTGAAATTAATTGTCATGGTGGAGTGCTAATAACACAAAAAATTTTGCAATTATTACTATCTACAGGTATGAGAATGGCAACAAGAGGAGAATTTACGAGAAGAGCTTATTTAAATGATAAAATTGATTTAATTGAAGCAGAAGCTATTAATGATTTAATTATGGCTGAAAATAATACTATTTTAAAAACCGCTATTAATAGTTTAAGTGGTAAAACAAGAATACTAATTGATGAATTATCTTCAGAATTACTAACTTTAATTGCTAATATAACAGTTAATATTGATTATCCTGAATACGATGGGGTTGAGGAAAAAACAATTAATAATGTTATTCCTTTAGTTGAAAAATTTTTAAATAAAATAAAAGTTATTAAAGAACATAGTAAAATTACTAAAACTATAAAAGAGGGAATTAATACAGTTATTATTGGAAAACCTAATGTTGGAAAATCTTCCCTATTAAATGTGCTTTTAAATGAAGATAAAGC
Organism: Spiroplasma endosymbiont of Andrena trimmerana; assembly: GCF_964019575.1. Taxonomy (NCBI): domain Bacteria; kingdom Bacillati; phylum Mycoplasmatota; class Mollicutes; order Entomoplasmatales; family Spiroplasmataceae; genus Spiroplasma; species Spiroplasma endosymbiont of Andrena trimmerana. The sequence continues at coordinate 538,668 of NZ_OZ026455.1, forward strand.
TATTGTTTCTAATGAAGAAGGAACAACAAGAGATCTGGTAGAAGGCAAAATTAATTTGGGTGATATTAGTTTAAATTTAATTGATACAGCAGGTATACGTCATACTTTAAATGATATCGAAAAAGCAGGTATTGATAAATCACATAAGGCTTTAAACGAAGCAGATTTAATAATATTAGTACTAGATGGTTCAAAAGATTTAAGTATTGAGGATAAACAATTATTAGAAAAAATAAAACATAAAAATTACCTTATTGCTATTAATAAAACGGATTTAAGGTTAAAATTAAAATTAGACATTAAAAATAATTTTAATGTGGTAAAAGTTAGTGCAATAATGGGCGAAATTGAAAATCTAATTTTAGGAATAAAAAATAAAATTATAACTACTGAAATTAATTTTGATAAAGAATTACTTTTTGCGAATACAAGACAATTAGCATATTTGGATGAAATTGAACTTAGTATTTCAGAAGCATTAAAAGATTTAAAAAAGAATATTTCGATAGACTTAATTATTGTACACTTACAAACTGCATGAAATAAGATTTTAGAAATGCAAGGTAAAAAATTTGAAACTGATTTATTAGATGAAATTTTTAAAAGATTTTGTTTAGGAAAATAAAAGGGAAGGTAAAATATATGGCTAATAATGGAATTTTTGATACTCATTGTCATTTAATGTCAAAACATTATGATGAAACAGAAATATTAAAATTATTAACTGATGCTTATTCAGCAGGTGATAGTATTGGTAGTATTTGTAATGTTGGTTTTGACTTAAATACTAGTAAGCAAGCTGTTAGTCAAATTTATGAATTTGAGAGTGAAGAAAAAATTCCTAATCTTTATGCAGCTGTAGGTATTCATCCAACAGAAGTAAATACTTGCGATAGTAATACTATTTCAGAATTGAAAAAATTAATAGCAACTGGTAAAGTAGTTGCTATTGGTGAAATTGGATTAGATTATTATCATAAATTTACAGAACCACAATTGCAAAAAAACTGATTTATTGAACAACTAAAATTAGCTAAAGAACATAAATTACCCGTATTATTACATATTCGTAATGCTTTTGAAGATGCTTTTGAAATTATTAAAAAAGAAAATATTACTAATGGTGTTCTTCATTGTTTTACGGGAACAAAAGTAATAGCTGAAAAATTTATAAAACAAGGTTTTTATATTTCTTTTGCAGGTAATGTGACATATAAAAATGCTTTGAAGTTACAAGAGGTAGCAAAAAATATACCAATTAATAAAATATTAGTTGAAACAGATGCGCCATATTTAACTCCTGAACCAAAAAGAGGCAAAAATCCCAAAAATGGATTAACAATTAATCATCCAGAAAATATAATATTTACAGTTAATAAAATAGCTGAATTAAAGAAGATCCCAAAACAAAGTATTATTAATGCAATTAGGGAAAATGCTATTAATGTTTTTAAATTAAATAATGAATTGAAAAGAAATAATGAGTAATAATGAGAAGTTTAAAGTAGCCATTTTTTTAGCAACAGGCTATGAAATGGGTGAAGTAATAATTACTATTGATCTATTAAGAAGGGCTAATATTATTATTGATTTAGTAAGTATTGAAAATGACTTAAAAATCAAATCAAGTCATAATGTTTTTATTTTATGTGAAAAGAAAATCAGTGATATTGATTTGTTAAGTTATAAGATGCTAATTTTACCGGGTGGTAAAATTGGAGTAGAAAACTTAAGCAAAAATGAATTATTAAAATCAATGTTAGTTATTTTTGCTAAAGATAGTAATAAGTTTATTGCTGCTATTTGTGCAGCACCGCAAATTTTAGGGCAATTAAATTTAATAGATAACAAAAAAATTACGCATTTTCCAGACGCTAATATTGGTTTAAATAAAAGTATTATTTTAGATGAAAAAGTAGTAGTTGATAATAATATTATAACTGGAAAATCAATTGGTGCTGTATTTGAATTTGGTTTAAAGTTAATTGAAGTTTTAGAAAGTAAAGAAATTAGTGAACAAATTAAAAAACAATTAGTTTTTTAATTTGTATTTTTTTTATATAAAGTTAAAGTTATTACTTTTAAAATAGTTAATGGCTTATACTTTTTATACAGTTAAAATAATAATTTTAAATATAAAAAATACATTTTAATCGATAAAAAATATTGTTGACATTTAAAAATGTATTTTTTTATTTTTTTTTAAAATAATAATATAATAAGTGTATAAAAAAAGGGGGTTTTTATAAAAATGAAAAAATGATTAAATATTTTAGGAACGATTGGATTTACAACAGTAAGTACAACAGCAATAGTTGCTTGTAAAACATCAGAAAGTATTTTAAGTAAATCATTTGCTTCTAGTTATAATGTTGATGACTTTAGTAATTTAGAAGGTTTTGGTATTAAATATAACGAAGAAAATAATACATATGATTTTGTTTGATCAAAATTAACAGTAGATTTAGCAACTATTATAGTACCAATTAATAATACAGTTCCAGTTCAAAAAATTTCCAAAGATAAAAATATTGAAGTTAAAGAAAATGAATTAGTAGCAATATATTCTGCAGAAGATCAACAAGGTTTAATTATTGGTTCAGAAAATTTTATTACAATTAAAATTAAATTAAATTTATATAAAGGAGTAAAACAAGAAACAAATAAAGTTGAACTAGTAGATCAAACAGTTGAATATGATGTTTCATTAAATTTATTTGTTAAACAAAACTTAAAATTTTTAACAACTCCAACTGTAAATTGTAAAGCAGATATTGATGAATTTAAAACTATTTTAGTAAAAGAATTAAAAAAACAAAATGGTTTTTCAAAATTAGATATTAATATGATTAATATTGTAAAAGTAGATGGTGATCCTTTAACTACAGAAGATTTAAAAGAACATGATACACATGTTAAATTAACATTAACAGATGAAGGAAAGAACCATTTTATTGGTGAAAATAACGATTTAAAAGTTAATTGAGTTCCAGAAGTTTAATAAAATAAATTATGGAATATTTATAAAAATAAAAATGTAATATTTTAATTTATGAAAGGAAAATATATATGAAAACTTTAATAACATTATTAGGAACGATTGGTTTAGCGTTTACAAATGCAAATAATTTTTTAAATATAAATAATAGTCCAAAAGAAGTTAAAGAAATAACTTATGAATTTAGTGAAAATAAAAAAGATATTGTTCATAGTTATAAAACTTCATCAGTATCAAATCCAGCTTATGAAAGTTGAGATTTTGTAGTTTCTACAGGTTTAAAATCTTTTCAAAAACCAAAATCTATTAGAATATTAGAATGATTTTTAAATAATGGTTCAGATAAAATAGACTGAGGTTCAGATCATTATGATGTATTTTCTGTTCCTTTAAAAATAATGGGAAAAGAAATCAATAAAATTAATGAGGGAAAAATTACAGATGAAGAAGTAGCATATAATAGAATGAATTTTTCATTTAAAGAATCGTATCAAGATTTTTTAGCAACTGCTGAAGTTGTTAGAGGTATAACTACTGCATTATTTTTTGATAATCTTGATTGACACATTCAATTTTTATTTCCTGCAAAATTAACATTCGATATGTCATTTTCTAATGTCTATTTAACTAGAAGTTTAGGGTATGGATTGAAATTTGCAATAGATTATTAGTTAAATATTTAAAATAAAGTTATAATATAAAATTATTAAAGCAGATTGTAATTTGAAGTGTAAAACTTTGAATTACAGTCTGCTTTTAGTTAGAAAAAAGTTTTTATATTATTTATTTTTTTATAAGCAGTGTCTACTATTTTTATAGTATTCTTTTAAAGAATTTTTTAAAAAATTAATAATATTAACTTGTTAAATTATTAATTTAGATGAAAAAGTAGTAGTATTATCAATTGGAAAGTCAATTGGTAGTATTTTAAGTTTGTATTTTTTATTTATAGTAATAATAATAAACTAATATATGTTTTAAAGACAATTACATTATAAAAATATACAATTTGATTTTTATGTTTTAATAAATTATTTACTTTAATTTTCTTTTGAATCTGATTTTTAAACAAAATATTTATTTTTTGCATTAGATTATCTTTCTCCCATAAGTAGTATAATAATATTATAACATTTTATATTAAAATTTTATATAAAGTAAAAAAAGGAGTAATGAAAAAATGATAAATAATAATAATTTTATTAAAATAGGTTTAATAATTGGAATGATTATGTCAATAATATTACTTATTAGCTGTATTATTTATGGAATATTTACATTTTTTAATTATTTTTCACTAGTTATTATTTTAATAATTATTTATGGACTATTTCAAGTGATTCCCTTTTTACTTTGTTTAAATAATTATTTTATTGAAGAAAAATGATTATTTTTAACAGGTTTATTTAGTTTAACAACATTTGTTATTCCTGGAGTTTTAATTTTAATTGGTTATTTTGTTAGACAAAAAAGATTAATAAAACTTATTAATAATAATTAATTTGTAAAAAAATAAATATTATTTTATTTTTAGGTTATTATTTTATATAATTTTCCTTTATTAATATTGCTTCATGTTTCTCTATATAATAGACTTCTTTGATTAAAATATTAAAATTAAAAAAGATAGGAAATCTATGATATTTGATAAATTAAAAACTATTAAAAATACAAGATTATTAAGATTAACTAGTATAAATAATATTAATTTTAATAAAATTCTAGGAATTTTAAAAACAGAAGAATTAAAAAAGTTTATTAATTAAAATATTTTATGGAAAAATTTATAAATAAGTTGGTAATTTTTTAATAAAAAAATCATTTAATAATTCTCAATTTCACCCTCGTCTAGATTGCGGCGTTAATAATCATTCAGCAAAGGCTTCGGCAAAAAATTCACCTTTTTTATAGGGTTTCGCTTGGCTTCAAAATATACGACCATAATTACTTTGCACAATAATCATTGGGAATACTAATCTTTTTTGATAATCGCTATTACTAATATTAACTTTATCATTTAAGTAATCCATTAATAATTGACTACAATCAGAAATTGGCGGCCTCATCACGTGATTTTGTGCTCTTCAAACAGATGAATAATCATTATTAATTTTAAAAATATTTTTATTAAGTAAACAATTTTCGATTTTATTATTTTTAGGTCAATTTCAATTGTTATTAAACGTACTACGTTCAGCATCCGTTAATGATAAAAAATTATCGAAAGCATGACCATATTCATGAGTACTAACACTAATTATGTTATTAGTTGCTCATCAACCCGCTTGATAGTTTGCGATAATTTCTTTAATATTAACAAAATCTGGACCATAAATTTGACGTTGACTATTAATTAGATAAGAATATTGATTATAAGCAACGACGTTTTTATTTGATATTGGTGCTTGAGTAACACTTTGCATTAAACGTAAAATGTTATTTTTACCATATACTCCTGCCATAATATTATAAAAACGTAATTGTTCTTTTTTTGCTGTTTCAGTAGCAAGTTGACTTAAACCAACATCTTTATATAATTTTTCTCAATCAACATTATTGTTTTGAGTTCCTAGTCGTGTATTAGTTAAATCATGTGCTAATTGATTAAAATCAAGAAAAGGTAATGGTTTACTAGCAGTATCATAAAAACTATTAAATTCATTATTTGCCATTTGACTAGCTGGGTTTTTAATTTTTCGTTCATTCTCTTTAATAAAACTAGTCATTTCTGATGATCAACGATAACGTAATAAACTAAGATAATAATCACGATTATAATTAGCTTGGCAACTTCAAACAATAATTCAAGCAAGTAAACCAGTAACCAATAAAACTATGAAAATTATAAAAAATTTACGATATTTTTTCATAAAATCTCCTTTTAAAAAAATTATTATTAATAATTTCAAATTCCTTATTTAAATTAATAATTACAGAAAGAAAAAAATATTAATTGGTACCTTCTAGGCATTTCATATTTTTGTTTGCTTTTTTTGAAACTGATAACTAAATCATTACCATTATTTTCATTTCATTTTGATACTTGTATTGGCAAGGATTGTATTTATTGTTTGGTTTCACTACATGCCATAATAGTTAAACTTGTTCTTAATTAAAATTAGTGTCCCTAAAATAGTTAGTAATCTTTTCATATCTTAGTTTAATACTCTTATAATCTTTAAATCTTTTAAGATGTATTAATAATTTTATATGATTTTTATGATATTTTTTTTGAAATAGTTAATGATGTATTTTAAGCGTGATTATTAATTTTTTATTTTATATAGTAATTTATTATTTATATAGGTAAAAAATGCACTTCTATAAATTTTAAAAGTGCATTTTATTTAAACTTATTTTTTATCCTAAATCTTCGTCTTTTGTTAGAATTTCGCGGTTAGGATTTTGTTCAGCTATTAATTGTTTGTAAATTGTATCACGATATTTTACACAACCATCAATAACATTATCTAAAGGATTTTGAGCAACACGTACTTCAAAGATATCTCCCTCATATTTTTGACGAATTGGTTTTGTACTTTTTTCAGCTTTAACTTCGATGAAATATTCCTTAGCCAATTCTTCTTTAATAAATTCATCAATTTTTTTAATGTAAGCTCCACCACCACAAATTGTGATTCCCTTACCTTTTTTCTTTAAGTCACTAACACTACCAGCAGCTTTTTCCCCAGAAGTTCTTAGTACTCTACGAATTGATGGAATAACATGTTCTCTAAATTGAACTTGCATTACATTTTCGCGAATTTCTTCTGGTGTAATTTCAATAGTTTTAGAAATTGACATTGTTTCTCCTGGTTGAGAGTCTAATCTAGGTAATGAAACACCTGAAATAGTGTATGGTTTTTCATCTTGATATTTAAGAAGTGAACCGATGTTCTTTTTAACATCTTCTGCTTCTTTAGTACCAATTTTTAAAGCATGCTTTTTAGCTATGTATTCTTGAATTTTTTGTGTTAAATAGTCTCCAGCACAATGTGTTGTATATGAATATAGGATTGAATCGTTGCTAAGTACGGCAATATCAGTACTTCCCCCACCAATATCAACACACATAATTGCAGTTCCAAAAATATCTTGGCCTGAACCTAATGCTGCCATTTTAACTTCTTCTTGAACAAATCCACGAAGTGCTCCTAAACGATGAACTATATTTTCTAGTGCTTCTCTTTGTACTGAATTAATTTCACTTGGTGTTGCCATTAAAACAATTAAATTACGGTTTTTATCAGCTTGTTTTGAATCTTTAATTTCAAGTCTAAAATCTTGAAAAATTTTAGCAAGGATACGTTGTAAAGCATCTGGATCAGCAATATTACCATCACGAACTGGACGCTTAATAACAACATTTTCATTTGTTTTATCAATTAAAGCTTTAGCTTCTTCACCATAAAGAATAACATTTTTTTCATAGTCTTCAGCAAGATAAGTTGGAGCATCATATGTAAGTCCAATGTTAACATACCTTGCTTTAAAGTTTTCTGTTCCGACATCTAAAGCTAATCATTGGTAGTCATTAATAGACTTAATATTACTTTTTTTATTTAAGTTTTCTTTGGGTTTTTTATCAAATAATCCCATTTTTTTTCCTCCTTCTACACACCTGGAATTTTAATTACTTGGTCTAATGAATCCTTTTTCATATACATCTTGTTTATGAGTTTCATAGGCTTGAGTTCCTCTAATTACACACTCTCTTGGATTATTAGCAGATACCACATGTTCTAAATTTAGTCGTTTTTTTAGATAAGTTGTAATATTTTCAAGCAAAGCACCCCCACCAGTGATAGTTAAACCGTCTTTCATAATCATTTCTGAAAAGGCAGGTCCAGCTTTATCGATAATGTCACTACATAGTGCAACAATTGGTTCAAAGGCTTCGGTAACTACTCTAGCTACTTCTTGCTTAGGAACTGTAATTTGTTCAGGTTTTTTAGTTTTAGTACTTTTTCCATGGATAGTAATTTTATTTTCACTATCTTTTTCACCATCTATTCAAATACCAGCACTAATTTTTGTTTTTTCAGCCTCCATTGAGCTAAGAGATATATAGTGCATTTTCTCAAAATGTTCTTTAATATTACGTTCAATAGCATTTCCAGCAATTGGAATTGAATCTTGAACAATAACTTCTCCACTTGATAAAATGGCACAGTCAGAAGTTCCACCACCAATATCAAGAATAAATACTCCTGAAGCATCTCAAAGTGCTTCCCCAGCACCAATAGCTGCCAATTTTACTTCAGGAACAATAACAACTTTTTCAGCTTTCATTACGCTTTCATTACTTTCATTATATCTCTTGGGAAATTTATCGCTATAAATTGGAATTTTAGCTACTTTTTTTCCTTGTAGAATTTCACGTAAAACAGTTCTATCTAATTTATAAACCTTAGATGGAATAGCTACAAGCGCTACTGAATTTTCTCAAATTTTTTCAGCTTTCACATCAATAATTTGTGTAAAAATTTCAGTTAATAAAGCAATCAAAGCATTATTGTCACTAATAACACCATTAGCCATTGGTTCTCTGAAAATTTTATTCGCTGGAGTTTTTTCTTTCATTAATAAAGCGGCTTCACCAATGAATACTTCTCCGTTTTCTGTATCAAATACAATTGCTGATGGTTGACTATAAACAACCCTTCCATTAACTCTGACAATTAAATTTCTTGTTCCTAAATCTAGAGAAACAATATTAACGTCTTGGTTATTGTGTCCGTCATTAGCAACCTCTATTTTTGTTGCCATATAAAAATCATCTCCTTTTCCCACTCAAATTAATATTTATTTATTAAGTTGATATATGTTAATATTACCACATGTAGATTTGCTAGTAGTAAATTTAGCATATATGATTAGTTGGCTAACTATTTGTTTAATTATTACTAGTATATAATTAACTAAAAATGTGAATTGGAGAATAATAATGGAAAATCCAAAAAAAATATTGAAAAAATACGACTTACATGCAGTTAAAAAGTTTGGACAAAACTTTTTAATTAATAATAATATAATTGATAAAATTGTTAAAACTAGTAATTTTAAAGATGAAGATGGCATTGTTGAAATTGGAGCGGGCATTGGTCATTTAACCAATAAATTACTCAGCACTGCGCAAAAAGTTGTAACAATTGAAATTGACAAAAAATTAATTCCTGTTTTAGAAAAAGAGTTAAATGAATACAAAAATTTAAAAATTATAAATGATGATTTTTTAAATTTAGATTTAAAAAAAATCATTAATGAAGAATTTGCAATAAATCAAAAAATTCATGTAATTGCAAATTTGCCTTATTATATTACTTCACAAATTGTTTTAAAATTATTAGAAAATATTGAATTATTTGATTCATTTACATTAATGATGCAAAAAGAAGTTGCACAAAGATTTTGTGCTAAACCTAAAACTAAAGTATATAATAATCTTTCTGTTATGTGTCAATTTTATTGTGATGTTAAAATTATTTTTGATGTTAGTCCTAATAATTTTACTCCGATACCTAATGTCACAAGTAGTGTTGTTTATTTTAAAGTAAATCCTAAATTTCAACTTGATGAACCACAATTATTTTGAAAATTTGTAAGAAGTTGCTTTGTTAATAAGAGAAAAACATTAGTTAACAATTTGGGTATTTATTTAAATAGCAAAGAAAAAGCCGTTAATTTAATTAACGACTTATCTTGATCATTAACAATAAGATCTGAAGAATTAACATTTTCAATGTTTTATCAGTTATTTACTATTATTAATAATAAATACCTTTCAGAATAATTATTAAAATTAATGATATTAGAATGTGGATAATAAGTATATAAAACACCTCAGCAATAATCCTTGTTTATTAATAAACATATTTTTAAATATTTATTATCCGTTAACTATTATAATGATTTTATTTTTTCTTGCAAAAGATATAACTTTTTATTAATTATTTTTAATTAATAGTCTTTAAATTTAATATACTTAAATTGTAATAAACATTGTATAATGAAATTATAATTATAATTTTTTAGAAACATGTAAAGGAGGATTTAATGAATAATGTAGAAAACATTGTAGTTTTTGGTTTAAGTGCTAGTCAAAAATTTACACAAGAAGTTTGTAAAAAACTTAATATTGAACCTGGAAAAGCAGAAATTAGTCGTTTTGCTGATGGTGAATTTAACATTCAATCTATAACATCAGTACGAGGGAAAGTGGTATATATTATCCAATCAACTTCGCCGCCAACTAATGATAATTTAATGGAATTATTAATTTTTGTTGATGCTTTAGTTCGTGCATCTGCTGCTAAAATTCATGTAGTAATTCCTTATTTTGGTTATGCTCGTCAAGATCGAAAACAAGGTGGTAGACAACCTATTACTTGTAAACTTGTTGCAAATTTATTAACTGTTGCGGGTGTTGATCGTGTTATTACTGTTGATTTACATTCACCACAAGAACAAGGATTTTTTGATGTTCCTGTTGATGATTTACGAGCAACTCAAGATTTAGCATCTTATTTAATTGAAGAAAATTTAACTAATTTAGTTGTTGTATCTCCAGATCATGGTGGTGTTACTCGTGCTCGAAGATTAGGTAATTATTTAAGTGTACCTTTGGCAATTATTGATAAAAGAAGAACAACTCCTAATCAAAGTCAAGTTAAGTTTGTACTAGGAGATGTTAAAGAAAAGAATGCTATTATTATTGATGATATGATTGATACAGGTGGTACTATTATTAATGCAGCAAAAGCTATTAAAGAACATGGTGCAAAATCAGTTTATATTTTAGCTACTCATGGTATTTTTAGTGGGCAAGCTTCAAAAAATTTGAAACAATCTGTTATTGATGGAATTATTAAGGAAGTTGTTATTACTAATACTATTGAAATTTCTGAAGAAAAAAAATTTAATGGCTTAAAAATTATTTCAATTGCTGATTTTATTGCAAAAATGATTGATGCTTCAATTAATAATAAATCATTAACAAAAGTTTATGATGATAAAACAAATGAATTAATAAAAAAAATTAATAATAAAAATAGTAAAAAATAATAAAGAGGAAATTTAAAGTAGATGAAATTAGTTATTGGATTAGGAAACCCAGGTAAAGAGTATGAATTGACACGTCATAATATTGGTTTTATTATTATTAATATGATTTGTGAAACATTACAATTAAAAATTAATCAAACTAAATTTAATGGTCAATATGTTAAAACTGTTGTTAATGGCACTGATGTTATTTTTTTAAAACCATTAACTTTTATGAACTTATCAGGTTTTTGTGTTTCAAATTTTATGAATTATTTTAAAATTAAAATTGAAAATGTGTTAATTATTCACGATGAAGTTGATTTAAATTTTGGTCAATTTCAATACAAACAAAAATTTAGTGCTGCTGGTCATAATGGAATTAAAAGTATTTTTAATCAAATTGGTAGTAAAGATTTTCAAAGATTAAGAATTGGTGTTGGTAAAAATCCTAATTTTAACACGGCTGATTGAGTTTTGAGTAAGTTTAGTAATGATGAGTTAAAGAATATAAACGATCATAAACAATTTTTTGTAGAAAGCATTAGTAGTTGAATTACTGATAGTAAATTTGAAAATATTATGAATAAATATAATAAAAAATAATTAATATATTATAAAAATATTAAAGAATATTTTCATTTTTATGTTTTCTACATAAGTAAACATAAAGTTGTGTTTCTTTTTCTTTTTTAATTTTTTCTAATTCTTTTTTTATTTCTTCAATTAATAAAATATCATTTTGTGTTTGCTGATATTGATTTATTTCATTTATTTTTTCAAGTTTTGCTTCTAGTAATTTCTGCTTACAAATAGGACAAAGTTTGTCAAAATCATCATTATTATCATTTTGAAAACTGTCATTATCAAAATTTCATTTCATTTTTTAAGTTTCCTTTACTAGTTTATTTTTAATAACAATATTTTGATAATCATTATTAAATAATTATATAATTAATTTATAAATTTATAAATACTTTTTTTTGAGTATAAAGGAGACAATATGAAAGCAAAAAAAAATATAATCAAACCAACAGTAGAAAAGGCAAAAACTAAAGTTGAACAACTTAATAAAACTATTAAACCAAAAGTTAAAGATGTAAAAAAAGCAACTAAAGTAAAAACGCAATCAATAAAAACTGACACTCTTAAGCCAATCGTTAATAAGATGAAAGTAGATTTTGAAAAGTCAAAACATATAATAAAAGAAGAAAATCAAAAAATTACTAATAAAATTGTTAATACTAAAAATATTTTAATATCAAAAATTGATCAACCAAAACCATTTAAAACTACTGCTATTATTGGTTGTCAATGAGGTGATGAAGGAAAAGGCAAAATAACTGACTATTATAGTCAAAATTCTGATGTTATTGTTCGTTGAAGTGGTGGTGATAATGCCGGACATACAATTGTTTTTGATCATCAAAAATATAAATTAAGTATTATTCCTTCTGGTATCTTTAATAAAGATTCATATTGTGTTATTGCTAATGGTTGTGTTGTTAATCCAGAAAAATTAGTTTCTGAAATTGAATATTTAAAAGCTGCTGGTTTTAGTTGTCAAAATTTACGAATTTCTGATCGTGCTCATATTATTTTACCTTATCATTTAGCATTTGATGAATATGAAGAAAAAATTAAGGGTGATAAAGCTATTGGCACTACTAAAAAAGGAATTGGACCTTGTTATGCTGATAAAGTTAATCGGATTGGAATTCGAATGGGCGATTTATTAGATAAGGAACGACTATTAGAATTGATTACTGATAATTTGTTAATTAAAAATAAAATATTAAAAAATGTTTATGGATATGAAAAAGAATTTAATGCGCAAACAATATATAATCGTTTATTAGAATTATTACCATACTTTAAAGATTTAATTATTGATACTGGTCAATTTTTAAATGAACAATTAGTTAGAAATAAAAAGATATTATTTGAAGGAGCACAAGGTACTTTATTAGATTTAGATCATGGTACATATCCTTTTGTAACATCTTCTAATCCAAGTGCTAGTTCAATTGCTATTGGTTCAGGTATTTCTTTAAAAGCAATTAATGAAATTATTGGTGTAACTAAAGCATACAGTACAAGAGTTGGTGCTGGTGCGTTTCCTAGTGAAGTTTTTGGTAAATTAGCAGATTATATTCGTATGACTGGTAATGAATATGGCACAGTTTCAAAAAGACCAAGAAAAATTGGATGATTTGATGCAGTTATTGCTAAGTATAGTGCACAAATTAATGGATTTACTAGTTTAGCTGTTATGTTGTTAGACGTGCTTACTGGTATTGAAACATTAAGCATTTGTACGCATTATACTTTAAATGGCGAAATAATTAGATACATACCTTCTCAAATTAATAACTTTAATAAATGTCAACCACATTTTATTACTATGCCTGGCTGAAATGAAGATATTACTAATATTACTAGTTATGATGAATTACCAGAAAATGCTAAAAATTATTTAAAAAAAATTAGTGAGTTGGTGGGTGTTCCAATTAGAATATTTTCTGTTGGTCCAGATCGTAAACAAACTATATTTATTAAGGAGTAAAAATGATTGAACGTTACGAAACAAAAGCAATGACTAATATTTGAAATATGAAAAATCGTTTAAACTTATGAATGAATTTTCAAATTGATGTTTGTGAATCATTACAACATTTAAATATAATTCCTTTTAAAGATTTTCAATTAATTAAAAAAAATGCTAAGTTAGATATTGAATTAATGAATAAATTAGAATTAGAAACTAAACATGATGTAGTTGCGTTTACTAGAATGTTAAGTGCTAACTTAAAAACTGAAAGTCGTTGAATTCATTATGGTTTAACTTCAACTGATATGGTTGATAGTGTCCAAAATCTACAAATAAAATTTTCAAATGAAATTATTGAAAAAGCTTTAATTACTTTACAATTTAAATTAAAAGAGTTAGCGTTTAAATATAAAAATCAATTAGTAATTGGTCGCAGTCATGGTATTTTTGGTGAACCAACTTCATTAGGATTAAAATTTGCTTTATGATACGATGAAATAAATAGACAGTTAGTAAGGTTGGAGTTGGCAAGAAAACAAGTTGAAGTTATTAAAATTATGGGTGCTATGGGTAATTTTGTTCATATTTCGCCAAAAGTTAGTGAATTTATTGCCAAAAAATGAAAAATGGAAGTTGACAGTTGTGCTACGCAGGTAGTACAACGTGATCGTTTGATTTTTTTAATTACACAATTAAGTTCAATTGCTACAACAATTGAAAAAATAGCTTTAGAAATTCGTTTGAGTCAACGTAGCGAAGTTAATGAACTTTTAGAGGGATTTTCTATTTCACAAAAAGGTTCAAGTTCAATGCCACATAAAAAAAATCCAATTGGTTCTGAAAATATTTGTGGTTTAGCAAGATTAGTTCGAAGTTATAATAGTATAGTATATGAGAATAATTTATTATGGTATGAACGTGATATCTCTCATAGTTCTAATGAACGCATTATGTTACCTGATATTTATCATATATTAGATTTTATTATTAATAGAATGACAAATATTTTAGATAATTTAGTAATTAATACTAGTGCCATGGCAAATAATATTGCTAAAGCTAATGAACTTTATTTTTCACAAGTAGTTTTATTGGCTATTATTAAAAATAATCCAAAAATAACACGTGAAATTGCTTATGATTTTATTCAAAAATGCACTTTAGAAGCACAAAATAAAATGATTAATTTTAAAGATGTATTAATAAAGAATAATATTAATCAATATTTAACTAGTGAACAGTTAAATGAATGTTGTAATAATAATATTTTTTTAATAAATGTTGATTATATTTTTAAAAAAGTTTTTAAAGATAAATAATGTTTAATATTAAATTTAATTAGCATTTAATTTATTAATTTTTGTTTTTTTATTTTATCTAATAATCAATAAAAATAAAAGATTAAGAAAATATTGTAATTAGTCACTAGATTATATAAGTTTAAGGAGTGAAAATTATGAAGAAATACAAAATCGATAATAGTTTTCCTTTTATAGATCAAGATTTTAATTTTATTACAAGCTATGATAGTGAAGAACACTTTTATGATGTTTTAGATGATCGATACTTAAAAGATAATGGAGAAATAGATATTAATTTATTAAAAAAGAAAATTAATAAAATAAAAATAATATTATATTATATTAATAATAAGAAATATAAATGTGAAAAAACATTGCAGTCAAATATTAAAAAACAATCTATATTTCTTTCTTATAATATAAATAGTATTAAAAAGTTAGAAATTTTCGAAAAACAAAAAACAAGTAAAATTTTTAAATTTAAGAATAAATTAGTTAAGTTTTTAACTTTTGGTTATTATAATTTTGAAAAAAAACGAATTAACAAAATAGTATGTGAAAAAGTTAATATAAGTAATCAAAAAGAAGAATTGAAAAAGGTTGGATTAAAAATTTTAAAACTTAATAATATTTTAGAAAAAATAGAAAAAGAAAAAAGAAGACAATGAGAAAAAAATGATCTTTTGAGACATTGATATGATTTTGCAAGTTCAAGAAAATTACAAAATCAACCATTAATGAGTAACGGTAATCAGTATTTACCAGTAAATAATTATGATAATGAAAAAAGTAGTGTTATTTCACACGTAAATAGTGATTATCAGTTTTACTTAAACGTTGATATAGATGCTGTTAACTCTGATAATGGTTTTAATGAAAATCAATATCAACAAAAATGTTCGATTTTATAAAAAAATAAAAATTAATAAAATATTATTAATTTAAATAAGTATTACAATAAATAATACTATTTTAATGTAAAATTATAATTATTAAATTTAGGAGCAAATAATGACAAAAAAATTTTATATTACTACCCCTATTTATTATCCTAGTGCTAAATTACACTTGGGACATGCTTATACAACAATTATTGCTGATGTTTTAGCTCGCTATAAGAAAATGCAAGGTTATGAAGTATTCTTTTTAACTGGAAGTGATGAACATGGTCAAAAAATTGCTAAAAAGGCGGATGAAAATAAACAAACTCCACAAAAATTTGTTGATGATATTGTTGTTGGGTTTAAGAATTTATGAAAAAACTTAAATATTGATTATGATAAATTTATTAGAACAACTAATAAAAATAATATTTTAAGTGTTCAGAAAATATTTAGCAAATTATTAAAACAAAATGATATTTATTTGGGAAAATATGAAGGGTCATATTGTATTTCTTGTGAAGAATTTTTGACAGATAGTCAAATTAATAAAATTAATAATACATGTAAAATATGTCAAGGTAATATTACTACTTTATCAGAACCATCATATTTTTTAAAATTGGAAAAATATACTAAACAATTATTAAAATATTATGATGAACATCCATTATTTTTATGACCACTTAATCGTAAAACGGAAATGATTAATAATTTTATTACGCCAGGTTTAGAAAATTTAAGTGTTACTAGAACGAGTTTTACTTGAGGGGTACCAGTATTAGAAGATCCAAAACATGTTATTTATGTTTGAATTGATGCATTAAGTAATTATTTAACAGGATTAGGTTATTTACAAGATGATGACATTAATTTTAAAAAATTTTGACTAGATTCAAATTGTGAAATTGTGAATTTAGTTGGTAAAGAAATTAGTCGTTTTCATATGATTTATTGGCCAATTTTATTAATGGCATTAAACTTGAGACAGCCAAATCGAATTTTGGCCCACGGTTGAATTACTAATGAAGAAGGAAAAATGTCAAAATCAAAAGGTAATGTTATTGATCCTTTAGTATTAGTAAATCGTTATGGTACAGATGGATTACGGTTTTTTTTAATGAAAGAAATTATTATTGGTCATGATGCAAAATATAGTCATGAATTATTTTTAAATTGTTATAACTCTTATCTTGTTAATGATTTAGGTAATTTGCTTTCGCGAACAGTTACAATGATCATTAAATATTGTGATGGTAAAATTCCCAAAGTTAATTTAAATAAGTTACAACCAGAAGCAATAGAAATAATTAAAATTATTAAAAGTACTATTAATGATTTTAATATTGAAATGGATGAGTATCAAATTCATGAAGCAATTAATGTCGTTTTTAAATTAATAACTAGTGGTAATAAATTAATTGATTTAACAAAACCATGAGATTTACATAAAAATAATAAAACTATTGAATTACATAATATTTTAAATTTATTAGCAAATATTTTAATTATTAGTAGTGCTTTATTAAGTCCAATTTTGGTTAATAGTTCATTAAAAATTCATGAACAATTGGGTGTCTTAAAAATTACTAAACCAATAGTCAATATCAACTTGAATGAAGTTTTTAATAAATCTGTTAATAAAAAAGAGTTATTATTTCCAAGATTAAATATTGAAGATGAATTATCATTTTTAAACAATGCATTTAAATAAAATATAAGAGTTATTAAAAAAATGCCAGTTATAGATAATAAATATCCAATTCATTTTGTATGAATTGGAGAAATACCAATTACTGTAAGAAATAATAGAAAATGCAATTAGAGAAAAAAAGGAAAAAAAATAGGAGTCTTTAAGAACAATTAATCAATCAAAATTAGTAAGTATTGAAATCCAAACCGAAATAAATGAAGAAGAAATAAAATTAACATCTTTAAATGAAGTATGAAAATTAATAAGTACTGAAATTCCAGAGTTACAGCAACCTTTATCAGAACAATCAAAAAATGCAAGCAAACAAAAATGAGTGTCATTATTTAGTGATAATTTCCTATTAGTTATCGAGTGAAAATTTCCCAAAAGTAAAGTTAAATATACTTGGTGATAAATATGGAAAGAAGCATGACTATGAAAGAAAAATATAAGTTTAATATTATAAATGACATTATTATTAATAAATTATCTAAACATCAAGCTAAGAATAAACTTAACCTAACTATTAGAAGAATTAACCAATTAATTCAAATTTTCAATAGAGAAGGTAAAGTTGGTTTTATTCATAAATCCCGAAATAAAATTTCTAATAAAACAACAAATTTTGAAATCAAAATTAAGATTATAAATTTATATAAAACCAAATATTATAATTTTAATTTTCAACATTTCCATGAGAAATTAAACAATGAAGAAAAAATTAAAATTTCATATAGTACACTTTATACTATATTAATTAAAGAAAAAATTACTTCACCAAAAAGACATAAAAATAAGAAAAATAACTTGCATCCTACAAGAAACCGAAGAACAAATTTTGGTGAATTAATTCAAATGGATGCAAGTAATCATCATTGATTTGGTAAGGATAAACCAAAAGCTTTTTTACATGCTGCAATTGATGATGCTACAGGAAATATTGTCGGACTATGATTTGATCATCAAGAAACATTAGATGGTTATTATAATGTTTTTTATCAAATTTTAACTAAATATGGCATACCAAAAACATTTTATACTGATAATAGAACAGTTTTTGGATATAAAAAACAAATCGATGCTGGCAAAATAAACACGGAAAATGATACTTATACTCAATTCCAAAAGTCTTGTAATGATTTAGGTGTTGAAATTATTAGAACTTCCATTCCACAAGCTAAGGGTAGAATCGAACGCTTATTTGGAACACTTCAAAGTCGCTTAATTAGTGAACTTAGACTTAATAAAATTAAAAATTTAGAAGAAGCTAATCAATTTCTTAAAATATATATAAGTATTTTTAATAAGCAATTTGCCTTACCTATTGATAATAATAAATCTGCTATGATTAAAGCTCCAAACCAAGAAGAAATAAATATTTATCTTTCAAGATTTTCTAAAAGAAAAACGGATAGTGGTTCAACTATAACATATTATGGTAAAAAGTATTTTCCTTATAAAAATAGCAAAGTTCAATACATACAACCTAGAACTGATGTAATTGTACTTAAATCGTTTATTAATGAGTTATATCTTAGTTATAATCATCAAATATATGAATTAAAAGAAATAGCACCAAAACCAATTATCAAAGAAGAGTTGATAAAAACTAAAAAGGTTTATATACCAAATAAAAACCATCCTTGAAGATATGGATACTAATAATACCAAATTAAAATTAGATAAAATTCTTTTTATAAAAGATTATTTTTGTGAATACTTAACTATATAAAATTTTAAATCGTTTGTCGAGCAGCAAATTTGATGCCTTAAAATTGATTTTAAAGATATAAAAAATAAAATTATACACCACCAATAGCACAAGCACCAGAAGCCATTGTTGTAATACCACCAACAACATTACCAATTATGGGAATAGTATTTAAAGCACCATTAACAATAGTTAATGTGTTTTCACAATTTAAATTTGATTTATTTTCTAGATTTAGAAGTCTGTTGTCAAGTTCATTAACTTGTTTTTTTAAAGTTTCAAAATCTGCTTTGATTCCTTGAATATTTTTGTTTAATTCATGTTCAATTAAAGTTGAAATATAACTTCAATCTCTTATATAACCTTTTATTATTTCTTTTTCTTGTCTTTTTCAATTATATAATGCTTGAGGATTAAATGTTTTAGAATTATTGATTGCTTGTGGTAAAGTAGAATTTCATTCATTTATATGTGCAAATCATTGTTTAACTTTTGAATCATTTGCTATAATATTTGAAATTTCATTAAATTTATCTTGTGTTACATAGGTAAAAGTTGGTTTTGTCAAACCATAAGAATAGGGACTAAAAGTACCAACAATTATTTTTTTTCAAAATAGCCAATAAAGTGTGAGTAATTAGATTTATCCAATAAATAAACTTCTGATAATTTAAAATTATGATATTTTTTCTTTATGGCACTTTTAATTTCGTTATCAACGTTATGATTAATTTTTCCTAAATTAATTTTTATATCTTTATTTCAATCTGGAAAATCATTTTCTAAATTATCAAGACGATTATTTGGATAATATTTCTCATCTTCTGTTATTATCTCAAATTGTTTTACCTACTTGTTGTATTTCTTTTCATGTTCATGGAAAAATTGCAGTAATTGAAATATCATTAGAATTATATCGTTGCATCATATCCTCTTTAAATTTTTCGCCAAGTTCTCATGCAGGATTATCTTTTCAATAATGATAATCAGCTATTATTCCTTCAAAAGTTTTTGGTGTAAATGAACAAGTTACTTTACCTCAACTACCCCTTATTTCGTTTTTACCATTTAATGTTCTTTTTAATCGATTTCTGTGTTTTTCATGACGATGTTTATTCATATTTATTTTGCTATTTGTTGTTGGGTTGTTAATAATAAAATCTGTTTGATTATTACTTGCAAAATTTAATTGTTGATTTACTAAATCTAAACTAGTCGTATTTTTTCTAACTCAATTTTTAATATTTGAATTATCAATTGACTTACCATTAATACCTTGTATTTTATTATTTAAAAGTGGAGCAGTTAATACTCACAATTTAAATCAATAACTTGGACTAAAATATTTCATAATTTTGTTCTCCTTTGAAAGTAAATATAAAAATATTTACTTTCAAAACAAAGCAACTTTTATTTGTTAAATTTTACTTCTTTTTTATTTTTTTTGATAAATATTTTTGGGAAATTTTCACTCGATATTGACAGCAAACAAAAATGAGAGAATAGGGGCTTAATAGAATCTCAATTACCTTTGGAAACAAAAGCAGAAATATTAACTGCAGTTTAAACTATCAAGTAGAAGAAAAACAAAAAAATACAACAAATTTTTATAAAAAAAATAAAAAATGTATAATTTTTTTATACATTTTTGGTGAAAATTAAGAGTTAAATATGAAATTTATTCGGGTTCATAAAATGGAACAATAACTTTTAAAGTATCTGGCTCTTCAGTTTTTAGTAAACGTTTGTCAATTTTATAAAGGTTACTATTAGACATTGCAATTCAATCCAATAAGTCTTTTTCATAAGCAATTTCTTCATAGAAATCAATTAAGAATCAGTCATAAAATTTCGCAGTTAAATTATCATTATTTTCACGAGCACTTTTAACAAGTTTATTAGTAAAATCAAGTAATTCTTCTTTAGTAGATTTTAATTTTTTTAATGCTTCTTCAATGTTTTTTGTAGTAAAAGTTGGAACTTTAATGTCTTTAATTTCAACTTGAGCATCTTGATCCATTAAATAGTTACAAATTTTACGAATATGAACAACAGCATCAGCTGCTTCTACTTGGAAGAAGCGTGCAAACCCAGGATATCCTTTTTGATTTGCATCATTACTTAATTTAAAACTAAGCATTTGATATTTTAGATGTTCACTAATATAATCATTTAGATCATCGTTAATCTTTTTAATCATTAAATACACCTTCTTTCTTGGCTTTATATGTATTATACTACTTTAATACTATATATGCTGAGTTATACTTGTAAGTGCAAGTAAATAAAATTGCAAAAAATTCTCATATAAAAATTTCATAATGCTAAATTTAGTTTAGAAAAAAGTAAGGAGTTTTTATATGAGTTATAAACATCTTGGCATAGATGAAAGAATTTATATTGAGAATCAATTGAAATTTAAATTTAAAATTAGTGAAATAGCTAAAAATCTTAATCGAAGTATTAGTACTATTATTCGAGAAATTAATAGAAATAAAGATAATAATCATTATTTTTCATTAATTGCACAAAATAAAGCTGAAAATCGAAAACAATCACATATTAGTTTTCATAAGTTTAAAAATAAGAATTTAGTAAAATATGTACAACAAAAATTACTATTAGGTTGATCACCTGAACAAATTTATGGCAGAATTAAAAATTTTCATAAAGAATGAGTTATTAGTTTTAAAACAATTTATACTTGAATTTATTTTGGAATGCTTGATAAAGTTACTAGTAAAAATTTAAGAAGAAAAGGTAAAAAACGAAAATCTAAAGAAAATCGTGGCAAGTTTAATGGTAAATCAATTAAAGAACGAGATATAAATGTTAATGATCGTATAACACTTGGTCATTGAGAAGGAGATACTATAGTATCATCACGAGGTAAAAGCAAATCATGTTTAATAACTTTAGTTGAAAGAGTATCACGATTTACTTTAGCAATATTAGTTAAAAACAGAACTACTAAAGTTATTAATAAAAATGTCAGTTATTATTTATCAATTCTTCCTAAAAACATTGTTAAAACTATTACTTTTGATCGTGGCAAAGAATTTTCAAATTGACAACAACTTGAAAAAAATTTAGATGTAAAAATTTATTTTGCCAATCCATATTCACCTTGACAAAGAGGTACTAATGAAAATACTAATGGTTTAATTAGAGAAAAATTTCCTAAAAAATTTATTTTTTCAAAAACTAATAAAAATGAAGTTCATAAATTTATATTGTCTTTAAATCAAAAACCGAGAAAAATACTAAATTATCTTTCACCAATCGAATATTTGGATAGAAAAATAATTTAGTTGCACTTACCTTTACAATTTAGCTTATAATTCTAAAATTTTATATTAAAGTTTTTTGTTTAACTTATTACTTGGTTTTTAAAGTAATGAGTTTTTTATGTTAAAGGAGGATATTTAAATATGCCTATTCAAAATTATCAATCAATTAATGATGATATTGAAAATGTAAATTCAAACGAAAATATAGCAACTATTTTTTCAAGTATTAGAAAAAATGCTTTGAAAAATTTAATCATACACGGTTTTAAATTAGGTTGTTTATGTTGTATGGGAGCCTTATTTACAGCTTATATTGAAAATGAAATGACTAGTGATAGATTTAATAGTTTTTGAGAATTCCTTAAACAATTTAAAAATTATCTTTCTTGAGGTTTAGCAAGTATAGGGTTTGGTATTATTTTAGACAAAACTGCTTTTTCATATTTTGATGCTGTTATTATTGATATTAAAGAATTAATAACAGATGAAAAAATATTTACAAATGAAGAATTAGTTGCAGAAAAAATAAAAGAATTGGAAGAAAAAATTAAAAAATTTCAAGACAAAGAAATTGAAAATCGTGAAGAAATTAAATTATTTAAAGAGAATATCTGGAAAGAAATTGCTGTTTCTAAAGATTGCTCAAAGTGTAAAGTAAATGATGAAAATTTTTATACTAATAATTTTCTTAAAGAAGATTTTAATCACAATATAAAATATATTAATAATTTTGTATACTCAAATGAATTTGAAAGACAAAAAATAAATGATGATAATCAGTTTTTAAAAAGTAGTTCTAAATCAAAATCAGCAAAATTATAAATAAAAAATGATGTATACTGTGATTGTAATTTGTATGAATCAAGAATGGAAAGGGAAATAGTTCTTGTATATTTAAATTAAATAAGCGGCAAGCAAGTTTGAAAGAAAATATAATAGTTAATGTGATTACTGTTTATATTAATGTAATTTAGTTTGTAGTTTACTTCTCTTTTATTTTTAAAATTTAGTTTATAAATATATCAATTTGATTTATTTGATAACTCTTTAGGTATTAAAAAGTAGTAGTATCGTTATCAATAAATTCTATGTTATGATAAATATAGTTATTAAAGGGTATATAGAATCAAGAAAGTGTATTATCAATAATTTCAAAAATGTAATTGATATTATGTTAATCTTTGAAAATATAAGCAACGAGTTTTAGTAAAAGTAAAATTTAATTTATTAAATGTTTTTTTATTTGGAGGGAGAAAATTTATATATTAAGATAAATTAATTGTAATCATATATTATGGGAGGCAAAAAATGAAAATTGTATTATCTGGTGTAGTTGGTGTTGGTAAGAGCACTATTAGTAGAGAATTAGCAAAATTATTAAAATATAAAATTATGGACGAGCCAGTTACTAGTAATCCCTATTTAGATGATTTTTATCAAAATCCTTTAGAATATGCTTTTAAAATGCAAGTATTTATGTTGATGGCACGAAGTAAACAATTAAAAGAAGCACAAAATTTTAACAATGTTATTTTTGATCGCAGTATTTTAGAAGATCCTATTTTCGTTGAAGTATTAAAAGCTCAAAACAATATGAATGATAGAGATTATGAAGTGTATTTAAATTTTTATAATAATGTTATTATTTCATCACTTTATTTTGATCCACAAATTAAACCTGATTTAATTGTCTATTTAAAAGCAAATCTTAAAAACACAATTGAACGCATAAACCTTCGTGGTCGTGAATCAGAAAAACATGTACCTCATGAATACTGAAGTTTATTAAATAAAAAATATGAACAGTGATATGAAAAAGAAAAAAATAACTTTAATTTTTTAGTAATTGACACTAATGATTTAACTCCTAAGGAAATAGTGCAAAAAATAATTGATTATATAAAATAAAATTTCTTATTGAAATCAAATTTTTATTTAGTCATTTTTTCTCATGTTATATTAATAATTATTGTTATTTTTCCTTTACTTTAAAGGTAATTACGTTATAATATTGTATGAGTCAAATATTTAAAAATCAAACTTAATATATTTACTCCTTGCTCATCAGAGCCATATGCCCAAAAGGAGGTCTTCGAACATTGGAAGATTTAAAACAAAAGCATAATTATGAAATTATGTACATCATTGATGATCAAAATCAAGAAAAAGCACAATTAATTAAAAAAGAATTTTGTGAAATTTTAACTAAAAATGCTGGAAAAATTACTAAAGAACAAGATTCTATTCGTCAATTTGCTTATCCTATTAACAAAAAAGTTAAGGGTCATTATTTTATTATTGAAGTGCTAACTTCACCAGAAAATATTGCTAACTTTAATCGTGTAGCTTTAAATAAACAAAGACAATTAGACGTAATGCGTTTTTTGGTTATTAATTTAGATAGTGAAAAAATTAATAAGTTTAAACCAAAACGCCAAGTAGAATCTAGTTCTTTCTCTCGACCAACAAGACCAGGAAATCGTCCTTCTTATAATCGTGATGAAAATGGTGAAAGAAAACCAAGACCAATCGCTGGTACTGAGTCATCTTATCGTACAAAAACTAATTACCAAAATTCAAAAACAAATACTAATAATAATGCATCGAATACTGAACAAAAAGATTAATAAAATCTAAGTTAAAAGTGAGGATAAAAAATGAATATTGTTACATTAATTGGTAGAATCACTCGTGATTTAAAGTTACATCAAACTTCAACAGGAAAACCTTTTACTTTTTTTACACTTGCAGTTAATAATATTCAAAATCAAGCTGATTATATTTCATGTGTGGCTTGAAATAAAGTTGCTGAAAATATGACTAATTATTTAGTTAAAGGTTCTTTAATTTCAGTTTCAGGAAGACTGTCAGTAAGAAAATCAACAGATCAGAATGGAAAAGAACTATATATTACTGAAGTGGTTGCACAAACTGTTACTTTTTTAGATAATCGTAAAAAAGATAGTAGTGGTAATAACACTAATATTAATTATTCAAAACCAAGAGATGAGAATAAAATTCATTTAGATGATGCTTTTAAAAGTCCTAATTATAGTACTGATATTGCCTTTACTAATACTAATCAGCTTCAAGAAAAAGAAGCGGCTATTCAAAATATAGAATTTGATGAAGAAGATATCATTTGAGATTTAAATAATTAAAGGAGGATAATTATGAACACTGGTAAACCAAGAAATTTTACAAGAAGAAAATCTTGTTTTATTACTAAAAATAATATTACTTATATTGATTATAAAGATATTGAATTACTAAGTAAATTTATGGGTAATAATAACAAAATTTTGCCAGCAAGAACAACAGGTACTAATCCAAAGTATCAACGTTTAATTGCTAAAAATATAAAACGTGCCCAAATCATGGGATTATTAAGATATTCAAGATAAAAAAATTGAGTAAGATTTGTAAACTTACTCAATTTTTATTTATTTTTTTATCTTAAAAATATTTTATTTTAAATAATAGTTTAAAATTAAAATAAAAAGACCTTAATAGTATTATATTACATAAAAGATAATGGCTGTTTTTAATATTAGTGTTATAGTATAATTAATAATATTAGAAGGAAGTGACAAAGTGTTCAAATCGTTAAGAAATTATCATTTAATAATGATTGTTTGATTAGTAGTTGAAATTTTAATTGGCTTGACTTATTTTATTGTTAATATTGAGACAGCAGAACAAGTGGTCACTATTACTGTAATTTTAAGTTTAGTTTTAGGTAATTTTATTATTGTTTGTCTTTATATTTTTCTATTTAGTTTATGAATTCGTCATCGTTATATTAACACAGCTGAAATCATAAAATTAAATAATGCACAAGCTTTAACTTTTGGTAGTGTTGGTATGATTGTTTTAGATAGTGATTTATCAATTATGTGAGTAAGTGAATTTTTAGAAGATAAAGGTTTAGGTAGACTAATTGGAAAATCAATTGTTAAACTATCAAGAGATTTAGAACAATTAATTAGTAATAATATTACTCAAATTACACTTAAAATTGAAGATATGCTTTATGATGCTATTTATTTAGTACAAACTAGAACAATTTTGTTACAAGAAACAACTAAATATCATTTCTTATATAATAAATTGCAGCAAGAAAAATTAGTTTTTGGTGTAATTAGTATTGATAATTTTTATAATTCTTTACAAAAATTAAGAGTTGAGAATCAAATTCGTGTTGAAGCATTTATTAAAACTGAATTAAATGATTTTGCTAATAATTATTCAGGTTTATTATTAGGTAATATTGAAGATGGTTACAATATTTTACTTTATCAAAATGAATTTAATAAAGCAAGAAATGATAACTTTCCACTTATTAAAAATATTCGAGAAGGTGTTAAAAAATTTAAAGCAGATATTACGTTATCTGCTGGTTTCTCTTATGGTAATGCTATTAGTAAAGATCTATATGATTTGGCTATTGAAAGTAAAGAATTAGCAGTTTATCGTGGTGGTGATCAAGTAGTTATTCGTGAATTTGGTGGTAATACAGTTTTTATTGGAGGTACTATTGAAGCAAAACAATCAGAATCTAAAATTAATATTAGAATGTTTGCACAATCATTATATAATGAAATAAAATTAGCAGAAAACATTTTAGTTATGGGACATGCGGCTGCTGATTTTGATAGTATTTCTTCAGGAACAGCTATTATTGAAATTGCTAAAAGCTTAAATAAAAGTGCTCATTATGTTATTAATCAAAATGAAGTTGATGAAAAAACATTAAAAATTCTTCATGAACTTGTTCCTGAAAGTTATATTAGTCGTAATTTTATTACAGGTAAACAAGCACTTAAATTTCTTCATGCAAATACTTTATTAATTGTTGTTGATACTCATAATCCACAACGTGTTGATAGTCCTGATTTATTAAGTAAAGCTGTAAAAATTATTGTTATTGATCATCATCGTGTTTCTGATGAATCAATTAGTAGCACCATTACTTCTTATATTGATGCAGGAACTTCTTCAACAGCTGAAGCAATGACAGAAATTATTTATTATAATGATTTTAATAATATTGAATCAGAATTTTTATGAAATATAATGTTTGCAGGTATTTTAATTGATACTAATAATTTCCAAGTAAGAACAACAAGAAGAACTTTTGAAGCCTGTGGATTATTAACTGATTGAGGAGCTTCTCCTTCTAAAGTTAAAGGATTATTGAAAAATAGTTTAAATGAACTAATTGATAAATTTGCTTTAATTAGTCACGCCCAAGAAATTAAAAAAGGATTTTTAGTTGCTGTTGGTGATGAAAACTTAGAAGTACATACTTCATATTTAGCCCAAATTTCAGAAATGTTGTTAGACTTACGTGATTGTAAAGCATCATTTACTATTGCTTATGATCGTCAAGGACGTGCTTGTTTATCAGCACGAAGCAACGGTGAAATAAATGTTCAAATTATTTGTGAAAACTTAGGTGGTGGTGGTCACTTTAGTGCTGCTGCTGTCCAAAGTAGTAAATTGGGAATTAGAGCATTGTATGATGAATTGGTAAAATTAATTGAAAGTGGCGTATATCAAAGTGAGAGTGCTACTACTGAAAGGTATTAAAATTATTAAAATAGAAAGTGAGATGTTTACAATGAAAGTTGTCCTTTTAACGGATGTTAAAAATTATGGTAAAAAAGGTGAAGTTGTTAATGTTAGTGATGGTTATGGTAAAAATTATTTATTACCAAGAAAATTAGCTGTAATTGCTACAACAGAAGCATTAAAAATTAATCAAAAAGTAATTGAAAATAAAAAAATACAACGAGAAATGGAATTAGAAGATTTACAAAAAATTAAAGAACAATTAGATTTAATTACTTTACAATTTAAATTAAAAAGTAATAATGGTAAAGTTTCTGGTGCTATTTCTTCAAAACAAATTTGTGAACAACTAGTGCAAAAATATAACATTAAAATTGATAAACATAAATTTGTTAAATTTAATCCTATTAATGAATTAGGTATAACTAACATTAATATTAAATTAGATGTTACAATTATTGCACAATTAAAGGTTGAAGTTTTAGGAGAATAATTATGTCTAACAATGGTCAATATATAAATAATGCAGAAGTTAATGTTTTAAGTGCGATGATTCAATCATCACCAGCATGTGAAAGTGCATTAAATTTATTGGCACCACATGATTTTACAATTAATTCTAATCAAATTATTTTTAAAACAATTACCAATCTTTATAAAAATAATTCTGGTATTGATATAACAACTATTGCCGAAGAATTAGTTAAGCAAAATAATTTGGATAAAATTGGTGGAATTGAATATTTATCTTCTTTAGTGGCTCAATATATTACTGATGCTAATTTAAAAGAACACATTGATATTTTGATTGAAAGAACTACTAAACGACAATTAGAAAATGCTTTAAAAAATATAGGTAAAGAGTTACAAAGTGAAAAGTCAATTAATGAAGTTTTAATTGCTGCTGAAGCTCAAATTGTACAAGTAAGTAGTGAACGTAATCATGAAGAGATGTTGCCAATTAGTGAACACATTGATGATGTGGTAACTAAAATTGAACAACTACAAAAATCAACAGTTAATATTACTGGTACAAGTTCAGGTATTAACAATTTGGATATGATTACTAGTGGTTTTCAGCGAGGTGACTTAATTATTTTAGCAGCTAGACCTTCAATGGGTAAAACCGCCTTAGCACTTAATTTTGCTTTAAATGCTGCTAATGAACAAGATAATAAAAACGATGTTGTTGTTATTTTTTCATTAGAAATGCCAAAAGATCAATTAATTACAAGAATGATTTCTTGTCAAGGACATTTTGATGCTAATCGTTTACGTAATAAGTCTAAATTTACACAGGCTGATTGAAATCGTATTAGTGCTACTGCTGAGCAATTGAAACAAAAAAGAATTATTATTGATGATACACCTGGTTTAAGAGTTTTAGAGTTGCAAACTAAATTAAGAAAATTAAGTCGTGAAAATAGCATTAAATTAGTAATTATTGATTATTTACAGTTATTAACTGGTAGAGATAGTGAATCACGTCAACAAGAAGTTTCAAATATTTCTCGTAGTTTAAAAATTTTGGCAAGAGAATTAAGAGTACCAATTGTTTGTTTATCACAATTATCAAGAATGGTGGAGAGACGTGAAGAAAAACGTCCTTTAATGTCTGATTTACGTGAGTCAGGGGCTATTGAACAAGATGCTGATGTAATTATGTTTTTATATCGTGATGATTATTATAAGGAAAAAAATAGTGAAGAAACAACAAGTTCACAAGAAAGTAATCTTGCTGAAATTCTTATTTCTAAACATCGAAACGGCCCAACAGGAAAAGTAGTAACTGTTTTTATTCCAAAATGAGGTAAGTTTGAAAATTATACAGGATAAAAATAATAAAAAACCTAAAATTTAATTTTAGGTTTTTTTAAAAGAAGTTAATAAATTAAATTAATTAGTTTTTATTATCCTTCTGGATTTAAACTTTTAAATAGTTTTCCTTTATTATCACTAATTTTAGTTCCAGCGTAAACAATACCATTGACATTTAATAAACTATGTACTTCGCCACCACTGCTACTTCAACTAAAAATACCAATTGCTACTGTATAGACAACTTTAAATAATCTTCCTTTACCATCAGTAGTTCTTGTTCCAACAAAGATTGTATTATTGTCATTAACTAGACTTAAAACTTCGCCATTAGTTTCTTTTCAGTTGGTTACTAGTGTACTTGTACCATCTTCTTTAACTTTATATAAATCTCCTTGACCATCACCAGTTTTGGTTCCAATATAAATACTTTCGTTTGTTGAACTAGTTAAACTATAAATTTCACCATTATTTACATTTCATTTTGATAATATTGTTATTGTGTCATCTTTTGTAATTTTAATTAACTTTCCTGTATATGCATTATTAATAGGTGTTGTTTTAGTTCCAACATAGATTGTGCCATTGACATTTAGTAAACCACGAACTTCACCATTAGTATCTTTTCAATCAGATAGTGCTGTTATTGTATCATCATCAGTAATTTTAAATAAATTACCTTTGTCATCACCAGTTTTGGTTCCTGCATAAATAGTATTATTAATGTTTAATAGACTACATATTTCACCGTTGTTTTCATCTCATTTAGATAGTGCTGTTATTGTATCATCATCAGTAATTTTAAATAAATTACCTTTGCCATCGCCAGTTTTGGTTCCTGCATAAATAGTATTTTATTATTAACTAAGCTTTGAATTTCACCATTATTTTCTTTTCAATTTGTTATTTCTTGAAAATTACTTGTTATATTACTTATACATGCAGTGACATTGCTTGTTGTTGCTGCTGTAAATCCTAAAACACCTACAATTGATAGTATACTTTTTAAATTTTTCATAAAATACCCCTTTTTCAAACTTTAACCCCTTTTATAAAATAATTTTACATTATTTCAAAAATAAAATAGTATTTATAATACTTTTGAGTGTTATTTATGAGGTTAATGTAAGTATTTTAGAAAGATATTAAATTAGAAATCTATATTAAATTTTTTTGATTAATATATGAAGTATTTACAAAAGGTTCATTTAATAAATCATTAATTTCTTCGATATTTATGATTTTTTCTGTAGTTATTTCTTGAATTTTATTTCAACTTAAACTTAAAAAATTATTTATTTCAGTATCATTTAATTTTAAAATTTTGCTTATTATTTCCAAAGTATTATTTGTTATTTTAACAGTTTTTTTAATCTTTTTATAATATAGTGAAACATCCGCTAGTAATTCTAAGTTACTATAAAATTTATTTTCTTCTTTTTTTGAATTTATAAGTTTTACTAAGAACTCTTTGATTTGATCATTTTTATATTGTTTTTCTAAAATTGATTTAACTTCTAAATCACATTTTTCATCTTCATCATTCATTGTTATATTGTCCCCTTTTTATTATTATAATTAATAAATTTAGCTTAAATATGCACTATTTATTTGAAGTTTAAAGTGTGTTCCTTCTACAGCATTTTTTGATTCTTCTTTTAAATGAATAGATAAATATATATTGCCATTATTACTATATCAAAAAAATGCTTGAGCATAGATATGAATAAAAACTAACGGAGTAAGTCAACTGCCATAATAATACATAAATTCTATATTTCAAGTTTTGTTTTTTTCATCATTTGTGTTGTTTGATGTGTTAATTTTTGCTGTATTAACTGATAAGTTAGGTCCTGTAATTTGAAATGGTAAATTATGTCATATACAGTTTTTATATGTGGCAATTTCAACTTTAATAATTGCTTTATCATCAAAATTTAATAATTGATACTTTTTAATAAATGATTGTCAATCTAAATGATATTTTTTTCAAGACATTATATTGA
This sequence comes from Spiroplasma endosymbiont of Andrena trimmerana, assembly GCF_964019575.1. Classification (NCBI taxonomy): domain Bacteria; kingdom Bacillati; phylum Mycoplasmatota; class Mollicutes; order Entomoplasmatales; family Spiroplasmataceae; genus Spiroplasma; species Spiroplasma endosymbiont of Andrena trimmerana. The sequence goes on from NZ_OZ026455.1 coordinate 570,534, forward strand.
TATTGTCTACAATATTACCTTCATATTGAGAACTTGTGCCATTAAATCATTCTTCATTTTCATACAAAGGTTTTGATTTGTGAGAATTGTTATCAAAAAAGTCACAAGCGTTAATGTTAATAGTAGTTAATGCACTAAATATTAAACAACTTAAAATATTTAATATTCTTTTCATTTTATACCTCTTTAAAATTTTTAAACTTATGGTGACATATTCAAATATGTCATTTATTTATTATAATATTTTTACAACTTTTTTCAGTGTATAAAAGATAATTTATTTCATTTCATTTCAAGGATATATGAAATTATATATGGATAAAAATTAATAACATCACTACCTTATAATTTCTCCAAACACTACTATAAATGAATTAATGAAGTAAAATATTAAATATTTTTTCAATTTTTAAAATTAATTAGTTGCGTAATATGTCTAAAGTTTTAAAGTATCTAAGATTTATATTTTTTATAATTTATTACTAGAACTTTGACCTTTACTTGTTGAAACTTTGCTATTTTCTTGATTAATAAAATCTATATCTGTTTTATTTCATTGTGAATAAAATGGTATTTCTTTTCATAATATTTTACTTAAAATAGTTTCAGTAAAATTTATAGATGCATTATTTCAATCTTCTGCTACTGTTATTGATTTTTTAACAATTTCTTCAACTACTTTTGTATATTCTTTAATAATTTTTAATTTCAATGAATCATTTTTCAAACACAAATCAATTATTTTATTACTAAAGTTTTCATAAGCATTTGCTTCAGATTTTAAATTTGGATAGAAATTTAATAATGTCTTAAATTCAAACAATTCATATTTAAAAAAGTCTTCAAAACTATAATTTTGATATTTTTTAAAACTTTCAACATTAAATTCTGAATTTAAAAAATTATTCAAATTTGTATCTTGTTCTATTTTACATTTGATGTGTTTTGGCAACTCTTTATATTTATAAATAAATTCTATTTCTTCTTTATTATTTTCTTTTTTAACAAGACACATTATTGCAATTAAATGTATTGTCTTATAATTTTCTATTAATGTATTTACGGTTTCTTGTGTTTGTTTTAGTAAAATTTTTGGTATTTTATGACTTAAATTTATTTTTGATAGTTCATCTAATAATTCTAAAATATTTTGTATGTCATGTGAGGCTGATTGAGGAATTGATTTTCCTACCATAATTTTTCCCGCAATTTTTCCCGCAAGATTAGAAGATATCATTGATAATAATGAAACATTTTCTGATGGTTCTATCATTGTATGACCACCGCCATTGTTTTTAATAGTAATTCCTTCTTCTGATAATGAAATACCTTTTGCTAAGTTTATAAAAGCATGTCCTGCCTCATGATAAATTGTATTTATTAAATCATCATTGATAGTCATTTTTAACTTTCTCCTTTTTTAAAATGCTAAATTGTAAAGGTAAGTGCAACTAAATTATTTTTCTATCCAAATATTCGATTGGTGAAAGATAATTTAGTATTTTTCTCGGTTTTTGATTTAAAGACAATATAAATTTATGAACTTCATTTTTATTAGTTTTTGAAAAAATAAATTTTTTAGGAAATTTTTCTCTAATTAAACCATTAGTATTTTCATTAGTACCTCTTTGTCAAGGTGAATATGGATTGGCAAAATAAATTTTTACATCTAAATTTTTTTCAAGTTGTTGTCAATTTGAAAATTCTTTGCCACGATCAAAAGTAATAGTTTTAACAATGTTTTTAGGAAGAATTGATAAATAATAACTGACATTTTTATTAATAACTTTAGTAGTTCTGTTTTTAACTAATATTGCTAAAGTAAATCGTGATACTCTTTCAACTAAAGTTATTAAACATGATTTGCTTTTACCTCGTGATGATACTATAGTATCTCCTTCTCAATGACCAAGTGTTATACGATCATTAACATTTATATCTCGTTCTTTAATTGATTTACCATTAAACTTGCCACGATTTTCTTTAGATTTTCGTTTTTTACCTTTTCTTCTTAAATTTTTACTAGTAACTTTATCAAGCATTCCAAAATAAATTCAAGTATAAATTGTTTTAAAACTAATAACTCATTCTTTATGAAAATTTTTAATTCTGCCATAAATTTGTTCAGGTGATCAACCTAATAGTAATTTTTGTTGTACATATTTTACTAAATTCTTATTTTTAAACTTATGAAAACTAATATGTGATTGTTTTCGATTTTCAGCTTTATTTTGTGCAATTAATGAAAAATAATGATTATTATCTTTATTTCTATTAATTTCTCGAATAATAGTACTAATACTTCGATTAAGATTTTTAGCTATTTCACTAATTTTAAATTTAAATTTCAATTGATTCTCAATATAAATTCTTTCATCTATGCCAAGATGTTTATAACTCATATAAAAACTCCTTACTTTTTTCTAAACTAAATTTAGCATTATGAAATTTTTATATGAGAATTTTTTGCAATTTTATTTACTTGCACTTACAAGTATAACTCAGCAAATATAAATAACTCAATTACTTATTCAAAAGTAATTGAGTTATAAACTGTATTTGATTTATATACAGTATAGATATTAAAAATAAAAATGTCAATGTTATTAAATATTTTAATGATTTTCAATTATTAAAAAGTATTATATTAAATATAATACTTTTTATAAAGTTGAAGATTGTTTTTGAACAGTTGTTTGTTCATCATAATAATTATTCATATCATCATCTGTATTAATTGAAGGTTGAACTTGTAGTTAGTTGGTTAACTTCGGTAATTATTTGTTCAATAACTTTATTGTTTTCATTTTCTTCATGTTCTTCAATAGTTTGTAATTCTTTTTTAATTTTTGTAATTTCTTGATCAATTTGTTTATGTTTAGTATTATTTCAAGGTTTAAATTTAAGTTTCTTTTTTTCATCAAGTTTTTTATTTAATAATTCATAAAGAGCAATTTTTCTATTAGTATTGTTACTTTTTAATTCTTTAATTTCATCTTCTTCTGTTATATCTCATTCTTCATTTTCTTGCTCATTTTCTTTTGCCAATTGTTTAATATTTCTTTTTCTGTTTTGCATTTCATTCATACTATTTTTGCTTATACTTTCTTGAAATTCTGGTAATAGTTCTTCTAATAAAAAACAATTATCAGTAAAAACATCATCAAATTTATTAAGTTCTTTATAGATTTTTTCTAATTCTTTTAAATTTTTTAAAATTTCAGAAATTACCAAAGTATTATAATCATTGTTAAAATATTCATTAATTCTTTGATAAATAGCATAGTGAGTTTGAAATACTTCATCTGGATAATTTTGACGACTATATTTTATTCTTCTTTCTTCAAGAGCATAAATTTTTTTAAAATTTTTTAATTTTCATTCTTGTAGAGTTTTTTTTACATCATTAAAAATAAACATTTTAATTTCTTTTTCAATTAGTGATTTAAATTCTTTGAAATCATTAGTTTCTTTTAATATTAATTCTTCTTCTGAAATATTAATTACATTTTCATTTTTTCTATTTTCTTTAATTATATTTTTCATGATTGAATCAAAATATTCACCATCACTTTGTAAATCAAAATATTTAGCAAAATCTAACATCTTTATTTTCTCCTTTAATATATTTCTAAATAAAAAAACCTATTTACTTTTAAATAAAGTAATAGGTTTTTTAAAACTTATATGTTTATGATTAAAGGTTATCAAATTTTATATTTTTTTCAATATTTTTTTCGATATTAATAAATTTAAATAGTAAATGATTTAATATTAAAACTATTTAAAACATTCTATTATGATAAATAATTTATAGTTAAGGTAGAGGGAAATATTTGGTAGATATCTAAAATATATACAACAAACTTAAAACATATATAAGTGAATTTTAAATTCATTTTCAATAAGCGAATTTTTATTTACTTAAGGTTAGTCTAGTAAAAGTTTGTTATCAGAGGAAGGAGGTAAAGAATGTACTTGCATGCACTTATATCATTATGTGCCATTGGAGCAGTTCAAAGTATGCTGGTACTAGAAATACTGTAGTTAATTATTATACATATTTTTCGATAATGGTATTGGTGTTGACACCATTTGATGAAACAACTTTAAAACATTTTTTAGCAAGTAAAAATTGAGTAAATTTAAATATCACTATTTTTGCGCAAGACAAGTTTTTAAAGTGTATTAATGGCACAATATTACAATTAATTAATAATCCTAAAGTTCCACCTGATCCACTCATTCCTCTTAGTCCCCCAACTCCAATCCCAGATCCAGACCCTAATCATAGTACTAGTGGTTTTAACACAACATGAATTGTCTTTACAGTATTTCGTTCAATTTTTATTCTTACTGGAGTTGCTTATTTAAGATATCATCGTAAGAAAAAGTGTATTGGCGGTTTAAAGAGAAATATAAACACTAAAAAAATTAAATAAAGTTCATATTTACTTGTTTTTGTTTTTTATAAAAAATATAATTTTACTAAGAAATTTAATTTAACAATTTATAAGGGGGGTACTAATAATGATTTTTAATAGAAATAACTGTCTTAGTAATGTTTTTGAGTCAAAAAAACAACAAATTAAAAATGAAGTAGAACAATGTGAAGACAATTATATTTTGAATGTTAATGAAGAAGAGTATACAAATTATTTATATGATAAATTTTCGTTAGATGAAATTACATTAAGTTTTGATACTGCAGAATCCGATGTTGAAGAAGCAATAGTTAATGGTCAAGATTTTTTTGGTCATCATTGTCAAACAAAGAAACCAATAATTAAATTTAAAATTCCTGTTTTTGGAAGTTATGAACTTTTATCTTATTCTCCAAGTTCTTTTATTATGGTTTGAGGTCTTTTTTCTAATAAAAATATAAACTTGAGTTCCAATTGTTTATCATTTGAAATTATTTCGTACCAAGATGATAATATAGAAAGTGTTAATCATGAATATAATCAAATGGAAAAAGTCATTAAGGATAATACAGGAAGTATTAACAGAGATCTTAAAGAATTTAATGTTAATTTAAAACCATATATTAGTAATGTTTTTAAAAATAGAAAAGAAGTTTTATTAAAAAGACAAAAAGATTTTACTAGACTTAAAATACCACTAAAACAAAATAAAAATATGTCAGAGACTTTCTCTATACCTATTTCCAAACCTAGAAAAAGAATAGAAATTCCTAAAATAGTAACTAAAAGCCATATTAGTGAATCAACTCCAATAATAGATGTTAGAGTTTATGAAGAAATACTTAAAATTATTAATGATTGTGGAAAAGAATTTGAAAGATTAAAAAATTCTTATCAACAAAATCAAGAAGAAGACTTTCGCAATAACATATTATTTGTATTAAATCCCTATTTAAAAGTTGAAAATTAAGTTTTTTATAGTGTTGATCAAGAAAATCTTCTTCTACATAATTAAGACCTAACTTTTTGTTAAAATTTCTTACATTTTGAGCTATACCACTAATTTCTGAGTCAATAATACTTCTTAAATTCATAGTATTGGTATCTTGAAAATTTATTTCATTAAAAAATTTATAAAATTGATTAACAATAATATTTTCAATTAAATAATCAGAATTTCAATTATTAATAGAGTTTTTTTTATTTTTAAAAGTTAGTAAAATTGCAATTATGTAATCTTCAAGTTTATTTAAATTTAACACTTTATCTCGCCTTACTTTCAACTATAAATTAATTATTACAAATAATAAGGTTAAATAGAACCTTATTTTATTTCTTATTAAGAAAAGAAGGATTAATATGCAAAATTTAATCCCAAAAGCCATTTGTCGAACTCGTTTAAAATTCTTTCGTAATATATCAATTATTGAATTCATATTGGAAATAGTATGAATTATTTTAGTTACAGCAATCTTTTTAACTCTACCATTCCAATGATATATTCGAATTTCAATATTTCTTTTTGGTTCATTTTTAGTAGCATCTTTAATTTGTCCAATGATGGGACATTTAAGAGGCTAAGAAGTTATTTTATTATGAATCAAATATTTAATTGCTTTCAGAAAATACCAAGAAAAAACAAAACACTAGCTTACTAGTTCCTTATGATTATGCAGTAAAAGAACATTTTATTAAAACTCAATTATTAAGTGACTATGAGTATTATGTTGCAGGATTTGAAGTTAAAGGTTTTAATTTAAGTTTATTAAATCCAAAAACACAAATGTTAAAAATCTAGGATTTACAAGATACTTTCAAATATTGTGATTTTCAATTACGATGATGAAAACTGATTTACCAATAAATTTTAGTGAAACAATAATGTATTACCAGGAACAATTAAAAGAACATGAAGATAATTAAATAATTACAAGCACAAATTGAAGGTTTACAATCTCAGTAAATTAATAGTGATAATTTTATTAAAACAAGAAAAGCATTCTTTTTCTTTGTTTATGAACTATTAGTGAACTTGAAAGCTATTGTCAACAAGTAGTTAGTAAGGTACAACGTAATGGTTTTGGTTGTAATCAATTAACTAACTTTCAATTAGTTAATATTATTAATTTGATTTATAATTCTTATAGTAAACCTATTACTATAAAATAATTTAAACATTATAAAAATAATTTAGAAAATATTTTATCATTTAAAGATTTTACTCTAGTTAATTGAATTAGAACACATTTTTACAATATAATCTATCAAAATAAAAACTCTATCTATCATTAATATTTATTTGCTTTTTTATATTGTTAATGATATTATTTTTAAGTACTTTTTATTAATAGTAATTTTATAAGTGAGGTGAAACCATGGCAAAAGCAAGCATCCATCCAGAGTATTTTCAAACTAAAGTAACATGTATAACATGTAGCAATAATTTTATAAGTGGTTCAACTAAGGGTAAAGAAATCCGTGTTGATACATGTTCAAGTTGTCATCCATTTTATACTGGAAAACAATCATTTGTTTCAGCAAAAGGAAGAGTTGAACGCTTTAATACAAAAGCAAGCAAACAAGTTGAAACAAAATCAAAAACTGTTGAAATAAACAAAGCAAAACCACAAAATACTAAAACTATTGTATTAGAAACAGCAAAAGATGTTCTAAAACTAACTGATACTAAACAAGTTAAAAAATAATTTTAATTAAACTAGAAACTAATAATAGTTTCTTTTTTTTATACTTTAAAAATAAAATTATTTACAGACATATTTACCATTAATTAAGTTAAAATATTGTATGTATACAACCCAATAAATATAGAATATAATTTTAATAGTATATGAAATAAAAAACTTTAAGGTAGGGAATGGTTTTATGGAAAAATCATCTGATTTTAATAAATTGGTAATAAGTAAAGGTATTAGATATAATACTGAGCAAACTAGTAACTTTAATTTTAGTATTATTAATTTATCCGTTGAAAAAGCCGTAAAAGATTGAAGTTTTGAAGGAAAATATCCTAGTTGCTTGGCAATTTTTAGTAATGATGAAGATAATATTGAAAAATTAATTAATGCTCTAGCAGGTTCTTCTGCTATTATGGAGGGTAAAATTTTAATTGATGATATTGATGTTACTTATAATAGTATTGGTTTTGAACGAAAAATGGCTTATGTTAGTATGCATTTACAGAGTTGAAATAAATTATTTAGTATTCAACGTAACTTAGCAAGAATAGCAATTACTAATAAACCCTTTTTACAAGAAATAAGCAATATTAATCAAAAAATTAAGACTGATATTGAAAACTTAAAAAATACAGGTTTAAATTTAGACAGTGGTTATTTTAAAGAAAAATTAATTAATATTATTAAAAATTTTATTAATGAAACACAAAGCACTCGTAATAATTTTATTAAAGAATATCAATATCAAATTAATCATTTTCATAAAAACTTTGCTCAAGAGAAATTTAATTTTGCTGGAAGTGAAAAATTAACAGATATTCTAATTAAAAAATTTACTGCCGAAGAAAAAAATATTATTGCAAATAATAACTTATTATTTTTACAATCTTTGCAAGATCGTATTTCTAGTTTGGAAAGTTTAGTGGGACCATGTTTTTGTGGATGTAATCCACCAAAAGAAAGAAAATGAGAATTTCAACTACGAGAAATTAGTTTTGTTATTAAAGAAATAAATAATTATTTAAATAGAGAGATTAGTACTACTAGAAGTGAAATTAGAACTACGTTAAAAACTTGTAACAATCATAATCAAAATTTTAATAGCGAACTTAATCATTTAGTTTCATATCAACAAATTAAATGTACTCGTAGTCAAATTGATCAAATTTTAGACCAGTGAATTGACTTAGCAGAAGTACAAAGAATTAAATTTAATATGAAACAAGATTTTGTGGCAATGCAACTTTTACCAGATGAAATGCATTTACTTTTAAAAAATATTAAAGATGAAATTAAAATTTATCATGATAAAATTTTAAAAAATCCACAGTTACAAGATAAAGAAACATATCAACAACAATTACAAACTTTATATTCACAGTTAATTGATGTCCGTGATTTAATTAGTGAAAATATTGTTATGATATTTAAACATTTAGAACTAAGTCATTTATTGTCACTACGTTTAACACAATTAACAATAGTAGAGCGACAAATAATAAAAATCATTCAACAATTAATTGTACCTACTAAAATTTTAATTTTGCATAACCCATTTGAACTTTTAAATGTTGATAATAAAGAACAATTAGCAAATTGAATTAAAAAATTACAAAAATTTTTGAAAATAATTATTATTTTTACAACTAATAATCAAGTTGATATTAATTTATTAGCGACTAATGTTACTGTTATTGAAAATGAAATAATTATTCAACAAGGAAATGTTAGTGAAATCACTGATAAACCATTATCTTTAAATTTATTGAAAGAAATAAATGAACAGCATATTAATATTGCAAAGGGAGAATGAAATGCTCATAATTTATATTTTTATAATGTAAATTTAGGTAAGTTTGATGTTAAAACTGCTTCTACTATTGCTTTTAAATCAAATGCCATTTTGTTTAGTGCAAAGAAACCACGATTTACTTTTTTAAAAAATTCAATTATTATTAATGGTGTTATTAAAAATATTACTAAAGTTGATGATAAAAAAGCATATTTATTGGTTGAAACTACTAAATCAGAACAATTTGAAGTTTTAACAAATAATAATGATAATTTAGAAGTGGGAACTGTTGGTTGAATTAGTATTACTAAAAATTCAATTTTTGTTTTTGATGATGAAACAAAGCAATTAATTGGTACATGATAGAAAGGATATATAATATGAATAAGTTTAAAAAAGAAGCACAAGCAATTTATGAATTAATAAAAATCAGTAATCCAATTATTATTCATCGTCATATTAATCCTGATGGAGATGCTTTGGGTTCACAATGAGGATTAAAAAAAATTATTGAAGATAATTTTCAAAATAAAAAAGTACTTGTTCCAGGCGAAACAAATGAACATATGGCATCATTATTTCCACAACCAACTTTTGTTAAAAAAGAAGATTATGAAAATGCACTAGTAATAGTCACTGATACAGCTAATCGCGAACGAATTAGTGGTCAATTTTGAGAAGAAGGAAAAAAGATAATTAAAATTGATCATCATCCAATTGTTGATAAATATGGTGATATTGATTTAATTGAAGAAAAGGCTTCTGCTGCTTGCCAAGTAGTGGCAAAATGAGCACAAGTATTGAATTTAAAAGTTTCTGCTTTAGCAGCTAGAAATTTATTTCTTGGTTTAGTTACCGATTCTGGTAGATTTTTGTATCGCTCTGTTAATGAAGAAACTTTTCAGGTTGCTAGTTTTTTAGTTAAACAAAATTTTAATTTATTAGACTTATATCAAAGTTTATATATTCAAAGTTTAAAAATCGCAAGATTGAAAGGATATATATTATCAAATTTTAAAATTACTGATAATGGTGTTGCTTATATAATATTTAACAATAAAATAATTACTGACTTACAAACAAAAATTATTAGTCAAAATAAAATATTAAATATTAAAGGCGAAGTTGTTTTAACTAGAGAAGATTTAACTAGCCAAGTTAATGTAATGTCAAATATTGATGGTATTAAAATTTGATTAATTGCTGCTTATGATCAAATGAATAGTAAAATTAAAGTTAGTGTTCGTAGTGCAAGATGAATAATTAATGATGCTATTGCAAAGTTTGGTGGTGGTGGTCATCAGACAGCAGCTGGTGCATATTTACAAAATATTAATGAAGTTGAAAAATTGATTGATAGTTTAGATAAAATTGCTAGTAAATCACCAGAATTAACAAACAATTAAAATTAGAGATGGAGTTGGATATAAATGTATAGTCGTTATAATGAGGGATGAATTGAAGTAATTACTGGTTGTATGTTTGCTGGAAAAACCGAAGAGTTTATGCGACGTATAAATCGTTTACAGTATGCTAAACGCAAAGTGCTAGTTTTTAAACCCAAGGTTGATATTCGTTATGATGCTAAAAAAGTAGTAAGTCATAAAGGAGTATCTATCACAGCGATAGTAATTGATGATCCAATGCAAATATTAAAACATGTAGATAAAGAAATAGAAGCAGTTGCAATTGATGAAGTACAATTTTTTAAACCATCAATTATTGAAGTGATTAAAACATTAGCAAATCAAAATAAGCAAGTTATTGTTGCGGGTTTAGATCAAGATTTTCGTGGTGAACCATTTCCTGTTACTAAAGAATTATTAGCTTTAGCAGAATTTGTAACTAAATTAGATGCTGTTTGTGTAAAATGTGGTAAAGCAGCAACAAGAACACAACGTATTATTAATGGCCGGGAAGCTAGATATGATGATGAAATTATTTTAATTGGTGCGCAAGAACAATATGAAGCTCGATGTCGTAGTCATCATCGTGTCTTAACAAATAATCAGAATAGATAAATCAGGTGTGATATTATGAATGAAAAAACATTAGAACAGTTAATGCAACTTACTAAAAAATATAGTGAAATTGAAAAGCAATTAGAAAATCCCGAATTAATTCCTCGTGATAAATACACTGAATTAACAAAAGAACATAGTAGATTAGAACCAATTATTGAACAATATTGAAAATATGAAAAAATTAACAAAGAAATTATTGAAGCAAAAAAGGCATTAGCAACCGAACAGGATCAAGAACTTTGTGAAATGCTTAAAACAGATATTAAAGCAAATGAAATTGAATTAGAAAAAGCAGAAAATGAATTAAAACTAACACTAATTCCTAAAGATATAAATGATGATAAAAATGTTATTATTGAAATTAGAGGAGCTGTTGGTGGCGATGAAGCAAATATTTTTGCTGGTGATTTATATCGTATGTATAGTAAGTATTGTGAAATTCAACGATGAAAAATTGAAACTATTGAAGCAAAAGAAGCAATAAATGGTGGATTTAGTTATATTGCTTTTATGATTAAAGGTAAACATGTATTTGCTAAATTAAAGTTTGAAGCTGGTGGACATCGTGTTCAGAGAGTTCCAAAAACCGAATCACAAGGACGAGTTCATACTTCAATTGCAACGGTTGCTGTATTGCCAGAAGTTAATGAAGTTGAAATTAAAATAAATAATTCTGATTTAAGAATTGATACTTATCGTTCTAGTGGTGCTGGTGGTCAACATGTTAATACTACCGATTCAGCAATTAGAATTACTCATATTCCAACAGGTGTTGTTGTAACTTCACAGGACGGACGAAGTCAACATGATAATAAAGATAAAGCAATGCGGGTATTAAGAGCTAAACTTTATGAAAAAAAAGTTGAAGAAGAACAGGGAAGAATTGGTAATTTAAGAAAAACAGCTGTTGGTAGCGGTGATCGTTCAGAAAAAATTAGAACATACAATTATCCACAAAATAGAGTAACCGATCATCGAATTGGATTATCTTTATTAAAGTTAGATCGTATTATGGAAGGTAATATTGATGAAATTATTATTGCTTTAATTAGTAGTGAACAAAAAGAAAAATTAGAAAATATTGATGAAAATATTACAGTATTAAAGTAAAAAAGGAAGAAATTATTATGGATTTTAAGATTTTAGACTCTAGAACAAAAATTTTGTTTTTAATATCAGTTATTTTTTTATATGCGGCATTAGGAACGTTTATTACATTAACTTTTAGTAGTGGTATTATTCACATTTTATTTTTAGTTTTAACATTATGATTTGCTAGTGCATCTAGTTTAATTTTTCATTATTTATTATGAAAAAATTTAGAATTTTTACGAAATATTAATGGTAATAATATTAATAATTTTGGTTTTATTATTAGTATTTGTAGTTACATTATTCTTTTTCCAATTATTTGTTTATTAACAATTAGTTTTTTATTTATTTTTAGTATTATTGTTTTAATTCTCGTTGTTAATAATTTAATAAAAAAAACTTCAAGAAATAATAATTCATCTGTTAATTTTCAATAAAATATTTATTTTTGGAGTATAAATTAATGACTTATAGAGATTATCTTTTATTAGCAAAAAAAATTAATAAAAAAAATGAACAAATTAATAAGATAATTTTATTAAAGTTTATTAATAAAGATTTATCTTGATTATATGCAAATCTTAGTCAAACAATAGCAATAGATTTTTTAGAATCATATTTACAACTAGTTAAAAAATTTGTTGCTGGCTATCCTTTACAATATATTATTGGTTATCAATGATTTCTTGATCATAAGTTTGTTGTTGATAATAGAGTATTAATTCCTCGTAATGAAACCGAAGAACTAGTTAAAAATGTTTTTGTCTATGCGCAAAACATTTTTAATAATGATAATTTAAAAGTATTAGATTTAGGGACAGGCAGTGGTGCTATTGCTATTAGTTTAGCGTTAAAGAAACCTAATTGAAATATAGTAGCAAGTGATATTAGCAAAGATGCATTAACTATTGCTAAGATTAATAATGATAATTTTAACCTAAAAAATATTAATTTTGTTGAAAGCGATATATTTACAAATCTTAAAAATCATAAATTTAATATTATTGTTTCAAATCCACCATATATTGATGAGACAGCAAATACTTTTTCAAAACATAATTTACAATATGAACCAAAATTAGCTTTATTTGCTGATCATAAAGGATTATATTTTTATGAAGTAATTTTTCAACAATGTCATGCAGTTTTAGAAAAATCTTTTTTATTATCATTTGAATTTGGTTTTGATCAAAAAGAAGCACTAACTATTCTTATTAAAAAGTATTTACCACAATATAATTACAAATTTATTAAAGATATTAATAATAAATGAAGAATGCTATTTATTTGGCAAGCATTATAACATATAAAAATAATTTAAGAACAATAATTTTGTCACTCAAAAGGTGACTATTTTATTTTTTGAAAAGGAAAATCTCATTTAATCTTTCAATTAGGATAACGGGGGCAGTTTTAATGTGGCGTATCATTGAAATATTAAAATATTTTCAGTATTCTTGTTCGGTTAATATAGCATTTCTAATGGAAAAATTTAATGTTACATTTCGAACTTTACAAAGAAATATTACTTTTATTAATACAATGTTAATAAAAATTAGTAATTGTAATATTTCCAGAAAGCAAGATTACTTTGTAATTAATGGTGACAATGAAATAATAGCAATAAATACTTTGCTTACACAGTTTATCCACATATCCAATGAATATCCTTTTGTTAGAATGAGTAATTTGTTCTTAATATGTGTATGACAAAAAAAATATTTAAGTAGTGAGTGACTTATCAATATAAGTAACACAAATAAGTATAATTTAAAAAAAGACATTATTTACTTGAATAACTTTTTCTTTGAACAAAATTTAAGATTAAAATTAAAATTTGAACATAATAAAGGGTTTCAATTAGATGGTTATGAATGACATTTAAGATTTATAACCGCTATTATTATTATTATAAAACTTATTAGTAAAGATAAAAAAATTCTCTTAACTAATGATAAAGTCCTAACCTATATATACAAAAAAATAGAAATTATAATGATCAATATCGGTTATAAAAAATATTATGATGATCAACTAATATGATTTTTAACAATTCATGTACGAAAAATTAAACTTAATTTTTTTCTTGAAAAAGATGAACAAATTGAATTTAATTTAAACTTAAGTATAAAAAAAGAAGTCGAACATTTTAGATTAATAATTGCTAAAGAGTTTGCTATCGATTTTGATAAGTTTGAAACCAATTATTTTAATTTCATTTGTTTACTTAATATTAAAGTTGACAGTCAATTATTTCCAAATATAACTTCAGAAATTAGTAACATTACTCAAAAAATATTTTCTTTTATTACTTATGAATATCAGGTGTCTTTATATTCAAATACTTTTAAAAGTAATTTGAATAGTTTTCTTAGTGATAATTGATTTAAATTACAATTTAATTATTATAGTGATATTAGTTTTGCCTTGGATGATACTTTTAAAATAGAAAGTGACTACCAATGAGGGCAACAACTCCTTTTTATTATAAATTCGCAATTAAAAAATAATTATTTTCCCAATCTTAATCTTTTACAAAATAAATTTTTAATGATTACTTTTCATAAAAGTTTTATAGCAAATGAGAACTGAAACATTCCCTTATATATATTCTTAATTGATGACTCCTATGCTAATAAAATTCAAATAACTTCATTTATAAAAGTAAATTTCCCTAATATTTTAATTATTTCCCTAAAAAATAACTTAAGTAATAATTTTAAGCTTCATTTACTAAATCAAAAACCTTGTATATTAATTGAAAAGGTAAATATCTATAGTAATTATAATTTAGATAAATATAAGAATATTTCTGTCATTAATATTAATGAAAATTCATGAAATTATGAATTAGAAAAAAATATTAATGAAAAAATAAAATGAGTAATGTTAAAAAGAATTCAATATTCAATTGTGGTATTTAATTTTTATATCCAAGAAAAATTTTATAGTATTAAATCTATTTTGTGAGCATTTCAAAAAACATTTATCAAAAAATATAATTTAAATTTAGAATTTTTAGATATTGATGAATGTTCTATAATTAAAAGTCATATTTATGAAAAAATATTATTAATAAATCAATTAGTACCTATCCCTAATTACGAGTTCCCTATTATCCTTTTATATATAAAAAACCCTTTGATATTTCAAAACAAATTTAAAATTCATTTTATTTTCATTTTATTTACTAATAAAAACAATACTCAAAATTATAATTGAATCAATTTGTGACTTTCTTTATTTAAGAAAATGATTAATACTAATATTAAAAGTATTAGTCATATATATAAAATTAATAGTATGCTAAATTGTAAAGGTAAGTGCAACTAAATTATCTTTCACCAATCGAATATTTGGATAGAAAAATAATTTAGTTGCACTTACCTTTACAATTTAGCACTCATATAAAAACTCCTTACTTTTTTCTAAACTAAATTTAGCATTATGAAATTTTTATATGAGAATTTTTTGCAATTTTATTTACTTGCACTTACAAGTATAACTCAGCATTCATTATTTTGAAACAACTATTATATTTAAAATAATAGGTGTATAATTTAGTTAAAATTTATAGTGGTGTTTTCATGATAACTTTACAGCAAAATAAAATTAAAGAAATTAGTCAAATCATTGCTAATGGCGAAGTGGTTGCTTTACCAACAGATACAATTTATGGTCTTGTTTGTAAATTTAATGATGACAAAGCTATTAATAAAATTTATCAAATAAAAAAACGTGATTATACTAAAGAACTGCCAATTTTAGTTGCTAGTTGAGAACAAGCTAAAAGCATTGGTATAATTAGCGATCAATTACAGTCATTTTTAATAAATAATTTTAGTGCTGGTAAAGTTACTGTTATAGTTTTAAAACAACCTAGTTTAAACACATCATATTGAAGAAATAAAAAGACAATAGCAATTAGAGTTAGTGCTTCACATTTTATTCAAAAATTAATTAAATTAACAGGGCCTTTAGTAGCTACAAGTTGTAATTTAAGTAATGAACAACCAATTAACGATTATCATAATATAAACTTGCCTAACTTAAGGTATAGAGTAGCAGGTGAGATTTTAACAAATAAACCATCAACTATTTTTAATAGTTTTAATGATAAAATTATTAGATAATAATTAGATAACAGTATTAAAAAAGGAGATAATACTATGAATTGATGAATAATTTTAATTATTATTGCATGCACAACAATATTGATTTTATTAATTGCACTAATTTTATTAATTAAAAAAAATAAACAAAAGAAAATATTAAAAATTCCTAAAGATATAAATACTTTATATAAATACTTAAAATTAAAAAAAATAAATACTAAAGAATTACCAGTTTCAATAGAAAAAATTAAAGAAGATATTTATTATAGTGACAAAGTCATTTTGGGAAAGTATGAAGATCTTAATAAGATTTCTGGCCAAAATATTCTTTTAAAAACTGAATATAGTGATGCCAAAAAATTATTTTTACGTTATAAAATTAAAGACATTAATCTTATCAAATCATCAGATTTTATACCTTTAAATCAAATAGACTTGTTAATTTCACGAAATAATCTTTATTTTATTGATTCTTTTGAACTACAAATAATACCATTAGTTAATGTTAAAAGTATTACATTTTTTTGAGAAAAAAATAATTATATAAAAAATAAACAAAAATATATTGGTATTGAAATTAATTTTCAAAATAAACGTTTATTTTTTCTTTTTAATAAATATGAAGAAGCAATTAGTTTTGCTGTTCATGTTATTAGTTTATAACAATTATTATTTAATAATTAAAAATTTTGCTTTTTTTGTGAAAATGATATAATTATACAAAATATATTATTAGGAGCAAAATTATGGCAAAAAAACACTTTAAATTTAATACTTGAAAGTTTATTCAATTTACTGGCTTTTTTTTAATTACTTTAGGAATTATATTTTCTTTTTCTTCTTTTAAAGTTAGCCTATTGTTATATTTTGGTTTAGTATCAGTATTAATAGGTTCTATTAATATTTTAATTTACTATATTTTTATTGGAACAAATAGTTATAAAAAATATTCAAGAAAACAAAATAATAATAAGTTAATAATCAAAAATAATTAAGAAATATAAAGTTAAAACTAAGAAGATTAGTTTTTTCGAGAGAATAATAGGTGAAAAACTATGAGAAAAATATTAAAAGTATTTAAAACGATGTTTTTAACGAGCATTATTTCTTTACCACTTATTGCATGTGATAAGGTAAATGATGCAAATCAAAAATATGTTGATATTAGTAATATTAATATGGAAGTTACTAATGCTCCTGTTGAATTAAATAAAGATATTTATAATACAGCTTTAATTAAATTTAAAACTAAAGTACAAACTGAAATTAATAAATTAGTTCCAGAAGGAAAAAAACCAGAAAATGGAACCGATTATAAAATAACAATTGTTAATCATAATGATATGTATGCTAAAATTGATAAATTTGAATCACTTGCTGTTAATGTATCTGCTTCAAATAATAGTAATTTTTTAAAAGGTAGTTTTAATGCTTGTGTAAAATTAGTATCAAAAGCTAAAGACATTAGTAATGTTAATATTGATAAGCAAGAAGAAAAAATTAAAATTAATACCACTACTTTTGGTGAAGCAATTGCTTTACGTTGTTTATCATTAATTGAAAGTAAAATTAATGCTATTGTTGCAACAGCAAAACAAGATAGTGACTATATTGTTAATGTAGAAGGTCATACTTTATCAGAATCTATTAAAACATTTGATGATGTTCATATTAATGTTAATGCTATTGAAGATGATTATCATTTTTTATTACATGGTAGTTTTAGTTTTGTCTTAGCTTTTGTTAAAGATTAATTTATATTATTTTGGGTAATAAAAAAGAAAACTTGATTTTCATTATTATCATAAAAATAAAGTAGTATAGTATGGGGTAAGCATGTCAGAAGTAGAAAAATTATTAACAATGAATTATGAAAATGTTTGTAATTTTTTAAAAAATAAATATGGATGTATTTCAAAAAATTATTTTTCAGATGCAACAATGTCTAAGAAATCACAAGGAATAACAAGGGGAAAAGAAGGTTTATATATTCATCATATTGATGAAGATAAAGCAATTTTGTTATCTACTCCCAAATGAGCTCAAAAGTCACCATTTGCATATCAATATGCTGATCGATTAGTTTATTGTAATTTACTAGAACATTTGGTTTTGCATATTAAAATTTTTGAATATCCTCATCCAAATAAACATAATTTTATGGAAGTTGGTGTTGGTGGAATTTATGCTTTTATTGTTCCTGAATTAAATGATATTTATAGTGGTATTCAATATAAACAACCATGAAAACAGAAAGTTACTGAAGTTGTTTTACCATTAAAAGGAGATTATTTTAAATGTATTAAAAAATTAGTAGAACTTGGGTTTTCTTATCCTTTGCTTACTTCTTTTAATCATCAATTTGGTACATGAAATAATAGAAATAATAATAGGTTATATGAAGAAATGAAAAAAATGGGTGTTAAACAGTAACTTTTTTTTATTGTTATTTAATCATAAATAAAAAATGTTAGTAAATTACCAACATTTATTTTTATTAAGTTTATGAAAAAGTTAATTGACAATGATTTTGATTAATTATTGGTAATTGTTCACCATTAATACTTGTTATATCGTTATTTCTTAATAATGGAGTTCTTTCAGATATTTGTTGTTCGTTATTACTTTCAACATTAATATCAGAAATATTTGTTGGAAAACATTTATCATAAATATTTGAAATGGAAGTGCTAATTCCATATCCTAGTTTAGAACCTAAAAATGCTCCAATAAAAGTTGAATCTGTTATACTAACCATTATTCCAAAGAGTGCCATTCCTGCTTCTGGATCATATAAAGCTTCCTTATTTTTTGAAATTAAATCATAATAAAAATAACTTATGCCACTTAGCGCTGCACTACCACCTAATATTCCACCTGTATATGTAAAGTATTTTTGAATTTTTTTCATTTTTTCTCCTTTCAAAATAAAAAAACTATTTATTTTAAAATTAAAATAATAGTTTAAAAACTTGTATGAAGTTTTATCTTTTAATTTTAACATAAGATTTTTTTGATAAAAATAAGACAAAAATTACTATTAATAGTTTATTGTAAATGTATAATTTTCTATATCAATAAAAGAAATTTATTGAATTTATATTTTAGATTATAATTTTTTAAAATAAAATTTATAAATTATATTTTTATTTAGTTAATTTTGAACTATAAGAATGTTATTAACAATTAAAAAAATAATTTTTGAATAAATCTTTTATCTTTTTTCGTTATTTTTATTGTTATTTTATTGATTTATAAATTAAAAGGCGTAAAATTTCATATTAGTATATATTTTAAATTATTGAAAATATACGCATTAAAGATAAAGGAGTGTTTTTAGTGGAAAGTAGTAAAAATCTGTTTATTGTTAATCATCCTTTAATACAAGATAAATTAACAAGAATTAGAAATCACTTAACCCAAAAAAAAGATTTCAAAGAGAATTTAAGCGAAATTGCAACGTTAATGGCTTATGAAGTATTTAAAGATATTCCTCTTGATGAAATTGAAGTTGAAACACCCATTACTAAAGTTATTGGTAAAACATTAACCAAGACAATCATTCTTTCTCCGATTTTAAGAGCAGGATTAGGGATGACAAATGGATTTGAGTATGTAGTACCTAATGCAATTATTAGTCATGTTGGTCTTTATCGTGATGAAGAAACTTTAAAACCACAAAAATATTTTTTTAAATATCCCAAAAATATTAAAAATATAAGTGATGCATTAGTATTTATCTTAGATCCAATGCTTGCTACTGGTGGTACTGCTGACGCTGCTATTAAAGAATTAAAAAAAGTAGGTTTTAAAAATATTACTTTAGTTTCCATTGTAGGAGCACCAGTAGCTATTAAGAAAATTAATCATAATCATCCTGATGTTAAGATTTTTTTAGCAGCGTTGGATAAAGAATTAAATGATGATGGTTATATTGTACCTGGATTGGGTGATGCTGGTGATCGAATTTTTGGAACTAAATAAATATTTTAATGAAAAAAATTAGAAATAACCTTTTTCTTTCAATACTTTTTACAATGTTATGCTATTGATTATTAATTAATGTAGGATTAATTATAACAGTTATAATTAATACAAACCATTGGTTATTAATTGCTGGATTTAATATTGGTTTTATAGGAAGTATGATTGGGTTATGCTTTTTATATTTATCGTCAAAATGATTAACCAGCGGAATACATTTAAAACAAACCTTAGCATATTTTGGATTCTTATTAAGAATGTTAATTTATGGTTCAATTATAGTTTTGAATATTTTCTTTAACTTTGCTAATATTTTTACTATAATTGCCGGAATGTCAATATTAATGGTTGCTACTATTACTGCAACATTATGTGTATATCAAAAAAATAACTTAAAAGAAGGAATTTAAATGGAAACTTTAGCTGGATTGGAAAGTTGGAATTATTTACAAATTATGCCACAATTGGTAACAATTTTGATAACAACAGTCTTTATCAGTGTTATTAGTTATATTTATTATTATAAAGTAAAACGAATGAAGCCTGATGAAGATCCAAGAGGTATTGTTTTAGTTGTTGAATTAATAATTAAATCAGTTGAAAAAATTGTTGTTGATGTTCTTGGTGTAAAGTATAAAAACCTGACAGTTTATTTGTTATATGTAATGGGTTATATTTTAATTGGTAATTGATTATCGATTATTGGTCTTGAACCACAGTCATCAATGTATACTGTTACTTTATCAATGGCATTAGTTACTTTTATTGGAATATATTATATTGCTATTAAATTTCAGAAACTTTTATTTTTTAAAAAATTTATTATTAACCCTCTAGAATTAATTACTCAATTTGCACCTTTGATTTCTTTATCTTTTCGTTTATTTGGTAATATTTTAGGTGGAAGTATTATTTTGGCAATGCTTTATGGGGTAACTGCTAATATTTGAAGTAATATCCCAATTATTGGTCAGATGAATTTATTAATTGGTGTAATTGGACCATTCTTACATATTTATTTTGATTTATTTGCTGGAAGTATTCAAGCCTTAATTTTTGGCACCTTAACTCTTGTTTATTGGAAGTTACAAATGGAGGAAGGAAGTTCTCATAAGGGAGAACTTACTATTAAATTACCAAAAAAACTTCGTAAACAACAAGCAATAAATCATGAAGAAGAAATTTATACCGAACGTTCAATTATGGAAAAAAAATAAAACACAAAAAGGAGAATTTATTTATTATGGAATTATTAACAACAGTAATGACACATGTCTTTCATTTTTTTAATCATTTAGCAGCTGATCCTAATGGATTGATGAATTTAAAGTTTGTTGGAGCTGGAATTTCAACTATTTCTTGTGCAGGAAGTGGAATTGGTCAAGGTTTTGCTGCTGGTAAAGCTGTTGAAGCGGTTGCTCGTAATCCTGAAGTAGAATCTAAAATTAGAACACAATTTGTTATTGGTGCAGCTATTGCCGAATCAGGTGCTATTTATGGATTAGTTGTTTCTCTAATTTTAATATTTGTAGCATAAGGTATTAAAAAATATTAAAAAGTAGGTGATTTTATGAATTTTAATTTCAATGATTTAGTATCAGGTGATGATATTGTTAATCAATTATTTCCCAATCTTCCTGTTTTTATTGCTCATATTTTTGCAACATTAATTTTATTAATGGTACTTTGAAGATGAGTTTATGCTCCGTTTCGTAAGGCTTTACATTCGCGACATTTAGTAATTAAAGAAAAACTTGATGATGCTGCTTGCAAGCAATCATTAGCTAATCAAGATCGTGGTGAAGCTAGTCAAATATTAAAAGCTGCTAAAATTGAAGCTCAGGAAATTATTGCTAATGCACAAAATGATGGTTACAATAAGCGTAAACAAATTATTGATAAAGCGCAAGAAGAGAGTATGCGTATTACTAATCAATCAAATCGTGATTTAGTTCGTGCTCGTAAAGAGGCAGAAGCAAAGATTAACGAAGAAATCAAAGTAGTAGCATTAGAAGCAGCTAAAAAAATTATTGGTGCTGAAATGAATGCTAAAAAACATGAACAATTAATTACTGATTTTATTAAGAATTTGGAATAGTGGTGAAGTTAAATGATAGATGAAGGATTAGCTAATCAATGAAGTAATGGTCTTTTTCAATTAGCAAGAGAAATAAAAAAAATTACTCAATTTGCTGAAGAAAGTAATAAATTAATTGATATTTTTACTACTTATCCAGAATTTATTGATATTACTAGTAGTAGTAATATAACTATTGAAACACGTAAACAAATTATTAGTGAAACTTTTAAAAATCATATTGAACCATATATGTTAAATTTTTTCTTTTTGTTGATTGATGAACATCATTTCCAGTGTGTTCGTTTCATTTTAAAAGAATTTCGCAAATTATGTAATGAATATCAAGATGTAAACTATGGCATTATTTATTCAGTAATAGAACTTTCAAACCAACAAATAAATCAAATAAAATTGAAAATTGAGAAAGTCATTAAACATAAGATTAAAGTCGTTAACAAGATTGATAAATCATTAATTGGCGGTATTAAAGTTAAAGTACGGAATCAAGTTTTTGATGGTTCCGTTAAAGGTCAAATTGATCAATTAAAACAAGAATTATTAAGTCATGAATAGAGGTAAAACAAATGTCCTTAAATGTTAATCAAATTTCAGAAATTATAAAAAGCCAAATTAAAAATTATGGTAAAAAAATTAGTGCTAATGAGGAAGGCATTGTTGTTACTGTCGGTGATGGAATTGCGCTAATTCATGGTTTAGATAAGGCTGTTAATGGTGAATTAGTATTTTTTCCTAAAAGTAATATTTATGGTATGGTTTTGAGTTTAGAAGAAACTGCTGTTGGTGTTACTTTAATGGGGGATGACACAGGTATCAAAGAAGGAGATATTGTTAGTAGAACAGGTAATGTTGTTGAAACACCAGTTGGTAATATGCTTTTAGGAAGAGTTGTTAATGCACTAGGGCAAAAGATTGATGGTAAAGGTCCAATTAAAACTACGAAAACTAGACCGATTGAAAGAATAGCGCTGGGTGTGATGACTAGAAAATCTGTATCAGAACCTTTAGCAACAGGATTATTATCAATTGATGCAATGATTCCGATTGGCAAAGGTCAAAGAGAGTTAATAATTGGTGATCGTCAAACTGGAAAAACAACGATTGCTATTGATACTATTATTAATCAAAAGGGTAAAAATGTCTTTTGTGTTTATGTTGCTATTGGTCAAAAAGCTTCAACTGTTGCTCAAATTGTTGATAAATTAACACAACTAGGGGCAATGGAGTATACAACTATTGTTGTTGCTACTGCTAGTGAAGTTGCTCCTTTGCAATATATTGCTCCTTATACAGGAGTAACTATTGCCGAAGAATGAATGGAAGAAGGTAAAGATGTCTTAATTGTTTATGATGATTTGAGTAAACATGCAGTGGCCTATCGTGCTATTTCCTTATTATTAAGAAGACCACCAGGAAGAGAAGCTTATCCAGGAGATGTTTTTTATCTTCATTCACGTTTATTAGAGCGTGCAGCTAAATTAAATGAAAAACATGGTGGTGGGAGTATTACTGCCTTACCTATTATTGAAACACAAGCCGGTGATATTTCTGCATATATTCCTACTAATGTTATTTCAATTACTGATGGTCAAATTTTTTTAATGTCAGAATTATTTAATGCCGGAATTCGTCCAGCAGTTGATGTAGGTTTATCAGTTTCACGGGTAGGTTCATCAGCACAAATTAAAGCAATAAAACAAGCAGGTGGAACATTAAAATTAGAATTAGCACAATTTCGTGAATTACAAGCTTTTTCACAATTTGGTTCTGATTTAGATGAAAATACTAGAGCTGTTATTGAACATGGTAAACGTGCCATTGAAATTTTAAAACAAAAACAAAATGAACCATTAAATCAAATTGATCAAGCAATTATTTTATTAGCAATTAAAAATAAGGCAATTAAATGATTACCAGTAGAAATGATGGATTCTTTTAAAAAGGAAGTAATAACTTATTTTCAAAAACAACAACGAAAAAGTTATTTAAAGTTACAGCAAGATCAAGCATTTAGTGAAGAGTTACAAGTGAGCATTAGTCAAGGCATTATGCAGGTTGTTTATAATTTGACTAATAAGCTAAATGACTATAATCCTAAAATATATGGTAGTCTTGAAGAATGGGAAACACTAATTAAAACATTCAAATAATGTATTAGGAAGGTAAGGTGAAATATCATGGCTCAAAGCATGGAACAAATTAGACAAAAAATTAAATCTGTTAATACTAGTTATAAAATTACTAAAGCAATGCAACTAGTATCAACAGCTAAATTAAAAAAAGTAGGTAAAAGAATTGAGATGATTAAACCTTATTATTCTGAAGTTTATGATACATTCAATCAACTAATACCTAAATTAAGTAATTCAATTTATTTAAAAACAAAGGATCAAGTTATTAATAAAACAATATGAGTTGTTTTTAATTCTAATTTAGGATTATGTGGTGGTTTTAATAATAATTTAAATAAATTAGTACTAGAACAATATCAACCACAAGATGAAATAGTTGTTATTGGTAGTAAAGGAGTTTCATACTTTACTAATCATCATTGTAAAATTATGCAATCTTATACTGAAATTAACATTCAATCATCATATAATGAGTCGCAAGAGATATCTTTGTTGTTACTTTCTAAGTTTAATAATAAAGAAACTGATGCTATTAAAATTGCATATACAAAATATGTAAATACGGTAACAACAATTCCAACAATTATTGATTTATTACCAATTGTTTCTATTAAAACTAATCAAGAAAGTAATTTAATTCAAACTGATTTTGAACCAGACGCTAATACTGTTATTAATAGTGCTATTCCTTTATATGTTGGTGCCATTGTTTATGGTGCATTAGTAGAATCACAAGTGTCAGAGCAAGCATTACGAAGATTAGCAATGGAAAATGCTTCAAATAATGCCAAAGAAATGAAAGATAAATTATTAGTAAGTTATAATCGTGCCCGTCAAGGTGCTATTACCCAAGAAATTTCAGAAATTATTGGTGGCGCTGATGCCTAATCATCATAATAAAGGAGTAAACTAAAATGAAAAATGCAACTAGTAAAAAATCTATAACAATTAAAGAAAAAAATGTTAGTGATAAAAATTCTTTAAAAAAAGATAACACTAAAGTTATTGCTAAAGTAAAAGCAAAAGTGACTAAAAAAGTAGTTAATAGCAAAGAAAGTGTTAAAACTAGTAAACAATTACCAACTAAACGAAATATTGGAAAAATTGTTCAAATTTCAGGCCCAGTTATTGATATTCGTTTTAATGATAATAGTTTACCTAATTTAAATAATGCTATTAGTATTGATAATAATGGTCAAAAATTAATTGTTGAAGTTGCAAAACATATTGGTGATGATAGTGTTCGTTGTATTTCAATGGGTCCAACTGAAGGATTACTACGTGGTCTTGAAGCAGTTGATTTAGGAATACCAATTAGTGTTCCTGTTGGTGAAGAAGTTTTGGGTAGACTTTTTAATGTATTGGGTGAAGTCATTGATGATGGTAAAGAACTTAAAACTAAATTAAAATATCCTATTCATCGTACACCTCCTAGTTTTGATGAATTACAATCAAAATCTGAA
Organism: Spiroplasma endosymbiont of Andrena trimmerana; assembly: GCF_964019575.1. Classification (NCBI taxonomy): domain Bacteria; kingdom Bacillati; phylum Mycoplasmatota; class Mollicutes; order Entomoplasmatales; family Spiroplasmataceae; genus Spiroplasma; species Spiroplasma endosymbiont of Andrena trimmerana. The sequence continues at coordinate 596,354 of NZ_OZ026455.1, forward strand.
ATTTTAGAAACAGGAATTAAAGTTATTGATTTATTAGCACCTTATGCTAAAGGTGGAAAAATTGGTTTATTCGGTGGAGCTGGAGTTGGTAAAACAGTTTTAATTCAAGAATTAATTAATAACATAGCTAAAGAACATGGTGGTATTTCTGTCTTTTCAGGAGTTGGCGAAAGAACACGTGAGGGTAATGATTTATATTATGAAATGCAAGAGTCAGGTGTTATTAGTAAAACTGCTTTAGTGTTTGGTCAAATGTCAGAACCACCAGGTGCTAGAATGCGTGTTGCATTAACTGGTTTAACAATTGCTGAATACTTCCGTGATGAAAAACAACAAGATGTATTATTATTTATTGATAATATATTTCGTTTTACACAAGCTGGTAGTGAAGTATCAGCTTTATTAGGAAGAATGCCTTCAGCAGTAGGGTACCAACCAACATTATCGACAGAAATGGGTGCTTTACAAGAACGTATTGTATCAACAACACGTGGTTCTATTACATCTGTACAAGCAGTATATGTACCAGCTGATGATTTAACTGATCCAGCTCCTGCGACAACATTTACTCACTTGGATGCCAAAATTGTTTTAGATCGTAATATTGCTGCTTTAGGGCTTTATCCTGCTGTTCATCCTTTACAATCTTCATCAAGAATGTTAGATCCTGCTATTGTTGGTCAGGAGCATTATGATGTTGCGCAAAGAGTTATTGAAACAATTCAACGTTTTTCTGAATTAGAACCAATCATTGGTATTTTAGGAATGGATGAGTTGAGTGAAGAAGATAAAAAAATAGTAGCTAGAGCAAGAAGAATTCGTAATTTTTGTTCACAACCATTTCATGTTGCTGAAAAATTTTCGGGTTTAAATGGTATTTATATTCCGATTAGTAAAACTGTTAATAGTTTTAAACAAATTTTAGATGGTGAATGTGATGATTTACCAGAGCAAGCGTTTTTATATGTAGGAACTATTGAACAAGCAATTGAAAAGGCAAAGAAATTGAGATAATTGAAGGTGATAGTATGGCATTAAATCTTAAAATTATTACTCCTGATGGTATTTTTTTCGATGGAGAAGTACAGTGAGTTAATGTTAAAACAACTGAAGGCTATGTTGGTATTCTTGAATGGCATACACCTTTGATTGCTAATATTCAAATATCGAAAATGTCATTTAAAATTAAAGAAAAAATTCGTAATTTAACGATTTCTGGTGGACTTTTGGTAACTGATTTACATATGGTTCGTATTATTAGTGATAAAGTTGAATATACATCAATTTTAAAAGAGCAAGAAACAAAGGTATTTGATGAGCGTATTAAAAGGGTTAGTGGAGGTTAATAAATATGCATGATTCACATTTAATAAAATGAATAATTGAAATAAGTATTTATCTTTTTAGTTTTATTGCTAGCGGATTTGCTGTAAAAGCAATTCCTTTTAATAAATTTCTTGATCATAAAAGAATAAAAGAATCATGAATTTTATATATGTTAACAACTTTAGTTTTTACTTATTGTATTGGTACGTTAATTATTAAATTTATTGGTTTAGATATTTGGTTTAATTTAAATTAATACTTAAAATTAAAAAAATAAAAATAGTAAGTGTTTTAAAATACTTACTATTTTTTTAATTACAATATATTATTAAAATTTATAGTAGTTATTGTTAATACCTATATATATTATAAAATTTCTCCGAAATTACTATTATAGTAGTAAAAAAATCGTTTTTATTTATTTTATTGTTGTTTTTACTATTATATATATATATATATATATATAATATTTTTATCTGTATAGAACAATATAGAATGGAGGTGAGAAAATGAGTAAATTTTTTCATAGTAAACAAACAACTCCTGAGGATAAGAAAAATCCTAGTTTTACTTTTAAAGGAACTTTTAATAAATTAGGTGGCAAAATGTTTGGTAAAATGCAAAACTTATCAAGAGCCATTGTTTTACCAATAGCCACATTACCAATAGCTGGCTTATTGTTAGGAATTGGTGGTGGAGTTGCTAGTGCTTTAAAGCAATTACCTAATCATGATAGTCTTGTTGGTATTATTAATATTTTTTCAATTATGCAATCAGCTGGAAACGTTGTTTTTGCTAATTTAGGATTGATTTTTGCTATTTCTATTGCTTTTGGTTTTGCAAAAGCTAGTAAAGGTGTAGCTGCTCTTTCTGGATTTATTACTTTTATTGTTATGACTTCAGTTATTAGTGGCATGTTTTTTTGAAATCCTAAAACAGGAATGTTGGGATTTGATCCATGAGGTTTAGGTGAAGGTGCAAAGATTACTCCAGAAAGTGGTAAATCTTCTGGTTTATTTTCTTCTGTCTTAGGATTATTTCCTACGTTTGATACTTCAGTTTTAGGTGGCATTCTTGTTGGTTGATTAGTATCAGTTGTTCATAATCATTCATACAATATTCGTATGCCAAGAGTATTAGCTTTTTTTGGTGGTGAACGTTTTGTGCCAATTTTAGCTGTTTTTGTTGGAATAGGAATGGGATTAGCTTTTTTCTTTATTTGACCAATGTTATTAATTGCTTTTAGAGAAATTGGTAATGGCTTAGCAGCTGGTATGAATACAGGTCAACTTACTGATGGACAGTTAACTGGTGATAATTTTCATCCAACAGTTGGTGGAGCATTTATTGCAATGTTTTTTGGAATTACTGAACGTTTATTAATACCAACAGGATTGCATCACGTTCAATATGCACCTTTCTGATATACTGGAATTGGTGGTACGTGAACTAATGGATCTGACACATTTGTAGGAGCGTACAATATTTTCTTTGGACAATTTGCTTCTAATGCAGTAGGACACATGAATCAAACACCAGGAACAATGTTTATGAGTGGGCGATTTGCATATATGCAATATGGTTATCCATTTGCAGCGCTTGCTATATGAATGTTAGCACGACCAGAAAATAAAAAAATGGTTGGTGGTATTTTAGGATCTGCTGCTCTAACTTCTTTCTTAACAGGAGTTACAGAACCATTGTTGTTTTCATTCTTATTTGTAGCACCATTATGTTTTGTTTTCCATGCATTTATGGCAGGAATTAGTTTTATGATGGCGTATTTATTAAATATAGTTGTTGGTCAAGGTTTTGCTGCTGGATTTATTGACTTTTCTTTCTTTGGAATATTACCAAGTATTCTTGGTAAAGAAACAGGCTTCTATTGAGTATTTGCTACTGGATTAATTATGGCACCTGCTTATTTCTTTGGGTTCTATTACATTATTAAGTGAAGAAATTACAAAACTTTAGGTCGTGAAGAAGGAGAATTAGCAACCAACTTAGCTTTACAAAGTGTTGAAAGTTCTTTAGATAAGTCTTCAAAAAAAGGTAGAACAAAAGTAGAAAATTTATTACTTGGACTTGGTGGAGCATTAAATATTATTGATGTTAACGCTAAAGATAAAGTATTAGTTGCAACTTTAAAAGATGCAAATATTTATTCAAAAGCTTTATTAAGATTAAGTGGAACTAAAAATATTAAAGTAATTGCCAATAAAGTTGAAATTACTTATCTTGATGGTGCAGAGTCTATTCATAAAACTTTACAAGCAGAAATGACAAAGAAACAAACATTAACACCTGATACTAATAAAGATAAAAATAATGATATGTTAGAAAATATTTTTAAAGGTCTTGGTGGACGAAGTAATGTTAAATTATTAGACAATTGTGCTACAAGATTGCGTGTTACAGTTTTTGATGAAACTAAAGTTGATGATAATATTTTAAAATCAACTGGTGCAGTTGGTATCTTTAAAAAAGGTACAGCTATTCAAGTAATTTATGGGCCACAAGTAGGTAATATTAAAAATGATTTATTAAAAACTTGAACTCCAAAATAAACTATTACTAAAATATAAAAATGAGCAACTTTTTAAGTTGTTCATTTTTTTAGTTTTAGTTACGGATAATGTTAAAATTATGATATAGGATGGAGGGAAAACTATGTTTTTTGATGATGATGAAGAAAAGTTAGAAGAAGCTAGGTATGAAGAAATACAAACAAATATACAAAATTTAACATTAACAATTGATGTTAATATTGTTGTTAAAGATTTATTTAAATATATTAAATTAAAATGTACACAAAAAATTAGAATTATGGATATATTAGCATTGTTTTTATCAATATTTTCAATAATTCTTTCAATATTATTAACTGTTATTGATAAAACTGATCAAAAAATTAGTTTTGAACTTCGAAAATTATTGTATGCGGTAAATATATTTAAAGATTTAACAGTGGTAATGGTATTAGTAATTGCATTATTTATGATTATTTATGAGATTAAATATTGAATTAAACAAAATAAGCAATTCAAATCTTTTTATGCAGCAAATGCTGATTTTACACCCGAAGAAATTGTTTCGGAACTAATGGATCTTAATAATATTTTTAGTTTTAAGCATTGAAATGAAATTTCATTCCATATTAAATACTATAAAAAATGTAAATCATTTAAACGACATGCAATTTTAATCGCTATTTTGGATTATTATCAATTGCCAATTAATAAATGAAATTTAATGTATTTAAATCAAACAATTAATTATTTAAATGCTGAGTTATACTTGTAAGTGCAAGTAAATAAAATTGCAAAAAATTCTCATATAAAAATTTCATAATGCTAAATTTAGTTTAGAAAAAAGTAAGGAGTTTTTATATGAGTTATAAACATCTTGGCATAGATGAAAGAATTTATATTGAGAATCAATTGAAATTTAAATTTAAAATTAGTGAAATAGCTAAAAATCTTAATCGAAGTATTAGTACTATTATTCGAGAAATTAATAGAAATAAAGATAATAATCATTATTTTTCATTAATTGCACAAAATAAAGCTGAAAATCGAAAACAATCACATATTAGTTTTCATAAGTTTAAAAATAAGAATTTAGTAAAATATGTACAACAAAAATTACTATTAGGTTGATCACCTGAACAAATTTATGGCAGAATTAAAAATTTTCATAAAGAATGAGTTATTAGTTTTAAAACAATTTATACTTGAATTTATTTTGGAATGCTTGATAAAGTTACTAGTAAAAATTTAAGAAGAAAAGGTAAAAAACGAAAATCTAAAGAAAATCGTGGCAAGTTTAATGGTAAATCAATTAAAGAACGAGATATAAATGTTAATGATCGTATAACACTTGGTCATTGAGAAGGAGATACTATAGTATCATCACGAGGTAAAAGCAAATCATGTTTAATAACTTTAGTTGAAAGAGTATCACGATTTACTTTAGCAATATTAGTTAAAAACAGAACTACTAAAGTTATTAATAAAAATGTCAGTTATTATTTATCAATTCTTCCTAAAAACATTGTTAAAACTATTACTTTTGATCGTGGCAAAGAATTTTCAAATTGACAACAACTTGAAAAAAATTTAGATGTAAAAATTTATTTTGCCAATCCATATTCACCTTGACAAAGAGGTACTAATGAAAATACTAATGGTTTAATTAGAGAAAAATTTCCTAAAAAATTTATTTTTTCAAAAACTAATAAAAATGAAGTTCATAAATTTATATTGTCTTTAAATTAAAAACCGAGAAAAATACTAAATTATCTTTCACCAATCGAATATTTGGATAGAAAAATAATTTAGTTGCACTTACCTTTACAATTTAGCATATCAAAAAAATGATTGTGAATATACTTCATTTTTGGAAGAAGTTATTAGTATTACAAATTTTACTACTAATGAAAATGAAGTTTTAAGATTAAAGCGAAGAGGATATAATGTTCATCAAATTATGAAAAAATTAAATTTAAGCTATAAGCAAGTTGATAATGCTTGAACACGAGTAAAGTTAAAATTAAAAAATAGTTACAAAAAATATATTTAATAAAAAATTACTATGATAGAATTAAGACAACAATAAAATTTATATTTTAATTTTATTTTTTTAATTTTAAAAATTAATTTATAAGTTTTATTGTTATATTATTATTTATATAATTTAGCTGTTGCTTTGTAGTGATTTTTTAATCATTATAAAGTTTTTTTATGTTTTATTATCGATTTTTGGTGGAGGAAATAATGTATAAAATTGGTATTAATCAAAATGAAAAATCAAATTATAAGCAAAAACCTAATGTTAAGCAAGAAAAAAAACATTGGTTTAAAATTTTTTCTTTGTTATTTGTTGTTGTTTTAATTATTACTACTATGATTTTAATAATTGCAAATAATCAATGAAATAGTGCCATAAATACTAATAATTCCAACAACTGAAATCCTAATCAAGATAAAAATTGAGAAGATTATTATAAGAATAATTGTCCAACAAATAAAAAATATAATTTGATAGATTACAAGGATAAATTAAATAATATTAGTTTAATATCTACTGATAAAAAACTAAAAATTTTTTATCTTAGTGATTTATTAAAAAAGATTGATAATGTGTTACAAACAAATAAAATAGATATTCCTAATAATTTTTTTCTACATTTACCAGTAAATCCAGCTATTAATATTAAAATTAATGATGAAAATGCACTTAAAAATAATTTTTCAATAAAAATACCATCTTATAAAGAAAAAATAAAACAATTTAAAATTGAAATGAGTGTTAATCAATTTGGTAGTAATTATGGTTTGCTTCCTTGTGACTTAAATTTCAATTTTAGTGTTGAAAATGATGTTATTCCAGAAAAATTTAATATTTTTGATTTAGACAATAGAATTACAATTCCATCACAAACAATAGTAATGTCAGATGCTACAAAAGGAACTAAAAATGAAATAGAATCTCAAGTCAATAAAATTATTGAAGAGAAATTTTTAGAAGAAATTAATAAAGAAAAATCATTATCAGATAAAGTAACAAAAAGTGATTTTGTTATTAATTATGATTCAATAAAAAATTTTGATAATTATATGATAAAAAAGAAAATAACAGTTGTTATTTGTGCTAAAAATAGTAGTGAAATTATTAAAGGTCAATTAAATATTAATTTTAATGTTCAAGGTAGTTGAACAAAAAAATCATTATCTGTTATTAAAACAGTATTGGAAAATGATGAAAGTGTAATTAATCAATTAATAACTATTGAAGATAATACTAATGTTAGCAAAGTGGATATTGATAATCATATTGCTTTCCTTGTTAGTAAAAAAATAAATGAGTTTGGTAAGCAAAAATGACATCAAGATTTTAACGATCAAGATTATATTATTACTAGTAATGCGATTACTGGAAATTATCAAAAACCAAAATCTATAATAGTAACAATTGTTGGTAAAAATCAATTGCAAGATACTATCGAGTTTTCAATAAATATTCAATTTCAAAATAAAGAACCAAATGAAAAAACCTTTAAAAATAACAATTTTAATGTTAAAGATTTAAATTCTATTGATTTATATCCAAATGTTCTTCCTAGTGGTGTAATATATCCAATTACTTTTAAAGATAATTCTATTTCACTTATTTCACTATTATTTCAAGAAGCTATTAATGATATGAATAATTTTTCTCCTACTAATGACATTAATTTAGAAATGAATATAGGAATTAATATTGATGGCGATAACTATCAAATTCATTTTCAAGAGACAATTAATTTTGATATCATAAAAAAGATAAATAATATTGAACTTGTTAGTGTTTCTGAACAAAATGATAAATATCAGCACTTAAAAAACATTGGTATCATTATTAAATATGATGATGATAAAGAATATAAAATGCTTCATTCCTTGGATGTTAATATTAAAAATAATAATTTAACCTTTATTAATTTTAGTTCTATTGTTAAAATAACTTCACGACGTTAAATTAAAAACAAAGGTGATGAGTATGGATAAGCCACTAGCAACAATATTAAGACCAACTACTATTAATGATATAATTGGTCAAAGTCATTTGATAAATGATAAAAATGGAATTATTAATCGAATATTAAATCAGAAGTTTTTAACATCATTAATATTTTATGGTAATCCAGGAACAGGCAAAACCACTATTGCTCAAGCACTAGCTAATGATTTAAAATGTGAATTTGGAGTATTTAATGCTGCCATTGATAAAAAAGAAAATTTAGAAAAATTAATTAAAATAGCACAAAATACTAAACCTTATATAATTATAATTGAAGAAATACAACGCATGAATCGTGATCGTCAAGATTTATTATTACAATATTTAGAACATGGCAATTTTATTTTAATGGCTTGTACTACTGAAAATCCTTATTTTGTAATTAATCCAGCTTTACGAAGTAGATGTCTATTATTAGAATTAAAGCCAATTAGTAATGAAGAAATGTTATTAGGCTTAAAAAAAATAATTACTAATAATTCATTTTTTAATTTTAATATTAGTGATGAAATTTTGGAAAAAATCTGTAATTTAGCAACCGGTGATTTACGAATAGCAATTAATATTTTAGAAATATTAATAAAATTATATCCTAATGAAATCATAACTATTGATATTATTAATGCTATTATGCCTAAAGCAAGTAATTGAAATGCTAAAGAGGGAAATGAACATCATGATTTAAAGTCAGCATTACAAAAATCAATTAGAGGCAGTGATGTTAATGCTGCTTTGCATTATTTAGCAAGGTTATTAGCAACTGGTGATTATGAAGCTTTATTAAGAAGAATGTTGATTATTGTTTACGAAGATATTGGACTTGCTAATCCTGCTTTAGCAATTAGAGTAAAAACTGCTATTGATACTTTTCGTCAAATTGGTATGCCCGAAGGTATAATTCCACTTGGTTTAGTAGTTATTGAAATGGCACTTAGTGAGAAATCAAATAGTGCTAATTTGGCAGTACAAAAAGCATATAGTGATGTTTTACAAGGAAAAGTATATCCAATTCCTGATTATTTGAAGCATAATTGATCTAAAACATTAAAAAAATCAGTAGGTGAAGGTAAATTATATAAATTTCCACATGATTATGCTAATGATTATGTACAACAACAGTATTTACCAACAAAGTTAAAAGATATGAAATATTATCAACCAAAACTCCATAACATTTATGAAAAAAAATTAAATGAAATTTATAATAGATTTACTAAAAAATAAAATTCTGAGGTGCAAAATAGAATGTTAAAAAATAAACATTTATGGTTGGGACTTAGTTTAACATTAGCAACAACTAATATTGTTGCTAACACTAGTATTACTAATAATTTAACAAGTATTAATAAATTAAAACAAGAAAATAAAAATAAAACTGAAATTACTGAAGTGGTTACTAATACTACGTATGGTAATTTAAGTAATAGTACTATTTTAAATAGTCAAGATAAAGATGGAATATATCATCTTTTTGATATTAAAAGTATTATTGATAATCCAAATTTAGAACCTTATGTAAAAGAAATTTATATTGATAATTTTAAATTAACTTATAACCCTGAAAAGATAAATAAAGATGTTATTAATGAGTTTGATAAAGAAATTGCTGCTATTAATTATAAAGAGGAACAATTAACAAGTACTAATGATTTGCAAATTTTTCAAAAACAAAACTTGAGCAAAATATCAACAACAGCTTATATTTCAAATAAAAAGTCTAAAAGTAATTTTACTTTTATTCAATTTGGTGGTGCTAATACTCATATATCATTAACCGGAACAAAAGGTATTGTTGATGTAATTAAGAACTATGATAATTTAAGTGAAACATTGGGATTATATTATATTGCTCAGTCTCATTTAAAAAATAGTAGGGGAATTTGTCTTGACTTTGTTAAACAATTTATTATTAAAAGTAGTTTAAAAAATAATGAAAGCATTGCAGAAAAAATTGCTGAAAATATTTTCAATAATATGATTGATAGTCCAAATTTAGAATCTGTTATTAATAATTTTTCAATTGAAAATAATAGTAAAAAAATAAGTATTAGATATTTAGTTGACAGTACTGGTAACATTATTAGCGTTGGATATTTACAATATGATAGCAAAAATTTGGATACTAATAATAATTTAACATTAAGTCATAGTTTTCCAAAAGATGGAGGAAAACTAATAGATTATAATTCAGAAATAACTACGCTTTTAAAATGAAGTGATTATGCTGATTCATGAAATAATTTTATATTTTTATATCCAACAATTTTTGCTAATTCGACAGACAGCATAACTTATAGTGTTATGAATAATACAACAACAATTAAAAGTAATGAACTAAACTTTAATACCAAAAAAATTCAAGACAAAGATAATCAATTACCAGTTTGACGAGTAGTAAATCAGCCACCTGCAGGTCATAAATCACAAGGATTAGTTATTTATATATTTATGTGACATGATGAAAACACTATATATCAACAACTTAGAAGTAGTTCTATATCTCGTGCTTTTGATATTGGGCCATCTTTCTCAATAAATATTAGTAGATGAACAATTAGTAACATTATTAATGAATAATTATGTATCATTTTATCAATAAAATTAAAAATTTAATTTAAAACTACTTTAACTATGAAAGGAATAAATAAAATGAAAATAAATAAAGAAGAAACATGAACAGAAGTACAATGAGCGTTGAATAATCTTCATGGTCCAATTAGAGCAGGAGCATTAAGTGCACAAAATTGAAGTAATACGACAACAGGAGTTCTACTAACAATAGCAGGACTTAAGTCTGTTACTAGGGATAGTAATATTGAAAAACGTTACCAATTAATTAAAAGTGGAGTAGCTGATATGTTATATGCTGCATTTGGTGGTTGAGTTATTTGACAAGCATATAATTTAAATGAAACTGGTGGTAGTACAACTACCGAACCAAATTTACCTACTTTTCCTACTTTACCACCAAATGATGAAAGACTTTATTCTGAAATTGCTGAACAATTAACAGAAGATGCTGTAAGTAATGAATTAACTCCAGAAATGATTTCTATTGCATTAAATAAATTATTTACTGGTACAAATGGATTAGTTAAAGTGCTTAGTGGAATATCAGGTTTTGATTTATATAAAATTCAAAAAGTAACAAAAACTATTGAATACTTAAAATCACTTACTACTTTTGCAACTGCAGGCATTAACTTTACAAATGGTAATATTGTGGGAGGAAATTTAATGTCAATTTCAGCAATGATGGATGTTAGTCACACATATTTTTCTACAATGAGTAAATCTAATACTTCAAATAGTAAAGAGGAAATTATTATTAAAATTATTAATGAAAGAAAAGAACACATTACGAAAAGTTTTTCTTTATATAAAGGTATTTTAAGTAATAAAGATTTAAAGGAAATATATGAGTATTTAGAAAAAAATAATTGAGATAAGTTTGAAATGAGACATTCAGATAAAACAATTCCTAGTTTTGTTAAACCCGGAAAAATAAAAGATTGAAGACCAACATTGACAAAGTTTAAAGAATGAATAGATAATTATACTCCCGAAAATAAAAAGGTGGAATTAGTAACGGAGATTGAAGATAGTAGTCAACGAGAAAGAATAAAGTTAAAAATTCCTGATTATGAGTTTGAACCGGAATTTGTTACAAATGCAAATAATGATATGCCAGAAGTTATCATAGAACCCAATGAAAGACAACCACTTTTAGGAAGTATTAATGGTTAATTAAAATTAGTTTTTATATTATAATGTTTTTTTAAAAAAACATTATTTTTTCTTGTACAATTATTTTAGAAATGATGAATTTTAAAGAAAGATTAAAAATTTAACTTTGTTTTTAAAATAAAAATATTTTAAAATTGACACTTATTTTAAATAATAATATAATTAAAAATGGTTAAATTTTCTAGGTGAATTTAATGAACGAAAAAATAATTTTAATTTGTACTGTATGTTTAAATCGTAATTATCATACATACAAAAATAAGATTAAATATAAAGAGCGTATGGAACTAAAAAAATATTGTGAACATTGTCAAAAACATACTTTACATAAGGAATCACGTTAGGAGAAATTTTCATGAGTGCAGAAGACAAATCAAAAGAAAAACCAAAAGTTAATCCTGAAAAATTGGCTCTTTTAAAAAGTAAATTTAATATTTTACGTAAAATTAAACCTTTAAGAACAAAAAGAACTTCTGAAGGAAAACCAAGTTTTGATCCACGAACAGCCGATAAAAATAAAAAGGTTAATATTAGCGAAATTTGAGAAAAAGAACGTAAAAATCGTACGCCTGAAGAACGTTTTTATTATAAAAAAGAAGCGAGAACTTATCATAAATATTTTTTCTTATACTTATCAAGAGAAATTAGAAGAACTCGTTGAACACCAAGAAAACAATTAAATAATAAATTTATTACAACAGTATTATTTATTGCTGTCTTAGCACTATTCTTTTATGGAATTGAGCAGTTATTACTATTTGTATTACCTTTATTAAAAATAATGTAAAAAATGGAGATGCCAAAAAATGAGCGAAAGAATAAAAAAAGAAACCCCTTTAGTGAAAACTACATCATTAGAAGAAACACATAAACATCGAATTGAGCAAGCACAATGATATATTGTTAATTGTAACAAAGGTCATGAAGATAAAGTTGCTGCTGATTTGAAAAATAAAATTGAAAAAAAATTAAATTTAAAAGATAATATTTTTCAAGTTAGAGTTGTTAAAGAAGCAATACCAGATAAAGATAAAAAAATAACTGAAAAAAATATTTTTCCGGGTTATATTTTTGTTCATATGATTTTAACCGAAGATACTTGATATGATATTCGTAATACAACAGGAATTAATGGTTTTATTGGTTCTAGTGGTAAAGGTGTACCACCAACTCCACTTTCTACTAAAGAAGTTAATGAAATGTTATATCGTAATTCTAAAAATTCATCACAACCTAAAGTTAAAGAGACAAAAAAAATTATTCGTGATTTTGAGTTAAATGATTTTGTTCATATTACTTCTGGTGCTTTACAAAGCCGAGAAGGACAAGTTATTAAATTAGATGAAGATAAGGGTGTTGCAACAGTTTCTGTTGATATGTTTGGTCGTCAAACCGAAATTAAAGTAGAATATGATAGTTGTAAAAAAATTAAAGTTTAGTTTAAACTATTTAATTTTTATGTAAAATAAAATTAAAATATATTTGACTACTAATTATAATGATGTTATTATTTGTAAAGTACTATTTATATATATATATAAATAGAATTTAATTATGTTTAAACTTGTGGAAGATTTATTCGTTTGGACCACAGTGAGAATCCATTTAGGAGGAGTTGCTCATGGCAGATAAAAAAAATATTAATCGTGAAGGTATTATTCAATTACCAGCTGGTAGTGCCAAACCAGGTGCTAGTTTAGCATCATTCGGTATTGATATGCCACGTTTTTGTAGAGAATTTAACGATAAAACCAAAGATCAAAAAGATGATGTTAATCCGGTTCCAATTCCAGTTTTTATTACATCATATAAAGATAAAACTTTCGACTTTAAAATAAAAACTGCACCAACAACATTTCTTTTAAAAAGAGCATTGAAACTTGCAAAAGGTTCATCAAATGCTAAATTAACAAAAGTAGGAACACTTACTATTGCTCAAATTACAGAAATTGCTCAAATTAAATTACCTGATTTAAATGCTTATTCTTTAGAAGATGCAATTAAAATTGTTGCAGGAACAGCCAAGAATATGGGCATTACTGTTGAAGATGGAAAGCAAGGTGTTTAATATGAATAGAAGTAAAAGATATCTTGCAGTTGCAAAATTAGTTGATAACACTAAAGTTTATCCAATTGATCGTGCTTTAGAATTAGCTAAACAAACTTCATCATTAAAATTTGATGCAACAGTTGAAGCAGCATTTCGTTTAAATGTTGATCCAAGACATGCTGATCAAATGTTACGTGGTTCTATTGTTTTACCAGCAGGGACTGGAAAAACACAACGTGTTTTAGTGATAACTACTACTAAACAAAAAGAGGCAATGGAAAGTCAAGCTGATTTTGTTGGTGGTAAGGAAATGATTGAAAAAATTCAAAAAGGTTGATTTGATTTTGATGTTATTATTGCAACACCCGAAATGATGGGTGAATTAGGAAAAATTGGTAGAGTATTAGGACCAAAAGGATTAATGCCTACAGCAAAACTAGGAACAGTAACAATGGATGTTCAAAAAGCAATAGCTGATATTCGTAAAGGTAAAGTTGAATATCGTGTTGATAAACAAGGTAATATTCATGTTATTCTTGGTAAAGTGTCATTTGCACAAGAAGGGTTAAAAGATAATTATTTAGCAATTCTTAACACTTTAAGAAAAGTTAAGCCTGCAGCAGTTAAGGGCGCTTATATTAAAAATATAAGTATTACTACGGCAATGGGCCCTGGTATTAAAGTATTAATTGAAGAATAATATAATAATATAGAAAAATCATTAGTAAAAGTACTAATGATTTTTTTATGTTTTTATTCATAATTTTTTTAAATAATAAAAAAATTTTACGCTATAATTTATTTATTGTGATAATACCAATTAATACATTATTTTGGTAAAACAATAAAATAATTAGGTAGTAAAGGAGAAACCTTAATGAAAAATCTTATAAATCTTTTTAAGAAACAAAATTGAGGAATAAAAATTGGCTTTGCCTCACTGGTAATTAGTTTGCTTTGTTTAGCATTAGGACTAATTTTAATTGCAACAGCCAATTTTAAAGCCCCAAGTGGAGGAAGTTCACAATATGCTGGAAATGGCTTTCATGCTATTTCTATATGAGGACTTGATAGTTTTTTAAGCAAAGCTGGCTATGATCAAATGTGAACAGATGCTACTAGTGATAAGCTTTTAACTTATCCTCTTGCGCAAGTAGTTGTCGGAATTGTATTTACAGTAATTTTAACTGCTATCTTTCTTGGTGTTAGTGTTTTATCTTTAATATTTGGTTATTTTAAACGTTGATTATATTCTTAGTGTTTAGTAAGTGTTAAATATGGATAAAAATGTAGAATATAAAAAAGTTACATCTTGGGATTGAAAGCAAAAACTAGGATTATTCTTATGCATTTTAACTTTGTTTTTTCTAATAATTAGTTTAATATTATTTGGAACAGCTATTTTTAATGATCATTATAATAATTTTCTTGGTAACGGTTTTTGAAGTTTAAAACACTATGGTATTATTAATTTGTTTTATAATTGAGATCAACTAGATATAGAAGCGGCTAAAAATACTTATGTTTCTCATCCTTTTGAACAAGTTTATTTTGCAATTATTTTTTTAATTATTATTGTACCAATATGTTTTGTTCTTGGAGTTAGTTTATTAGTTAGAGGATGATGAAAGTCAAGAATTTAATATATAGTGTCATTATTTAGTGATAATTTCCTATTAGTTATCGAGCAAAAATTTCCCAAAAGTAAAGTTAAATATACTTGGTGATAAATATGGAAAGAAGCATGACTATGAAAGAAAAATATAAGTTTAATATTATAAATGACATTATTATTAATAAATTATCTAAACATCAAGCTAAGAATAAACTTAACCTAACTATTAGAAGAATTAACCAATTAATTCAAATTTTCAATAGAGAAGGTAAAGTTGGTTTTATTCATAAATCCCGAAATAAAATTTCTAATAAAACAACAAATTTTGAAATCAAAATTAAGATTATAAATTTATATAAAACCAAATATTATAATTTTAATTTTCAACATTTCCATGAGAAATTAAACAATGAAGAAAAAATTAAAATTTCATATAGTACACTTTATACTATATTAATTAAAGAAAAAATTACTTCACCAAAAAGACATAAAAATAAGAAAAATAACTTGCATCCTACAAGAAACCGAAGAACAAATTTTGGTGAATTAATTCAAATGGATGCAAGTAATCATCATTGATTTGGTAAGGATAAACCAAAAGCTTTTTTACATGCTGCAATTGATGATGCTACAGGCAATATTGTCGGACTATGATTTGATCATCAAGAAACATTAGATGGTTATTATAATGTTTTTTATCAAATTTTAACTAAATATGGCATACCAAAAACATTTTATACTGATAATAGAACAGTTTTTGGATATAAAAAACAAATCGATGCTGGCAAAATAAACACGGAAAATGATACTTATACTCAATTCCAAAAGTCTTGTAATGATTTAGGTGTTGAAATTATTAGAACTTCCATTCCACAAGCTAAGGGTAGAATCGAACGCTTATTTGGAACACTTCAAAGTCGCTTAATTAGTGAACTTAGACTTAATAAAATTAAAAATTTAGAAGAAGCTAATCAATTTCTTAAAATATATATAAGTATTTTTAATAAGCAATTTGCCTTACCTATTGATAATAATAAATCTGCTATGATTAAAGCTCCAAACCAAGAAGAAATAAATATTTATCTTTCAAGATTTTCTAAAAGAAAAACGGATAGTGGTTCAACTATAACATATTATGGTAAAAAGTATTTTCCTTATAAAAATAGCAAAGTTCAATACATACAACCTAGAACTGATGTAATTGTACTTAAATCGTTTATTAATGAGTTATATCTTAGTTATAATCATCAAATATATGAATTAAAAGAAATAGCACCAAAACCAATTATCAAAGAAGAGTTGATAAAAACTAAAAAGGTTTATATACCAAATAAAAACCATCCTTGAAGATATGGATACTAATAATACCAAATTAAAATTAGATAAAATTCTTTTTATAAAAGATTATTTTTGTGAATACTTAACTATATAAAATTTTAAATCGTTTGTCGAGCAGCAAATTTGATGCCTTAAAATTGATTTTAAAGATATAAAAAAATAAAATTATACACCACCAATAGCACAAGCACCAGAAGCCATTGTTGTAATACCACCAACAACATTACCAATTATGGGAATAGTATTTAAAGCACCATTAACAATAGTTAATGTGTTTTCACAATTTAAATTTGATTTATTTTCTAGATTTAGAAGTCTGTTGTCAAGTTCATTAACTTGTTTTTTTAAAGTTTCAAAATCTGCTTTGATTCCTTGAATATTTTTGTTTAATTCATCTAACTTTAATTCATGTTCAATTAAAGTTGAAATATAACTTCAATCTCTTATATAACCTTTTATTATTTCTTTTTCTTGTCTTTTTCAATTATATAATGCTTGAGGATTAAATGTTTTAGAATTATTGATTGCTTGTGGTAAAGTAGAATTTCATTCATTTATATGTGCAAATCATTGTTTAACTTTTGAATCATTTGCTATAATATTTGAAATTTCATTAAATTTATCTTGTGTTACATAGGTAAAAGTTGGTTTTGTCAAACCATAAGAATAGGGACTAAAAGTACCAACAATTATTTTTTTTCAAAATAGCCAATAAAGTGTGAGTAATTAGATTTATCCAATAAATAAACTTCTGATAATTTAAAATTATGATATTTTTTCTTTATGGCACTTTTAATTTCGTTATCAACGTTATGATTAATTTTTCCTAAATTAATTTTTATATCTTTATTTCAATCTGGAAAATCATTTTCTAAATTATCAAGACGATTATTTGGATAATATTTCTCATCTTCTGTTATTATTCTTACTGATTCAAAATCAAATCAATTAAATGGTTTTTCATAAAGTACAATTTCTATACGTTCTTTTCTAGAACTATCTGTATATACTTTTTCAATTTTTGAAAAATTATCTCAAATTGTTTTACCTACTTGTTGTATTTCTTTTCATGTTCATGGAAAAATTGCAGTAATTGAAATATCATTAGAATTATATCGTTGCATCATATCCTCTTTAAATTTTTCGCCAAGTTCTCATGCAGGATTATCTTTTCAATAATGATAATCAGCTATTATTCCTTCAAAAGTTTTTGGTGTAAATGAACAAGTTACTTTACCTCAACTACCCCTTATTTCGTTTTTACCATTTAATGTTCTTTTTAATCGATTTCTGTGTTTTTCATGACGATGTTTATTCATATTTATTTTGCTATTTGTTGTTGGGTTGTTAATAATAAAATCTGTTTGATTATTACTTGCAAAATTTAATTGTTGATTTACTAAATCTAAACTAGTCGTATTTTTTCTAACTCAATTTTTAATATTTGAATTATCAATTGACTTACCATTAATACCTTGTATTTTATTATTTAAAAGTGGAGCAGTTAATACTCACAATTTAAATCAATAACTTGGACTAAAATATTTCATAATTTTGTTCTCCTTTGAAAGTAAATATAAAAATATTTACTTTCAAAACAAAGCAACTTTTATTTGTTAAATTTTACTTCTTTTTTATTTTTTTTGATAAATATTTTTGGGAAATTTTCACTCGATATTGACAGAATTTAATATATAGTTACTTCATAAATTTATTTATAGTAAAATTTAATAATCATTATTTCATTAAAAAGGGTGTATTATGATGTTTAATTCTAAAAAAATAATTGTTTTTTTACTAATAAATATTGTGTGAGTAGTAGTTTGGATTATGATAACTATTAGTTACGATAGTTATCATGATCCAATTTTAAATTATGTACCACATAGTAACGATTATTTAACAAATGAACCAACTAATCAATTGGTTCCCAAAGCAAAAAAACCTAAACATGTAGTTATGGTGGGTGTTGATGGTATGGCCAGTTATGCATTAAAAAGTGGTTATAGTCCAAATATGAACTATTTAATGCATCATGGTGCGTATACACTGGAAACACGTGATGTTTTACCAACTTCTTCTGCTGCAAATTGAGCAAGTGTTATGTTTGCTACAGATCCTATTAAGCATGGTGTTGTTGATCAAGATTTGTGGAATGTTCATCATACTGTTCATGCTGAAGTAAAAGCTGATCAAGTAAGTATTTTTAGTTCTATTATTGATAAGTATGGTCCTTCAAAAAAATTATTTGGTTATGCTAGTGAAGGTGAAATGATTGCTAATTTTCAACCCAAAGGCCAAGAAAATATAAAAACTTTAATTAGTAGTAATGGTAATTATTGTGCAACAGAAAATGATAAACAAACTTTTGAAAATACCAAAAACGTATTAAGTAATAAACCTTTATTTTCATTTTTTTATTATGTTAATCCTGATTTAGCAGGTCATTCACGTGAATGAAATAGTGAAGAATATTATCAAGCAATTAGTCAGACTGATAAATATATTGGAGGTATTATTGAAAATTTAAAAGATTTAGAAATGTGAGAAGATACCTTATTAATTATTAGTTCTGATCATGGAGGTGTTTCACAATATCATGGTCATTCTTCTGATGCTGAACAAAAAATTCCTTTGCTTTTTGCAGGAAATTGTATTCCAAAACACGGAATTATTCCAGATAAAATTAAAATTTATGATATTCCAGCTACTATTGTTTGATTATTAGATATTAATTCACCATCAATAATTTGAGATGGTCAGCCAATTTTAACACCTTTTTTTGATATGACAAATATGTATGATCATAGTGAGGAGTTTAAGTAATGGATATTATCAATTTTAAACAAATTAATTTTCGAAATAATGGCATTAGATTACTTATTGTGCTTGCTACTATTTTTATTGTTTGAAATAATGTACAAAATGTTACTTTAAATATTGGTGGTAGTTTACATGCTTTTAATGCTTATTTTTGTTCACCAATGTTATTTGTTATATTGATATCATTTGGTTTTTTAAGTGCCAATAATAATTTTAGTTGAAAAGAGTATAGTAAATTAATACTAGCTATTATGATTTTATCTTTAGTTACAAGTTTTATGTATTTAGATTTTTTTGCTTTTAAAGAAGGATATGTAACAACAGGTTATATGATAGGATTATGATTTAAATTATTATTTTTTGATTATGGTAAATGAATGATATGAATTATTATTGGTGGTAGTGCATTAGTAAAAGTTGTTACTAACCATTTTTCCTTAAGTAATAAAAGTTGAAATATTGTTAAAATAATAACTTTAGTTATTACTAGTATTTTATTAATAATAGTTTTAATAGTTAGTATTAACTTGCAACTTACTAGTAAGTTATATTGATATGATAACTTTAATTGAGATTTATTTTATGTATCATTTCGTGAGGGTGGATTTTTACAACTGATACCTGGGTTATTAGCTTTTTTAGTTGGTCTTAATTTTCAGTGATGAGTAAATTGAGAAAAGATAAAAGATAATGTGGTTTATTCATTACTTAGTTTTTCTTTATTTATTGTTATTATTAGTTGTCGAATGATATTTTATTTTCCTTTAATTTATTGAGATATTATGGAAATTTTGCAAGCTTTATTTTTATTTATTCCTTTTATTATGTTAAATATTAATTATAATAAAACTTTAGCCTTTTTATTTCATGGTACTACTTTTATTTTATTTTTCCATATTGCTTTTAATAAAATAATTAGTGTTGAATTTATGACGGGTTTATTATTGCGTTTAATATTTGGATTAAATGTTGCCAGAAGAGCAGTAGAATTTGTAAATAATAATTTTTTTGTTAGCTGAGTTATACTTGTAAGTGCAAGTAAATAAAATTGCAAAAAATTCTCATATAAAAATTTCATAATGCTAAATTTAGTTTAGAAAAAAGTAAGGAGTTTTTATATGAGTTATAAACATCTTGGCATAGATGAAAGAATTTATATTGAGAATCAATTGAAATTTAAATTTAAAATTAGTGAAATAGCTAAAAATCTTAATCGAAGTATTAGTACTATTATTCGAGAAATTAATAGAAATAAAGATAATAATCATTATTTTTCATTAATTGCACAAAATAAAGCTGAAAATCGAAAACAATCACATATTAGTTTTCATAAGTTTAAAAATAAGAATTTAGTAAAATATGTACAACAAAAATTACTATTAGGTTGATCACCTGAACAAATTTATGGCAGAATTAAAAATTTTCATAAAGAATGAGTTATTAGTTTTAAAACAATTTATACTTGAATTTATTTTGGAATGCTTGATAAAGTTACTAGTAAAAATTTAAGAAGAAAAGGTAAAAAACGAAAATCTAAAGAAAATCGTGGCAAGTTTAATGGTAAATCAATTAAAGAACGAGATATAAATGTTAATGATCGTATAACACTTGGTCATTGAGAAGGAGATACTATAGTATCATCACGAGGTAAAAGCAAATCATGTTTAATAACTTTAGTTGAAAGAGTATCACGATTTACTTTAGCAATATTAGTTAAAAACAGAACTACTAAAGTTATTAATAAAAATGTCAGTTATTATTTATCAATTCTTCCTAAAAACATTGTTAAAACTATTACTTTTGATCGTGGCAAAGAATTTTCAAATTGACAACAACTTGAAAAAAATTTAGATGTAAAAATTTATTTTGCCAATCCATATTCACCTTGACAAAGAGGTACTAATGAAAATACTAATGGTTTAATTAGAGAAAAATTTCCTAAAAAATTTATTTTTTCAAAAACTAATAAAAATGAAGTTCATAAATTTATATTGTCTTTAAATCAAAAACCGAGAAAAATACTAAATTATCTTTCACCAATCGAATATTTGGATAGAAAAATAATTTAGTTGCACTTACCTTTACAATTTAGCATTTTAAATAATCATAAAATTCATTTTTAACTTGATATTTTTTAAATATATTAATTATTTCTTTTTCTTTAATTTCTTGATTAAGTTTATTTAATTTATTTTCTGCTTCATTAACTTTATTTTCTATTTCTTGTGAAGAAGCATTATTTTCAGTTAAAGGTTCAGTTGTTTGTTGAACATTATTTTCATTTTCTAACATTTAACATTCTCCTAATCTTATCCTAATAATCAATCTTTAACTAATTGTGGCATTTCGCTTATTAATTTTTTATAATCATTAACTGCATTTTCTAATGTATCAATATCAGAAAATTTAAAACAATTATCAATATGTAAATCAAAATCTCTATCAATACTGATATCTTGTTTTCTATATTTTTCATTAAATTCAATTTTTGTCATATTATTTTTCTCCTTTATTAATCTTTTCATTTAACTTTGCTAATTTTTTTTGATGTTTAATAATTTTGTTATTTGCTCTAACATGTTTTGGAGTTGTGATAAATCTTTTTAATAAAACAATAATTTCTCTACAAATTAATGTTCCAACACTTGTTCCAATAATTATTAATTCATGTAAAAATTCTTTCATTTGAATATTTTCCTTTCAACTATTTATTTTTAATTTTTAATTATTCATCAAATTGACCACCATTAATTCTTTCAATCATCGATTTTGAATTACTTATAATGCTTACTAATAAGGCCATTTCTTTATTTAACTGTTCCATTCTCTCTTTATATGTCTGAATTTCATTATTATAATATTCAATTAATTTTTCTTTATTCATAAATTATTCACCTCCTTTATAAACTCATGTGATTATAATCTCAATTTAATGAAGCATTATCATGATTTAATGGTACTTCGCTCATATTATCACTACCATAATATTGACTTGCAGTTTCACTATTAATAGTAAATCTATTATCATTAATTAATCTTGTAGCTTCATTTGTAAATGGTGTTTCTTGCATTTCTTGATTATGATGTATAGTTTCAATAGGTAATAAATTATGGATTATTTCACTTGCACCAGCAACTATGGTAGGTACTGCATAAGCATTCATAAAATCATTATTTATACCCATAGCAACACCACTTGAAATTAAACAACCACCAGTAGCCATATTACAAATTTTTCTTATTGTTTCAAATTTATTAGGTATTAACTCAGTTAATCCACTAATAAGATTTGATATACCATAAGCATTTAAACTAATATATGTATCTCAATCCATTAATGACTGATTTTCTTGCTTGTTTAATAGTAATCATGGTGGACCTTCTGTTGTAGTTGTAGTAGTTATTGGAATTGGTGTTGTTGGAATAATAGGATTAATATTGTTTTCAGTTCATTTACTATAATTTGCTAATCCAATTGTTCCTAAACCTAAAATAATTTTTTTAGAACTATTAATTAATTTAGTTAAAGTATAATTTGATTGATTTTCTATACTTGGCATTTTATTCTCCTTTAATTTGTTTTAAATCATTTAATAGTTCTATAAATTTTTTCATCTCTTTTGAATGATAATCAATGCTTCAATAATCATCATTTCAATTAAAAATTATATGTGTATCTGAATGTAAAAATTCAACATTATCAATAAAAAATAATTTTTCATCTACATTTCATTTATAATTAAAAATTCGCGTTTAGTCATATTTAATCTCCTTTAATTTTCTAATTTTTTAATTGTTACTTTAATTCAACCTTGATAAACATCATTATCACCAACTATTAATGCAACATTACTTTCTGGGTCAGAAACAATTATGTGTTTGGATTTAACATTTGGGTATTGTCTTAAAATAATTGCTCTAATATCATTACTTGTATGAATTGCTTTTGGAAATGGTGATAATATTTCAATTTCATCTTTATTTTCAAACAAAGTAGGTAATATTATCATTAGTCAAATTCACCTCTTTCAAGTCTTATAATTCAGTTTTCTAACTCATAAAGTTTGGATGAATATTCTATTAATGAATTATTTAATAAATCTATTCTTTCTTTCATAGAAATAATTAATTTTTCTTTATTCATAATTTAACTTTTCTTTTCTAACTCTTTTATTTTGTTTTTGTTTACAAAAGTTATTACATTTATGTGCATAAAATCTACCATAACCACATTTATTATTCTTTATTACTTTTAATAAAATTAGGAATTTTTAATTCATTTTTATTATTACTCATTATCAAATTCTCCATTTCTTATTAATTCAAGTAATTTCATAATTCTTTCTGGTTTATCATTTTCATAAGAATAATCACAACAATCACAATGATGTACATTAATATTTCATTCCTCTTCAATATAATCAATTAATTTTTGTTTAATCATTATTTTTTCTCCTTATTTTTAATTTGATTAGCAATTTCACTTAATATTTTTAATACTTTATATTCATTTTTTAATTCTTTAATAATAAATATTAAAATTATTATTAGTGTTATAGATGTTATTAATATTGGTATTATCAATAAAATTTTTCATAATATCATTTTTTACTCTTTTCATTTTTTAAATCATTTAACATTGATTGAACAAAATGCACGATTTTTAGGAATGTTTAAAGTGTTAAAGATTTGACCAGTTACTAAAATTTCATCATTTTTGTTTAATAAAATACAGCGTCTATAAAGTTTTGGGTTATTAAAAATTAAAGTAACATAATTTAATCCATTTCATTGACCACGAACACTATAATATAATTCCTTATTACCTTTTTCGTAATATTTTGCTTCAATAGTGTTACTCAGTTTTACTTTTAATTTGACATAATTTTCTTTATCTTTCATTTTTAGAATTCCTTAAATAATTATCAAAAATCAATATTTTCTTATGATTTTTTAAATAATATTGAATATGCTTATAAGCATCTTGTTCATGTTTTGTTAATTTTATATTTCCTTTATAATCTGTTATTTTATTTTTATTTTTTGGGTGATTTTCGAAATAATCTCAGTTAAAAACATCTTGAACTAATACCATTAATGCACCAATAATTTTAGGTGTTGATAATGGATTAGTTAATAATTGTTTTGAACTTAAAAAGAAATTTTCTACAATAACTAATATTTTTTTATCAATAAATTTTTCTTTAATTAATTGCAATTTTTCTTTATACATATTTTTAGTTCATAAAACAGTTAATGTATTAAATGTTTCATTAAAAACAATATTATTAGTTTCACTTGAATATATAACCATTCCATTATTACCAATTCCAGCAGGGTCAATTCCAATAATTAAGTCATATTGCATTAATTAAGTTAACCTCTAATAACCGTTTTAATAATTTCTAAATCACAATTACATCAACAATATTTACATTCTTCAATAAATTCTTTATGACCACAAACTAAATTATCTTTTTTTAAATCATCAATCAGTTTAATTAGCCCTATTTTAAATTCAATATCATCACTGTCTGGTATGCAAATCGTTTCTCTTTTAGTTAAATATTCTTTATCCATATTTATACCTCCTAATTAACTTAATATTTAAAATACAGTCATAACAAATTGCTTTACTATTTTTATCTCTTAAAAAATATTTTCTTGTTTTTATATCATTAGTATTAAAGAATAAATAATCTAATTTATTTTGTTTACATGTTCAACAAAAATACTTTTTCATTATGATTTGAAATTTCCTTATAAGAAGTAACTATATAATTAATTGCTAAATCATTATGCTTATATGGATTATTTATTTTAAAACCTTTTCTGTTTTCTTCTCACGTAATGTTATATTTAAAACAAGGATTAGTAATTTTAGTTTTGTTATCAGTTATTTCACCCATAAATCAACTATTATGCTGTTCATAAAATGTTAATGGTTCAAGTTTTATATCATTAAGATAATATTCTTTTGGAGTAATTGGTTTATTAACAGTTATTTTTTGGTCTTTAATATATGGTTCTAATAATTTTATTAATTCATTACCACTTAATTCTCTTTTAATATTTTCTAAATTAAAAACTCAATATGTGTAACTGTTATCAACAATAAAAGAATTATTTTTAATCATTCATTTTGGAAGTGATAATTTATATTCAACATAATCAATAAGAATAGATTGTGGTTTATCTTTAACAATTTGTTCTTTTTTAAATTCTATTTGCATAATAATCCTTTCCTAATATATTCTGTTGCTTCTAGCATAAAGAACATATATTTTGATGTTTAGATTATTAATACTACTACTATTCGTTTTATTCATTCCATGAAAACTGGGCTCAAAAATAAATTGTGAAATTTTAAAAAACATTGAGGCATTCGATTCAATATTTATTTAATTTGTGTTAAACAAATTAATATTTTAATTGAACCGGCACCGCTCAATTTTTTTTACAAGTTTGAAATTTATTTTCTCGCCCAAAAAAATTTTTCAAAAAAAATAAAAAATAAAACCAACACTTGCTCACTGGGGAGTGGCAAGGTTGGTTAAATAAAGAATAGAATTAATACAATGGGTCCCTACAACAGGTCTATATATACTAGTTTCCAATTCGCTCCCACCCCAAGAATTACCATTAAATGGTTAGTATATTTTATTAGGTATCACTCCACTTTTTATTTATCCATGCAAGTCCACATGCTAGCTACTATTTTTAACAACTGTGTTGTAGTTCACTTTTTTAGTTCCCTAACACGTGTTGATAATAGTGCTAAAGATTGTTATTAAAAATTTTAAAATTTTACAATTACAAAAAAAGACAAGATTATTTCTTGTCTTTTTCCTTGTTGATAATTTTAATTTAACTTACAAAATGTATATTTTATTTTTTTTAAATACGTCGAATATAAAATATAAATTTAATGTTTTAAGAAAAGAGAGTAATTTTGTCTAATTTTCATTATTTTTCAAATAATTCATTTTTGGAAATAAGTTACTAATATGATAATAAATTATTTCGTAACTTTGACAACCGCCCGTTTAACAACTGTTATTACACCAATTATCACAACAACTAATTTATCAGTTACTAGTGAATTAGATAATAAGATTAATTATCATCATAAAAATTTACAAATAATATCAAAATCATTATTTAGAACAACTAAAGAAAGCAATATCAAACTTACGCTTACACTAGGAGCAACTTATGGTGAAATTAATAAAGATATTTATAATACAGCAGATGTATTTAAACAACATCAACTAGCTGCTGGTTATCAAGTTAATTATTATAAAAATGATGGTGATAAAGATACTATTAATAACGATGGACAAGAACCAGGGGATGTTTATGTTATAATTACTGCCGATCACCATGATCCTTATTGAAAAGGTCAAACTAAATATTTGAGAATAACAATTCAAAAGGCCAATTTAGATAAGATTACTAATCTTACTGATTTATCTAATATTAAAGTTGATACTACTAAAAAATATCAAGAAATTGATTCAACTGTTTTTAATAGTGCTAAGCAATTTGAAAATAATAAGTTAGCGGCTGGTTTTACTGTTAATTATTTTAGTGATGAAGAAGGAAAAGTGGCAGCAGATGATGAAGAACAGGTTGCTGGTGATATTTGAGTTAAAATTACAGCAGATGTTAATGATCCTTATTGAACAGGAACAACAGCCATTTTGAAAGTAACTTTAACAGATAAGCGTTCTGATTTAAATACAATTAAGGATTTATCAGGAATGGATCCAATTATTGTTAATCCTAATTTAACATATCAACAAATTAATAAGAATGTTATTAATACTTCTAATCAATTAAAGAGTGATCCTTTAACTGGTAATTTCACAATTCAATATTTTAGTGATAAATTTGCTAAACATGTAATTAATAACTATTATCAACAAGTTGGTATGGTTTATGTTATTATTACTCCTGATTTTCATACAGGAACTAAGTGAAAAACTAATAAAATACCAATTGTTTTTTCAATTGAAAGTAATGATAGTTTTTAAATAAAAATAAATTAAAGAGATTATTTTTAAATATTTATTTATTATTAGGTTATAATGTAATTATATTTTTTATAAAAATTTATATTTTAATTTTTTTCTTCTAACATTTTTTAAAATACTAAACATGTTTTTTATTTGTGACAGCAATAGATATTTTAGTTATGAGCTTTTATAAAATATAATATTAATTAGATTAATTTTGTTAGAAAGGATAATATTATGGAAAAAGAAAATCTTGCTAAAGTTACTTTCAATAAAAGAACAGAAAGAAATTCAATAAACAAGTTGAAAAGACAAGCTATTTTTAGCACGGCAAATCCATGAAAAGCAATCTTTATTATGGTCACACCACCTTTAATTGCTGTAATTATTTTTTCTACTTATCAAATTTTTGATAAATGAATTGCTACACAATGAGGTGGACAAAGTATTATTGATCGTTATAATAATTATCAAAATTCAGGAATAATGATAACTGCTGAACAAGCATTAAAAATTATTAATATTGCTACTACTTATGCTGCTGTTCCTTCTTCAATGATGGTTTCCTTTGCTTTAATGGTTGCTACTGGAACAGGTATTAAGTTTTCAATTGCATATGGTCAAAATAAACGAGAACAAATGTCAGAATATTTAGGAAATGGGTTTCTATTATCTTTTTTAGTTTCTATTGTTCTTATGATCATTATGTATTTTAGTTGTCAGAGTATTATTGAATTTCAAGCTGGAAGTGATGCTGGAAGTAATCCAGTAATTAGGGAAATAATAATTAAAGAAGCAGTTAGATTTTCACAAATTTTAATTCTTGCTACACCATTACTTTTTTTTGCTTATTTTTTAGTTTCATTGTTACGTAGTGAAGGAATGATGTTATGAACAATTTTAATTAATGTTGCAGCTTGTTTAGTAAATATATCTTTAGATTTTATTTTTGTTATTCCTGGTAAATTAGGAATGGAAGGTACTGCATATGCAACTATTATTGCTTGAGCAAGCATTAATTTATTTTCAATAGGTATTATTTGATATAGTGCCGATAATTTAAGATTTAAAGTAGCACACTTAAAACTTAAATGAGTAATAGTAACGGGCATTTTATTAATTGGTGCAACTTCTTTATTACAAAATATTGCCCAAAGTATTTTGGCAATGGTTACTACTAAAATTTTAAATACATTGCCACCTCCAGACTATCATGGTGGAGGAAGTACTGGTATTCCGGTTTTTGTTCAATTATATGGTGGTATTATGCCTTGGTTAATTTTAATTAATGCACCTATTATTGGAATTACGCAGGGAGCAAGAGCATTAATTGGTTATGTTTATGGTTCAAAGGACTTTAGTCGTGTTTGACAATTGATGTGACGTTTAACTTTATTACTTTTATTGTTGCTAATTGGTTCAGTATTATTAGTAGTAATAGTAGGACAATATATGATGCATTTCTTTGGCGTAGATTTAGAAATGGCAAGATTCTTTAAAGTTTATATCATTATGCAGTTTGCTTTTTATCCATTAGCTACACTACATTATGTTGCTGTTATTTTCTATCAATCAATTAATCGTGGTAAATTGTCATTATTTGCTAGTTTACAACGAACAATTATAATGCCAATTGTTTGTTTAAGTTTAGGATATTATATTGCACATGTTTCTCATAATGGTTTTTATTTTTATTTATTTCTTGGCTTTATTGATTTATTTGCTGCTTTTATATTATTACCATTATTAATTTATACATTTTTAAAATCTAAACCATTTATTCATACAACTAAAGATAAAAAAATGCAAATATCTAATTTATCAGAAAAAAAGTACTTAATAAAAATATAATAGATTAAGTAATTTATAAAAATATATCTTAATATTAATATATGAAGAAAATAAAAAATACTCATTTAAAACAGAGTATTTTTTTAATTATTTAAGATTAAAAAAGGTTGCTAATTTTACAAATTAAAAGGAATGAATATACAATCTATATTTGATTGAAGTCATTCCTAAAATAAAATATTTATTTACCTTCATTAACTCTCTTTTTTAATGCTTTACAAGAATTAAATTTAACTACTCGCTTTCTAGGAATAGCCATCGGTTCTGAATTTTGTGGATTTACTCCCGGTCGAGCTTTGCGGTATTTAATAGTAAAAGTTCCAAAGTTACGTAGTGTTACTTTTTCTCCTTTAATTAAAGCAGTAGCAATTTTATCTAAGATAAATTCTAACACTTCTTTGTATTCTTTTTCTGATAATTCTAATTTTTTTTGTACAGCTCGTGCTATCTGACTTTTTTGCATAAAATTTTCAACCCTTTCTTCACCAATTACCATAAGTATGCTATAAAAACATGCCTTAAATGATACTTATTATTATATAACATTTTTTAAAAAAACCTTATTTAATGAAAATCAAAGACTAGTAAAAAAATAAGATTTGAATATATAAATTTATATGTTAATTAACATGTGCAAAGCAAAAAATCTTTACATTAATTTTCTTGTATGTTAAAATTCAAAAAATAAGTAAATAACTATTTCGGAGGTACTAAGATATGCAAATGAAAAATTTATTAAGACTTATGGGTGCATTAGCCCTAACAACAGTAGCTACTACTTCAGTTGTAGCTTGTGGTGATCAAACTGATAAGCAAGATATTAAAGATGTTAAAGTTGATGATCTTAAAACAGCAGTAGATAGTGAAAAAACTTTTGGTGATTTAAATACTAATAAAGAAATTACTGATGCAGTTGCAGCAGCGATTAAAAAAACAACTAAATTAGATGTTAGTGTAGGTACTGATTTTACTTTAACTAATGATAAGAAAAAAGAAGATAAACAAGTTGCTGGTGAAGTTAAATTTACAGTTACAGCACAAGGTGATAAAATTTCAGGAACATTTACATTTACAGATACTATTGAATAAATAATTAATATATATTAATTTAAAATGACATAATTTAAATTGTGTCATTTTTTTCTAATTATTTTTCAAAATTTATTTGACTATTACTATTAAAAACTGGTATTATACTTATTGGACTAAATTTTGATACACTAGGAATTGTGTATATAATTAATTCTTTAAAATCATAAAGGAGGCTAACGATTAATGCCAACAATGAACCAACTATTACGTAAAGGACGTACAGATAAAAAATACAAATCTAAATCACCAGCGTTAAATGTTTCATATAATTCATTAACAAAAACAACTTCTTCAATTAGCAGTCCGCAAAAAAAAGGTGTAGCGCTTGTAGTTACTACAAGAACACCAAAAAAACCTAACTCAGCTTTAAGAAAAATTGTTCGTGCTCGTTTAACTAACGGTATGGAAGTTACTGCTTATATTTCTGGAGAAGGTCATAATTTGCAAGAACATGCTATTGTTGGAATCCGTGGTGGGAGAGTTAAAGACTTACCTGGAGTTAGATACCATGTTATTCGTGGGTATTCTGATACTGCCGGAGTAGTAAATCGTAATCAAGGTCGTTCTAAATACGGAACTAAAAAACCAAAAGATAAGAAATAAGGAGGTAAAACTAAATGCGTAAAAATCAAGCTATTAAAAGAGAATTAGTTGCTGATCCAATTTATGATTCAAAAATTGTTACTCAATTAATTAACGCCATTATGATTGATGGTAAAAAAAGTGTAGCTCAAAAAATTGTTTATAATTCTTTTAAAATTGTTGGAGAAAAAACCCAACAAGTACCATTAGAAGTATTTGAAAAGGCAATTGCTAATATTACACCACAATTAGAAATTAAAACTCGAAGAATTGGTGGCGCAAACTATCAAGTTCCTATTGAAGTTAGTGCTACTCGTAAGATAACTTTAGCAATTCGTTGATTAGTTTCTTATTCACAAGCAAGATATGGTAATAGTATGCAAGATAAACTTGCAGCTGAGATTATGGATGCTGCTACTGGTAATGGTTCATCAATTAAAAAACGTGATGAAATTCATCGTATGGCTGAAGCTAATAAAGCCTTTGCTCACTATAAATGATAATAAAGGAGAGAGAAAATGGCAGAAAAATCAGGTCGAGAATATTCACTAGCAAATACTAGAAATATTGGAATTATGGCTCATATTGATGCTGGTAAAACTACAACAACAGAAAGAGTTTTATACCATACTGGTAAAATTCATAAAATTGGTGAGGTACATGAAGGTGCCGCAACTATGGACTGAATGGAACAAGAACAAGAACGTGGTATTACTATTACTTCAGCTGCAACAACTGCTGTTTGAAGAAATAATCGAATAAATATTATTGATACTCCGGGTCACGTTGATTTTACTGTTGAAGTTGAACGCTCATTAAGAGTTTTAGACGGAGCAGTTGCTGTATTAGACGCGCAAACTGGAGTTGAACCACAAACTGAAACTGTTTGAAATCAAGCAACTAGGTATAATGTACCAAGAATTGTTTTTGCAAATAAAATGGATAAAATTGGGGCTGACTTTGCTCATTCAATTCAAACATTAAAAGATCGTCTTGGTGCTAATGCTCATGCAATTCAATGACCAATTGGTGCAGAAGATGCTTTTGATGGAATTATTGATATAATTGAGATGAAAGCATACCATTTTGATGGTAAACCAAATGAGGATTATAAAGAAATTGCAATTCCTGAAGAACTTAAAGATGTTATTGCAAGTAGACGTGAGGAATTATTAGAAGCACTTTCTCACTTTGATGATGATTTCTTTATGAAATATGCTGAAAGAGAAGTAACGGTTGCTGAAATTAAGACAGTAATTCGTAAAGCAACAATTGCTGCTGAGTTTTTCCCAGTATTATGTGGTAGTGCCTTTAAAAATAAAGGTGTTAAATTAATGTTAGATGCAGTTATTGATTACTTGCCTTCACCATTAGATGTACCTGCAATTAAAGGAATATTACCTGTTTCATCAAAAGAAGTAGAACGTCATTCTAGTGATGAAGAACCTTTCTCAGCGTTGGCATTTAAAATCATGACTGACCCTTTTGTTGGAAGATTAACTTTTTTTAGAGTATATTCGGGAACATTAGAATCTGGTAGTTATGTATTAAACTCAACTAAAGAAAAAAAAGAGCGTGTTGGTCGAATTTTACAAATGCATGCCAATAGTCGTGCCGAAATTAAAAAGGTTTATGCTGGTGACATTGCTGCTATTGTTGGTTTAAAAGATACAACTACTGGTGATACATTATGTGATGAAAAACATGAAGTTATTTTAGAAAAAATGGTATTTCCAGAACCAGTTATTTCATTAGCGCTTGAACCAAAAACAAAAGCTGATCAAGAAAAAATGAGTTTAGGTTTACAAAAACTTGCAGAAGAAGATCCAACATTCCGTGTTTCATCAGACAAAGAAACAGGACAGACAATTATTTCAGGAATGGGAGAACTGCATTTAGACATCTTAACTGATCGTTTAAAACGTGAATTTAAAGTAGCAACTAACATTGGAAATCCACAAGTTGCTTATCGTGAAACAATTAAAGCAGTTTGTGAGCGCGCTGAGGGTAAATATATTCATCAATCAGGTGGTCGCGGCCAATATGGACATGTTATTATTAAATTTGAACCAAATCCAGATAAAGGATTTGAGTTTGTTGATAAAATTGTTGGTGGTAAAGTGCCACGTGAATACATTAAACCAGTACAAGAAGGATTAATTGAATCATTAGCTAATGGTTTAATTGCTGGATATCCAGTTATTGACGTTAAAGCAACATTATATGATGGTTCATTCCACCCTGTTGACTCTTCAGAACGTGCCTTTAATATTGCAGCTTCTAAATCTTTACAAGATAATAAAGATTTATTAAAACCAGTATTATTAGAACCAATTATGAATGTTGAAGTTATTATTCCAGATGAATATTATGGTTCTATTGTTGGTAAAATTTCTGGTAAAAGAGGTACTATTGAAGCAGATGAAATGCGTGGTAACAGTAAAGTTGTTAAAGCTAAAGTGCCTTTATCTGAAATGTTTGGTTATGCTACTGAATTACGTTCAATGACCCAAGGACGTGGAACATATACAATGTCTTTTTCACACTATGAAGAAGCACCAAAATCAGTTGCTGAAGCAGTTGCTGGTAAATATCAAAAAGGAAGAATTACTAAAAAATAAAATAATTTAATTGAAAGTATAATAACTTTACTTTAAAATTATCTTAGTGTTTAATTTAATTAAATAAAAATAAGTATTAATTATTTCCAAGGAGGAAACAAAAATGGCAGAAAAAGAAGTAAAAAAATCAAAGCCTGTATCAACAGGCCCAAAACAAAAATTTGAACGTACAAAACCGCACGTTAATGTTGGAACAATTGGTCACGTTGACCATGGAAAAACAACATTAACTGCTGCAATTACTAGTTATTGTTCAAAACATGAAGCAGATGGATATAAAGGTATGTTTAAGGACTATGCTTCTATTGATGCTGCTCCAGAAGAAAAAGCACGTGGTATTACTATTAATACAGCTCACGTTGAATATGAAACACCAACTCGTCACTATGCACACGTTGACTGTCCAGGTCACGCTGACTACATTAAAAATATGATTACAGGTGCAGCTCAAATGGATGGTTCAGTGTTAGTTGTTTCTGCAACTGATGGTCCAATGCCACAAACACGTGAACACATTCTATTGGCACGTCAAGTTGGAGTTAAAAAAATTGTTGTATTCTTAAATAAGTGTGATATGGAAAGTGTAGACGATGACGTATTAGAACTTGTTGAAATGGAAATTCGTGAATTACTAACTAAGTATGAATTTGAAGGTGATGATACACCAATTATTCGTGGTTCTGCAAGAGGAGCATTAGATGGTAAAAAAGAATGAGAAGAAAAAATTAAAGAATTATTAACAGCAATGGATGAATGAATTCCAACACCAAAAAGAGAAGTTGATAAACCAGTATTATTAGCTGTTGAAGATGTTTTCACTATTACTGGACGTGGAACAGTAGCTACTGGAAGAATTGAACGTGGAACTTTAAAAGTTAATGATGAAATTGATATTATTGGTATTAACAAAGGTCTTAAAAAAGTTGTTGTTACTGGTATTGAAATGTTCAGAAAATTATTAGATGAAGCACAAGCTGGTGATAACGTTGGAGTATTATTACGTGGAGTTAAACGTGAAGATATTCAACGTGGACAAGTTATTGCTAAACCAGGATCAGTTACTCCACATACTAAATTTAAAGGTGAAGTTTATATTCTAACTAAAGAAGAAGGTGGACGTCATACTTCATTTAATCCAGGATATCGACCACAATTTTATTTCCGTACAACTGATGTTACAGGAAGTATGGGAGACTTTATTAATAAAGGTGAAAAATCGGAATTAATTATGCCAGGTGATAACGTTACTATTACTGTTGAATTAATTCACCCAGTTGCCCTTGAGAAAGGTACTCAATTCTCAATCCGTGAAGGTGGAAGAACTGTTGGTGCTGGACAAGTTACTGAAGTTATTAAATAATCACATTAAATCAAAAATCTTTATTCTCAAAAGAGAATAAAGATTTTTAATTAAAAATATTTTAGTAGTAAAATTAATTTATAGAAAAGAGATGACAAATCAATGCCTTATGTTAAAGAGCTGGAAAGTCTAATTTTAAATCGTAAATCAATTCGTAATTATGATCCTAGTAAAATTATTAGTGATAGTAAAATTAACGATATTCTTAACTATGTGCGTCATACCCCATCTTCATATGGTTTAGAACCATGAAAAATTTTAGTTATTAGTAATTCTAAAATTAAAGCACAATTGCAACCAATCATAAATAATCAACAACAAGTTAGTACTTGTTCACATTTATTTATTTTATTAAGTTATAGTGGTGAAAATTTCAATACTAGTAATCAATGATTTGTTGATACTGTTATGAAAAGACGTAATTTAACAAAACCACAATACGAAATTTATAAATCAACATTTAATAATTTCTTTGATCATGACAAAAAAACACAAATAAATCATTGGGCACAATGTCAAACTTTTATTTTATTACAAAATCTTTTATTATTATTAACTGCTCATGAAATTGATAATGTTGTATTAGGTGGTTTTAATGAACAACAATTATTAACTTACTTAGAATCAAATAAGATTATTGAACCTAATAAGTATCATGTTACAATTTTAGTGTCTGCTGGTTATGGTTATCCATCAAAAACTAAAATTATTAAAAACGAAGTTAGTGAAATCAGTACGCTTATCAAATAAATGTATTAGAAAAGGTATTGCAATGGAAAAATTAAAAATAAATAACTTAGATATTGAATTAAATATTAATGTTATTGGTAAATTTTTAGATAAGATTGAATATCCAATTCTTATTTTTGATTTTGAGACTTTTCGTAATTTATTACATAAAAAAAGAACAATTCGTATGCTCATGATTTTGAAAATATTTTTTCAATTGCATTATTAATTATTAATAAAAAAGAAGATTTAAGTGTTAGTAATTTACAAAATAAAAAGTTACATTTGTTCGTTAAAACTGTTATTCCACAACCAAATATTTTAAATGAAGATTTAAAGCTTGTTAAACATCAGCAACAGTTTTTTAAATTTTTAACTAATAAGTTATTGAAACATAACATTAAATCTTTGATTTTACTTGGTGCTAGAACTGAGATATTAATGCTAAAAAACTATTTGAGTTATCATAATGATGAAAGTAAATTCAAAAATAAAGTTAGTTATTTTTTTCAAAAACATAAAATTTTTGATTTATATGACATTTGAAATAATGATCAAGTTTTAAATTTACCTTTATATAAAAAAGGTTTACATCTTGATGTTGGTGCTACTAAAAAAACTTCAATACTAATTAAAAATAATAATGATTATTGTAAAATATTAAAAGAACAATTTTCATTAACAAATAATAATATTGGAAGAATTATTGATCAATATTTTTTTAATAATATTTGTTTATTACCTAGTTTTACTACGCAAGTAGCAAATCATAATCAAAATGATGTTCTAATTGGCGCTGCAATCTTATCATTACTTTATACTTTTTGTGATAAATATTAAGAAAATAAAAAATATTAATTATTTAAATTAATATTTTTTATTACATTTTATTTTTTTAGTTCAAATTTTTTGGTGTTTGTGAATTATATATTGTTGTATTTGTTGATAAAGGCATTAAATTATTAATTTCATTAACATTCAATCTTGTTTCACTATTTGAACTTACATCTTGAGTTTCTAAATTATCATCATTATTTGTTAATTTAAGTAAATTTTGAAATTGTTCTTCAAGTTCTGTTTTAGATTGACTAATTAAATAAGTATTTTCAAACACTGATTTTTTGCAAGGATATCAATATCCATCTTCATCTCAAATTAAAACATCTTCTTTAGTATATTGTACTTCTTTTTTAGTACCATTTGGACCCCAAGGTAATGATAATTTTCCACTTTTATTATCTTTATTAAGATTAACTATTTTTATTTTAGAATCGGGATTTGCTCAAGCTTCCCCCTTACTTATATTATTAATAACTGGAATATAAGTAGTTTTAAATTTTTTTTGGTTAACAACTCAATGTTCACCAATAACTCCTGTAATAATATAATCACCGCGATGACAAGTTACTGTTACTTTTTCTAGTGTTTCAATTTCTAATGGATTATTATCTTGATGTAATTGAAATTCATATTTTACAGTAGGGTTTTTAATACAAAATGTAACATTTGAATTTTCTGTATTTTCTTTAAATAACATATTTTCTCCTTCATCTTTTTGTTTTTTTGAATAAAGACTTTATTTTAAAAATATTTTTGTAATTAAATTATTATATATAATTGTAAATTTATGAGTAAAAGTAGCAATATTATAAATTAAAATCATAATTTTATGATTTACTAACACCCAAACTAATACCTAATATAAGGTGTACTTATGCTATAATTACTATAGTATATTGTTGACTCTTCGTTAAAATTAAGTTTGAAAAGGAGTATTAACTATGAAAATTGGAATTATTGGAGCATCAGGAAAATCAGGACTTGCTTTAACTAAAGAAGCTTTAAAACAGGGATATCAAGTTGTTGCCATTACTAGAAATCCTATTAAAATGCCAATTCTTAATAATGATAATCGATTGACCATTAAAAAAGCTGATCTTACTAATAAAAGTAGTATTAAAGCGGTTGTTAATGATGTTGATATTTTAATTAGTGCTTACGGCCCTACTATTGATAATCCCCAAAATATTCATCAGCAAGTTGCTAAAAACTTAATTACTATCATGCATGAATGTCAAAATATTAAAAGGTTATTAATTGTTGTTGGTGCTGGTAGTTTGTTAGATGATAAGAATGAAATATTAGTAGAAACAAGTGCATTTCCTGAAGCATGAAAAGAACATGCACAACAACAAGTTCAAGCATTAGCTACTTATCGTAGCAGTGACATTAATTGAACATATTTTAGCCCTTCTTTATACTATGACCCAGAATTACCAACTTTAGGTAAATTTAAAATTGGTAACAATCATTTAATTGTTAATAAAGAAGGAAAAAGTGAGATTAGTTATGGTGATGCTGCAATTGCTATTATTAATGAGATTAAAGAACAAAAATTTATTAAAAAACGTTTTACAGCGGGTTATAATTAATATTTTGTTTGAAAGGATATTAGACAAATGGTAAAACTTACAAAAGAACAAATTTTACAAAAAACGATAACTCTAAATAATGGTGTCAAAATTCCTCAATTTGGATTAGGTACATATTTAATGGTTGATAGTAAATCTATTTATAATTCAGTAATTTGTGCTTTGCAAAATGGTTATCGTCATATTGATACTGCAGAATATTATAAAAACGAGGAGATAATTGGTAATGCAATTAAAGATTTTTTAGCAGAAAATCCAGAAGTTAAAAGGGAAGATTTATTTATTACTTCTAAAATTTGAAATGACAATCATGAATATGAACTTACTAAAGATGCTTTGCGTGGTATCCTGACTCGTTTAAAACTAGATTATTTAGATTTATGTTTAATTCATTGACCAACTAAACAAAGTTTTGAATGTTGAAGAGCCTTAGAAGAATTTTATGAATATGGTAAAGTTAGGGCAATTGGTGTTTCAAATTTTAATAGTTCACAATTAAAAGATTTTTTTAAAAAAATAAAAATAAAACCAGCAATTAATCAAATTGAAACACATCCTGGTTTTAATCAAAAAAACACAATAGATTTTTGTTACGAGAATAATATTGCTGTTACTTCATGAAGAACAATGCTAGGTGGTAGAGCAGATGAAATACCATTATTACAAGAATTAGCAAATAAATACAAGGTTACTACTAGTCACATTGCTTTAAGATGAGCTTGACAATTGGGTCAAGTAGTTATTCCTAAATCAACTAATCCAGAGCGAATTATTAGTAATCCCGATATTGGGGGTTTTGAACTAACAGAAGAAGAAATGTTAAAAATTCAAAAATTACCACAAACTGCTTTAGGCCCACAATCTAATGATAAAAAATTTTGAAAAGGAATTATGATGGATTAAATTTAAAAAGGGGGTTAAATAATTGTGATTTGAAATGATACAACTAAGGAATTAGCAAAAAAACTAAATACTAATTTTGTTACAGGTTTAACTGAAGAAGCCGCAGCTCAATTGTTAATAGAAACAGGACCTAATCAATTACCAGTTACGAAAAAAAAGCCAATTTGAAAAATAGTTTTAGCACATTTTATTGAACCATTTGTTTTAGTATTAATTGCATTAGCAATTATTGCTACTGTTATTGGTCAATGACAAGAAGCATTAGTTGTTTTTTTAATTGTAATTGTTGATGCTACTTTGGCTACTTATCAAGAAGTAAAAGCTGCAGCTTCTTTGGACTCTTTAAAGAAATTAGTTTCTTCACAAGCAGTAGTAATTCGTAATGGTAATAAATACGATATTGATGCTAAAGATTTAGTGGTAGGTGATTTGGTTTATTTAGATGCGGGAATGTTTGTACCTGCTGATCTGCGTATTATTCAGTCTTATAATTTACGTACTAATGAATCACTTTTAACTGGTGAATCAACCTTAATTAGTAAAACTACTGAAGCATTAACTGAAGAAAAATTATCAATTGGTGAAAGAACTAATCTTGCTTTTATGTCTACTTCTATTGCTACAGGTAGTGGTCTTGGTTTAGTTTATGCAACAGCAAAAACTTCTGAAATTGGAAAAATAACTAAGTTATTACAAGAAGAAAAAGAACCTAAATCACCATTAACGCGACAAATGTCTTTTTTAATTAGAATAATTTCAGTTTTTGCTTTATTATTAGGTTTAGCTATGTTTTTACTACAATTTTTCTTAATTAAAGTACCTGCTATTAATGCTTTAATTTTTGGAATTGCTTTAACAATAGCAGTAATACCTGAAGGTTTGCAAGTTATTGTCACCGTTTCATTATCACTGGGAAGTTCAAGAATGGCAAAAAAACATGCTATTGTTAAACATTTACCTGCTGTTGAAACATTAGGTCAAGTTGATATTATTTGTTCTGATAAAACCGGAACTTTAACACAAAATAAAATGACTATTAAAAAATATTATTTAACAAAATCAGTTAATGATAGTAATGACTTTAAAAAGAAAACTAAACAAGAACAATTATTTTTAGATTGTTTAGTATTATGTAATAATAGTGAAGTTAGTAAAAATAAAACTATTGGTGATCCAACAGAAGCAGCACTTATTAATTGATCAGAAACATTAAAGTTTCCAACAAAGGCACTTAGTGATAAACATACTCGAGTTCATGAAATACCTTTTGATTCCAATCGTAAATTAATGTCAACAATTAATGAATATGATAAAGAAACTTATGTTTTTGTTAAAGGCGCGGTTGATAATATGATTAATATTTGTACTCATACGCTTATTAATAACGAAAGAGTAGTATTAACTGCACAAATTAAAAAAGAAATAATTGCAAGTATGGAAGAAATGTCAAATTCAGCATTACGTGTTTTAGGAGCAAGTTATAAAACTGTTAATAATACGAAAGATTATAGTAATATTAATGAAATTGAAAGTAATTTAACTTTTTTAGGATTAGTTGGAATGATTGATCCGCCAAGAAACGAAGTTAAAGATTCTTTAGTTAAAACTAAAAAAGCAGGTATTGATACAATTATGCTTACTGGTGATCATTTAAATACTGCTGTTGCTATTGGTCAAGAATTAGGTTTGATTGAAAATAAAACACAAGCACTTAGTGGTAATACAATTGATGATATTCCAGAAGAATCATTTAATGCTAATATTAATCAATATCGAGTTTTTGCTCGTGTTTCTCCTGAACATAAAGTTAAGATTGTTAAAGCATTACAGAGTCATAATAAGGTTGTTTCGATGACTGGTGATGGTGTTAATGATGCTCCTAGTTTAAAAGCAGCAGATATTGGAGTAGCGATGGGTATTACGGGAACCGATGTTGCTAAAGAATCTTCACAAATAGTATTAACTGATGATAATTTTGCTACTATTGTTGATGCTATTGAAGAAGGGCGTAATATTTACAGTAAAATTAAAAGAATTGTTATTTTTATTTTAATTACTAATATGGCCCAAGTATTTTCAATTGTTATTGGTGCTATTTTTGGATGAAATGAATTATTGCAACCAATTCAAATTTTATGAATTAATTTAATTGTTGAATCTGTTATTGCAATTCCAATGTCAATGGGACCTAATAACCCTGATTTAATGCTTAGAAAACCAACAAAACGGAATGATAGAATTCTTACTGGTAGTTGAGGATTTATTGGTATTGTTAGTATAATATTAAGTACCTTGTTACTATTAGCTTTTCATTTTTTACCTCAAATTTTACATGAAAATAATAGCGAAGGTTTTGTTTTTGTTATAATGACTAATGCTCCTTTTTTTTATGCATTTTCTTTTGTTTCAGGTGCTAATACAAGTATTTTTAATAAGATTACTTGAAAAAATAAATATATTTGAGTTGCGGCGATTAGTGCTTTTGCTATTAATACTTTTATTATTTTTACACCTGTTGTTAGCAATGCTTTTGGTATTGGTGCTGGTTTTCGTGCAGTTGATTGATTACTTTGTATTGCTTTATCAACAATACCAATGTGATTATTAGAAGTGTATAAAGGAATTAGACTTTTAGTTAATAAATTAATTAAAAAAGAACAAAATAAAGTAAAAGTTAAATAATATAGAATGGAAAATTAATAATGAGAATTATTCCGTATGAATTATTTAGTTATACACCAGATATGAGTTTAACTGCATTGCGTAAGGAATTACTAATGTATGATCATTGTTTAAATGCTAAATTGTAAAGGTAAGTGCAACTAAATTATTTTTCTATCCAAATATTCGATTGGTGAAAGATAATTTAGTATTTTTCTCGGTTTTTGATTTAAAGACAATATAAATTTATGAACTTCATTTTTATTAGTTTTTGAAAAAATAAATTTTTTAGGAAATTTTTCTCTAATTAAACCATTAGTATTTTCATTAGTACCTCTTTGTCAAGGTGAATATGGATTGGCAAAATAAATTTTTACATCTAAATTTTTTTCAAGTTGTTGTCAATTTGAAAATTCTTTGCCACGATCAAAAGTAATAGTTTTAACAATGTTTTTAGGAAGAATTGATAAATAATAACTGACATTTTTATTAATAACTTTAGTAGTTCTGTTTTTAACTAATATTGCTAAAGTAAATCGTGATACTCTTTCAACTAAAGTTATTAAACATGATTTGCTTTTACCTCGTGATGATACTATAGTATCTCCTTCTCAATGACCAAGTGTTATACGATCATTAACATTTATATCTCGTTCTTTAATTGATTTACCATTAAACTTGCCACGATTTTCTTTAGATTTTCGTTTTTTACCTTTTCTTCTTAAATTTTTACTAGTAACTTTATCAAGCATTCCAAAATAAATTCAAGTATAAATTGTTTTAAAACTAATAACTCATTCTTTATGAAAATTTTTAATTCTGCCATAAATTTGTTCAGGTGATCAACCTAATAGTAATTTTTGTTGTACATATTTTACTAAATTCTTATTTTTAAACTTATGAAAACTAATATGTGATTGTTTTCGATTTTCAGCTTTATTTTGTGCAATTAATGAAAAATAATGATTATTATCTTTATTTCTATTAATTTCTCGAATAATAGTACTAATACTTCGATTAAGATTTTTAGCTATTTCACTAATTTTAAATTTAAATTTCAATTGATTCTCAATATAAATTCTTTCATCTATGCCAAGATGTTTATAACTCATATAAAAACTCCTTACTTTTTTCTAAACTAAATTTAGCATTATGAAATTTTTATATGAGAATTTTTTGCAATTTTATTTACTTGCACTTACAAGTATAACTCAGCATAAACATCATAGTCATTACTTGTAATAGTTTTTAAACCTAACATTGTTACTAATTTTTCTTGTAATTTATTTAAAAATTCAGATTTTATATTTTTTTTAAATTTTAATATCCCTAAATCTATATTATTAGGAATTTTTGTTGAAATATCAATTTTTGTATCTTTTTTTGAGTCTGGTGTATCACAAGCAACTACAGTTAATGGTATTGGTGTTGATATTGCTAAAATTGATAATAATTTTAATAAATTTTTCATTTTATTTTTCTCCTTTAAATTCATTTACTTTCATATAAATTATATAAAATAGAACTTAAATACCATTATATAATATTATTCACGGCAATAAATAAGAATGACAAAAAATTTCTAAAATAAAATGTAAAAATAATTAGTAGTTTTAATGATAAAAGTTATCAAGGTTCAATAATTATTGATATAACTAAACAAACAAATATTTCAGATATTTATATGCAAAATTATTTTGCAGAGAAAACTAAACCAGTAACATCAAATAAACAGCAGGCAATTGCAAATGTTACAGATAGTTTAAAGAAAATTCAAAAAAATGAATATCTTACTAAGTCAATTAGAAGATATGTATAAAGAAAAAAATGATTTTAATCAAAGGATAATGATTATACATTAGGATTTGATAAAAGTCCTTTAATAAAAGGTATTATTGAAGGTAGAAATATATTAGCACATCAATTAATCTTTATTAGTCCATCTCAAAAAATTAGTTATTTTCCTCATTTAATTTCTATTATATATTTAGTTTTGTGATATCTTTATGAAATAGATTACTAAAAATATTTAATGTAATAATAGTTGGAAATTATACATCTTTGCCATTCTTAATTGCTTTAATATCTTTTTTTAACTGCTCTTTTAAAAATTTAATATCATTCTCACTATTTTTTACTTTTTTTAATGCTTCAATTTTAACTTTAGTATCTTTTTTTAATGCTTGAATCTTATCATTTTTTTCAGATCTAATTAACAATTTGGCTCCAACTTTCTTTGTTAAAATGTGTAAACCCTTAAAAGGGTATTTTTTTAATAAAAGTTTTTCATCTTCAATTAATTCTTGATTGCGAGAAGCAATAACAGTAGCTTGTAAACCACCAGAAATATTAACTGCAGTTCTGCCCATATCAAATAAACCATCTAAGGCACCAATAATACCATAAACAGCAGCATAATAGCTACCAAAACCAAGACCACCTAAAACACCAGCCGTTACAACAGCAGCAGTTCCTGGCACTCCCGCAATTCCTAATGAAGCAACTAGTGTTACAATTAAACCATTAATAAATAAAATAGCGATTGTTCAGTTGGGAAAATTACCAGGAAGGATAACACTAAATCATAAGAAAGATAAAATAATTCCAGCTTGTACTCCAGCACAGCCACTTAAACCTATTGTTGTTGAAAGTGGCATTACTG
The DNA here is from genome assembly GCF_964019575.1 of Spiroplasma endosymbiont of Andrena trimmerana. Taxonomy (NCBI): domain Bacteria; kingdom Bacillati; phylum Mycoplasmatota; class Mollicutes; order Entomoplasmatales; family Spiroplasmataceae; genus Spiroplasma; species Spiroplasma endosymbiont of Andrena trimmerana. The sequence goes on from NZ_OZ026455.1 coordinate 640,725, forward strand.
TATCACTACCCTCTTCTTTCACTTTTAAATCTTCTTTTAAGGTATTCATAGCAATTGGTAAAGCGGCATTAGAAGACTGAGTTGTAAAACCAGCAATAATTGGTTTCTGTGCTTTTACTAATCAACGATAAGGATTAATACCAAATAAATATAATGATAATAAATGTCATAAGAAAGTAATAAGTAGTGCTAAATAAGCAACCCCAATAATAATGCCAATATTAGCAAGTGCACCAATTGGTTGATTAATAATTGCTGTTGCTAGCATACTCATAACAGCAAATGGCATAATTTTAATAAACATCATTAATATTGAAATAATAATTTTTCACATTGTTTCTAAAGTGTTTCTTGCTTTGTCCATTCGTTCTTCATTATGCTTAGTTAGTTTTTTAATTGCAAATCCAATTAAAGCACCAAGTACAATAATTGGAATAATTAATGTTTGAGTAAAAACACCAATTAAGCTGCTAGGAACGTAACTAATGATAATTTCGGGAATTGTTTTGGCAGTAGTTTTATCGTAATTACCACCATCAGTTAAATTAAAACCTTGCCCAATTTTGAAAGCAATTCCTAGTCCAAAGGCAATAGTAAAAGCAATAGCCACATTTATTAATAAAATAGTAATACCAACTCCTGAAACTTTAGTTATTGTTTTTGAGTTACTATTTTTTTTACTAGTAATTCTAGCGATAGCTAAAAATACTAATGGAATAGTTAACATAGTAATACCAATAATAAAAATAGTTTTTAATAATTCAATTCAGTGTACAATTTCTGCAACTCAGGGTATATAGTCAGGATTAGGTTTTATTGGTGTTCCAGGTAAGTTAGGATAAGTAATGTTATGACTATTAAAACCAGTAATAGCTTGGATAGTAATACCAAAAATTAGTCCTAATCCCATTCCAGTAAAAATACGAATTGGAAATTTAGGTTTAGTTTTTTTAATAAAAATAGAAAGTGCTAGGATAATACTAAAAAAGACAATTATCCCGATTAGACTTTGTCAGTGTGAAATACCAACAAAGTCTCTTAATAAGTTAATATTGTTATTACTAAGAGTTGTCATAGTTGCTACCTCATTCTTTTTATTTTTTATAGGTTATGACGATGTTACTTTTCTGCTTGCTATATGAATAATATCACTAGTACGAGCAAAAGGAGGTGAATAAACTAAATCTAAATTTTGTAAATCACGGATGTCCATTTTATTTCAAATGGCAGTAGCAAGAGCATTAATTCTTAATGTGGCATGATTATAACCTGCCATTTGTGCTGCCAGTAATTGGAAATTTGTTTTATCATAAAATAGTTTTAAGTATAAAGGACGAGATTGTTTTAAGTATCTTGGTAGATCATAATCTTTAATATAAACACTACCAATTTTATTTTTATCAATCGTATCAAAACTACCAGTTTTTGTTATTTCTAAATTACCAACACGTAAAATACTTGACCCTAAAGTTCCTGGATATTTATGTTCTGGGTTTTTAATATTATCAGCAATAATACGTGCCATTTTATTAGCATTAGTTGCCAAGGGAACATATATTGATGATTTATCAAATTGACTATATATTTGTGCACAATCACCACCACTATACATATTTGAAAACTTTTTTGTAAGATTTTCTTTAGAAGGAATTTGACAGAATTCGTTAATAATAATTGCTTTATTTTTGTTTAATTCAATATTGCTATTTTGTAAAAATTCGTATTTGGTTCAAAACCAACTGCTAGTATTACTAAATCACAAGGTATTGTTTTTCCGTTTTTTTTATCATTTACACTTCTTAAACGCAAATCATTAACATTATTATGAGTCATCATTAGTTCTTCAACTTGATAGTTTAGTAAAATAGTGGCATTGTTTTTTGATTTAGTTTTATGATTAATATTTTTTTTGGTTAGTTCATCATAAATTAATTGACTAAATTCTTTATCAACAACGTCTGCCATTAATCGATCTTTCATTTCAACGATTGTGACATCTTTTTTTTGTTTTAAGCATGCTTCTGCCATTTCCATGCCAATAAATCCACCACCAATAATAACTATTTTTTTAGCATTTTTCATTGCTTTTTTTAGATTTATAGCATCTTCTTTAGTAAAAACATTATAAACATTATGTGGTAAAATACCATGACTAAAAGGTGGCGGAATTTTTGGTTTGGCTCCTGTTGCAATAACTAAGGCATGATAAGATACAACTTTTGCTTTAGTTTTATCGTCTATTGTTTTTTTGACATGAATTTCTTGTTTTGCTGTATCGACTTTAATAACATTTTGATTTAAATGAATTTTAATTTTATTTTTATTGCTAAATTGTAAAGGTAAGTGCAACTAAATTATTTTTCTATCCAAATATTCGATTGGTGAAAGATAATTTAGTATTTTTCTCGGTTTTTGATTTAAAGACAATATAAATTTATGAACTTCATTTTTATTAGTTTTTGAAAAAATAAATTTTTTAGGAAATTTTTCTCTAATTAAACCATTAGTATTTTCATTAGTACCTCTTTGTCAAGGTGAATATGGATTGGCAAAATAAATTTTTACATCTAAATTTTTTTCAAGTTGTTGTCAATTTGAAAATTCTTTGCCACGATCAAAAGTAATAGTTTTAACAATGTTTTTAGGAAGAATTGATAAATAATAACTGACATTTTTATTAATAACTTTAGTAGTTCTGTTTTTAACTAATATTGCTAAAGTAAATCGTGATACTCTTTCAACTAAAGTTATTAAACATGATTTGCTTTTACCTCGTGATGATACTATAGTATCTCCTTCTCAATGACCAAGTGTTATACGATCATTAACATTTATATCTCGTTCTTTAATTGATTTACCATTAAACTTGCCACGATTTTCTTTAGATTTTCGTTTTTTACCTTTTCTTCTTAAATTTTTACTAGTAACTTTATCAAGCATTCCAAAATAAATTCAAGTATAAATTGTTTTAAAACTAATAACTCATTCTTTATGAAAATTTTTAATTCTGCCATAAATTTGTTCAGGTGATCAACCTAATAGTAATTTTTGTTGTACATATTTTACTAAATTCTTATTTTTAAACTTATGAAAACTAATATGTGATTGTTTTCGATTTTCAGCTTTATTTTGTGCAATTAATGAAAAATAATGATTATTATCTTTATTTCTATTAATTTCTCGAATAATAGTACTAATACTTCGATTAAGATTTTTAGCTATTTCACTAATTTTAAATTTAAATTTCAATTGATTCTCAATATAAATTCTTTCATCTATGCCAAGATGTTTATAACTCATATAAAAACTCCTTACTTTTTTCTAAACTAAATTTAGCATTATGAAATTTTTATATGAGAATTTTTTGCAATTTTATTTACTTGCACTTACAAGTATAACTCAGCATTATTAGTTTTTTCTGAAAAATCTTTTTTTGTACGGTCATTTAAAAGTTTTTTATCTTTAAATTCATTAGCAATATAATAAGGAATACCACAAGCACCAAGTGAAATATAGTTTTTTTCTTGATAAACATGGATATCAAAGTTTTTATCACTATTTTTTTCACTACGTAATAATTTATTCGCAACTCCCATCCCAGTCGCACCAGCACCAATAATAATAACTTTAATTTTCATTTTTATCATCGCTCCACTCTCATTAATTATAATATATATTTAATAAAAAAATCAATTAATAGTGTTTATCTTAAGTATTGATTCATTTTTGAACAAATTCTAAAGTAGTGTCACTAATACCCTTATCAGTTACTAAATTATATTCATTAACAACTGTGTGGTCTAAATCACCAATTAAAAAACTTTGACCGTGGTTAGCATCAAGGATAGTGTATAATGAACTTTTTTTTGGTATTTCATAGCGAATTTTTTCTTGAAATAATTCGTTAGCATTAGTGTAGTTAATAAAGTGATCATTTTGACCATGAAGAAATAACATTGGCATATCAGGTATTAGTTTTAAATATTTAATTGGTTGTATTTCTTGTAAACCATCAACACCAAATGCTTTTTGTGCTTTTTTACGACTTAATTTCAGCATTAAATTAGTAGGTAAGAAAGCATAGTTGTATAGTTTTTCACTATAGGTACGATCTAAGCGACTAAATGTACAATCAGAAATAATGAATTTTACTTTTTGATTAATTTTATGTTTTGCATATAAATTGCTTCACATTACTACTGTTGCGCCACCTAATGAAAAACCATATAATCCTAAAGCAGTAGTTTCTTGTTTATATGTTTTACAACAGTATTCAATAATGTCTTGTAAATCTTGTGATTCTTTTAAACCAAAAGTTGTTGGTGATGCATCACTTTCACCATGGTTACGAGCATCATATCAAATAACATTGTAGCCAGCACGTAAAAAAATGAAAGCTTGTTTAAATATTCAAAATCTTGTATTAGTTATTCCGTGTAATAGAATTATTGTTTTATTATTATTTTCATTTTTAAGGGGACTTTTTAAAAGATTACCGTATAATGTTAAATTGTCAATTGATGTTTTAATTGAAAAAGGAATTATATTTTCATGTTTTTCTAGGTATTCTCAATATTCAAAATACATTGGCCATTTTGCTAATTCAATTTTAACTTTCGGTTGAAATTGTGAATTATATTGCAAGCATGCTTTAAACATTTCAATTGAATTTATATTAACTTTTTGTCTTAATTTTATTCTATTAATACTACTTTGTTTCATTGGTTTTCCTCACATTTTAGGTCATACATTTTAATAGTCGACATTATTTAGTATTGTTGGTTTTGGTTTACAACGAATATATTTTTTATAAGGTATAAATTTAATATATTTGTATTTGCTAACTACGTGTTGTCCATTATTTTTACTATTTCGTCGTAAACAGGGTTTTACTTTTTTGATTTTAAAAGTACCAAAATTAGGAATAGTAATTACTTTACCTAGTTGGTTAATATTTTTAATTTCTTCAATTACACAATTAAAAACTATTTCAATATCTTGAATGTTAAATTTAGTTTTATCTGATACTCTTGCAATTAATTCTTTTGCGTTCATAAAAATCAACCCTATCTGTTTGCCCATATCCTTCTAATATTATTTTATATTATTTTATTTATAAAATGTAATCTATAAATTTTTCGTACTTTGCTTGTTAATAATTTTATATATAAAAGGCATTTTACATATTTAATTTGAATAATTTTAACATTAAAAATAATAAGAATCAAAGATAAAAATTTCTTTATTATATTCAATAGTATAAATAAGTATATTCCTTAACTATAATTATAATTTCTATAAAATGTAATTACAAAAATAAAAGTGTTTGGCCATTGCTTTAGTTTTAAAGCAAGTGGTTTTTTTATTTTTGAAAGAAAAGAAAGAGAGGTTTAAAATTATTCTAGAGATAGCGACAACAAATGTTTCAATAAGTGATATTGAAAATAAGATTAGAAAATTTAAAGAAAATTTAGAAATTTTTAAAAAAGAATTCACATTTTTCATAAATGAAAGTGTTGAGGAACAACGTAATTATAAACAAAGATATCAAGATATTTTATCAGAAGAAGAATTAGAAAATAGTAAATATGAAAAGGATTTAGCTTATAAAGAAGATGATTTAAAAAACTTAAAAAGTCATATTGAACATTTAACAAAAAGTAGCACTAATAATCAACTTAGAAATCAAACATTGGATGAAAAAATAGCAAAAGATCAAAAAGAATTAAAAATAATAAGAAAAGAAATTAAAGCTTTGCAAAAAGATAAAGAAGAGTTTAAAGAAAAAATCACAAAGATAGATAAAGATACTTTTCAAGAAACTCAAAAAAATATTGAAGATTTCCAAGCTACTATGAGAACAAAAATAAAATATGTTGAAGTAGTATCAACCTTAATTGAAGTTAATTCAAGTGATGCAAACATACAAAAGCATTGAGATGCATTATGAATCGATTATAATAATAAAGTTAAAAATGCAAAAGAAAGAATTAAAATTTTAGAAACAAAAATTTCAAGTTATAAAAAACAAATTTTGGAAAATGAAAGTAGTATTAAAAGCCAAAAAAAAGAAATAATATTACTAACGGAAGAACAATTAAAGTTAGAAATTGATATAAAAAAAATTAAAGATAAAATTGAAAAAAATATAAAAGAAATAAGGGATAAATTAAGTGAAATTAATAATAAAATGAATAGTTGTTTTACTGAAAATAAATTGAATATAACCAAAAAGAGTAATGATATTATTAATTTATTTAATGAATTTAAAAATTTTAATGAAAAAATAAAAGAAGATTTTAAGTTTTTCATTACAATAAAAGAACAAATAGATAAATTTTTAGGTGAATATTTTTTTATTAAAAACTCTAAAATTGAAAATTCTATATCAATAGTTGCTGATTATGATGCTGCACTTAAAATTATTATCAAGAATTTCACTACTTTTTTTGGAGAAAATAAATATGGTGAACTTTTAAAAAGTATAAAACAGTTTAATAACTATAAAGAAAGTAATGCTCAACAAGAATTACAACCATCAACTTCTAGTGATATCACTATTGATATCAATAATGAAAATAATGGTAAATGCAAATTATTTGATTTTGAAGAATTAAAATTAGAATCAGGATCAATAGTAAAAATGACTCTTAATTATTATAATTTTTTACAAGAATATAAAGGTCCATATTCTTATTTAATTTTTATTAAAGATGATAGTTTAAATGAAGGGAAGAATCAAAAAATAGCAAAAAACCTTTATTTTAATCCATTACTATTATTTGAAGATTGTAATGAAGAAGAAAAAATAATTTTTAAAAAATTACAAAATAAAATAGCAAAAAATAATAAAAAGAACTTTCTTTTTAATGAAAACAAAAAATTTGCTTTATTATGTATTAGTGAAAATGATAGTTCTCAAAATCTTTTGTTTTTAATTGATTTTACAACATTAATTAAAATTCCTAAAAAGTTTATTCCATTAATGTATGATTATCAAAAAAAATATAATTTAAATCAAAAAATATCTAAAAAAATAATTAATAATTTTGAACAAAAAAATAAAAAAGATTATAAATTTATGTTTATAAAAGTTAGAGTACAAAACAATAATATTAAAAATTATATTAAAAATTTAGATTTATTATATGAAAAAATTTATCAACAAAAAGATCAATTACAAGAGTTAAAACATTTATTTTTTGAATTTAATGAATTTCTTGATTTAAATAAAAAACAGCAAAGTATAAAAATAAGTGATTATGAAACTCAACAAACTAGCGAATTTCTTAAAGAAAATGATTTTGTATATAAAATGGTAAAAGAAATATCTAATATTTTAGATATAACATTAAATTTGATAAATTCAGAATGTTTGATAGGAAATTCTAATAATGTATTACAAATAGCAGATGTTGAATCAATAAATCAAGAATTATCAGTTGGTTTAGTACTTTCTGAACAAAAGATAGTATTTACAAATAATATATAATCAAAAGTTTTAAACTTATAAATAATGCATATTTTCCAGATAATTAAATTATCTGGAATTTAAAATATTATTTACTTATTTTGTAATTTTTTATTTTATGATTTGAATTTATAATTTACAAATTTTGTAAAATTAACAAAGAAAGATGTTTAATAATTAAGTTTTTTATATAAATTTTGAAATACTTCTATTTTTAACATTGATTTCTTCTCATGATTTTTCATCATTAATATATTTTTTAAATAAAATTTCTGATCATAATGGTGTAAATGATGCAATTTGTCATTCTGTGAGTGCTTTAATTTGTTGTTCTGTGAATCATGGAATTTGTTTTTCTGTAAATGATGGAGTTTGTTGTTTGCTAAAGTGTTGTATTTGTCATTCTTCAAAATATGGAATTTGCTTTATTGTAAATCATGGAATTTGTTTTTCTGTAAATGACTGAATTTGTGATCAATGAAATGCTTGAATTTGTCATTCTTGAAATTCTTCAATTTGTCATTTTCTAAATTCTGGTATTTGTGTTGTTGTATTGAAAGTTTGAATCTGTTTTTCTGTAAAAAATGGAACTTGTTCTTCTGTAAATGATGCAATTTGTTGTTCTGTGAATGCTTTAATTTGTCGTTCTGTTAGTGCTTGTATTTGTGATCATTTCAATGCTGGTATTTGTCGTTCTGTGAGTGTTGGTATTTGTCATCATGTAAATGATGCAATTTGTTTTTGTGCAAAGTGTGAAATTTGTAATTTTGTAAACACCGGAATTTGTCATTTTGTAAAATGTGGAATTTGTTTTATTGTAAATCAGGTAATCTGTGTTGAGGTAAATGTTTCAATTTGTTGTTTGCTAAAGTATGGAATTTGTGTTGTTTCATTGAATGCTCGAATTTCTTTTTTAGTTAATTTTAAAATATTTAAAATATCATTTCCATTAATTGTGATTGGTTCAGGAACAAAATCCATTACTTTATCATTGTCTTTTCTTTCAAATATTATTAGTTTTCTTTTTTTTAAACTTTTTTCTTCAATATTTCCTTTGTCTGATTTAGAAATTCCTGACTCTTTATTTGAATCTTCACTATTTTTTCTTGTAATTTTTCTAGGACTTTTCCTTATTTTTTTTTATTTTTCCTTTACTAGCATTTTTGGTAATCGTTGTTTTATTTTTTACTTTAATATTTATTTTTCCTTTTGCTCTCTTATTTCTATTGAGTAAAATTAGTTCTTTTGTTATTGTTTCTAGTTCTATTTGATTGTATATTAAATTTTTTATTGATGTTATGTCAAATGTATTGTTACAATCTATTTCATTATCAGTTGACATAGTATTAGTATATTGCACTTTATTGTTAAAAAATGGTCCGATTAATATTCATAATTTAAATAAATAATTTGGATTAAAATATTTCATAATTTTTGCCCTCCTTTGAAAGTAAATATTTTTTTATTTACTTTCAAAACAAAACAATTTTTAAATTTTATTATTTTAAAATAAAAATATGATTGAATTAGTTCTCTTTTATTATTAGATTATCAATTTAAGAAAACTTGAAATAGCGCCGTCAAGAAAGATGGACATTCAAAGTGAAATTTTATTAAATTTTATAAATAATATTTGTAAATGTTAAATTGATAGTTATCAAGTTATTATTTAGTTTGCGATGAGTTTAATATTTGATTAATTTTTTAAAATGCTGAGTTATACTTGTAAGTGCAAGTAAATAAAATTGCAAAAAATTCTCATATAAAAATTTCATAATGCTAAATTTAGTTTAGAAAAAAGTAAGGAGTTTTTATATGAGTTATAAACATCTTGGCATAGATGAAAGAATTTATATTGAGAATTTTTTGCAATTTTATTTACTTGCACTTACAAGTATAACTCAGCATTTTAATTATGGAGAAAAATATGAATAAGGATATGTATTTAATTAGAGCAGTAGAAATGGCAACAATTGCTGCTTATAAATTTATTGGTCGTAAAAATAAGAATGCTGTTGACTTTGCTGCTGTTGAAGCAATGACAATTATGTTAGATAATGCCCCTATTAAATGTCGTATTATCGTTGGTGAAGGTGAGTTAGATCAAGCACCAATGTTATTTGTTAATCAAGAGTTAGGAAAAGGAAAAACTTTAACTTATGATTTAGCAGTTGATCCAGTAGAAGGTACTTATCCTGCTGCTTATAATATTGCTGGTAGTATTGCTTGTTTAGCAGCAGCAGCACCTAATACTATTTTAAAGTTACCAGAAATGTATATGGAAAAATTATTTGTTGGACCCGATTTAGAAGATGCTATTAACAATGAAGATGATTTTATTACTAATATTAAAACTATGCAAAAGATGAAAAAACATAATGATTTAATTGGTATTATTTTAGATAAACCAAGACATCAAAAAATAATTGAAAAGTTGCATGATTTAGGTATTATTGTTCGTTTAATTGGTGATGGTGATGTGCTTGCTGCTATTGATGTTATTAATAAGGAAGCAGATTTTGTTTATGGTATTGGTGGTGCTCCTGAAGGAGCATTAGCATTAAGTGCTGGTGGCAATATTAAAACTAAGTTAATTTCTTATCAAACAATATGACCCACTGATGAAGATACTAAAATTCGTATTAATATTGAAGATATTGCTATTAAAAAATATAAATTATCATATAATAAATATTATTTTGCTAAAGATTTAGTAAAAGATGAAAATGTCCGTTTTGTTGCAATGGGTTTAACAGCTGGTGGAAGTTTAAAAGCAATTAAATATTATTATGGTACATATTATTTAAATACTTTTTTTGTTTCACATGGTGTTGTTAGAAATATGGAAGTTACTTATAGTGTTAGTCAGGTTAATAAACTATTGCCAAGTGTTGAAAAAATTATGAAAATATATAATAAGTATGTTTAAAAATATTTAAAGGAGAAAATTATGAATGATATTGATCGTTTACCTGCTATCCCAGTTTTAGAAAGTCAACGTTTAAAACTACGACCTATTACTTTAAATGATGCACAAGCATTATTTAATTATGCAAAGAATGAAAATATGACAAAATATGTACCGTGAAAAGCTCATAAAAGTATTAATGATAGTATTGGTTTTATTAATTCTTTATTACAAGAATATAAACAATTAAGTTCTTTAATGTGAGCAGTGCAATTAAAAGATGATGAAACCAATACGATGATCGGTACTTGTGGTTTTATTAGATATTTTGCTCATACTAAATGTTTGGAAATAGGTTATGCTTTTAATCCAAAAGAGTGGGGTAAAGGTTATGCCAAAGAGGCATTGTTGACTGCTATTAAGTATGGATTTGAAAATACTAATAGTATTAGAATTGAAGGTAGTTGTGTTAAAGAGAATATTGCTTCAGCGAAAACGATGGAAAGTGTTGGCATGAAGTTTGAAGGAATTTCTCGTAGTAATTTTATTAAAGATGGTAAAGTTAGTGATTGTAAAATATTTAGTATTATTCGTAGTGAGTATTTTAAAAAATAAAGTTTTTTTAAAAAAAGTAGGATTATAGTTTAAAAGTTTTAACCCTCTAGTAGTTAATTTATTTTCTAACGTTTTTTCAACTAAAAATAAAATTAATTTATTCATTTTATCTTCTTATAATTTATATTCTATAATAAAATCTTCATAATTATATTCAATTTCTAAATATTTATTTAATGTAACTTTATTAATTTTTAGCATACTTCTTAAGTATATTTGTTAAAATAAATATAAGTATGAAGATTTAGTTTAGAATAAGGTGAATATTTTGGAACAAAAATTTACAATAGTTGAAAAAAAATATAATGATTTAAGAATGTTGCCTGTAAACCCTAGAATTCCAGATCTTAATATTAAATTAGATAAAATATATTATGATAACTATTCAATTTTTGTTGAAATTAAAAAAATATTAAATTTAGAAAGAAAAAACTTAGAAGTTTTATATGAATTAATTTCATCTTTATCTGATAGATTTACAGCTTCTAATGATAATATTCATATTATTTCCGATGATAAAGAACAAAATTTCTATGTATTAGAAGGTAACAGAAGATTGATGTGCATGTATTTATTAGAAGAATTTTCTTTCAATAATTCTGAATGAAAAGAAATTAATGATTATATAGTTAATGAATTAGGAAAAGAAAATTCAGCATTGAAAGACAATTGAAAAAAAATTTTAATTTGTATAAATGATTATCAAAAACTAAATGTTCATTATTTTAATAACATTTCTATTACATTAGTTAATAGAAAATTATCTACAGAAGAAGAATTATGACAAATAGTAAATAATAGACATACTGCAGGTAGTACAGGAAAAAGTGCATTTCCTAGACTTCTTTATTTAAGAAGATTAGGTAAAGAATTTTCTGATTTATATAAAAAAAGTAAAGAAATTAATTTTCAAAATAAGGATATTAGGCAGATTAAAAAAGAAATTTTAAAGAAAATTCATTTTAAATATGATAGAACTATTGAAAATTTAAGTAATGATATTAATAAATCTTTATGGTGTACTTGAGTTATTTCAAAATATAAACAAATTAATTAAAAAGAACAGAATAAATTCTCTTTATGGAATATTAAATAAATTATTTGATACGTCTAAAACAGGATTACAATTTAGTAAATATTTTGAATTATTTATTCAAGATTTACTTGAGATGAAAAAAATAGATGAAAATACTAAAAATGATATTATTTCAAATAAATCTTCTATTAAGGAATTAGTTACTGCGAAATATCAAAATTCTCCTAGAAGTATATTTAATGATACAATTCATAATATATATAATATATTTGAAAGTGAAAAAATTTTAAATTTATGAGTAGAAAATATAAAAAATTATATTCATTTTTATAATTGATTTTTAACTAAAATAGGTTGACTTCAAGAAAAAAAATAACAAAATATGAAAGTAGGTGAACAGATGGAATTTAATTCAAACATAGTAATATATGAAAAATAAATTAATAATATCAAATTAGAATTACCAAAAGAAAAAACATGAAAAAACTTTAGTCGTGTTTGAGGTGATTCTATGCATAGAATTTGTTCTTATGTGGCTATGTTTTCACCAAGTTTAGCCGATTATTTTATTCAAAAGTATTCAGAAGAAAATGACATTGTATTAGATACTTTTTCTGGTAGAGGAACAACTCTTTTACAATCACGTTTATTGAATAGAGAAACTTATGCAATAGATTTAAATCCATTTGCTTATGTACTTTCTCGTGCAAAATCTCAAAGTTTTAAACTTAATGAAGTATTAATTAGAATTAAATATTGAGAAGAAAAATATTGCAAAGATAAAAAAATATATTTCAGCAATTGATAATTTTATTTTAGCTATAACATTAGGATTAATGCATGGTCCAATGAAGAAAAATGGTGAATCAATATATTTTTCCTTAGGTATGAGTAATCACACTTCAATGTCAGTTAACTATGTTAGAAAATATGCATTGAAACATAATCTTAAAAAACCAGAAGATAATATTTTTGAAAAAATAAGTAATCGTGTAAAACGTGTATTATCAAAAGCTCATTATTGTAATAAAATTGCTAATGTGAAGTTGGGTAATGCTTTAAAAATAAAGGATTATTTTGATATTAAACCTAAATTAATTTTTACATCACCACCATATTTAAATTTAATTAATTATACAAGACAAAATTGGCTTAAGATGTGAATATTAGGATTTGATACTAATAAAGATAATAAAAACATTAAGTTAGATGATAGACATGATTTAGAAACGTATAAAATTTTTATGAAAGAGTATTTATTACAAATTTCAAAAATATGTAATAAAGATACTTCAGTTATTTTAGTAGTTGGTGATGCAAATAATAGAAAAGTATGTAATTATTTTGATATTATGTGGGATAGTATTAAAATTGAAATTCCATTAAGATTAGAAGAAACTTATGAAGATTCAATAATTCAAAAGAAAAAAGCTACTAATTCTCTTGGAAGCAAAGCTGGTAAAGCAACAAGAATTGATAAAATATATGTTTTTAAATTAAAATAAATAAAAATTAATTAACAGTAACTTTGTGTTACTGTTTTTTTATAAAAGAAATTATTTTCACACATTATTAATGATTATTAACTATTATTTTCACCATTTAATAGTCATATATGTATGATTCTGACATTCATAAAAAAATATGTTATATTGTTATTAATTTAATAAATGTTCATTACTAATATAGATTTTCTGATTTATTTATATTAGTTTTTTTATTAAATTATTTAGTTAAATAAACATATTTTATTTTATAGATTAGAAAGAGAGAAATAAAAATGTCTAATAACAAAAAACAAAAAAAATCTAATTTACCTTTACCTGAGTTAGAAATTAATAATAATGAACTAGAAAATAATGTGAAACCAGAATCTCCCAAGAAAGATAAAGATGTTACAAAAAATGTTAGTAAAACAGTTAAAAAAAATTTAGTTTTTATAGTTCCTCCCATTGTTGCAACAACGACAATACTAACAGGTGGTAGTGCAGCAGCAGTATTTGCAGCAACAGGTTCTGCTGTTGTTGCAAATACTGCTATTGAAAACAAAATAAGAAATAATAAAACAAAAAAGGAAGTTAAAAAAAATCAAAAAAGAGAAGAACAAGAAAACCTAAATAATCGTTCTAATAGACAACCATTATCTGAATTAAATCCAAACATTAATAATTTTAATAATGATATGTTATTAGTTGCTAATAATTTAGAAAATAATGCAACACCCCTTTTACGTACTGAATCAGTAACAAGACTTTAAAAAAATATTTTATAGATTAGAAAGAGAGAAATAAAAATGCCCGATTTTAAAAGATTGAATTCAAATGTGTCTTCATCATCTGAATTAGAAATTAATGATAATGAAAAAGCAAAGAAGTCTAGTGGAATACCATCACCAAAGAAAATTAAAAATAATGTTAAAAAACAACTTAAAAAAAATATGCCTATTATAGGATCTGTTGCAGTTGGTGGAGGATTATTATTAGCAGGTACTCCTGTAGTAGGAGCATTAGCAGCAACAGCATCAGCTGCTGTTGTCACTTCTATTGTTGATAGAAAACTAGAAACTAATAAAGCAAAAAAAGAAAGTAAACAAAAAAATGAAATATTTAAAGAAGAACAAATGGAATGTTTCAAATCAAAATTAGCAAGTCAAAAAGCACAATATGATTATGAAAGAAAAACATTTGAAGTGGGACTGCTTGAAAAAGAAGTAGAAAACAAAAAATTAAAAATTGAATTAAAAATGTTAGATGATCATTTAGAAAAACTAAATAATAAATCTAATAGAGAACCATTGTCTGAATTAAATCCCAATATTAATCAGTTTAATAATAGTATAGTATTAGGTGCTAATAGTTTAGAAACAAATATAAATAATAGTGATAAAACAACATTAAGACCAAGTTTAGGTTAAAAGAAAGGTAGAAAAATTATGTTTGGATGATTAGATGATATTGCCAAAGGAATAGAAAATATTGGAAATGATATTGGTAAAGGTGTAGAAGGTGTTATATCAGATATTGGCTCGGGTGTAGATAATATTGGTTCAGATATTGGTAAAGGACTGGAAGATATTATATCAGACATTGGTTCAGGTATAGAAGATATTGGAAATGATATTGGTAAAGGATTAGAAGAAATTGGTAAAGGTGTAGATGATATTGGTTCAGATATTAGTGGCATTTGAGAAGATATTTCAAAAGGATTTGAGGATTTTACAAAAGACGTAGGAAATTTTTTTGAAAAAGGTTGACAAGGGATAGAATCATTTTTTAGTGATTTATTTGAAGGATTAGACTTTTTACTTTATGCTGTACCAATAGTTATTGGAGGAGCAATTGCTGCTGCAATAAGTGTCAAGATTTATAAGGTAATAACTAAACTGCAAAAAGATAAACTAGTACGAATGAATCTTAAAGATGCGCAACGTCAAAGAAAACTTAATAAAAAAAATAGTCCATTATTAGAAACACTTAGTGATAAAATTGTAAAAAGTAAAGATAAACTGCAAGAAGCAGAAAATAAGCTAAAAAATTTAAAAGCAAAAAATCAAAGATTAGAAGAAAAAGAACTTAATAAACAAGTTAAAATAGCTAAAAAGTTAAAAAAAATTAATAATTTTCAAAATGAAGTAAATGATAGTGAACCGTTAATTACTAGAAATAATTCTTCAACTTCATTTTCATTATAATATTTTTCTTATTTAAAAAAAGATTGCAGTTGCAATCTTTTTTATTGTCAACAATATAATATTTTATTCATAATATTATTTTTAAAAGCTAAATTGTAAAGGTAAGTGCAACTAAATTATTTTTCTATCCAAATATTCGATTGGTGAAAGATAATTTAGTATTTTTCTCGGTTTTTGATTTAAAGACAATATAAATTTATGAACTTCATTTTTATTAGTTTTTGAAAAAATAAATTTTTTAGGAAATTTTTCTCTAATTAAACCATTAGTATTTTCATTAGTACCTCTTTGTCAAGGTGAATATGGATTGGCAAAATAAATTTTTACATCTAAATTTTTTTCAAGTTGTTGTCAATTTGAAAATTCTTTGCCACGATCAAAAGTAATAGTTTTAACAATGTTTTTAGGAAGAATTGATAAATAATAACTGACATTTTTATTAATAACTTTAGTAGTTCTGTTTTTAACTAATATTGCTAAAGTAAATCGTGATACTCTTTCAATTAAAGTTATTAAACATGATTTGCTTTTACCTCGTGATGATACTATAGTATCTCCTTCTCAATGACCAAGTGTTATACGATCATTAACATTTATATCTCGTTCTTTAATTGATTTACCATTAAACTTGCCACGATTTTCTTTAGATTTTCGTTTTTTACCTTTTCTTCTTAAATTTTTACTAGTAACTTTATCAAGCATTCCAAAATAAATTCAAGTATAAATTGTTTTAAAACTAATAACTCATTCTTTATGAAAATTTTTAATTCTGCCATAAATTTGTTCAGGTGATCAACCTAATAGTAATTTTTGTTGTACATATTTTACTAAATTCTTATTTTTAAACTTATGAAAACTAATATGTGATTGTTTTCGATTTTCAGCTTTATTTTGTGCAATTAATGAAAAATAATGATTATTATCTTTATTTCTATTAATTTCTCGAATAATAGTACTAATACTTCGATTAAGATTTTTAGCTATTTCACTAATTTTAAATTTAAATTTCAATTGATTCTCAATATAAATTCTTTCATCTATGCCAAGATGTTTATAACTCATATAAAAACTCCTTACTTTTTTCTAAACTAAATTTAGCATTATGAAATTTTTATATGAGAATTTTTTGCAATTTTATTTACTTGCACTTACAAGTATAACTCAGCATATAAAAATACTTTTTAAGTTTAAAGGTATAGTAAATAAAAATTTGCAAATTTAAAAATTAACATTATAATTATACTTATGTAGGGATATTAAGATAAATTATTTAAGTCAAATTGTATACAAAAGAGGTTACAGTTATGGAAAAAGAAATAGATGTTGCATATGTTTTATCACCATTGGATACAGTCACTAATGTTAATGACAAAAGTGTCTTTTCAATAAAAACACATCTTGTGATAATAAATAAAATACTTAAAAGTAAGTAATTACTGGTTTTAAATTAGTATTAATGATTACTAGTTAAAACAGTTGCTATTTTTAAGTGCAGCACTAATTCTTTAAATAATATTTATATCTTGTATAAAATATAATGAATTATAATCGAGAAGATTATTAACTAAAATTCAATTTTTATTTAATAAAAGTCTAAAAAGTACATGAATATTTTGCTTGTTTATGATAACATTACTAAAAAAATTAAAAATAAAATTTCTTATTTTTGATGTTATTAATTTTGATATGTAATATTTTATGAAATGGAGGTGAAATCAATGAAATATGACTATGAAATTATTGTAATTGGTGCGGGTCATGCTGGTGTTGAAGCGGCATTATCTTCTGCACGAGCAGGTCATAAAACTGCTATTATTACTCTTGATAAAACTAAAATTGCATTAATGCCATGTAATCCTTCTATTGGTGGACCCGCCAAAGGAGTTGTGGTTCGTGAAATTGATGCACTTGGTGGCGAAATGGCTAAAGCAGCAGATGCTACTGCTTTGCAAATGAAACTATTAAATCATTCACGTGGTCCAGCAGTTTGAGCTATTCGTGCTCAATCTGATAAAATTGCTTATTCACAATATATGCAAAATGCAATAAATAAACAAGAAAATTTAACAATTTTAGAAGTTATGGTACAATCATTAATAATTGAAGAAAACACTGCTAAGGGTGTTATTTTAGAGAATGGCGAAAAAATTACAAGTGAAATTGTGATTTTAACTACTGGTACTTATATGACAGCTTTAACTTTACAAGGTCATAATAAGAAATCAGAAGGACCAGATGGTCAAAGAACAAGTAATGGTATTTCTGAACAATTAAAAATTGTAGGCTTTAATATGATACGTTTAAAAACAGGAACACCACCTCGTATTAAAAAAAATAGTATTGATTTTGACAAAACTAATATTGAACTAGGTAGTGATTTACCTTTAGCATTTTCACATGAAACTAAAAATTTTTTACCATTAGCAAAACAATTACCTTGTTATTTACTTTATACAAATGATAAAACTCATACCATTATTAATAATAATTTAGATAAATCACCAATGTATAATGGTGAAGCACAAGGTACTGGACCACGTTATTGTCCAAGTATTGAGGATAAGGTAGTACGTTTTGCTGATAAGCCTCGTCATCAAATTTTCTTAGAGCCAGAATCACTTGCTTTGGATTCAATTTATGTCCAAGGTTTTTCAACATCATTGCCAATTGATGTGCAAGATAAAATGTTGAGAACGTTACCTGGTTTAGAAAATTGTGAAGTATTAAAATGAGCATATGCTATTGAATATGATGCTTTTGAACCAACACAATTATGACCAACATTGGAAACTAAATTAATTAAAAACTTATTTAGTGCTGGTCAAATTAATGGTACTAGTGGTTATGAAGAAGCAGCGTGTCAAGGTTTAATAGCCGGAATTAATGCCCATTTAAAAATAAAAAAAGAAAGACCATTAATTTTAAAGCGTGATGAAGCATATATCGGAGTTTTAATTGATGATTTAGTAACAAAAGGAACAGTTGAACCTTATCGTTTATTAACTTCTTTAGCTGAACATCGTTTATTATTACGAAATGATAATGCTCAAACAAGATTAATTAAGTATGGTTATCAAGTTGGCTTAGTTAGTGAACAACGTTGATCACAATTTAATATTCAACAAACATTAATGTCCAATATTGTTGAAAAATTAAAAACCATTAAAGTTAGTCCCAATTCAGAAGTTGCTAAGTATATTATTAATAATAATTTAGGTCCAATTCCCGATAATCATATTATTGCTTATGAATTATTAAAACGCCCAGGTGTCAAATTATCAATGTTTACTTCACAGTTACCTTTAATAAATGATTTACAATATCATGAATTAATGGAATTAGAAATTACAATTAAATATTCAGGGTATATTAATCAGCAACTAAAAATGGCGCAACAAACTAATAGTTTAGAAAAAAAACAAATTCCTAGTGATATTGATTATGATTTAGTAGAAAGTATTACTGGTGAAGCTAGAGAAAAATTAAAGCGCGTTAGACCATTAACAATTGGTCATGCTACAAGAATTTCTGGTGTTAGTCCTGCTGATATTCAAGTTTTATTATTTTTTTTAAAACGCAAATATCCAAATTTAAATATTTAATAAATTAGCGATCTTTTAATTAAGATCGCTAATTTTATATATTAAATATTTTACTTGCATTTTAAAGTTCAAAGAAGATTTTGATTTATGATGATCAAAAGAAATTAAACAGTAATAAAAATTGTAAATATGACACAAATTTAAGAGGTGATAAATTTATGAATAATGAAAAACAAAAAGAGTATAAGAAAAAGTGATATCAAAAAAATAAAAAAAAATACAAGAATATGCTCAAAGACCTGAAGTGAAGGCAAGAAAAAGAAAATATGATCAAGAGTGATATCAAAAAAATAAAGAAAAAATGAAAGAATATGCTCAAAGGCCAGAAGTGAAGGCAAGAAAGCAAAAATATGAACAAAAATCTGAGGTAAAAGCAAAAAAACAAGAATATGCTCAAAAGCCAGAAGTGAAGGCAAGAAGGAGAAAATATGATCAAGAGTGATATCAAAAAAATAAAGAAAAAATGAAAGAATATGCTCAAAGGCCAGAAGTGAAGGCAAGAAAGCAAAAATATGAGCAAAAATCCGAGGTAAAAGCAAAAAGGAAAATATATAATCAAAAATGATATCAAAAAACTAAAAAAACAAAACAAGAATTACAATTTAATAATAATTATCAAAAAGAAGTAATGGTAAATGCAATCAACAAATTAGCTGATGAATATCCTCCTGCTGCACATGTTTTAAGTGAAAATCAAAAAATTTGAAAATCTTATTTATAAAATAAAAATAAATTAAAAAAATGAATTGATAAAAAATAAATCTAATTCTTTTTCATGTAAATCATATATAACAATTTTCTTTTCACTTAAAATAAAATTAAGTTGTGATATATAATTTTTATCAATTAATTTAATTAAAATACTATCAGTATCTTTATTATATTTAAATTGAAAATTATATAAACTTAAAAGTGATGATGCTACAAGATTATTGCTTGTTTTTAAAACAAAAATTTTACCAACCCCAAATTTATCAATTGGTCCAGTATAAATTAATTTACCATATTCAATAATAGTACAATTATCAATAATATCTTTTGTTTCATCAATCATATGAGTTGTTAATAAAATAGTTTTTCCTTCTTTTTTTAAATCTTGTAAAACAGAAGTAAAAAATTTTCTTGATTCTGAATCTAAATTAGCTCCTGGTTCATCTAAAATAACTAGGTTTGGATCATGTGCTAGGGCAACAATTAACATAATTCTATTTTTCATTCCTGAAGAAAATGAATTTAAAGATTTATTACGTGATTCTCATAAACCAAAATTTTTTAATAATCTTTCTAAATTTATTAGTAATTTACTTTCTGAAATTATTGTTGTTTTACCTAAAAATTTCAAAAAATTATAAGCACTTAATCCTTGAGGAAAATTTTCTATATTCAAAGAATAACCTAAACTATTTTTTGAAAAAGTTGTTCCCGCTTTATAGCCATTAATGGTAATTAATCCTTCGTAATTACTTTTTGGAATAGCACCAATAATTGATTTTAACAGTACTGATTTACCACTTCCTGAACGGCCAACTAAAGCATGAATAGTTCCTTCAAATACAGTAAAGCTAATATTATTCATGTGAAATTTCTTAAATTTTTTACTATAGTTTTGAACATTAATTAAAATTTTATTTTTATCATTTGTTGACATAAATACTCTCCTAACTAACTTATCCAATATTCTTTTTTAAGAAAAAACAAAATGATAAGAAAAATAAAACAATACACCGTAAAATAAACTAACAATCAAATTATTTTGTATGCTTGTAGTATTATTAACATCAATTTTATATTCGCTATTTAAATGAAAAGTAAAATCAGGATAACTAAATAAAGTATTTTTTTGAACATTAAAATCAATACTTGATAAAGCTAATGGTTTAAATCAAAAATTACCATAACATCCCATATAATTTGTTCACATTTGGTTTCAGTGCTCAATAAAATTAAAATAGTTAATCAAAGTATATAAATTCATATTATTTTTAAATGCAATAAAATTTTCATCATTTAAAACTTTTTCTGATTTAACTTGATAATAAATTCATATTTGATTATAAATGTAATCTTCCACAGTTCTTAATAAAATATAAATTGGATTAAAAAAAAGATTATCATATTGGTTACGTAATGGACTGCTAAATTTAACATAATATCCACCATCTTTAAAAGCTCTTGTTCAATCATCACTAGTTAATGTTTTTTTATTACTACCTTCCTCAACATAAGATTTAGCAAGATCATATTCTAACAAATCAGGTATTTTTGATTTTTGTAAATAACAAAAATTATTAATTTCAAATTCATTATTATAATCTTCATATAATTGTAATAAATCTTTTTGAGTATCTTTATTAGATTCTTGAATCTTTTGTTTTAATTCTTTTAAATTAATAAAGTATTTATTAAAAACTAAAACTATTTTAACTGTTTTGCCATTAAAATCATTATGTCCATTTCAAACATCAATTTTACCTTCCATTTCACCACTATTAAATGAACTATTTAAAAGAAATCCTTCTTTTTTATAAAAATCTTGTCTTTTACTAATAACTTCTTTTTTATTAATATCTTGTAATTCATCAATTGTTAAACTATTATAAAAATCAGCAATATCTTTAGTTAAATTAGGATAACGAATTAATTCCATTTTATAATATTTATTAAATAACATTGCTTCTTTAATTTGTTTAACCAAATAAGGTCCAACACCTTCTTTAAAAGAAATTGGTAAATTTTCTGTTTTATTTAATATCAAAGAAGAAGGTAAACCACCCAAAAGGAATAAACTACAAAAAATAACAAATATTAAAAAAAACCTTTTCTGATGAAAAAAACGCTAACATAGCTACCGATCCATTAGTTACTAAAATTGAGAAAAAAAGTAAAAAAAGAAATAATTTTAAAATAATTAAAATATAAAATTTAATATATATTATTTTTAGAATTACCCCTATGATGCCTCCAAAAACTAATAAAGTAATAATATTAGATACTATAAAAAATAATGAAGATAAAAATAACACGAAATATTGTGAAAGGATAATTACTTTTCTTGAATATGGCCTTGTTAGTATTAGAAGAAAAGAATTATCTTCAAATTGTGTACCAAATAACTTAATAGAATTCATTAAAGCAAAAATAAAAAGAAAAATGCTATACAAAATCATAATATAATATTGAAAAATAATGAAAAAAGTATTTGAACTTAATTTCAAAGTAAAAAAAACAATCGCTATTGTTAAAGATATAAATATTGATAAAATAAATAAAAAAACTGTAATAAAAGAATAATAAACCTTAATAAAAATAAACTCTAATAATTTACCTAAATTTGCTTTTTCAACCATACCTCTCTTAAATAACCTCTCAATGTATTAGTTTATAATATTTTTATTTAAAAAAACAATTTTATTAATTTAGAAACAACAATATATACTAGCAATTATATAATCAATATTAAGCATAATATGAAACATTTCTTAGTAGAATTTTACTATGTTTTATATAATAAATCTTGTTTTAATAGTATTAAATACAGTAAATGTTAAATTTTAAAACTAGTTATTATTTTAAAAATAAAATAAGTAAAAACATAAAAAAACTTATAAAAAATCACTAAATATTATACTATTGGTGTTTATTATAAAATTTTAAAACATAATATAAAAAACAATTTTAGAATAATATAAAATGAAGTAAATATATTCAACAATTTAAATATGTCTTTAATTTATTAAATTAAAAACATATTTTATCCAAGTTTGATTTTAATAATATTATGTTTGCTAAATTGTAAAGGTAAGTGCAACTAAATTATTTTTCTATCCAAATATTCGATTGGTGAAAGATAATTTAGTATTTTTCTCGGTTTTTGATTTAAAGACAATATAAATTTATGAACTTCATTTTTATTAGTTTTTGAAAAAATAAATTTTTTAGGAAATTTTTCTCTAATTAAACCATTAGTATTTTCATTAGTACCTCTTTGTCAAGGTGAATATGGATTGGCAAAATAAATTTTTACATCTAAATTTTTTTCAAGTTGTTGTCAATTTGAAAATTCTTTGCCACGATCAAAAGTAATAGTTTTAACAATGTTTTTAGGAAGAATTGATAAATAATAACTGACATTTTTATTAATAACTTTAGTAGTTCTGTTTTTAACTAATATTGCTAAAGTAAATCGTGATACTCTTTCAACTAAAGTTATTAAACATGATTTGCTTTTACCTCGTGATGATACTATAGTATCTCCTTCTCAATGACCAAGTGTTATACGATCATTAACATTTATATCTCGTTCTTTAATTGATTTACCATTAAACTTGCCACGATTTTCTTTAGATTTTCGTTTTTTACCTTTTCTTCTTAAATTTTTACTAGTAACTTTATCAAGCATTCCAAAATAAATTCAAGTATAAATTGTTTTAAAACTAATAACTCATTCTTTATGAAAATTTTTAATTCTGCCATAAATTTGTTCAGGTGATCAACCTAATAGTAATTTTTGTTGTACATATTTTACTAAATTCTTATTTTTAAACTTATGAAAACTAATATGTGATTGTTTTCGATTTTCAGCTTTATTTTGTGCAATTAATGAAAAATAATGATTATTATCTTTATTTCTATTAATTTCTCGAATAATAGTACTAATACTTCGATTAAGATTTTTAGCTATTTCACTAATTTTAAATTTAAATTTCAATTGATTCTCAATATAAATTCTTTCATCTATGCCAAGATGTTTATAACTCATATAAAAACTCCTTACTTTTTTCTAAACTAAATTTAGCATTATGAAATTTTTATATGAGAATTTTTTGCAATTTTATTTACTTGCACTTACAAGTATAACTCAGCGTTTTAAAACAAAAAATAATCATTTTTTATTACTAATTTCAATAATAGTTGTATTGAATATATTTAAATATATGCTAAATTGTAAAGGTAAGTGCAACTAAATTATTTTTCTATCCAAATATTCGATTGGTGAAAGATAATTTAGTATTTTTCTCGGTTTTTGATTTAAAGACAATATAAATTTATGAACTTCATTTTTATTAGTTTTTGAAAAAATAAATTTTTTAGGAAATTTTTCTCTAATTAAACCATTAGTATTTTCATTAGTACCTCTTTGTCAAGGTGAATATGGATTGGCAAAATAAATTTTTACATCTAAATTTTTTTCAAGTTGTTGTCAATTTGAAAATTCTTTGCCACGATCAAAAGTAATAGTTTTAACAATGTTTTTAGGAAGAATTGATAAATAATAACTGACATTTTTATTAGCTGAGTTATACTTGTAAGTGCAAGTAAATAAAATTGCAAAAAATTCTCATATAAAAATTTCATAATGCTAAATTTAGTTTAGAAAAAAGTAAGGAGTTTTTATATGAGTTATAAACATCTTGGCATAGATGAAAGAATTTATATTGAGAATCAATTGAAATTTAAATTTAAAATTAGTGAAATAGCTAAAAATCTTAATCGAAGTATTAGTACTATTATTCGAGAAATTAATAGAAATAAAGATAATA
Source organism: Spiroplasma endosymbiont of Andrena trimmerana (assembly GCF_964019575.1). Lineage (NCBI taxonomy): Bacteria > Bacillati > Mycoplasmatota > Mollicutes > Entomoplasmatales > Spiroplasmataceae > Spiroplasma > Spiroplasma endosymbiont of Andrena trimmerana. The sequence goes on from NZ_OZ026455.1 coordinate 665,588, forward strand.
ATCATTATTTTTCATTAATTGCACAAAATAAAGCTGAAAATCGAAAACAATCACATATTAGTTTTCATAAGTTTAAAAATAAGAATTTAGTAAAATATGTACAACAAAAATTACTATTAGGTTGATCACCTGAACAAATTTATGGCAGAATTAAAAATTTTCATAAAGAATGAGTTATTAGTTTTAAAACAATTTATACTTGAATTTATTTTGGAATGCTTGATAAAGTTACTAGTAAAAATTTAAGAAGAAAAGGTAAAAAACGAAAATCTAAAGAAAATCGTGGCAAGTTTAATGGTAAATCAATTAAAGAACGAGATATAAATGTTAATGATCGTATAACACTTGGTCATTGAGAAGGAGATACTATAGTATCATCACGAGGTAAAAGCAAATCATGTTTAATAACTTTAGTTGAAAGAGTATCACGATTTACTTTAGCAATATTAGTTAAAAACAGAACTACTAAAGTTATTAATAAAAATGTCAGTTATTATTTATCAATTCTTCCTAAAAACATTGTTAAAACTATTACTTTTGATCGTGGCAAAGAATTTTCAAATTGACAACAACTTGAAAAAAATTTAGATGTAAAAATTTATTTTGCCAATCCATATTCACCTTGACAAAGAGGTACTAATGAAAATACTAATGGTTTAATTAGAGAAAAATTTCCTAAAAAATTTATTTTTTCAAAAACTAATAAAAATGAAGTTCATAAATTTATATTGTCTTTAAATCAAAAACCGAGAAAAATACTAAATTATCTTTCACCAATCGAATATTTGGATAGAAAAATAATTTAGTTGCACTTACCTTTACAATTTAGCTTTAATTGTTCCATTCTTTCTTTATATGTCTGAATTTCATTGTTATAATATTCAATCAATTTTTCTTTATTCATTAGTTATCATCTCCTTTATAAACTATCATATGTAGTTGGTCTTTCATATAAAACATCACTACTTCCACTATTATTACTAATAGCATCACTATTAATTAATCTTCTTGTTTCATTTGTAAATGATGTTTCTTGCATTTCTTGATTATGATTTGTAGTTTCCATAGGTAATAAATTATGTATAATTTCACTTGCACCAGCAACTATTGTTGGTACTGCATAAGCATTATTAAAATCATTATTTATACCCATAGCTACACCACTTGAAATTAGACATCCACTAGTTGCCATATTACATATTTTTCTTATTACTTCAAATCTATTAGGTATTAATTCACTTAACCCACCAATTAGATTTGATATACCATAAGTACTTAAACTAATATATGTATCTCAATCCATTTGTTGTTTATTATCATTAGTTAATAATAATGGTCATGGTGGTGTTTCTGTGGTAGTAGTTGTTAATCAAGGTGGTGGTTCAGGATTAGGATTGATTTTTGTAAATTTTGCATAATTAATTAAACCAATAGTTCCTAAACCTAATAATATTTTTTTACTTGAATTTAATATTTTCTTTTTAGTACTTGGCATTTGATTTAAGTTTCATATATCAATTCCTAACTTTTTACTAAATAATAAAGCATTAATACTTCCTAATACTGGATTACCAATAATTTGACCATAATAAGCACTTGTACCAATCATTGCTGATAATGGACTTATTCCAATTCTTATTATTTTTAATAAAGTATAGTTATTTGATTGTACATTCGTGTCATTTGGCATTTTCATTTACTCCTTCATTTTTTGGTTTAATAAACACTTCAACTCAACCTGTATAGTGAACGTTATCACCAACTAAAATAGCAGTATTTGCATGTGGTTGAGAAACAACTAAATATTCAGCAATAACATTAGGATATTTTCATAAAATAATTGCTTTTATATCATTACTATCTGTTAAATCTTTGGGATTTGGTGAAAATATTTCTATTTTATCTTGACCAAATAAATCTGTTAATTTAGTCATTATCAAATTCACCTTTTTCTATTTTTTCAATTAATAAATTTAAAATATTTTTGTCCAAATCAGAGTTTGTATAATTAATTTTTTTAGTTCATTTAATTATATCTTTCATATATTTAAGTAATTTTTCTTTATTCATTATTTATTCTCCTTATTTAAATAATATCAACCAATTAATAAACTATCTGCTTCATCATGATTTGATATTTTTATATTTCAATTATTTTCTTTAATAATTTCTTCAGCAACATATATACTTAGTTCTTTATCTCAAGGTCTTAATCAAAAAATAGGTGGGTCATAACGTTCATATCATTTCTTTCATTCACTTGGACTTATTAACATATCTTTTGTTAATAATTTATTAAATTGTCCTGCAATAAAACCACGTAAATGTTCTTGAGTTTCATAACCAATACCATTTTTTGAATTAAAAGTACCACGTTCAATAATTAAATCCAATTCATTATCATTAACTTTTATATCTCAATAAAATTTTCTTTGTCCATCATATTCTTTTAAATTATAACTTTTAACAAATATTGGTTTTCAATTTCAAAAATCATATTTATCATGTAAATAAACTTTTTTTCATAAAGTAAATCCAGTATTTTTAATACTTGGGTCAATTGAAAGTAAATAATTAGTCATTATCAAATCACCGGTCTTTAATTCTGGTTTTAATTGGTTTATAAACTTCTTCATAATATCCGTTTAAGCGATATGTGTTTTTAAGATATTGCATAAATCTTTCTTTATTAATACAATTTTTATGTCTTGATTTATTAATTTCATCAACTTTATTTCTATGTTCTTTATCACCTTGATAACAATGTTCACATACATTTTCTCAGCAGTTTTTTTCACAAGTAAATAAATCATGTTTTTTATCACATACACAACAATCTTCACAACATACTTCTTTATTCATTATTTATTCTCCTTTCTATTATTTCTTTCTTGCTTTATTAATAAATTTATTCAAATAATTTGATTATCACCATCACCTAATTTTTTTAAAAGATATGAATATCTTTTCTTAAAATCTTCACTATCAATATCTCTATCTTGGTAAATTATTTTTTTCAATTTTTTTATTTTATACAAGGTTTTTGGAGAATATATTTCTCCATGCATGCAAAGAAAACATTTCATTATTTATTCTCCTTATTTTCAATTTGATTAGCAATTTCACTTAATATTTTTAATACTTTATATTCATTTTTTAATTCTTTAATAATAAATATTAAAAATATTATTAGTGTTATACTTGTTATTAATATTGGTGCTATTAATAAAATTTCTCATCATATCATTTTTTACTCTTTTCATTTTTTAAATCATTTAACATTAATTGAACAAAATACACGATTTTTAGGAATGTTTAAAGTATTAAAAATTTGACCAGTTACAATAATTTCATCGTTTTTGTTTAATAAAATACATCGGTTATAAAATTTTGGATTATTAAAAATTAAAGTAACATAGTTTAAACCATTTCATTGACCACGAACACTATAATATAATTCTTTATTACCTTTTTCGTAATATTTTGCTTCAATAGTGTTACTTAGTTTTACTGTTAATTTGACATAATTGGCTTTATCTTTCATTTTTATAATTCCTTAAATAGTATTGAATGTGTTTATATGCATCTTGTTCATGTTTTGTTAATTTTATATTTCCTTTATAATTTGTTATTTTATTTTTATTTTTTGGTTGGTTTTCTAGATAATCTCAGTTGAAAACATCTTGTACTAATACCATTAATGAACCAATAATTTTAGGAGTTGCTAATGGATTAGTTAATAATTGTTTTGAACTTAAAAAGAAATTTTCTACAATAACTAATATTTTGTTTTCAAAAAATTGTTCTTTGATTATTGATAATATTCTTTTATAACGATTTTTACTTTCAAAAACATGTGTTGTGTTGAATGTTTCTGTATAAATAATCCTATTTGTTTCATTTGAATATATAACAATTCCATTATTACCAATACCAGCGGGGTCAATCCCAATAATTAAGTCATATTGCATTATTAATCAAATTCACCATTTTTAATTTTTTGATTTAATTGAGATATAAGATTTAATCTTCCATTAAAACAACTTTTTCAAAGTTTAGTTACTTTTTCATCGTCTCTCATTTCTTTATTTCATTCTCATTCATCTTTAAGATATTCAAGTATTTTTTTTATACCTCCTACTTAACCTAATATTTAAAATACAGTCATAACAAATTGCTTTACTATTTTTATCTCTTAAAAAATATTTTCTTGTTTTTATATCATTAGTATTAAAGAATAAATAATCTAATTTATTTTGTTTACATGTTCAACAAAAATACTTTTTCATTATGAGTTGAAATTTCCTTATAAGAAGTAACTATATAATTAATTGGTAAATCATCATGTTTATATGGATTATTTATTTTAAAACCTTTTCTGTTTTCTTCTCACGTAATGTTATATTTAAAACAAGGATTAGTAATTTTAGTTTTGTTATCAGTTATTTCACCCATAAATCAACTATTATGCTGTTCATAAAATGTTAATGGTTCAAGTTTTATATCATTAAGATAATATTCTTTTGGAGTAATTGGTTTATTAACAGTTATTTTTTGGTCTTTAATATATGGTTCTAATAACTTTATTAATTCATTACCACTTAATTCTTTTTTAATATTTTCTAAATTAAAAACTCAATATGTGTAACTGTTATCAACAATAAAAGAATTATTTTTAATCATTCATTTTGGAAGAGATAATTTATATTCAACATAATCAATAAGAATAGATTGTGGTTTATCTTTAACAATTTGTTCTTTTTTAAATTCTATTTGCATAATAATCCTTTCCTAATATGTTCTGTTGCTTCTAGCATAAAGAACATATATTTTTATTCTTAGATTATTAATAATACTACTATTTGTTTTATTCATTCCAGCAATTCTGGGCTCAAAAATTTTTCAAAAAAAAATAAAAAATAAAACCAACACTTGCTCACTTGGTAGTGGCAAGGTTGGTTAAATAAAGAATAATAGTTGGTCCCCACTCCGGGTCTATATATACTAGTTTCCAATTCGCTCCCACCCCAAGAATTACCATTTCTGGTTAGTATATTTTATTAGGTATCACTCCACTTTTTATTTATCCATGCAAGTCCACATGCTAGCTACTATTTTTAACAACTGTGTTGTAGTTCACTTTTTTAGTTCCCTAACACGTGTTGATAATAGTGCTAAAGACGGTTATTAAAAATTTTAAAATTTTACAATTACAAAAAAAGACAAGAATTTTATTCTCGTCTTTTGTCATTTATTTTTTAATTTAATAGTTTAAAAAAGAAAGGAGTTATTTTTAAAAATTTTTATTTATCGACATCTTCGGTACGCTCCCGAAAAGAAATTATTAATGGTCTAGCATCTTTATCTATTATAGTAACTTCCTGTAAAAATCCCTCATTATCATAACCACTGTTGAAATTATTTTGATGCTCATTATTATTTCTTTTTATTAACCAGTCATTAATTGCAACTCCACATCTAAGTCCTGTTATAGCTCCTAATAAGAAAAGTCCTATACCGACACTATTGACATTACTAGCATCATTGTTTTTTAATAAACCATATATTGCACCAACACCGAAGCCCATTGTTGAAAGTAATGATGATGATAACATTGTAATACAACAACAACCAAATTCTTTTTGTCAACAACTTGTACTTGTACTTGTCATATTTTCTTCTAATAAATGTGTTGGTTCATTTCTTGATTGTTCTGTTGAATTATTCATAAATCTTACTACTCCTTTTATTTTACTTAGTCAATTTTATTTGATAATTAATTGTTTTTAAATTTAAAAAATTAATAAATGTGTTGTGTTACCAACATATTAATTATAGTTAATATAGTTAATACTTTTTATATAATTTTTATTTTGCTAAATTGTAAAGGTAAGTGCAACTAAATTATTTTTCTATCCAAATATTCGATTGGTGAAAGATAATTTAGTATTTTTCTCGGTTTTTGATTTAAAGACAATATAAATTTATGAACTTCATTTTTATTAGTTTTTGAAAAAATAAATTTTTTAGGAAATTTTTCTCTAATTAAACCATTAGTATTTTCATTAGTACCTCTTTGTCAAGGTGAATATGGATTGGCAAAATAAATTTTTACATCTAAATTTTTTTCAAGTTGTTGTCAATTTGAAAATTCTTTGCCACGATCAAAAGTAATAGTTTTAACAATGTTTTTAGGAAGAATTGATAAATAATAACTGACATTTTTATTAATAACTTTAGTAGTTCTGTTTTTAACTAATATTGCTAAAGTAAATCGTGATACTCTTTCAATTAAAGTTATTAAACATGATTTGCTTTTACCTCGTGATGATACTATAGTATCTCCTTCTCAATGACCAAGTGTTATACGATCATTAACATTTATATCTCGTTCTTTAATTGATTTACCATTAAACTTGCCACGATTTTCTTTAGATTTTCGTTTTTTACCTTTTCTTCTTAAATTTTTACTAGTAACTTTATCAAGCATTCCAAAATAAATTCAAGTATAAATTGTTTTAAAACTAATAACTCATTCTTTATGAAAATTTTTAATTCTGCCATAAATTTGTTCAGGTGATCAACCTAATAGTAATTTTTGTTGTACATATTTTACTAAATTCTTATTTTTAAACTTATGAAAACTAATATGTGATTGTTTTCGATTTTCAGCTTTATTTTGTGCAATTAATGAAAAATAATGATTATTATCTTTATTTCTATTAATTTCTCGAATAATAGTACTAATACTTCGATTAAGATTTTTAGCTATTTCACTAATTTTAAATTTAAATTTCAATTGATTCTCAATATAAATTCTTTCATCTATGCCAAGATGTTTATAACTCATATAAAAACTCCTTACTTTTTTCTAAACTAAATTTAGCATTATGAAATTTTTATATGAGAATTTTTTGCAATTTTATTTACTTGCACTTACAAGTATAACTCAGCTTTTATAAATAAGATTTTCAATTTTTTTGATTTTCATTATTGATAATTTATCATCCCTTAAATTTGAACATATTTACGATTTTTATTTTTGTTCATCATAAATGCAATCTATTCTAAATTTTAAAAATTAAAATCAAAAAAGATTTCATTTTAAAAAAATATTTAATATATAAAATTAGTAATTTTTCAATTAAAAAACTACTAATTTTTGTATTATCTATCTTTAAGGTTTAATAATTTTTTTAAATTATATATTAATTTCAAACATTATTATCATCACCTTCTATTACCGCATAAGTTGGAGCAAAAGAATACGCTAAAGATAAAACATAACCATTAAAATACATTCAAATATCAACGGTACCTAAAGACAAATTATCTATAATATATTTATTATTTTTTAATTTAGATTTTAATTGCGTGTTTTGTCATCTAAGACCTTTTTGCCCTAATTCATGACAATTAATTAATTCTAGTGAATCATTATTTTGAAAAAAACCATTCTTTTTTGCTAAATCAGTAGTTTTATCTTGTAAATATCTTAAAGTATCACTAAAATTATTATTTTCGTAAGCTTTAAAATCATTTTTATTCATTTTCATTGTAAAGTTACCTTCAAACTTACTGATAGTAAGGCGATTGTTTCAAATACCATCTTTAGAACAAAATTTGGCTAATTTATCAGCAGTACTATTAATTCGATTTTGTGTTGACATAGTATCACGGATGACAACAGGAATTTTAATAGGGTTTAATGTTAAATTATGATATGTTCAACTATTAATTTCAAATTCTCCGAACAAACTTACTTTATCTAGATCTGAAGTAATTTTGCTTCTATATTTTCAACTTTCAAATTTGTTTTCAAAGGTTTGTGCATATGAATTAGCTTTATTAGTAAAAATTGATTTAACATCAGAACCTGATTGATTTAAAAATACTTTTTGTGCCATACTTTGAAAATCATTTTGTTTTTCTTTAGTAACACTTCAATTATTATTATTATTTGGCAATTGATAATTATGAAATTTCGTTTGATCACGAGCAATAAATTTAGCTCCCAATTTTGTTTTTATCTTTTCTAAAATGTTTTCTTTTAACTCATTACTATTTCATCATTTTGAAATATTTCATTTTAAATCTAAAGTAGTTTCAACAGTATAATCTTTTAAATTATCTTCAATTTTGCTTGCTACTTTTTCAATTACGCCTTCAGTATTAGCATTTTGATTAATAAAGTTTATATCAAAAAAATCTATACTTAATTCACGATCTAATGTATTACCATCAAAATCCTTTCATTTCAAGTATATAGGGACTACGTCCCTCGCCACTACGTGGCTCACCCAAATTATAGTCCCAGTAGGTTCACTGGGACTATAACTATTTTTATTTATCTTTATTTTTAGGTTTATCTTTTTTCTTTAAAATATTATCTAATTTATCTAAACCAGCAGACTTAATATCAGTATAAGTCATATCAATACTACTTGCTTCTTTAAGGTATTTTCTAGGTGACAATTCACTTTTAAGTTCATGCACATAATGTAAAGCACGTGAATTATACCTTTTTAACCAGTGTCTAGGAAAAAATAAAGTCATAGCCATTGCTTCACCACTATAACTTGGAGGCATAATACCTTTTTTAATCATTTTCTTTGTTCTACGTCGTGAAAACACTACTTTATTATAATCATCAATATTAGTATATAAATTAAGATTAAATATAACAACAAAGCCCAAAAAACGCATTCTTTTAACTTGCACAACATACTCTACTTTTTCTCTTGCTTGTACTGGTATTCTATTAGGATGTTGTTCAATCAAATACATAGTACCATTAAACATATGACCTATTAACTTACAAAATTGTCCTAAACTTTCTTGTTGATTTTTAAACTGTACTCCTAAATCATTAGAATTTATCTTTAATGCTAATTCATCTAAAATTATTAAATCTTCTTCTTCAAAAGCATAATTACTTGCTAACTGATTAAAAGTAAAAACATCATTATAATTAACCAAATAAGAATAACCATTTTTTAAATAGAAATATCATGTTTTGCTTTATTAATATCTTGCATATTATCAGCATAAGTCAAAGTAACAAAACTTAAAACCTTTGAATTATAAAAATTATGATACGCTTTATGTATTAATTTTGTTTTAGTCCGAATTGCATTATTACGTAATTTTTTATCATTAATCCCTAAATTTTTAATACCAATTTCATTACGTTTATTATTTAAAATAGCACTCATAGGCAAAACTATATTTTTAACATAAGCACCATAATAAACTTTTTTAATATAAAAATCCTCGACAGCATTATTAATTTTATATATTTTTTTACTAACAAAATAATCATAACACAAAAAACAAAATAATTAATGAATTATCTTGCGGTGAATTGTGATACTTAATTAAATCAAATTTTAAACTTGATTTTAAAAGATTTCAAGATTCAATGTGATACTTTTCTTTATTATAATCATCCATCCCAAAAGCATTATTATTTTTTCATTCATTAAATTCAACTTTAGTAATTTTTGATTTATCAGTATTTAACTTTAAAATTTCATTAATATTAATACCAGAAAATAATGACTTTAAGTTAGAATCCTTACGTAGTTCAGCACCAAAATTACTAATGTTTTCTTTAATTATGTCATAAAAATGTTTAGTTAAATCTTGATTAGTAATTTCTTGGTTATCAATAATTTTATTAATTTCAGTTAATAGTTCTTGTCCAGAACTACCAAAGTTATCTGGTCTTAAAATATTTTTTTGTCTTTTATTAGTTCACCAAATAAACTATTAATTTTTTCTTCTGCTATTTTTAATAAATTAGTATCACTTTGTTCTTTACCATGCTCTTCTGGTATTGGTTCATCATTATTTCCACCACAAGCAATAATATTTGTAGTAGCAGTAGTACTTAAAATTATTGCCCCCAAAATACTTAATAATTTTTTCATAATTTATACCCCCTTAAATAAATCTTTTTATATGCTGAGTTATACTTGTAAGTGCAAGTAAATAAAATTGCAAAAAATTCTCATATAAAAATTTCATAATGCTAAATTTAGTTTAGAAAAAAGTAAGGAGTTTTTATATGAGTTATAAACATCTTGGCATAGATGAAAGAATTTATATTGAGAATCAATTGAAATTTAAATTTAAAATTAGTGAAATAGCTAAAAATCTTAATCGAAGTATTAGTACTATTATTCGAGAAATTAATAGAAATAAAGATAATAATCATTATTTTTCATTAATTGCACAAAATAAAGCTGAAAATCGAAAACAATCACATATTAGTTTTCATAAGTTTAAAAATAAGAATTTAGTAAAATATGTACAACAAAAATTACTATTAGGTTGATCACCTGAACAAATTTATGGCAGAATTAAAAATTTTCATAAAGAATGAGTTATTAGTTTTAAAACAATTTATACTTGAATTTATTTTGGAATGCTTGATAAAGTTACTAGTAAAAATTTAAGAAGAAAAGGTAAAAAACGAAAATCTAAAGAAAATCGTGGCAAGTTTAATGGTAAATCAATTAAAGAACGAGATATAAATGTTAATGATCGTATAACACTTGGTCATTGAGAAGGAGATACTATAGTATCATCACGAGGTAAAAGCAAATCATGTTTAATAACTTTAATTGAAAGAGTATCACGATTTACTTTAGCAATATTAGTTAAAAACAGAACTACTAAAGTTATTAATGCTAAATTGTAAAGGTAAGTGCAACTAAATTATTTTTCTATCCAAATATTCGATTGGTGAAAGATAATTTAGTATTTTTCTCGGTTTTTGATTTAAAGACAATATAAATTTATGAACTTCATTTTTATTAGTTTTTGAAAAAATAAATTTTTTAGGAAATTTTTCTCTAATTAAACCATTAGTATTTTCATTAGTACCTCTTTGTCAAGGTGAATATGGATTGGCAAAATAAATTTTTACATCTAAATTTTTTTCAAGTTGTTGTCAATTTGAAAATTCTTTGCCACGATCAAAAGTAATAGTTTTAACAATGTTTTTAGGAAGAATTGATAAATAATAACTGACATTTTTATTAATAACTTTAGTAGTTCTGTTTTTAACTAATATTGCTAAAGTAAATCGTGATACTCTTTCAACTAAAGTTATTAAACATGATTTGCTTTTACCTCGTGATGATACTATAGTATCTCCTTCTCAATGACCAAGTGTTATACGATCATTAACATTTATATCTCGTTCTTTAATTGATTTACCATTAAACTTGCCACGATTTTCTTTAGATTTTCGTTTTTTACCTTTTCTTCTTAAATTTTTACTAGTAACTTTATCAAGCATTCCAAAATAAATTCAAGTATAAATTGTTTTAAAACTAATAACTCATTCTTTATGAAAATTTTTAATTCTGCCATAAATTTGTTCAGGTGATCAACCTAATAGTAATTTTTGTTGTACATATTTTACTAAATTCTTATTTTTAAACTTATGAAAACTAATATGTGATTGTTTTCGATTTTCAGCTTTATTTTGTGCAATTAATGAAAAATAATGATTATTATCTTTATTTCTATTAATTTCTCGAATAATAGTACTAATACTTCGATTAAGATTTTTAGCTATTTCACTAATTTTAAATTTAAATTTCAATTGATTCTCAATATAAATTCTTTCATCTATGCCAAGATGTTTATAACTCATATAAAAACTCCTTACTTTTTTCTAAACTAAATTTAGCATTATGAAATTTTTATATGAGAATTTTTTGCAATTTTATTTACTTGCACTTACAAGTATAACTCAGCATTATAAATTAAAACTTAAATTTAAAAAATAAATAAAAATAAAATAAAACTTATTAAAGAAAACTTTAATAAGAATTTTTGAGTTATAAAAGTAAGTATTATTGTGTCAATATCGAGTGAAAATTTCCCAAAAATATTTATCAAAAAAAATAAAAAAGAAGTAAAATTTAACAAATAAAAGTTGCTTTGTTTTGAAAGTAAATATTTTTATATTTACTTTCAAAGGAGAACAAAATTATGAAATATTTTAGTCCAAGTTATTGATTTAAATTGTGAGTATTAACTGCTCCACTTTTAAATAATAAAATACAAGGTATTAATGGTAAGTCAATTGATAATTCAAATATTAAAAATTGAGTTAGAAAAAATACGACTAGTTTAGATTTAGTAAATCAACAATTAAATTTTGCAAGTAATAATCAAACAGATTTTATTATTAACAACCCAACAACAAATAGCAAAATAAATATGAATAAACATCGTCATGAAAAACACAGAAATCGATTAAAAAGAACATTAAATGGTAAAAACGAAATAAGGGGTAGTTGAGGTAAAGTAACTTGTTCATTTACACCAAAAACTTTTGAAGGAATAATAGCTGATTATCATTATTGAAAAGATAATCCTGCATGAGAACTTGGCGAAAAATTTAAAGAGGATATGATGCAACGATATAATTCTAATGATATTTCAATTACTGCAATTTTTCCATGAACATGAAAAGAAATACAACAAGTAGGTAAAACAATTTGAGATAATTTTTCAAAAATTGAAAAAGTATATACAGATAGTTCTAGAAAAGAACGTATAGAAATTGTACTTTATGAAAAACCATTTAATTGATTTGATTTTGAATCAGTAAGAATAATAACAGAAGATGAGAAATATTATCCAAATAATCGTCTTGATAATTTAGAAAATGATTTTCCAGATTGAAATAAAGATATAAAAATTAATTTAGGAAAAATTAATCATAACGTTGATAACGAAATTAAAAGTGCCATAAAGAAAAAATATCATAATTTTAAATTATCAGAAGTTTATTTATTGGATAAATCTAATTACTCACACTTTATTGGCTATTTTGAAAAAAAATAATTGTTGGTACTTTTAGTCCCTATTCTTATGGTTTGACAAAACCAACTTTTACCTATGTAACACAAGATAAATTTAATGAAATTTCAAATATTATAGCAAATGATTCAAAAGTTAAACAATGATTTGCACATATAAATGAATGAAATTCTACTTTACCACAAGCAATCAATAATTCTAAAACATTTAATCCTCAAGCATTATATAATTGAAAAAGACAAGAAAAAGAAATAATAAAAGGTTATATAAGAGATTGAAGTTATATTTCAACTTTAATTGAACATGAATTAAAGTTAGATGAATTAAACAAAAATATTCAAGGAATCAAAGCAGATTTTGAAACTTTAAAAAAACAAGTTAATGAACTTGACAACAGACTTCTAAATCTAGAAAATAAATCAAATTTAAATTGTGAAAACACATTAACTATTGTTAATGGTGCTTTAAATACTATTCCCATAATTGGTAATGTTGTTGGTGGTATTACAACAATGGCTTCTGGTGCTTGTGCTATTGGTGGTGTATAATTTTATTTTTTTATATCTTTAAAATCAATTTTAAGGCATCAAATTTGCTGCTCGACAAACGATTTAAAATTTTATATAGTTAAGTATTCACAAAAATAATCTTTTATAAAAAGAATTTTATCTAATTTTAATTTGGTATTATTAGTATCCATATCTTCAAGGATGGTTTTTATTTGGTATATAAACCTTTTTAGTTTTTATCAACTCTTCTTTGATAATTGGTTTTGGTGCTATTTCTTTTAATTCATATATTTGATGATTATAACTAAGATATAACTCATTAATAAACGATTTAAGTACAATTACATCAGTTCTAGGTTGTATGTATTGAACTTTGCTATTTTTATAAGGAAAATACTTTTTACCATAATATGTTATAGTTGAACCACTATCCGTTTTTCTTTTAGAAAATCTTGAAAGATAAATATTTATTTCTTCTTGGTTTGGAGCTTTAATCATAGCAGATTTATTATTATCAATAGGTAAGGCAAATTGCTTATTAAAAATACTTATATATATTTTAAGAAATTGATTAGCTTCTTCTAAATTTTTAATTTTATTAAGTCTAAGTTCACTAATTAAGCGACTTTGAAGTGTTCCAAATAAGCGTTCGATTCTACCCTTAGCTTGTGGAATGGAAGTTCTAATAATTTCAACACCTAAATCATTACAAGACTTTTGGAATTGAGTATAAGTATCATTTTCCGTGTTTATTTTGCCAGCATCGATTTGTTTTTTATATCCAAAAACTGTTCTATTATCAGTATAAAATGTTTTTGGTATGCCATATTTAGTTAAAATTTGATAAAAAACATTATAATAACCATCTAATGTTTCTTGATGATCAAATCATAGTCCGACAATATTGCCTGTAGCATCATCAATTGCAGCATGTAAAAAAGCTTTTGGTTTATCCTTACCAAATCAATGATGATTACTTGCATCCATTTGAATTAATTCACCAAAATTTGTTCTTCGGTTTCTTGTAGGATGCAAGTTATTTTTCTTATTTTTATGTCTTTTTGGTGAAGTAATTTTTTCTTTAATTAATATAGTATAAAGTGTACTATATGAAATTTTAATTTTTTCTTCATTGTTTAATTTCTCATGGAAATGTTGAAAATTAAAATTATAATATTTGGTTTTATATAAATTTATAATCTTAATTTTGATTTCAAAATTTGTTGTTTTATTAGAAATTTTATTTCGGGATTTATGAATAAAACCAACTTTACCTTCTCTATTGAAAATTTGAATTAATTGGTTAATTCTTCTAATAGTTAGGTTAAGTTTATTCTTAGCTTGATGTTTAGATAATTTATTAATAATAATGTCATTTATAATATTAAACTTATATTTTTCTTTCATAGTCATGCTTCTTTCCATATTTATCACCAAGTATATTTAACTTTACTTTTGGGAAATTTTTGCTCGATAACTAATAGGAAATTATCACTAAATAATGACAATAGTATATATATTACTTGAAAAAATTTAAAATTAATGTAGAATACGATTTTTTAAAAATATTTTTTCAATTTTAGTTTTATCAAAAACTTTATAAAGAAAATCTAAAACTTCATTTTTATTAAATTTATTTTTTAATCAATACCTAAATCTTAAACTATCTAAACTTATATAATAGTTAAAATCTTTAAAATAATCACTAGTAACAACATAATCATAACTTCCGCCAATTAATTGAGTATTACCTTGTTCATTTGGTTTAGTTTTAAATAAATAAAATTCTTTTGCTTTTTCACATGCTTGTACTAATTTTTGTAAACTTAACATTTTAGTACCACGAACTACAAGCGGATTTTTACAATTTCTACTAAAAGAATATGCTTGAATACCAACATCTTTTTGATTTAAAGATTTAATATTTTCTTGTACTTTTGTTACATATTTACTCAAATATTTAACCACAAATTCATTTGTACCTTTATGTACAACTTTTAAATCAATACCTTTATTATTACCAACATGTGGTCATCATTTAGTTATCATACTATAAGGTATTTTACGATTAAATAATATATGAAAATGTACGGCTCCTCGTTTTTGATATTCATAAACATAAAAATATCTTAATTCACCTAAATGTTTAGAACGTTTAGGGTCATTTCATCAACGTTTTAAACGTTTAAAAAATAATTGTAAATCATGTTTTGCTTTTCTAATATCAGTTTCATTTTTATGATAAGTTAAAGTTAAAAAACTTAAAATTCTTGCATTATAAAAATTATGTAATGCTTTTTGAACTAATTTACATTTAGTACGAACGTTATTATTTCTTAACTTAGTAATATTACCAATATTCTTTATACCTAATTTATTTCTTTCATTTTTTAACATATCAATAGGTAAAACAACATTTTTAACATAACAAGCATAAAAAATTTTTTTAACATAAAAATTATATGAAATATTCATTTATAAACATTCCTCGCATGAAATTTTTATAAAAATAAAATTGAATGATTTATAAATAAATATAAATCTTTATATATCTTATCATAGAAAATAAAAAAAGTATCAAACTTTACACTTGCGGTGAAAAATGATACTTAACTAAAATTATTATAAAACAATATAAATACTATACTTATTTTTTGATTTTTATAAGTATAAAAATTATAATAAATTTCTTAAAAAATTTAAAGTTTAGTTATCAAATAAATCCAATGTTTAAAATTGACTTATTATCGTTTATATTTTATTTTACTTAGAATATAGTAAAATTTTAAACAGATAATTAAAATAATTTTTATATAAAGTAAAAAAACTAAAAAGGGGGAATGATTATGAAAACACTATTAACAGCAGTAAGTTTTTTAACGGTTTCATCATCAATTGGAAACTTAAATTCTATTTTAAACACCGAAATTAAAACTACAAATATTTTAAAAAATGAACCAATAAAATATGATGGAAAAGATGAAATTTGTACTGTCTGAAAAGAAAATTCAAAAAGTCCTGCAACATTAATTTATATAAAAAGTAGTACTTTAGATAGTTGATTTAAACTTTTTTCTTTAAATGACCTTGAAAAATTAAGAGAAAAAATATACTACGATACCATAAAATTTCCTTATCAAGGAAATAATTGAGCAAAACCTAACATATATAAATTATCAGAGGTATTAATGAATATTCTTAAATCTTTAACTAGTATACGTGGATACAATACATACGGAGTTGAACTATGTTACTATTTTGGAACTTTGTTTAGTAAAAAGCCACAATTTTCACCAAATACTCACGATAAAAATATAATAGAAAAATATTATAAATTTTTATGACATGATACTTTAAAAATTGCATTAAGTCGATATGAATGACAAAAAATTTTAAATACTAATAAAAATAAAACTGAAATTTTTAATATTATTTCTAGATTTCCCGAATGAGATGCAAGTGGTTGAAAAGGTTATATCTCAAACAAAGATTTATATACTTTATCTGAAAAAATTATTGAGAATTTTAATCAATTAAAAACTAAATTCGAAAATAGTAATACAGGATGAAAAGTAGTAACTAACACTACTGGCTCATGAACAGAACTTGAACAAGAATAAAATATACTTACAAAAAAATAATGAAAAGAAAGAGAGAAAAAATATAATGTTTAAAAAATTTAAAGAAATTTTCAAAAAGAAAAAATGACATTGTGATTATTGTAAAGAAAATTATCCTCTACTTTGTCCAATCAAAGGATTAGAAAAAGATGGAGAAGATTTTGAAAAAAAACCAAAAGATTAATTTTATACTTTAAATAAAAATAGGCATTTGCCTATTTTTATTTTTTTCTGTTTATAAATTGATATAAATTAATAAATTCTTTACTAATTTCAATCATCATTTGTGTTGTTAACAAATGATCTTCAGAATGCATAAACAATACTGAAAAAGGTAATTGATAACCTTTACCTTCTTCAACAATGACGCTCATATGTGATTGCAAAACTTTAGTAATATTATCGTTTGCTTCATCAATCATTTTTAATGCTGTTTCAAATTGTCCTTCCTTAGCGAGAGTAATTGCTTCTATTGCTAAAGATTTTGCTTTTCCAGCAAAAGAAATTATTTCAAGTGAAATTTTTTCAAAATCAATATTATTACTTTTCTCTTTTTCTTTAATGCTCATAGTATTATTTTTTAATTTCTAACAAACTCATTGCTAATTCTAACGTTTCTTTACCTTGAACCATCGCATAAACTGCTGCTGGAATAATATTAAGAGCAGCATTTCCAATAATATTAGTAAAATCATTTTTCATATAACTTACTTGTGGTCCTAATAAAACAACATCCCATTTTTCACCTTTAGCAAAAGATGCTTTTGCTTCAGTAGCACCTAATGCTTTCACTTCATAATCTAAATTTAACTCTTTAATATACTCTTTCATATTTGCTTCTAGTCTTAAAGTGCTCATACCAGCTGAACACGTAAGTAATATCTTTATCATCTATCTTCCTCCTAATAAACAAAAATCAAATATACATAACTAAGAATATTATACATTGATATTTTTAAATTTGAATTTTAATGGTTTTAAAAAATATAACTTTTAACTAAAGATTAAAAATATATTACTAATATATATTGTAACTTTGATCACTATTGTGTAAAATTCATAATACTATCTAAAAATAAAGGGACTGATTATATGAAAGGCAAAAAGAAAAAAACATAACTACATGAGGATTTATTATGTCAGTACTGGGTGCTGCTGTAGGATTAGGAAGTATTTGGGGATTTCCAAATCAAATGAATAAACATGGTGGTATCTTTTTAATTCCATTCTTTATTGCACTAATTGTCTGTGCTTTACCAATTTTATTAATTGAAATCAATTTAGGTAATAAATATCATAAAAATCATGTTGAAATTTTTAAAGATTTAGCAAAAACTCCTGGGACTTTCTTTGGATTTTTACAAACTGCAGTTGTTTGAATAATGGGTGTATTTTATAGTGTTCTTGTCGCTTGATCATTATTGGCAATAGTTATGTCTTTTCTTCCTGGTTTAAATCAACAAGGATTTTTCTTAAATAAATTAATTGGTCAAACTTCCAACGATGTACCACAAAATTTTAGTCAATTGGGTAATATTAGTATTTGAGTTTTAATTAGTTTAATTATGGTTTGAATTATTACTGGTGTTATTTTGTTGGGTGGCGTTGTTAAAGGGATTGATTTAGCAAATAAAATTTTTATTCCTAGCCTATTTATCATGATTTTAATGATGATGATTTATGTTTTAACTTTACCTGGTGCTCTAGATGGTTTAAAAACAATGTTTAGTTTTAATAGTAAAAAAATATTAACTAGTAGCATTTGAACTGATGCTTTTGGACAAGCCTTCTTTATGCTTTCAACTTGTACAGGTGTCATTATTATTTTTTCAAGTCATGCGCCAATTGGTACTAGTAATACTAATAAAGGTTTAATTATTATGGTTGGTACTGTTATTGTTGCTTTATTAACAACATGTACTGTTTTTGGAGGAATCGGTGCAATTGCATATAATCAGCATAAAACTATTGATGAAGTATTTATTTCGGGTCCAACTTTAATTTTTCAAGTTTTTCCACAAGTTTTTGCAATCATTACTGAGCAAACACATCTTCCATTTTTAAGTCACACCCTAGCTTTCCTTTTCTTTTTATCAGTATTTTTGGTATATCTTCATTAATAGCAATAGCTGAAGCCGTTGTTAATCCTCTAATTAGTTGTTATGGCATTAAACGTTATCAAGCATTATTAATAATGATTATTAGTAGTTTTATGCTTGGTTTAATATTCTGCTTTAATAATAGTAGTCCTTTAATTGATGGACTTGCAATATGAGTTACTGGTATTTGACAAATGATTATTGGTATTTGTGAATTAATTGGTGTTATCCTTATTTGAAAATGTTATGATAGTTTAAAAGAATTTAATAATCAATATTCATGAGTTAAATGAAATAAAGGTTTCAAATATTTATGTTTAATCCTTATTCCAACAATTATTTTAATTAACTTGGTCTTTGCTTTATATCAATTAATTAATAATATAATTAGTAATCCTTTTATATTTCTAACTATTGGCTTGACGCTAGGAGCTATTACTGTTTTATTATTTACTTTAATTTTTACTTTTTGAAATAATATTAAAATCTATTTTATAAAAATTAATAATAAACTATTTAAACAAAAAACAAAAACTGAAATTATTAAAGTCGACACTGAATAAAATTAATATAACTGCTAATTTAAATAGATAATTATTCATTAAACAGTCATATTAAAATATCTTATATAATAAAATATGCTATATAAAATCCAAACATAATAATAAATAAAAATGAATTCAATCCAATAATATTATTAATAAAGTTATTTAGGTAACTTTATTTTATTCATTATCAATTTCTTTGTTTTCTATTAAAATAATATTATTAGTAACTTCTTCATTATCAATTTCAATAATATTTTTTTATCTAATTTATAATATTTATTAATAATACGTTGTATTTGTTTAATCTTATTTTCAGATCTATTAATATATGATTTATTAAACGTATATTTATTATATCTCAAATCTATTATTGCAGTCTTTACCTCATTTTTCATTTGTTGATATAAATTACCATTTTTAAAAACATAATTTATATCATTTTTATTCAATAAAAAATCTTTTATTTCTTTTTCAATTGCATTATTAATTGTATCTAGTCTAGAACTACTATTAATTGAAGCAACTACACAAACTATAATAACTCCTATAACAATAACTATTATAGGCAAACCTATAATCATAAACATTAAATCATTATTATTCATTTCAGTATTATACATTTTTTAATTCACTTTCAATCTTTAATTTTTACTTTTCTCTTTTAATTTATTTTTTATTCTTTTTCAAAATTTAAACTATGGATATTGTTTATTATATATAACCATATAATCAATTAAAGTACTAATAATATTTTAATTTATATATATTGTATATTTTTTAAAAAAATAAATAAAAATTACTAATAGTTCACATCATAATAATATTTATTAAAATGGTTAGTAAGTAGTAACAAACACCCCTATATATGATATTATTTTTATACAATCACTCAACCAATAAATTTAAAATAGAAAAGTTAGGAGTTTAAAATTATGAAAGATTTTAAAAATATTAAAATTAAACAAATTAAAAATAGCAATAATAAAATTGGTATCTTATTAGGTACTCTAATTTTATTGTTATTAATAACTTTTAGTTTATTAAGACTACTACCAATTGGTAAATTTTTAGACGACTTTATATTTTCTTTTTTATTTGGATGAAGCAAATATTTAATTTATATATTATTATATATATCTTTAATTCCACTTTGTTTTAATTATTATTTTAAATTTAAAGCTTCCTTTGTTTGAGCAATAATTACTACTATTATATGCTGCGCTTGAACAATTGAAACTATTACTATTATTAGTCATTATGATAATATTTGATTTAATAATAAATTTCATATTAATTTAATTAATGATTATTATCAATCTTGATGAAATTCAACTATTTTTAATAATTATCATGGATTTTTCAAATCACCTATTTCCTTTAATAATTGAACTATTGATAGTTTCTTTCCCTCTTATCTTGTTGGCGGATTAATTGGTAATACTATATTAGAATTTTTAGGTTACACAACTTTTTTTGTTAATTTTATATTAAATATATTAATGATTATTATTTGTTTTAGTTGATTATTTTTTAACCGTCCCTTAATTTTATTTATCACTATTTCAAATCATATCAAAGAAACAATTTTAGATTTTAAAGTTAAGCGAAAAGATCAAAAAATTAATAAATTAGAAAAAGCAAAAGAAAAACAAAAAAAACTTACTTTGGCACAAAATAATACTATCAAAATCAATAATCTAAAAAAGAACTAAAACTAGTTTTAGCAAATAATAATATTAGAATCGAAGCACCAATAGCTGGTAAATCAATGATTGGAATTGAAGTTAGTAATAAAAATATTGTTCCAACTAATATGCAAGAACAATTTGAAAATATAAGCGAAAAATATAAAAATAAAAAATTATTAATTAGTATTGGTAGAAATACTACTGGTGATTACATCTTTCATTCATTAAAAGAAATGCCCCACTTATTAATTGCTGGTAGTACTGGTTCAGGAAAATCAGTTTTTATTAATGATTTACTAATTTCTTTGCTCTTACAATACAAACCTCATGAAATAAAACTAATATTAATCGATCCTAAATGAGTAGAATTAGCAATTTATAATAATATCCCACATTTAATTATTCCAGTAATTAATGAAGCAAACAAAACACCAGCAGCATTACAAGTAGTAATTTTAGAAATGATGCGTCGATACCAACTATTTGCAAAAAATGGAAATCGTGATATTGAAAGTTATAATAAAAAAATAAGTCAAGAAATTGATAAATTACCTTATTATATTATTGTTATTGATGAATTAGCAGATTTAATGGTACAAGCAAGCAAACAAATTGAAGAAGGGATCATGCGAATTACACAAATGGGTCGAGCAGCAGGAATTCATTTAGTAATAGCAACACAAAGACCATCAGTAGATGTAATTACTGGCGTAATTAAAAATAATATTCCAGCAAGAATTGCTTTTAAAGTTGCATCTTGAATTGATTCAAAAACAATCCTTGATACTGCTGGAGCAGAAAAATTATTAGGTAAAGGCGATATGTTATTTTTAGCTCCAGGACAAAATAATATCAATCGTTTACAAGCACCATGAATTAGTGATGAAGATGTTTCAAAATTAATAAAGTTTATTAAAGAACAATCTTCGGTTAAATATGATAATAATTTTATTGAAAAAATGAAAGAAATTAAAGATTCAAAAAAATAAAATAATTATTTTATTATTGAGGTAATTTTATATTTTCATAAATGGGAAATTTATTTAAAAGCATATCAACTTTTTTTCTTAATTCATTTAAACCATCATCATTAATACCCTTAGGTAATTTTCAAGCACTAATAATAATCTTTCCTAATTCAATAAACTGCTCTTCTTTAAAACCTCTCGTTGTCATTGCTGGACTACCAAAACGAACACCACTAGTAATAACAGCTGGTAAAGGATCAAAGGGAACACCATTCTTATTAGCAACAATATTAATCTTTTCTAAAATATCAACAGCTTCTTTACCATTTAAACCGTTAATATTAGTAACATTAACAGTTAATAAATGATTATCAGTTCCACCCGCCACTACATGAAATTTTGCATCAAGAAAAGTTTTCGCTAATGCTTGAGCATTTTTAATTACTTGCATTTGATAAGTTTTAAATTCTGGCGTTAATGCTTCATAAAAAGCTTGTGCTTTTGCTGCAATAATATGTTCCAATGGCCCACCTTGATTACCGGGAAATACCGCACTATCAATTTTCTTTTTTAATTCTTCGGTGCAAAGAATAGCACCACCACGTGGTCCTCTTAATGTTTTATGAGTTGTTGTTGTTGTAATATCAGCATAACAAATAGGATTTTGATGTAATCCAGCAGCAATTAATCCAGCAATATGCGCCATATCAACCATTAAATATGCTCCAACAGTATCGGCAATTTTACGAAACTTTGATCAATCAATAAGTCTTGAATAAGCACTAGCTCCTGCTACAATAATTTTTGGTTTACATTCTTTAGCAATTTTTAAAATTTCATCATAATCTAAATATTCATCCTTTTTACTTACACCATAATTAACACCGTGATAAATTTTACCAGAAAAATTAATTTTATAACCATGAGTTAAATGACCACCGGCATCAAGTTCCATACCAAGAATAGTATCACCTGGACGTAATATAGCAGCATATGCTTCAGCATTAGCTTGACTACCAGAATGAGGTTGTACATTAGCATGAAAATTACCTTTTTTACATTGACCTGGTTTATGATTACAATTAAATAATTGTTTAAAACGCTCTATTGCCAAATTTTCAATTTTATCAACATTTTCGCAACCATTATAATATCTTCTGCCCGGATAACCTTCTGCATACTTATTAGTTAATATTGTTCCAGCAAGTGTAAGTACAGCTGGTGATACATAGTTTTCTGAAGCTATTAATTCAATATGATTTTGTTGACGTTGTCATTCATCTTTCACAATTTTTTTTAATTCTGGGTCAAGACCCTTATTAAAAGATTTATCCATTTTTAAACATCCTCTCTTTAATAATTTAATAGTAAAATTATTTTAGTTTTGCAACTCTTAATTGATGTCTTTTTTCATCACTTGTTTTAGTATTTAAAAATAATTTCACAAGTTCTACTGCTTTATAATCAGAAATAATTCTAGCACCTAGTGCTAAAACATTAGCGTCATTATGAAGCCTTGCCAATCTTACTGTTTCTTCTTCATAGCAAAGGGCACAACGAACACCATTAATACGATTGGTAGCAATGCTAATACCAATACCAGTACCACAAATTACAATACCAAAATCTGCTTTTTTACTAACAATAGCATTAGCAACATTAAAACCAAAATTAGGATAATCAACAGGCTCACTGCTATTTGTTCCTAAATCTAAAATTTGATAGCCTTCTGTATGTAAAAATTTAATAATTGGTTGTTTAAATTCATAAGCGGTATGATCATTACCAATAGCAATTACTAAACCATTAGTTTTCAACTTTATCACTTCCTTAGTTTAAATATTAGTTTTATTATACCTATTAATTTTAAAATTAATATATTTTCTTTTTAAAATAATTTTTATTACAAAAAGAAAAATATTTTTTCCTATAATAATCAAATTTAATCATTATTGCTATTAATAAATATGTTAAAATACTGCTAAAAGAAAGGTGAGATTCTTATTATGAAAATTAAAAAAATGATCGGAAATAAGTATGCATTAATTATTGAAAAAGATGAAATGATTATTAAAACTTTAGAGCAATTTGCTATTAAAGAAAATATAGGAATGGCACAATTCCAAATGATTGGTGCTATTACTAATGTCACTTTAGGCTATATTCCTAAAAAAAGTACTGATTATGTAAAAAAAACTTTTCTTGAACAATATGAATTGTTATCAACAATTGGAACAATCATTTGAGATGAAAAAGATAGAAATAAACCAATTATTCATTGCCATACTACTTTTGGTGATGATAATTTTAACGTAATTGGTGGTCATATGTTAGACGCGAAAGTTGCTATTAAGGCTGAAGTAATAATTGATATTTTAAGTAATGAAAAAATATCACAAGTTATTGATAATAAAAGTAATTTTCATATTTGAAATTTATCTTAATTTAAGATTTTCCTAATGAACCAAATTCTGTTAATAATTCTTTAGCTTTAAGTTTAATTGCTTCCATTCCTGGCTTAAAAATTTTTCTAGGATCAAACCCTTTATCTTCATTAAGTTTTCCTTCCGTAACATATTTTTCAATAACTGCGGCGAACACTTCTTGTAATTCAGTATTAACATTAATTTTACTAATTCCTAAATTAATAGCTTTTTTAACCTGATCTTTTGGAATTCCAGAACCACCATGTAATACCATTGGCTTATTTGAAGCTACTGATAAATTTTTTAACACATCAAAATTTAAACCATCTCAATTTTTAGGATACTTTCCATGAATATTATTTATTCCGGCTGCTAAAAAGTCAATTCCTAAAGCTGCTAATGATTTACAATCTTCCTCACTAGCAATCTCACCACTACCAATAACTCCATCTTCTTCACCACCAATAGTACCTGCTTCTGCTTCAACAGATGCATTTTTTTTCTTAGCATAAGCAACTACTTCTTTGGTACCTTTTATATTTTCATTAAAATCTAAATGAGAACCATCAAACATAACAGAACTAAAACCAGCATCTAATGCTTTCTTACAAGAATCTACTGATTGACCATGATCTAAATGTAATGCCACTGGAATAGTAATATTTAAATCATTCAATAGCGCTAAAGTCATACTAGCAACTGTGTTAAATCCACCCATGTATTTAATAGCACCTTCTGAAACACCTAAAATAACAGATGATTTAGTTTCTTGTGCAACTTCAAGAATAGATCTTGTTCATTCTAAATTATTAATATTAAAGTGAGCAACGGCATATTTACCTGCTTTTGCTTTATCAATCATATTTTTTGCACTAACAAATTTATTCATTTCTTTTCCTTCTTTCTTAAAATATTATAACCTTATATTATATATTTTCATAAAAAATCTAGTTGCATATATATTTTGAGAATATACAATTCATAAAAATTATAACAATTTTAAAATTAAATTTTCTTACTTTATCATTATTTTTTAATAATACTTTTAATTAATCCTAAAAATAAAGGATTTGGTTTATTAATTCTTGATGTGAACTCAGGATGAAACTGACTTGCAATAAAGAATGGATGTACTTCTTTTGGCAACTCAATCACTTCTACCAAATCTTCTTTATTATATATACCACTAAAAATTAATCCATTTTTTGCAAGTAATGTTTTATAACTATTATTAAATTCATAACGATGACGATGACGTTCAATAATAATAGTTTGTTTATAAAGAGATTTTGCTAATGAATCATTAATTAAAGTGGTTGGATAATTACCCAATCTTAAAGTTCCCCCGATTTGATCATTTTTATTTTTGCCACGTAATAAATCAAAAATAGGATTTTTAGTTTTTTCATTAAATTCAGTAGAATTAGCATCTTGTAAATTACATACATTACGAGCATATTCAATACAAGCTAACTGCATACCTAAACATAATCCCAAGAAAGGAACTTTATTAACTCGAGTATAATTAATTGCATTGATTTTGCCTTCAACACCACGATTACCAAAGCCACCAGGAACAATTATTGCTTGGAAAGGAGAAAGCATAGAATTAATGTTTTTACTATCTAAACTTTCAGCGTTAATAATTTTATAATTAACTTTAGTATTAAGACTATAACCTGCAATTTTCAATGATTCAATTACTGATAAGTAAGCATCACTTAAATTCGAATATTTTGCCACAATACCAACAGTAACTTCTTGATTAATATTATCTAACTTTTTAACAATTGTATGTCATTCTGACATATCTGGTTTAGTTTTATTTAATTTTAATAATTCTGAAACTACTTCATCAATTTTTTGTTGTTCTAAAGATAATGGCACTTTATAAATATTATCACAATCAGGAATTGCTAAAACATGCCTGCGTTTAATATTACAAAATAAAGATAATTTATCAAAAATATGATCGGGTGGCATAGTTTCACTACGACAAACCAAAATATCAGGTTGAATACCTAATGATAATATTTCTTTTACTGAATGTTGACTGGGTTTCGTTTTAAATTCACCAACCGAATGTAAATAAGGAATTAATGTAGTATGAATAACAATAACATTTTCATGACCTTTTTCGTTTTTAACTTGTCTAATGGCTTCAATAAAAGCTAATGATTCAATATCACCAACTGTTCCACCAATTTCGGTAATAATAACATCAGCCTTACTATTAATTGCGGAATTAAAAATATGTTTTTTAATTTCATCAGTAACATGTGGTACAACTTGTACAGTTTTCCCTTCATAAAAACCATCGCGTTCCTTTTTTAAAACAGTTTGGTATACTTTTCCGGCAGTAATATTGGAGTCTCTAGTCAGATTTTCATCAATAAAACGTTCATAATGACCTAAATCTAAATCAGTTTCAGCACCATCACTAGTTACATATACTTCACCATGTTGATAAGGACTCATAGTACCTGGGTCAACATTAATATAAGGGTCAAATTTTTGCATAAAAATCTTAATATTTTTTTGCTTTAATATACGCCCAAGCGATGCTGCTGTAATTCCTTTACCTAAAGATGATACAACACCACCAGTAATAAATATATACTTTGAATTCATTAGTTTTCTCCTAAATATTAATTAATAATATCATTATTATTCATCATCATAACTATCTTCTAATGGTTGAATACTAATGGTATTTAAATCATCATCTTCATCTTCTACGTCTTCACTTAAATCTATAGTTTCATCATTATCTGTAACTGTTTCAGTACTATCAATTTCTTCTTTTGTATTACTTGGAATTTCTACTCTTGTCATATGTTCTTTAATTTCCTCTAATGAGACTTCATTACGTGGATATCAAAGTTTATCATTTTTTAAGAAAAAATTGGTATTTAAAATAATTCCAGTATAAAGTTCACCAGCAATTTTTTCTTCATCTTCTTTAGAAATATTACATTGTTTTTTAACATGTGTTCAAATTTCATTAAAACTGCTTTTTTTCTTTTTGCATAAAAAACTATATGCTACTTCTACTAATGTTTGTTTGTTTTGCATTTCTTAATCACCTTCTAAATTGTATATTATAAATAATAAAAAATATATTTTTTACATCTTTTTAGGCGCATCCACACCAATTAAATTTAAAGCATTTGCCATTATTTGTTTTATTGCTAAAACTAATGTTAATCGTTGAATTGTTAATTGTTGATCTTCACTAATAACTTTATGTTTATTATAATAAGAATGAAATAACTTAGCTAATTTTTGAATATAATTTGTAAGCAAATGTGGTTGATGCTGTTTTTCAATTTTTTGCAAAATAATTATATATTCATCTAATGTAATCAATAATTCTTTTTCCTTTTGTTCTGTTAATAAATTAATACTATTTGCAATTTCAAATTTTGGATAATTCTCTATAATTTGATTTATACGCGCATGAACATATTGAGCATAATAAACAGGATTTTCGTTAGATTGTTGTTTAGCAAGTGCTAAATCAATATCAAGATGTGATTCAACTGATCTTGATACTAAAAAATAACGTAAAGCATCCTTTCCAATTAAATCTATCATATGTCTTAAAGTTATTGATGTTCCTGCTCTTTTTGACATTTTTTGTTCTTTACCATTATCAATAACCTTTACCATTTGCATACATAAAATATCAAGTTTAGTGGCATCATTATTAAGCATATATAATCCCGCTTTAATTCGTGGAATATAGCCATAATGATCTGCTCCTCAAATATTAATTAACATATCACTACGTTGAAATTTAATATGATGATAAGCTAAGTCAGGAAGCATATATGTATAAGTTTTGTCTTTCTTAACAATTACACGATCTTTATCATCTTCAAATAAAGTAGTTTTTAAAAAAATAGCACCATCAAGTTGATAAGTATTGCCTTGCATTTCAAATTGTTTGATTAAATTAGAAATAATATTTTCTTTATATAAAAATGATTCAGAAAATCAAATATTAATTTTAACTTTAAATTTTTTTAAATCTTTTTTAATTTCTGAAAGCATATAATTAATACCAAATTCTTTAAAAATTAAAGAAGAAGTTTCATCAAAAGGTTTATTTGCAAATTTATTACCATTTAATTTCAAAAATGATTGTGCAGCAGCTAAAATTTCAGAACCACGATAACTTTCTTTTGGTAATTCAACAGCATTGCCACAAAGATTTTGATAATTTATGAAAATTGAATTGGCCAAAACATTAATTTGATTACCAGCATCATTAATATAGTATTCTCTAACTATATTATATCCTCTATGTTCTAATATATTAGCTAAACTATCACCAATAGCCGCATTTCTTGCATGTCCTAAATGTAAAAGTCCGGTTGGATTAGCACTAATAAATTCAATATTATAAGTAATATTTTTTTTATTAGATTGACCATATAATGATTTCTCATTAATAATTTTCATTAATAACAAACTAAATACTTCAACATTAATATTAATATTAATAAAACCAGGAGTAATATAATCAATTTTTTTAATTAATGGGTGTTTCTGATGAATATTTTTAACTATAATTTCAGCAATGTCTAATGGTTTTTGTTTATATTTTTTTGCTAATATCATTGCTATTGATGTAGAATAATCACCTAAGTCATTATTTTTATTAATTTCAATAACAACCTGATTCAATTCTATTTCATAATTTGCAAATGCTACTGCATCAAGAATAATAGTAGTGAGTTCATTAATAACATAACTGTCCACAGTTCAGACCCCTTTCAATATCTAAAATATTATACTCATAAATTTAATTTATATCATATAAAAAAGTAAAAATAAATACTTTTTTATAAAAGTTGTTCAATTATATCATTAACATACTGTATAAATCCAATTCTGATTAAAAATTCCAAAATAGCAACATCATTGTAATTTAAATCAATTAATTCTTGATAGTTACCAAAAATTTGATTATCAAGCACATTTCTTAATTTATCATTAATTTTTTTTGGATCATCTTCGATTTTAATTCCTGAAACTTTAACTAATTCTAAATCAATTTTTTTTTGCATTTTAACTTTAGTATTATCATCTTTATATAATTCTATTAATTTTAAATATAATTCTTGTAATAAACTTAAAGCCTTGACAAAATTACTTAGTAATTCTTGTTCATTAATTATATACGAATTTAAATTATGAAAATAATTATGATTTATCTCAGCTTCATATCTTGCTGCTTGACCGCCAGGATTAATTTGTTCAAAATAACGCAAACGTTCTCTTAAGTTTAATAATATTTTACTCATTTCCTCACTTTCAACTCTTGTAGTACTAATTAATTTAATCAATCGTATTAAATTATGAAAATTAAATTTTTTCTTACTAGCTGAAGGTTCAACTTGAATATATTTTCTTAAACAATGCTTTAATTTTAATTCTAACGATTGATATACTGAAAAAAGAGTAATATGAAAATTATCATATCCAATCCCTTTTTTAATATTTAAAATAGCGTTAACTGCATACATATTAGCGCGATCATTATCATTACCCAAAACATTAGTTAAATGCAAAGTTCTTGGAAACTTATTAATCATTGTAAGTAATGTTTCTTTAAATTTAATTTTTAACGTATTATCTTTAAATTTAATTTGATTTATTTTAACTGATTTTAAATCATTATATTCATTACCTATTATAAGGTAGGCAAAAATAGAAAAATAAACAATTACTTTTTCTTTAAAATTTATTCAAGTAAAATTTAAAGTTTTAATAGCATTTTCTATTATTTCTTTATTAATTAATACACCCAATATCACTATTACTTCTTGCGTTGCTAAATGATACTCATGTGAATTTAAGTAAAAATCTCCTGGCGTTAAATCTAAAATATTTGGATACTCAAAAATTTTATTAATTGATTTTAAAATTTTCATAATTACCTCATTTTATAATACTTTTAAATTTCTATTTCTTTTTTAAAAAATAAATTGTATTTGGTGCTTTAATTGGATCTTGCAAAATTTGTGAGATTTTTTCTAAAGTAATATATTCTTCGTTTTTTGTTTTAATAATAATTGGATCTTTTTTAAAATAATAAAGTACATTTTTTAAATCTTGTTTAACGCCAATAACATTAGTGTTATTCTGACTTGTTAATAACAACAATTCATTTTCTCAGTTAAAACAAAATAAAATTACTTTTGATATTTTTACTAACTCATTATCTTTTTCAAAATTAATAATATCTTGCATTAACTTAATTAAAGTAGCATCTGTTCAATTTAAATATGTTTGTATTTCAACACTTTTTCCCTCAAAAATAGCAATAAAATCATGAATATTGACTTTAAATGAATAAGTTTTATCAAAATATAATTCAGTTATTCTTGAAAATAATTTTTGTAAATTAAGATCAAAAAGAATTCCGCTTTTATGATAATAAACTTGAGAATACATATGGAACCTTGTGATTAAATAATTTTCAATAGCAGAAATTGCCTTGTATGAAAAAACTAAACCCTCTTTAATATCAATTATCATATTCGTAATAATTCAATCAATATCAATACTTCCATAACCAACTCCTGTAAAATATCCATCACGCATTAAATAATCAATACGATCACAATCTAATTGCGATGATACCAATTGAATTTGATATTTAGGATAATTTTTATAATCCTTCTTAAGGATACCAATAATAGCATTAATATTAATATTAAATTGTTTTAAAATCATGTTAATTTCAGTACTATTATCATTAATAATAGCACAAGTATAATCTTCATGAGTAAAATTTTCTTTTTTATTAACATTAAGGTTTATGATTTTTTCAAAAGTGTGTGAAAAAGGACCGTGTCCTAAATCATGTAATAAACCAGCAATTTTAATGTTTGTTTTTTCCTCTTTAGTTAATAAAGAAGAACCTTCAACTTCACTAAGAACACGATTTAATATATGGTAAACACCGATACTATGAACATATCTAGTATGAGTTGCATTAGGAAAAGCAATTTGCACACCACCAAGTTGATTAATTCATCTTAATCTTTGAAATTCTTTACAAGATATTAACGCCTGAATAACGGGTTCGCTGATATTAATATTTTTGTGTATAGCGTCACGAATAAAAGTTACTTTATAATTATTGCTTGACATAAATTTTAACCTCTCATTAATATCTTATAAATTTTAGGTATTATTAATTTTTTATTTTAATAGTAACATAATATAAAATTTTTCTTCTATTTTAGTAATTATTTTGAGTAAAAAGAACAATTTTATAATTTTTATTTATAACAAAAGCAAATATTATATTTTCTATATAAGTAATAATATTTATTTTTCTTTAATATTTAAAATTTAATTTAACATTATTAATAATGGTATCATAACCTAATAGTTTAATGGTGCTAACTAAATCAGGTCCATGCATTTGTCCTGTTGTAATAATTCTAATTGGCATAAATAATAATTTACCGTTAACATTAGTTTCTTTTTTAACTTCATTAATAATGTTTTTAATATTATCACTAGTTCAATTTTTACAATCAATAATCTTTTTAATAAATGCTGTACAAACTAAGTTACATTCATTATCATTCAAAAAAGTCTTTGCTTCTATATCTACCTTAAAATTATTTTTAAAAAATAAACTTACCAATTCATTAATTTGACTACCATATTCTAACTGTGATTGATAAATTAATAATACTTCTTTTCATCATTCAATAGTTTTGCTATTTCAATTATATTTTTCTTTAATAAAAGGTGTAACTAAAGCTAAGTATTGTTCAACATTTAATCTTTTAATATAATAATTATTCATTCACACTAATTTTTCTGGATCAAACATACTTGGTGCTTTACTTAAATATTTTGGGGTAAATAATTTAATTAATTGTTCTTTAGTATAAATTTCTTTTTCTTCATGCGAACTTCATCCTAATAAAGCAATAAAATTAAAAATTGCTTCTGGCAAATATCCTTCTTTACGATATTGATGAATAAATTGGATAATGCTACCATCACGTTTTGATAATTTTTTACGTTTATTATTAACAATTAATGTTAAGTGGGCAAAAATTGGCATTTTCCAATTAAAATATTCATAAATAACTAATTGTTTTGGTGTATTTGACAAATGTTCTTCACCACGAAAAACATGACTTATTTCCATTAAATGATCATCAATAACAACAGCAAAATTATAAGTAGCCACTCCATTTGATTTAATAATAATATAATCTCCTAAGTCTACTGAATTAAATTCAACATTACCACGAACTAAATCTTTAATTTTATAACTTTTATTAGTGGGAATTTTAACTCTAATAGCATATGAAATTTTATTTTGTAAATTTTCTTCAATTACAGACTGCTCTAATTTTGAACATGTTCCATCATACTGGAAAGCTAAAATATTTTTATCTGCTTGTTTCTTACGCATTTCTTCTAGATATTGAGGTGTACAAAAACAATAATATGCTTTTTTTTCTTTTATTAGTATTAATGCATGTTGAATATATATATTTAAACGTTCAGTTTGTTTATAAGGACCATATTTACCTGGTAAATCAATAGTTTCATCAGGAATTATTCCCATTCAATGTAAATTATCTAATTGTGAACTAATTCCATCTTCAATATTACGTTCTAAATCAGTATCTTCAATTCTAACTATAAAATCTCCTTTGTTATTTTTTGCAAATAAATAATTAAATAATGCTGTTCTAGCACCACCAATATGTAAATACCCAGTAGGACTAGGTGCATATCGTACACGAATTTTCATATTTTCACCATCTTTATTTAATTTAAGATTTTTTAATCTTATTAACTTTTTTTTCTACTTTATTAGTCTTTTTTTAGAATTTAATTTTTTATTATTATTTTTAGAGGATTTCATTATTTTTTTACGATTAGTTTTAGATTGTAATTTTTCATTTACTTCTTCATCAAGAAAAATTGTAATAGTCTGTGTATCATTTGGATCAAATTCATTAGAACTTGGTAATGGTTGTTTTAATTCTGGTTCAAAATCAATTGCTGCTTCAATACGTTGACGATAAAAGTGATATGTTTGAACATTAATTAAATTTAATTTAAGTAATAAAATAACTGCTGCAACAAGTAATGCAAAATAAAAACCAAAAATTGATCAAACAATAGTTGAAGAAACTCAATTTCTATAATAAAAGCTTGGTACTTCAATCGTTCCTCCTCTATTAGGTATTATTTGTGCACTATCATTACTTCATTCACAATAAAGCAATTGACCAGAAAAACTTATCAAAAATCCAACAACAAAAATTATAAAGTTTACAACTAAAAATACAAATTTAAAACGAGGAGATTTTTCAAGAAAAACTCTTGCCGTAAAAATACAACTAATCAAACCGAAACTGCTTACAACTAAACCTATTACTGGTAAATAATAAATTGCAGTATAACTTGAAGGATTAAAACTTGGTGAAGGTTCTGCAATTTCAAAACCATAATAATATAAATCTTTTAAAGCTGTATTTTTTGACAAAGCAATTAAAAAAAATAATTCATAAATAATAAATGTGCTTAATAATAAATAAAAACTAATAAACCACCAATTACGAATTCTCATAAATCTGCCCCCCTTATTTAATATTCAAAGTTTTTTTACTAAATTCCTTTTCTTGTTTTTTAATTTTTTTTAATTCTTGTTTTCTAATTCGTCTTTGTTTTTTTTCCATACTTCTAGTAGTATAAATTTCATAATCTGAGTTCATAAATGTAAACTTTCTACGCATAATTCAAAAAAATAGTTGTGTAATCAAAATTAAAAAAAGACTAAAAATAATAAATATTCTTGCAATAATTGGATTAATTCAATGATAATTTTCATTATATAATATTCCAGATTGTGAAATATAAGTTAATTGTACTTCTGAACTTAACATTACACTAAGAATTAATAATCAAAAAGCAGTATAAAACATTCTACTGCTATACTTTGAAGAGACAATACTTACTCTAGGAGCAAATATTAATAAAATCATACTTACAGTAATTGCAATTAAACAAACAATTGGAGCATAAAATAAATTCAAAATAGGATAATTAAAATCAGTAAGTTTTACATTATATAATTTATATTTTGATACATTAATAGCAGCAAATAAAGAAAAAATAAAAACTGATAAAAAAAGAACTATTGATATTGCCAAATAAACAAAATATGCATTTTTAGTCTTTTGTTCATATGGAATAAAATATGTTTCTTTGTTTTTAATATTATCTAAATCTTTAATTTTCATTATTTTCACCTACTTTATTTTTCATTAGGCAATTCTTCAACTACTAAAATTAAAATAATCGCTGCTATTACTTCACATATTCATACAATTAATGATATTAATGAAAAAAATAGTAATACTGGTATTGATCAAAAAACTAGACTACCGCTTAACATTAATGTTGATAATATTAATGTTGAAATAGCAGTAATTCTAAATGAAGATTTCTTTTTAAGTTTCTTTGCTGGTATCATAAAACAAATAATACTAACTAAAATTGCAATTCCAACATATGATAATGATAAAGCTAATTGCAGTTTACTAAATTCAAACCCCATTTTTTGCCCAACAAATGCATTAACTATTAATAGTATTAAAAAAGCAATACTACCAATAATTTGCACAATTGGTGATCAAAAAAGTAAAGCCCTTGAAACTTTTATTTTATTAAGAACATCAAACTTTTTAGTTTTTTTATTTGGAACATAATTGTTTTCTTGAATGTCAGAATCAGGATTTTGTAAATTACTTTTTAACATAATAATTTTTTCCTTTCTTGCTAATATATTTTCAAATTAATTATAACAAAACTATAACCTTTTTATAATTAATATTATCTTAAAACTAAACATTAAAAAGGAAATGACAAATATCACCATCTTCAACTATATAATTTTTACCTTCAACTCTCATTTTTCCCTTTTCCTGAACATTTTTTTCACTACCCAATAATTCTATATCTTGATAATTATAAACTTTAAGTCTAATAAAACCTTTCATGAAATCTGTATGAATGATACCAGCACACTCTGGTGCTTTCATTCCTTTAATAAAAGTTCAAGCATGAACTTCTTTGGGTCCAACAGTAAAATAAGTACCTAAATTTAATAGTTTATAAGTTGCTAATACAATTTGATCAATTCCTGATTCAAAAATATTTAACTCTTTAAACATTTCTTTTTTTTCTTCTGCTTCTAATTCAGAAAGTTCACATTCTGTCTTAGCACAAACAACAATTACAGTAATATTTTTTTTGCTCATATATTGTTGTAATTGTTCAACATATTTATTGGTTTTAGTTATTAAATCTTTTTCATTAATATTAGCAATAACAATTATTGGTTTAGCAGTTAAAAAATTATAAGGTTTAATCATTAGTAATTCTTCTGAACTTAACTTTTGATTACGAATAGCAACACCATTGTTTAATTCATTATTAATTTTTTCTAATAAAGCTACCTCAGCAATACCTTGTTTATCTCTAGTTATTTGCGATTTTTTACGAACTTTTTCTTTTCGTTTACTTATTACTTCTTGATCAGCTAACATTAATTCCAATTCAATAATTTCAAAATCATTAATTGGATCAATTTTATTTTCAACATGACTAACATTAATATCATCAAAACAACGAATAACTTCGCATATTGCATCAACTGTTCTAATATTAGCAAGAAATTGATTACCTAATCCTTCACCTTTACTAGCACCTTTGACAAGTCCGGCAATATCATGTAATTCTAAAATTGTTGGTACAACTTTTTGTGGATTAAAGATTTTTATTAAATTTAAAATTCTTGAATCATTGACTGGAACGCTACCAATATTTGGTTTTATAGTAGCGAAAGGATAATTTTCAATTAATACTTGTGAATTGGTAATGGCTTTAAATAATGTTGATTTACCTACATTAGGTAAACCAACGATACCAGCAGTTAACATATAATATACACCTGTTTCTTTTACTTATATGATTACATCGTATCATATAAATTATAAAGAAAAATATAAAATTAATTATCAATTAAGAAAAATTTAATTTTGAAGTTGATTTGGATGGTAATGGTACAGTATTTACTAAATTATTAGATTCATTAATAGTATTACCAGCAAGTTCTTCATCATCGCTTTCATCATCAAAAGGATTTGTACTAACTGGTTTAGGAGTAATCTGACCAGAACAAATGCCACTATCACTAGATGCTGTTCTAGTAAGACAATGATTAAATTCTTGACGAGATGATTCAGTACTGCTTTCTAAATCACTATACTGTGGAAAACTATAACTATTAAGTTCTCTTAATATTTTATCGATATCAATAATAGAATAATCATTTTCTTCAAATTCAGAAGAAAGTGAACTTATCGCACTATCAGTACTATTTGAACGTGATAATTTAGGTTTTTTTTCAATTATTCATTCATCTCAAGGCTCAGATGTTGGTAATAGTTCTGGTATACTTTGTCTTTGATAAGGTACGCTTATTTCATCTATTGATGTTTTATTATCATTTAAATTTACAATTAAAGTTCCAAAATTTTTTGTATTATTTTCTTTAACTGTCTTAATAGCTATTTTTGTTTTTTTTCATGTTCAAGATATTTTATTTATTATTTTCTGTCATCAACTAAGTTTTTTAAATTTTGTTTTTGATAATTCTACTAAAGATTTTTTACAATTTTCAATGTCAATATCTTTAATATTATTAATTTTATTTAAAGACACTGTTTTATAATCATCAAAATTATTATAACCACTATATATTTTTAACTTATTTTTAATAATTTGATAGTTTTTATCTCAATACAAATATTTTTTCATATCTGAAGGTGTATCTTCGGTAACTCGATCATAATATCTAATAAAAGTTATATAATCATTATAAAACAATGAATTTTCTACTTTTTGGGCACTTAATTTAAAAATTTTATCTTTAATATTAACTAATTGTTCATTAAGTTGTTCAATATCTAATTTTAATTTTGCTATTACTCGTTGATTTTGAAATTGAACATTTAAATTTGTATGATTACTTAATGTTTCCCATTCTTGTTTTTTAGTTTGTAAAAGATTAAGAATACTATTGTGTAAGTCACGTAAATCATTAGCTACGGTTCTGATCTTACTATTAACTACTACTACTGAATTTCTTATCTTGCTAACCTCTTCTTTTATGGCTGCTAATCTTTTTTTTGCAATTGAACTATCTCTATTAATTTTAAAATTAATTGCAGATGTTTGTTTCTTATAATTACCTAAAAAATTTGAATGATAACTAATATCAAATATAACACTTGTTTTATTTACATTTTCTTTTAAACTTTTAATTTTTTCTTTACTATTTTCAGTAAAATCAAACGTTAAAATATTATTACTAATAACATATCTTAAATCTTCATTATTTCTTAAACGTTCTAAATGTATCAATTGACCTTCTTCTATTAACTGCTTATCATTCATTATTTCTTTATCAATAATCTCTAATAATTTTTCTTTAATTTTTTGCAAATTAATTTCTCATTCTCAATAATTAAAAGAATTTTGGTTATTAACTTTTACAAAACCTAAAATTGGATCATTAATTTTTTTAAGTTTTTCCAGTAATAATAATACATATTCTGGTATTGTTTTATCTTTTCAAGTTATATAATCATTTATTAATGTTTGTGAATCAATGATTTCTTCTTGACTTGGGAAGTTTAGATTTTCTTTAGAAAAAGTAAAATTAAATGATTTACAATTATTAATTGTAATATCTCTTATTTTATAGTCTCATGTTTTTTTTTGAATTTAAATATTGAATAATAACAGTAAAATTATCTCTATTTTTTTGTAAAACCTTAAAATAGACTAATTCATTTTCTTTAATAGCATCAATATTAACCAAACTATTAACTGCAATAATATCATTAACTTCTCATTTACCTAAATTTATTTTTGCTCTTTCTTCTGAAATTTGAAATGCATCAGATAATTCTTTTTGAAAACCTTCTGATAGTTTCTGATTTGTTTTTAATATATTATTAGCTTTCATAAGTTTTAATTTTGCTATATTATGACTATCATTGTCTTTAAGAATATTAGTTTGTAATATTTGTTCTTCTAATAAAAAGTGTTCTTCTAAACTAAATTTAGGTAAAATTTCTTGTTTTTCACTAGGAAAATAAACATTTACTAATTCATTAATTAATGTAGTAAAATCATACGATTTTCAAAATTTAACCCTTAAATCTTCTAATTCTTGTTTATATACTTTAAATTCTTTACTATTTTTTACAGACTTTGATAATTTTATTTCTAAATCATTGCTTAATCATACAAATTGTGAAAAAGATCCTTCATAATCTGAAAAGTTTAATAGAGAAAGATAAACTTTTGCCATATGTTCTTCATCAATAATAATTTCTTGTCCTAAAAGTTTATTCATTTCTATTTTTTTAAAGTTATCTAAAAGATTTAATAATTTAGAAACAATATAGACTGGTCTACTCTGAAATTCAATTGGTAATAACTTATATATTCCAACAAACTCAGAAAAATTATCATTTAGTAAATTATCAATTTCAGCAATTGAACCAATAGGAGGAGAAATGTTATCTGGATTTTTACTTTTTACATATCTCTCAATATTTTGCATTGAAAGAAGTGAAAATGAATTATGTACCTGATAAAAAACATCACTTGCTATTAAATATTCTTTACTTTTTAAAAATAAACTCTTTTGTAAATAACTTAACATTTGTAAATTATTAACTAATTTCATATCTATAAGTAAACTATTAAGTGTTTTTTGTTTATGTTCTTCATTTTTAACTAAAATTTCTTCGATTTTTTTAGTTACATTTTCTAATTCTTTTTTATCTTTTTTAATACCTGCTAAACGTTCTGTATCAGATAATTCTTTTTTATTTTTTCAATCAGCAATATTTTTTTCTCATTGTTGCTGTGTTTGTAATAAAGCATGAACTGTTTTTTTATCTTCATTACTTAATTTAATAAATTCTTCTATTACATTATCTATTTTTTTAATTTCAAAATCTAAGGGAGCGTACCGATGTTGTCGGTAACTAAAAAGTTTTAAAAATAGCTCCTTTCTTTTTTAAACCCTTAAATTAAAAATAAATGATAAAAGATGAGAATAAAATTCTTGTCTTTTTTTGTAATTGTAAAATTTTAAAATTTTTAATAACCGTCTTTAGCACTATTATCAACACGTGTTAGGGAACTAAAAAAGTGAACTACAACACAGTTGTTAAAAATAGTAGCTAGCATGTGGACTTGCATGAATAAATAAAAAGTGGAGTGATACCTAATAAAATATACTAACCAGAAATGGTAATCCTTGGGGTGGGAGCGGATTGGAAACTAGTATATATAGACCCGGAGTGGGGACCAACTATTATTATTTATTTAACCAACCTTGCCACTACCAAGTGAGCAAGTGTTGGTTTTATTTTTTATTTTTTTTAAAAAATTTTTGGGCGAGAAAATAAATTTCAAACTTGTAAAAAAAATTGAGCGGTGCCGGTTCAATTAAAATATTAATTTGCTAAACGCAAATTAAATAAATATTGAATCGAATGCCTCAATGTTTTTTAAAATTTCACAATTTATTTTTGAGCCCAGAATTGCTGGAATGAATAAAACGAATAGTGGGATTATTAATAATCTAAAAATCAAAATATATGTTCTTTATGCTAGAAGCAACAGAACATATTAGGAAAGGATTATTATGCAAATAGAATTTAAAAAAGAACAAATTGTAAAAGATAAACCACAATCTATTCTTATTGATTATGGTGAATATAAATTACAATGTCCAAAATGAATGGTTAAAAATAATACTTTTATTGCTGATGATAAATATACATATTGAGTTTTTAATTTAGAAAATATTAAAAGAGAATTAAGTGGTAATGAATTAATAAAATTATTAGAACCATATATTAAAGACCAAAAAATAACTGTTAATAAAGCAACTGCTCCAAAAGAATATTATCTTAATGATGTAAAACTTGAACAACTAACATTTTATGAACAGCATAATAGTTGATTTATTGGTGAAATAACAGATAACAAAACTAAAATTACTAATCCTTGTTTTAAATATAACATTACGTGAGAAGAGAACAGAAAAGGTTTTAAAATAAATAATCCATATAAACATGATGATTTACCAACTAATTATATAATTACTTCCTATAAAGAAATTTCAACTCATAATGAAAAAGTATTTTTGTTGAACATGTAAACAAAATAAATTAGATTATTTATTCTTTAATACTAATGATATAAAAACAAAAAAATATTTTTTAAGAGATAAAAATGGTAAAGCAATTTGTTATGACTGTATTTTAAATATTAGGTTAAGTAGGAGGTATAAATATGAATAAAGAAAAAATACTTGAATATCTTAAAGATGAATGAGAATGAAATAAAGAAATGAGAGACGATGAAAAAGTAACTAAACTTTGAAAAAGTTGTTTTAATGGAAGATTAAATCTTATATCTCAATTAAATCAAAAAATTAAAAATGGTGAATTTGATTAATAATGCAATATGACTTAATTATTGGGATTGACCCCGCTGGTATTGGTAATAATGGAATTGTTATATATTCAAATGAAACTAATAATATTGTTTTTAATGAAACATTTAATACATTAACTGTTTTATGAACTAAAAATATGTATAAAGAAAAATTTCAATTAATTAAAGAAAAATTTATTGATAAAAAAATATTAGTTATTGTAGAAAATTTCTTTTTAAGTTCAAAACAATTATTAACTAATCCATTAGCAACACCTAAAATTATTGGTGCATTAATGGTATTAGTAGAAGATATTATGAACTGAGATTATTTAGAAAATCATCCTAAAAATAAAACTAAAATAGAAAATTATAAAGGAAATATAAAATTAACAAAACATGAACAAGATGCTTATAAGCATATTCAATATTATTTAAGGAATTATAAAAATGAAAAAGAAAGCAAATTATGTCAAATTAACAGTAAAACTAAGTAACACTATTGAAGCAAAATATTACGAAAAAGGTAATAAAGAATTATATTATAGTGTTCGTGGTCAATGAAATGGTTTAAACTATGTTACTTTAATTTTTAATAACCCAAAACTTTATAGACGCTGTATTTTATTAAACAAAAACGATGAAATTATTGTAACTGGTCAAATTTTTAATACTTTAAACATTCCTAAAAATCGTGTATTTTGTTCAATTAATGTTAAATGATTTAAAAAATGAAAAGAGTAAAAAATGATATGATGAGAAATTTTATTAATAGCACCAATATTAATAACAAGTATAACACTAATAATATTTTTAATATTTATTATTAAAGGCTAAATTGTAAAGGTAAGTGCAACTAAATTATTTTTCTATCCAAATATTCGATTGGTGAAAGATAATTTAGTATTTTTCTCGGTTTTTGATTTAAAGACAATATAA
This sequence comes from Spiroplasma endosymbiont of Andrena trimmerana, assembly GCF_964019575.1. Taxonomy (NCBI): domain Bacteria; kingdom Bacillati; phylum Mycoplasmatota; class Mollicutes; order Entomoplasmatales; family Spiroplasmataceae; genus Spiroplasma; species Spiroplasma endosymbiont of Andrena trimmerana. Next base: position 707,821 of record NZ_OZ026455.1, read on the forward strand.
ATTTATGAACTTCATTTTTATTAGTTTTTGAAAAAATAAATTTTTTAGGAAATTTTTCTCTAATTAAACCATTAGTATTTTCATTAGTACCTCTTTGTCAAGGTGAATATGGATTGGCAAAATAAATTTTTACATCTAAATTTTTTTCAAGTTGTTGTCAATTTGAAAATTCTTTGCCACGATCAAAAGTAATAGTTTTAACAATGTTTTTAGGAAGAATTGATAAATAATAACTGACATTTTTATTAATAACTTTAGTAGTTCTGTTTTTAACTAATATTGCTAAAGTAAATCGTGATACTCTTTCAACTAAAGTTATTAAACATGATTTGCTTTTACCTCGTGATGATACTATAGTATCTCCTTCTCAATGACCAAGTGTTATACGATCATTAACATTTATATCTCGTTCTTTAATTGATTTACCATTAAACTTGCCACGATTTTCTTTAGATTTTCGTTTTTTACCTTTTCTTCTTAAATTTTTACTAGTAACTTTATCAAGCATTCCAAAATAAATTCAAGTATAAATTGTTTTAAAACTAATAACTCATTCTTTATGAAAATTTTTAATTCTGCCATAAATTTGTTCAGGTGATCAACCTAATAGTAATTTTTGTTGTACATATTTTACTAAATTCTTATTTTTAAACTTATGAAAACTAATATGTGATTGTTTTCGATTTTCAGCTTTATTTTGTGCAATTAATGAAAAATAATGATTATTATCTTTATTTCTATTAATTTCTCGAATAATAGTACTAATACTTCGATTAAGATTTTTAGCTATTTCACTAATTTTAAATTTAAATTTCAATTGATTCTCAATATAAATTCTTTCATCTATGCCAAGATGTTTATAACTCATATAAAAACTCCTTACTTTTTTCTAAACTAAATTTAGCATTATGAAATTTTTATATGAGAATTTTTTGCAATTTTATTTACTTGCACTTACAAGTATAACTCAGCAAAGAATTAAAAAATGAATATAAAGTATTAAAAATATTAAGTGAAATTGCTAATCAAATTGAAAATAAGGAGAATAAATAATGAAATGTTTTCTTTGCATGCATGGAGAAATATATTCTCCAAAAACCTTGTATAAAATAAAAAAATTGAAAAAAATAATTTACCAAGATAGAGATATTGATAGTGAAGATTTTAAGAAAAGATATGAATATCTTTTAAAAAAATTAGGTGATGGTGATAATCAAATTATTTGAATAAATTTATTAATAAAGCAAGAAAGAAATAATAGAAAGGAGAATAAATAATGAATAAAGAAAAATTACTTAAATATATGAAAGATATAATTAAATGAACTAAAAAAATTAATTATACAAACTCTGATTTGGACAAAAATATTTTAAATTTATTAATTGAAAAAATAGAAAAAGGTGAATTTGATAATGACTAAATTAACAGATTTATTTGGTCAAGATAAAATAGAAATATTTTCACCAAATCCCAAAGATTTAACAGATAGTAATGATATAAAAGCAATTATTTTATGAAAATATCCTAATGTTATTGCTGAATATTTAGTTGTTTCTCAACCACATGCAAATACTGCTATTTTAGTTGGTGATAACGTTCACTATACAGGTTGAGTTGAAGTGTTTATTAAACCAAAAAATGAAGGAGTAAATGAAAATGCCAAATGACACGAATGTACAATCAAATAACTATACTTTATTAAAAATAATAAGAATTGGAATAAGTCCATTATCAGCAATGATTGGTACAAGTGCTTATTATGGTCAAATTATTGGTAATCCAGTATTAGGAAGTATTAATGCTTTATTATTTAGTAAAAAGTTAGGAATTGATATATGAAACTTAAATCAAATGCCAAGTACTAAAAAGAAAATATTAAATTCAAGTAAAAAAATATTATTAGGTTTAGGAACTATTGGTTTAATTAATTATGCAAAATTTACAAAAATCAATCCTAATCCTGAACTACCACCTTGATTAACAACTACTACCACAGAAACACCACCATGACCATTATTATTAACTAATGATAATAAACAACAAATGGATTGAGATACATATATTAGTTTAAGTACTTATGGTATATCAAATCTAATTGGTGGGTTAAGTGAATTAATACCTAATAGATTTGAAGTAATAAGAAAAATATGTAATATGGCAACTAGTGGATGTCTAATTTCAAGTGGTGTAGCTATGGGTATAAATAATGATTTTAATAATGCTTATGCAGTACCAACAATAGTTGCTGGTGCAAGTGAAATTATACATAATTTATTACCTATGGAAACTACAAATCATAATCAAGAAATGCAAGAAACATCATTTACAAATGAAACAAGAAGATTAATTAATAGTGATGCTATTAGTAATAATAGTGGAAGTAGTGATGTTTTATATGAAAGACCAACTACATATGATAGTTTATAAAGGAGATGATAACTAATGAATAAAGAAAAATTGATTGAATATTATAACAATGAAATTCAGACATATAAAGAAAGAATGGAACAATTAAATAAAGAAATATCTTTATTGGTAACTATTATAAGTAATTCAAAATCAATGATTGAAAGAATTAATAATGGTCAATTTGACGAATAATTAAAAATAAATAATTGAAAGGAAATAATTGAAAATGAAAGAATTTTTACATGAATTAATTATTATTGGAACAAGTGTAGGAACATTAATTTGTAGAGAATTAATTGTTTGATTTAAAAGATTTATTACAACTCCAAAACATATTAGAAGAAATAATAAAGTGATGAAACATCAAAAAAAATTAGCAAAACTTAATGAAAAAATTAATGGAAAAGAAAATAAATAATAAAGGTGTGATTTAAATGTTAGAAAATGAAACTAATGTTGAACAAAATACTGAACCTTTAACTGAAAATAATAATTTACAACAAGAGCAAGAAATTAAGATTGTTGAATTAGAAAATAAGTTAAATAAACTTAATCAAGAAATTAAAGAAAAAGAAATAATTAATATATTTAAAAAATATCAAGTTAAAAAAGAATTTTATGAATTTTTAAAATTTAAAACAAGTAATATAGAAAATTCAAAAATTGAAGAAACTATTAAAAAAATGATTAAAGAACAACCACTATTTAAAGAACCAATTAATACAGGTGGTAAACAAGAAACAATATTAACAAATCAAGAAACTTCAATAAAAAGTAGTTTATTAGATTATAAAAAGAAAAATAATTTATAAAAGAAAGGAAAATTTAAAATGCCAAATCCAGTGCCATTTAAACAAAATTTAGATAATACTACAAAATTAGTAGAAACACCTGAATTTATAGAATTTTATAAACAATCAAATAGTCCATGGGCAAACTTTTTTCCTACTGAAATTGTTGATTCAGTAAATATTGAGTTTATTGTTAAAAAACCAAAAGACCCAACATTCAAAATACTTCATTGAAATGATAAAAGTAAAGGATTAGAAGTTGGTTATGTTGATACTGATAAAATTATTAAAGAAATTACAAAAGAAGCTAGTACAGGAGAAATGATTGGTGAAGTTGATTTATTTGCAGATAATGGGCAAAATTTACTAGAAAGTATGCAATATGAAGTTGCTAATGATTTAGCAGATTATTTAGCAAATAATGATACAAATACAATTGCTAAATCTGCCAAAAAAGTAATCATTACTGATACAACACCAGTAGGATATTTAAAATCAATGTTATCAGCATGAAATACTTTATTTCAATTAAGAAATAGTAATAATTGTAAATTTTTTATAACAAATAGTCTTTATGATACTTTAGTTTATTTAGCAGATAATAAAGGTTTAATTACTGATAATCAACTAGCACAACAATTAAGATTAAATGGAACAAATTTATATATTAAAGGTGTATTATGTCAAATTGTTATGGATGATTATATGACATTTAAAAATACTGAAAATAAAAATCAAATTATGAATTTTGTTTTAGCAACACCAAAAGCAATGAAAAGATATATGTTACAACAAACTAGTATATATGTTGAAGATATTAAAGATGGTAAAGTTCCAAAAAGATATTTAGTTGGTGGACAAGTAACAGGAGAATCTATTCCTTATATGTCAAACTCAGAAACAGAATCAAGATGAATGTTATGTGGTATTGTTAATAAAAAATATTTAAGTGAAGAAATTACAACATTAACAACTAATATTACTGCTGATACTACTAAAAAGAATAAATTATTAGATACAACAATTAAAAATACAACTGAACTAAATAATTTAAATCCAAATTTAACAACTCCAATTATTAATTATTTTAGTGATGCCCAAGGTCAAGTTGATGTAAGTAATCAAAACCAAAAAGCAGGAGATTTATATGTAGTAATCACTACTAATGACACTGATAAAAATTATCAAGGTTCAACAAATCCTATAAAAATAACTCTTAAATAAGGATAATTATTATGCCAATTGGTACAACTAGTACAGCAATACTTTTAAACATAAATAAACCAAAACATACTAGAACAAGTCAACAACAAGAACATAAAAGTTGATGATGAGAAATTTTAGAAATGATTGGTGTACAAGTTATAGCAGTAGCACTTGCTCCTTTTACTGGTGGATTAAGTGAAAGTTTAGCACTTGGTTTAGGTGCAAGTGATTTACTTGCTAGTATTAGTGCTGTTGGTGTAGAGTCTTTAACTGATTTTACTATTAATCAAGTTTATGATTATTTAAAAGGAAATGTTACACCATTAAATGCTTTTTTTAATATATTACCTGCATTTGCTGGACTTAATAGAATTAGTCGTGGTTATCGTACAACTAAATTTATTAGTTTAGCAGAAAAAACTAAAACATTAGAACAAATTGGTATTAAAAAAGCAAAAAATTTACAAGAAATCATTAGTCAAGTAAGTGAAAAACAATTTTTAACAGATAAAATTATTGGAAATAAACGTTATTTATTTAATTATAACCATGCTCCAAATCGCGAAACAATAATACAAAATTTAGGTTTTGTTGCTGAAAGACAATATAAAAATAATTTTGCAAAATTAGAAGTACAAGAATTAAAAAATTATTTATTATTACAAAATGAATTAATAAAGTTAAGTCCACAGTTAACTCCTAAATTTAAAATTAAAGATATTGATAAAGCAAACAATTTTTTACAAAAATATAATACTGATTTAAAAGAAGTATTAAAAATGAACCAACATGACTGATTAAATTTAGTTCATACAATACATGCAGAAAATAGATATGGAAAATCTTTAATTTTAGATTTACAAAAAATTCGTGCTAATGCAATTAAATTTAATTTTAAAAATAGTTCAATTCATAAATTAGTATTAAAAGCAAATCAAACTTTTAAATATTTTGATATTAAATTTTATTTTAAAAAAGGTTTAAATAAATTTTGAAAAGATACTTCATATTTTGAAAAAATAAGAATAAATATTTATAAATTACAAGAGAAATTCGAAAAATTAGAAAAACAAGCATTTGAAAAAATTAATAAATTAAAAGAAAAAACAATTGATGTATTTACAAGTGCTGAAAAGAAAGCAATTAAACATGCACAATTAATTCCATTAAATTCACCAGTATTTATGGCTTGTAAAATTCAACCTTTATCATTAGATAAATGTGGAATTACTATTTATCATCGTAATCCTAAATATAAACCAATTGTAGTTATTGATAGTATTATCAAAGCAGAAACTTTTGTTATTCAAATACATCCATTTCATTGATATAGATGATATAGCGGTTGATATATTGGATATGGAGTTAGTCAAAATAAATGATTAAAAAGTATTGCTTTTGCTCCACCAGTTGTACAACAAATGATTAAAGATAGTTTTAAAATTTATAGGCAAATATTAAGGACAATTAGAACTTATCATAAAGTAGTTAATGTTATTAATAATCCTATTGATAATGTCAATAAATTATTTAAAAGGGTGGGTTTAAAATTCTCAGTTAATACTGTATTTGGTACTGGATTGTTAAGACATTTAGAAAAATTTGCATATAATCAAGTTGTAAAAAAAGGAAAGAAAAAATTACAAAAAGAAATTATACATATATCACATAGAAAAACTAAATCAAAAACCAAACGTTATAAAAAAGCATTTTTTAAGGAATGATAAAATATGATTAATAAACTTTGAACTGGTGTCAGTTTAGAAAATTATAATAACTGATATCCATTAACTGGAACAATTACAGAAACACCACGACAATATATAAATACATGACCAAATGTTGATGATTGATTTAAAACATTTGCTATTCGTGCTCAAAATGATATTAATGCTTATCTTGATTTTATTTTATCTAAATTTCCTTTTGATAGTTTTAAAGATGAATTAATTAAAGAAACTTTAAGAGATATGGTTTATGTTATGGTTGAACATTGAGTATTTAATCGTACACCAATTGAATTTAATGTTGATGCTACTATTCAATTTAATAATGGTAATCAATTTAGTGCAAGTAGTACTCCTACGATTAATATTTGAGATTTAGCACCTAGTAGAATGAAAATATGAGCAAGATTAACAGAATTAAAACAAATATTTTCAAATTATAATAATGATGAAATAGATGTTGAAAAAATTGACTTAAAAGCATTTTATACTAGAAACCAAGTTAATGAATTAATTCAAGAACAAAAAGAATTTACATTATCAAAACAAATTAAATTATATGATGATACCATTAATGGTAATAAAAATGAAACATATAGGGGACCAGTTACAAATTTAATAAATAAAGGTTATGTTGCAACAGAATATGACTCAAAAACTGAAACTATGATTTTAGATTGACCTAATGAAATTGGAACATTACCACCTGATGTTTTACAAAACAATCCACAAATTGGTGATTATACACATGCACCAACTTGTGATTTTTCTGCTAAACAACAAAAACGAATTACTACAAATGAAAATGAAATTACCAAATTAAATAGTGAATTAATTAAAACAAACGAAAATATTAATGATGTTAAAAATAATTGATTTAATATTGAAACTAGTCCCTTATGAAAAAAAGTTGAAAATAATAATATAGAAACATTTAAATGATATTTTATTAAAATCAGTTATCAATATTCAACAGAAAATAACTTTATGAAATTTTATAAAGTAATTAAAATTTATTTAAATAATATTTTTCATGAATTTGAATTGTTAAATGTTGATTCCATGACTTATAAAGAACAAATACAAAATAAAAATATTTTAAATATTGGAACTATTTACTATAACAATAGAAATAAAACATTTAGTGGTGGCGGTAATTCTTATCCTGAACGTGGAAAAATTAATTTAATTGGTGATATACAAGAAATATATCAATATATAGGAAAAGGTGCACCAACTGAATTTATAGCAGAAGAAAATACTGAACGTGATTATTATACAAAACTAGAAACTAATAATTTATTAGATAAAAAACAAGATAAATTAATTGCTGGTACTAATATAACTATTGATGAAAATAATAAAATTAGTGCTACTGGTGGTAAAGTAGATTTATCTGATTATTATAAAAAAGAAGAAGTAGATAAAAAATTAGAAGATACAAAAGCACAATTTCCGATTGCATTTCAAATAAATGCTCTAAGTCAAGAAATTCCTAATTTAAAAACTACTGATAAAACTATTGCTGGGGCTATTAATGAAAATAAAACTAATATTGATAAAAAGAAAGATAAAGAAAATTGAGTTGTAATAGGAAATAGAGTTGATAATAGAACATGAAGTAATTTTGATATTAATCTTGGTAAAACATATCGTGTATTTATAACATGAGAAAGACTTGCACCATTACAAAATGGTTATCCATTAATGTTATTGTTTAAATCAGCACAAGCAGTTGGAACTGGTACGTGAACTCTTATTATTGGTAAAATTGATAATAAAGAAGCTTCTTTAATTCTTAATGCTGATTATACTAAGGTTAATAAATGAAGTTTATTTATTAAATGTGAAATTGATGGTGGTGCTATATTTAATTTTGAGGAATTAAAAGAAAATACTTATCAAATTACTAGTGATACATTAGATATTACTTCACCAAGTGTAATTAATATAGATAAACCAATTAAAATTAATTCAAAAAGTTTAGAAACAAATGAAATAGAAGAAAATAATTGAGATATTGAATTAAAAAATAATCCAACACCAAGTCCAAATATTCCACAATGAAAAGAAGTTGGAACAAAAGAAGATAATAAAACTATTAAGTATAATTTTATTAAAAGCTAAATTGTAAAGGTAAGTGCAACTAAATTATTTTTCTATCCAAATATTCGATTGGTGAAAGATAATTTAGTATTTTTCTCGGTTTTTGATTTAAAGACAATATAAATTTATGAACTTCATTTTTATTAGTTTTTGAAAAAATAAATTTTTTAGGAAATTTTTCTCTAATTAAACCATTAGTATTTTCATTAGTACCTCTTTGTCAAGGTGAATATGGATTGGCAAAATAAATTTTTACATCTAAATTTTTTTCAAGTTGTTGTCAATTTGAAAATTCTTTGCCACGATCAAAAGTAATAGTTTTAACAATGTTTTTAGGAAGAATTGATAAATAATAACTGACATTTTTATTAATAACTTTAGTAGTTCTGTTTTTAACTAATATTGCTAAAGTAAATCGTGATACTCTTTCAATTAAAGTTATTAAACATGATTTGCTTTTACCTCGTGATGATACTATAGTATCTCCTTCTCAATGACCAAGTGTTATACGATCATTAACATTTATATCTCGTTCTTTAATTGATTTACCATTAAACTTGCCACGATTTTCTTTAGATTTTCGTTTTTTACCTTTTCTTCTTAAATTTTTACTAGTAACTTTATCAAGCATTCCAAAATAAATTCAAGTATAAATTGTTTTAAAACTAATAACTCATTCTTTATGAAAATTTTTAATTCTGCCATAAATTTGTTCAGGTGATCAACCTAATAGTAATTTTTGTTGTACATATTTTACTAAATTCTTATTTTTAAACTTATGAAAACTAATATGTGATTGTTTTCGATTTTCAGCTTTATTTTGTGCAATTAATGAAAAATAATGATTATTATCTTTATTTCTATTAATTTCTCGAATAATAGTACTAATACTTCGATTAAGATTTTTAGCTATTTCACTAATTTTAAATTTAAATTTCAATTGATTCTCAATATAAATTCTTTCATCTATGCCAAGATGTTTATAACTCATATAAAAACTCCTTACTTTTTTCTAAACTAAATTTAGCATTATGAAATTTTTATATGAGAATTTTTTGCAATTTTATTTACTTGCACTTACAAGTATAACTCAGCTAAAAATAAAAGATATCGTATTTATTATAATTTTACTCCTACAAATGATAATACAAAATCTTCTTGAATATGTACATAATTTATATATGTTAATACAACACAATATTTAAATTGTATGATTACACAAGATTATATTTATATTTGATTACAATTAAATATATATAGTATATTTTTAACTACTGCACCATATCCACATTTATATGGAAAAATTTTAAAATTAGAAGAATTACAGGAATAATATTATGTTTTTTAAAATTATAAAAATTATTTTAGGTTTAATAGGAGTAATTCTATCATCTGCAACTGCTGGTTTAATTATATTTATTATTGTAAAAATCATATTAAAAATTAATCAAATATTTTAAAGAAAGGTGGTGAATATTATGTTAAGTTTATTTAAAAGAAAAGATAAAAGCAATATTAATGATAATCAAAGTGAAAAATTAAAATTTTTAACTAATAAAAATAAAAGTACACATGCTTCAAATTTAAATTATTTTGGTTTTAATGATTTTAACCATGAAACTTATTTTACTGATTTTGTAGCAGAAAATAATGCTAATTTATATAATGCTCCATTAGAAATTAATAATGAAACCATTAAACAATATTTAATTCAACAAGAATTTTATAGAAAAAATTGAAATTCTATTTTTAAATTAAGTAAATTAGGAATTAGTGGTTATTTAATTTATATTGCAAATGATAATTTATATTTTCAAGTAGTTGACATACAACAAAGAGTTTATGATATTACTGGTAAATTAATTCAATGTACTATTTTTTATGATAATTATGAACAAAATGCACAAACTGTAAGATTATTTGAAGTTTATACATTAAACAATGAACAAGTAACAATTAATCGTGCAATTAATACTATTATTAATAGTATTACTTGTTAAAGTTAATGTTTTTAATGTACTTAAAGTTATTAATAATTGTTTCATTTTATATTCTCTTTTCTTTATTAACTCATTAATTGGTAATTAAAATTAAAATCAGGGAATGTTAAAGTAGCGCGTTCACTAACAGTTTCACCTTTAAATCTGTCTGATAAATCAAAAATATAAAGTGTATTATCTTTGGTTGGTTGTATTTCATCATTAGTAAATATCAATTTTACATTATTTAAAGCTCAATCTGAACTTACTGAAACATCAGTTTCTAAAAAAATACTTTTTGTTTTAGTAATTAAATCTCAAAAATTAGTTACCTTATCGCTAGTAATATCTTTACTAATATCAGCTGTCATACTACCTTTATTTTTACCATCTAATATATAATTAATAATAAAGTTTCCACCAAAACTATCAGCAATTGGATAATAAGAATTATTAACAATTGTATTTAATAAACTATCTTTATTAGAAATTCATTTATCTAATAATTTGTTTTGTTCATAAAAATGTTGACCTTCCTGTAAAACGTTTGTATCTTTACCATCTTTTAACCAAATACCATCTAAATCAAAAGGTGTTCTTGAAAAATTACCAGCAATACTTTTTTTATTATGACCATGAATAGTAACGTTAATATTCTCTAAACTATTTTTTAATTTATAAGTAGAACCGTTATCTTTAATGCTAATTGTAAAATCTTTACCTAATTTATTATTAAAAATATTATCACCCACCGCTAAAGTAGTTGTTACATCATAATCTGTTTCATCAATAATAAGTTCAGTATCATGAGTTTTAAAATAATTTTGAACAATAACTTTAATAGTAGTACTAATATTAGTATTAATTAAATCTAAAGTAGTTTGTGTTAATTTAGTGTCAACATTTTTATTATCAATAGTATTATCAACATCAACATTTAATCATTTAGATTTATCATTTTGATGATAGTAAGCATTTTCAATAATATTTTTTAAATCTGTTTCATTACTTAAATCAACGCACTTATTAATTACACTAACTTGTCCTTGATAAGTACCTGCAAAATTTAATTGATTAGCATTTTTTCAAGAACTAGTTATTTTGTAATCAATATTTACTGCATTAGTAAAATCTTGATTTTCTTTATTATCTTTAATAAAAATATTGTAATATTTATCATTAATGTCTTCTGAATTAATTTTTAATTGTTGACTTAATTTTTGTTTAAATTCTGTTTGAATTTTACTAACTAAATTAGCTTTTATATCAGTAATTGGAGTTGCTTCTGGTGTTTTTACTGATATTACTTGTTGTGGAATTATTAATGACAAAGTTGAAAGATCAAAAGCTTTATCATAATAACTGTAATAAATTTGAATGATATTGTTAAACTCATCAAAAATGTAATTAATTGTATACTTACTATTATCATTAGTTAAAAACGGAACATTAGTCATATAATCATAAGCATTATCATTTGTAATCAATAAATGAATAATTTTGTCAATTAAAACATCACTTAAACTACCGTTTAGACTACTTTGAGTAATAAAATAGTGTGCTAAAATATCAGCATCTTGTTCTTTAAAAGAACCATCTGATTCTCTTACTGCCTTAGCAATATAATATAGCCCTAAACCTTCACTTAAACTATTATTATTTTCAACATTATTAGCATTTTCTTGTTGTGAAATATCAATATGAGTTTCCACTTCACTTTGTTGAACATATTTTCAATTAATACCGTCACCAGCAAAATAATTAATAGCATATTGGCTACCACTATAACTGTTAGTTGGATTATTAATAGTAGCAACTTTACGATGAAATATCATTTCTTGTTTAGTATTATTAACGTCAACTTTATCTTTGTCTGGTATCATAGCATCTTTTTTGTAAATTAATTCACCTTTATTATCAACAATAAATAATGTTCGTGCTAATGTCTTACCATCACTTAATAAATAATCAGCATGATTAGTATCATAACTATAATATTTATTGTCTATTATTGATTGATTAGTAATTCAATCATTATTATTTAAATAACCATATTGATTATTAAATAATGATTTATTTTGATTTATTGGAATGACAGGTAGTATTTTCTTTTTACTAGCAATATTGTTTTTTTGAACTACTATCATCATACTATTAAACATTGTATTACTTGCTATTGTTAATGTTGTTACTGTACTTAGAGTTAATAAAAACTGTTTCATTTACAATACCTTCTTTTACTTTTTACCATTTTTAAAATCATAATTAAATTTAATAATAAATAATTAATTTGAAAAAAACATATTTATTTAATTCATAATATTATTAAATGTTATATTATTTAATTTAATATCAGAATATGAAGTTGATCCTAAAAAAGTAGCTGTCATTATATGTCATTTTCAATAAATATTATTATCATCATGTCAAAGTTCTAAATAAATATCAATGGCAGTTCCTACACCTCCTGGGTAATTTGGATCATATGGTGGTCACGTACTAATATTGACTTGAAAAATTGAATTATCAATATCTTTTTGTTGATTAGTTTTTATATTTGTTGTTGTGACTTGAGAATTTAGAGATTTATAGTCTTCTTTACCACTTCCCGTTGAAACTTTTAAATATGAATTAGCAGCAAAAATAAAAGTTGGATATTTATTAGTAAAAGTATTTCAATCACTTGCATAGTCAGTTCATTTTACTATTGTATATGTATTAGAATAATCACTATAATTTGAACTAAATCAATTATATGAGTCATTTCATTTATAATTTAAGCTATTTTCTATATTTGATTTATCAAATTCAGTATAATAAACTTCAATTAAATTATTATCTTTATCAAAAATATAATTAATTGAATAATTTTTATCATTTACGTTCATTGGTGCACTATATATAAAATTAAAAACATTATTATTGCTACTAATTAAATTAATAATAATATTAATTAAATTATCATTAATTTGCCCTTTTAAACTACTTTGTGTCATAAAATATTGACCTATTTTATTAGCAATAGTATTATCAATTAAATTATTTTTTGCTGCTTTTGCAATATAATATAAACCTAATGTTTCACTTAAACTACTACTATGTTCAACTTTATCAGCACCTGCTTGTTGCGAAATATCAATATGTTTTTCAACGCCACCAAATTGAATATATTGTCAATCAGTATTATCACCACTAAAATATTTGTTAGAATATTCACTTTTACTATATGGATTATATTTATCTTTAACTGTGGTAATTTTTTTATGAGTAATCATTTCTTGTTTAGTAGCATCAACTTCGACTTTATCTTTTGGTGGTATTACAGCATCCTTTTTATAAACTAATTCACCTTTATTATCAACAGTAAATAATGTTCGTGCTGATGTCTTACCATCACTTAATAAATAATCAGCATGACTAGTATCATAACTATAATAGTTATTATCTATTTGATTAGTAATTCAATCACTACTACTTAAATAACCATATTGATTATTCAACACTGAAGATAAAGTATCATTTATTGATGATTTATTTGTTAATAGTTTATTAACAGTAGTGTTAGTAACATCAATAGTATTAATAATACTACTACTTGTTAAAGTTAATGTTGTTAATGTACTTAATGTTATTAGTAATTGTTTCATGTTACATTCTCCTTTCGTTTTAAGTTTACTAAAAATTATTTTATAAAAAATATCTGACTAATCTATACTAAATATAACACTTTATTAATTTTATTTAAGAAGATTAATAAAATGCTTATTTTAAAAACTAAATTTAGTATGTAAGTACTTAATTTCATTGAGAAATACTTTTAATATAAAATGTATTAATTAAAGAAGGATGTCATATATCTGTACCATAACAGTCAATATGAATTATTATTCCATTAACACCCACATTATTTAAAAATTTTGTTAAATTATCTTTAAATATAGAATTTCAAAAATTTTTAAAAGTTCAATTATCACCAATTTCATGCTCCATATTACTATAATCAAATAAGTTTCCATTAATAAAATACTTATAAATTACATCTCAATTATTTTGATTATTAATTAAATAATATAAATCCTGATAATTAATATAAATATCACCTGTATAATCAACTGAAGCAAAAGGACCAGGACTAACATGAGTTTCAAAATTACTTGTATTACTTTTTTCGTAACTATAATGATTATAATTTAACTCAATAATATTATTATTATGATCAAAAATATAACTAATGACATAACTTGTATCATCATTTGAAAATGGCATATTTAACATAAAATTATAAACGTATTTATTATTAATAATTAAATCAATAATTTTAGTAATTAATTCATTATTAATTTTTCCTTTTAAACTACTTTGTGCTATAAAATATATTCCCAAATTAATAGCAACTGACTGACTAATCTTATTTTCAATTACTGCTTTAGCAATATAATATAAACCTGATGTTTCGCTTAAACTATTGCTATATTCAACTTTATCAGCACCTACTTGTTGTGAAATATCAATATGTTTTTCAACTCCACCAAATTGCAAATATTGTCAATCAGTATTATCACCACTAAAATCAGTAGATGAATACTGACTATTACTATAAGAATTGTAATTTGCTTTAACTGTAGTTATTTTTTTATGACTAATCATTTCTTGCATCGTATTTTCAATATTTAATTTTTGATCAGCAGGAATAATAACATCAGGATTATAAATTAAAGTTCCTTCATTATTTACTAAAAAAACATCTCTTGCATTAGCAAAAGTATAACTTTTTAAAGCTGATGTGTCATAACTATAAAACTTATGATCAGTTATTGATTGATTAGTTATTATATCACTATCATTTAAATAGCCATATTGATTATTAAATAATGAAGTTACAGAATCACTTATTGATGATTTATTTGCTAATAATTTATTAATGGTAGTATTAGTATCATCAATAGTATTAATAATACTATTACTTGCCAAAGTTAATGTTGTTAATGTACTTAAAATGATTAATAATTGTTTCATATTACTTTTTCCTTTTTTTAACTTACTAACTGGTAATTAAAATTAAAATTAAAATCAGGGAATGTTAAAGTAGCACGATCACTAATAGTTTTGCCAGCAAACCTTTCTGATAAATCAAGAGTATAAAGTGTATTATCTTTAGTTGGTTGTGTTTCGCTGTCAGTAAATACTAGTTTTACATTATTTAACTCTCAACCCGATTTTGTTGTTACTGCAACATCGGTTTCTAGAAAAATACTTTTTGTTTGAGTAATTAAATCTCAGAAATTATTTACCTTACCACCTTTAATATCTTTACTAATATCAACTGACATACCACTTGGTTTTGTGTCACCATCTAATAAATAATTCATAGTGAACTGTCCAGTAAATGCATTCTCAACTGGACGATAAGAATTGTTATTAATTGTATTTAATAAACTATCTTTATTAGTAATTCAATTACCTAATAAATTATCTTGTTCATAAAAATGTTGACCTTCTTGTAAAATATTTGCATCTTGACCATCTTTTAATCAAATACCTTTTAATGCAAAATCTTTTGGCGAAGGATAATTACCAGTAATATTATTTTTATTATGACCATGAACAATAGCTTTAGCACTTAAAGAACCATCTAATTTATAACTATTATCAGCAGCTTTTATTGTTATTTCAATATTTTTACCTAATTTATTATTAAAAATATTATTACCAACATTTAAATTTGTTGATATTGTATAATCACTATCTTTAATATTAAGATCTGAATAATTTTTTTGGAAATAAGATTGACAAATCTTCTTTACACTCTCAATAATTTGACTATTAACAAATTTAACATCTTCTTCTGATAATTTACTATCGGCATTAATAAAATTACCATTTTTATCTTTTTGATTATCTAAAGTAATTTGAAAGTTTTTATTATCTTTATCATTATTATATTGTGTTTCAATTTCATTAGTTAATTCTTTCATGCTACTTAAATCAGCAATATCATTTTTAACATTTATAGTGCAATTATCTTTTTTTCCTGTAAAGTTTCAAGGATTATTATCTAAAGACGTAATTGAAAATTGAACAGGAACAGATGTAGTAAAATTTTTTGGTTCTGAACTATTTTGAAATTCAATTTCGTAATAATTATGTTTAATTTCTTTTTTGGGTACATTTAATGCTTTACTTAAAGTTGTTTCAAATTGATCTTGAATTGTTGGAATTAATCATTTATCTTTTATTGAATCAATAGTAGCATTTTCAGGATTAGTAATATTAATAATTTTATCAGGAAAGTTAACTGGTAAACTAGCAATATTAATTGCAACTTGATTTATAATATTAATATTAATTTCGATATTAACGTTAGTATTTTCAATACCAAAAATTGATGCTTGATCATTAGTTGTTAAATTTAAAACATAACTTTTAGACTCATTAAAGTTCTTTGGCAAAATAAAAGAAGTATTAGTTATCGGCTTTTTATCCTTACCAACAGTAAACTTAACTGCTGGATTATAATTAGCATTTAAGAAAAAATTAATTGGTAATAAAGTTAAATTATCATTATCAATATCACTTTCAATTTTAGGATCAGTTTTTTGTAAATTATTATCAATACTACTTAAAACATTTGTAAAATCAATATTACCATTATCAGCAGCATTTTCAATAACATTAAAATTAACAATATTTGTTGATTTACTAAAATAAGCAATAGTAGAATTTAAACTAATAGGTTTAGAGTTACGATGATGCTTTTGATAATAATCATCTCATAATTTATTATTAGAATTCGGATTAAATTCAGAATTATTGAAAGCAGCAGTAGTATGTAAGAGTAATATCGTAGTAACTGTTGTAGAACCAAATGCTAATAAATACAACGAAAATAATAAGATTCTTTTCTTCTTATTTTTTTTAACATTAATTGTATATATTGAATTAGATCCTGTTTTTATTTTTTTATGTTTATCCTGATTAACCATATCTTTACTCGGGCTATTACTATTTATTTTATATTTCATTTTAACAATCCTTTCCTAGCATTATTTTTAAAATAATCTAAAGTGAAAAATATAGCTTAACGCTTTAACTTGCTATTTTTAACTAAAATATTAAAATAGGAAAAAATATTAAAATAGTTTAAACCTTAGTTTTAATAAAATAAAACTAAGGTTTAAAGTAAACCAATTAAATTTAGTTTTTATATTTTAATATTAATAATTTTAATAATCATATAAACTTTGCTATACACCTATTAAAATTATAAGGAAAGAAATACTCTGTCCTTAAAAATAATATTACACTTATTATAAAAAAAGACAATATTCTTTTTAAAAAAAGATTGAATATTTTTAATTAAAAAGAACACTAATAGTAAAATAATTTTCAAAATAATTTTTCTTAATTAAGATAAAAATTAAATTAAAAATTCAATGATTAAATTAAATAGTCATTGAATTTTTAAATTATGATTAATTTTTTTTAATATTACATTCAACATGCATTGGTTGTAAATTTTCTAAACTATTATTATTTGGATCACCATCAATGTGATCAATATTTCAAGCAAATGCTGAAGTTGGTTGTTCACCTTGATAAGCACCTTTTATCATTGGCAAACAACACCACGGACAAGGAGCTTGCACATTCAATGTTCAAAATTCAGATAATCCTTTAAAATATTTCTCCATTTTTTGAATAGAATAGTTTCATATTTTTTCTTTGTCTTCTTTTTCTCACTTTTTACGACGTGCCACAATGAATTAACCCCTTTCGTATTAAATTATACTATAAGTTACAATATTTTTTTATATTTTTTTAAACTTAATATTACAATTTATTTTATTAACGTGCTAATACTCTATTATAAGCAGTTTGCATTTGTGGGTCAAAACTACGAGTATATAAACCGTTAAAATATCCTTCATGATGCTTACTTGGATCTAATGGATCGGGTAATTGGCCATTTTTTGGAATATATACATGCTTTCAAATTTCTGCTGAAAAATTAGTACTAACTTCATCCATGGCTGCTTGTAAAGGTGAGGTATAACCAAATTCACTACTTAAATCAACTTGTGTTTGTTTTTGCATTATATAATTAATAAATTTAAAAGCTAAATCTTTATGAGGAGAATCTTTACTAATTACCATATCATCATTTCAAACATTAGTCCCCATATATGGTCTAACAACAAGGTACTTACCATTATAAGAATCAGGATCATCAGCAATTGCAGATAATAAATCACCGTTATACATCATTGCTACATCCCACTTATTTTCATTACTAATTTCATCAACAATATCATCATTTAATAATTTTGTATTTTTATTTTTGATAACTGGTTCTAACCAGTCACTTGCATCTTTAATTTCAATTGGACTATGAGCATTAATATTATCACTAAATTCATTTCCTACTTGATTATATTGACCTGAACCGTTATTTTCTCCTCATTTATTTTTATAGTGTAAATCAGTAAGCGCAGTCATAAATAAGTTATGCATATCATCATTTAAAACGATACGTTTACCTAATTTTGCAGCATCTGTTAAAACACTTCATTGAACATTTGAACCATCAGCTTTAATACCAAGATCACTAAGATTATTTGTATTAGTAGTATTAATTACTAATACAACATCACCTCAAAAATAAGGAATACTATAACTATTTAAACCAAATTCATTTAAAATTCCATCACTATTTTCAACTCGATAATTATTCATTAATTCATATAAATCATGATTAATATCTTCTTTGGGATTAAAATCAATTCTACTATCATACTCAATATCACCTACAGAATTTTTTGATGCAATTGGAAAAAGTCTATCTTCACTTGCTAATTTAGCCACCATATAATCACTAGGAACCATTACATCATAACTAGTAGTATACAATTTAGCATACAATGATTCATTATCATCAAAAGTTGAATATTTTATTTTAACTTGATATTTATTTTCAAATTCTTTTAAAATATTGGGATTCATATATTCGCCTCAATTAGCAATTGATAAATCATAAACATTAGTATAAATGTAGAAAGCACCCAAACTAATAAAACTTGATAATAAGATGATACTAATCATAATTAATTTTCACGGTCATAGTAAAAAACGATATTTCTCTCTTCTTGATTTTGAGCGTTCTTCTTTTAACTCTTTCTTTTTTTTAATCTTATTCTTTATATGTTCAATTCAAATTGATTCCATCTCAAGTTTTGCTTCAAGTTTAGAAATTTGATTAATAAGTTTCGGGTGATTTTTAATATAATCCTGAATTTTAATAATATCTTGCTCAGTTACAATTTCAAAATTACCATCACTATATAATGATTTACGTTTTCTACCTTTACTCTTAACCTTTTTATAGTTAAAACCATTTAATTGTAAATAATATTTAGTTAACAACTTCTCAGTTTTAATAATTTTTTTATCATGATAAATACCTTTATCAATTTTTTCATTACGTTGTTTAATTTGTTTTTTGCAAAGAACATAAGTATTTCAAGAAATAATAAGTACTGCAATTAATAAAATAATTATTGTTGAAAAAGCATTAATATAAGGCTTAATTCGTTTTAAAGAATAAATAAAAGTTGAAACGTTAGAAGTATTACCGCCAGTAAAATAAGAAATTAAAAAATCATCAAAACTCATAGCAAACGCAATAGCTGCTCCAGCAATAATTGCTGGTTTAATTGTTGGTAATACAATTTTGCGTAACGTATATCAAGGTGTCGCACCTAAATCTTGACTTGCTTCTAATTGTGACATATTTATTGATCTAATTTTTGGTAAAACAGTAATAATAACATAAGGAATATTAAAAGAAATATGAGCGAAAATTAATGTTCCAAGACCAAAACTAAAACCAAATGCCATAAATAATAACATTAAAGAAACAGCAGTAACAATATCAGCATTAACTAAAGGAATATTAGTAATCCCTAAAGTAATATTACGTGTTATTTTTTTTGTTTTACTTAAACCCAAAGCAGCAAACGTACCAATAATAACAGCAACAAAAGTAGAAATAAAAGCAACAATTAATGTTACACTAACCGATTCTCAAAGTTCACTTTGTTGAAATAAATCGTAATAAGGTTGCAATGATCAAGAATTTCAACTACGAACTGAATCGCCACCATTAAAAGAGAATATCATTAAAACTAAAATTGGAGTATAAAATAATAAAAAGATAATAGCTAAATAACTATTTTTAAAAAAAGATCTCATTAATTAATACCTCCTATTTTTTTACCAGTAGCTCAACTACCAATCGCTTTTAAAGTAAAAATAATAATTAAAACAATAATACCTAAAATAACAGAAATAGCAGCACCATAAGCAAAATTAGCACCACGATAAAAATATGATTCAATAATATTTGCAATTAAAATAGTTTTTCCTTCACCAATATATTTAACTACTACTAGTGAAGTCATAGCACTTAACATCATTAAAGTAAAACCAGAAACAATACCAGGCACTGAAAAACGAAAGGTAACTTTTCAAAATGTTTTCATCTTAGAAGCTCCTAAATCTTGACTTGCTTCTAATAAATTGCGATCTGTTTTTTCTAAAGAATTATAAATTGGTAAAATAACGAAAGGCATAAACATATAAACCATTGCTAAAATAATACCAATTGGAGTTCCTAATAAAACATTAGGACCTAAAATACTAAAAATAATTTGTAATCCAATTGTACGTAATAAAATGTTAATTCAAATTGGTAAAGTAACTAAAACTCAAATATTTTTTGAAGCAATTTTTGTTGACATAAAAGCCATAATATAAGCAATGGGATAACCAAAAATAACAGCAATTAAAGTGGCAACAAATGAATAACCAATTGAACGTAATAAAACCATAACATAACTATTTTCTTTAAAAAAAACATTAAAATTACTAAATGTAAAACGAAATATTCAAGCATTATTAGTTGCTTTAATAATTGAATATAAAATTACAATTAATAATGGCAATACAATTAAAATTACCATCACCAATAAATATGGATAAGCAAGCGTAACTCATGATTTAAAACCAAAATTTACTGATTTATCTTTGATTTTATTTTTAATAAAACTTATTTTTTGGTTTGTTTTTTTTCAACATAACAATGCTTTTTTCTTTTTTACTCGTTTCATTTTCGATTTATTTTTTGCTACTTCTTGTAAAGAAACATTATTTTTTTTAAGCTTAAACCATTTTTTAAATCTATACTTTTTTTTATTTTGATTATCAATAATTTTTTCTGGATTTGAATTATTAACTAACATATCTTGTGATTTTAAAATTTGTGTTTTAATATTACGTTTAAACAAATTTTTCATTTTACTCTTCAATTTCCTTTCACATAACATGAATATCTTCAACATTTCATTTTAAACCAACACGGTTACCTACTTCAAAATTATCAGTAGTATGAACTATCCATTTGCGTTTATTAGCAATAATTTCAATTTCTCATAATAATCCTTTAAAAGCAATAGTTTTAATAGTTCCATCAAAAAAACCACTACCTGCATTAACTAAATCAATATCTTCTGGTCGAATAACAATATCAATATTACGTTCTTGTTCACCAAAACCAGTATCAGAGCATGCAAATTTTTTACCGTCAAAACGAACACAATAATCATTAACAAATACACCATTTTCAATAACATTCGAGCTACCAACAAACTGTGATGTTCATTTATTTTCAGGCTCATTGTAAATATCTTGTGGTGTCCCAATTTGTTGAATTTGACCTTGATTTAAAACAACTACCCGATCTGACATAATAAATGCTTCTTCTTGATCATGAGTAATAAAGATAAAAGTAATATTAATTTCTTCTTGAATTTTTTTTAATTCTACTTGCATTTGTTGACGTAATTTCAAATCCAAAGCAGCAAAAGGTTCATCTAATAATAAAATTTTAGGATTAAGAACTAATGCTCTAGCTACTGCTACTCTTTGTTTTTGACCACCAGATAAATCATTAACATCTTTATCTTCCATACCATTTAATTTAACCAAATCTAAAGCTTTTTTAACTTCTTTTTTGATTTTTTCACGATCAATTTTTCTTAACTTTAAACCATAAGCAATATTATCAAAAACATTTAAATGTGGAAATAAAGCATAATTTTGAAAAATAGTATTTATTTCTCTTTTATGAATTGGAATTTTAGTTAAATCCTTACCTTTAAACAATAATTGACCATTGTTTGGTTGTTCAAAACCAGCAATAATCCTTAATAATGTTGTTTTACCACAACCACTAGGACCAAGAATGGTAAGAAATTCACCTTCATGAATATTTAAACTAATTCCTTTTAAAACAACTTTACCATCATATTCTTTGGTAATATTACGTAATTCTAAAATATTTACACTCATAATTTCCTCCTTTAAATGGTTTAAAAAATTGGTGGATTTGAAACTCATAAAATAGTTGCAATTGAATTATTGGGATTTTCTAAATAATGTTTTTCATTACCTTTAATATAAAATGCTTCATTAGCTACTACTTTTACTCTAGTTGCACCATAATGAACAAATACTGTTCCACTTAATACATATCCAAAGATCTGACCTTGAAATGGCGGAATTTTATTTGAATTACCAAATGGTTTTAAACTTAAAATTACTGGTTCTAATGTTAATTTTTGAGCATTAGGAATAATTCATTTTATTTGATAATCTTCTTCGTCACTAACAGTAACATCTTGTGATTTAAAAACTATTTTTTCTTTTACTTCACCAGCAAAAAAGGTTGATAATGGACAATCAAAAATGTCTAAAATACTTTTTAGTGTTTCAATACTAGGTGAAGAAACATCATGCTCTAACTGACTAATAAATCCCTTTGATAAATCACAACGTTTCCCTAACTCTTCCATAGTTAAATTGTGTTTCAATCTTAAAGTTTTTAACTTTCTTCCAATTTTCATATTGATTATTTTCTCCTTTTGTTTATTTATACTAAACTTTAAGTTAAATAATACAAATAAAATTATATAATATTTTTTAAAAAAAACAATTATTTATTTTATTTATTAAAAATAAAATAAATATAAAATTATTAGTGTAAAAATGTGTAATAAAAAGAATATTTTTTTCATTTTTCTACTATAAAATTAAAATAAAATTTATTACTTTAAAATAAAGTAATAAATTTAAAAAATATATTTTATTTTTTTAGTAAAGAAGAAATTGATGTGTTTTAATAAATTACCTTTTACATTGTTGATGTATTAGAATTGTATACACTTGTTGAAGAATATAAATTTTCTAAATTTGAATTTATAATTTTTTTTGAACCTTCAAAATCTAATTTTTGCTCTTCTTGTTTTTCATCATCTTTTTTTGCTAACATTTGAGTTATTTCAAAACCACCATCGATAGCACCACTAATGGCACCAACAGCAACTAAACCAATAATAGAGGAGTACCAAGAATAGCAACCCCTCCGGCTGCACAAGTAATAGAGGCTACATTAGTAACAATAGTAGCAGCATTAGCAACCGTAGAGGCAACTAAATTAACAGCCGCAACACCAATACCAACAACTTTTGCAGCGCCAGTAACAACTCCAATAGTACTACCCGCTGCAATAAGTTCAATGGGAGTAACATTATTTTTTACTTTATTATTTAATTTTTCTCTTTTTTCCATAATGGGCATATCTTTTAATCTTCCTTATTTGAAATTTAGAATAAAAAACCTATTTACTTTAAAATAAAGTAAATAGGTAAAAAACTTATATTAAGTTTGATGTTATTATAACATAATACATTAGTATATATTAATATTCATATTATTTTTTTCATATACAATATGTAAAATAACTATAATCAATTATTAAATTAAATTTTATTTTTACATTCTTGACCAGATAAAATTACTTTTAAATTTTCATAAGTAATTTCAATCATATTTTTAACAGCTTCATCAGTATACGATCCAATATGTGGTGTCACAATAACACGTGGATATAATGATAATAATTTATTTGTAATATTATCGGGAGTTGGTTTTCCAGCAAAATCTTTAAAAAAACTTTGCTTTCATTTTTGCTAAAAAATTCTTGTCAACTAAATGGTAATTTTCTTCTTTAATATATGGACAATGTAATGAAATTAAATCCGATTCTTTAAGTAAAGTTTTTAAATCACAATAAGTTAGAATACTTTTTGCTTGATCACTTTCATAAATATCATATCCTAATACCTTTGCTCCCATTCCATGTCATGCCTTAGCTGCTTGATAACCAATGCGGCCAGTTCCAATAATTCCTATTGTTGAATTACGAATTTCTTTGGCAAACATAAAATCATCAATTTTAAAATTATGATTTTGTTGATGATTAGCACTATAAAATAAATTTCGAAGTAAGCCGTTTCCCATACTTACTGCTAATTCACTAACAGCATTGGGCGAATAACCAGGTACATATGCCATTTTAAAACCTAATTCATGAGCTTTTTTTAAATCAATATGATTATAACCAACAGTTCTAGTTAATAAATATTTAACGCCATATTCTTTCATTTTTAATAAATTTTGCTCATAACAGTCACAATTAGCACGAACCATTACTGCTTCATGTCCCTTTGCCGTTTCAATATTATCCTTTGTTAAATACTCTTCAATTAACGTTAAATCATATCCATAATTTTTATTTAATGTTTCAAAAAAAACCTTTTCTGTTTTACGAACACCATAACAAACCATTTTAATTTTTTTTGCCATATTTTTATTCCCTTTCTTTTGTTTATATTTTAACTAAATAACGGTGTTGCGCCAATCGCTGTAGTAATAATTACTCAAAATGGTAATGAAATAATTGAAAATAATGTAGCAATTAATGTTAAATTACTTGTTAACAATGGCTGTTTTTTGTAAGCAATTGAATAGGCAACAATAACTGATGCTGGGGGGCTGCTAACATAATTACAATAACGCCTAATCCAACAGTATCTAATTTTCATGCTCCGGTTTCTTTTCCAATTGCCGCAACTGCACAAACTAATGCTAATCCAAATAATGGTGCAAAAATAATTTTCATTACCATTCCAAATCATACTTTTTTATCTTGTGCAGCATCTTTAAAATTACCTTTTGCTAAAGTAATTCCAATTGCCAATCATGCTAATGGCGTACATAATGCCTCTAAAGTTTTTGTTACTTTAAACAATGGTGGAAATGTATTATCTAATCGTAATGGTGAAAAATGTTGACCACTAGTAATATCATTTTGATCAGGAACAATAGCAATTCCAGGAATTAATTGTGTAACTCAAAAAATAAATCCAACCATAGTTGCAATTAAAATTGGATTTAAAAAAATCTGCTTTACATTCTTTATTAAATTTTCTCTTTTTATTACTTTCATTTCTGATTTAATTTGTGCATATCCATCAGTATTTAGTTTTGTATCAACAATAAAATCAGCACCAGTTTGTCCTTTTGTTACTACTGCTGCTTTAATAGGTTTGCTCATTACAATAAACCCTAATGAATATAAAAATATTCGATATGGAATATTAAAAATATTAGCTGGTAAGGTGGCAGCTCCATTATCAAATAGTGCTGTTACTACAGGAATTCCAAAAAATGTTGTTGAAGCAAATACAGTACACATTGCTAATGTATCTTGAATATCCTTATCATATTTAATATAAAAATATTTAGCAACTATTCCCAGTATCATATAGAATAAAAAACCAACTAGTAAAATTGCAACTTGCGTTTTAACTTGCTCTGTTGTTGTATTTGTCATAAAACCATCAAAAGCTAAAGATGGTAAACCAACAACCATAACAATTTTAATTAAAACTGCTTCTCAGTCTTTTTTAAATGTTATAGTATTAATGATACTAAAAAACAAAATAAATTAGATTTTAAATCATACATTAATAATCCCAATTTAGAACAAGAACAAATACTAAATATTAATTATATACCAATAGCAATTATGAGAAATAAAGCAAATGAACAAGCAGATTGTGAAAAAGTAATGGATAAAATTAAAGCACTAGATGTTATTTATGAACAAATTGTTTTAGATACTATTTTAAACTCACCTAAATTTATATTTAGTCAAACTTATGGTAATGTTCAATCAGCATTAGAAGAAGCAGTAAGAACTTTGGTTACTAAAAACTACATATTTAAAAGTGGTGGAGATAATAATGAACAAAACGAAAATATCAATATGACAAATAGTAATTTTAAAGGTAAAAATTTAACCGATATATACGATTGAAATGTTAATGAAATATTTAAACGTTGTGGTATTCACATTCCAAGTCAAAAAAAATCAGCACAACAATCAGTTCCCGAAAGTACAGCTGTAAATATTTCAACCATTAATTATATTGAACAAAAATTATGACAATTTAATATTGATATTCTTAAATTTATTCAAATATTAGTGAAAGTTGATAAAGATTTATTAATTAGCTAAATTGTAAAGGTAAGTGCAACTAAATTATTTTTCTATCCAAATATTCGATTGGTGAAAGATAATTTAGTATTTTTCTCGGTTTTTGATTTAAAGACAATATAAATTTATGAACTTCATTTTTATTAGTTTTTGAAAAAATAAATTTTTTAGGAAATTTTTCTCTAATTAAACCATTAGTATTTTCATTAGTACCTCTTTGTCAAGGTGAATATGGATTGGCAAAATAAATTTTTACATCTAAATTTTTTTCAAGTTGTTGTCAATTTGAAAATTCTTTGCCACGATCAAAAGTAATAGTTTTAACAATGTTTTTAGGAAGAATTGATAAATAATAACTGACATTTTTATTAATAACTTTAGTAGTTCTGTTTTTAACTAATATTGCTAAAGTAAATCGTGATACTCTTTCAACTAAAGTTATTAAACATGATTTGCTTTTACCTCGTGATGATACTATAGTATCTCCTTCTCAATGACCAAGTGTTATACGATCATTAACATTTATATCTCGTTCTTTAATTGATTTACCATTAAACTTGCCACGATTTTCTTTAGATTTTCGTTTTTTACCTTTTCTTCTTAAATTTTTACTAGTAACTTTATCAAGCATTCCAAAATAAATTCAAGTATAAATTGTTTTAAAACTAATAACTCATTCTTTATGAAAATTTTTAATTCTGCCATAAATTTGTTCAGGTGATCAACCTAATAGTAATTTTTGTTGTACATATTTTACTAAATTCTTATTTTTAAACTTATGAAAACTAATATGTGATTGTTTTCGATTTTCAGCTTTATTTTGTGCAATTAATGAAAAATAATGATTATTATCTTTATTTCTATTAATTTCTCGAATAATAGTACTAATACTTCGATTAAGATTTTTAGCTATTTCACTAATTTTAAATTTAAATTTCAATTGATTCTCAATATAAATTCTTTCATCTATGCCAAGATGTTTATAACTCATATAAAAACTCCTTACTTTTTTCTAAACTAAATTTAGCATTATGAAATTTTTATATGAGAATTTTTTGCAATTTTATTTACTTGCACTTACAAGTATAACTCAGCATTAGTAAAACATTTAATATTAATGATGAACAAGAAATTAATAATTTAACAGTTAAATTAAAATTATTTAATCCCGAAAATAACCAATTAATAGGAGAAAACAATGGACAACCAAGACAACAAACCACAAACGAAGTTTCCGCAGAAACAAACTAAACTTAATCAAGCAGAAGTAGAAAATGATTATTTAATTGATAATATTCCTTATGACTTTACTAATATGATGCGTGCTACTAGTGACCCAGATATTAATAGAGCATATGATGAATTTAAAAAAAGAACTATATATATTTATGAAATTGAACGTTTATTTAAAAATAATGAAAATAATAGTTTAAAATTTTCAGCAAATACTATTAAAATAGGTTTTATTGATATTGATAAAGCATTAAAAACCACTGCCGTTGAAACATCAGACTTTACTATGCAATTAAATCAAAGAGCTAGCACAAATATTAATGATAATACAATTGAATATAGTATGACTGATATTAAAAATTTAATATTTCAAGAAATAAATTTATTAAATCAATTTAAATTATATGCAGTTAGTATAAATGAACCATTAACTGAAAATAATATTGATAATTTATATATCATTAATAATTATTCACAACCTTATCAAAATCCAAAAACAAGAAGTACTAAAAGTATTACTATTATTAAAATTAAAGATTTTAAAACAAGAGATGGTTATCCAATCATTATTAAATTACAAAAACCATTAGATAAAGACACAAAAGTAATTGGTTTAAAAATTAAATCACCCAGAAGCATGATTTTTGGCAATATAAAGGTACTTGGTGAAGTTGATAATATGGAAGTATACCCAAAGTTATTTGTCAAAGATAAGATAGCATTTCCGCTATTATCAATGCCTATTGAAACTCAACCAAAAGTTAGAATATTACAACAATGATTTAGTGAACAAATTTTACCTTGAAAATTAGCAAAACAATTTATAGGGCAAGAAAAATCAGTTTTAGATTTAATTGCTATTGGTGGTGGTAGAGAAACAAGAAAAGAAATTATTAATAATGCCAGAGTAACTAATGCTTGATTAGGTTATTTTATAAGTTCTCATGATTTTGGACAATGACCATTAAAAGAAAAACGAGAACTGAAAGATAAAGAAGTATGAAAAATTCATGATGCATTAGGTACAACATATACAAGTATTGCTACAAATGATGAATTTAAAGATGTTGAATTAGAAATAAAAGATAAACCACCAGTTGATAGTTTACAAAAAGTATTATTAGATATGCTAACTTATACATATAATTATAATAGAAACTTTGATGGTGCTATATATGAAAATGGAAATCCTAAAAATAAAATAGCAGAATTAAGACAAAAATTTGAAGGACAAAAACCCGATGATGTTATTACTAATTTATTCAAACAATGAAAATTAGATTATCCAAATTATATTAACTTAGAGCAAGTAAAAATATTTAAACAATTAATAATTATGTTATCACATAATATTTATTCAAATATGTCAATTAATAAAGGTTTAAATGATGATAATAAAATTTTATTACCATATTATTTCGAATTAAAATCAAATCCTATACATACAGATAGTGGTGAAGTTTGAAATTTTAAAGATGCAAAAGTAACATTAAAATCTGCATATTTTGATTTTATAGATATCAATAATATTAAATTAAAAAATATTGATATTAGTCAAAATGAATTATTTAAATTAGATGATAATCAATTTAATTGATTATCTATTACAAATGAATTAGAAACTAATAATATACCGTCACTAATCCCAGCAGATTGAACATTAGGTAATGGTGAATATGGAAAATATTTTACAAGAGTAGTTATTGATAAAAGTAAAATTGAAAATTCTTTAAATTTATATGGTTCAAATAAATTTCAGTTATTTTCAAAATTAGAATTTTATAAAGAAATTTCACAAATTGATAATAATAACGAATTTGAATTGCAAATTGAAAATCCGATTAATAACTTAAATCGAATTGAAATTAGTGGAATATTTGGTGCTGGTAATTATGATTTAATTTTAATTACTGATAAACAAGAAATAAACTTACAAAATATTAATTTATTTGATAAATATAATGAAAATATTTCTTATATAAATCTAGAAATTTAATTACTAAAATATCCAGTAGTATAATTTC
Organism: Spiroplasma endosymbiont of Andrena trimmerana; assembly: GCF_964019575.1. Lineage (NCBI taxonomy): Bacteria > Bacillati > Mycoplasmatota > Mollicutes > Entomoplasmatales > Spiroplasmataceae > Spiroplasma > Spiroplasma endosymbiont of Andrena trimmerana. The sequence goes on from NZ_OZ026455.1 coordinate 737,752, forward strand.
CATCTCATTTTACGTCTTCTTTATTAGTAGGTTTTCATGCAAAATATAATTCTGTTTTATTGGGGCTTATTGCTTTATTTCATCATATAATACTTGTTCCATATATTGCTTTTCCATCTGGTGTTAAATAATATTTAAGTTTAGTATTTTCATGGGTAAGCACCCCCCATGATTAATCCTATTGTTCCGGTTGTAGCACCAGTTAGTGCTAATGCTAATGTTATTTTACTTAAATTTGTTTTTATTCATGTTTTCATATTAAATTACTCCTTTTTTCCTTGATTTTACTTTTAAATTGTACTATTTTTGATTATTTTTACAAGTATGCTTTTAAAAGCAAAATAACGCCTAAATTAAAGGTTTTTATTTTTTGATACCTATACTATTAATTGAATTGTATTTGTTTATTATATAGCAAATGTGAAGATACTTTTTTTCACAGTAGCATTATTTTTACCCCTAATTACATTTTTATATGGATACAGTGAATAAAACAAAGCATCATATGGGTCTTGATACATATTTTTGTCAGGAATATTAGTTTTTGTTTCATCATAACGTAATTCTTCTAAACATTGAGTTGTTTTTGGTAAATCATCTTTATTTGCATAAAAATTTCCATAACTCATAATATTTCTCATTCAAACCACTCTATTAGTTAATCCTGCTTCTTGATTTAAATTTGAAGCATGTTTAATAGCAGTTTGTGTTATTAGAATAGTATTATGTTCATCGATTAATTTTTGATTTAATCAATCAATGGCAGTTCGTGCTTTATCATCATAAAAATAAATTGCTTGTTCAAAATTTTCAAAATTATCCATTAATCCTAAAATTTCATTAACATAAGCATTAATTTTTTCATTTTCATTTATAAAGTCATTTGGTGTAACTACTAATTCACAAATAATATAAGCATCATAATAACCAGTATTATTATATTCTTTAAAACCAACTACCATAAATACAGTATGGTCTTTTGGTCCCGTAGCTCAATCAATACCAACACTATAAAAATCAAATTTATACATTTCTTTTTCTTGATTATAAAATTGTTTTAAATCATATGATTGTCAATATTTTACTGTTTTTTGAAATGGGAAAATTGTTGCATCGCTATCTAAAAATTCAAAACCATAATAAACAGTATTATATTCATCTGGATTACTTTTTTCCATTTCTAATAATGTTCTTTGTTGAATGTCAGGTAATTTATTTCAAAATGGTTGAATAGTAAATCTTAAAACAAATAAACCTAAACCACTAAACATATCTTTATTTTCATAATAAACTTTACCAACTTTTTTAAGATTTTTCATGACTTCATCATTTAATGGTAAAAATGGTGTACAGTATTTTAAATAAAATGGATGATATTTATCATAAGGATTACATGTAAAAGTAATGAAAAAACTTTTATAAAAGCTAAATTGTAAAGGTAAGTGCAACTAAATTATTTTTCTATCCAAATATTCGATTGGTGAAAGATAATTTAGTATTTTTCTCGGTTTTTGATTTAAAGACAATATAAATTTATGAACTTCATTTTTATTAGTTTTTGAAAAAATAAATTTTTTAGGAAATTTTTCTCTAATTAAACCATTAGTATTTTCATTAGTACCTCTTTGTCAAGGTGAATATGGATTGGCAAAATAAATTTTTACATCTAAATTTTTTTCAAGTTGTTGTCAATTTGAAAATTCTTTGCCACGATCAAAAGTAATAGTTTTAACAATGTTTTTAGGAAGAATTGATAAATAATAACTGACATTTTTATTAATAACTTTAGTAGTTCTGTTTTTAACTAATATTGCTAAAGTAAATCGTGATACTCTTTCAACTAAAGTTATTAAACATGATTTGCTTTTACCTCGTGATGATACTATAGTATCTCCTTCTCAATGACCAAGTGTTATACGATCATTAACATTTATATCTCGTTCTTTAATTGATTTACCATTAAACTTGCCACGATTTTCTTTAGATTTTCGTTTTTTACCTTTTCTTCTTAAATTTTTACTAGTAACTTTATCAAGCATTCCAAAATAAATTCAAGTATAAATTGTTTTAAAACTAATAACTCATTCTTTATGAAAATTTTTAATTCTGCCATAAATTTGTTCAGGTGATCAACCTAATAGTAATTTTTGTTGTACATATTTTACTAAATTCTTATTTTTAAACTTATGAAAACTAATATGTGATTGTTTTCGATTTTCAGCTTTATTTTGTGCAATTAATGAAAAATAATGATTATTATCTTTATTTCTATTAATTTCTCGAATAATAGTACTAATACTTCGATTAAGATTTTTAGCTATTTCACTAATTTTAAATTTAAATTTCAATTGATTCTCAATATAAATTCTTTCATCTATGCCAAGATGTTTATAACTCATATAAAAACTCCTTACTTTTTTCTAAACTAAATTTAGCATTATGAAATTTTTATATGAGAATTTTTTGCAATTTTATTTACTTGCACTTACAAGTATAACTCAGCAAAAATAACGAGTAATCTTTTGTCCAAAGGTAGAACTATATATATTTTTATCAATAAATGTTTAACTTCACTCTTTAATAGGTTTATTTGATACTTTAATACGATTACTTCTAAACATAGAGTTTTGTAAACGTTCATATCGATATGTTAATTGTTTTTCAGTTAATGTTTCTTTTTCTTCTGCCATAATAATTTCATCTGTTCTTGAACCTAAAAAACTTGACCCACCTGCTTCTTTTCCAAAAATCTTATTACCATTAGCATAACCAATAAAGTCAATTTGTTGATTACTTGGAAAGATAATACATCCCCCATCCTTAGTAATTTTTCATTTAATGCCATGTGGATTATTAGGTAATAAATTAATATTATATGTATCTAATAAAACTTGACAAACATTCATTAAAGCACCAATTGTAGTTTCACTATGAGTATTTTCATATCTTCTTACTTCTTGAACACTACTATCTCTAAAATTACAACATATAAATAAATCAAATGCTAAACAGTTTCAAGTTTTTCTTGTTCCACGTGCTGTTGGAACAAAACGATAAAAACAATTAGTAGTAAAATATTCTGCTCATTCATCACCAACAAATTCTTTAAAAATATCTCAACTAAAACCATAATTATTATCACTAAAATTAAGATTATATTTTTTATTTAATTGTCCATAACTACTAATAAAAGCCATATTTACTCCTTATTTTTAAAAAAAAATTAAACTTAAATTATTAACAAACAAAAATTAGAAAGGAACATTAAAAATGTTTATATTACCATTCGCAAATCATTTTGATTGAGACAAACATGATTTTAATCAAGATGAATTAAGTTTAAAACAAACAGAAGAATTATTTGCAAAAATAGATGATTATTTATGAAGTATATGTGATAAATCTGAATATAAATCATATAGATTTAGACAACGAAAATTAAAAGCAAAAAAAGGTTTATTAACTTATAAACGACGTATTTGCACACATTATAACACAAAAACACAAAAAATGGAGTACGTATCATTATTAGATAATTATCTTGGTGTTAAAAAATATAGTAAACTTGCACCTAACGTTATTAAACAAATTTTAAAATATTTTGCTGATGGTAAAAAGTATCGTGATGTTTGTGATACTTTTATTGAAGATTTAATAAGTAATAGTACAGTTTGTAGAACATATCAAAAATTTGAATTACCAAAAGCAAATATTCCCAAAATACCATTACAACCAAATCAAAATTTATATGTAAATATTGATGATGGTCATCGAAAATTTAAGTTTAATGAAAAACACAATACTAAAAATTGTAAAAAATGTTCGATGAGATTAATAGTAATGTGTACTGGTAAAAAGAAAAATGGAAAATTAATTAATAAAAGAGCTGTATGTAAAATAAGAGTTTCAAAAACAGAAATTGGTGCTGAAAAAACCGCAAAATTAATAGAAAAATATGGTAATTTATTTTTTGAAAACTTTGACCAAGCAAATTTAATAGTTTGTGAAGATAGTGCAAAATGAATTAGAAAAACTGCTACAATTTTAAATGCTAAATTTATTTTAGATAAATTTCATGCTTTTCATGTTTTATTTCTTGGTATAATGGCAGGAAGAAGAAAAAATCAAATTGCTAAATTACACTATCAAAATGCAATAAATTTATTTGCCAAAGGTCAATATTATGAATTAATTGATTTTTTACAATCATTAACTTTACAATATGCTAAATTGTAAAGGTAAGTGCAACTAAATTATTTTTCTATCCAAATATTCGATTGGTGAAAGATAATTTAGTATTTTTCTCGGTTTTTGATTTAAAGACAATATAAATTTATGAACTTCATTTTTATTAGTTTTTGAAAAAATAAATTTTTTAGGAAATTTTTCTCTAATTAAACCATTAGTATTTTCATTAGTACCTCTTTGTCAAGGTGAATATGGATTGGCAAAATAAATTTTTACATCTAAATTTTTTTCAAGTTGTTGTCAATTTGAAAATTCTTTGCCACGATCAAAAGTAATAGTTTTAACAATGTTTTTAGGAAGAATTGATAAATAATAACTGACATTTTTATTAATAACTTTAGTAGTTCTGTTTTTAACTAATATTGCTAAAGTAAATCGTGATACTCTTTCAACTAAAGTTATTAAACATGATTTGCTTTTACCTCGTGATGATACTATAGTATCTCCTTCTCAATGACCAAGTGTTATACGATCATTAACATTTATATCTCGTTCTTTAATTGATTTACCATTAAACTTGCCACGATTTTCTTTAGATTTTCGTTTTTTACCTTTTCTTCTTAAATTTTTACTAGTAACTTTATCAAGCATTCCAAAATAAATTCAAGTATAAATTGTTTTAAAACTAATAATTCATTCTTTATGAAAATTTTTAATTCTGCCATAAATTTGTTCAGGTGATCAACCTAATAGTAATTTTTGTTGTACATATTTTACTAAATTCTTATTTTTAAACTTATGAAAACTAATATGTGATTGTTTTCGATTTTCAGCTTTATTTTGTGCAATTAATGAAAAATAATGATTATTATCTTTATTTCTATTAATTTCTCGAATAATAGTACTAATACTTCGATTAAGATTTTTAGCTATTTCACTAATTTTAAATTTAAATTTCAATTGATTCTCAATATAAATTCTTTCATCTATGCCAAGATGTTTATAACTCATATAAAAACTCCTTACTTTTTTCTAAACTAAATTTAGCATTATGAAATTTTTATATGAGAATTTTTTGCAATTTTATTTACTTGCACTTACAAGTATAACTCAGCATATAAAAAATTAAAAGTTGGTTATTTTATTAATGCAAAAGATGGTGTATTAAACCAAGCATTAGTTGAAAATATTGGTTGCTTTACTGAAACTAATATTAAACAAATTTTAAAGCATATGATTGGTGATAGAACTTATAACATTGATATGTATACAAAAATGGTTAATTTTAAATGTTATCAAATAAATACAATTATCCAGTTATTATAAATTAAAACTTAAATTTAAAAAATAAATGCTGAGTTATACTTGTAAGTGCAAGTAAATAAAATTGCAAAAAATTCTCATATAAAAATTTCATAATGCTAAATTTAGTTTAGAAAAAAGTAAGGAGTTTTTATATGAGTTATAAACATCTTGGCATAGATGAAAGAATTTATATTGAGAATCAATTGAAATTTAAATTTAAAATTAGTGAAATAGCTAAAAATCTTAATCGAAGTATTAGTACTATTATTCGAGAAATTAATAGAAATAAAGATAATAATCATTATTTTTCATTAATTGCACAAAATAAAGCTGAAAATCGAAAACAATCACATATTAGTTTTCATAAGTTTAAAAATAAGAATTTAGTAAAATATGTACAACAAAAATTACTATTAGGTTGATCACCTGAACAAATTTATGGCAGAATTAAAAATTTTCATAAAGAATGAATTATTAGTTTTAAAACAATTTATACTTGAATTTATTTTGGAATGCTTGATAAAGTTACTAGTAAAAATTTAAGAAGAAAAGGTAAAAAACGAAAATCTAAAGAAAATCGTGGCAAGTTTAATGGTAAATCAATTAAAGAACGAGATATAAATGTTAATGATCGTATAACACTTGGTCATTGAGAAGGAGATACTATAGTATCATCACGAGGTAAAAGCAAATCATGTTTAATAACTTTAGTTGAAAGAGTATCACGATTTACTTTAGCAATATTAGTTAAAAACAGAACTACTAAAGTTATTAATGCTGAGTTATACTTGCACTTACAAGTATAATTCAGCATTTTCTAAAAATAATACGTTTAAATAACGTATTCTTATCTTTTTCTGGCATATTTAATTTTCCTTTCAATGTTAAAATAAATTATTTTAAATAACATTATAACATCAAATATAATGATAAAAACTTTTACAATAGTATATAATTATAAATAAGTAAGGCTTAAAAATAAATATAACTTTTAGGAGGAAAATATGGAAAAGAAACTTTTAACTTATCCTCATGATATATCAAAAAAGTTATTAATCATACTAGGTATAAGTAAAATTGCAATTGGTTTGTCTATCTTATTTGTTTTTATTACAAACTTAATTATCTATACTAATTCAGGATTAATATTTCCTTTTAGAGAAATATCATAAAATAAATTTACAAGATAAAAAATGAGTATAAATGTTTTAAAACATTTATACTCATTTTAAATTTATATTAATTTTAAAAATTCTAAAATTCGATTTAATTCTTTATGATTACTATAATTGATGATTAGTTGTTTTTTATTGATTTTTACTTTAGTATCTAAAGTTCTTGATAAAGTATTTTCTAATGCTACTAAATGAAGATCTGACTTTTTATTAACATTTTGTTTTTGATTTAAACTTAATTGTTGCATCTTAATAACATCTTCAACCTTACGAACACTCCATTGTTCACTATATGCCCTTTTAGCAATAGTTACCATTAAATTAAGATTAGTGCCTAAACTTAATAACGGTTTAACATGACCCATTGTTAATTCATTGCGTTGAAGCATTTGTAAAATCTCTACTGGCAATTGCAAAATTCGTAAAGTATTAGCAATGTGACTACGTGATTTATTAACTTTTTGTGAGAGTTGTTCTTGAGTTCATTTCATTTTACTAATTAAAGTTTGATATGCCTGTGCTTCTTCAAAAGCATTCAAATCAACACGTTGAATATTTTCAATCAAAGCAAATTCCATTAATTGTTGATCTGTTACTTCAATAGTTACTGCAGAGATCTCTGTTAGACCTGCTAATTTTGCAGCTTTAGTTCTACGCTCACCAGCAACTAATTGAAAAACACCATCTGTTATCGTTTTTTTAACAATAATTGGTTGAATTAAACCGTGAATTTTAATTGAATCACTTAGTTCTTTAATTTCTTGTTCATTAAATACTACACGCGGTTGATATGGATTAGGAATAATTTTTGCAAGAGAAATAGTTTGTGAAAAAGTTTTAGCAATTTCTGGTGAACTTTCAATGTTAGTTATCAAATCATTTAAACCTTCACCAAAAATTGATGCTAAGCCTTTAGCAGAAATACGATTTTTTTTATCATTAGACATTATTTAACACCTCATTCACTAAACTTTGATAAGCAATAGCACCACTGCAACGTGGCCGATAACTAAAAATATTTTTACCATGACTTGGTGCTTCACTTAGAGTTACATTTCTTGGAATATAATTTTTATAAACTTTTTCTCTAAAATTTTTTTGAATTTCTTTGATAACTTCAACAGAAGAAGTTGTTCTAATATTAACCATAGTTAATAAAATCCCTTCAATTTCTAAATTGGGATTAAATAATTGTTGTACTAAACGAATAGTAGATAATAATTGTACCAAACCACCTAATGCATAAAACTCAGCTTGCAATGGAATAATAACTGAATTAGCTGAAGCTAAAGCATTACGATTAACTAATCCTAAACTAGGTGGACAGTCAATAATAATAAAATCATATACTTCCTTTACGGGTTCTAATTTTTCTAATAAAATATTTCTTTTATTACGAGATTGCTCTAATAAAAATATTTCGGCTCCCGCCAAAGAAATGGTTGATGGTAATAAATCTACTCCTTGACAAACTTCAGTTTTAATTACTTTTTCCAATGGAACATCATGTACTAAAACATCATATATATCTTGTTCAACTTTATCAGCAGCAAAACCCATTGAAATAGTAGCACTACCTTGTGGATCCAAATCAATAAGTAACACTTTTTTATTTTTTATACCTAAACCTGCAGCAAGATTAGTAGCAGTAGTTGTTTTTCCAACTCCACCTTTTTGATTAGCAATTGCAATAATTTTGCCCATAATAATTACCTTTCTAAATTAATAGACTAATATTTTATCCTACTAATTAAGTTTAACACTAATTTTAATTAATATTATTTACAAAGGTTTACTTTTAATTTGTTGATAAGGTCTTGGATATTTTAAAGCACATAATTTATATTTTTGAAAATGAAGGATTGTTCTTTGACCATAGTTGTTTGGTAATTGAACAGTAAATTGATTAATTAACTTTGCACCCATTGTGTTAATACTATTTTGTGCCAACGCAAGTTCTTCTTCAACTTTAAGACCCTTATAAGCAATAAATAATCCTTCAACTTTAACTAATCCTAAACATAATTCACTTAAAATATTTAGCGGTGCTAATGCTCTTGCTGTTACAATATCAAATGTTTCACGATATTGATGAGCAAATGTTTCTGCTCTTTGATTAATTATATAAACGTTTTCTAAGTTTAGTTCAGTAATTACTGTTTTTAGAAATTGACATTTCTTTGTATTTGATTCAATAATAGTTAATTGTAATTTGGGAAAACAAATTTTTAAAATTATTCCTGGTATACCAGCACCACTACCAACATCACAAATATTTTGATCCTCCAAAATGATATTATTACTAATTAAAAGAGAATCATAGAAATGTTTATAATAAACTTCCATTTCTTCAATGATCGTTGTTAAGTTATATTTTTTATTTTCAGCAATTAAAATTTTATAATACTGACTTAATTGTTGTTCCATTATTGGGGTTAAAGTTAAATTAGTTAAACCTATAGCTCAATTTTTATTCATTGCTTACTCCTAAATCAATCATTTAATAAAATACTTTATTTAAAGTAGACTATAAATATAATGCTTTAAATAATTAAATTATATTTAATTATAATGTTTTTTTAGTATATGTTTGAAATTTTATCACATAACTACTATCCTTCAAAATTAAATATTACTAAAAATAATTTAAAACCTTTAAAATATCATTTTCGTTGTATTTTCTTTAAACTCAAATATAATTAACACATATAATAAGAATTATTAAAAAATTATAAAAGTTTTTTAACTCATTGCTTAATTTAAAGTAAATGAGTTTTTATGTTTTAATTTATATCATTGAAAGGAAAAATAAAAAAATGAAAATTTTACTTAATTTTTCAAACGAACTAACAAAATCTATTAATAATAATTCATTAAACCTAATCAGTATACAAATTAATAATTGAACAAATCCTATCCAAGAACATAAAAACAAACTTGAAGAAATATATCAAAATTTTCTAAAATCACAAGAATTATCAAAGGTTTTATTTAATAAATCAATAAATACATATAAACCACATTTCATAAATAAAATGAAAAGAGAAGTACTATTTATTAAAATAAATGAAGAAAAAAAAGATATAAATCTACAAAATATAAATAAATTAACTACACATGAAATTGAAATACTCACAAAAAAAGAATTACAGAGATTGACAACTGAAGAAATAGTAATTTTAACATCAAGACAAATACAAGCATTTACAGAATGACAAATTACTTGATTCACCATTGAACAAATCCAAATATTGACAAAATTACAAATTCAATCATTGACAAAAAAACAAATAGAATCATTTACTACTTTACAAATTTCTTGATTCACCAAAAAACAAATATCATGATTCACAAACTTACAAATTACTTGACTTAGAAAAAAACAAATAGCATCATTTACAGAAATACAAATAAAAGCATTAACCAAAAAACAAATACCAGCACTCACAATCAAACAAATTGAAATATTTACTAAAGAACAAATACAAGCACTCACAAAAGAACAAATACCCGCATTTACAGTCTCGCAAATACAATCTTTTACAGAAAATCAAATAGCGTCATTTAAAACTTCACAAACTATTATCTTAACATCAAGACAAATCCAAGCTTTCACAACACAACAAATCCAATGATTTACAAATTCACAAATTTATTATTTAAAAATCTCACAAGTACAAGCTTTGACAACCAAACAAATAAGTTCACTTAACTACAATAAAATTAGAATGTTTACATCACAATGAACTAAGAAATTCAAAGTTTCACAAATCCAAGCTTTCACAACACAACAAATCCAATGAATTGATTATGAACAAATACCAGAATTTACCAAAGAACAAATACAAATATTTACAAATCAACAAATACAAGCACTAACACCAAGACAAAATAGAGTATTTACAGAAAAACAAATCCAAGCTTTCACAACACAACAAATACAATCATTTGCACCAGAACAAATACAAGAGTTTCCAATTAAATACATAAATGGAATAATTTCAAAACAAATACAATGATTCATAATTGAACAAATACAAACATTTACCAAAAAACAAATACAAGTTTTTACAGAAAAACAAATTCAATCCTTTACCAAAAAACAAATACCAGCATTTACAATTGAACAAATACCATATTTCACAACAAAACAAATCTCAGCAATAATTATTTCAAAAAAAATATATGCACTTACAATTGAACAAATACAAGCACTAACATCAGAACAAATAGAAGGATTGACAAGAGAACAAATTAGTTGACTTACAAATCAACAAATAGAAGCACTCACAAAAGAACAAATACCCGCATTAAGTCCAAGAAAAATGGAAGCATTAAGTCCAGAAAAAAGAAAAATATTAAAATCAAGAACAAAAAACCAAATCTAAAAAAGATTTAACAAAAAAAATTTACCAACAAGAAGCACAAAAAAAACAAAGTCTTAGTGGTGGAAATCAAGAATATAAAGAATCTATATTATTACAAAATGTGAAACCATTAAATTCACACCTTAAATGATCAAAATCTTTGCATGAAGAAATAACAAAATATGAAACCCAAGTTCCTAATATAACAACTAATAAATTTATTAATAAATACTAGTAATTAACAATCTTTTTTTAAAAAATTATTATACAAATTATAAAAAATATTTTCTTAAAAAATAAATGCTTTAATCTAATTTACATTACTATACATTTATTTTTTTTAGATTTAAAACTTATTACTTCATCATCATTAATTTTTTGATAATTAATATTAGAAATTTTATTAATTATTTTTTTCTCATTATTTTTAAATGTTTTTCTTTTTTTTAATATTTTTTCTAAACTGTCATTGTTCTGTTCAATCAATTTCTCAAAACTGTCATTTAAGTTTTTTACCATAATTTAAAATTCCCCTTTTTCATTGCTTAATAAATTTATTATACAGAATAAAAATAAAAACTGAATTTATTAAAAAACATTTAAAACATTATATTTATTAAACCTGATAAAGGTTTTAAAATATTGCTAGCATATAATTTTATTGTCATTTTCTACCTGCTTTAACATAAGGTTGCGCTCAACTTTTTACCAATTCTGTATTAGGACGAAAAATCATTAATGATACTAATGCTATTAAATATGGAAACATTCCTCATAATCAACTTGGAATATTATTACTAATAACTATAAATGTTTGTGAAGCATTAATATACTGATATAAAAAAGAAAAAATAAAACAAATAATAGAAGTTAAAAAAAATCTACTATGTGCCATCATTCATAAAGCAATTGCTAAAAATCCAATACCAGCAAAATTATTACTATAAATAAAAGTACTTGGAAGTACATAAACAAATAAAGCACCCGAAAAACAAGCTAAAGAACTAGAAAATAGCGAAATATAAAATCGAGAACGACGAACATGAATATAATTTAAAGCCACTGCAGTTGGATTCTCACCAATTCCTCTAATGTATAATCCAAGCTTAGTTAAAAACAAAATAGCTGCAAAAATATAAATTGCTAAAAAGGTTACCAAAATTGCAATTCAAGAAAATTGATAAATATAAATACTTGCTAATGAATAATTTATTTCTCCAGTAAATGTTAATGGTAAAATTACTGCTAATCCATAACCAAAGTAATTAATAACCATTGATACTAAAAATTGATTTGTTCTAAACAATAAGGTTGCTAAACTATGAATTAAACCAAATACAATTCCGATGATAATAGTTATAAAAAATGCCAAAATTGCAACTCCACCACCAAAATTATTTTTTAATTGTGAAACAATTATACAATATGTAGCAGCACCAGTACACATAATACCATCAAAACCAAAATTAACAATTCCTGCTCTAGTATTTAAAATTCCACCTGTACATAACAATAATAATGGACAAGCAAATAATAATGTATTAACTAAAATTGTTGAAAATGAGAGTAACATAATTATTTTTTTCTCCTTTTCCTTTTAAATATTTTCTTTTTTTTAAAAATTTTTGAAGATTTTGATTCAACATTAACAATTTTAACATTTTGTTGTTCATCCTTAATTAATTCTTTTTTTCATATTAGCTTCTTTTTTAGTCTTATTAAATATTCTTTAATAGCAATAGAATGAGTTAAGTAATGCCAAATAAAAGGATAAATACCAATAATGTAAATGGTTATTGATAATACTATTATTGCAATTTCTGGATTTTTCAAATACATAAAAGCATTATTTTCAATAGGACTAATAAATAAACTCATAAAAAATGATGAAAATAAAATAACTCCTGGTGTATATCCCGCTAAAGCAGCTACTACTATCCCATAAAATCCTTCTTGAATTGGAGCAGAAAGCGAAGGTAAATTATTATTAACTCCTAAAAAATAAAGATAACCAGCAATTCCTGCTATCGCTCCTGAAATTGGTAAAATTATTAAACCCTGATATTGAGGATTTAATCTGGCATATTTTGCAGCAACGGGATTTTTAGCAATTGCGTTTAATTTAAAACCAAGAGTGCGATTATTAAAAATAATAATTGCGATTAATAAGACAATAATAGCAATAATAATACCAGCAGAAAATAAATTACTAATGCTAAAAGGTCCACTAATTAATGAAAATCTAATATTAGTAATTTGCGTTGGAATGTTTAAGTTATGATAAACATTACTGGCTATTAAACCTTTATATCCTTCTCAAGCAATAAAATTAAATAAAATAGTGCTAATAATTTCATGAATTTTAAAATAAGTTTTTAAAATTGCAATAATTAAACCGGCTAAACCACCAATTAAAACTGCAATTAATAAAAGAAAAGGAGTAATTCATTGACTATGACCACCACTCTTATAAATAGCTACTGCCAATACATATGTTACCATAGCACTAAATAACATTTGACCACTAACTCCAAAGTTATAAATACGATACTTAAAAGTAATAGCTACTGCTAATCCTGTTAATATTAATATACTATATGTTTCAATTAAATTACTAAAACTTACTAAATTAGTTAAAGGATTAATAAAAATAGTTTTCCAAAATGATAATGGATTAACTTGTAAACATAGCATTAATAAACTAACAAAAAATAGAGTTATTAGTAATAATAATGTACCCACTAATCAAAAATTTCATTTTTTAATATTTTCCAACATCTTTTAACCCAACCTTGACCTAATATTTTCCATTTTTTTATTAATTCAACTAGTAATTTTGACAAATGGTCTTTTCAAATAATTAATTGTTCTAATTATTTTTTTCTTTTTCAAACTTCACTTTGTTTGTGGTAATTGATACATTTTATCAGTTTTAACAATTATTTCATTTGTAATAGGATAATCATGTCATAGTGCTGGATTGTTCATTATTTCAACTTTAACATCTTTATTTTCCAATTTACAAACAAATTGTTTGTGATAAATAACTGCTACTCGTTGACACAATAATTGTAATAAGTACGGATCAGTATCAATAATTAAAATGCTTGAGCCACTTTCGCGTAACTCTATTATCTTTTTAATAATTAATAATGAAGAATTTTCATCTAAATCAGAAAATGGATTAGATAAAATTAATAATTGTGGTTGCTCTTCAATACTTCTTGCTAATACAAATTTCTGCATTTCTCCTTTTGATAATTTATTAATTTTAATAAAAATATTATTATCGTTAAATATTTGATATTTTTTAATAATTTCTCGTACCTTTTTATTAACAACGGCTGTTTTGACAACTCCGGATTTAGTTACATATTTTTCTTTATTATAATTTCAAAAGGTAAAATTTTCAAATAAAGTGGCATCAGGAATTATAGCAGTATTACTATAATGTCCAGATATTCAATCAATTCCTAAATTACTAATTTCTTGCGGTTTAAAATAAGTTACTTCTTGTTCTTGAAAAAAAATGCGTCCTGTTTGCGTTTTAATCATACGTACTATACTTTCAAGTAAAACCTCGCTATAAAGGTTTTCATAATCATAAATACCATATATTTCACCAGGGCGAATTGCAAATTCAATTTTATGAAAATTTGAAATATTAGGTTTATTCAAAGAAAGATTATCAATATAAAGCATTGGTACTGAATTTATCGATTTTGGCTTTTTATAATTAAAAATCTTACCTCAATAATTAGTTGTAAATAATTTAGTATTTTCTTCTAATTTCATTACTTTTGTTTTACCAATATTTAAGTTTTCAATTCAAGATACTCGGTTAGCAACCATTTTAGCAAATTCTTCATCTCTAGTTGTGAAAAGGACCGTTATTTCTTCATTACGAAATGTTTTAAAAATCATTCAAAACTCTACTTTTTGACTATCAGATAAACCAACAGTTGGTTCATCTAACAATAATATTTTAGGTTCTTTGAATAAAGCACGAAGCAAAGATAATTTTTTTAATTCTTCAATCGCAAGTGTTGATACTCTCTTATTTAAATTAAGCTTAATTTTATATTTTTCCATTAAATTATTAATTTTAAATTCAGCTTCTTTTCAATTAGGAAAAATTTTGGCAATAGTTGGTTCATTACCAAGTATAATATTTTGTTTAACAGTAAGATTGTCTAAGAAAAAATCTTCTTGACCAGCATAAGCCATTCTAAAATAAAGCATTTCACTAGGATCACGAGGAAAATAACATCCTTTTCTTAAACTATTAATAACAATTTTTCCTTTAGAAGGTTGTTCAAAACCAGCAAGCATTCTAATTAACGTTGATTTACCAACGCTATTATTACCAACAATGGCATGAATTTCTTGTGTTATTTCTAAATTAACATTTTCAAATATAACACGAGTATCATAATATTTACTAATTTTTTGTAACTTCAATATTGTTTTTTCCATAATTATATATCTCCATACTGATTAGTAAAATCAATGTTATTAACACCATAAGTTTGGATTTTACTTTCTGAAGCACTAGGTATAATTTTAAAATTAGGATTAATTTCTTCGTTAAATGTCTCATCAAAAATTTCCAAACCAGGCATAAAACCAAAAGCTAAATAATTAATATCATCATAAACATAATCATTATTATTAATGACATTAGATCCAATAAAACTAATAGTTTTACTATAAGTTGGACGGGAAGATATTAACCTAGCAGTATAAGCAATAATACTGTTATATCAATAATTAGTATTAATAATAAAATTAACACCATGTGTTTCATATAATGATTGGGCAATCTGACCAACACCGGCAACACTATCAGCACTATAAATATTACTTGTTACAAAACTATCATGAGGATTAACATAAATAATTTTATATGTAATTTTTGGATTATCAATACCATTAATTATCTCAGCAAATTGATTCAAAATAGTTTGATCATAATCAATACCAATATTATTAATAATACCAATTCTAACTATCAATTTACCGTTGTCATCAACATCAAAGTTATATTTTTTATTTATTATTCCATCCTGAACATTTTGTTGAAAATGTTCAGCAATTTTACTGCCATAATTTAAATGGCTACTAGTTACGTTATCAGTATTATATCTAATATCATAAATATTATTAGTGACTTTAACCGTATCAGCAATAATATTATTAAAAAAATAAAATTTAACATTCTGAAATTGTTGTAATACTCTAATTAAGTTTTTAGTAGAATAACTACTAGTTTCACTATGATGTGGAATATACTTTTGAAAACTAGGATTTAAAATATAAACTTTTTTGATATTATATGTAGATAAAAAGTTCCTCAACATTAATACATAATAATTATCATCTTGAGAACTAAACAATGTTACTACATGATCTTTACCATAAAAAGTTTGTAACTTTTGATAAACAAGTCGGTCATAAATGTTTTGATTTTGTGCTTGTTGATAACTTGTTATTAATAAAACTGTTGGTTGTAAATTCCAAGTACAAGCATAAATACTACTACTAATAGTAGTTATTGTTGGCAAAATTATAGTGAATAATAGAAAACGTCGAAACATAAAAACCACCTACTAATAATACTTATTTATAATTATACAAGAAATCTTAGTTTAATATCAAACAATCAATTTATTGCAAATTAATTAAACGGTTTATTAAAAAAATAATAAAGAATATAAATAAAAAGGATTTATGACAATTAATTTTATTAATAGTAATATTTGGTTTGTTATTATTTTCAAAGTTATTTTCTTTTGTTATTCCTAAAATGTAATGATGAGGAATTTTAATTTTATTTTTAGTCGCATTTACGTTCTTATTTATATCTTTTGCTAGATCATTTATTTGAAATTCTAATTTTTGAATGATTTTAAAAAACAAAAAAAATAAATTATTTACTATTAACTTTGACTTATTTATATAAATTTTACATACTTTATATTTATTTTTAATAATAAATTAATTAATTGTAAAATACATAAAATTTGATAATATACAATTATTATTAGTATACATAAGTTTTAACCAATTACTTTTATAGGAAAGTAAATGGATTTTTTTGTTAAAAGGAGGTATTAAAATGGCAAACAAAAATAAATCAGAAATATTTCAAAAAATAACAGCACAAAAAGAAATGAAAGATATTTTAAACCAATCAAATTCTACATTTAAAAATAAAAAAGGAAGAAAAAAAGAAAGACATGGTGGGTTAACATTTAAATTTAATAAAATTAATAACACTAATAATCAATTAACAGATGTAATAATTAATGATAACCCATCAAAAAGTCATATAGAAAATCCAGAGACAGTTTCTATTATTTTAACAGAGAGTGAAAATATGCAAGAAACAGCTAATGAATTAGAAGAAATAAGTAGTCTTTATGCAAAATCAGTAAAAGAATCATTAGATAAATCAAAAAAAATTAAAGAACTAACAAAAGAAAATCAGCAACTTAAAAATAAAATTGAGTCATTAGAACAAGAAAAACAAAAAAATATTAACTTCGACAATTTTAAATATAATGCTGTAACAATCTTAGATGAATATAAAGATATTTTAGATTTAAAAAATCAGTTGCAAGATCAAAAAAAAGAATTACAAGAACTTAAACAACAAAAAAAATATAAAAAAAGAAATTTTAGAAAAAAGAAAAATAATTGAAGAAAACGAAAAATTAAAAAATAATAGTCCAAAAGAAAATAAAAATATTACAAGAAAACAAATTAGAGAACAAAATATTTGAAAAAGAGAAAAGATTAAATTAGAAGCAGAAATAGATGAAAAAGAAAAAATTTTAGAACAAGAATCTATACCACTAAATTCATTAAGTAAGGGATTGCCTGTTTCTTATACAGTCGGATTAAATGAAGATATTAAAAATAAAAATATAGAAATTAATAAAAAAGAAAAAGAAATTGAAAAATTAAATGATAAAATAAATAAAACTACATCTTTAAATGAAAAAAGAAAATTTGATGATCAAATTTTAACACTCGAAGAAGAAATAAAAAATATTAAAAATAAAGACTTAAAAAAAATAAAAAACATCCATGAAGAAATTTTACCAATCAATAATAAAATTTATTTTATAACAACTCTTTGGGAGATTGTCAAAAATCCGGAATAAATTAAATCGTTGTAGTCTTATTATAAATTTAGACAAGAAATAATTTGGATTTTTATGAAATTGTAAATTTATCTTACTACTAATTTAAAAATATTACAATTAAAATACTCAATTTTATAAATTATAAAAACATTTTAATAATTTAATTAACATAAATATATAACAAAAATTCTTATTAACTTTTAATTTAATAAGTTTTTTTAATTTTTTATTTTAAAATAAGTAAAATTATGTTTTTAAATTTATTTGATTACATTTAAAAATAACCATTTTTATATAAATAAAAATACTATATGTTCTATTAACAATCATTTCTTTTAAAACATGTCAAATATTTGTTTCAGTAAAACAACCAATATTTCATTTTGCACCTTGATTAACAATACCTTTTTTATTATTTTTAAAATATTGTTTTTTTAACTTTTTATGATTATCTAATTCTTTATATAAATAATCAATTAATTGTTCATATTGACCATTATTAATGAAATCTTTACAATTATTATATTCACTTCAATATTTTCCTTTATTTCCCGCCATTATACCAAGATATAATGTTCTAATTAAATGGAATTTATCTAAAACAAACTCAGCACCAAGATAATCTGCTACATCTTTAATTCATCCAGCACTATCTCCACAAATAATTATTTTTGCTTGTTCAACATTTTCATAAAATTTTTGACAATGTTCTTTAACAAATTCAGCAGTTTTTTTAACTCCAAT
Source organism: Spiroplasma endosymbiont of Andrena trimmerana (assembly GCF_964019575.1). Taxonomy (NCBI): domain Bacteria; kingdom Bacillati; phylum Mycoplasmatota; class Mollicutes; order Entomoplasmatales; family Spiroplasmataceae; genus Spiroplasma; species Spiroplasma endosymbiont of Andrena trimmerana. Next base: position 756,682 of record NZ_OZ026455.1, read on the forward strand.
TGCTGTTCTTGTTGGTCTAATAATTGCTTTTACTCTTTTATTTTGTACTTTATGATTAATATTATCTGTATATGTTGTTATTAATCTCATAGAGTGTTTTATACCTTTACGTTTAAAATCTCAAAACTTTCGATGTCCATCATCAATTGCTACAAAAATAGGTTGATTTTTTTCTAATTTTACTTTTACTGGATTTGCTTCAATTACTTCTAAATTTTTAAAAACTCTATGAACAGTACTAACACTAATACCTGCTTTTTTACAAATAGCACAAATATCATGATATCTTTTTCCATCAGCAAAATATTCAATAATAGTTTGTTCAACATCTTCACCAATTCTTTTATATTTAGGTAATTCTAGTCATTCATCAACTAAAAAAACACGAACTCATTTTTGTAATTTTTCATCAAAATATTCATAAATTCTTCTTTTATAAGTTACTAATCCATACATTATTTTTCTTGTTCGATATTGATAATCAACAATTTTATATTTCTTTTTATCTCTTGTATTTTTTATTCTTCAATCTCATTTTTCTCATTTTTTTGTTATATGTTCTAAAACTAATTTATCAATTTTTGCACTTTGTTCTCTAAAATTTCATTTATAATTAAAATTCACATTTACTTCTCCTAACTATTTTAAAAAAATCTAAATTTATTGTAAATATATTTAAAAAATTAATTTACTTAATTATTATATAAATATATAAGTGTAATTTTAAATAAAATAAAAATTATTTAAAAAACCACTTTCATATTTAAAATATAACAAACAATTTCAATATAATTAATAGTATAGGTATCACAAAATAAACACCTTTAATTTAGGCATTATTTTGAGTTTAAAAGCATACTTGTAAAAATAATCAAAAATAGTACAATTTATAAGTAAAATCAAGGAAAAAAGGAGTAATTAAATGAGCAAAATAAATAAATGTTTAATAATAAATTGTAATAAAAGAAAAGAATTTTTTAATAAAAAATATGATATTTTTTGTAATGAGCATAATATTAAATTTACAGATTTTATTGGTAATCAATGAATTCCAAATGCAACAATAGAAAAATGAAGAAAATATCCAAAATTACATACAGAATTTGTTAATTTAAAAGCAGCAGAGTTTATTCACCAAGAAAATAAAAAAATAAATCCCAAAGTTAGTTTTAGTCAAACAGGAAAAGAAATTTTAAAAAGGGAGAATTTAAATGCAAAATAGTAAAGGAAAATCATTAAAAGTTGTAACTAATTTAAAATCTTTAAAAAAGATTTTGAAAAATGAATGTTGTTTGTCAAAGTAAAAATTGTAATAACAAATGAAGTAATATTGTTTTATTAGAATTAAAATCAACAACATTTAGTCTTTTTCTTTGTGAAAATCATGCAATTAATTTAGAACATGAATTATTACCAAAATGATTAAAAACTTCTGAAAAATTAAGAAAAAATAAAAAGGAGAAATTTATTATGAAAACATGAATAAAAGCAAATTTAAGTAAAATAACATTAGCATTAGCACTAACTGGTGCTACAACTGGAACAATAGGATTAATCATGGGGGGGCTGCTTACCCATGAAAATAACAAATTTAATTCTTATGAAAAACCAGACCATACAGTAGTATTATGTAATGCTCCAATATGAGTTAATATGTATAATGGTTCTTATTATTCTTTATACTGCTCAAATAAAAAGTTACATGATGTAGATATTAAATGAAATGGAAAATATTGAAAAGGTTACTTTGATAATTAAACTTCTAAATTTATATAAGAAATATTTTCGTTATATTTATCAAATAAATTAATATTTTTTAAGTCTATTTCTTCTTTATCTGTTATTAAAATTAAATTATAATTACCAGCACCAAATATCCCACTAATTTCAATCCGATTTAAATTATTAATCGGATTTTCAATTTGTAATTCAAATTCATTATTATTATCAATTTTTATAATTTCTTTATAAAATTCTAATTTAGAAAATAATTGAGATTTATTTGAACCATATAAATTTAAAGCATTTTTAATTTTATTTTTATCAATAATTGCTCTTGTAAAATATTTACCATATTCTCCATTACCTAGTGTTCAATCTGCTGGAATTAATGATGGAATATTATTACTTTCTAATTCATTTGTAATAGATAATCAATTAAATTGATTATCATCTAGTTTAAATAATTCATTTTGACTAATATCATTATTTTTTAGTTTAATGTTATTTATATCTGTAAAATCAAAATATGCTGATTTTAAAATCACTTTTGCATTTTTAAATTGTCAAATATCTTCCTTAGTAGGATGTATTGGATTTGATTTTAATTCAAAATAATAAGGTAACAATATTTTATTATCATCATTTAAACCTTTATTAATTGACATACTTGAATAAATATTATTTGATAACATAATAATTAGTTGTTTAAATATTTTCACTTGCTCTAAATTAATATAATTAGGATAATCTAATTTTCATTGCTTAAATAAATTAGTTATTACTTCATCGGGTTTTTGATTTTCAAACTTTCCTCTTAACATGTCCATTTTATTTGGTGATTTTGTTGGGTCTAATGATGCTCCATCAAAATTACGATTATAATTATATGTGTAACTTAACATGTCTAATAATAGTTGTTGTAAACTATCAATTGGTGGTTTATCATTTATTTCTAGTTCAACATCATGAAATTTATTAGTTGTAGAAATAAATAAATTATAGTTACCTGCTAAAAATCATGACTCTAATTTTGTATCTTTTAATTCTAGTTCATCAGATAATGGTCATACTTTTGAATTTTTAGTAACATCATAACCAATTTTAGCATTAGTTACTCTTGCATTATTAATAATTTCTTTTCTTGTTTCACTTCCACCACCAATAGCAATTAAATCTAAAACTGATTTTTCTTGTTCTATAAATTGTTTTGCTAAATGTCAAGGTAATATTTGTTCACTAAATCATTGTTGTAATATTCTAACTTTTGGTTGAGTTTCAATAGGCATTGATAATAGGGGAAATGCTATCTTATCTTTAACAAATAATTTTGGGTATACTTCCATATTGTCAACTTCACCAAGTACCTTTATATTACCGAAAATCATGCTTCTAGGGGCTTTAATTTTTAAACCGATAACTTTTGTATCTTTATCTAATGGTTTTTGTAATTTAATAATAATGGGATAACCATCTCTTGTTTTAAAATCTTTAATTTTAATAATAGTAATACTTTTAGTACTTCTTGTTTTTGGATTTTGATAAGGTTGTGAATAATTATTAATTATATATAAGTTATCAATATTATTTTCAGTTAATGGTTCATTAATAGATACTGCATATAACTTAAATTGATTTAATAAATTTATTTCTTGAAATATTAAATTTTTAATATCAGTCATACTATATTCAATAGTATTATCATTAATATTTGTGCTAGCTCTTTGATTTAATTGCATAGTAAAGTCTGATGTTTCAACTGCAATAGTTTTTAATACTTTATCAATATCAATAAAACCTATTTTAATAGTATTTGCTGAAAATCTTAAACTATTATTTTCATTATTTTTAAATAAACGTTCAATTTCATAAATATATATAGTTCTTTTTTTAAATTCATCGTATGCTCTATTAATATCTGGGTCACTAGTAGCACTCATCATATTAGTAAAATCATAAGGAATATTATCAATTAAATAATCATTTTCTACTTCTGCCTGATTAAGTTTAGTTTGTTTCTGTTTCTGTGGAAACTTCGTTTGTGGTTTGTTGTTGTTTTCCATTGTTCTCTCCTATTAATTGGTTATTTTCGGGATTAAATAATTTTAATTTAACTGTTAAGTTATTAATTTCTTGTTCATCATTAATATTAAAGGTTTTACTATTTAATAAGTCTTTATCAACACTTACTAATATTTGAATAAATTTAAGAATATCAATATTAAATTGTCATAATTTTTGTTCAATATAATTAATAGTTGAAATATTTACAGCTGTACTTTCGGGAACTGATTGTTGTGCAGATTTCTTTTGACTTGGTATATGAATACCACAACGTTTAAATATTTCATTAACATTTCAATCGTATATATCAGTTAAATTTTTACCTTTAAAATTACTATTTGTCATATTGATATTTTCGTTTTGTTCATTATTATCTCCACCACTTTTAAATATATAGTTTTTAGTAACTAATGTTCTTACTGCTTCTTCTAATGTTGATTGAACATTACCATAAGTTTGACTAAATATAAATTTAGGTGAATTTAAAATGGTATCTAAAACAATTTGTTCATAAATAACATCTAATGCTTTAATTTTATCCATTACTTTATCACAATCTGCTAACTCATTTGCTTTATTTCGCATAATTGATATTGGTATATAATTAATATTTATTAAGTATCACAATTCACCGCAAGATAATTTATTAATTATTTTGATTTTTGTGTTATGATTATTTTGTTAGTAAAAATATATAAAATTAATAATACTGTCTAGGAGTTTTATATATGCAAGAAAATTTTTATATTAAAAAAATATATTATGGTGCTTATGTTAAAAATATAATTTTACCTATGAGTGCTATATTAAATAATAAGCGTAATGAAATTGGTGTTAAAAATTTAGGTATTAATGATAAAAAGTTACGTAATAATGCAATTCGTACTAAAACAAAATTAATACATAAAGCGTATCATAATTTTTATAATTCAAAAGTTTTAAGTTTTGTTACTTTAACTTATGCTAATAATATGCAAGATATTAATAAAGCAAAACATGATATTGCTATATTCTTTAAACGTTTAAAACGTTGATGAAATAATCCAAAACGTATTAAGTATTTAGGTGTGAACTTAAATATATGTATGTTTATGAATATCAAAAACGAGGTGCTATACATTTTCATATTTTATTTAATAGAAAAATACATAAAAGTATGTTACCACAATGATGACCATTTGGTTTTAATGATGTAAGAGTAGTTAGAAAAGGTACAAATGAAAATATAGTTAAATATTTAAGCAAATATGTAGTAAAAGTACAAAATGATATAAAATCTCAAAATCAATATGATTTAGGTGTGCGTGCTTATACTTTTTCTCGTAATTGTTCTAATCCCAAATTAGTTAAAGGTCAAAAAGTGATGTTGTATCAACGTTTAATTGATGCTTCTGTTAATGCTTTACATACACAATTTTTTAAAAAGAAAATTGATAATTTAGGTCGTACTATTCTTTTTGGTGGAAGTTTTGATACTACTGTTTTTGGTGATAATTTTAAGGATTTTGAACCTTATGTAAGTTTAGAAAGTTTGCGTTTACGAAATTATTTAAAAACTAATTTTGGAAAAAGAATTTTACATTAGAAAATATTTTGATATAATTTTTAGTGATTAATAAAATAAATAAAGGAAAAATCTATATTTATGAAAAATTGTCCTTATAAATATGAAAAATATAATTTTAATGTAAACTGTAATTATAATAATAGTATAAATTATTGTTCTGAAATAAAAAATAAGAGTTTTATTTGTTCTAATTGTCTTAATAAACAACTTATAAGTAGTAATTATGTTTATATTGGATATTGTAATAATAATTATGAAGTTCATAATAAAGATTTATGCGGTAAATTAATTGATAATGATGAAATAAGTTTTGTTTGTAGTTATCGAAGTTGTGGAAAAATATCATTTAATATACTTTCTGGTAAACCAATGTATAATATTGCTGTATTAAATAATAAAAGTTTAGAGGTTTTAGATATTTTAAAACAAAAGAAACAAGATATTTTATTTTCTTTATTAAAAGAATATTTTTTTGCATTAAAATTGAAACTTAATTCTTGTGCTACTTTGCTAGCAAGAAAATTATTAATACATTTTGCTTGTGAATTAGGCTGTAAATATAAAAGAGATGAAAAATTTCCTTATTATGTAAATCATATTAAAGAAAGTCAGTTATTAGGTAAAAATTGAGCTAGTAAGTTAGATTTAGTTAAAAATCTTGGTAATAATGAAAATCATCAATTAAAAGTAGCAACAGATAAAGAATTAAGCATTGTTAAATTTGTTATGGAAGAATTAATTAATTCTCACTTTCTTGTTGAAAATTTATAAAAAATATTAGAAAAATACTTGTATATATATATATATATATATATAATGGTTATTGTCATAAAGATAATTACTGTGTCCTAGACAGACATTATTTTTCTTTATGGCGTTTTTTGTTGTTTTTTATTTTTTTTATGTTATATTATAATTAATAATGTTAATTACCCGCATTATTAATCTGACTTAAATTAAGTCTCTGTCTAGGAGGTTAAGATGTATTTTTTATGTCAATTGACAAAAATTAGAAATAATGAAGTAATTAAAGATGAGAAAAGTGGTAAGTCCAAAAATTATGATGTACTTACTTTTTCGCCGTTTTATGTTACTGATAAAGGTATTAAAATATCAACTGGTGAAAAATCTAAGGATAAATGAGTTTTACATGATAGTGAATTATTTACTAAACTTTCTAAAATGAATTTAAGTCTTGGTTCTTATTATGATGTTGAAATAACGTGAGAAGCAAAAATTATTGACATACATAATTTAAAAACTAAATAGTTATTTATTATAGGGTAATTGTTAAATAATTATTTAAAGGATTTAAGTTATGTCAAAAATTAATAATTGTGCTTGTGAACAACATTTTCATTTAGCAATGTATATATGTAAACTTTGTGATCAAGTTATTTGTCCTAAAAGAGTTTTACAAAATTTATATACTGGAAAATATTACTGTCCAAATTGCATATTAGATATTGCTTTAGTTAAACAAAAAGAACAATTACAACAAAAAGAAAATTAAAAATTAAATAAGGGGCATATATATACTTTTTAGTGTATTTTTGCCCCTTACTCTAATTAGTATAAATATGCTCCTTATTAATAAAGTAAGGAGTTTTATTTATGCCTAACGAATTAGAACAAACTAGTAATTATACTTTAACTAAAATTTTAAGAACTGGATTAAGTCCATTAAGTGCTATGGTAGGAGTTAGTGCTTATTATGGTCAATATTTAAAAGACCCAATTTTAGGTTCTATTAATTCTTTGTTATTTAGTAAAAAGTTAGGAATTGATATATGGAATATTAATCAAAGACCTACTACTAGAAATAAAGTTATTAATAGTTATAAAAAGATATTTTTAGGTTTAGGAACAATTGGTTTAATTAATTATGCTAAGTTTGTTCAGTATGTAGATAAGTCAGTTTCTTTATTAAGAGATGAACCTTGTTTTTGGCCACCTTGTCCTACTGAACCACCAATTCCTACTCCAATACCAACTCCTAAGCCAGTAATTGATAAACCTTTTGTAGATTGAGATACTTATATATCTTTAAATAGTTTTGGTATAGCGAATGTTATTAGTGGTTTAACTGAATTAATACCTAATAGATTTGAAACTATACGTAAAATAGCAAATATGGGTCCTGGTGATTGTTTGATTAGTAGTGGTGTTGCAATGGGTATTAATAATAATTTTAATAATTATTTTGCTATTCCTACGATTATTGCCGGAACAAGTGAGATTATTAATACTTTATTGTTACCTTTGGGAAGTACATATAATAATACAGAATTACAAGAAGTATTTACAGATGAAAGAGCAAGATTAATTAATGGTAGTGTTAGTGATTATCAAAGTACAAATGACAGTATGGTTGATGTTGATTTAAATGATGATAGTATGTCGGAGATTAATTTAGATAGAGCAAGTTTAAACTGGGATTATTCTTATGCTTATACACTAGGTGGTGTTTAAAATGAAAAAAGATAAATGAAAAAATATGCCAAGACAAAAGTTGCATAAGAAAAAGGCAAAAAGAAATTTTGAACAGAGATTATATGAAAATATGAGTTTTGATAGTTTTTTAGGAGGTAGAAAATAATGGTTAAATGAATAGTTGTGATAATTGCTGTGCTTGGTACTGCTTGGGCTTTTAAGGGTACTATTAAAAAGATAATTTGAAAATTTAAACATAAAAAGCATAATGTAATTGACCCAGATTGTTGGTATTGTAAAGAACAAAAACGGAAAGAAAGAGCAAGAAAAGAATTAGAGGAGGGAGGTGATTAGAATGCCCGCAGGTTTAACCGCACTATTAAATATGATTGGAGGTATTGGCCAAAAATTATTAGAATCTTTTAGTTATGTATTTGATTGAGTATTTGCTGGTGACTCAATTATGACAAATTGACCGGTATTAATTCCAATATTTATGATGATCTTAGTATTTATTAAAGAATTCATAGGACATATTATTCGTGGATTTAGATAGAAAGAATTAAAGTTATTTTTAGGAGGTAATAGTTATGATTAAATTATTTTTTGCAATAATTTTTGTTTTTCCTTTATTGGGTAAACTTTTACCTTCTTTAAATAATATTGTGCAAAATATTTTACAAAGTTATATTACTGATTTTTCTGGTTTACATAATTTATCTTTGGTTATTAAAAGTTTTATTTTTGGTGATAGTTCACAACAAATAGTTTCTATGCCAGCACCATTGTTAGCAATTATTTTAGTACTTTTTACTTTTTCATTAATTTTAAAATTATTAAAAATAATATAGGAGTAGTTTATTATGGGTGTTGCTTTTATTTCAAAAATTTTAGAATTATTTACACAAATCTTTATGAAATTTTGAAATTTGCCAATGGCAGATTTAGGTTTTAACTTAGGAACTTTTGTTGTTTTTATTCTTTTAATAAAGTTTGCTATGTCAGTTTTTTTAAGTATTGATATTCAGCCAGTTTCTACATCGGGTACTGTAAAACAAAGTTATAAAAATATTAAGGGAAGTTCAAAATTTGTTGGAAAGCAAATTGCTAAACAACATGAAAGAAAACGTTTAAAAAATAAGGCTAAGGGTGTTGAAAATAAAAAAGGGAAGTTTGTAGGTAATTAATTATGAGTGATTTTGTGAATAGTATATTGCATTTAATTTTTATATTTTCTAATAAAGATATTTCAATATTTTTAAATCAACCAAATATTACTGATGAAGTTTATATTTTGTTTAATTTGACTTTTTGATTGGTATTAGGTGTATTTTTTAATTTTGTTTATCGTAGTATTAAATTTATTTTTAGGTCATTATTTGGGTAGGTGTTAAATATGAGTGTTTGAGATATTTATAATAAAATACATCAATGTATAGTTGATTATTGAACTATGTTTATAGGTAGTCCAGTTGATGATTTTACTACTATTTTATGAAATTTAGTAGTTTATGGAACTCAGTTTTTTATTGGATTTATTATATTTTATGGTTCATGGTGAATTTTAAAATGTTTATTTGGTAAATAATTATGTGATTTAAGTTTGTTAAATTATTTTTTGTTGTAAATAGTACTGTTCAAGCACCAACTAGTTTAATTGTTTCTAATGCACCTAGTGAAAGTAATTACACTATAACTAGCGATATGGTTAAACCCGTTAAATATAATGATTTTAATGATTGAGCAACTATTCCATGAAACTCTGCTTATTTTGATGTTGGCCAACCAGATTTAAAATTAGTTTCTGCTGTTGTACATAAAACTACTGATACTCCTTATTCAATTCAATTTCATTCTGATGTTGTAGGTAATTTTGATAGACGAGTTAGTGATTTATCTACAAATTATGATTTTACAGAGCAAGATTTAGACCAGTTATCTCTTATTTTATTTAATCATAATTATATACAAACTGGTAAGTTTAATGAGTTAGTTTTTTGAAATTATAATGTTTCTAATAATTTAAGTTTTAAGTTGACTTTTGAAATTACAAAACCTTTGAGTTTTTATATACAAGGTTTTATGTTTTATATTTCTGCTGAATATTTTAGTTATTTTTCTTCTATTTATACATTTTCATTTTTAGATTATGAAGGTAATATTCGTTATAATTTTAAAGGTGTATTAAATGATAAAGATAGTGTTTACAATTTAGGAAAATATAATTTTGTTACTATGCCGGTTCGTGTTCCAAATTTAAAGCATTTAACAATTGATTTTGATTTATCTTCTTTAACTAATCGTGACGGTTTGCATGTTAAGTTTGGTCAGATGAATATTTTTTCTGCACAAGATATTAATCCAGTACCACCAATTAGTCCTTTTAACCCCGAGTATGAACGTGTGTCTTGATATGATGTTTTTGGACAATTACGTAATGTTTTTAGGTGACTACTTTATGGCGTTGTTGGTAAAGTTTTACCAGTAGAACCATTAAGACAGTTTCTTTTTACAACAGATAGTTTATTACGACATATTTTTTCAGATATTATTAGTACTGCTTTAAATGTTGATATTGTTAGTGGAATAGAAAATATTATACCTTTATGATTATTTGTTAGAGCAATTAGTTTAATTATAGGTTAGGAGTTTATTATGAAAAAGAAAGATTTATTTGAAATTTGTAGTGGAGTTGTTTTTTGTTTTTTAATATCATCGTTTACTGCTTTATTTTTTGATTTTGATGTAGATAAATTAAAGTTATTTTTTGAAAGCTGAGTTATACTTGTAAGTGCAAGTAAATAAAATTGCAAAAAATTCTCATATAAAAATTTCATAATGCTAAATTTAGTTTAGAAAAAAGTAAGGAGTTTTTATATGAGTTATAAACATCTTGGCATAGATGAAAGAATTTATATTGAGAATCAATTGAAATTTAAATTTAAAATTAGTGAAATAGCTAAAAATCTTAATCGAAGTATTAGTACTATTATTCGAGAAATTAATAGAAATAAAGATAATAATCATTATTTTTCATTAATTGCACAAAATAAAGCTGAAAATCGAAAACAATCACATATTAGTTTTCATAAGTTTAAAAATAAGAATTTAGTAAAATATGTACAACAAAAATTACTATTAGGTTGATCACCTGAACAAATTTATGGCAGAATTAAAAATTTTCATAAAGAATGAGTTATTAGTTTTAAAACAATTTATACTTGAATTTATTTTGGAATGCTTGATAAAGTTACTAGTAAAAATTTAAGAAGAAAAGGTAAAAAACGAAAATCTAAAGAAAATCGTGGCAAGTTTAATGGTAAATCAATTAAAGAACGAGATATAAATGTTAATGATCGTATAACACTTGGTCATTGAGAAGGAGATACTATAGTATCATCACGAGGTAAAAGCAAATCATGTTTAATAACTTTAGTTGAAAGAGTATCACGATTTACTTTAGCAATATTAGTTAAAAACAGAACTACTAAAGTTATTAATAAAAATGTCAGTTATTATTTATCAATTCTTCCTAAAAACATTGTTAAAACTATTACTTTTGATCGTGGCAAAGAATTTTCAAATTGACAACAACTTGAAAAAAATTTAGATGTAAAAATTTATTTTGCCAATCCATATTCACCTTGACAAAGAGGTACTAATGAAAATACTAATGGTTTAATTAGAGAAAAATTTCCTAAAAAATTTATTTTTTCAAAAACTAATAAAAATGAAGTTCATAAATTTATATTGTCTTTAAATCAAAAACCGAGAAAAATACTAAATTATCTTTCACCAATCGAATATTTGGATAGAAAAATAATTTAGTTGCACTTACCTTTACAATTTAGCATATGCTCAATTTCTTTTTGCAACTTTTTCTTACCCTTTTCTACAACTTGACTATATGCAAATTTTTCTAAATGATGTAATAGTCCAGTGCCAAATAAAGTATTAACTGAAAATTTTAAACCAACACTTTTAAATGATTTATTAATATTTTCAATAGGGTTATTAATAACATTTACTACTTTATGATAAGTTCTTATTATTCTAAATATTTCTCTATATACTTTAAAACTATCTCTAATTACTTGTTGTACCACTGGTGGAGCAAATGCTATTGCTTTTAATCATTTATTACGATTAATACCATAACCAATGTATCAACCACTATATCAACGATATCAATGAAATGGATGTATTTGAGTAACAAAAGTTTTTGCTTTAAGAATACTATCAACAACTGTAATTGGTTTATATTTAGGATTGCGATGATAAATAGTAATTGCACATTTATCTAATGACAAAGGTTGAATTTTACAACCCATAAATACTGGTGAATTTAATGGAATTAATTGTGCATGTTTAATTGCTCTTTTTTCTGCACTAGTAAATAAATCAGTTGCTTTTTCTTTTAATTTATTAATTTTTTCAAATGCTTGTTTTTCTAACTTTTCAAATTTTTCTTGTAATTTATATATACTTTCTCTTATTTTTTCAAAATATGGTGTATCTTTTCAAAATTTATTTAAACCTTTTTTTAAATAAAATCTAATATCAAAATATTTAAAACTTTGATTTGCTTTTAAAACAAGTTGATGAATAACATTATTTTTAAAATTAAATTTAATAGAATTAGCACGAATTTTTTGTAAATCTAAAATTAAAGTTTTTCCATATCTATTTTCTGAATGTATTGTATGAACTAAATTTAATCAATCATGTTGGTTCATAGATAGTACTTTTTTTAAATCAGTATTAAATTTTTTTAAAAAGTTATTTGCTTTTTCAATATCTTTAATTTTAAATTTAGGAGTTAATTGTGGACTTAATTTTATTAATGTATTTTGTAATAATAAATAATCTTTTAATTCTTGTGCTTCTAATTTTTGAAAATTATTTTTATATTGTCTTTCAGCAACATAACCTAAATCTCGTAATACTGTTTCACGATTAGGAGTAAAACTATAATTCATTAAATAACGTTTATTACCAATAATTTTATCTGTTAAAATTTCTTTTCCACTTACTTGACTAATAACTTCTTGTAAATTTTTGGCTTCTTTAATACCAACTTGTTTTAATGTTTTAGTTTCTTGTGCTAGTTTAATAAATTTAGTAGTACGATAACCACGACTAATTTTATTAAGTCCAGCAAATGCAGGTAATAAATTTAAGAAAGTATTTAATTTTGTTACATTTCCTTTTAAATAATCATAAACTTGATTAATAGTAAAATCAGTTGTAGCATAAATACCAAAATTAATAGTACTTGCAATAAAATCACTTGCACCTAATCCAAGGGCTACACTTTCACTTAATCCACCAGTAAAAGGAGCAAGTGCTACTGCAATTACTTGTACACCAATCATTTCTAAAATTTCTCATCAAAAACTTTTATTTTCTTGTTGGTTACTTGTTCTAGTATGTTTTGGTTTATTTATGTTTAAAAGTATTGCTGTACTAGTTGTACCAATTGGCATGGCATTTAATTTCCTTTATTTAAGAGTTATTTTAATTGGATTTGTTGTTCCTTTATAATTTAAATCATTATCATTTGCAGTAATAGTTATATATAAATCACCTGCTTTTTGTTTTTGATTACTTACATTAGTTTTACCTTGTGCATCACTAAAATATTTAATAGTTGGATTTGTTAAATTAGGATTTAATGATTTAAGTTCATTAGTACTTTTTATTTGTGTATTTAATTCACTATTATTGTTATTAACATTTGCAGTAATATCAGTTGTTAAATTTGTAATTTTAGTTTTTAAATCAGTTTTCTCTGCTTTAATAATTCCGCATAACATTCATCTTGATGTTGTTTCATTATTGGAAATATAAGGTATTGATTCTCCAACAACTTCACCAGCAACTTTATATGCTCTTCCTGCTTTATCATCTTTAATAAAGTCTACATAAATAATTGTTCTTTCTAACATGTATCTTTTCATTGCTCTTGGTGTTGCTAAAACAAAAGTCATTAGTTGTTGTTCATTTTTATCATTAGTAAAAATCATATAGTCATCAAGAACGATTTCACATAATACACCTTTTACATATAAATTATTTCCATTTAAACGTAATTGTTGCGCTAACTGATTATCGGTGATTAAACCTTTATTATCTGCTAAATAAACTAAACTATCATAAAGACCATTAGTAATAAAAAATTTACTATTTGCAATGTTTCTAAATTGAAACAAAGTATTTCAAGCAGATAACATTGATTTTAAATATCCTATTGGCGTTGTATCTTCAATATCTATTTTAGTAGCAGATTTTGCAATTGCTTGTGTATCATCAATTGCTAATTTATCTGCTAAATCATTTGCAACTTCATATTGCATGCTATCTAATAAATTTTGTCCATTATTTGCATTTAAATCTACATCTGCAATAATTTCTCCTGCAAGATATTTTTTAGTTATTTTTTTACTAATTTTATCTGTATCAACATATGATAATTCATATCTTTTACTTTTATCATCTCAAGCAATAATTTTTATTTCCGGTTTTTTTGGTTTTTTAACAATAAATTCAATATTTACTGAGTCAACAATTTCAGTAGGGAAAAAGTTTGCCCATGGACTATTTGAAATTTTAAAAAATTCTATAAATTCTGGTGCTTCTACTAATCTCTCTGTATTGTCTAAATTTTGATTAAATGGTACTGACATTTTATTTCTTCCTTTCGTTTATAAATAATTTTTCTTTTTATAATTGCTGAGTTATACTTGTAAGTGCAAGTAAATAAAATTGCAAAAAATTCTCATATAAAAATTTCATAATGCTAAATTTAGTTTAGAAAAAAGTAAGGAGTTTTTATATGAGTTATAAACATCTTGGCATAGATGAAAGAATTTATATTGAGAATCAATTGAAATTTAAATTTAAAATTAGTGAAATAGCTAAAAATCTTAATCGAAGTATTAGTACTATTATTCGAGAAATTAATAGAAATAAAGATAATAATCATTATTTTTCATTAATTGCACAAAATAAAGCTGAAAATCGAAAACAATCACATATTAGTTTTCATAAGTTTAAAAATAAGAATTTAGTAAAATATGTACAACAAAAATTACTATTAGGTTGATCACCTGAACAAATTTATGGCAGAATTAAAAATTTTCATAAAGAATGAGTTATTAGTTTTAAAACAATTTATACTTGAATTTATTTTGGAATGCTTGATAAAGTTACTAGTAAAAATTTAAGAAGAAAAGGTAAAAAACGAAAATCTAAAGAAAATCGTGGCAAGTTTAATGGTAAATCAATTAAAGAACGAGATATAAATGTTAATGATCGTATAACACTTGGTCATTGAGAAGGAGATACTATAGTATCATCACGAGGTAAAAGCAAATCATGTTTAATAACTTTAGTTGAAAGAGTATCACGATTTACTTTAGCAATATTAGTTAAAAACAGAACTACTAAAGTTATTAATAAAAATGTCAGTTATTATTTATCAATTCTTCCTAAAAACATTGTTAAAACTATTACTTTTGATCGTGGCAAAGAATTTTCAAATTGACAACAACTTGAAAAAAATTTAGATGTAAAAATTTATTTTGCCAATCCATATTCACCTTGACAAAGAGGTACTAATGAAAATACTAATGGTTTAATTAGAGAAAAATTTCCTAAAAAATTTATTTTTTCAAAAACTAATAAAAATGAAGTTCATAAATTTATATTGTCTTTAAATCAAAAACCGAGAAAAATACTAAATTATCTTTCACCAATCGAATATTTGGATAGAAAAATAATTTAGTTGCACTTACCTTTACAATTTAGCAATTAATTAAAAAATTTTCTTTATCATTTGTTTTATTATTAATAATTATTTGTTTATTGCCACCTGTATTAATTGTTTCTTTAAATACTGGTTGTTCTTTAATTATTTTTTTAATAGTTTCTTCAATTTTTGAATTTTCTAAATTATTAGTTTTAAATTTTAAAAATTCATAAAATTCTTTTTTAACTTGATATTTTTTAAATATATTAATTATTTCTTTTTCTTTAATTTCTTGATTAAGTTTATTTAACTTATTTTCTAATTCAACAATCTTAATTTCTTGCTCTTGTTGTAAATTATTATTTTCAGTTAAAGGTTCAGTATTTTGTTCAACATTAGTTTCATTTTCTAACATTTAAATCACACCTTTATTATTTATTTTCTTTTCCATTAATTTTTTCATTAAGTTTTGCTAATTTTTTTTTGATGTTTCATCACTTTATTATTTCTTCTAATATGTTTTGGAGTTGTGATAAATCTTTTTAATAAAACAATAATTTCTCTGCAAATTAATGTTCCAACACTTGTTCCAATAATTATTAATTCATGTAAAAATTCTTTCATTTCAATATTTTCCTTTCAATTATTTATTTTTTAATTATTCATCAAATTGACCACCATTAATTCTTTCAATCATAGATTTTGAATTACTTATAATGCTTACTAATAAGGCAATTTCTTTATTTAATTGTTCCATTCTCTCTTTATATGTCTGAATTTCATTATTATAATATTCAAGTAATTTTTCTTTATTCATAAATTATTCACCTCCTTTATAAACTCATGTGATTATAATCTCAATTTAGTGAAGCATTATCATGATTTAATGGAACTTCGCTCATATTATCACTACCATATTGACTAGTTGTTTCACTATTAATTGTGAATCTATTATCATTAATAAGATTTGCAGTTTCATTTGTAAATGAAGTTTCTTGCATTTCAGTATCATGATTAATTTCAATAGGTAATAAATTATGGATTATTTCACTTGCATCAGCAATTATGGTAGGTACTGCATAAGCATTATTAAAATCATTATTTATACCCATTGCTACACCACTTGAAATCAAACATCCACCAGTTGCCATATTACAAATCTTTCTTATTGTTTCAAATTTATTAGGTATTAACTCAGTTAATCCACTAATAAGATTTGATATACCATAAGCATTTAAACTAATATATGTATCTCAATCCATTAATGACTGATTTTCTTGTTTATTTAATAGTAATCATGGAGGACCCTCAGTTGTAGTTGTAGTAGTTATTGGCATTGGTGTTGTTGGAACAATTGGAGTAATATTATTCTTTGTTCATTTACTATAATTTGCTAATCCAATTGTTCCTAAACCTAATAATATTTTTTTACTACTATTAATTAATTTAGTTTTAGTATTTGGTCTTTGATTTAAATTTCAAATATCTAAACCTAATTTTTTACCAAATAATAAACTATTAATTGAACCTAATACTGGATTTGCAATCACTTGACCATAATAAGCACTTGTACCAATCATTGCACAAATTGGACTTATTCCAATTCTAATTAATTTAGTTAAAGTATAATTTGATTGATTTTCTATACTTGGCATTTTATTCTCCTTTAATTTTCTAATTTTTTAATTGTTACTTTAATTCAACCTTGATAAAAATCATTATCACCAACTATTAATGCAACATTACTTTCTGGGTCAGAAACAATTATGTGTTTGGATTTAACATTTGGGTATTGTCTTAAAATAATTGCTCTAATATCATTACTTGTATGAATTGCTTTTGGAAATGGTGATAATATTTCAATTTCATCTTTATTTTCAAACAAAGTAGGTAATATTATCATTAGTCAAATTCACCTCTTTCAAGTCTTATAATTCAGTTTTCTAACTCATAAAGTTTGGATGAATATTCTATTAATGAATTATTTAATAAATCTATTCTTTCTTTCATAGAAATAATTAATTTTTCTTTATTCATAATTTAACTTTTCTTTTCTAACTCTTTTATTTTGTTTTTGTTTACAAAAGTTATTACATTTATGTGCATAAAATCTACCATAACCACATTTATTATTCTTTATTACTTTTAATAAAATTAGGAATTTTTAATTCATTTTTATTATTACTCATTATCAAATTCTCCATTTCTTATTAATTCAAGTAATTTCATAATTCTTTCTGGTTTATCATTTTCATAAGAATAATCACAACAATCACAATGATGTACATTAATATTTCATTCCTCTTCAATATAATCAATTAATTTTTGTTTAATCATTAATTTTTCTCCTTATTTTTAATTTGATTAGCAATTTCACTTAATATTTTTAATACTTTATATTCATTTTTTAATTCTTTAATAATAAATATTAAAAATATTATTAGTGTTATAGATGTTATTAATATTGGTATTATCAATAAAATTTTTCATAATATCATTTTTTACTCTTTTCATTTTTTAAATCATTTAACATTGATTGAACAAAATGCACGATTTTTAGGAATGTTTAAAGTGTTAAAGATTTGACCAGTTACTAAAATTTCATCATTTTTGTTTAATAAAATACAGCGTCTATAAAGTTTTGGGTTATTAAAAATTAAAGTAACATAATTTAATCCATTTCATTGACCACGAACACTATAATATAATTCCTTATTACCTTTTTCGTAATATTTTGCTTCAATAGTGTTACTCAGTTTTACTTTTAATTTGACATAATTTTCTTTATCTTTCATTTTTAGAATTCCTTAAATAATTATCAAAAATCAATATTTTCTTATGATTTTTTAAATAATATTGAATATGCTTATAAGCATCTTGTTCATGTTTTGTTAATTTTATATTTCCTTTATAATTTGTTATTTTATTTTTATTTTTTGGGTGATTTTCGAAATAATCTCAGTTAAAAACATCTTGAACTAATACCATTAATGCACCAATAATTTTAGGTGTTGATAATGGATTAGTTAATAATTGTTTTGAACTTAAAAAGAAATTTTCTACAATAACTAATATTTTTTTATCAATAAATTTTTCTTTATACATATTTTTAGTTCATAAAACAGTTAATGTATTAAATGTTTCATTAAAAACAATATTATTAGTTTCACTTGAATATATAACCATTCCATTATTACCAATTCCAGCAGGGTCAATTCCAATAATTAAGTCATATTGCATTAATTAAGTTAACCTCTAATAACCGTTTTAATAATTTCTAAATCACAATTACATCAACAATATTTACATTCTTCAATAAATTCTTTATGACCACAAACTAAATTATCTTTTTTTAAATCATCAATCAGTTTAATTAGCCCTATTTTAAATTCAATATCATCACTGTCTGGTATGCAAATCGTTTCTCTTTTAGTTAAATATTCTTTATCCATATTTATACCTCCTAATTAACTTAATATTTAAAATACAGTCATAACAAATTGCTTTACTATTTTTATCTCTTAAAAAATATTTTCTTGTTTTTATATCATTAGTATTAAAGAATAAATAATCTAATTTATTTTGTTTACATGTTCAACAAAAATACTTTTTCATTATGATTTGAAATTTCCTTATAAGAAGTAACTATATAATTAATTGCTAAATCATTATGCTTATATGGATTATTTATTTTAAAACCTTTTCTGTTTTCTTCTCACGTAATGTTATATTTAAAACAAGGATTAGTAATTTTAGTTTTGTTATCAGTTATTTCACCCATAAATCAACTATTATGCTGTTCATAAAATGTTAATGGTTCAAGTTTTATATCATTAAGATAATATTCTTTTGGAGTAATTGGTTTATTAACAGTTATTTTTTGGTCTTTAATATATGGTTCTAATAATTTTATTAATTCATTACCACTTAATTCTCTTTTAATATTTTCTAAATTAAAAACTCAATATGTGTAACTGTTATCAACAATAAAAGAATTATTTTTAATCATTCATTTTGGAAGTGATAATTTATATTCAACATAATCAATAAGAATAGATTGTGGTTTATCTTTAACAATTTGTTCTTTTTTAAATTCTATTTGCATAATAATCCTTTCCTAATATGTTCTGTTGCTTCTCGCCCAAAAAAATTTTTCAAAAAAAATAAAAAATAAAACCAACACTTGCTCACTGGGGAGTGGCAAGGTTGGTTAAATAAAGAATAGAATTAATACAATGGGTCCCTACAACAGGTCTATATATACTAGTTTCCAATTCGCTCCCACCCCAAGAATTACCATTAATGGTTAGTATATTTTATTAGGTATCACTCCACTTTTTATTTATCCATGCAAGTCCACATGCTAGCTACTATTTTTAACAACTGTGTTGTAGTTCACTTTTTTAGTTCCCTAACACGTGTTGATAATAGTGCTAAAGATTGTTATTAAAAATTTTAAAATTTTACAATTACAAAAAAAGACAAGATTATTTCTTGTCTTTTTCCTTGTTGATAATTTTAATTTAACTTACAAAATGTATATTTTATTTTTTTTAAATACGTCGAATATAAAATATAAATTTAATGTTTTAAGAAAAGAGAGTAATTTTGTCTAATTTTCATTATTTTTCAAATAATTCATTTTTGGAAATAAGTTACTAATATGATAATAAATTATTTCGTAACTTTGACAACCGCCCTAATACTATTTATGGGGGTACAAATATGAGAAGTATAAAAATAACATTAAAAATGATGAGTGCAATTACTTTAACTTCTATTAGCACAAGCTCAATTATTGCTTGTGAATATGATTCAATAAAAGTGCCTGATTTAAATTCTAGATATGCAAAATTATTAGAATGATATAATTCAGATAACTCAATAAGTTTAATCCAACAAAAATTAAGTTATGATAGTAATAACGAAAAATATTTAATTATTGCCGATGATTCATTAATTACACCCGATAATCTCTTTAAAAATAAATTATTAATTACAGGTTCTACTTCAAAAAAATATAAAGCAAGAAATGAGCATGCTGCAGCATTTTTACAAGAATTAGGATATACATCTGGTAATGAAAATCAGGATTATTCAAGTTATGATGTTAATGAAATTAGTAATTTAATTGCAAAAGTTAGAAATAGTAATCCAGGTAAAATTACAGAAAATAATGAAAATGACTTTCAAGTTAGTGACGGTACTTGTCAAATTGATATTGTAAACAAAGATGACAAAATTGATAAACTTATTACATCTTATACTATCAATACAAGCAAAAATAATCAATTAGGTATTAATAATATAATTATTACTAATATTATATTTAATAAAAGTACTTTAAAATTAACAACAGAAGAAGGTTTTAGACAAGGTAATCCGATTACTAGTTTTAAATTTTAATTTAAAACTAATGATAAACAAAAGCAATTTGATGAACTAGTTAAAATACTAAATACAAAAATTTCTACACAATTTTTTAGTGATAGTAACACTTGAACACCAGTAACAGGAAATTTTCCAAATTCAAAAGTTTTTTTAGAAATCCATTTTGGTAATGTAAGTATCCATAGAATTGATTGTGGAATAGCTCCTACAGAATAAATTAAATTTGATTTTCAACACTTTCAAAATTTTTAAAACCAACTTTCAACAAGATTACTTAAATGAAATTTTCAATAATATAAATAAACATATAAAAAAGTTATCAGAAATGATAACTTTTTATTAAATAGCTGAGTTATACTTGTAAGTGCAAGTAAATAAAATTGCAAAAAATTCTCATATAAAAATTTCATAATGCTAAATTTAGTTTAGAAAAAAGTAAGGAGTTTTTATATGAGTTATAAACATCTTGGCATAGATGAAAGAATTTATATTGAGAATCAATTGAAATTTAAATTTAAAATTAGTGAAATAGCTAAAAATCTTAATCGAAGTATTAGTACTATTATTCGAGAAATTAATAGAAATAAAGATAATAATCATTATTTTTCATTAATTGCACAAAATAAAGCTGAAAATCGAAAACAATCACATATTAGTTTTCATAAGTTTAAAAATAAGAATTTAGTAAAATATGTACAACAAAAATTACTATTAGGTTGATCACCTGAACAAATTTATGGCAGAATTAAAAATTTTCATAAAGAATGAGTTATTAGTTTTAAAACAATTTATACTTGAATTTATTTTGGAATGCTTGATAAAGTTACTAGTAAAAATTTAAGAAGAAAAGGTAAAAAACGAAAATCTAAAGAAAATCGTGGCAAGTTTAATGGTAAATCAATTAAAGAACGAGATATAAATGTTAATGATCGTATAACACTTGGTCATTGAGAAGGAGATACTATAGTATCATCACGAGGTAAAAGCAAATCATGTTTAATAACTTTAGTTGAAAGAGTATCACGATTTACTTTAGCAATATTAGTTAAAAACAGAACTACTAAAGTTATTAATAAAAATGTCAGTTATTATTTATCAATTCTTCCTAAAAACATTGTTAAAACTATTACTTTTGATCGTGGCAAAGAATTTTCAAATTGACAACAACTTGAAAAAAATTTAGATGTAAAAATTTATTTTGCCAATCCATATTCACCTTGACAAAGAGGTACTAATGAAAATACTAATGGTTTAATTAGAGAAAAATTTCCTAAAAAATTTATTTTTTCAAAAACTAATAAAAATGAAGTTCATAAATTTATATTGTCTTTAAATCAAAAACCGAGAAAAATACTAAATTATCTTTCACCAATCGAATATTTGGATAGAAAAATAATTTAGTTGCACTTACCTTTACAATTTAGCAATAAATTAAATATAAAACTTATATAATTACTTCAATTATGTTAATTTACTATAACTTGTATTGGATTTATTATTATCATTATACTTTTTTCTAAACATGGTTAAGACAATAAATTTTTATGTTCTAATTCTTCTCTTTTAAGTTGTTCTAAATAATTAGATACTTGTCTTTGATTATCACTTATATTTTTGATACAAGTTTCTAAATTACTTTTAATAATAGCCATTTTTTGTTCAATTAAACTTATCTCTACATTTAATATATTTATTTCTTACCCTCTATTCATCATTTTTTTCCTTTCAATCTAAACTCATTTATTTTAAAATAAAAACTATATTAAGTTTATAATAATTATAAATTAATAATTTTTAATTTTAATTTTTAAACTTACTTTGTATATCCTTTTTTAGTTATTTACTTAATTTATATAAAAAGATATTAAAAATGAGAGTATTATCTCTCATTTATCTTTTTAATAAAAATTAATATTTCAAAATTATATGATTAACAGTAAAACTATATAAATATAATCTATTAAATTCTAACTAAAGGTTACACCTTGCAAGTTAATATTCCATACTCGATCACGGAAACATTTAACTGTATCAATGCTTCAATTAATGCTTACATAAACATTTTCTTCATCATGTCAAATATGAATATAACCATGTAATTCAAGAAAGGCTCCTCAAAATCCACCATCATAATAATAACTAAGCTCAAATATATTTTTGTTTCTATCATTATTAATATCATTAGTATTAATACTTAATTGCGAACCTTTTAATTTTTGATCAGTATAAGTATTACAATAAAGACTAAAATACGAATTATCACCAAAACTTAATTTACTAAACTTATTAGAAAAACTATCTCAATCTGGTGCATAATTTGTTCAATTAGATAATAGAGTAATATCGGGGCTGGTTCAAGTACTTTTTAATGAACCAACACTATTAGTTTCACTATAATTATAATTTAGTTGATCATTATTAATAATACTACTATCAATAGTAAAATCAGCAACTATCTTCCCTTTATAAATAGTTTCATCACCACTAATAGTTACTTGTTGATTAGTAATATCATCTTCACTAAATTTAATTGCATCTAACTTTACATTTGGATTACTTTTACTAATCGCAGTTTTAATTTCTTCAATATTTGGTTTTGATAATCCATTAGTTTTAATTGTTCCTAAATTTAAATTTTTAAAAACATCACTTAAAAGTTCTGTTTTATCACAATCATAAGTAACAACAATACTATCATTGCTATAAAATTTACCATCACCATTAATAACTGCACTATTATCAGTAATTTTATCAACTATAATTTTGCTTACATCAAGATTATAGTTAGCGGTTTTAAGTGCTGAAATTAATTGTCCTTTACTTGGTTTGTTTTGTCCAGGAATATTAAAAGTTGGTAATTTATTATTTAAAACACTATTGAAATCAATAAGTAAATTATCAATTACTACATTAGGACCAGTGTATACATATTGATTAATAGATTTAATAGTAACACTATTATTTTGCAACGTTACTTGAATAGCATTCATATTTAAGCTTGAATATTGTTTTTTCAATGCACTATTAACATCTTCTAAAGTTATTATTTTTCCTATAATAGCAATTTTATCTAATCCCTTATTAATAACGTCTTTAAGAGCAATTCTAATATCAAGATTTAAACTTAGTATTACTTTACCAGTATATTTTTTTTGATTTGTACTAGTAATAGTGGCACTATTAGTAGAAGTAATTTCTATTGCAATAAAAGAAGTATCTAACTTTTCTTGGTAAGTATCACGTAATGCTCTCATTACATCATTATTTGATGGTATATCATGACCACTAGTCTTAACCGTTAAATCTTTTTTATTAATAATAGTACTTAAATCAACACTATCATTAGTACTAAATGTAACTGTTACCTTACCAGTATAAAGAGGAATAATATCATCACCCGTAATACCTGTAATAGTTGCTTCTTTATTAGAAATAACGTCAATTTTAAGGCGATCCATTTCTAAATTAGAATATTTTTCTTGAATACGACTGTAAACAGCTTCCACAGTAGGTTTTTGACCACTAGTACTAAAATTACCAATGGATGCTCCATCAACAATTATTGTTCTAATATCAATAGTTTGGATTTGATAAGTAATTTTAATTTTATCTTGATTATAAAAAATACCATCACCAACAACAAAAGCATAATTAGTGGTTTTATTAATAATTTTAATATTATCAGTATGAAGTTCATGATTTAAAATAAATAGTTGTGATTTTAATTCATAATCTGTAGGTATTGTTCCTCGATGTTCCTCTGGTACAATTTTTAAATCTGTTTGTGTTAAATCTTTTTTTAAATCTTTTTTGAATATAGTTAGATTATTACATGCCGTTGTACTAGCAGTGACTGCACTTGATAATAATAATGCACCCATAAATGATAATGGTTTTTTCATATATATACCTCATTTAAATATTGTAAAAAATTAATAATTATTTTAAAGTGATTATATCATAATTTAAAAAAAATTAAATTCTAGATTTTTAAATGATTTTATTAAAAAATAGCTTGTTATATATTTTACATTTTTAATGTATGTACTTTTAATGAAGGAGTTGAAATCGAAATATTTTGTACATCTTTATTAATTTTTTTAATAACAAAATTTGATATTTTATTATCATTTTCTAAGTTTTTCTTTACAAAAAATTGTTTTTTATAACATTCAAAATACTGTTCTTTTCAATATTTAACTATTTCTTTTTCTTTTTTATAAAGTTTAATAGAAAATTTATATCAAAATTTATTGATTGATAATTCTAACTCAAGATTATTAACTAAGAATTCATTATTTATATTTTTACTTAATAAAAAATTTTGATGTTCTAAAAGTTGAATTTTTATTTCTTGAAAATTATAATTTTGTTCTAAAATTGAATCTTTTATCATATCTATCTCTTCGTCACAATAGTTATTTCTATTAAATATGATTTCATTTAAAATTTCATTATTACGTTTATATAATTTTTTTATATTTAATATTTTTTCATTTATCTCTTTTAAATGTTCTTCTTTCATTTTTTTTCCTTTCAAAAAAATTCATTTATTTTAATTTTGCTAAATTGTAAAGGTAAGTGCAACTAAATTATTTTTCTATCCAAATATTCGATTGGTGAAAGATAATTTAGTATTTTTCTCGGTTTTTGATTTAAAGACAATATAAATTTATGAACTTCATTTTTATTAGTTTTTGAAAAAATAAATTTTTTAGGAAATTTTTCTCTAATTAAACCATTAGTATTTTCATTAGTACCTCTTTGTCAAGGTGAATATGGATTGGCAAAATAAATTTTTACATCTAAATTTTTTTCAAGTTGTTGTCAATTTGAAAATTCTTTGCCACGATCAAAAGTAATAGTTTTAACAATGTTTTTAGGAAGAATTGATAAATAATAACTGACATTTTTATTAATAACTTTAGTAGTTCTGTTTTTAACTAATATTGCTAAAGTAAATCGTGATACTCTTTCAACTAAAGTTATTAAACATGATTTGCTTTTACCTCGTGATGATACTATAGTATCTCCTTCTCAATGACCAAGTGTTATACGATCATTAACATTTATATCTCGTTCTTTAATTGATTTACCATTAAACTTGCCACGATTTTCTTTAGATTTTCGTTTTTTACCTTTTCTTCTTAAATTTTTACTAGTAACTTTATCAAGCATTCCAAAATAAATTCAAGTATAAATTGTTTTAAAACTAATAACTCATTCTTTATGAAAATTTTTAATTCTGCCATAAATTTGTTCAGGTGATCAACCTAATAGTAATTTTTGTTGTACATATTTTACTAAATTCTTATTTTTAAACTTATGAAAACTAATATGTGATTGTTTTCGATTTTCAGCTTTATTTTGTGCAATTAATGAAAAATAATGATTATTATCTTTATTTCTATTAATTTCTCGAATAATAGTACTAATACTTCGATTAAGATTTTTAGCTATTTCACTAATTTTAAATTTAAATTTCAATTGATTCTCAATATAAATTCTTTCATCTATGCCAAGATGTTTATAACTCATATAAAAACTCCTTACTTTTTTCTAAACTAAATTTAGCATTATGAAATTTTTATATGAGAATTTTTTGCAATTTTATTTACTTGCACTTACAAGTATAACTCAGCATTTTTAAAATAAACTATAAATAATAATAATAAATGATTATCTAAAAAACATAAAAAATGCTTTTAACACTATTAAAGTTTTTATTATTACTTTTTTTGAAATTTGACCTATTTTGAAATAATATAAAAGATTCTAAAGTTGACAAATTTTTTTTATTTTCTATACTGTATATAACTAAATATTAGTTTTTAATCCATTTACTTTCATAAAAAGTAAATGGGTTTTTATTTTGAAAGGAAAATTAAATATGCCAAAAAAATCAAATTTTGAAAAAAAAGATTGAAAAGAAAAAGAAAAATTTGATGAAGAAGAAATAATCAACTCAAGTATTTTTCATACAATAACAATTTTAGAAGTTTTAAATGATAATCCTATAATATTTTTAAAAAAAATTAAATCATATTATTAAAGAACTATATATAGAAACTATTTTATTAAAAATGCCAAATACATATGGTTCAAATGCTAACTCAGAGTTTTATTATATAAATCAAAAAGCACAATATGATTACTTTTCAATTACTGTAAATATTGAACAAAAAACGTTAAAATTATTTTTTTGTTCAAAAAGTTTATACCTACAAGGATTTACTTTTGAAACAACTTATTATTATTTTGAAGACAGCACATTAATAAATCCTAATATAAAAAATATTTTTTGCCAATCTTTACCTTTTGTAGGAAGTTATGTAGCAAGTAATGGACTCCAGGCACATAATAATTATTCTTGACAAACAATACATAATGATTTTTTATTGTTAACAAATTCTAACTTAAATGAAAATCAAATTAAATGCTCATTAATAGGAGTAATTCTAACTACATCAGAAAGTATTCGTTTCAGAAGTGTTAAATATTTTATTCTTCAAAGTCAAAGACCTATAAATCCAATAATACAAAGTTGAGTTTTTTTTTCAAAAAATTATAAGAAATTGAGATCGCGGAACACATAATGCTATTAATTATCTTTTAAATAATAAAGGTAACTTAAATAAATATTTTCACCAAGAATTAAGTAATAATGGATTAAGAATAATGGTTTTTAACACAAGCATGTATCATGCAATTAACAATTATCAAAATCCACCATTAATAACTCCAAATCAAAAATGAAAAATAAAAAAATTACAAGATTGAATAGATATCGGTATTAAAATCTGTGAAAAACAAAAATACGCTATTGCTAAAGAAATAAATAAATTTCAAAACTTAAATAATCTTATTGAAATACTGAAAAATTTTAAAAATGATATTATTACAAATAAAAAATTACAAGACGAAATAAAAACAGCAAAAGATTTTGCTGATAATATTATTGAAATAAATAAGGTTTTTGATATAAAGACAAACCCAGAAAATATAAAAAGTTGTTATATTTAAAAAATAAATTATTCTTTTATTTTAACTCTTTTGACTCAATTTCATCAATGTTGTTACTTCTTCTTCTGTCAAATAACGATATTCACCCATTGCTAAATCTTTTAAAGTAATATTAGCAACTTGTAAACGCTTTAAAGTAATTACTCTACTTCCTACTGCTTTAATCATACGTTTAACTTGTTGATTTTGTCCTTCATGAATAGTGAGATGTAGTAAAGTATTTTCTTTTTTTATATTTTTATAAATTATTTTAACAATAGCAGGAGAAGTTGTAAATGAAGTTGATAAAATAATACCGTCTTGTAGTTTTTTAATAGCATTTGATGACAAAATACCACTTGCCAATACTTCATATACCTTATCTATTTTATAACGAGGATGAATAATAGCATTAGTAAATTCACCCTCATTAGTCATTAACAACAAACCTGAAGTATCAAAATCTAAACGACCGACTGGGTAAATTCTACTATTAATATTAGTAAAATAATTCATTACCGTTGGTCGATTTTTAGGATCACTTACTGTTGTTAAACAATTAGGTGGTTTATAAAATGCTAAATAAATATGATTAGATTGCTTAATAATTTGATTATTAACTTTAATAACATCACTACTTGTAACTTTAAAACCTAACGTTGTAATAATTTGCCCATTAACTGTTACTTGCCCATTAATAATTAATAATTCTGCTTTTCGTCGTGAACATACTCCAGAATTAGCAATAACTTTTTGCAAGCGTTCTAAATCATTATTCATTAGTAAAGTTGTAGATTTCTTGTTCATCATTTTGGTTATTAAATTGAGGCAAAGTTGGCAATTGAGTTAAAGATTCGATATTAAAATGATCCATAAATTCATCAGTTAAATCATATAAAATTGGTTTTCCCGGTAATTCACTACGACCAATCTCGGTAATTAAATTTAAACTTTTTAGTTTAAAAATAATAGAATCACAATTTACACCACGAATATCTTCAATTTGTGGTTTAGTAACTGGATGATTATAAGCAATAATAGCTAGTGTTTCTAAAGCTGCTTGTGATAAACGTATTAAAGGTTGTTGTTTTAATACTTGATAGCGATTATAATGAATAGGTTTTGTTGTTAATTTATAAATATTACCAACTTTAATTAAACTTAAACCACTGGTATCATCATCATTTAATTTCATTTGTAAAGATGCAATTAAATTTTCAATAGTTTTTGGTTTTTTTGTTAATTCTAAATATTCAGCAAGTGTTAATAAATCAAGACCTTCATTGCCAGCAATAAATAATAAACCTTGTAAAACTGCTAATCTTTCGTTTGTTTTTCAATTGCTATTATTCATTTTTCTCACCTCGATAAATTACTGTAATTTCAGTAAAAGTATTAGTTTGTATAATATGTAACATTTGATGATTTGCAAGATCTAAAATTGCAATAAAAGTAATAATAAAATAATGTAAAGTTAATGTTTTAGTAAAAAATAATTGTTCTAAAGTAAAATGTTGCTTGGGATTTTTTTTCAGTAACTGTTTAATTTCTTTAGCTCGATCTTCAGCTGAAATTAAGTTTAATGCTAAATTAACTGGTAATTTATTTTCATTTTGTAGTCTATTAAATAAGTTTAACATTGCTTGTGTTAGTTTATTAACATTATTTTTTACCAAAATTGGTGTAATTTCATCAACTAAATATGTTTTTAAATCACTAGGTGCTTTTGTTAATAATTGGGTTCTATATACAGCCTGTTCTTTAAAATAATTACTTATTTCTTTAAATTTTTTATATTCTAATAAACGAGCAATTAATTTTTGACGATTAACTTCATTTTCATAAGCACTATCTACTACTAGTTCTTGTTTTGGTAATAATTGTTTTGATTGCAATTCTAATAAATAAGCAACAATCGGTAAATATTCACTTACTAAATCAATGTTTTTAATTAATTCTTCATTAATAAAATGAACATATTGGTTAGTAACATCATTTAGATTTAAATCTAAAATATCAATATTTTTTTCTTTAATTAAATGCAAAAGCAAATCCATTGGTCCTTGAAAAGATTCAATTGTAATTACTGGTTGTAACATTATTCTCGTTCCCTCAATATCATTTTATACTTATTAATATTAATTATAACTTAATTTAATAGTACTTGATTAATCTTTAATAAATAAAAAAAACTTATTTTTAATTTTTTAATGATTAAAATAAGTTTTAAAAGTTATTATATTTTTAAATATTATTATTTAACTTCACGTAACGTAATATGAATATTTTCAGCAGATATTTCAAATTTTGAAGTTGTCTTTATATCTGGAAAGACTTTACTTAGATCATATTCTAATTTAAAGTTTAAATTAAAATAACCATTTTTTTCATTAGGATTAAGATTAAATCTACTTTCAGGATTAGTAATAGTTATTACATTATTTCATTTAGGAACAAGAATACTATAAATTTTATTAATATTAGCAAAATAACCATTTGTTATAACTTGTTCTTTTATTTTTCCATCTTTGTCATAATCTGAATACTTATCTGAAGCTTTTGGTAATTCCTTTACTGTATCAACTGTTCAGTCAGAAAATATTTTTGAAATTTGTGTTGTTGCATCAACAAAAGTTTGGTTAATCTTAATAGCAGTAGTACTTTCAATATCACCAGTATTAAAAGTAGAATTACCATCATTACCAACTAAGAAATCAATAGTAATATTACTAACATTACCATTAAATACAATTGATTTATCATCATTTGATTTATCATCATTATTGGTCACCGTTGGATCTGTCATTTTAAATAAAGTTGATTTAGGAACATTTGAAAAATCACCTGAAAATTCAAAACTTAAACTTAAACCAGAATATTGAACTTTATCTTTAATGGCAACATTTAAATTTTGTTTAATATATGATAACTGAGTTCTAGCAATTTCTTCTTTTTCTGCTTTTTCTGCTCCTTTAATTTCTCCAGTTATTGGTAAATTTTCAACATTAATATTTAGATTACCTTTAGTAATTTCTTCTTTAATAAAGTCTCTAATTGCATCAGCTTTTTTTTGATCACTAGTATGACTTGTATCATTATTAATTGTAATTTTAATATCTTTAGTAACTGATGGTAAATTTAAATAAGAGATTTCCGCTTTTACTCATAAATGACCATTGACTAATTCACTACCAGTTGGTAAAACAAACTTAGGTTTGTCTTTTTCATCATTATCATTATCTTTTTTTGGAACATAGTCCATAATTTTGACATGTGCATCAGGGTGATATCAATTTGTTGGATGTTCATTGGTACTTTCTTTAAGTTTACTAGAGAAAAAGTTACCAATAGCTGTTTGCACAGAAGTATCTAATTCGCTAAAAATTTTACCTTTCATTTCTCCTATATTGGTATCATCTGATAAATTAAGATCAGCCTTAATTTGCACACTACTATCAGTAACAAAAGAGGCAGCAAAATTAAGAATATCCCTTGGAGTCATTTGATTATTTTCACTACCACAAGCAACAACTGTTACAACTGGTGTTGTTGCTAAAGCAAGTGTGCCCAGTAATTTTAATAAAGATTTCACAAAAACGCTCCTTATCATTTCATTTAATTAATATTTTTTAAAATACTGTAACATTATAAACAATTTTAAACTAAATTACATTATTATTTCTAAAATTATTGGTTTAATATCGTATTTTTTATTAGTAATCTGAAATGTAGAAATTGCCAAATCTAAAAATTGTTGATGAAAATGTTGATCTTTATTAGTATGGAGTTCCATAATTACACTATTTTTTTCAACTTTTTGACCAGGAATTTGTTTTAAATAAATTCCTGCCACTGGATCAATGATATCAGTTTTAGTAGTTCTTCCTGCTCCTAATATTACTGATAATTCACCTAAAGCATAATTATTAGTAACATATAAATAGCCCGATAATTGTGCCTTAACTTTAATAATATATTTAGCTGGTGGTAATTTATCAATATTATCAAGATATTTAGTATCTCCACCTTGACTTTTAACAAAATCATAAAAAATTTGTAGTGGTTTTTCACTAGTAAACATAGCATTAACTTTATCAATACCCTCTTTTAAGGTTTTTACGTTTTTAGCTCCCAATAAGGCTAAAGCTACTAAATTACTAACAAGAATTTTCAAATCTTCTGGTCCTTTATTTTTTAAACTTAAAATAACTTCTTGTAATTCTAATGCATTACCAATTGTTTGTCCTAAAGGCTTATTCATATCACTAATAATAGCATAAATTTTTTTATTAAAAGCTTTACCAATATGTACCATTAATTTTGCTAACTTTCTTGCAGTTACTATATCCTGAACAAAGGCACCTTTTCCACATTTAATGTCTAGTAAAATTAAATCAGCACCCATTGCTATTTTTTTAGACATAACACTAGCAGCAATTAATGGCAATGAATCAACTGTTCCTGAAACATCACGTAATGCATATAATTTTTTATCAGCAGGCACTAAATTACTAGTTTGACTAATAATACTCATACCAACTTTATTAACAACTTTAATAAAATCTGATATTTCCAAATCACATTTAAAATTTGGAATTATTTCCAGTTTATCAATAGTACCACCAGTAATACCCAATCCTCTTCCAGAAATTTTTGCAACCTTTAATCCACAAGCAGCAGCTAATGGACCAAATACTAAACTAGTTTTATCACCAACACCACCAGTTGAATGTTTATCAATACTAAAACCAGTAATTTGTGATAAATCCATGGTTTCACCACTATTAATAACGGCTTTTGTATATTCTACTAATTCATCATTAGTCATTCCCTGAAAATAAACAGCCAT
The DNA here is from genome assembly GCF_964019575.1 of Spiroplasma endosymbiont of Andrena trimmerana. NCBI lineage: Bacteria > Bacillati > Mycoplasmatota > Mollicutes > Entomoplasmatales > Spiroplasmataceae > Spiroplasma > Spiroplasma endosymbiont of Andrena trimmerana. The sequence continues at coordinate 789,457 of NZ_OZ026455.1, forward strand.
TGCTCAAGCACTAATTTGATAGTCTGGTATTGTTTCATTGACAATACCTTCTGTTAAAAATTTTAGTTCTTCTTTATTTAAACTTTGTCCTAATTTCTTTTTAGAGATTAAATCAATCATATACATTTTAATAAAACACCTTACTTTCTTTTTATTAAATAACAATTGCAATTGCAATTGCATTAGTTTCATTATGTGATAAAGATAAAAGTAATTGATAATTCTTAATGATAGTTATTGGTCGATTATATTGATTATAACTAATATCAATATTTTTAAATGTTAACTTTTCTTGTGGTAATGCCTTAAAAATTGCTTCTTTTAATGCTCATCTTCCTGCCAAAAATTCCTGTTGACGTTGTAAAGAATATTGATTAAAAAGTATAATTTCTTTCTTACTTAAAATTCTTTTAGCAAATTCTTCAATATTTTCTATTCGATTTACTTCAATAATATCTATACCTACACTACGCATTGTTAACTCCTTATATAAAATAAAAGGTTAAAACCCTAAAATCCTTGTTTTTATTATATAATTAATATGAAAGAAAGTGTGATATTAATTTCAATAAATCAAATAAATTTTGAAAAGATGGTGGTATATTAATGACATTTTACTTAAATCAAAAACAAAAATCATTAATTAAAGAACACTACCAAAACTATAAAGTTGATAATAAAAATAGTAGTTATGAATTATTTCAATATCATAATATAACAATTGAAATTTATCAAGAAAAAGTTATTTTTAAAGGTACTAAAGAGGATATTATTGCAGAATATCGTAGAATTTGAAATCAACTTGATGAAAATCAATCACCAGTCATTGGCAATGCTGAATTTGGTATTAATAATTTTTTTGGTCCACTTGTTATTATTAGTTCTTATATTGGCTCGGGTAATTTAGAAAAATTACGTTTACTTAACATTCGCGATTATAAAGACTTATCACAAAGTAAATTTATTGAATTAGCACAAGATATTATGAAAACAATTATTTTTGAGTCAGTAATCATTAACAATCGTAAATATAATCAATGAATTGATGCGGGTTATAGCCCCAATATTATTAAAACCTGAGGAGAAAATCAAGCATTAGTTCGTATGTTACAACATAGAATTCAATATGATACTATAGTTATTGATCAATATATTAATGAAGATACATATTACAAATACATTGAAAATATGAAAGATAATCGTAATAAAATTATTAAAGATAAAGTTCAATTTGTTACTAATGCAGAAAGTAAGTATTTAGCTATCGCTTGTAGTACTATTATTAGTCGTTATTTATTTTTAGAAGAAATTAAAAAAATAAAAGGTATTGACACTAATACAATTCCATTAGGTACTGGAAAAGAAGTTAATATATTTTTAGAAAAAATTAAAAATGAAAAAACAATTGAATTTAATAAATTTCTTGAACGTCATAGCAAAAAATCATTTACTGAATTTTTTAAATAAATAAAAAACTTAATTTTTATTAACTATATATAAAAAGATATTTTTTATTTAAAAACTATTAAATAAATGATATAATCCAAATCAGATATATGTTTAAATATATTTTTAAGTCCTATTTTGTTTATAAAAACAAAATAGGACTTTTATACTTAAAGGAGAAAATAAAATGCCAAAAGAAGAAAAAAAACCTTTATTAGAAAAAAATAAACATACTAATTATGGAATTACCCAGCAACAATCTTCTATAAATAATAGTAATTCAAGTAGTACTGAAAGTCTTAATAGTTCAAGTACAATCATCGAAATAGAAGATAGTGAAGAAAATAATTGAATAAATTGTAGTAGTCGTTATGGAGGAACAACACAAAAAAAACTCGATGATAATGGAAATTGAAAATATGAAACCCAAATTAAAAATAACTTTGATAGTTTAACTTTTTTTAATGAAAGCACTATTACCATTAATAACAATCAATACTGACAAAAACTAACATTTGTTGAAAAAAATGGAACAGTAATTATAGTGATTTTAGAATTATTAAAAATAAACTTTAATAGAAATACAATAGAAATATATAAAAAAGAATACAATGATGTTGATGAATATATTGATGATAATTTAGATTTAAAAACTTTTCAAAAAAAAGAAAGAAGATTATCACCCGAAGATCAATTCTTAGAAGGTATTACTATAAAAACTATTAATAATCTTAATAAATTTATAACAAATACCAACTCACTTAATGAACAATTAAAATTATTTAAAGAAAATTCTAATAATAGAGATTTAAATGTTTTATTAAAATTATATAAATATTTAACAATAATACAAAATTTTATTGATCAAACAAAACCAGGAATAATAAGAAATATTGCATATAAATTTTTAGGATTATTAGAAATTTATATTGGACTTACTGGTAAAAATTTACAAAGAGTAGTTTCTAATTTTCCCATTGATGGTAAAGAACACACATCCCAAGATTATATTGATGCTATATTTTGAAATTGACAAAATTATGTTATGGTATTACTTGATACTGCACTTGGCACATTTTTCACTTCAGCAGCTTCAAGTTGATCACGAGATGTTTTTTTTAATAAAAAAAACAAAACAAATCCCATTGAAATCAATCAATTTAATACCAGTGACTTTGAAAAATATAAAGAAATATTTGAAACACTTTTATTTGAAGAAGACCATCAAAAATTAATGAAATATTTTTCAAATATTTCCATACTTAATGATTTAATACAGAAATTTAATCAAATTGAAAATTGTGTAGAAACAGAATTTGAATATCATCCAAATTTTAAAAAAGAAATTGAACGAATTAAAAAACTAATTATTAATTCACAAACAGAAAATAATAATGCTAATAATGATATTGAAATTAAACAAGTAATATCTTTAGCAAATAAAACAATTAAAACTATGGAACAACAAAATAATAAACCAATAGCATTAGTAACTAATTGAGGACGTAATCTTTTAGTTAATTTAACTTTAGAAACACTAACATGGGCAGGTAGTCATATTATTCTAACTGGTTCATCAGAAAATACTTCTAAAGAAGATTTTAATTTACATGATTGAATCACGAAAGACATTTTTACTACAGGTGCTTTAGCAGCAAATATAAGTCGTTATTTTGTTATGAGACCAATTAATAATATTTTTAAATCGGGTTTAACAAACTTAGGAATTCCAACTAATCTTTGTCCTGAAAAACTTTCAAAATGAGTTGAAAAACAAACTAGATATAAAAAAATATTAATGGCAATCCCTTTATTTTTATCAGTCACTTGTACTGTTAATGCTGTTAAAACAGAAGCTGCATTAGTTACTGAATATGGATTTCAAAAAGCCACAAAATTATTTTATGAAAAATTTGTTAGATGAACAACATTAGGATTTTCAATTGGTGTAACAGCAATTGATATGATTGCTTTTGCTATTTCTGATTTTTATAAAGATGTATTTAATCAACCAATAACTATAAAAAAAATAACAGCAATATTAACTAGTTGTTGTGGATTTACTAAAAAAGAAGCAGTTTTTCTTGAAAAACATTTAGAAAAATTAGAAAACAATGGGAAATTCACAACTTTTGATGAATTGTTTAAAAAATATCAGGAAGAAGAATTGGAAGATTCTGGTATTGAAGAAGTTTTATCACAACAAATAGAATCAGAAAAATCATCAAATGAAAAAGAAACTGATGACGAAACATCAATAGAAGAATTTCCTATTGACAATCCATATGAATTTGCAAATGATATAAATAACCAACCATCAACAAGTACAGGAATATACCATCCAATGCCATTCAATTAAAAGCACTATTTAAATTTAATTTTTAGTCACTCTTTTTAAAAGAGTGACTTTTTTAATATTTTATATTTATTTTTTTTCTAAAAAATGTACACTGATTTTGGGTATTTTAGATGTATAAGAATAAATATACCAAAAAAGTAGTGAGAAAGGGATTTTTATGGATGAAAAAAATAAAAGAGAAAAAGAAATAGCAAGAATAAAAGGAAAAATTGCAGCTAATAAATTAAAAAAAGAATCCGAAAAAGCTGAAAAAGAAAGACAACAACAAGAAATCGAAAATAAGAAAAAAAATGAAAATAAAAAAACTTTATAAAATTAATATTTAAAGAAAAAATCACTTAATTATTAAGTGATTTTTTTATAAAAATGATTAATTTTAATATTTTGGTTTTCTTTTTCATTTTGAATTATTATCAACATTACGTTTAAAATCATTTCTATTATTATGAGATGAAAAATTTAATTTAGTTGGTACTTTAACAACATTTTTAGGCAAATCTCAACCTGTAGTATCTAGTAAAGTAATTTCATGATTTTGATAATATTGAATTTCTTGAATTTCATTATATTGAACTCTATTACTTACTAAAGTAATAGCAGTTCCTTGTGCTCCAGCACGAGCTGTTCTACCAATACGATGAGTATAGTATTCATATTCACGTGGAATATCATAATTAAAAACATAATCAATGCCATTAATGTCAATTCCTCTAGCAACAACATCAGTAGCAATTAATACTTTAACCTTACCATTTTTAAATTGTCTCATTGCTTCCATACGTTCTCTTTGACTTTTATCACCGTTAATAACAGCACATTTAATATTATTTTGTTCTAATAATTGTGCAATTTTGTTAGTAAAAGCTTTTGTATTTGAAAAAACAATACTTAATTGTGGTTGTAATTTTTGATATAAAGTAACTAATGCAGTTTCTTTTGTTATATTACGACAATCAAAATAATATTGTTTAATATTTGCTTGTTGTAATTTTTGACTTTCATCTTCAACAGTAATACTAACTGGATTATTTTGATAATCATCAGCAATTTTTAAAACTGGTTTTGACATTGTTGCTGAAAAAAGGACAGTTTGAATATTTTGTGGTGAATTCTCAAATAAGAAATCAATATCTTTTTTAAATCCCATTTTTAACATTTCATCTGCTTCATCTAAAACTAATGTTTTAATTGAATTTAATCTTAAACTACCACGATTAATATGATCAGTAATTCTTCCTGGTGTTCCAACAACTATATTACTAGTTCTTAAATCATATAATTGATTTCTAATATTAACACCACCACATAATAAAGCAACATTAACACCATTTAAAAAATAAGCATATTTTTTTACTTGTTTAGCAACTTGGATTGCCAATTCTCTAGTTGGACAAACAATAATGGCTTGATTACGATATAATTTTATATCTAAATTATGTAATATAGGTAAGACAAAAGCAGCAGTTTTTCCGGTTCCGGTATGACTTTTTCCAATAATATCTTTTTTTTGTAAAGAAACTGGAATTGTCTTCTTTTGAATTGGTGTTGGGGTAGTATAACCTCATTTAGCAATAGCAGCAGTTAATTCTTGTTTTAAATTTAGTTCTGTAAAACTCATATATTTCTCCTTAAAAATAAATTTTGAATAAATTTAGAAAAAATGATAATTATAACCTGAAAAATAACCTCTAAAAGAGGATTATTTTAAAAAAGGATTAGTTTTATTTATTATTTATATATAATATACTTACTTACATTTTAAAGTATTAATTCATCTAATTTTTCTAAAATTAAAAGTTGTCAAATAATTTCATGATATTATTTATTTCTTTGACATCATTAACAACTTTTTGATATTTTTTTATCAATCATATCTTAAAAGAAAATTGCGAATTAATCAACAACTTAAATATAATACACTATTTTTAATTAAATGTAAAGATAAATTTTTAGAAATGAAAATATAAAAATAATAATTAAAATACTATACAAATTTTTAATTTTAATCAATTTAAAAATTTAAATTATATTAGAAATTTTTTATCATGCTAAATTGTAAAGGTAAGTGCAACTAAATTATTTTTCTATCCAAATATTCGATTGGTGAAAGATAATTTAGTATTTTTCTCGGTTTTTGATTTAAAGACAATATAAATTTATGAACTTCATTTTTATTAGTTTTTGAAAAAATAAATTTTTTAGGAAATTTTTCTCTAATTAAACCATTAGTATTTTCATTAGTACCTCTTTGTCAAGGTGAATATGGATTGGCAAAATAAATTTTTACATCTAAATTTTTTTCAAGTTGTTGTCAATTTGAAAATTCTTTGCCACGATCAAAAGTAATAGTTTTAACAATGTTTTTAGGAAGAATTGATAAATAATAACTGACATTTTTATTAATAACTTTAGTAGTTCTGTTTTTAACTAATATTGCTAAAGTAAATCGTGATACTCTTTCAACTAAAGTTATTAAACATGATTTGCTTTTACCTCGTGATGATACTATAGTATCTCCTTCTCAATGACCAAGTGTTATACGATCATTAACATTTATATCTCGTTCTTTAATTGATTTACCATTAAACTTGCCACGATTTTCTTTAGATTTTCGTTTTTTACCTTTTCTTCTTAAATTTTTACTAGTAACTTTATCAAGCATTCCAAAATAAATTCAAGTATAAATTGTTTTAAAACTAATAACTCATTCTTTATGAAAATTTTTAATTCTGCCATAAATTTGTTCAGGTGATCAACCTAATAGTAATTTTTGTTGTACATATTTTACTAAATTCTTATTTTTAAACTTATGAAAACTAATATGTGATTGTTTTCGATTTTCAGCTTTATTTTGTGCAATTAATGAAAAATAATGATTATTATCTTTATTTCTATTAATTTCTCGAATAATAGTACTAATACTTCGATTAAGATTTTTAGCTATTTCACTAATTTTAAATTTAAATTTCAATTGATTCTCAATATAAATTCTTTCATCTATGCCAAGATGTTTATAACTCATATAAAAACTCCTTACTTTTTTCTAAACTAAATTTAGCATTATGAAATTTTTATATGAGAATTTTTTGCAATTTTATTTACTTGCACTTACAAGTATAACTCAGCTTTTGAAAAAATTTTTGGGTGAGAAAATAAATTTCAAACTTGTAAAAAAAATTGAGCGGTGCCGGTTCAATTAAAATATTAATTTGCTAAACGCAAATTAAATAAATATTGAATCGAATGCCTCAATGTTTTTTAAAATTTCACAATTTATTTTTGAGCCCAGAATTTCTGGAATGAATAAAACTAATAGTAGTAGTATTAATAATCTAAAAATCAAAATATATGTTCTTTATGCTAGAAGCAACAGAACATATTAGGAAAGAATTATTATGCAAATAGAATTTAAAAAAGAACAAATTGTTAAAGATAGACCACAATCTATTCTTATTGATTATGGTGAATATAAATTACAATGTCCAAAATGAATGGTTAAAAATAATAGTTTTATTGCTGATGATAAATATACATATTGAGTTTTTAATTTAGAAAATATTAAAAGAGAATTAAGTGGTAATGAATTAATAAAATTATTAGAACCATATATTAAAGACCAAAAAATAACTGTTAATAAACCAACCGCTCCAAAAGAATATTATCTTAATGATATAAAACTTGAACCATTAACATTTTATGAACAGCATAATAGTTGATTTATGGGTGAAATAACTGATAGTAAAACAAACATTACTAATCCTTGTTTTAAATATAACATTACGTGAGAAGAAAACAGAAAAGGTTTTAAAATAAATAATCCATATAAACATGATGATTTACCAATTAATTATATAGTTACTTCTTATAAGGAAATTTCAACTCATAATGAAAAAGTATTTTTGTTGAACATGTAAACAAAATAAATTAGATTATTTATTCTTTAATACTAATGATATAAAAACAAGAAAATATTTTTTAAGAGATAAAAATAGTAAAGCAATTTGTTATGACTGTATTTTAAATATTAGGTTAAGTAGGAGGTCTAAATATGGATAAAGAAAAATTAATTTATTATCTTGATAATGAATTTATGGAATTACTTAAAGATGATATTAGTGATGAAATTAAAATTAATATTAGTAATTGAAAAATGAAATTAATAATGAGATTACAAGAAAAAATTCAAAATGGTGAATTTGATTAATAATGGAATATGAATTAATTATTGGAATTGACCCTGCTGGAATTGGCAATAATGGAATTGTTATATATTCAAATGAAACTAATAATATTTTTTTTAATGAAACATTTAAAACTAAAACAGTTTTAGAAACTAAAAATTTATATAAAGAATACTTTTTATTAATTAAAAAACAGTTTGATAATAAAAAAATACTAGTTATTGTAGAAAATTTCTTTTTAAGTTCAAAACAATTATTAACTAATCCATTAGCAACTCCTAAAATTATTGGTTCATTAATGGTATTAGTAGAAGATGTTATGAATTGAGATTATTTAGAAAGTGAACCAAAAAATAAAACTAAAATAGAAAATTATAAAGGAAATATAAAATTTACAAAACATGAACAAGATGCATATAAACATATTCAATATTATTTAAGGAATTATAAAAATGAAAGATAAAGCAAATTATGTCAAATTAACAGTAAAACTGAGTAACACTATTGAAGCAAAGCATTATGAAAAAGGTGACAAAGAATTATATTATAGTGTTCGAGGTCAATGAAATGGTTTAAACTATGTTACTTTAATTTTTAATAAACCAAAATTTTATAACCGATGTATTTTATTAAACAAAAATGATGAAATTATAGTAACTGGTGAAATATTTAATACTTTAAATATTTCTAAAAATCGTGCATTTTGTTCAATCAATGTTAAATGATTTAAAAAATGAAAAGAGTAAAAATGAATAAATGTAAATATTGTAATAAAAGAATTTGATTAACTAATTATTGATGTATGAATTGTTTAGAAATATTAGTTATGAATTTAAATAAAAATAAGGAGAAATAAATATGAATAAAGAAAAATTACTTGACTATTACCATGATAAATTAAAACAACATGAAAGAAATTTAAATGAACTAAGACTTAATGAAGGTATAGTAAAAAATCTTTTAATGGAAATCAGTTCTATGATTGAAAGAATTAATAAAGGTGAATTTGATAATGACTAATGAGTATGATTGACTATGATATTGTGATACTTATGGTTGTAAAAATAACAATAGTAAACAAGAGATATATGTATGTTCAATTAAAAAAGATACAAAATTAGGATTATGTAAAACTCATTTTAATAATTATAGAAATATAACAATTGATTATGTTATTGACATAAAGGAGAAAAATAATGATTAAATTAAAAGATTTATTTGGTCAAGATAAAATAGAAATATTTTCACCAAATCCAAACGATTTAACAGATAGTAAAGATATAAAAGCATTGATTTTATGAAAATATCCTAATGTAATTGCTGAATATTTAGTTGTTTCTCAACCCCATGCAAATACTGCTATTTTAGTAGGAGATAATATTAATTACACAGGTTGAGTAGAAGTATTTATTAAAAAAAGAACAAGTTTAGAAGGAGTAAATGAAAATGCCAAATGATACCATTGTACAATCAAATAATTATACATTAACGAAATTAATAAGAACTGGAATAAGTCCATTATCAGCAATGATTGGTACAAGTGCTTATTATGGTCAATTATTAGAAAGTCCAGTATTAGGAAGTATTAATGCTTTATTGTTTAGTAAGAAATTAGGAATTGATATATGAAACTTAAATCAAATACCTAGTACTAAAACTAAATTACTTAACAGTTCTAAAAAAATATTGTTAGGATTAGGAACAATTGGATTAGCAAATTATAGTAAATTTATAAATGAAATAATTGAACCAATTACTCCAACAACACCTATTCCTACTACAACTAGTACAACACCAAGTACTACAACAACAGATACTCCACCATGACCACCAAATTTATTATTAAATGCAAATAATAATCCTAATAATTTAATGGATTGAGATACATATTTATCTTTAAATAGTTATGGTATTGCTAATGTAATTGCAGGAGTTACTGAATTAATACCTAGTAAATTTGAAAATATAAGAAAAATTGCAAATATGATTACTGGTGGAGCATTAATTTCAAGTGGTGTTGCTATGGGTATTAATAATGAACATGCTAATTTAATTAATAATACTGAACAAGAATATGAAAGACAAAGACAAACTTATGGTTCAAATGATAGTATTGATAGTTTAACTAGTAATGTTATATATGAAAGACCTGTGTATTGTTCAACAACAGTACCATTATAAATAATTGAAAGGAAAATATTCAAATGAAAGAATTTATACATGAATTAATAATTATAGGAACAAGTGTAGGAACATTAATTTGCAGAGAATTAATTGTTTGATTTAAACGATTTATTACAACTCCAAAACATGTTCGAGCAAATAATAAAGTAATAAAACATCAAAAAAAATTAGCAAAATTAAATGAAAAGATTAATAAAGGAGAAAAATAATATGACAAAAATCGAATTTAATGAAAAATATAGAAAAAAAGATATCAGTATTGATAGAGATTTTGATTTACATATTGATAATTGTTTTAAATTTTCTGATATTGATATATTAGAAAATGCAGTTAATGATTATAAAAAACTAATAAGTGAAATGCCACAATTAGTTAAAGATTGATTATTGGGATAAGATTAGGAGAATGTTAAATGTTAGAAAATGAAACTAATGTTCAAGAAACAACTGAACCTTTAACTGAAAATAATGATTTACAACAAGAACAAGAAACCAAAATTGTTGAATTAGAAAATAAGTTAAATAAACTTAATCAAGAAATTAAAGAAAAAGAAATGATTAATATATTTAAAAAATATCAAGTTAAAACTGAATTTTATGATTTTTTAAAATTTAAAACAAGTAATATAGAAAATTCAAAAATAGAAGAAACAATTAAAAAAATGATTAAAGAACAACCACTATTTAAAGAACCAATTAATACAGGTGGTAAACAAGAAACAATATTAACAAATCAACAAACTTCAATAAAAAGTAGTTTATTAGATTATAAAAAGAAAAATAATTTATAAAAGAAAGGAAAATTTAAAATGCCAAATCCAGTACCATTTAAACAAAATTTAGATAATACTACAAAATTAGTAGAAGCACCTGAATTTATAGAATTTTATAAACAATCAAATAGTCCATGAGCAAGTTTTTTCCCAATTGAAATGGTTAATTCTACAAACATTGAATTTATTGTTAAAAAACCAAAAGACCCAACATTCAAAATACTTCATTGAAATGATAAAAGTAAAGGATTAGAAGTTGGTTATGTTGATACTGATAAAATTATTAAAGAAATTACAAAAGAAGCTAGTACAGGAGAAATGATTGGTGAAGTTGATTTATTTGCAGATAATGGGCAAAATTTACTAGAAAGTATGCAATATGAAGTTGCTAATGATTTAGCAGATTATTTAGCAAATAATGATACAAATACAATTGCTAAATCTGCCAAAAAAGTAATCATTACTGATACAACACCAGTAGGATATTTAAAATCAATGTTATCAGCATGAAATACTTTATTTCAATTAAGAAATAGTAATAATTGTAAATTTTTTATAACAAATAGTCTTTATGATACTTTAGTTTATTTAGCAGATAATAAAGGTTTAATTACTGATAATCAATTAGCACAACAATTAAGATTAAATGGAACAAATTTATATATTAAAGGTGTATTATGTCAAATTGTTATGGATGATTATATGACATTTAAAAATACTGAAAATAAAAATCAAATTATGAACTTTGTTTTAGCAACACCAAAAGCAATGAAAAGATATATGTTACAACAAACTAGTATATATGTTGAAGATATTAAAGATGGTAAAGTTCCTAAAAGATATTTAGTTGGTGGACAAGTAACAGGAGAATCTATTCCTTATATGTCAAACTCAGAAACAGAATCAAGATGAATGTTATGTGGTATTGTTAATAAAAAATATTTAAGTGCAGAAATTACAACATTAACAACTAATATTAATGCTGATACTACTAAAAAGAATAAATTATTAGACACAACAATTAAAAATACAACTGAACTAAATAATTTAAATCCAAATTTAGTAAGTCCGATTATTAATTATTTTAGTGATGCACAAGGTCAAACTGATGTAAGTAATCAAAACCAAAAAGCAGGTGATTTATATGTAGTAATCACTGCTAATGATACTGATAAAAATTATCAAGGTTCAACAAATCCAATTAAAATAAATCTTAAATAACAAGGAAATTAATTATGCCAATTGGTACAACTAATACAGCAATATTCTTAAAAATAAATAAACCAAAACATACTAGAATAAGTCAACAACAAGAACATAAAAGTTTATGATGAGAAATTTTAGAAATGATTGGTGTACAAGTTATAGCAGTAGCACTTGCTCCTTTTACTGGTGGTTTAAGTGAAGATTTAGCACTTGGATTAGGTGCAAGTGATTTAATTGCAAGTATTAGTGCTACTGGTGTTGAGTTTGCAACTGATTTTACTATTAATCAAGTTTATGATTATTTAAAAGGAAATGTAACATCATTAAATACTTTCTTTAATTTATTACCAGCATTCTCAGGTCTTAATAGAATTACTCGTGGTTATCGGACTACAAAATTTATTAAATTAGTACAAAAAACTAAAACCTTAGAACAAATTGGTGTTAAAGAAGTTAAAAACTTACAAGAAATAATTAATCAAGTAACTGGAAAAAGATTTTTAACAGATAAAATTATTGGTAATAATCGTTACTTATTTAATTATAGTTTTGCTCCTAATCGTGAAACAATAATTCAAAATTTAGGATTTGTTGCAGAAAGACAATTTAAAAATAATTTTCAAAAACTAGAAGAACAAGAATTAAAAGATTATTTATTATTACAAAATACATTAATAAAATTAAGTCCACAATTAACTCCAAAGTTTAAAATTAAAGATATTGAAAAAGCAAATAACTTTTTAAAAAAATATAATAGTGATTTAAAAGAAGTATTATCGATGAACCAACATGATTGATTAAATTTAGTTCATACAATACATGCTGATAATAGATATGGAAAAACTTTAATTTTGGATTTACAAAAAATTCGTGCTAATGCTATTAAATTTAATTTTAAAAATAGTTCAATTCATAAATTGGTATTAAAAGCAAATCAAACTTTTAAATATTTTGATATTCGATTTTACTTAAAAAAGAGTTTTAATAAATTTTGAAAAGATACACCATATTTTGAAAAATTACGAGAAAGTATATATAAATTACAAGAAAAATTTGAACAATTAGAAGAAAAAGCAATTGAAAAAATTAACAAATTAAAAGAAAAAGTAACTGATTTATTTAGTAATGCTGAGAAAAAAGCAATTAGACATGCACAATTAATTCCATTAAATTCACCAGTATTTATGGGTTGTAAAATTCAACCTTTGTCATTAGATAAATGTGCTATTAGTATTTATCATCGTAATCCTAAATATAAACTAATTGTAGTAGTTGATAGTATTGTTAAAGCAGAAACCTTTGTTACTCAAATACATCCATTTCATTGATATAGATGATATAGTGGCTGATACATTGGTTATGGAGTAAATCATAATAAGTGATTAAAATCAATAGCATTTGCACCGCCAGTTGTTCAACAAGTAATTAGAGATAGTTTTAAAGTTTATAGAGAAATATTTAGAACAATTAGAACTTATCATAAAGTAGTAAATGTTATTAATAATCCTATTGAAAATATTGATAAATCATTTAAAACCGTTGGTTTAAAATTTTCAGTAAATACTTTATTTGGTACAGGACTACTACATCATTTAGAAAAATTTGCATATAGTCAAGTTGTAGAAAAAGGTAAAAAGAAATTACAAAAAGAAATTATTCATATAGCACATAGAAAAACAAAAACACGTACTAAACATTATAAAAAAGCATTTTTTAAGGAATGATAAAATATGATTAATAAACTTTGAACTGGTGTCAGTTTAGAAAATTATAATAACTGATACCCTTTAACTGGAAAAAATTACAGAAACCCCACAAAAATATATAAAAACATGGCCAAATGTTAATGATTGATTTAAAACATTTGCTATTCGTGCTCAAAATGATATTAATGCTTATCTTGATTTTATTTTATCTAAATTTCCTTTTGATAGTTTTAAAGATGAATTAATTAAAGAAACATTAAGAGATATGGTTTATGTATGTGCTGAACATTGAGTATTTAATCGTACACCAATTGAATTTAATGTTGATGCTACTATTCAATTTAATAATGGTAGTCAATTTAGTGCAAGTAGTACTCCTACGATTAATGTTTGAGATTTAGCACCTAGTAGAATGAAAATATGAGCAAGATTAACGGAATTAAAACAAATATTTTCAAGTTATAATGATGATGAAATAGATGTTGAAAAAATTGACTTAAAAGCATTTTATACTAGAAATCAAGTTGATGAATTGATTGAACAACAAAAAGAATTTACATTATCAAAACAAATTAAACTATATGATGATGTTGTTAATAATAATGAACATGAAGTTTTTCGTGGTGCTGTAACTAATTTTATCAATAAAGGATATGTAGCAACAGAATATAATAAAGAAACTGAAACTATGATTTTAAATTGACCAAATGAAATTGGGACATTACCACCCGAAGCATTACAAAATAATCCACAAATTGGTGACTTTACCCATGCTGCAACTGCTGACTTTTCTGCTAAACAACAAAAAAGAATTACTACAAATGAAAATAATATAACTAAATTTAATGATAAATTAACTAAAACTAATGAAAGTATTGATGATATTAAAAATAATTGATTTAATATTGAAACTAGTCCATTATGAAAGAAAATTGATAATAATGACTTATATACAAACCAATGATATATTGTTCCTTGAACTTATGTTTATTTTGATAGTAAGCAATTAAGTAGTTCTGTTTCAAAATTAACAAAAGTTATTATTGAATATAATTTGACAAAAGAGCAAATGTTCATTGTTGTTGAAAAAATTATTGTTGAAGATAATATTAACATTACACTTTCTTTTGATTTTAATACTAGAAATTTTATAGTACAAACTTCATCTACAAAATATAAAGGTTGATTAGATAATAATAAATTATATCAATATATTGGTAAAGGAAAACCAATTGAATTTATTGCAACAGAAAGTACTGAACGTGATTATTATACAAAAATAGAAACTAATGACTTATTAGATAAGAAACAAAATATAGAAGATAATAATTTAAAAACTACTAATAAAAATGTTGTAAGTGCTATTAATGAAATGCTAAATTGTAAAGGTAAGTGCAACTAAATTATTTTTCTATCCAAATATTCGATTGGTGAAAGATAATTTAGTATTTTTCTCGGTTTTTGATTTAAAGACAATATAAATTTATGAACTTCATTTTTATTAGTTTTTGAAAAAATAAATTTTTTAGGAAATTTTTCTCTAATTAAACCATTAGTATTTTCATTAGTACCTCTTTGTCAAGGTGAATATGGATTGGCAAAATAAATTTTTACATCTAAATTTTTTTCAAGTTGTTGTCAATTTGAAAATTCTTTGCCACGATCAAAAGTAATAGTTTTAACAATGTTTTTAGGAAGAATTGATAAATAATAACTGACATTTTTATTAATAACTTTAGTAGTTCTGTTTTTAACTAATATTGCTAAAGTAAATCGTGATACTCTTTCAACTAAAGTTATTAAACATGATTTGCTTTTACCTCGTGATGATACTATAGTATCTCCTTCTCAATGACCAAGTGTTATACGATCATTAACATTTATATCTCGTTCTTTAATTGATTTACCATTAAACTTGCCACGATTTTCTTTAGATTTTCGTTTTTTACCTTTTCTTCTTAAATTTTTACTAGTAACTTTATCAAGCATTCCAAAATAAATTCAAGTATAAATTGTTTTAAAACTAATAACTCATTCTTTATGAAAATTTTTAATTCTGCCATAAATTTGTTCAGGTGATCAACCTAATAGTAATTTTTGTTGTACATATTTTACTAAATTCTTATTTTTAAACTTATGAAAACTAATATGTGATTGTTTTCGATTTTCAGCTTTATTTTGTGCAATTAATGAAAAATAATGATTATTATCTTTATTTCTATTAATTTCTCGAATAATAGTACTAATACTTCGATTAAGATTTTTAGCTATTTCACTAATTTTAAATTTAAATTTCAATTGATTCTCAATATAAATTCTTTCATCTATGCCAAGATGTTTATAACTCATATAAAAACTCCTTACTTTTTTCTAAACTAAATTTAGCATTATGAAATTTTTATATGAGAATTTTTTGCAATTTTATTTACTTGCACTTACAAGTATAACTCAGCAAATATTAAAAACATTTGATAAATATTGAACTGGTGAAAAAACAAATCAACAAATTAATGATGATGAACAAAATTTAACTACTGTATTAACAAAATTAATTAATGATAATAATTTAAAAATTAATGAAAGAT
This sequence comes from Spiroplasma endosymbiont of Andrena trimmerana, assembly GCF_964019575.1. NCBI lineage: Bacteria > Bacillati > Mycoplasmatota > Mollicutes > Entomoplasmatales > Spiroplasmataceae > Spiroplasma > Spiroplasma endosymbiont of Andrena trimmerana. Next base: position 805,897 of record NZ_OZ026455.1, read on the forward strand.
TAACAATAGATGAAGATAAAATTGCACATTTACCAAGTAATCAACAATGAAAAGATGTAGCAATATCACAAGATAGAGAAACAATTGTTTATGAATTAAAAACAAATACACATTATAGAATATTTTATGATGTTAATAATAAAAGAAGTACTGGATTAATTGGTAAATATCCTTGTTTAATAAGTGAATTTTATTGAATTTATACTGATGGAAGTAGTTTTAATGATTTATGAATTAATTTACCACATTGAAAAGATACTACTCTTTCACATTTAATAATAATAATTAATCAACATAAAATATCATGAAAAAATAATTCAAATGACGGTAATTTTTGGAAATTACAAGAGTTACAGGAATAAAATTATGATTTGAAAAATTATAAAAATTATTTTAAGTTTAATTGGAGTTTTATTATCTTCTGCTGTTGCTGGTTTAATTATATTTATTATTGTAAAAATTGTATTAAAAATTAATCAAATATTTTAGAAAGGAGAAAAAATATGAAACCTTTTTGACCAAGAAAAGATAAAACAAATAATAGTAATAATGAAGAAAAATCTAAATTAATTTTTTTAGAAGATAAAACCACACATTCTTCAATTTTAAGTTATTTTGGTTTTAATGATTTTAATCATGAAACTTATTTTACTGATTTTGTTGCAGAAAATAATGCTAATTTATATAATGCTCCATTAGATATTAATAATGAAACTATTAAACAATATTTAATTCAACAAGAATTTTATAGAAAAAATTGAAATTCTATATTTAAGTTAAGCAAGTTAGGAATCAGTGGTTATTTAATTTTTATTGCTAATGATGATTTATACTTTCAAGTTGTTGATATACAACAAAGAATTTATGATATTACTGGTAAATTAATTCAATGTACTATTTTTTATGATAATTATCAAAAAAATGCACAAACAGTAAGATTATTTGAAATTTATAAATTAAATAATGAACAAGTAACAATTAATCGTGCAATTTATAGTATTAGTGATAATAAAAAACAATTTCCATTACCTTTTAAAGAATATAGTAATAATCCTAATTTAGAACAAGAACAAACATTAAACATTAATTATATTCCAATAGCAATTATGAGAAATAAAGCAAATGAGTTAGCAGATTGTGATAAAGTAATGGATAAAATTAAAGCATTAGATGTTATTTATGAACAAATTGTTTTAGATAGTATTTTAAACTCACCAAAATTTATTTTTGACCAAACTTATGGTAATGCTAAATCTACAATGGATAATGCTATAAGAACATTAGTTACTAAAAACTATATTTGAAAAACTACTGGTGATAATAATGAAAAAAGCGAAAATATTAATATGACAAGTAGTAATTTTAAAGGTAAAAATTTAACTGATATATACGATTGAAATGTTAATGAAATATTTAAACGTTGTGGAATTCATATACCAAGTCAAAAGAAATCTGCACAACAATCAGTACCTGAAAGCACAGCAGTAAATATTTCAACCATTAATTATATTGAACAAAAATTATGACAATTTAATATTGATATGCTTAAATTTATTCAAATATTAGTAAGTGTAGATAAAGATTTATTAAATAGTAAAACATTTAATATTGATGATGACCAAGAAATTAATAATTTAACTGTTAAATTAAGATTATTTAACCCCGAAAATAACCAATTAATAGGAGATAACAATGGAAGACAACAACAAACCACAAACGAAGTTTCCACAGAAACAAACTAAACTTAATCAAGCAGAAGTAGAAAACGATTATTTAATTGATAATATTCCTTATGATTTTACAAATATGATGGGTGCTACTAGTGACCCAGATATTAATAGAGCATACGATGAATTTAAAAAAAGAACAATTTATATTTATGAAATTGAACGTTTATTTAAAAATAATGAAAATAATAGTTTAAGATTTTCAGCAAATACTATTAAAATAGGTTTTATTGATATTGATAAAGTATTAAAAACTACTGCTGTTGAAACATCAGACTTTACTATGCAGTTAAATCAAAGAGCAAGTACTAATATTAATGATAATACAATCGAATATAGTATGACTGATATTAAAAATTTAATTTTTCAAGAAATAAATTTATTAAATCAATTTAAGTTATATGCAGTTAGTATAAATGAACCATTAAATGAAAATAATATTGATAATTTATATATCATTAATAACTATTCACAACCTTATCAAAATCCAAAAACAAGAAGTACTAAAAGTATAACTATTATTAAAATTAAAGATTTTAAAACAAGAGATGGTTATCCAATCATTATTAAATTACAAAAACCATTAGATAAAAATACCAAAGTAATTGGTTTAAAAATTAAAGCACCTAGAAGCATGATTTTTGGCAATATAAAGGTACTTGGTGAAGTTGACAATATGGAAGTATACCCGAATTTATTTGTTAAAGATAAGATAGCATTTCCGCTGTTATCAATGCCTATTGAAACTCAACCAAAAGTTAGAATATTACAACAATGATTTAGTGAACAAATATTACCTTGAAATTTAGCAAAACAATTTATTGGACAAGAAAAATCAGTTTTAGATTTAATTGCTATTGGTGGTGGAACTGAAACAAGAAAAGAAATTATTAATAATGCAAGAGTTACATATACCAAATTAGGTTATAAAGTTAATAATAGTCTACAAGAATGACCATTAAGTGAAGAAAAAGAATTAAAAGATAATGAAGTATGACATTTACCTTGATTAACTGCTGATTTTGTTTTAAATATTGCTACAACTAATAAATTTCATGATATTGAAATTGAAATAAACGATAAACCACCAATTGATAGTTTACAAAAAGTATTATTAGATATGCTAACTTATACATATACTTACAATAGAAACTTTGATGGTGTATCATTTGACCCAAAAAATGTAGATTGAGATATTGCTAAACTTCGTGCTAAATTTGAAAATCAAAAACCAACTGATGTTATTACTAATTTATTTAAACAATGAGAATTAGATTATCCAAATTATATAAATTTTCCACAAGTTAAGACATTTAAAAAAGTAGTTGTTATGTTATCTAAATATATTTATTCAACGCTATCTATTAATAAAGGTTTAAATGATGATTATAAATTATTATTGCCTTATTATTTTGAATTAAAATCAAATCCTATACATTCTACATCTGATAAAGTTTGAGAATTTAAAAATGTAAAAGTTGTATTAAAATCTGAATATTTTGATTTTACAGATATAAATAATATTAAGTTAAAAAATAATGATATTAGTCAAAATCAATTATTTAAACTAGATGACAATCAATTTAACTGATTATCTATTACAAATGAATTAGAAAGTAATAATATACATCATTAATTCCTGTTGATTGAACATTGGGTAATGGTGAATATGGAAAATACTTTACAAGAGCAATTATTTTTACTAATAAAATTGAAAATGCTTTAAATTTATATGGTTCAAATAAATCACAATTATTTTCAAAATTAGAATTTTATAAAGAAATTTCACAAATTGATAATAATAGTGAATTTGAATTACAAATCGAAAATCCGATTTATAACTTAAACCGGATTGAAATAAGTGGCATATTTGGTTCTGGAAATTATGAATTAACTTTAATAACAAATAAACAAAATATAAAATTAACTAATATAAATTTATTTGATAAATATATCGAAAACACTTCTTATATCAATATTGAAATATAATTTAAATTATATATAAAATATTTCTAATTAATCAAATCATTATTATCAAATTCTTTATTTTTAATTATTTTAATTACATCTTTATAGACAGCAATTGTCACTTCAGCACGTGCCATCATTTGCATTGTATTAAAAATAAAGTTTTCATCAGGATTTTTTTTTACATTCTTCTTTTTCAAGTTCTGTTTCTAAAAATTTAAAAAATTTACTATTGTTTCTAATTTTTTCTTGTATTTTTTTAATTAAAAATTTTTCATCAATCATAGTTCAAAATCCTTAAAATTTATTTTACTTATCAAAATATCCATCAGGATAAATACCATTTCATTTTATATCGTCTTGTTTTGATGGTTTAATTCCAAAATACAATTTTATTTTATGATAATTACTAACTTTTTCTGCTCAAATAGGAGCCCCCCCCAGTGAGCTTCATAATCATAATCTAAATAATAAGATAATTCGCTTGTTTTGCTATTAGACTTTGCACCAAGTATTAAACCAGTTGTAGCGATAATTAATGTTAAAGTAACCAATACTAATGTTATTCTACCTAAATTTATTTTTATTCATGTTTTCATTTTTTATTTTCCTTTCTATAATAATATTTCTGGTTTTATTTTTTGACCTTTATTAATATTAGTGAGTTTACTTTTTTCTATTTTTTTATCATAATTATTTATCCCTTTTTTGAAAAAAGGTTTTATATTTTTAGTTTTAAATTTTAATAATAATTCTTTATTTTTTGATATTTTTTCATTAAAATGTTCTATTATATTATTTTGTAATTTTATTTTAGAATTTATTTCTTTATTTCAATCATAAAAATCAATACTTCATATTTTTTTATTTTCTAAAGAAGAAATTTTTACATAACAATTTTCTACATTTTCTTTAAAATCTTTAATAGATTGTTCTACTTTTTGTTTTTCAAATTCACTCATATTAAAATACTCCTTATTTCTTAATTTTACTTTTAAATTGTACTGATTTTTCATTATTTTTACAAGTATACTTTAAAACAAAAAATAACGCCTAAATTAAAGAAGTTTATTTCATGAGACCTAGACTATTAATTATATTGTACTTGTTTGTTATATAGCAAATGTGAAGATACTTTTTTTCACAGTAGCATTATTTTTACCACGAATGACATTTTTATATGGATATAGTGCATAAAATAATGCATCGTAAGGGTCTTGATACATATTTTTGTCAGGAATGTTAGTTTTTGTTTCATCATAACGTAATTCTTCTAAACATTGAGTAGTTTTTGGCAAATCATCTTTATTTGCATAAAAGTTTCCATAACTCATAATATTTCTCATTCATACTACTCTATTAGTTAATCCTGCTTCTTGATTTAAATTTGAAGCATGTTTAATAGCAGTTTGTGTTATTAAAATAGTATTATATTCATCGATTAATTTTTGATTTAATCAATCTATTGCTGTTCGTGCTTTATCATCATAAAAATAAATTACTTGTTCAAAATTTTCAAAATTATCCATTAATCCTAAAATTTCATTAACATAAGCATTAATTTTTTCATTTTCATTGATAAAATCATTTGCAGTAACTACTAATTCACAAATAATATAAGCATCATAATAACCAGTATTATTATATTCTTTAAAACCAATGACCATAAATACAGTATGGTCTTTATGTCCAGTTGCTCAATCAACACCAACAGAATAAAAATCAAATTTATACATATCTTTTTCTTTATTATAAAATTGTTTTAAATCATATGGTTGTCAATATTTTACTGTTTTTTGAAATGGAAAAATTGTTGCATCACTATCTAAAAATTCAAAACCATAAAAAACAGTATTAAATTCATCAGGATTACTTTTTTTCATTTCTAATAATTTTCTTTTTTGAATATCAATTAACTTATCTCAAAATGGTTGAATAGTAAATCTTAAAACAAATAAACCTAAACCACTAAACATATCTTTATTTTCATAATAAACTTTACCAACTTTTTTAAGATTTCCCATGACTTCATCATTTAATGGTAAAAATGGCGTACAGTATTTTAAATAAAATGGATGATATTTATCATAAGGATTACATGTAAAAGTCATAAAAAAGTATTTATAAAAATAACGAGTAATCTTTTGTCCAAAAGTAGGACTATATATATTTTTATCAATAAATGTTCAACTTCACTCTTTAATTGGTTTTTTTGAAACTTTAATTCTGTTACTTCTAAACATAGATATTTCTAATCTCTCATAGCGATATGTTAATTCTTTATCAGTAAGTGTTTCTTTTTCTTCTGCCATGATTATTTCATCTGTTCTTGAACCTAAAAAACTTGACCCACCTGCTTCTTTTCCAAAAAATTTATTACCATTAGCATAACCAATAAAATCAATTTGTTGATTATTTGGAAATATAATACATCCCCCATCCTTAGTAATTTTTCATTTAATGCCATGTGGATTATTAGGTAATAAATTAAGATTATATGTATCTAGTAAAACTTGACAAACATTCATTAAAGCACCAATTGTAGTTTCATTATGAGTATTTTCATAGCGTCTTACTTCTTGGACACTACTATCACTAAAATTACAACATATAAATAAATCAAATGCTAAACAGTTTCAAGTTTTTCTTGTTCCTCGTGCTGTTGGTACAAAACGATAAAAACAATTAGTTGTAAAAAATTCTGCTCATTCATCACCAACAAATTTTTTAAAAATATCTCAACTAAAACCATAATTATTATCACTAAAATTAAGATTATATTTTTTATTTAATTGTGCATAACTACTAATAAAAGCCATATTTACTCCTTATTTTTAAAAAAAATTAAAATTAAATTATTAACAAACAAAAATTTAGAAAGGAACATTAAAAATGTTTATATTACCATTTCCCAATCATTTTGATTGAGACAAACACGATTTTATTCAAGATGAATTAAGTTTAAAACAAACAGAAGAACTATTTGCAAAAATAGATGATTATTTATGAAGTATATGTGATAAATCTGAATATAAATCATATAGATTTAGAAAAAGAAAATTAAAAGCAAAAAAAGGTTTATTAACTTATAAACGACGTATTTGTACACATTATAACAAAAAAACACAAAAAATTGAATACGTATCTTTATTAGAGAATTATCTTGGTGTTAAAAAATATAGCAAACTTGCACCAAATGTTATTAAACAAATTTTAAAATATTTTGCTGATGATAAAAAATATCGTGATGTTTGCGATACTTTTATTGAAGACTTAATAAGTACTAGTACAGTTTGTAGAACATATCAAAAATTTGAATTACCAAAAGTTAATATTCCTAAAATTGTATTACAACCAAATCAAACATTATATATTAATATTGATGATGGACATCGAAAATTTAAATTTAATGAAAAACACAATACTAAAAATTGTAAAAAATGTTCTATGAGATTAATAGTATTTTGTACTGGTAAAAAGAAAAATGGAAAATTAATTAATAAAAGAGCTGCATGTCAAATAAGAGTATCAAAAACAGAAATTGGTGCTGAAAAAACTGCAAAATTAATTGAAAAATATGGTAATTTATTTTTTGAAAACTTTGATCAAGCAAATTTAATAGTTTGTGGTGATAGTGCTAAATGAATTAGAAAAACTGCTACAATTTTAAATGCTAAATTTATTTTAGATAAATTTCATGCTTTTCATGTTTTATTTCTTGGTATAATGGCAGGAAGAAGAAAAAATCAAATTGCTAAATTACACTATCAAAATGCAATAAATTTATTTGAAAAAGGTCAATATTATGAATTAATTGATTTTTTACAATCATTAACTTTACAATATAAAAAATTAAAAGTTGGTTATTTTATTAATGCAAAAGATGGTGTATTAAACCAAGCATTAGTTGAAAATATTGGTTGCTTTACTGAAACTAATATTAAACAAATTTTAAAGAAAATGATTGGTGATAGAACCTATAACATTGATATGTATACAAAAATGGTTAATTTTAAATGCTATCAAATAAATACTGCCATCCAGTTATTATAAATTAAAATTAAAGATTTTAAAAAACCAAAAATAAAATAAAACTTGCTGAGTTATACTTGTAAGTGCAAGTAAATAAAATTGCAAAAAATTCTCATATAAAAATTTCATAATGCTAAATTTAGTTTAGAAAAAAGTAAGGAGTTTTTATATGAGTTATAAACATCTTGGCATAGATGAAAGAATTTATATTGAGAATCAATTGAAATTTAAATTTAAAATTAGTGAAATAGCTAAAAATCTTAATCGAAGTATTAGTACTATTATTCGAGAAATTAATAGAAATAAAGATAATAATCATTATTTTTCATTAATTGCACAAAATAAAGCTGAAAATCGAAAACAATCACATATTAGTTTTCATAAGTTTAAAAATAAGAATTTAGTAAAATATGTACAACAAAAATTACTATTAGGTTGATCACCTGAACAAATTTATGGCAGAATTAAAAATTTTCATAAAGAATGAGTTATTAGTTTTAAAACAATTTATACTTGAATTTATTTTGGAATGCTTGATAAAGTTACTAGTAAAAATTTAAGAAGAAAAGGTAAAAAACGAAAATCTAAAGAAAATCGTGGCAAGTTTAATGGTAAATCAATTAAAGAACGAGATATAAATGTTAATGATCGTATAACACTTGGTCATTGAGAAGGAGATACTATAGTATCATCACGAGGTAAAAGCAAATCATGTTTAATAACTTTAGTTGAAAGAGTATCACGATTTACTTTAGCAATATTAGTTAAAAACAGAACTACTAAAGTTATTAATAAAAATGTCAGTTATTATTTATCAATTCTTCCTAAAAACATTGTTAAAACTATTACTTTTGATCGTGGCAAAGAATTTTCAAATTGACAACAACTTGAAAAAAATTTAGATGTAAAAATTTATTTTGCCAATCCATATTCACCTTGACAAAGAGGTACTAATGAAAATACTAATGGTTTAATTAGAGAAAAATTTCCTAAAAAATTTATTTTTTCAAAAACTAATAAAAATGAAGTTCATAAATTTATATTGTCTTTAAATCAAAAACCGAGAAAAATACTAAATTATCTTTCACCAATCGAATATTTGGATAGAAAAATAATTTAGTTGCACTTACCTTTACAATTTAGCACTTATTAAAAAAATTTTAATAAGAATTTTTGAGTTATAAAAGTAAGTATTATTGTTGACTAATATTTTTCAAGTGTTAAGATTAACATACAATTGCATATTGAAGTCAAAATTATTCTCGTCTAACTTTATAATTTTCAGACAAATTTAAATCTTATTGACATCTTCGGTACGCTCCCAAAATTTTCATAATATATACTGTCCTTTCTTTTTAGAGATAAAAAAACCACTTACTTTCAAAAATAAAGTAAAGGGTTAAAAATTTATATTCTTTATAAAGATATCGATTATATGTAGTACTAGTAGTTGTAGTTTTTCCTGTCTTGTAAGTTCTAGTAATCTTTTCTAAGGTTGTTCCACAATTAAAATTTTTATCATTAATACTACCAATAATAACTTTTTCAGTTCAAACACGATGATTAAAATCACTACCAATAACTAAGAATTTTTGTGGTACAATGGTAAAATTATTAGTAACATTAGTAATTTCAACTGCTTTAAAAGTAGAATTAACTGCCATTTTTAAATAATTAATATTATATTCTAAAAATTCTCGTTTTATTTTTTTAGAAAAAGTTTGTCCAACTGTTACTAACAATGTTCCAACTAAAATAAAAATAATACCAATAATAACTATTACTAAATAAAATGTGCTAGACACTTTTTCAGGTAATAAACTACTCAGAAAAATTATCCCTAACATAATAGTAAAAAAACCTAATGCCAAAATAATATAAGCAATAATTTTATATACATTGCTTATAAACATTCGCTTAAAGGAAGTATTTAAAATCTTGTTATAAATTGAATGTATATTTTCTTTAATAATTTTTAATTCATTCTCATTAAACTTTATAATACTATTATTTCTGCTCATTTTTCCTCCCATATATTAATTTATTAAAATAATTATACTTAAAATTATTATTTTTACTATCAACTTAACCATTAATATCTTATAATAACATTTAGAATACTAAAATATAGTAAGAATTTAGGAGAGAAAGATATGGAACTTACAATTAATATTTTATCTTGGATTGGAGCAATTTTAACTAGTATTGTTTTAATTCCTCAAAGTTTTAAAATAATTCGCACCAGAGATACAAAATCATTATCATTATATATGTATATTATTTTTGTACTATCAGCAATAACATGAATTATTTTTGCAATATTGTCTAATCAACCTGCTATTATTACAACTAATACTATTGTATTATTTTTTGCAAGTATTATTTTAATTCTAAAAATTAATAATATTTTTAGAAAAAAAGAAAAACCATAGTTTCAATTAGGTAATAAGAATTAAAGGATTTTCATTAATATATTTAATTCATCATTTAAAACCATGACTACCATTTTCATCAATTACTAAATTAGTAGTAATTTTTCTATTAGTTAATATTTTTTTTAATTCAATAGTATTACTTTCATAATTTGTTACTAATTTGCCTTCAAAAAACTTTGGTTCTTTTTTTCCTACCCATAGTTCAACTATTAAAGGTTGATTATTATTTAAAACTTTAGTTTTTAAATCTTCAATAATTTGTGAATTAAATCAAATTGCTGGCGAAAATAATAATAATTTTGTAAATTGTAATTTTGATAAATATAACATTTGTAAACAAAAATATGCTCCCAAAGAACAACCAATGGCATTTAAATTTTTAATTTTTAAATTAAACTTTTTAATAACAAATGGTATAACCTCATTAATAATAAATTCTAAGTAATTTTTACCATTACCACCAAGAAAATCAATGTTACTTTTTTTTAATTCAGGAAAATATTTTGTCATTAATATTTTTACATCATCATTGGTATAAGTTGCTAAATCATTAAAACGAGTCATATTATTGGTACTACCAATACCAATAAAAATACAATTACTATTATTTTCAAATAAAATATTACTATTACTATTAAGTAACATATCTTTACCATCAAAAACTAAATAAACTTCATAAGCAATATTTTGATCATAAATAGAAGGTAAAGCAATAATAATATCTTTATTAATGTTTAAAAATTTACTTTTAATATTTTCAACTTTTATATCATAATTATTCATATTTTTTCTCCTTAATTTATTGATAATTTCCTAACAAAGAATAATTCATTATTCTAATATAAAAATTAAAATTAGTTTGTTCTAAGCGCATAGCACATTTAACCAATTCATCTAAAATTATCAACTTATTAGTAAATAAAGTTTCATATGAAAAAAAAGCTTTTAAATTTAAATCAGTACTATCTTTTGTCAGCAATGTTTTTCTAGTTTCTAAATCCAACAAGTAAAATAACATTAATAAACTTCCAAACTCATAATTATTTTTTATGTTTGTTTCATTCTTAGTTAAATTAATAAAAATATTACCACTAATATTTACCAATCTTTTAATTATGAGCAAACTTTCTTTTTTCAAATTAGAATTATTTACCAAAAAATCAGGTAATACTACTTTTGAAGTATCATCAAACCAAACTTTTATTTGGTCTTTACATCCAAGTAATAATAAAAGTTCCTTGGCATTTTGATAATCATCTAACTGTTTTTCTTGACGCTTAAAAGTAGGAATTAAAGCAGAAATAGTTAATATAAAATTTGCAACTAATCTTAAATATTCTTTATAAGAAATTTTATTAAAATATAAATAAACACTTACTATTTTCATAAACATTAAATTTTGATTACTATTAAATATTAAGTTATAAGTATTACGATAATCTTTTGCTTTTAAATGACCTAATTTTTTTTTAATTTCGCGCTTAAAAAAATAATTACTTTTTAAAAGCAAAAGATGGTTAAATAATCGATATTCGGGAATCATTTTTTACTTCCAATCTAATTATATATTTTTAAATTTAATCTTAAAATAATTATAACATTGAAATAAATAAGTACATAATGTTACTTATTTATTATATTTAATTGCCAATAATATCATTGATAATTAATTATATTTAATATATAAAAATAAAAAGTTATTTTAAATAATAACTTTTTAAATTCATTTTTAACTGCTAAATTGTAAAGGTAAGTGCAACTAAATTATTTTTCTATCCAAATATTCGATTGGTGAAAGATAATTTAGTATTTTTCTCGGTTTTTGATTTAAAGACAATATAAATTTATGAACTTCATTTTTATTAGTTTTTGAAAAAATAAATTTTTTAGGAAATTTTTCTCTAATTAAACCATTAGTATTTTCATTAGTACCTCTTTGTCAAGGTGAATATGGATTGGCAAAATAAATTTTTACATCTAAATTTTTTTCAAGTTGTTGTCAATTTGAAAATTCTTTGCCACGATCAAAAGTAATAGTTTTAACAATGTTTTTAGGAAGAATTGATAAATAATAACTGACATTTTTATTAATAACTTTAGTAGTTCTGTTTTTAACTAATATTGCTAAAGTAAATCGTGATACTCTTTCAACTAAAGTTATTAAACATGATTTGCTTTTACCTCGTGATGATACTATAGTATCTCCTTCTCAATGACCAAGTGTTATACGATCATTAACATTTATATCTCGTTCTTTAATTGATTTACCATTAAACTTGCCACGATTTTCTTTAGATTTTCGTTTTTTACCTTTTCTTCTTAAATTTTTACTAGTAACTTTATCAAGCATTCCAAAATAAATTCAAGTATAAATTGTTTTAAAACTAATAACTCATTCTTTATGAAAATTTTTAATTCTGCCATAAATTTGTTCAGGTGATCAACCTAATAGTAATTTTTGTTGTACATATTTTACTAAATTCTTATTTTTAAACTTATGAAAACTAATATGTGATTGTTTTCGATTTTCAGCTTTATTTTGTGCAATTAATGAAAAATAATGATTATTATCTTTATTTCTATTAATTTCTCGAATAATAGTACTAATACTTCGATTAAGATTTTTAGCTATTTCACTAATTTTAAATTTAAATTTCAATTGATTCTCAATATAAATTCTTTCATCTATGCCAAGATGTTTATAACTCATATAAAAACTCCTTACTTTTTTCTAAACTAAATTTAGCATTATGAAATTTTTATATGAGAATTTTTTGCAATTTTATTTACTTGCACTTACAAGTATAACTCAGCAAAGATATAAAAATTAATTTAGGAAAAATTAATCATAACGTTGATAACGAAATTAAAAGTGCCATAAAGAAAAAATATCATAATTTTAAATTATCAGAAGTTTATTTATTGGATAAATCTAATTACTCACACTTTATTGGCTATTTTGAAAAAAAATAATTGTTGGTACTTTTAGTCCCTATTCTTATGGTTTGACAAAACCAACTTTTACCTATGTAACACAAGATAAATTTAATGAAATTTCAAATATTATAGCAAATGATTCAAAAGTTAAACAATGATTTGCACATATAAATGAATGAAATTCTACTTTACCACAAGCAATCAATAATTCTAAAACATTTAATCCTCAAGCATTATATAATTGAAAAAGACAAGAAAAAGAAATAATAAAAGGTTATATAAGAGATTGAAGTTATATTTCAACTTTAATTGAACATGAATTAAAGTTAGATGAATTAAACAAAAATATTCAAGGAATCAAAGCAGATTTTGAAACTTTAAAAAAACAAGTTAATGAACTTGACAACAGACTTCTAAATCTAGAAAATAAATCAAATTTAAATTGTGAAAACACATTAACTATTGTTAATGGTGCTTTAAATACTATTCCCATAAAAAGAATTTTATCTAATTTTAATTTGGTATTATTAGTATCCATATCTTCAAGGATGGTTTTTATTTGGTATATAAACCTTTTTAGTTTTTATCAAATCTTCTTTGATAATTGGTTTTGGTGCTATTTCTTTTAATTCATATATTTGATGATTATAACTAAGATATAACTCATTAATAAACGATTTAAGTACAATTACATCAGTTCTAGGTTGTATGTATTGAACTTTGCTATTTTTATAAGGAAAATACTTTTTACCATAATATGTTATAGTTGAACCACTATCCGTTTTTCTTTTAGAAAATCTTGAAAGATAAATATTTATTTCTTCTTGGTTTGGAGCTTTAATCATAGCAGATTTATTATTATCAATAGGTAAGGCAAATTGCTTATTAAAAATACTTATATATATTTTAAGAAATTGATTAGCTTCTTCTAAATTTTTAATTTTATTAAGTCTAAGTTCACTAATTAAGCGACTTTGAAGTGTTCCAAATAAGCGTTCGATTCTACCCTTAGCTTGTGGAATGGAAGTTCTAATAATTTCAACACCTAAATCATTACAAGACTTTTGGAATTGAGTATAAGTATCATTTTCCGTGTTTATTTTGCCAGCATCGATTTGTTTTTTATATCCAAAAACTGTTCTATTATCAGTATAAAATGTTTTTGGTATGCCATATTTAGTTAAAATTTGATAAAAAACATTATAATAACCATCTAATGTTTCTTGATGATCAAATCATAGTCCGACAATATTGCCTGTAGCATCATCAATTGCAGCATGTAAAAAAGCTTTTGGTTTATCCTTACCAAATCAATGATGATTACTTGCATCCATTTGAATTAATTCACCAAAATTTGTTCTTCGGTTTCTTGTAGGATGCAAGTTATTTTTCTTATTTTTATGTCTTTTTGGTGAAGTAATTTTTTCTTTAATTAATATAGTATAAAGTGTACTATATGAAATTTTAATTTTTTCTTCATTGTTTAATTTCTCATGGAAATGTTGAAAATTAAAATTATAATATTTGGTTTTATATAAATTTATAATCTTAATTTTGATTTCAAAATTTGTTGTTTTATTAGAAATTTTATTTCGGGATTTATGAATAAAACCAACTTTACCTTCTCTATTGAAAATTTGAATTAATTGGTTAATTCTTCTAATAGTTAGGTTAAGTTTATTCTTAGCTTGATGTTTAGATAATTTATTAATAATAATGTCATTTATAATATTAAACTTATATTTTTCTTTCATAGTCATGCTTCTTTCCATATTTATCACCAAGTATATTTAACTTTACTTTTGGGAAATTTTTGCTCGATAACTAATAGGAAATTATCACTAAATAATGACAAAATTATGGAAATTTGTTGTAAAAAAGACAAAATTTGATAACATATAATTATTATTGAGTTTATATCACCCATTACTTTAAATTAAAGTAAATGGGTTTTTGTTTAAAAAAAGGAGAAAAAAGAATGGCTGATAAAACAAATTTGCAAACATTTCATCAAATCATTAAACAACAAAGAATAAATGATATTTTAAATAAGTCAGAAATTGCTATAAAAGCAAGACATGGGGGCTTAACAATAAGATTTGAAAAAAATAAAAAAAATATAAATAATACTGAATTTACTAGTTCTTTTAATTCAAGTCAAATATCACAAACTAAAATAATTGAAAATGGATCACAAAAGTATAGATATAATTCTGTAACAATTTTAGATCTTGATAAACAAATAGCAAAGAAAATAATAATTGAAGAAGCAAGAGCACACAGAATATTAAATTTACAAAAAGAAAATAATGATGAAACTTTAAAAATTGAATTTGAATTAAAAAAAGCAAAGGAAAATTTAGAAAAAATTAAAAATGCAATAGTTAGTGGTCAATTATTTGGTAAAAAAACGTTAAAGAAAAGAAAAAGAGAATTAGCCAAATATGAACATGAAATTAAAGAAAAAACAACTAGGTTAAGGAAATTAAAACAAAGAAAAGAACAATTAAATGAATATCAAAAGATAAATAGCAATATCCAAAATGAATTAAAAAATGATATTAAACAATTTTTAAATAATGATGAAAAGAACAAAACCAAAATATTAACAAAAAATAGAAAAAAAATAAAAAAACTAAAAATTAAACTTAATAAAATTAACATTCTACAAAAAGAATTAAAATATGAAAATAAAATATTAAAATTAGAAAACGAAATTAAACAAGAAAAAATTGAAAATGGTAAAAAAGTTAAACAAATATATGAAGAAATTTTGACAATAAATAATAATTGTTATTATATAACAACTTTTATACATAATAATCAATCAATTTCAGAAAAAATAATGTTTTTTCACAACTTTGATAATGATAATATACAAATATTAACGCAAACAAAACAATATAAAAATTTAAGTCAATACAAAAATGATCTTTTATTAATAAATAATAATAATAATTTTGATAGAATACCAATCAAAGAGTTTATAAAAGAACAAACAGAATGTAAAGAAAAACCATCTATAGCGGAATTCACAATGTGGGGTGTTATTTCAGTACTTTCTGTTGGTGTTCCAATATTGATTTCTTGTTTACCCTTTGTAAGGAGGGAAATTGCAACAGAATTAAAAGACAAACTTATAGTTGGTTTAATTTCAATTACGCTTGGCTTATTTATTAAAACTGCTGCAACAACAGTTTCAACTGCAATAAAAAAAGTTGATTCATGAATTTATAATAAAATGTTTAAAAATCAAGAAAAAATTGAAAAAGATAAAAAAGAATTTAAAACAATAATTAGAGACTTGACAAGTGATAAAGTAGAAACTCAATTAGAAAGACAATTTAATATTTTAAAACAAGAATTAGATAATAGGAAAAAGCAAAAAATAAATAAACTATTAAGTAATAAAATAACGTGAGAAAATCCAGATAAAGCAAAACCAACAGTTACTAATCCTGTTGCTAAAAATTTTGATTTAAGTGTTATAGTTAATTCTTCTGATATACAACCCCCAATTAGTCCAGTAACAAAACAACGAAGTTATTCAATATAAAATATTGTTTTAAAAATAATTTTAATAGTTTTGTTAAAAAGAGTAAAATTATATATTTTTTATATTTACATTTATAAAAAATATATAATTTTACTGAGTATTTAAAGGGTAGAAAAAATATTCAAAAAATAATAAAGGAAGTAAAAAAATATGCCATGAGAACCATATGAAAAATGAAGTACAAAAGATAAAGATTCACTTGCAAAAAAATTAGATGAAGTAAATAATAGTTTTGGAAAAGAAAAAGAAAGAGAAAGACGAGGAAAAGTTGCTGCTACATTCGAAGAAAGTAATAAAAATAAGAACATAATAAATGATAAACCTTTAGTAAACATAGATAATAATGCTACTACTAAAGTTGCAAAATGTATTATTTTATAAATAATTAAAAACTACTTAATTAATTAAGTAGTTTTTAATTTAGTTTCATGATAAAAGAAAAAAGAAATTTTATATTTTAGAAATTAAAGATGATAGTTAAAACTTGTTAATTTGAGTTTTACCTTATGTTATAATCAAATTAGAGGTGGACTATGGAATGCTCTTTACTAACCATAAAACTAATAATATTTTAATATTAGATGAAGAAGATAGTAAACATCTAATTAAAGTATTACGTCATAAAATTAATGATGAAATAGTTATTATTCATCAAGAACAAAAATATTTAACAAAAATTATTGAAATTACATCAGTTATTAAATGCGAAATTATAAAAACAGTGCCAAATAGTAATTCAGAATTAAGATGTAAAATCACATTAGTAATATCGTTATTAAAAGAACAAAAATTTGATTTAGTCATTCAAAAAGCAGTAGAATTGGGAGTTTATCAAATTGTGCCATTGCAGTTAAAACGATGTGTTAGTATTTTAACGAGAACAAAAGCAGAACAGAAAGTTTTACGTTGACAAAATATTGCAAAAGCTGCTGCCAAACAATCAAATCGCAATTTAATTCCGATTGTTACACCCGTTGTTTTTGATTTAAAACAATTAGAACGATATCGGTCTCATCTTAATTTGGTTGCATATGAAAATTCATCAGAAACTAGTTGGATTAGTCAAATAAATAATAAATTATCATCAATAACAATTATAGTTGGACCCGAAGGAGGAATCACTAAGGAAGAAATTGCAACTTTAACACAACTTAATTTTAGTAATATTAGTTTAGGAAAATTAATTTTACGTGCCGAAACTGCACCTTTATTTTTAATGTCAATCATTAATTATGAAACAAGTTTAAAAAGTTAAAGCAGTTCAAGATGATTAGAATTGGTATTATTGGAACTGGAAAAATTGTTCAAAGATTTATAAAGCAAGCGTTAACTAATAAAAAAGTTAAAATAACTTGTATATATTCAAGAAGTTTAGATAAAGCAGAAACATGAGCAAAAAAATATAATATTGCCCATAGTACTGATGATTTAAATAAAATGATAGAACATATTGACGCTATTTATATTGCTTCACCAAATGGTTTGCATTACGAACAAAGTAAATTATTTTTAAATAATAATATTCATGTTTTAGTAGAAAAAACTATTACTTTTACAGTTGAAGAAGTTAAAGACCTAATTTCTTTAGCAAGAAGTAAAAAAATAATTTTATTAGAAGCTTATGTTACTGTTCATTTACCTATTTTTTCTAAATTAAAAAAATTAGTTCATGAAATAAATCCAGAAGTAGTTAACCTTAATTTTAATCGTATTTCTTCAAGAATGCCATCAGTTGAAAAAGGAATATATGATTCTGTTTTTGATAAAGATTTTGGTAAAGGTGCAACTTATGATAGTTTAGTATATCCATTACAATTAGTATTGTATTTATTAGGTAAAGTAAAAACAGTTAAAGCGATGGCAATTAAATTACCTAATGGTGTTAATTTAAGTAATCATGTTATTTTGAAGCATGAAAATGGAACTATTACTACTATTACTTGTAGTAAAGGAGTAACCTCTTATGCACAAAGTGAATTTATAGGTCATAATAGTAGTCTTGTTTTATCACAAGTTCATCCATTAAGTGGAATTAAGGTTTATACTAAAAACGGAATAAAAGAAATCGCAGATAATACTAATGAAGAAAGTTTAATGACATATGAATTAAATGATTTTGTAAAAATGATTAAAAATAAAGATTATTTAAGTCGAGATTATTGATTAAATCATAGTTTAATGAATCTTGAAGTTATTGAAGCAATTATTAAAAGTGAAAATGAATTAGGAGTTGAAGTTTATGAAAAGTAATATTAATTTAAATGAATATATTGATCATACATTATTAAAACCAGAAGCAACATTATCAATGATTGATACATTATGTAAAGAAGCTAAAACTTATTATTTTAAAGCAGTTTGTATTAATCCATTTTATGTTAATCGTGCTGTTACTTTATTAAAAAATAGTAATGTTAAAGTATGTACAGTGGTTGGTTTTCCATTGGGTGCCAATACTAAACAAACTAAAGTAGCAGAAACAATTAATGCGATTAAAGATGGTGCTCAAGAAATTGATGTTGTTATTAATATTGGTGCATTAAAGGATAATGATCAAAAACTTGTATTGCAAGATCTACAAGCAGTTCGTAATGCATGTCCACAAAATATTATTTTAAAAGTAATAATTGAGTGTAGTTTATTAACAACAGAACAAAAAATTATTGCTTGTCAGTTAGTAACTAAAGTAAAAGCAGATTTTATTAAAACTTCAACTGGTTTTGCTAATGGTGGTGCAACGGTTGCTGATATTAAATTAATGAAAGCAAATATTGGTCCTCATGTTGCAATTAAAGCTTCTGGTGGTATTAAAAATCAAGATGATGCAATGGCGATGATTAATGCTGGTGCTACTAGAATTGGTACTAGTAATGGTGTTGCTATTATTTCAGGACAAGAAACTAAGGGTGGTTATTAATTAATGTAAATCAACAATTATATACTAAATATAAAAGAAAGAACAAAATATCTAAAACAGAAAATGAGAAAACAATAATCATTAACTTCATTTATTTATTATCTTTAAATAATTAAAATCAATTTATGAAAACTAATAATTTTGATAAAAATTGATATTTAAGGATTGTTTTTAAAGAAGTTTTTTCTTTAATAGACAAAATTATTTTTGAAAAATGCTTATATTATTTTTTAAAAATGATTGATTTTGATAGGAAAATTATTGAAAATAATACTGTTTAAAAATATTTAACATTGAATTTACTAAGCAAAGATAATTAATCATCAATTACAAAAAGTCATCAGAAATAAAAAAGTCTTTCTTAATGATATGGCAGTTTTTCAAAATATTTTACTTAGTAATTAAAATATAACAAAAATTGAACAATTCATTTCAATTTTGAATAGGAATTGTTCAATTTATAATAAATTTAAAGATAGAATTAATCTGAATTAGTACTTTGCAAAACAAATATGTACAGGTTTCTAAAAAACCTCTTTCATTCTTTTATTTAGAGATCTTTGCTTTGATAGTGTACTGTAAAATCTCATTTATTTCAATCGCCATCTCTATTTGTTTTGACTACTAAACCTTGTGATCCATCTGTTGGTAATTTTGTTCAAAAATTTCTTATTTCTGGAAAGTTTTTATAAAGAATGTTAAAACCTGTTTCTATATCTGTAAGTCAAATATTTGATTTAGTATTATCAATTCGTGGAAACCTTCTTAGTTCTTCAAAAAGACGAGCTTCTGTAGAAACATTTGAAACATAAATATCTATCAAATTTTTAAATGTAAAATAATCAATTCAAATTTTTATATAATTTGCTTTCGTCATCCTATACTCTACTTCAAATGCTAAACAATTGGGAATCTCATCTTTTCATTTTGATGAATATTGCTTTTCATTTTGATTGAAAGTATTTTGTTCGTTTTTATTTTGTTGTGACATAATTGTTTTTACTCCTTGTTAATTTTTAATTTATAAAATTTAATTCAGATTTACTTAAAATAACTTTTTTTATTGTATATGATTTTTTTAAAAAATATATTAAATTATAATATTAATTTAAATAAGATAACTTTATCTAAGTAAATCTGAATTAAATTTTATAATTTAAAAAAATCATATACAATAAAAGTTACTAATGAAAGTTACAATTTTTTTATCTAAATTTATTTAAGTAACATTAATAAATATAGTATTAAAATTTTTTTAATCGAAAATAGTATAATTAAAGGTGATAATATTTAAAATATAAATAAGAATGATTTTATTTCTCCATTTTATGTTAAAGGAAAAATTATCAAAGTTGATAATACAACTGTTAGTCAAATTAAAAAATGTTAAAAAAGAAAAAGAGAATTAGCCAAATATGAAAATAAAATATTAAAAATAGAAAATATAAATAAAGATGTTATTTTGGAAATTTATGAAAGAATGTTTGAACAAGTAAAAGCTGAAATTAATTACTTACATAATGAACTAACTGAAGTTCAAAAAGAAATTGATATAAAAGACTGAAATATAGATAATTCTTTTCAATATAAATATGTAACACGATTATAAATAACTTATTTTAGGATTATAAAATAATTAAAATATTTGATTTATTAGTATTTTATTTCCAAAAATTTGAAAAACTTATCAAAAAAAATAGATTTTTCTGATAAATCAATATATAATTTATGAGATACGAAAGTAAGGAGGCAACAGACTATGGCAGTACCAGCAAGAAGAACGTCAAAAATGCGTAAAAATACACGTCGTGCCCATGATAGTTTATCTGCAACAACTACAACTAACTGTTTAAATTGTGGAGCAATTACTAAACCACATCATGCCTGTATGAAATGCAAGGCATACAAAGGTGTAAGTATTACTAATCCATTACAAGCAGAAAAAACATCATCAACAGAAAAAAAATAAAATATGAATATATCTTATCTTAGATTACCTTCCTCTTATTTATTTAAAATAATATTTTAAATATTAGAGGTTTTTTACTTTACAAAATTATTTTATAATAGTTAATAATTTATTAAAATATAGATTATAATTTATTAAAATAGACACTATTTATTATTAGGAAGTGTAGAGTATGAAAAATAAGGGCTATTATGATTTATTATTAAAGATTAGTGATGATATTACCAATAATTTCCAAACATCACATATTAATGATGAAAAAGAATTAATTAAAGACATTGATCATTATTTAGTTAAACAATTAAATAATATTTTAATTGAACAATTAAAAACGATTAAATTACCAGAAGCAAAAATTAATTTTTTAAATCAAATCATAAGTAATTTTACTACTAATAAATTTAGTAATAACATTTTATTACAAGTAAATGATAGTATAATTGATAATCCTTTAACTTCTAATATTAGATTAAGTGACAATTTTCTATTTACTAATGAAAACCAACAAGTATTAATTAATCATTTAAATCAGGAAATCAGAACTTGTGATGAAGTATACTTTATTTATCCTTTTATATCAAATTCAATTATTAATAAGTTACGTTCATCATTTACTTATGCTCTAAATCATAATATTACTATTAATTTTATTACTACTACTTTTGATGATATGGCTTTATTTGTTAATTTATATGCATTAGTTAAAATAATAAAAAAGTATCCTAATATTAAAGTTAAAGTTGAAAATAATTTAGAAAAACGTAGTGAAAGAATTCATATTAAAGCTGCCATCTTTAAACGAAATTCAGGTTTTTCTTCAGCAATAATTGGTTCATCAAATTTAACGCAAAAAGGTTTAACTAGTGGTCGTGAATGAAATATTAAAATTAATGAATTTGATAATAAGCAACTATATCAAAATATTTTAAATCAGTATTATAAATTATGAAATGATAATTTAGTTGATTTAAATAATGAACAACAACGATTACAATTACTATCGCGAATTGAATATAATCGATTGCTTGTAATAAAAAAGATGAACAATGATTAGCAACTAATTATTTTCTTTATGATTTTCAAATTGCCTTAATTAATAAATTAAAGTTAAGAAGAAAACTTAAAAAAACAAAACATTTAATTGTCATGGCAACAGGTGTTGGTAAAACAGTAGTATCTGCTTTCGACTATTTAAATCAAATCAAAGAAAATAATAATCAAAAACCTTCAATTTTATTTTTAGCACATCAAAGAGAAATTATTGAACAAGCAATTATTACTTTTCGAAAAGTAATAAATGATAAAAAATTTGCAACTATTTTAAATAGTAAACAAAATAATTTTCAAGAACAATATTTATTTGCAACAGTACAAACTGTACATAGACATCTAAATAAGTTTAAACATCAACAATTTGATATTATTATTTTTGATGAAGCTCATCATTTGGCTGCCAAAACTTTTCAGACAATTTTTAATTATTTTCATCCTAAACAAATTATTGGTTTAACAGCAACACCAGAACGAGAAGATAATAAAAACATTATTAATTATTTTGATAATGAGTTTGCACATGAATTACGATTGTGAGATGCAATTAATGAAAAACTTTTATCACCATTTGATTATTATTGTATTGATGACATTACTGCTGATTTAACTGGTATTGATTTAAATAATGATCAGCAATTATTTAAAAAATTAAATACTGAAGCAAGAAATAAGTTATTATTAGATGTAATTAATGACTATATTGGATTTTATAGTAATCGGATTTGTTTAATTTTTTGTATTAACATTACTCATGCACAAATTGTTGCTAGATTTTTGCAAAATCAGGGCTTAAAAGCAGACTTTTTAACAAGTAAAAATCAAACTAATCGTAGTAAAATAATTAATGATTTTAAAAATAGAATTATTAATTATTTATGTGTAGTAAATATTTTTAATGAAGGAATTGATATTCCTGAAATTGATACTATTATTTTATTACGACCAACTAATTCAAAAACAGTATATTTGCAACAATTAGGAAGAGGATTGAGAAAAACAGAAACTAAACATTGTTTAGAGGTTTATGATTTAATTGCTAATATTGATAAAAAATATGACATAACGATTGGTATTAAAAATCTTTCAAATTCACATATTATCAATGTTAATAAACAATTACCTAATAGTTTTAATTTACCTTATGGATGTACTATTACTTTAGAACCAAGAAGTCAAAACGTCATTTTAACTAATTTAAAGCAATGATATCAATCGCGAAAAAAAATTTATTTGGTAATTCAATCATACTATCAACTTTATAATGATAATGCTATTTTTAAAATATTAATTGATTATGATTTGACAATTCAAGAATTTTATAATTTTTTAAATGATTTTTATTTACGAATAGCAAAAAAAATAAAAAATTATCAAACCCATGATAATGATACTAATCGTAATCAAAATATCTTAAAACAATTCTTATTTTTAAATGATTATCAAATAGTTAATTATTTTTATTTAAGATTAAGTCAAGAATTAGATACTAAATTAATTAATTATCATTATGACAATTTATTAATAGCATCATTATTATATGAGGTTACAAGTAATAAAGTATTTAATCGTATTTTTCCAAATTTTAATGAAATACCATGTTTAGTTACAAATTTCATTGAAAATAACAAATTAGTTGTTAATGAACTAAAAATTATTCTTAAATATAAACTAGATTATGAAACATTATTACTTAATGAACATTTTAATCAAGATTACCCTTTATTATCTTATCAATCAACATTTACTGTGCATCAGGCACTATGTGCAATTAATCGTGTTAATTTTAATAAAAAACTTGGACCTTTAAAAATTATTGCCTTTCAAGCGGGTCATTTGACATTTAATGAAAATAAATCAGTAATTTTTGCAGATATTGATGGAACAAATTATGGTAAATTAACTAGTTATAATAAATTAACAAAAGAATATTACTGATCAATACCAGAAAATAAAACGATTAATTCAAAGTTAGTGAAAGATTTACAAAATAATAATATTGAAAAAATATTATTTTTAAATAATGATTGTAATAAAAAATTTAAAAATCTTGCTTTAAAGTTGTATGACTTTATTGGTATTGGTCAATATCAATTAACAATTAAAAGTGATTATATTACTATTAAATTTTTAGTAGAATAAATAATATTTTATTTTTTTAATTTTAAAAAAATAATGCTTTTTTATGATAATTAGGTTGACAATAATTATGGCATGTTGTACTATTGTTATTGTCCCAAAAATAAATGGGTTACAAACTAGAAAAAACGATCTTTGAAAACTAAATAGAACAAGAATTAATCCGTCAATTTTTTATTAAAAATTAAATAAGTCAGACATCATCTTTTAACAAAAACAATTTTATTGAGAGTTTGATCCTGGCTCAGGATTAACGCTGGCGGCATGCCTAATACATGCAAGTCGAACGAAAGTAGCAATACTTTAGTGGCGAACGGGTGAGTAACACGTATCTAACCTACCATTTAGTGGGGAATAACTGTTGGAAACGACAGCTAATACCGCATATGTTATTTATTTGCAATGATAAATAATGAAAGGAGCATTTGCTTCGCTAATTGATGGGGATGCGGCGCATTAACTAGTTGGTAAGGTAATGGCTTACCAAGGTAACGATGCGTAGCCGATCTGAGAGGATGAACGGCCACATTGGGACTGAGACACGGCCCAAACTTCTACGGAAGGCAGCAGTAGGGAATTTTTCACAATGGGCGAAAGCCTGATGGAGCAATGCCGCGTGACTGATGAAGGTCTTCGGATTGTAAAGGTCTGTTGTAAGGGAAGAAGTGCTAGAATAGGAAATGATTTTAGTATCGACCATACCTTACCAGAAAGCCATGGCTAACTATGTGCCAGCAGCCGCGGTAATACATAGGTGGCAAGCGTTATCCGGATTTATTGGGCGTAAAGCGTGCGTAGACGGTTTTGCAAGTCTGAGGTTAAATTTAGGGGCTCAACCCCTAACCGCCTTGGAAACTACATTACTAGAGTATAGGAGAGGTTAGTGGAATTTCATGTGTAGCGGTGGAATGCGTAGATATATGAAGGAACACCAGTGGCGAAGGCGGCTAACTGGCATATTACTGACGTTGTGGCACGAAAGCGTGGGGAGCAAATAGGATTAGATACCCTAGTAGTCCACGCCGTAAACGATGAGTACTAAGTGTTGCCATGAGGCAGTGCTGTAGCTAACGCATTAAGTACTCCGCCTGAGTAGTATGCTCGCAAGAGTGAAACTCAAAGGAATTGACGGGGACCCGCACAAGCGGTGGAGCATGTGGTTTAATTCGAAGCAACGCGAAGAACCTTACCAGGTCTTGACATACCTTGCGAAGCTATAGAGATATAGTAGAGGTTAACAAGGATACAGGTGGTGCATGGTTGTCGTCAGTTCGTGTCGTGAGATGTTTGGTTAAGTTCAGCAACGAACGCAACCCTTGTCCTTAGTTGCCAGCATTAAGTTGGGGACTCTAAGGAGACTGCTAGTGTAAGCTAGAGGAAGGTGGGGACGACGTCAAATCATCATGCCCCTTATGACCTGGGCTACACACGTGCTACAATGGCTGATACAAAGAGTCGCTAAACCGCGAGGTCAAGCAAATCTCAAAAAGTCAGTCTCAGTCCGGATTGAAGTCTGCAACTCGACTTCATGAAGTCGGAATCGCTAGTAATCGCGAATCAGCAATGTCGCGGTGAATACGTTCTCGGGTCTTGTACACACCGCCCGTCAAACCACGAGAGTTGGCAATGCCAGAAGTCGGTGTCCTAACCGTAAGGAGGGAGCTGCCAAAGGCAGGGTTGATGATTGGGGTTAAGTCGTAACAAGGTATCCCTACCGGAAGGTGGGGATGGATCACCTCCTTTCTATGGAGTTTAGTTTCTAATAAGAAACCAAGACAACAAGAAAAAATAGATGGATGATTTATTGGATTACTTCTTTTGTTCTGTTTAGTTTTCAGGGATTGTTTTCTCTGAGCAATTGTTCTTTAAAAACTGGATAATAGACATCTTTTAAAAAAAATAAGATAATTTTTATCTTGCAATAGGATATTCTAAAAATAAATTATTAAGAGCGTATGGTGGATGCCTTGGAATTGGAAGACGATGAAGGACGCGATTACCTGCGATAAGCTTCGGGGAGCTGGAAATAAGCTTTGATCCGGAGATGTCCGAATGGGGAAACCCACTATCTTTAATCAGATAGTACTGTACAATGAATTCATAGTTGTGCAGAGTGATACCTAGAGAATTGAAACATCTTAGTACCTAGAGGAAAAGAAAGCGAATGCGATTCCCTTAGTAGCGGCGAGCGAAAAGGGAGCAGCCTAAACCAGTCGTCAGACTGGGGTTATAGGACTGTCTATTAGGTTCGACCTATGAAGAGTTACAAAATTTATATATAGCAGAAGTTGTTGGGAAGCAACGCCATAGATGGTGAAAGCCCAGTATGCGAAATGTATAAATCTCTTGACAGTATCCTGAGTACGGCGAGGCACGTGGAACCTTGTCGGAATTTGCGCAGACCACTGCGTAAGGCTAAATACTAACCAATTACCGATAGTGAACCAGTACCGTGAGGGAAAGGTGAAAAGTACCCCGAGAGGGGAGTGAAATAGTTTCTGAAACCATATGCTTACAACAAGTCGGAGCCCGTTAATGGGTGACGGCGTGCCTTTTGTAGAATGAGCCGGCGAGTTACGATTACATGCAAGGTTAAGTTGAAAAGACGGAGCCGAAGTGAAAGCGAGCCTGAATAGGGCGTTTAGTATGTGGTCGTAGACCCGAAACCAGGTGATCTAGCCATGAGCAGGTTGAAGTTAATGTAACAGTTAATGGAGGACCGAACCAACGTTCGTTGAAAAGACCGTGGATGACTTGTGGCTAGCGGTGAAATTCCAATCGAACCTGGAGATAGCTGGTTCTCCCCGATATAGTTTTAGGACTAGCGTCAGAATTAGTGCAATGGAGGTAAAGCTCTGAATGTATGATGGCCCCACCTCGGGGTACTGAATGCAATTAAACTGCGAATGCCATTGTTACATATCTGGCAGTCAGTCTATGGGTGATAAGGTCCATGGACGTGAGGGAAACAGCCCAGATCATCAGCTAAGGTCCCCAAATCAATGCTAAGTGGAAAACGATGTGGAATTGTTCAGACAGCTAGGAGGTTGGCTTAGAAGCAGCCATCCTTTAAAGAGTGCGTAACAGCTCACTAGTCGAATGATTCTGCGCGGAAAATGTACCGGGGCTAAGCATTGTACCGAAGCTATGGGTCTATATATATGTTTACATATATTGTGGGCGGTAGGGGAGCGTTCTAATCTGCGACGAAGTTAGACCGGAAGGACTAGTGGAGTGTTTAGAAGTGAGAATGCCGGCGTGAGTAACGATTGAAGGTGAGAATCCTTCATGCCGATTGACCAAGGTTTCCTGGGCTAGGTTCGTCCACCCAGGGTTAGTCAGGACCTAAGGCGAGGCCGAAAGGCGTAGTCGATGGATAACAGGTTGATATTCCTGTACCACAATGGTGACTGATGGAATGACGGAGAAGGCTAAAATGTCCCAGTGATTGGTAGTGCTGGGCTAAGTACAAAGAGGGTTGTGTAGGCAAATCCGCACAGCGTTAACCTTGAAGTACGATGGGGAGTGAACGGTTCGCTTAGTAACGAAGCATTTGATGCCATACTTCCAAGAAAAGTTTCTAAAGACATCACCATGGTGCCTGTACCGAGAACGGACACACGTGGTCAAGGAGAATATCCTAAGGCAAGCGAGATAACTATAGCTAAGGAACTCTGCAAAATAACCCCGTAAGTTAGCGAGAAGGGGAGCTCATAGCAATATGAGTCGCAGTGAAGAGGTCCGGGCGACTGTTTAGCAAAAACACAGCTCTCTGCTAAGTCGTAAGACGATGTATAGGGGGTGACGCCTGCCCAGTGCTGGAAGGTTAAAGAGATTTGTTAGCGTAAGCGAAGCTTTGAATTGAAGCCCCAGTGAACGGCGGCCGTAACTATAACGGTCCTAAGGTAGCGAAATTCCTTGTCAGGTAAGTTCTGACCCGCACGAAAGGCGTAACGATCCGGACGCTGTCTCGGCTATAGACTCGGTGAAATCTTAGTACCTGTGAAGATGCAGGTTACCCGCGATTAGACGGAAAGACCCCGTGGAGCTTTACTACAACTTGATATTGAATTTTGGTGTAGTTTGTACAGCATAGGTGGGAGACGTTGATATGCAGACGCTAGTAGGCATGGAGTCACCATTGGGATACCACCCTTGCTATATTGAAATTCTAACTTGAGACCATAATCTGGTCTAAGGACAGTGTCTGGTGGGTAGTTTGACTGGGGCGGTCGCCTCCTAAAAAGTAACGGAGGCGCCCAAAGGTACCCTCAATATGAATGGAAATCATATGTAGAGCGCAAAGGTAAAAGGGTGCTTGACTGCGAGACATACAAGTCGAGCAGGAACGAAAGTTGGGCTTAGTGATCCGGCGGTGCTGTGTGGAAAGGCCGTCGCTCAACGGATAAAAGTTACCCCGGGGATAACAGGCTAATCTCTCCCAATAGTTCATATAGACGGGGAGGTTTGGCACCTCGATGTCGGCTCATCGCATCCTGGAGGTGTAGTCGCTTCCAAGGGTTGGGCTGTTCGCCCATTAAAGCGGTACGCGAGCTGGGTTCAGAACGTCGTGAGACAGTTTGGTCCCTATCTGTCGTGGGCGCAAGAAATTTGAGGAAAGCTGTTCCTAGTACGAGAGGACCGGAATGGACCTACCACTGGTGCACCAGTTGTCACGCCAGTGGCACAGCTGGGTAGCTATGTAGGGCATGAATAAGCGCTGAAAGCATCTAAGCGCGAAGTCAGTTCCAAGATGAGATTTCTCATTCGAAAGAAGTAAGATCCCTTGAATACTACAAGGTTGATAGGTCAGGTGTGTAAGCATAGTGATATGTTCAGCTTACTGATACTAATAGATCGAGGATTTATTGAAGAATATATTCTCTATTGCAAATCAAAAGTAATCAAATTTAAAGATGTCTGTTTCTAGTTTTTAGGGAGCAATTGCTAAACTATTTGGTGTCCATGGCGGAGTGGTCACACCTGTTCCCATCTCGAACACAGCAGTTAAGCACTCCAGCGGCGAAAATACCAGCAATGGGAAAATAGCACGATGCCAAATTTTTTTTATTGTGTTAATATTTAATTTAAAATGCTAAATTGTAAAGGTAAGTGCAACTAAATTATTTTTCTATCCAAATATTCGATTGGTGAAAGATAATTTAGTATTTTTCTCGGTTTTTGATTTAAAGACAATATAAATTTATGAACTTCATTTTTATTAGTTTTTGAAAAAATAAATTTTTTAGGAAATTTTTCTCTAATTAAACCATTAGTATTTTCATTAGTACCTCTTTGTCAAGGTGAATATGGATTGGCAAAATAAATTTTTACATCTAAATTTTTTTCAAGTTGTTGTCAATTTGAAAATTCTTTGCCACGATCAAAAGTAATAGTTTTAACAATGTTTTTAGGAAGAATTGATAAATAATAACTGACATTTTTATTAATAACTTTAGTAGTTCTGTTTTTAACTAATATTGCTAAAGTAAATCGTGATACTCTTTCAACTAAAGTTATTAAACATGATTTGCTTTTACCTCGTGATGATACTATAGTATCTCCTTCTCAATGACCAAGTGTTATACGATCATTAACATTTATATCTCGTTCTTTAATTGATTTACCATTAAACTTGCCACGATTTTCTTTAGATTTTCGTTTTTTACCTTTTCTTCTTAAATTTTTACTAGTAACTTTATCAAGCATTCCAAAATAAATTCAAGTATAAATTGTTTTAAAACTAATAACTCATTCTTTATGAAAATTTTTAATTCTGCCATAAATTTGTTCAGGTGATCAACCTAATAGTAATTTTTGTTGTACATATTTTACTAAATTCTTATTTTTAAACTTATGAAAACTAATATGTGATTGTTTTCGATTTTCAGCTTTATTTTGTGCAATTAATGAAAAATAATGATTATTATCTTTATTTCTATTAATTTCTCGAATAATAGTACTAATACTTCGATTAAGATTTTTAGCTATTTCACTAATTTTAAATTTAAATTTCAATTGATTCTCAATATAAATTCTTTCATCTATGCCAAGATGTTTATAACTCATATAAAAACTCCTTACTTTTTTCTAAACTAAATTTAGCATTATGAAATTTTTATATGAGAATTTTTTTCATTTTTATTTACTTGCACTTACAAGTATAACTCAGCAAATTTAAATTTTTTTTATGTTAAGATTGAGAATATTAAAATGTAAAAAAGATTTTAAGAAAAAAGGAGAAAAAATGGATAAGGTTGAAAAGAAATTAGATAAAAAATTATACATTGGAGCTAAAATTGGATTCATAACAAATATTATAAGTATTATTTGAAGTGTAATTATTACAATTATTTTAGCTACAGCAAGTAGTGTCATTTTTAACAGTTTTACAAAATATGATCACACTTCATTAACATCAGGAGTTAGTACAATATTTATTGTTGGATTGATTTTTGGACTTTTAATTGCTATTGGATTTTCAATTGCAATAATTATCATGTGCAATAATGTTTTAAAAGGAAATGCTAATAGTGGTTTAGCTGTTGGAATTGTAACTTTAGTTTTAGCAGGTTTTTCTTTAATAGCTATGTTTTCATCACATTTTAATTTTATTAGTGGTATTAATATTATTTTTTTAGGACTTAATATTGCTTCAGGTGTATTATTAATTATTGGTAAATATCTTCCAGTTACTAATAAACCAGAAGAAGTAGTTTCTATGGTAAATGAATAATTAAAAATATTTAATAAATTATATAAATAAGGCTTTAGAAATTAAAAGCCTTATTTTATTTTTTTATAATTTAAAACCATAAGGATAAGTAATGATTGGAAAATTTGGTTTATCATCATCATGCTTTTTTTTATATTGTATATTATTAATTCATAAATAAAGGTATTGTAAACCAATACTAATAATTAACAGAAAAATAATAGCAGTAACTAATACTCCTACACCATATTTTTGGTAGTTGAAAAAAAAGTAAGGATAACAAGTATTAATATTTTCTCCTTGTTTAACACGTAGTACACCACGAACCATTACCATTACTACATAAAAACAAGGATAAAATAAGATAAATCACATATAAAGTTTATGATGATTTTTTAGTGAATAAAAATCACGTCCACATGATAAAGCAAAATTTAAAATCATAACAATTGGCATAATTAGATTTAGAATTATTGTTTTAAATCATAAATAAATATCAGTTCCATATTTACTTCTTTCTTGGCTATTACTAATGATACCTATTCAAAATACTAACATTGTAATTGTAATATAAATAGTAATGCTTAATAAAATATAAAAACTTGGTTTTGAATTTTCTTTAAATTTACTTTCAAATAAAAAAGCAAATAAATAAATGAGTACTAAATAATTAGTTTGAGTTGTAAAATAAAAATAATAAATTGCTAATCTTTCAGTTGGTTTATCAACATTAGGAACAATGAAAGCATTGGGATAATTAATAGTAATTATTAAATCAAAAATTAAGAATAAAGAAATAATAAGTAGACCAAATAAACGTCAAATAAATTTAATAAGATTTCTTTTTTTTAATCGGTATTCACTACTATTTTTTCAATTCATATTTTTTCTCCTATTTATATTAGAATTAAATTTAATTTTTTATTATGATTGAATATGCTACTTATTTAGTATATCAAGTTTTTCCTTATCACTATTAATATTTACTAACTGATTATTTAAAACACCTAATAAGTTAAAAAAAATTAACTTATTAATTATTTAATCTTGATTTTTTGCTAATAAAGTTTATTATTAATGTTAAGGATATAATTTTTATCCTTATAATTTTAATGAATATATAAGTAATTATATATTCATTAAAATTATATATGTTGATTTAACAAAAAGTTTAATAATTGATTATATATCCTTAGTTTTATTTTATTAAAACTAAGATTTTAAGTATTTAATTAAATATGCTTAATTTAATATTATAATTATAAACACAAATAATAGGTAAAAAAGGAGTAATCATAATGACAAATTTCTTATCTTTTAGTTTTTTTAAAACTAAAAGTTTTAAAACAATAAGTTTGGCTTTGGCATTATCTCTTACTAGTAGTTTAATGATAGTTACTAATCATCAATCTAATATTAGTACTGTTAATGAGAGTAACAAACTTTCTGGGTTTCATATTACTGTTAAGGAAAATAATAAAAATTTAATTAGTGAAGCTAATACTTGAAATTCAATTAATAATAATTATGAAGATTTTATTAGATTGCATAAAGAAGTAATAACAGAACAATTTAATGATTGATCAGACCTTATTAATAAGGTTAATAATAATCCAAATGATGATATTAGTAAAGATGTTAATAAGAAATTTAAGGAACAAATTGAAAACAAAGCTAATAATATCTTGCCAGATAATGGTATTAAATATTTTACTGATAAAGTTATTGGTCGTAGTGTTGCTAAACAAAGTTTTAATGATATTGTTAGTTTTGGCTATGTTTATGTTGGTTACCATGATAATAGTTTACCAGCGCAGATTAACAATGGTATTTTTGCAACGGTAAATCCTAGGGCAGATTTTAATAATTATTTTAGTATTCCTTATATGATTAAACCGAGCGATGATTTTTTAAATAGTCATAAAAGTGTTCAAGATCGGTTAGCAATTTTACCACTTAATAATGGTAATCCCAATGATACTAATCAACCAATGTTAGCTATTTTAGCAAAAAATAAAAATGATAAGAATGAACAATTATTAATAAATGATAAAAAGGATGAAGTTGTTGATAATGATTCAATTAGTTATGCAATATTAAATCATAAACCAGATGATCATTTAAAATCAACTAGTTTTAATGTTAGTGTTAAAGATAGTGGTTATAGTAAAACTATTAAGTTAACAAATAATAGTTCAAATATTCAATTTAGTACTATTAGTGATGAAAAAGTTAAAGAAAATCCTGTAATTGTACCTCAATATTTAGTTCAAAATAATTCACAAGATAATAAAAATACATTAATAGTTATGAATAAAGCCATTGAGAAAGCTAAAGTAAATATTAGTGATTCACAACAACATTGACTAAAATGAAAAGTTGATTCACAAACTTTACAAAAAGCAAAAAATGATTTGGGAACACCTATTAAAGATGGTGATAATTTAACTCTTAATCAAGGAAGTAATTTTCAAGTTTATTGTATAGGTTTAGATACATCTGACTTACAACGTCAAGCTGCTTCTGAACAATATATTACTGTTTATAGAAGCAATACAAAAATACCTAATTTTCCAAATTGTACTGATTTTTTTGAAAAAACTAATAATTTATTAGCGGGTTTTCAACAATATTTAACTAGTGCTACTAATAATAGTATTAAAATTGAAGATTTAAAAAATAATGCTGCTGGTGAGTTTTTATCATGATTTATTCAATATCAAGGTGATATTACTAAACAAAATTATGTTAATTATTTACAAAGTAATAATTCAGATCGTCCCTGAGATGTTAATATATCATTAACAACTAAGATGTTAGTTAATAATTGAAATATTATTATCATTTGTGGCTTCATTATTAGTTTTTTAACTATAATTCCAATAGTTGTTGTTATTATTCGTAAAAAGAAATATTTAAAATAAAGTTTATTATTTTTAAGTAGTACTTGTTAAAAAACAATATTTTATATAAAAATATAAAATGATAAGTGTAAAAAATGTTATTACTTGTTTTTTCTTTTTAGTGAGTTACAATAAAAATGGCAGTTATAAATGTTTAGAAAATATTTAGGTAATGCCGGTTTTAATTTTATATTTGACTTTAAGTCCTTGTATACTATATATGCTATACAAGGAGTTTTTATATAATTTTAAAATAAAATATATTAAGAAAAAGGAGGCAAAAAATAACAAAATAATATTTAAAAAAAATAATACAATTTCAAATTTTTACTTTTCACAAATATATATTCCTCCCTACAATTATTTTTCAATATTTTTTAAAT
Source organism: Spiroplasma endosymbiont of Andrena trimmerana (assembly GCF_964019575.1). NCBI lineage: Bacteria > Bacillati > Mycoplasmatota > Mollicutes > Entomoplasmatales > Spiroplasmataceae > Spiroplasma > Spiroplasma endosymbiont of Andrena trimmerana. The sequence goes on from NZ_OZ026455.1 coordinate 840,628, forward strand.
AATAAATAATAGTAATAAAGTGTACTAGTTTATAAATTAGTACACTTTATTTATAAATTATTTTACATTAAAAATTTGTATCTCTTAAAGCCGCTATTGGTTTATTATTTTTTTTTATAAAGGATATTATTATAAAGAGTAAAAAGTAACATCAAAATTATGTATAAGATTAAAATTGCAAAGATATAAATAAAGAAAGTAGTTAAACTTTTATGAAAATCTAAAAATGGATATGGAAATGAATAATCAATTTCTGTTGTTCCTTTTCTTAAAAAACCAACAAAATTTCCTTTAGCAAGTGCATAACCTAAATATACAAACATGTAAATAGAAATAATTGGTATTCAAAGATATGTTTGTTTTCCAAGTTTTCAGTAGTATTTACCAGCAGAAAACATAAAATATAAAATCACTATCACTGGTACTATTAAATGTAATAAAAATGTATTTATAAAATTTAATATGCTAATACTATTACTACTATCTAAATTATTTATCATTGGTTTAAATAATACAGCAAAAAATACGATAAGAGTTACGGTAATATAAACAGTAATTGCTAATGAAAAGCGCCCAAAAACAAATTGTGCGCGATTGTCATGAAAACGATTTGTTAATACAAAACAAAAGAAAAGAAAAACTAAAAAATTTGACTGAATAGTAAAGGTAGAAATCATTGTTCAAATACCAACTCATGGGCCATCTGGAGTTCATAAATTATGAGGATTAGGTGTTCCAACTGTTATTGGTTTATACTCAATTAAAACTATTGCAAATTGCATTATTAGACCTATAACAGCAATAATTAGTCCAGATCAAAGTAAAAAATCAGAAAATTTACTTTTAAATCCTATATTTTTTCCTATTCCCATATGGATCAACTCACAATTCTATATTTTTTCTATTTTAATTACATTATACATGATATTATAATAAGTATGTAAGATATTAGAAAATTATTAATAGCAACTAAATGAAATAATAAGGTGATGTTATGTATCAATTATATTTAGATACAACAAATAACAAATTAACAGTGGTGATTTTGCAAGCTAATAAAATTTTAGCAAGTTCATCATTTATTGCTTGACAAAAACAAACAGAATTGGCAATTCCAACTATTACTAATTTACTTGTAAAATGTAAAATAAAATTAAAAGATATTTCAAAAGTAGTTATTGCAAATGGTCCTGGCAGTTATACTGGAATTAGAGTAGCAATTACTTTTGTCAAAACACTTAAAGTTTTGAATAGTTTTTTAACGGTTTTTACTATTAATAGTTTATTATTACAGGCAGGATTAATAAAATCAATAAGTGTTTTGTCAGCATACAATAATAAAAGTTATTTGGCAGTATGTGATAATGGAAAAATAATTATTCAGCCGCAATTAGTAGATGAAAATGCTAAAATTGGTATTATTAGTGATTTACTAGATTATAAAATAATTGAAAATTTAGAAAAGTGTAATATTGTGGAAAATTTTCAAAAGTTGTCACCATATTTTATCGAAGTAGAAAACATGGAAGATTTGCAACCATATTATATTAATGATCCATTTTCATCACATAATTAAAAAATAATAATATTTAAATATTTTACATTAGTTTAAAAAGGAGTTTTTACATGCTTATCAATGATAATTTTTGATCTAGAGTATCAAAGGAAGAAAATAATTTCACAAAAAAAGAAAAAGTTCTTATTAACTATATTAATAAGAATAGTCAAAAAATGGATCAAGTTACTATTAGTTCTTTGGCTAAAGAAAATACTGTTGGTTATAGTGTTGTTTATAATTTAATTAAGAAATTGGGATTTAAAGGTTATCGTGAATTTATCATTAGTTTAGCTGCGCAAGAAACTACTTTCAAAGCTTTAAATCGTGAGTTTTTTGGTGATCGTAGTGTTTTAAAAGAACATTATAAAAAACTAATGGATTTAAATGATTCAACGATTAATTATGAGGAATTACAAAGATTTATTAATTGAATAGATGATAATCGTAAAGCTTGTATTTATTTAGCAGGCATTGGTTATTCTGGTTTAGGTGCGGAGGATTTATCAAATAAATTATATCGGTTTGGTTTACGATCAATCTGTTTAAATAAAGATGATGATAGTATTTTAATGCATGCTTCTTTAATTATTCCAGAAGATGTAATAATTCTTTTTTCATTATCAGGTAAAACCGCTACTATTGTTGAAGCAGCTAAACTTGCTAAAAAGAATAATGCTAAAATTGCAGTTGTTACATCACAAGATAAAACTGAATTAGTGACTTATGCTGATTGAACATTTAATATTGTTTCTTCAGGACTTTATGAAGCACAAGAAATATTTATTTCTCCATTATTTGCTATTACTTATTTTAATGATTTAGTAACAACATATTTATTAAAATCAAAGCATAAAGATTGATATTTAGAAAATAGAATTAAAACTAATAAAGTAATTAAAAAATTTAATTAATTTTTTAAATAAAAAAACTGTTTTTTTTAAAATAATAATTTAATATTATGTCATGAATATTTATTAAGTAAGGAGATGAAGTATGTTGTCTAAACAAGATGATATTTTGACAGTAGAACACGTTTTTCTTGAATCTGATTGTAAAACACAAGCAGAAGCTTTTCAAGAAATAGCAACTTCTGCTAAAAAATTAGGTTTTTTGAAAAAAAATATTAGTGAAAAATCAGTAGTTAATAGTTTTCTACAAAGAGAAGGAGAAGGAACTACTGGTTTTGGTGGTGGTGTTGCTGTGCCACATGCTCGTAATGAAGATATTGTTAAATCAGGAATTTTTATTATGCGTTTTAAACAGCCAATTCCTTGGAAAGCACTAGATGAACAACCCGTTAAAGCAATTATTGCTTTAATTGTGCCACTAAAAAGTGCTGGTAATGAGCACTTGGAAATTTTATCAAAAGTGGCACAAAGATTAACAAAACCGGAATTTCAATCAATATTATTTAATTCAAAAGATAAAAAAGTAATTATTCAATCACTAAATATTAATAATAAATCTAATGTTGAAACTAGTAGTAAAACTATTAGTGAAGATATGAAAGGTTCTTCAAAAAAAACTAAAAATATTATAGCAATTACTGCTTGTCCAGTTGGGGTAGCACATACTTATATTGCACAAGATAAATTAGAAATTGCTGCAAAAAATTTAGGTTATAATATTAAAGTTGAAACTCATGGTAGTATTGGTATTAAAGGTGCTTTTACAGCAACTGATATTGCCAACGCTGATTTAGTTATTATTGCAGTATCGGCCGGTGTTGCAGATTTAAAATTAGAACGTTTTAATAATAAACCATTATATAAAGTAGAAATTAGCAAAGTTATTAAAAATCCTGAAAGTATTGTTAATGATGCTTTTGCTAACGCAAAACCTTATGAAATAAACAAGTCAGAATCGGGACAAAAAGCGGAAAAAGAAAATAAGTCAAATGATTTATTTACTACTGATAAACAGGGAATTATGAAACATATTATGGCTGGTGTTGGCTATATGGTTCCATTTGTTGTTTTTGGTGGAATTATGTTAGCATTATCAATTGGTATTGCTAAAGCAGTTTATGGTGTTGGCTTTGATATTTCCAAGTTACCACATAATCATTTTCTTTATTTTATGAATCAAGCTGGAAGTATTGCTTTTACATTAATGATTCCAATTTTAGCTGGTTTTATCGCTAATTCAATTGCAGGACGTGCTGCCTTGGTTCCGGCAATGGTAAGTGCATATGTTGCTAATACAGCAGGATTAGTTTATCCAATTGCTGGTTTAGAGCCAAAGGTTTCTGCTGGATTTTTAGGAGCATTATTAATTGGTCCAAGTGTTGGATATTTAGTAAGATGAATTATTACTTGAAAAGTACCAAAGACTATTGCTCCAATTATGCCAATTTTCTTTATTCCTATTGTAGTAACATTTTTAATTAGTTTCACTTTTATTTATGCAATTGGAGCTCCAATTGGTTGAATAATGGAACAATTTCAAAATGGGTTAACCCACATGCCACGTGAAGCAATGGCAGCAATTGGAATGTTGCTAGGAGCCATGATTGGATTTGATATGGGTGGTCCAATTAACAAAGTTGCTTTTTTAGCAGCCTCAACAACTATAACTGCTGATCCTAGTTCACAATTATTTATGGGAGCAGTAGCTGCAGCTATTCCTGTTGCACCACTTGGAATGGGTTTAACAACTTTGATTTTTCGTAAATTCTTTAATGAAAGTGAACGTACATTAGGTTTAACAGCAATGTTAATGGGGTGTATTGGTATTTCTGAAGGTGCGATTCCTTTTGCAGTAAGAGATCCAAAACGTGCTATTATTAGTAATATTATTGGTAGTGCTGTTGCTGGTAGTATTGCTGGTGCTTTCTTATTAACTGATGCTGCTGGTCATGGTGGTCCTATTGTTGCTATCTTAGGTGCAGTTAGTTCAGTTAATTATGTGCTTTGGGTAAGTATTCTTTTATTCTTTTTAGCCATTATTGTTGGAAGTATTGTTACTTGTTTAGTATATGGTGGATTATTAATTATTCAATCACGTAATATTAAGGTTTTTAAATTAATGAATGAAAGAATCATGAAAATATTTAATAGTAAAAAAACTAAATCTAAAAATAGTAAAAATAAAGTTTAATTGAACAAATAATCAAAGTTTAGGAGAGTGAATATGAATAATAGCACATCACAAATAATTTTTTTAAAACCTGCTTTTATTCGCAAATTGTGAGGTAGTCAAAAATTAGCACACAAATTTAATTTTGATTTACCTAAAAATACACCAATTGGTGAAGCATGATTAGTTAGTGCTCATCCCAATGGAATGAGTTATGTTTTAAATGGCGAGTATAAAGGATTAAGTTTAGCAGAATTGTTTAAACAGCAACCTAGTTTATTTGCTAATCTTGATAGTTCAGGTAGTGTGATTAATAAAGAATATCCATTGTTAACAAAAATTTTAGACGCAAATGATAGTTTAAGCGTTCAAATTCACCCTGATGATAAATTCGCAGAAAAAAATCATCAATGTTTAGGAAAAACTGAATGTTGGTATATATTAGAATGTTTACCCAAAGGTAGAGTTATTTTGGGTCATAATGCTAAAACCAAAGATCAGTTTAATCAATGATTGGCAAAAGAACAATGACATAAACTATTAAAATATATACCAATTAAAAAAGATCAATTTATTTATGTTCCTTCTCTAAAAATTCATGGTTTATTGGCACATACTATGGTTTTTGAATTACAACAATCATCAGATATTACATATCGTTTATATGATTATGATCGTAAAGATGAACTTGGTAATTTACGAAATTTGCATTTGAAAGAAGCATCAACTATTGTTTTAGCTCCTGATTTAAATAGTAGTGAAGCTAATGGTCATGATAATTATTTAGTTGATAACAAGTTTTTTAAGTTAATTAAATTAATTAATGAGGGAATTAACCATTATAGTTATCCTAATACTAGATGATTGCAAATCTCAGTATTGGATGGTAATGGTATAATTGATGATACTAGTATTAAAAAAGGTGACTCATTTATTTTACCAAATGGTTATACTGATTTTTGTTTAAGTGGTAATATGTTGTTGATGGTTGCATATTGCTAATAAATAATTATTATAGTTTTTTTAATGCTTGTTCCAAATCATTTCACAAATCTTCAACATATTCAATACCAATTGAAAGACGAACAAGACCTTCTGAAATATTTGCATCTGCTAATTCTTGTGCATTATAAGTAGAATGTGTCATTGAAGCAGGATGTTCAATCAATGACTCAACTCCACCTAAAGAAACTGCCAAAATTATTAATTTTAAATTATTTAATAGTTTGATTCCTCCATCATATCCACATTTTAATTCGAAACTAATCATTGCTCCTGGTAATTTCATTTGTTGTTCATAAAGTACTTGTTCTGTTGCTGAATTAGTTAGTCCAGGATAAAATACTTTTTTAATCTTAGGATGTTCTTTTAATCTTGCTGCAATTATTCTTGCATTTTTGCAAGCTCTTCATAATCGTAATTCTAAAGTTGATAGTCCTCTTAAAACAAGAAAGGCATCATGAGGTGATAATACAGCTCCTGTTAAATCTTTTAATCCTTCAAAACGAATTTTATTTATTAAAGTACTTTTACCACAAACAATTCCGGCCATAACATCAGAATGACCGTTAATATATTTTGTTGCTGAATGGATAACAATATCAGCACCAAAAATTAATGGTTTAGTAATGATTGGTGTAGAAAAAGTATTATCAACAATTACTTGAATTTGCGGATTATATTGATGGACAATATCACTAATTGCTTTAATATCTAAAATTTCTAAAGTAGGATTAGCTGGTGTTTCGAAAAAAACAACTTTAGTATTTGGTTTTAAATTTTTTTTAATTTCATCAAGTTTAGTAAAATCAGCAAAATCAACTTCAATTTGAAAGCGTGATATTCCTTTTTCAATAAGTGAATGAGTACCACCATAAATTGTTTTTGATGATAATAAATGGTCAGTAGCATTCAATAATGTTCAAAAAGTAGATGCAATGGCCCCCATACCCGATGAGAAAGCAATTGCTTCTTCTGATCCTTCTAAATGTGCCATTCGTTTTTCTAAAACAGTTGTTGTTGGATTACCAATTCTTGTATAAACATATCCTTCTTCTTGTAAATTAAATATCCTACCACCTTGTTCGGCACTATCAAAAGCAAAAGTTGTTGATAGATAAATAAGAGGTAGAGCGGCTCCAAATTTATCATTATAATTACCACAATGAACTAATTTAGTTGCAATGTGGTAATTATTTTTATTTTTTTTAATTTTTGTCATAATTATCTCCTTATAGATATAAATTTATTTTATTTTTATGTTATTTCCATTTAATTTGTATTTTAAAACTACCTTTTATATAAATAAAGGTAGCAAGTTTATATTAAAGTATATAAATATCTTAGATTAATGTTAACAATCCTGTTTTAAAAAAGTAGTTATAATCTAATATTCAATTTTTATATGAAAATACTACAATATCTTTTTGTTATTTTATAGTAATTTTTTTTAATAAAAAAGGTTACCTTTTTACTAGTAATCTTTAAATTCATATTTTAAATTCAATACTTATTATAGTTTTTATTAATTAACATAATTTTAGTTTATTATTGATATTTTATATAGATTAAGATTTATTTAGAATGTATTTTATTATTGTTTTAAGTATAAAATATTTAGAATTTTGAGAAAAGTGTGAAATTGTAGTAAGAATATTAAATTGGAAAGTGTAGTAATGTATCATTATTATATGAATAAAACTTTTTAAATTTTAAAGTACTTTTTCTAAATAAATCTTGATTTAATTTTATATTCAAAAGTTTACATATGCAATAAATATTTTTATGTTAAAAAAATAATTTATTATAATTAAAATCTATATTATATGTATTAAAATTTAATTATCAATTGGAATACAAAAATTGTAAAAGAAAATTAAATATTAGTTTACAAATGATTATTAGTTTTTCATTTTATTATAAAAATTTTAAATATATTTTAATAATAAATTGCTAAATTGTAAAGGTAAGTGCAACTAAATTATTTTTCTATCCAAATATTCGATTGGTGAAAGATAATTTAGTATTTTTCTCGGTTTTTGATTTAAAGACAATATAAATTTATGAACTTCATTTTTATTAGTTTTTGAAAAAATAAATTTTTTAGGAAATTTTTCTCTAATTAAACCATTAGTATTTTCATTAGTACCTCTTTGTCAAGGTGAATATGGATTGGCAAAATAAATTTTTACATCTAAATTTTTTTCAAGTTGTTGTCAATTTGAAAATTCTTTGCCACGATCAAAAGTAATAGTTTTAACAATGTTTTTAGGAAGAATTGATAAATAATAACTGACATTTTTATTAATAACTTTAGTAGTTCTGTTTTTAACTAATATTGCTAAAGTAAATCGTGATACTCTTTCAACTAAAGTTATTAAACATGATTTGCTTTTACCTCGTGATGATACTATAGTATCTCCTTCTCAATGACCAAGTGTTATACGATCATTAACATTTATATCTCGTTCTTTAATTGATTTACCATTAAACTTGCCACGATTTTCTTTAGATTTTCGTTTTTTACCTTTTCTTCTTAAATTTTTACTAGTAACTTTATCAAGCATTCCAAAATAAATTCAAGTATAAATTGTTTTAAAACTAATAACTCATTCTTTATGAAAATTTTTAATTCTGCCATAAATTTGTTCAGGTGATCAACCTAATAGTAATTTTTGTTGTACATATTTTACTAAATTCTTATTTTTAAACTTATGAAAACTAATATGTGATTGTTTTCGATTTTCAGCTTTATTTTGTGCAATTAATGAAAAATAATGATTATTATCTTTATTTCTATTAATTTCTCGAATAATAGTACTAATACTTCGATTAAGATTTTTAGCTATTTCACTAATTTTAAATTTAAATTTCAATTGATTCTCAATATAAATTCTTTCATCTATGCCAAGATGTTTATAACTCATATAAAAACTCCTTACTTTTTTCTAAACTAAATTTAGCATTATGAAATTTTTATATGAGAATTTTTTGCAATTTTATTTACTTGCACTTACAAGTATAACTCAGCAATTATAAAAATTTATCAGAAAAAAAATTCTAATGATACATTAGTTTTAAAACATTTAATTTTTCAATTTTGAAAATATAACAAAAATGAACTATGTTTATTTAAAATTAAAATATTACAGTTGTTCATTTTTGTAAATTTTAAAGATAGAATTATTTTAAACTAATGCTTTGTAAAATTAAGTTATACTAATTCCTAGAAAGTTTAATTTTATAATTATCTTTTAACTTGATTATTTTTTTAATTTATTTGTTAATTTTGATATTATTGTATTTTACTATAATTTTAATTGTGTAAAGTAAATTTTTTTATTTTAGAACTAAAGAATATCTGAAAAATTGCTATCAAATGATTTCAATTAAAGAGATATTTGATATTTTAGGTGTAGATTGTTTACTAACTCCTAAATAAGTTTTATTTTTATCATAAACTATACTTAAAAGTTCATTACTTTTTATAAGACCAATATTTAAGATTTCATTGTTTTTTGTTACGATATTAATACGTATAAATTCTTCCCCACGATTAACATATAAATATTCTTCATTAAAATTATGATATACTGTTTCATTTTCATCAGTTTTTACAAAATTATATTTTCCTATTTCTTCTAACTGCTTTTCTTTAATAATTAATTTGTAAATAAATGCAGTTTTAATTGAAGTTTCTGTATTATAATTTATTCCATAAAAATAAAAATTATTTTTAATTTTATAAGCATCAAGTATAATAGCAGCTTTGCTATCTTTAATGACTGGAAATAAAGTTACAATATCATCTAAACTAGTAATAAATATTTGTTCAATTGTATAGTCATTATTTTTACTAATAACATAACTATTTGAACCATTTGTAAACATTTTTGAAAATATTAAGTCAGATTTATTTTTTAATGTTAATGTATTTTTATTATTAACTTTATATGCAGTAAATTGTTTATAATTATCAACAAAATATAAATACCCACTTTTTTCATTAAATGTCATATAAAGATTATCATCAGCAGATTGTTTTATTGTTACATTGTCTTCTTTTAAATCTAATATAATTGCTACTGAACTTTTCTCTCACATTGCGGAATGAGTAACAATTATATAATGTTCGTATAGGTATACATGACGATTATTATAGTTATTTAAAAATGGATTATTACTTCCAGTTAAGCGATAAACTGTTGTTGCACTAACTTCTGGTTTAGCTTCATCACTTAAGTCTAAAATAAAAAATTGTGTTTGTGCAGTATTTTTTCCATCACTTATTAAAAATTGATAATAAATTTTTTTGTCCCATTTTTTATTATCTTCTTCATTAGTAAAAGCAATTCCTGAACCATTTTCAATTGGATATGCTCTGTCTTGTTCATAGTCTGCTAATAAAATTAGATTATTCTCTTTATCAATTGTATAAAAACCAATAATATTGTCTTTAATAATAACACCAAATATTTTATCATTAATTTTTGATATTGCTTGTAATCCATAAACTGGTATAGATTGTTCACTATTTCATTGAAAAGAAATGTTATTTGAAATAGCATTTGCTTTTATTTTTTTGTTTAACATAATATGTCTTCTTTCTTTTAATAATTTTTTAAGACTTTATTAATATTTTTTCTAGTAGTTATTTTAACTTACAAATGAAAGGTTATATTAATAAAATCTTAAATTAATTTTATTATTAGAAATTTTAGTATGCCATAAACAATTAAAACTTTATTTTTTACTTATAATTTTTAATTTATATGAAAGTACTACAATATTTTTAGTTTTTTATAAGCTGAGTTATACTTGTAAGTGCAAGTAAATAAAATTGCAAAAAATTCTCATATAAAAATTTCATAATGCTAAATTTAGTTTAGAAAAAAGTAAGGAGTTTTTATATGAGTTATAAACATCTTGGCATAGATGAAAGAATTTATATTGAGAATCAATTGAAATTTAAATTTAAAATTAGTGAAATAGCTAAAAATCTTAATCGAAGTATTAGTACTATTATTCGAGAAATTAATAGAAATAAAGATAATAATCATTATTTTTCATTAATTGCACAAAATAAAGCTGAAAATCGAAAACAATCACATATTAGTTTTCATAAGTTTAAAAATAAGAATTTAGTAAAATATGTACAACAAAAATTACTATTAGGTTGATCACCTGAACAAATTTATGGCAGAATTAAAAATTTTCATAAAGAATGAGTTATTAGTTTTAAAACAATTTATACTTGAATTTATTTTGGAATGCTTGATAAAGTTACTAGTAAAAATTTAAGAAGAAAAGGTAAAAAACGAAAATCTAAAGAAAATCGTGGCAAGTTTAATGGTAAATCAATTAAAGAACGAGATATAAATGTTAATGATCGTATAACACTTGGTCATTGAGAAGGAGATACTATAGTATCATCACGAGGTAAAAGCAAATCATGTTTAATAACTTTAGTTGAAAGAGTATCACGATTTACTTTAGCAATATTAGTTAAAAACAGAACTACTAAAGTTATTAATAAAAATGTCAGTTATTATTTATCAATTCTTCCTAAAAACATTGTTAAAACTATTACTTTTGATCGTGGCAAAGAATTTTCAAATTGACAACAACTTGAAAAAAATTTAGATGTAAAAATTTATTTTGCCAATCCATATTCACCTTGACAAAGAGGTACTAATGAAAATACTAATGGTTTAATTAGAGAAAAATTTCCTAAAAAATTTATTTTTTCAAAAACTAATAAAAATGAAGTTCATAAATTTATATTGTCTTTAAATCAAAAACCGAGAAAAATACTAAATTATCTTTCACCAATCGAATATTTGGATAGAAAAATAATTTAGTTGCACTTACCTTTACAATTTAGCATAACAAAAAATGTTTTGTCAATAAAAAAGGTTACTTTTTACTAGTAATCTTTAAATTTATATTTTAAATTCAATTATTATTTTATTTATAGTTTAAGTAATATTGAATATTATTTTTAAAATTAAGATTTATTTAGAATGTATTTTATTATTGTTTTAAGTATAAAATATTTAGAATTTTGAGAAAAGTGTGAAATTGTAGTAAGAATATTAAATTGGAAAGTGTAATAATGTATCATTATTATATGAATAAAACTTTTTAAATTTTAAAGTACTTTTTCTAAATAAATCTTGACTTAATTTTATAGTTAAAAATTTAGATATGCAATAAAAAAATAAAATTAGAAAAATTATTTTAAATAAGCAATTGCTTCAATTTCAATTAATGCATCTTTGGGAATTCTAGCAACTTGAACTGCTGCTCTTGCTGGAGCGTGTGTACCAAATATTTCTTCATAAACTTTATTCATTTCAACAAAGTGATTTAAGTCTTTTAAGAAAATATTAACTTTTACAATATTATTTAAAGTAATATTAGCAGCTTCACAAATTGCTTTAATATTTAATAAACTTTGCTTAGTTTGTGAAGAAATGTCAGTGCCAATAAATTCACCTGTTTTACTATTAATTGGTAATTGTCCAGAAATATATAAAAGGTCACCTGCAATTATTGCTTGACTATATGGCCCAATAGCAGCAGGAGCATTAGGCGTATGGATAATATTTTTCATAGTTTATCACTCTTTCTAAAATTATTATGTTTTTGCATCATTGAATATATTAGTAAAATGTAGCGTTATTTTTAAGTTATTTACGTGGTATTAAATAATTAATTAGTAATATAAAATTAGCATCATTAATTATTAAAACTTGAACAACTATAAATATATTTTACATGTTTTTCTTTTCATTTTTTTAATAATTATTTTTCATTTTAATTTTAATTAAATATTTATTTAATATTTTATTATCAGTATTGAAAATTAAATTTTATTTTTATTTTTTAACCTTTATAAGTGTAAAAAAAATATTATTCAAATAATTTTATCATTTTTTTAGAAAAAAAATACATTTTATGGTTCACTTTATAAAATGTTACTATATAATTTGATTACAGACCAGTAACATTTTTAAATTGGTTTGAAGATAACGTAGTTATAATAATATCTATAATAGACATTATAATTATAATTCTTAAAACATTAGGAGGAAATTTTTATGGCAAAAAGTAATTCTAAAACAAAGACAGAAATTATTAAGATAGTGGCGCAAAAGTCTGACGTCACAATTGCCTTAGCGACTAATATTATTGATTTATTTTTTGAAGAGATAAAAGTTGAAGTTGCAAATGGTGGTAAAATTAATATACCAAAATTTGGAATATTTGAAACTATTATTCGTGAAGCAAGAACAGGTCGTAATCCCCAAACTGGTGAATCTATTGTAATTAGTGCTTCTAAAGCACCTAAATTTAAAGCGAGTTCTGAATTTAAAAAACATACTAATCAACAAACAGAAACTTTAGCTTCTTAAATTAAAAATTTTAAAAAATCAAGATAAAATGGATATAAATTAGAAATTATATATCCATTTTGTTCTACTTTTTTATATGTCAGTGCTTTTTTTTGAATTTTTAAAAATTTTAATTTTTCTCAAAAAACTAAAAAAAAGGCATTATGTTCTGAAAAATAAATAATAACAAAACTAATAGCATTAAGATAAAAAGCATTTTCTAAGTATTCAAGTTGATGTTTTTTAAAATTATTTCATGGTAATGTTAAAGACTTAGTACTTTTTGCTTCAAAACACAAATATTTACCATGATAAACTCCATGATAATCAACATTACTTTTTTCTTTAAAAATTTTATTGTTTTGATATAAAATTGATGGATTTTGTTTAAAAATTAGTGCTTGTTTTTCATTATTTATAATTTCAATAGTATAATTAATTATAGTTTCAAGAAACATTCCACGGTTAGCATAAAACATTATTTTAATTCCCCCTTACATATAGAATATTACTAACTTTGGAATAGTTTTCCTTTTAATTAAAGGAGGTATAAGTATGAATATTTGTAAAAAGGATATTATAGATAAAGAATTTACTGTTGATTATAAAGGCTATGATTCTAAAGAAGTAGATTTATTTCTTGATTTAGTAGCTACTAATTATGAAATACTAGAAGAATTTGTAAATAAACTAAAAAAGCAAAATGCAATTTTAGAAAATAATAATTACAAGTTACTTAAAGAAATTGATGTTTTAAAAACACAAATTTTAGTTTTAAAACAAGAAAAACAAAAATTAGAAGAAAAAGGTGTAGAAAATGTTGATATTATTACGAGGTTAAGCAAATTAGAAAGTATTGTACATGAAGAATAAATATGTTATAATTTTTTTCTAAAAGAATAAAAAATGAGCTAATCGCTGCATTAGTATGTAGAGGAAAGTCCACGCTCGCACTTTCTGTGATGAAAGTAATGTTTGTGTTAGAGAAAACAATAACTCTAAGCAGTAATTCTGACGGCTGACAAAAACCTAAGTTTTTTATTAAATAAGGTTCTAGTCTATAAAAGTGTCATAGAGACGAGTTTTAAGGAAACTTAAAAGCTGGAACGAGATAAACCCCACAAGCGAGAAACCCAAATTTAGGTAGGGGCATTGGTTTATTAGAAATGAATAATAAACCGAACTATTGTTTACAATAGTAGATAAATGGTTAGCACTTGCAAGAAGCAAGAACAGAACGTGGCTTATGATTTTTTTATTCTTTTTTTGTATTGTAAATTATTTGATTGAAGGTTTAAAAATGACTGAACTTTTAGTTTTATTAGATAAATTTAATTTTAGAATTAGTTGTTGTGAAAGTATTACTGGTGGACTTTTTGCTCAAGAGATTACTAGTATTGCTGGTGCTTCTAAATATTTTAGTGGTGGTTTTATAACGTATACTAATGAATCAAAAATCAATATTGTTAAAATTAAAAAACAACCATTGAAAAATATGGTGTAATAAGTAAACAATGTGCTATAGAAATGGCTTTAAATACACAAAAAATTTTAAAAACAAATATTGCTATTAGTTTTACTGGAAATGCAGGACCTAATGCTCTAGAAAATAAACCGGTTGGTTTAGTATATGTAGGTATTGTTATCAATGATAATGTTTGATGTGAAGTGTTAAATATTTCAGGTAATAGAAACGAAATTAGATCAACTATAGTAGCAAAAGCAGTAGTTATTTTAAAAAAAATTTTATTAAGTTTTTAAATTTTAAAAAGGAATTATCTTACAGAGTTATTAATATTTTGTAGGGTGATTTTATGGAAATAAACATTAAAGAAAAAGAGCAATTATTAGAAAAGGCCATTAAGCAAATTGAAAAAGAATTTGGCAAAGGTGCTATTATGTTACTAAGTGATAGTAGTATTGGCGATATTGAAGTTATTAGTTCAGGAAGTATATTATTAGATGATATTTTAGGTGTTAAAGGTTTTCCAAAAGGTCGTATTATTGAAGTTTATGGACCAGAATCGGCAGGTAAAACTACATTAGCATTAATGGCTTTAGCAGAAGTTCAAAAACAAAATGGTAGAATAGCATTTATAGATGCTGAACATGCATTAGATCGTCAGTATAGTCAAAAATTAGGTGTTGATATTAGTCGTTTATTAATTACACAACCAGATTCAGGAGAACAAGCATTAGAAATACTAGATATTCTTGTACTAATACTTCGATTAAGATTTTTAGCTATTTCACTAATTTTAAATTTAAATTTCAATTGATTCTCAATATAAATTCTTTCATCTATGCCAAGATGTTTATAACTCATATAAAAACTCCTTACTTTTTTCTAAACTAAATTTAGCATTATGAAATTTTTATATGAGAATTTTTTGCAATTTTATTTACTTGCACTTACAAGTATAACTCAGCAATATTTTAAACTAATTATAATTGATATTCTTTAGTATTAATTAGCAATAATGCTATTAAAGTTAACTATATATAGTATATAATTAATTAGAAAGAGCATATAAGTGGAGGAATAAATGACAGATAATCAAAAATATATTACTGTTAAAGGTGCACGTGAACATAATTTAAAAAATGTTAATATTAAAATTCCAAAGTATAAGTTAGTAGTTATTACTGGTGTCTCAGGAAGTGGTAAATCATCATTAGCTTTTAATACAATTTATGCAGAAGGAAGGCGAAGATATGTTGAATCACTTTCAGCCTATGCTCGTCAATTTTTAGGAAACAGTGAAAAACCTGATGTTGATGCTATTGATGGTTTAGCACCAGCAATTTCTATTGATCAAAAAACTACAAGTAATAATCCTCGCAGTACTGTTGGTACTGTTACTGAAATTTATGATTATTTGCGTTTACTTTATGCACGGATTGGAAATCCTTATTGTAATAAGGGTCATGGTCCAATTAGCACGCAAACTTTAAAAGAAATGGTTAATAAAATTAAAACGTTAGAAGATAATACTAATATTGAAATTTTAGCACCAGTTATTAATGCTAAAAAAGGTAGTCATCAAGATTTATTAGCAAAATTAAAACAAGAAAATTTTTTGCGAGTTAAAATTAATAATAAAATATATAGTTTAGATGAACCAATTGAATTGAATAAATCATTACGTCATGATATTGATATTGTTATTGATCGTATTAAATTTACCAATGATGATAATACTATTTCACGAATTCATGATGCTTTAGAAGTTGCTTTAAATCATAGTAATGGTTTAGCAAAGGTTATTTTATCGCAAACAAATGAAACGTGATTATTTTCTCAAAAATATGCTTGTAAAATTTGTGGATTTTCAATTCCCAGTTTAGAACCGCGTTTATTTTCTTTTAATGCACCAAGTGGAGCGTGTTTTGATTGTAAAGGCTTGGGAGTAAAATTAGAAGTTGACGAAGAATTATTAATGCCAGATTTAAAATTATCAATTAATGATGGTGGCATTGAGTATTATAAAAACTTAGTTGGTACTAGTAATTTAGAATGACAAAAATTAAAAGTTCTTTGTTATCATTATTTAATTGATTTGAATCAACCATTAAAAAATTTAACAAAAACACAACTTAATTATATTATGCGTGGTAGTGATGAAGCCATTACTTTTAGTATTACTTCGGCAAATGGTCGTAAATATCCTAATCATGATTATATTGAAGGCATTGCCACTTTAATTGAAAGACGTTTTTTAGAAACAACTAGTGATTTTGCCCGTGATTATTATCGTAAATTTATGAGTGAACGTACTTGTTTAACTTGTCAAGGAACAAGATTAAATGAATTTGCACTAGCAGTTAAAATTAAAGATGAAAATAATAAAGAAATGAATATTAGTCAATATACTAATTTAGACATCGAAGAAAGTTTAACATTTATGTTAAATATTAAATTATTACCTTATCAACAAGAAATTGCTAAATTAATATTAGTAGAAATCATTAATCGTTTAAGTTTTTTAACTAATGTTGGTTTAGGTTATTTAAACTTATCACGAATGGCACAAACTTTATCTGGTGGTGAATCACAACGAATTCGATTAGCAACTCAAATTGGTTCACAATTAACGGGAGTATTGTATGTTCTTGATGAACCTTCAATTGGTTTACATCAACGTGATAATGTTAAGTTAATTGAAACTTTAAAACAAATGCGAGATCTTGATAATACATTATTAGTAGTAGAACACGATGAAGATACAATGTGAGCAGCAGATTGATTAATTGATATTGGTCCAAAAGCCGGAATTTATGGTGGTGAAGTAATTGCTGAAGGTACACCACAGCAAGTTGCTAATAATCCTAATTCAATTACTGGACAATATTTAAATGGTGAAAAATTTATTGCATTACCTAAATCAAGAAGAAGTGGTAATGGCAAAGTTATTGAAATTCAAGAAGCACAAGCTAATAATTTACGTAAAATAAATGTTAAATTACCTTTAGGTAAATTTATTTGTGTTACTGGTGTTTCAGGAAGTGGTAAATCAACGCTTGTTAATGATATTTTATATACTAGTATTCAAAAGTATTTAGGTTTAAAGGGACAACGACCAGGAAAACATAAAGCAATAAAAGGGACTGAATTTATTGATAAAATTGTTGCTATTTCGCAAGAACCGATTGGCAGAACACCAAGGAGTAATCCTGCTACTTATACTTCAGTTTTTGATGATATTCGTGATTTATTTACACAAACACCAGAAGCAAAAATTAGAGGATATGCTAAAGGTAGATTTTCATTTAATGTACCGGGAGGAAGATGTGAACGTTGTTCTGGTGATGGTGTTATTAAAATTGCGATGCATTTTTTACCTGATGTTTATGTAACTTGCGAAATTTGTGAAGGAAAACGTTATAATAGTGAAACATTACAAGTTAAATATAAAGGTAAAAATATTTATGATGTACTAGAACTGCCTGTTGATTTAGCATTAACTTTTTTTGCTAATCATCCAAAAATCCATAAAAAGTTAGCAATGATACAAGAAGTGGGATTAGGATATGTAAAATTAGGACAACCCGCTACTGAATTATCTGGTGGTGAAGCACAAAGAGTGAAACTAGCTAAAGAATTACAAAAACGTGCTACTGGCAAAACTATGTATATTTTAGATGAACCAACTACTGGTTTACACGTTGATGATATTAAAAGGTTAATTGAAGTTTTAAATAAAATTGTTAATCATGGTGATACTGTTGTTGTAATTGAACATAACTTAGAAGTTATTAAAGTTGCTGATTACATTATTGATCTAGGACCTGAGGGTGGAAAATTTGGTGGTGAAATCATTGCTACAGGAACACCAGAACAAGTAATAACAAATCCTAAGTCTTATACTGGACAATATTTAAAAGCAGTTATTAATCGCGATTTGAATAGAAAATAATTAAAATATTTTCTGTAGTATTCTTGAATTTTAACAAAAGAAGTGGAGAAATAAAATGTCTTTAGAAGTAGTACCAAATTTAAAAGAAATACTTATAAATTCAACTATACAAAATGTTAAAAGTAATATAATAAAGTTAAAAGAAGTTTTTAGTACTTCTTCTAATATACAATACTTAGAATATTGATTTATTTTTTTTGAAAAAGATTTTTTTTAAAATTTAAAAATAATGGAAAAACAGTATCAATGAATGCAAAAATTTTTAGTGAAAGTAAAAGATGAAGTATTTAATGATGAAAGAAAAGAACTTGAATTTCTTTCTTTTAAGTTTGAAAAAGAAAATTTTTTTCCATGAGATAAAGAACTAGAGTTTGAATTACTTGAATTTACTTTAATGTGAGAGGAACAAAAACAGAAGGAAAAGGGTAAACTTATTGATAAAATTACAGCATTAAAAATAGAATTAAATTGTAAATTAAGTAGTAAAAAATGAGAATTAAAAGAAAAATTATATAAAATTAATAATCAACAAGAAATTATTTTAAATTTTCATAATAATAGTCTTAAAAAATTAGAAGTTTTTCAAAAACAGAAAACAAGTAAGATTTTTAAATTTAAAAGTAAATTAGTTAAGTTTTTCACTTTTGGTTATTATAATTTTGAAATAAGATTAGTTAATAGAATAGAATGTGAAAAAGTTGTTTTAAATAATCAAAAAGAGCAACTTTATAAAATTGGATTAAAAATTTGTAATATCAAAAAAAGTTTGAATAAAGTTGAAATAAAAATTAGAAAAAAAAGACAAAGACTTAATTTATTTAAAGAAAATATTGTCTCTCTTGTTAAGGAAATAAATTCAATTAATGTACAAAATACTGAAATTTCAACAAACAATAGATTAATAACACAACTATAGTTATTCTTTTTATTTGTAATCTAAAATTGGAGAAAATTATTTCCATTTATATGATAAAATCTTACTTATATATAGACATGAAAGGATTTGTCACTTTGGAAAAAAGAGTATATTTTTTAAAGTTTAATAAAAAAATTCTTAAAATGGATTTAATAAGTTTTGGAACTGGTTTAATAGGTATTTTTTTGGGAATTCTAAGTATTTTAGCATTACAACCTTTTTGAGATAATGATAAAGCATCACTTTGAATAACTGTTGTTGCAATTTTTTTTGATATTACTAGTTTTACTTTAGCTTTTCTACCTTTTTTCTTAATGTTCCGTTTAATTAGATTAAAGAAAACTTTGATAAAACAAAATATGAAATTATATAGAAAAGATCAATTTAGTATTTCGCTTGATTTTATTAGTTTTTGTTTAGGTATTATTGGAACAAGTTGCGAAATTATTAGTGTTATTGTGCTTTTACCTCAATTTAATGATAATAAAGTTTTTTCATATCAAATTACTATTGTTGCTGTTGTTTTAAATATTATTAGTTGTATTACTTGTTTAATGGCAACATTAATTACTATTAATATTATTAAAGATTATAAACAAAGAGGAAATTCTATTATTTAAATATGATAATGTCCACTTTTAGCATAATTATTTTTTGTACTATGACAAGCTAAATCAATTATGTTAAGATATTTTCAGTTTAAGTTTATTGTTAGAAGGAGAAGTCATGAATGATAATGAAAAAATAAAAGGTAATTTTTATGTTCTAGGAGATAGTTTATCAGACACAGGAGCATTAGTAAGTGTTTTACAGCTCTTTTTAAGCATTTAAAAATACCTAAAATAGTTAAAATGTTACCACCATTTTATAAAAATTCTTTTTCTAATGGTCCTGTGGCAGCACAAATTATTGCTGATTATTTGCATATAAATTTAACTTTTGCTTGAAGATTTGACCTTTTTTTATTTGCTGATGAGCAAATTGGTAATAATTATGCAGTTAGTGGAGCTTTAGCTAGTAGAAAAAAAGAATTAACAGTAGAAAGTTTTGTTATTAATCATTTTGATATTATTCATCAAGTAGATGCTTTAATTAGTCAGCATCATATTAATAGCAATGATATAATTTTAGTAGAGTTTGGTGGTAATGATATTTTATATGCTTTTAAACAATCATTCAATCATTATTAAACGACCAAGAAGAAATTATTAATAAAGCAGTTGAGTTAATAAAAAATGCTTTAACTAAATTGATAAATAAGGGTGCTCAACGTATTTTATTATGTAATGTTCCTAATATGAGTATTATCCCTTTATTTAAAAATAAAGAAAAAGATAAGGAACGTATTTTAAATTTAACTACTAATTTTAATAAAATGTTAGATAGTGTTATTGAAGAATTAAATAAAAATAAAAAAAATATTATTAAATATGATATGTTTGCAGCGATAACAAATGCTATTAATAAGTTTAAAAGTTTGAATATTAATAACAATATTATTGATGCAGCAGTTACTACTGATTTTAGTGAAATAATTAATAATGGTATTATTGTTCCTCATTTCAATGAAGGTGTTAATGAAGAAAATATTAATAATTATTTCTTTTTTGATAGCATTCACCCTAATAAATGAGCACATAATATTATGGCTCAAGAATTAATTAAATTAATAAATGATAATAAGAATTAATTAGAAATATTTATTTATAAGAGTTATAATTTTGTTATAAAGGAAAAAAAATAAATATGAAAAAAGAATGAGTTAAATTAATTAAAGTAGACTTTATGCATGGTGTTGAAGAACCTTGATGTAATAACAAAGGTGTTGCAATATTACCATTTATAATTGAAGATGATGGTAGTCGTTATTTTATGCAAACATGTGAGAGTAATCCTTTATTTAATAAAAATAAGTTGGGTAAATATAGTTCAATTACTGGTGGAGTGGAAAATAATAATCCTTTGGAAACAGTTTATAATGAAATGAGAGAAGAAACTGGTATTTTTTAACAAAAGATACACCTATTTACTTTTTAGGTACTCATTATGCTTCAAAAATAAGCACTAAAGTATGATATTATTATGCAATTGATTTAACTGCACTTAATTTGGATGCTAAATTGTAAAGGTAAGTGCAACTAAATTATTTTTCTATCCAAATATTCGATTGGTGAAAGATAATTTAGTATTTTTCTCGGTTTTTGATTTAAAGACAATATAAATTTATGAACTTCATTTTTATTAGTTTTTGAAAAAATAAATTTTTTAGGAAATTTTTCTCTAATTAAACCATTAGTATTTTCATTAGTACCTCTTTGTCAAGGTGAATATGGATTGGCAAAATAAATTTTTACATCTAAATTTTTTTCAAGTTGTTGTCAATTTGAAAATTCTTTGCCACGATCAAAAGTAATAGTTTTAACAATGTTTTTAGGAAGAATTGATAAATAATAACTGACATTTTTATTAATAACTTTAGTAGTTCTGTTTTTAACTAATATTGCTAAAGTAAATCGTGATACTCTTTCAACTAAAGTTATTAAACATGATTTGCTTTTACCTCGTGATGATACTATAGTATCTCCTTCTCAATGACCAAGTGTTATACGATCATTAACATTTATATCTCGTTCTTTAATTGATTTACCATTAAACTTGCCACGATTTTCTTTAGATTTTCGTTTTTTACCTTTTCTTCTTAAATTTTTACTAGTAACTTTATCAAGCATTCCAAAATAAATTCAAGTATAAATTGTTTTAAAACTAATAACTCATTCTTTATGAAAATTTTTAATTCTGCCATAAATTTGTTCAGGTGATCAACCTAATAGTAATTTTTGTTGTACATATTTTACTAAATTCTTATTTTTAAACTTATGAAAACTAATATGTGATTGTTTTCGATTTTCAGCTTTATTTTGTGCAATTAATGAAAAATAATGATTATTATCTTTATTTCTATTAATTTCTCGAATAATAGTACTAATACTTCGATTAAGATTTTTAGCTATTTCACTAATTTTAAATTTAAATTTCAATTGATTCTCAATATAAATTCTTTCATCTATGCCAAGATGTTTATAACTCATATAAAAACTCCTTACTTTTTTCTAAACTAAATTTAGCATTATGAAATTTTTATATGAGAATTTTTTGCAATTTTATTTACTTGCACTTACAAGTATAACTCAGCAGCTAAATTGTAAAGGTAAGTGCAACTAAATTATTTTTCTATCCAAATATTCGATTGGTGAAAGATAATTTAGTATTTTTCTCGGTTTTTGATTTAAAGACAATATAAATTTATGAACTTCATTTTTATTAGTTTTTGAAAAAATAAATTTTTTAGGAAATTTTTCTCTAATTAAACCATTAGTATTTTCATTAGTACCTCTTTGTCAAGGTGAATATGGATTGGCAAAATAAATTTTTACATCTAAATTTTTTTCAAGTTGTTGTCAATTTGAAAATTCTTTGCCACGATCAAAAGTAATAGTTTTAACAATGTTTTTAGGAAGAATTGATAAATAATAACTGACATTTTTATTAATAACTTTAGTAGTTCTGTTTTTAACTAATATTGCTAAAGTAAATCGTGATACTCTTTCAACTAAAGTTATTAAACATGATTTGCTTTTACCTCGTGATGATACTATAGTATCTCCTTCTCAATGACCAAGTGTTATACGATCATTAACATTTATATCTCGTTCTTTAATTGATTTACCATTAAACTTGCCACGATTTTCTTTAGATTTTCGTTTTTTACCTTTTCTTCTTAAATTTTTACTAGTAACTTTATCAAGCATTCCAAAATAAATTCAAGTATAAATTGTTTTAAAACTAATAACTCATTCTTTATGAAAATTTTTAATTCTGCCATAAATTTGTTCAGGTGATCAACCTAATAGTAATTTTTGTTGTACATATTTTACTAAATTCTTATTTTTAAACTTATGAAAACTAATATGTGATTGTTTTCGATTTTCAGCTTTATTTTGTGCAATTAATGAAAAATAATGATTATTATCTTTATTTCTATTAATTTCTCGAATAATAGTACTAATACTTCGATTAAGATTTTTAGCTATTTCAATAATTTTAAATTTAAATTTCAATTGATTCTCAATATAAATCCTTTCATCTATGCCAAGATGTTTATAACTCATATAAAAACTCCTTACTTTTTTCTAAACTAAATTTAGCATTATGAAATTTTTATATGAGAATTTTTTGCAATTTTATTTACTTGCACTTACAAGTATAATTCAGCATTAAACAATTATTGCGATTCAAAAGCAGAAATATTTAATTCTGCAACTAATAATAATTTGAAGAGAAATATTTTTATTTCGGGTATAGCTAATAATTATGAAGAATTTGGTACTATAAAGAAAAGTAAAAAATTTGTATTTGATTTATCAAATTTCTTATGTAAAGAAAATAAGAAAATAATAAATGCATTTGGAATCGGCGTTGGTGATGAAATAGTAAGTGGTGCTGTTAAGTATGCTAAAGAAAATAGTATTGTTTTGGATAAAATTCTTGATGTATGACCATTTCCGCAACAACTTAAAAAAAGTTGACCAGAATATCGTAATCAGTTAATAGATAAAGCAGACATTGTACTATTTATTTTTGGTAATAAAATGGATGAAAATAATAATATTGTTTTATCAAAAGGTGTATTAAATGAATTTGAAATTGCTAGAAATAAAAATAAAATAATAATTCCTATAGCTTCAACTGGTTATGCTGCTAAAGAAATATTTATAAAAATAGAAAATGATATAGAAAATTTTAAATATTTAAAAGATTATTTACATGTTCTTAAGAATGAAAAAAATGCTGCAAAGATAGTTAAAACTATTATTCAAATTTTAGATAATATTAACTAGTAATATTTATTTATATTTTATTTCTTGGTGGTAATTGTGGAGGCGTACCACTTCCAATTGGACTTAGTTGTCCTAAATAATTAATAAAATGATAATCTCATTTTTCAGAAACTAAATCACCAGTATTTTTTTCATTTTTATTTTTATCAATAGTTTCATAAATATGATTTAAATTTTGATTGATAGATGATGAGATAATATTTTTTAATACTAATTCAAAAGGAATATAGTTGCTATTCATAAAAAGTTAACACCAATTTCTAATATTTTAATTTTTAACAATTTTTAAAAAATTATATCATAATAATTTTATTTGATAATGAAATGTTTAATAATTTTTTATTATATTATTCAATAGTTTTTTTAATGTTTTTAGAAACTTATGTATATTTTTTGTTAATAATAAACTTTCTGTTGATATATTATATATAATTATATTATGTTTAAAATTAATCAAAAATTTTAATTATAAAAGGTAGGAAATTAAGTATGGAAAACCTTAGTGTTGGCGAAATAATAACAAAATTTAATTTAACAATTTTATATATTAATCCCAAAATTCCAATTGAAAAAAGAATTATTACTAATATTGGTACTAATCGTGGTGGTTTAGAGTTAACAGGATTTAAAACTAAACAAATCTCACGTAGTCGTCGTATAATTTTATTAAGCAGTAAAGAAAGCGAATATATTTCTTCTTTACCAAAAACAGAATTTAAGAACCATTTTAGTAATATTTTAGAAGATCATATTCCTGCTATTTTTGTAACACCTAATTTTAAATTTAAAAAAGAATTATGTGACTGTGCTAAAGCGATTAATTCAACAGTTCCAATTATTGAAGTATTATTTTTTACTTCTGAATTTGCAGCAACAGTTTCTACGTATATTGTTGAACGTTTATCTGAATCTAAACGTTTACATGGTACTCTAGTAAATATTTTTGGTTATGGTGTCCTAATTACAGGTGAAAGTGGTATTGGTAAATCAGAAACAACATTAGATTTATTACGTAATGGGCACTTATTTGTTGGCGATGATAGTATTGATATTTTAAAAGTCAACAATAAAATTGTAGGAAAAGTTAATCCGATTATTAAAAATTTAATTGAAATTAGAGGAATAGGTATCCTAGATATTACCAAAATGTATGGATATCATGTTATAATGCATGAGAGTCAAGTAAATTTAATTATTAATTTAATTAGAATTGAAAATGATGGTTGAACTAAAGTTGATCGACTTGGTGAACATAATAACTTTGATGTTTTTTTTGAAATTAAAGTGCCTAAAATAATTATTCCTGTTAGTCCAGGAAGAAATTTAGCTGATTTAATTGAAGCAGCAGTTATTAGTTTAAAGTTAAAAGATGAAGGTCAAGACGCTACTGCTAGTTTTCAAAAACAAATAATTAGAAATTTAACAAAAAAGAAATAATTTAATTATTAAATTATCAAAAAGGAAAAAATATGATTAATGATGATGGATACAATAGTTTAATTACCGATATTCCGGGAACGGGAATTCATATTTATTCAGTATTAATGGCAATAGGTTTTTTAACTGCTGTCATTGCTTCATGAATAAAATTATATTGTCGTAATATTCCAACTAAAACTTTAGAATGAGGAACATTAGTTATTGCATTAGCAGGATTAATAGGAGCAAGAGCATGATATGTTCTTAATAATACTAGCACAATTGAAAATGCACTTGATGTAGTTGCCGTTTGAAGAGGTGGTATGGCAATTGAAGGAGGCGTTACAGTTGGAATGATAGTAGGGTTCTTTATTTTTTATCGTACTTCAAAACAGTTACAAATTTCAATGTGAGTTTTTATTGATTGTATTGTTCCAAATATTTTATTAGGTCAAGCGATTGGTAGATGAGGTAATTTTTTTAATCAAGAATTACTAGGAACTGATGTTGGTCATCCTTTCAGTTGATTACCAACATGAATAAATAATCATTTACATTATGGTTTTAATAGCGATAATCGAGATCCTGTTGCTGTTTATCGTCAACCTTTATTTTTATATGAGTCATTATCTTCATTATTTGGTTGATTCTTTTTAACGTTTTTTGTACCAAAAACAGGACAAATATTTAGTAAAAAACCATGAAAATTAGATTCTTCGCAATTTATTTCGCCTTTAAAGACTAATCCAATTGTTGGAAAAGATTTTTTAAAACCTTGAACGGTTATTAAAAAAATTCATGGATATCGTAAATTTAAATATGAAAGTTGAAAACAAGCATATTTTGATTTTACACCCAATAAGAATAGTGTTAAAAGTGTTGAAAAAATACCTTGAAAAGATGTTAAAACACATTCAAAAGTTAAATCAAAGATAAAAAAATGATATTTAAAGATTAAATATAATATGCAACCACATTCTAAATCTTTAAATACTATGTATAATCCTAATAATTATCGAGTAACGTATGCAGGAGTATCAGGTAGTTTATACTTTGTCTTTTATGGTATTATTAGAATGATTTTAGAACCACTTCGTGATAATAGAGACATTATGAAAATAGCCAATGTTTCAACTTCAATGATAGTTTCTGGAATGTGAATTATTTTAGGTGTTATTTTAGTAATATTTGCACAAATTATTGCACCATCAAGATTTCGTAAAGGAGAATGATTATATGAAAAATCATACTAATAAAGAAAATAAATATGATTATGATTTAGTAGTTATTGGTGGTGGTCCAGCAGGAATGACAGCTGCTATTTATGCACAAAGAGCAAATCTTAAAACTGTGATTATTGAAAAATATATTGTTGGTGGAAAAATGATTAAAACTTCTGAAATTGAAAATTATCCAGGTTATGATTATATTTTAGGGCCTGAATTATCAGAAAAAATGCAAAAGCAAGTTGAGAAACTACAAGTTGAATTTGTTACTGATGAGGTTATTAAAATTACAGATAGTGAAAATCATAAAATTAAAACAGTCCTTTTAAGTAGTGGTGATGTTCTTATTGCTAAAGGAGTAATTATAGCTACTGGTTCATTAGAACGTAAAATTGGTGTTCCTGGTGAAGAAGAATATGCTAATCGTGGTGTTTCTTATTGTGCTGTTTGTGATGGTGCTTTATTTAAGAATAAAATTATTAGTGTAGTTGGCGGTGGTTATGCTGCTTGTGAAGAATCTTTATATTTAACAAGATTTACTAATAAAGTTAATCTTATTCATCGTCGTGATCAATTTCGTGCTGATGATAAAACCGTTAATAAAGTTAAAAATAATGAAAATATTAATTTAATAACTGATCATGTTGTATTAAAAGTATTAGGTACTGAGGATAAGAAAAAAGTAGGTAAATTAGAAATTCAAAATATTAAAACTAAGGAAATTAGTGAAATTACTACTGATGCCTTATTTCCTTATATTGGTTCTGATCCTGTTACAAAATTTGTTAAAGATTTAGATATTTGTGATAGCAATGGTTATATTATAGTTAATGATAAGTGTCAAACTAAAATCCCAGGATTATATGCAGCTGGTGATGTAATTGCTAAAAATTTAAGACAAATAGTAACTGCTGTTAACGATGGAGCGATTGCAGCACAATATTTAATAAATTTTATTGATAATTTTAATGAATAAAGTGTACAATTGAGGTGATAGTAATGATATCATTTACAACAAGTGTAAAAGATGAAATCTGTCAAAAAAGTTTTAAAAATTGTTGTCAGAAATCTTTGCTATCAGCATATTCGCTTATTAATGGTAAGATTACAAATTCAGATAAAATAAATAATGAGATTATTATTCATAGTTTTCATAACAAAACCACTAGGTTAATATATAAATTTTTAAAAAATCAATATAAAGATGTAAAATTGATAGTTATGGTGGATGTTTTAAATAAATTTGAGCGTCCAAAGGTGTATAATATTCGTATTAATAATAAAATCAATTTTATTATTAATGATTTAATGCTTCAAGATAAATATCTTTTTATTGAGAAAGAAGCTATGCACCAGCATATAATAAAAGAGCATTGTATAAGAGCGTATATCGCAGGAATCTTCCTTGTAGTTGGCAGTATCAATTCTCCTTCAACACCTAACTACCATTTGGAATTACAATTTCATAATGATATGTTGGCTAAAAAAATTAAAAATATTTTATTACAAATTTTTAAATTAAACTTTAAAACAATAAAACGTCGTAATAAAACGGTGCTTTATCTAAAAAAATCTAATGTAATTTCTGACTTTTTAAAAATAATTGATTGTCCACAAGCAGTTTTCGCTTTTGAAGATAAACGCATTTCACGAGAATTATTTAATAATATTAATCGTTTTAATAATATTGATATTTCTAATCAACAAAAAATTTTAAATGCTGGAGACCAGCAAGTTATAATGATTTCTGTTTTAAAGGATAAAAAACTTTTCAAAGCGTTGTCATTAAAAGCTCAAATTATTTCAAATTTAAGATTAAAAAATCCTGAAGCATCACTTTCAGAATTGGGTGAACTTTACTATCAAGAAACTGATTTTGTCATTACTAAGTCTGGGGTTAATCATTTAATTCGCGAAATTAAGAAAAAGTATCAAGAAACATTGTAAGTTAATAATAAAAAGTATAAGAGGAGGCCATACAATGAAAAAGAAAGAAATTTTAAGCAAAGGTCGTCAAGATTTATTGAATGCTTTTGGAAAACGAATGAAAACTTTACGTAATCAAAAAGGTAGAAAATTTTCACAAGAGAAACTTGGAGAAGCAAGCGGCCTACATCGTAATTATATTTCTGATGCTGAAAGAGGAACAAGAAACGTATCTTTAGTTGCAATCTTAAAAATAATTAATGGGTTGGATTCATCTATTAGTGAGTTTTTTGCTGTAGGGTTTGATAATATTGATACTTCAAATTTATATGACACATTTAGTGTTGAATAAAATCAATTTAATACACTTTTAGTAGTACTTTATAAATAAGTACTACTTTTTTATTATTTTATTTTTTATTAAAAATAAATTTGAGAAAAGTATTAGTACTTTTTATAAAATTAATTGATATTCACTAGTAATTTTTTTATCTTAATGAAGATTATGAAAATTATTCACTTTATATTAGGAATAATTAATCATTAAAATGTTATAATTTAATTATTGATTATCATTAAGGAGTTATTATGACAATAGAAAATACAGAAGTTGAAATTGAAAATGTTACTACTAATGTTGATAATGCTAAAAAAGAACCTTATCAGTTAAGTAGTATTATTTCACCTATATTTGGTCTTAATCATCAAAAAATAACTACGATTCCAATTAATATTAAAAAAGCTGATAGCAGTTCTAGCACTATTGAGCAATATGTTGATAAAAAAACTAAAGAAAATATTTTTCGTGAAAAAGAAGTAGCGTATAATAATTCTAGTAATCTTGATAATACTAGAATTGCACAAATTAAAAAAAATAGAGAACAACAACAAATATATGATAGTTTACCATCGCGCTATCTAGAATTTCGCGATAAAATATTTAAAGAAACTACATCTATTAATTACAATAATGCAAGTAATAATAACGATACAGTTATTACAACTATTGATTTGTTAGTTGATGATATTTTAGATGAAAATAAATAGGAGATGCTATGAATAATATAATAAAATCCAATATTATTGACGAATTAAAATGACGTAATATCTTAAAAGATATTAGTAGCATAGATAAAGTAATTAATGCAGGAAAATTAGGAAAAGGAATATATTGTGGTTTTGATCCAAGTAATGATTCATTACATTTGGGTAATTTACTACAAATTATTTTATTGCATCGTTTTGCTATATTTGGTTTTCAACCAATTGCTGTTATTGGTGGTACAACGGCAATGATTGGTGATCCAAGTGGTAAAAATAAAGAACGTAATTTATTAGATGAAAATGTGTTACAAACTAATGTTAGAAAAATAAAAGAGCAGTTAGTGACATTATTAAGTTATGAAAATATTGATAATTTAACATCATTAGAATTAATTAAAACATGTAATTTATTAAATGATAAAGAATATGAAACATTAGAGATGATTATTAAAAGTATTAATCCAAATAATCAATATCAACAGACTTTAAGTAGTATTTTAAAAACATTGCCCTTACCTTGAGAAGAATTAGGATTATCAGCATCATTACTAAAAACTTTATATGAAATTTGTAATTTTGATCAAAAGTGAATTACTATGAAAAGTGATTTAAATAATCTTTCCTTTAAACAATTGTTAAATTATTGTGATAGTTATGTAGAAACTTGAATTACATTTTTAAAATTACCATTGGGAACATTAAACAATAAAATTAAACCAATTAAAATTATTAATAATCAAACATGATTAGGCCCACTAACAATTACAACTTTTTTGCGTGATATTGGTAAGCATTTTAATGTTAATCAAATGTTAGGCAAAGAAATGATTGCTAATCGTTTAAATTCTGGAATTTCTTATACTGAATTTTCTTATATGGTATTACAAGCGTATGATTTTTATCATTTATATGAAAAAGAGCAATGTTATATTCAATCTGGTGGTAGTGATCAATGAGGAAATATTACTTCCGGTTTAGATTTAATTAGAAAACAAAAAGGTGATGAACATCATGCTGCCGGTATTACTATTAATTTATTAACTAAATCTAATGGTGAAAAATTTGGTAAAAGCGAAAAAGGTGCTATATTTTTAAATAGTGAAAAAACTTCGCCTTATGAGTTATATCAATTTTTATTTAATCAAGAAGATAAAGATTTGCCTACTTTTTTTAATTCTTTAACTTTATTTAGTGAAGAACAAATAGCAAAAATTTTAGTAATTCATAACAGTGATGTTAAGCAACATTATGGACAAAAGATTTTAGCAGCTTTATTAACAGTATTTATTCATAAATTAAATGGATATTTTAGTGCTATTAATATTACTAATGCTTTTTTCCACGACCGGATTCATCAAATGAAATCATCTGAGATTTTACAGGTTTTAAAAGATGTACCACATTTTAATCTTAATCATAATGAACAAATAATTGATTTTTTAGTTAATAATCAAATTTGTAATTCAAAAAGAATAGCAAGAGAACTAATTATTCAAGGTTCAATTGTTGTTAATGGTGAA
Organism: Spiroplasma endosymbiont of Andrena trimmerana; assembly: GCF_964019575.1. NCBI lineage: Bacteria > Bacillati > Mycoplasmatota > Mollicutes > Entomoplasmatales > Spiroplasmataceae > Spiroplasma > Spiroplasma endosymbiont of Andrena trimmerana. The sequence goes on from NZ_OZ026455.1 coordinate 872,026, forward strand.
AAAATTACCAATATAAATTTTCTTATTAGTAAAAAAAACGCAATTAATAATCAAGTAACAGTTATTAAAAAAGGTAAGCGTCATTATTTTATAGTTGTTCATAAATAAGGAAGGGTATTTAAATATGATATTTATTAATGTTTCTCCATTATTATGGGATATTATTATTTTTGCTATTATTATTTTTGGTATTGTTACTGGCTTTTTTATTGGGGGAAGAGCATTAACATTTATTAGCGCTGGTAATTTACTTAGTATTGGTTTAATGTTGGCATTTAAACCAATGTTAATAGATTCTTTTAAAAATATGGTATCACCATGGTTTAGTGACCTTAGCGGTAGTTTTGCTTCATTTAAGAATTTATTAACTGATAATATTGGATTTTTGATATATGCTATTGTTTGAATTATTGGTATTAATATTTTATTTTGAATAATCTATATTATTTTATATTTTGTACTTTTTAATAAAAATAAAATTGAACACAAAGCAATAAATGCTACAGCGGGAATTTTAATTAATTTTATTAGAATGAGTATTTTAGGTAGTATCATAATAATTATGATGGGTACTAGTGTTTTCGGTAATAAATTATTAAGTTATGGTGTTATTAAAAATGAAATACCAACAACTTCTGTTACTCATAAAATATTTAGTAGTATTGATAATAATCTTCCTTTTTTAAATGTTAATGTAACAGACATTAACACTGTTATTGATTTATATCAAAATAGTGAAACATTAAAGCAGAGTATAAATGAATTAAAAAATAATACAACTTATGAGGAATGTTACAGTACTGTTGAAAAGTTAAAAATGATAGGTATATTAAGAGTAGATGAAACCGATAAAATTGCTAATGCTCTAAAAGAAATGGAATCAACAGGTGATATCAATGCTAATAAAAAAATAATTATAGAACTCTTGCAACAACACGGAGTTGATAATTTTTTAGATGTTAATTATATGGTATTAGTTTTTAATGCTTATGCTAATATACTTAATTTATATTCGGAAGTAGTACAAGTATTTGATAATAATTTAAAAGATATGCCAAGAATAGATACTACACTTCCAAAAAATATGGGTCGTTATAATCTTTTAAAGCCTAAAATTTCTGCTTTTACTAATTCAATTAAAGATGTAATAGTAAGAGAACATATTATTCAAAATTTAAAAAATATTTATAATCCGTTTTAATAAAAGCTGAGTTATACTTGTAAGTGCAAGTAAATAAAATTGCAAAAAATTCTCATATAAAAATTTCATAATGCTAAATTTAGTTTAGAAAAAAGTAAGGAGTTTTTATATGAGTTATAAACATCTTGGCATAGATGAAAGAATTTATATTGAGAATCAATTGAAATTTAAATTTAAAATTAGTGAAATAGCTAAAAATCTTAATCGAAGTATTAGTACTATTATTCGAGAAATTAATAGAAATAAAGATAATAATCATTATTTTTCATTAATTGCACAAAATAAAGCTGAAAATCGAAAACAATCACATATTAGTTTTCATAAGTTTAAAAATAAGAATTTAGTAAAATATGTACAACAAAAATTACTATTAGGTTGATCACCTGAACAAATTTATGGCAGAATTAAAAATTTTCATAAAGAATGAGTTATTAGTTTTAAAACAATTTATACTTGAATTTATTTTGGAATGCTTGATAAAGTTACTAGTAAAAATTTAAGAAGAAAAGGTAAAAAACGAAAATCTAAAGAAAATCGTGGCAAGTTTAATGGTAAATCAATTAAAGAACGAGATATAAATGTTAATGATCGTATAACACTTGGTCATTGAGAAGGAGATACTATAGTATCATCACGAGGTAAAAGCAAATCATGTTTAATAACTTTAGTTGAAAGAGTATCACGATTTACTTTAGCAATATTAGTTAAAAACAGAACTACTAAAGTTATTAATAAAAATGTCAGTTATTATTTATCAATTCTTCCTAAAAACATTGTTAAAACTATTACTTTTGATCGTGGCAAAGAATTTTCAAATTGACAACAACTTGAAAAAAATTTAGATGTAAAAATTTATTTTGCCAATCCATATTCACCTTGACAAAGAGGTACTAATGAAAATACTAATGGTTTAATTAGAGAAAAATTTCCTAAAAAATTTATTTTTTCAAAAACTAATAAAAATGAAGTTCATAAATTTATATTGTCTTTAAATCAAAAACCGAGAAAAATACTAAATTATCTTTCACCAATCGAATATTTGGATAGAAAAATAATTTAGTTGCACTTACCTTTACAATTTAGCAAAAATAAAAAAATAGTTGAGGAATTTAATTTTTACTTATAACTGGAGTAGTAATTTTTCTTTGTGTTTTAAAAAAAATATGATATTATTACCTAGTAATTTAATAAATGTTCTTTCCTAGTATAGATATTTTCTATATTAGGATTTTTATTAAGTTAATTTTAATAAGCAAAGGAAGATAAAGAATATGTTAGATGATTTATTAAGAAAAACATTAGAAAACACACCTAAAGAATATAAGAAAAATATGATTGACAGTTTCAGAATAAATATAGGTAAATTAATTAATAATATTAATGACTATATAGACGTTGAAGAGAAAATTTATAATGCAGAAAGTAAAGCAGGATATTCTGTTTCTTATAATCCTTTTTATATGTCACTTCAACATCGAATTAATATCCAACTATTAAAAGAAATAGTAAATGCTCTTAATAATGTTGATGAATTAGAAAAGTTTAAAAAATTAGAAGAAATATATAAAGAATTAGTTACTAGAAAAGAAGAAATTGAAACACCAAATTCAAGATGAAAGAATGCTAATAAATATAAAGAACCTAATAATCCTGACTTACAAACAAGAATTAATCAAATTTTAGAAAATGGTCCATTAACAAGACAACAAAATTTTATTGATGCAGCAAATCAAGAACATATTCCTAATAATGGTAATGGTTCAAATAGTTTTCATAATGTTATATAATATGAACCTATATTAAGTTCATTATTTATAGAGAACATATAAAAGTTACCCTTTGGGGTAACTTTTACAATATTTTATTTTTTATTAAATCAATAGTATTTTCTACTTGTTTATTATTACTTTCTTTTTTGTCTTTTGTCTTAATAAATCGATAAGTACTAATGATTAAAAAACCTATATAAATTAAATAAGATATCGTTAATACTGATATTAGTAAAATATTATCATAATAATTTTTAGTAAAAAATGAAAATATGTTACTAAAAATTAAAGGAATTATAGCTATTCATAAAATTAAATATTTCTTTTTGTTTTTACTAATTCCTAATCAGCCAATAGCTGTTATCATAACAGCTATCACAAAAGTAATACTAACTATTTTTTCAGAAATTTCATTTTTAATCATTTTTATTCTTCCTTTACTCATCTATAATTAACATTATATCATTTAATTTAATTGACATAGTAGTTGTAGAAAATTAATTGTTACTTTTGTTTTAAGGAAATTGATTAATAGATAATTAATTTATATTTTATTTTTTCAAAAATAAAAAAAATAATAAATGCTTTTATTGATATTTACCATCTAAAAAATAAATCTGTTATCAATTGATAACAGATTTTAAATTAATTATTAATTTTAAGCACGTCCATATGATTCAACAACTAATGCTTCATTAATATCAGTATTTAGTTCGTCACGTAGTGGATGACGTACATATGTACCAATAAATGTTTTTTTATTGAATTCAATAAATGGTAATGTTGAAGCATTAGCGCTTAATGCTTCAATAATTTTTGCATTTTTTTGTGCTTTTTCAGTAATAGTAATTTTATCTCCTATTTTAACACGATATGAAGGAATATTAACTTTTTTACCATTAACTAAAACATGACCATGATTTACTAATTGACGAGCACCTTTTCTTGTTAAAGATAAACCTAAACGAAAAACAATATTATCTAATCTTGATTCTAAGAATACCAACAAGTTAGTACCAGTAACACCATGAGTTTTTTTTGATTCATCAAATAAATTTTTCATTTGACGAGCATTTAAACCATAAGTGAAACGAATTTTTTGTTTTTCTTGTAATTGTAATCCATAGTTAGAAAGTTTAATTCTTTTTTGACCGTGTTGTCCAGGAGCGAATGTTCGCTTTTTTCCTTTTGCAAATTCTTTACCAGATTCAAGAATTGAGAAGTTTAATCTTCTTGATTTTCTAAAAACCGGACCAGTATATCTTGACATAATAAAAACCTCCTTGGAATGTATACAAACACAAAGAGACTTTAATAAGTTCTCATTAAGATAGTTTACAATTCGCCAGAACAGCACTGGTTACTATTAAGATTAATAGAAAATTCTACTAATAAAAAGAATAATCTTTGAGGGTAAACTATTTGCAACTTAATAATACTTATTTGCTGCTTTCGTGAATGCTTGTTAATTATAGGATAAGTAATGTTATTTGTCAAATATTATTTTTCATTTTTGCAATTAAATATCATTAAATTTTAGTTATTATTTTTTTAAAAAATAATTTAAATTTATATAATAAAATTTAGTATTTAATTTAAAAAAGTTAGTTATTGAATTTTGGTATTTTTTGTCATCAGTTATTCCTGAATTCCAGAAAAAGTCAATATATTCTATGACTTTTTCTACATTTCATGTTGAAAGCTCTTTATCAAATTCAAGAGCGTTACAAAACATGTAACTCATATCTGTTACTTTAGAAGTATTTCAGTTTGAAATATTTCCATTAAAGTATTTTGCATAGTAAAACATGTAACTAATATTTGTTACATTAGAAGTATTTCACTTTGAAAGATCTTGATTGAATTTTGAAGCACCACCAAACATATTATGCATAGTTGTTACATTTGAAACATTTCATTTTGAAATATTTTGATTGAATGATTGTGTAAGAGAAAACATTGATGTCATGTTTGTCACTTTTGAAGTGTCTCAGTTTGAAATGTCTTGGTTGAATTTTGAGCTACCAGAAAACATTTCTTGCAATGATGTTATTTCTGATGGTAGTTTGTCAGGTACTTTTTCAATTATTCTTGGCATTTTAACCACTTGAATTTCACCTTGTTGATTTTTATAAAAACCAATTTGAACAACCTCTTTACTTTCTATATTTGACAAATCTTCTATATTAGTTTTTATTTCTTCTCCATTTTTATTTTTGTAAATTGTATCTTGTTGTGTTTTGTATGTTTTTAATAATATTTTCATTAATAAAACCCCCTTTTTATTTACTTTTAATATTTTTTAGATAAATATAATTGATAGACTTATTATTTTAAACTTATATTTATGAATTTATATAACTTTTTATTATTATCTTAAGATTTATTTAAAAATATTTACTTTTAATTTATAATAATATTTTTATTTAAGTTCATAATTATGATATTAAAGATAAGCAATATAGTTTTGATAAATCTTAATTAAAGTTTATATGTGAAAAAATTAATATACAATAAAAAATATTTAATGTTAATTATTATGAGTAAACTTGATTAAAATTTTTAATTATTTATTTTTAATACCATTTTTTATTTATTGACTAAAAACACCCATACTATCATTTTTATCTCATGAACCAATTCTATTTGTAACAAGCCTTATTCCTTGATCTTCTGGTAGTCTTTTAAAAAAATTATTTATTTCTTGAAAATGATCAATAATAACTTTTATTGTTGTATAAATATCATCTTGACTTATACTACCACCCAATCCAGTATCGTCTTCTTTTGCAAATTTATTGATAATTTTAAAAAATAATTGTTTAAAATTTTCTTGTTTTTCAGTATTATAGATATTTTGGATATGTAAAAAGTTATCATAACTAATTTTTACTTTTATTCAATCATGTGCAGCAGGACGATAATCTACTTCAAATAGATTTTTATTATTAAATTTGTATAAAAATTTGTATAAATCATTAGCAATTTGTTCTTGAACTCATTTTGTTGGATGAAATTGATCTAAAAAAAATAGTTATCAATATTTTGTGAGTTTGCACCAGAAACATATTGAGTTTGTAATATTCCATTTTTTCCAAGAGTATTTATATCAATTTTAGTAGCATTTGAATCTTGGTATTGACTTCCTCTATTTTTGAATTGTTCAAATAGTTTATTAAATTTTGAAAAAACATCATACTCTTTAATATTTGTTTTTTCAAAGTTTTTATTTGCTTTTTTAATTTCTTCAGTTAATTTTAAGTTAAATTTATTTACAAGATTTGTCATTGGTTGTTGATTAATAGTTTCTTTATAGTTAAGAATTAATCCCATATCAGCAATATTTGTTATAACTATTTTTTTAATATTTTTATTAATTAATTCTGTTAAATCTTCATCAAGTTTATTAATAATTTTATTAATAGCATTATCAATATCAGTAATGTTATGATCAATTATTCACATTAAATCATTAGTTCCAATGTTTATAAAAACTAAATCATCATTATAAAAATCACTATGTTGTTTTATTAATGATTTTATTTGCTCATCAAGTGAAAATTTATTTAAAAATAAACCTTCAAGACCATAAACTTTTTCTATAAATGTTCCACCAACAGCGTAGTTAGTACCTATTTGTGAAAAATGTTGACCATTTAATGCTATAAAGTCTCATCCAGCTGTAACTTTTTGTTTTAATTTTTTACTAATTAATTCGGTTGCAACAGGGCCATTACATCAAGATCGATTTTGATAATAAGGAGGTTTTAATTGTACATCATGAGATTTCATAAGTTCCTCTGGGAGGGGAATATTTTGAAAAAATTGACTTCCTGCACCAACCAATGCTCCTACATCTGATAAACTGTCTCCTAAAGTATAAAAATTATTTTGAAAATTACTTGTATTATAATTTGCATTACTTAATGTTGAGATTATGTTTGTCATTAATAAAGAACATGTTGTCATTAGTTTTATTAAATTTTTCATAGTTATTTATTCTCCTTTTAATTTATTTTTAGTTTTTAATTTATTGTTTAAATAATGATATATTTTGGTATGCTGAGTTATACTTGTAAGTGCAAGTAAATAAAATTGCAAAAAATTCTCATATAAAAATTTCATAATGCTAAATTTAGTTTAGAAAAAAGTAAGGAGTTTTTATATGAGTTATAAACATCTTGGCATAGATGAAAGAATTTATATTGAGAATCAATTGAAATTTAAATTTAAAATTAGTGAAATAGCTAAAAATCTTAATCGAAGTATTAGTACTATTATTCGAGAAATTAATAGAAATAAAGATAATAATCATTATTTTTCATTAATTGCACAAAATAAAGCTGAAAATCGAAAACAATCACATATTAGTTTTCATAAGTTTAAAAATAAGAATTTAGTAAAATATGTACAACAAAAATTACTATTAGGTTGATCACCTGAACAAATTTATGGCAGAATTAAAAATTTTCATAAAGAATGAGTTATTAGTTTTAAAACAATTTATACTTGAATTTATTTTGGAATGCTTGATAAAGTTACTAGTAAAAATTTAAGAAGAAAAGGTAAAAAACGAAAATCTAAAGAAAATCGTGGCAAGTTTAATGGTAAATCAATTAAAGAACGAGATATAAATGTTAATGATCGTATAACACTTGGTCATTGAGAAGGAGATACTATAGTATCATCACGAGGTAAAAGCAAATCATGTTTAATAACTTTAGTTGAAAGAGTATCACGATTTACTTTAGCAATATTAGTTAAAAACAGAACTACTAAAGTTATTAATAAAAATGTCAGTTATTATTTATCAATTCTTCCTAAAAACATTGTTAAAACTATTACTTTTGATCGTGGCAAAGAATTTTCAAATTGACAACAACTTGAAAAAAATTTAGATGTAAAAATTTATTTTGCCAATCCATATTCACCTTGACAAAGAGGTACTAATGAAAATACTAATGGTTTAATTAGAGAAAAATTTCCTAAAAAATTTATTTTTTCAAAAACTAATAAAAATGAAGTTCATAAATTTATATTGTCTTTAAATCAAAAACCGAGAAAAATACTAAATTATCTTTCACCAATCGAATATTTGGATAGAAAAATAATTTAGTTGCACTTACCTTTACAATTTAGCGTATATATTTTTTAATTTGTATTTTTGTAGAATTAAATTAAGACTTATTTAAAAAGTATTTTAAATAAGTCTTAATTTAAGTTTATAATTGAAAAAAATAATATATAATAAAAAAATGTTTAATGTAATTATTTTTAAAAAATAAATATTTTTATAAGAGTTAGTTATAACTTTTAATTATTTATTTTGTAATCGATAATTTTGTGTAAAAATAATTATTAAATCTTTGATAATACTTGTTTTTTTAAATAAGTTTCTATATAATTATTAATGCTTTAAGCAATGTAGTCCCGGTAAAAATTACACTGTAAGGAGAAAAAAATGCGTCAAACAACAATGAATTTCAGTAACATTGAAAAAAAGTGATATGTTATTGATGCCAGTGGTTTAATTTTAGGACGTCTTGCAACTAAAGTTGCAATGATATTGCGTGGTAAAAATAAACCTTCATTTACACCACATTTAGATTGTGGAGATTATATCATTATTATTAATGCAAACAAAATTAAATTAACAGGTAATAAATTACAAGATAAGAAGTATTATAACCATTCACAATATCCTGGTGGATTACGTGTACGTAATGCACAAAGTATGATTGCTAAAGATGCTTCTGAATTAGTAGAGATAGCGATTAAAGGTATGCTACCAAATACTACCTTAGGTCGTAAGCAATTTACACATCTTCATGTTTATAACCATGATCAACATCAACTTCAAGCCCAAAACCCCGAAGTTTTAATATTAGGCCAATAGGAGTAGACTTTTATGACAACATCTAATAAACCCGTAACTTATTCAAGTTCAGGCGGCCGTAAAACGTCAACTGCCCGTGTTCATTTAAAAAATACTGGTCAATCAAAAATATTAATTAATGGTTTTGAGCCTTTAAAATATTTAGAACAAGAAATCTTAGTTCAAGATATGTTATTACCTTTAAAAGTAACTAATACGTTAGAAAACTTTGAAATTAATATCAAAGTTGAAGGTGGCGGAAGAACTGGTCAAGCTGGTGCAGCACGTTTAGCTTTATCTAATGTTTTAGTTAAGGTGTCAGAAGATTATCGAGTATTATTAAGACAATTTGGATTATTAACTCGTGATGCACGTAAAAAAGAACGTAAAAAATATGGTTTAAAAGCAGCCAGAAAAGCACCGCAGTTTTCAAAACGTTAATATAATAAAAAAAGAGTCTCAGACTCTTTTTTTATTACTATTATCTAATATTTTTTTATTATTATAGTATTACTAGAATTTTATATATTATTTTTGTTTATAATTTACTTTTTTATTTATATAACTTTCTTTTTTTTAAAATTTGTATTTCTTTAAATAAATTAGAGGTGTTTTTATTATAAACACTATATATGTGTAAAATAAGAATATCAATAATTTGTTTTAATAATAATGTAAAATTAATTTACAAAAAATTTAATAAAATTAAGGAGAGATTTTAATTTATGCCAAAAGAAATTAAAAGAAAAAGAAAAGTTATTGTAGGAATGGTTGGTGGGGCAGTTTTGGCTGGTGGATTAATCGGGGGTATTATAGCAATTTCTGAAATATTAGTTCAAAATGAGGGGGTATATCAAGAAAAATTAAATATTTTTAATTGACCTGAATCTTATGGTGCAATATCAACTTTATTAAATATAAATAATGATTTATATGTCGGAACTAGTAATGGTGTATATAAAATTAAAGATAATGCAAGTAATACAAAAGACAAAATAATAACACCAATTAGTGGTATTAATGGTTATATTTCTAGTTTAGTTGTTACTAATGATGGAACTGTTTATGTAGCAACTTTTGCTAATGGACTTTTTAGATATTCTCCTGAACAAAATATTTTGACACAAATATCAGAAATAACAGGAGAAGTTTATAGTTTAGTAGCTATGGGTAATAATGTATATGTTGGAACAAGAACTTCTGATTGTTATGGTAAGTTATTTATGATTGAATCTAATAAAAAAGTATCAGAAATTAAGGATTGAATTGAAACATATGGTGAAGTTAGAAGTTTAGCGGTTATTGATAATGATTTGTATATTGGTACTAAAACTGGTACATATACTGGAAATTTATTAATATTTAAGCCTAATGGAATATTAGAATTGTTAAAAAAATGAAATCAAAATAATGGTGAAGTTTGGAGTTTAATAGTTTTTGGTAATGATTTATATATTGGAAGTAGAAATCAACTATATGAAAGTAGACTATTTAAACTTTCTCTTAAAGGAGAAAAAATAACAGAAACTATTGGTTGAAGAAATAATAAAAATTATGGTGAGATTTGAAGTTTAGCTGTTGTTAATAATGATTTATATGTTGGAAGTAGAGTTCAAGTTATTGATAATAAATTTTTTAAAGGTGGATTATATAAGTCATCTGATGGTGGTATTACTTTTACTGAAGTATTTGGTTGAAATAAAGATTATGGTGCGGTAGTAAGTTTATTACTTGCAGATAATAATTTATATATTGGAAGCAAAAACTATAGTGATAAAACTAATCAAAATTATCAAGGGAAGTTATTTTTTAAAAGAATAAAATAAAATTATTAAAAAATGCTGAGTTATACTTGTAAGTGCAAGTAAATAAAATTGCAAAAAATTCTCATATAAAAATTTCATAATGCTAAATTTAGTTTAGAAAAAAGTAAGGAGTTTTTATATGAGTTATAAACATCTTGGCATAGATGAAAGAATTTATATTGAGAATCAATTGAAATTTAAATTTAAAATTAGTGAAATAGCTAAAAATCTTAATCGAAGTATTAGTACTATTATTCGAGAAATTAATAGAAATAAAGATAATAATCATTATTTTTCATTAATTGCACAAAATAAAGCTGAAAATCGAAAACAATCACATATTAGTTTTCATAAGTTTAAAAATAAGAATTTAGTAAAATATGTACAACAAAAATTACTATTAGGTTGATCACCTGAACAAATTTATGGCAGAATTAAAAATTTTCATAAAGAATGAGTTATTAGTTTTAAAACAATTTATACTTGAATTTATTTTGGAATGCTTGATAAAGTTACTAGTAAAAATTTAAGAAGAAAAGGTAAAAAACGAAAATCTAAAGAAAATCGTGGCAAGTTTAATGGTAAATCAATTAAAGAACGAGATATAAATGTTAATGATCGTATAACACTTGGTCATTGAGAAGGAGATACTATAGTATCATCACGAGGTAAAAGCAAATCATGTTTAATAACTTTAGTTGAAAGAGTATCACGATTTACTTTAGCAATATTAGTTAAAAACAGAACTACTAAAGTTATTAATAAAAATGTCAGTTATTATTTATCAATTCTTCCTAAAAACATTGTTAAAACTATTACTTTTGATCGTGGCAAAGAATTTTCAAATTGACAACAACTTGAAAAAAATTTAGATGTAAAAATTTATTTTGCCAATCCATATTCACCTTGACAAAGAGGTACTAATGAAAATACTAATGGTTTAATTAGAGAAAAATTTCCTAAAAAATTTATTTTTTCAAAAACTAATAAAAATGAAGTTCATAAATTTATATTGTCTTTAAATCAAAAACCGAGAAAAATACTAAATTATCTTTCACCAATCGAATATTTGGATAGAAAAATAATTTAGTTGCACTTACCTTTACAATTTAGCAAAAATAAAAAACATTATAATAAAAATATTATAATATTTAGAAAATATTTAGTTTTTAAATTATTAATAAGATAAAGTATATTAATAAAAATTAATGAACATAGTAATTATTAATAATTTCACAATTTTCGATTGCATCTCAAAAATTATTATTTTTTTCTTTTATTTTAAAAATAAAAATAATTACTATGAATAGAAATACTGTATATAATAAAATTGGAACGATAATTATACAAAAGATAACTCCAATCTGTAATTGAATTCAAGGATAGTAATTATCAGGAAAATGATTTAAGTTACAGAAAGAACTTGCCGAAGTGCTAATAGTATAATTTAAACCAAAATGTTTTAATATTGTATATCCATCTTTAAAATTTGAATGACATTGTTCCTTATTATCGAATTTAAAATAAAAGTTACTAAATCAAATTAAGTATAAACCAGTAATTGTAATTAAAACCGTGATTGCAAATAATATTATAGTTGTTAACTGTAATATTTTAACTTTTTTCATTTTGATACCTCTTTAAATATAAAAAAAACATTTTTAGATAATAAAAATAATAAGTTAAGAACTATATTATTTTATGTAAAAATGATAACAAATTTATATTGTTTTTACAATTATTGATTGTATAAGCAAAGTTTTAATTAATTATATAAATGAATAATATTAAGAAAATATTCAAATATTTTCTTAATATTATTTTGATTTATTAATTTGATTCAATATTCTACTTGCATCTAAATTAAATGGTATTACAATAATTTCATAGTGAATAATTTCGCGATTAGGATATCCAAATTTTGTCACTATTTCTTTAAAACTTAGATGAAATAGTGTTGCTAATTCTAATGTTTCAAATGCTTTATATTTTATGTCATCACTTTGATTTGTTTTATATTTTAATAAATAAATTTCTTTGAGTTTTATTTTCATTTCATTTTTATTGCCATTCATTTTTTTACCTCTCAAACTTATATAATTTAACAAGTAAATTATATATAAATTATATCATTTTACTTAATTCATATTTAGTATTTTTTATTAAAAAATTTTAATAAATATACAATAAAAATATGATTATGAAAACGTAAGTGATTTTGCAATAATATCATCATTAATTTTCTCTATATTCTCATTCTCATTTATATCTTTTATATCATCATCATTTAGTGTTGCTTCTTTTCCTAAATTTTGATTTCATTTTTCAATTTTTAAGATATGTATTTTAATCTTTGTCATTCTGAATCCCCTCTTAATAAAAAACCTTGTATGAATAAATTATACAAAAAATTTTTTTTACTTTTAAAAATATAAATTTTTATTATAAGAATATTAAATAAAAATTAAATAAAATATTGTTATTATATATTGCAATCGTGCTTGAACAAATATATAATATCTCTGTTGCTCTTTTTGGGACTATAGCTCAGCTGGTTAGAGCGCACGCTTGATAAGCGTGAGGTCGATGGTTCAAGTCCATTTAGTCCCACCATTATATGTGAAATTATGAAATAAACAGTTTTGTTTATTTTTTTTATTTAAATCAAATTAAAAATTATAATAAAGATGTAAATCAATTGATTTATTAAGAATATAAAAAGTTATATTAAAAACCTATGATTAATCAGATATTTTAATTAGTGATAGGTTTTTAGTAATTGTTATTTTTTTTAGTATGTTTTATATTATTAATTTTTTTTATTTTTGAATTATAAATTAATATATAATATATCAGTATATTAGTATTAAGTATATTAACCATATAGTAATTATTATATTTAAGTAGTTAGGAGAATGAGTATGAAAAAACAAGAAATATTAAAACCAGTTATTAATAGTTCTTTAGTTGAAGATGATGTTAATGCTAAATCAAAAGAAAAACATAAATTTCTAAATTTTATTAAATCATATTTTAAAAACTGACGTAATCATTATAACCGTAATGTAATAGTTAATCCCAAAGATGCTCAATATGCAGTTTTAATTCGTGATTTTACTAAACAGTTTAAAAAATTTAAAGCTGTTGATAATGCTATTATTAAAGTTAAAAAAGGTACTATTCATGGTTTTATTGGTCCAAATGGATCAGGTAAAACTATTACTATTAAGTGTTTAATTAGCGCTATGGTTGAAACACACGGTGATTTAATTATTCATGGTAAGCGTTCATGAACAGTTGAAGCAAAAAAACAAGTAGGTTATATTCCAGAAGCTGCAAGATTTCCTAAACGAATTACTACTTATGATTATTTAATTTCAATGGGACAAATTAGTGGTTTGAAATATAAAATTGCTAAGGAAAAGACAGAAATGATTTTAAAGGAATTAGATTTATGGAAATTTAAAAAACGCAACCCTAATGCTTATTCTTCGGGTATGAAGAAAAAGGTGTTATTAGCACAATCACTATTAAATAATCCAGATGTCTTAATTTTAGATGAACCAGCCGCTAATCTTGATCCAACAGCAAGAACAGAACTGTTTAATGATTTAAGAAAGCTTCGTGAACAAGGTAAAACTGTTTTTATTTCATCACATATTTTATCTGAATTACAAAATTTAGCCGATGAAGTTACTGTTTTAAATTATAGTAAAGTTGTTTATACAGGATTGGTTAATAAAACTGATTCATTATATGAAATAAGTTCTAATAATAACAATAATAAATTAATGAAGTTATTAATAGATAAAAAATTTTCAGTAGATGTTAATGAAAATCGTTTATTGGTAAATATTAAAACTGAAGCACAAGTTGCAGAAGTATTAGCAATTGCTTTAAGTGCTAATATCATCATTACTTATTTAAAACCATATACTGTTGATTTGCAAACAATGTATGAACGAATTGTTATGGAAGCTAATGATAAAAATAAGAAGGGAGAAAAATAATGCCAATATTTCGTTATACTTTTAAAAAGATGATTGCTACTCCTTCAACTTGAATTATTTTTATTATAACTTTAATTTTTCTTGCTTTATCTTGGTCTTTAATTTCGTTATTTGTGGGTTCTGAAGCAATAAAACAATTAACTTATGATCAAGCATTAAATTTTTATGTACCACAATGAAAAGTATTATCGTTCTCGGTACTTTTATCAATTATGATTTTTGTATTTATTTCAGTTAAAGCAACACAAGTTTTTCGTGATGAAATTGATGATGGTACTTTATTGATTTTAGTATCAAAGCCAGTTAGTAGAACTAGAATTTGAACTGAAAAGTTATTATCTTTACAAGTGGTAATTATTTTATATTTATTTTTATCTATTTTTATTGCTAGTTTTGTTATTACTATTCCTGGCATTGGTAGCTCAACTATTTATAATGCGGTATTTCCTTATTTATGAATTTTATTTGGTGTTGCTATTATTTTTGATTTAATTATTTCTTCAATTGCTATTTTATTTTCATTAATTTTAAATGCTAAGGCTTTAGTTGCAATTATGATTGGAATGGCTGCTTTATTCAATATTTTTGCGACATTAATTAATAGTTTAGTAACATTTGATCCTACATATTATGTTGTTTCACAGTCATTAGCAGTTTATAATAATGTAAAAGCTAAATTAGATAAAACTGATATTGATTGAATTAATGACGTATATAGAAAAGACCCAACAACTACTATTGAATCTATTCAAAAGGCTATGTTTAGTATTTACGATACATATATTAAAGAAGTTAAGTATCCTAATAATTATGATTATCAAAAAGAACAAACAATAGTATTAGCAATTAAGAATGGTAGTACTAGTACTCCACCAACTACTGATGCTCCTAAGGACTTAGTTACTCATATTTACAATATTAGTAATGCTTTTCGTCAATGAAAAGAACAAAGTTTTGAAGAATTAATGACAGGTAAAAAAGTTGGACTAGATAACCTTGGTCCCAAAAGATCAAATGGTGTTGGTAGCAATAATATTGATTATTCAGTAAATCTTATGATTACGGGTTTAAATACATCTCTTTCTCAATCACAATATGATGCTCTTAATACTAAGACATCACAAGTTAAAGCAATGCGTTATTTAAATATTTTTTATCAATTAAAATATATTTGAGATGGAATATCGACTGAACAAAGTTCAATCTTTGCTTATCCAAGTGAGTATGCTATGACAGCAGATCCTTATTTAGTTAGTTTTAATAAAGTTAACACAAATTATCAAGTTGATACCAATAAAGCAA
Organism: Spiroplasma endosymbiont of Andrena trimmerana; assembly: GCF_964019575.1. Taxonomy (NCBI): domain Bacteria; kingdom Bacillati; phylum Mycoplasmatota; class Mollicutes; order Entomoplasmatales; family Spiroplasmataceae; genus Spiroplasma; species Spiroplasma endosymbiont of Andrena trimmerana. The sequence goes on from NZ_OZ026455.1 coordinate 887,988, forward strand.
CTAATAGTAAAATTCTTAATTTTCCAGTTTTATTGACTGTGTATGTTTTGCTTGGTATTGGTTTATTGAGTGCTTCATGATTAGTATTTAATCGTAGAGATTTTACTTAGCAGTTTAGTATTTTTTATATATTAAATTTCAAACCTCATTATTTAAATGATGTAAAATTATTATTATAATATAGAGCAAATTAATGATAAGGGTGAAATTATGAAAATTAGTGGATTTAAAATTAATAATAGAGCAAATCCACATAAAATTAGTAATTTTTTTGCTACTAAAAAATGGTATTTATTAGCATTAATGATTATTATTCCGGCAGTATTGCAACAAATATTATCAGCATCAATGAATTTACTAGATAATATTATGGTTGGAGAATTAAAGGATAGTTTTATTAGTGATTTAAAGCCAATGAATGAACATATTAGGGATATTTTTACTTCATTAGGACTTTGAGATAATTGAAGTTGATGAAAAGATAATGGTTTAGAACATTTTTATCATTTGCAATATTCAGCAGGACAAATTGCTGTTTCGGGAGTTACGGTGCTCAATTTTATGGAGCTGGAAGATATGGTTCTTTAAGACAAACAGTAAGAATGAGAATTATTTTTGGATTTTTAATTGGAGTGATAGTTATTATTTTATCTTATACAGTGGGTGAATATTTAATTTCTTATACTACTAGTCCTAGTAGTGCATTGGATAAATTTAATCAATTATGTGCTGCTAAAGGATTAACTCTTAATGATATTAATGAGTTAAAGGACATTTTAAATTATAATCATGCTTTTGATGAAAATTCACTTATTAATTTTATGAATGTTCATAATATTGATAAAAACGATCCCCAATTTGTACAAATTATTTTACGTTATTATGAATTTCATTCAGCATCTTTAGCAACAGCACAAGGTATTGATTATAATCAATGAATTGTTTTTTCTTATCCATTGTTAGGAATAAACTTTGCTTTTGTTTCAGTATTTATTAACTTTTTATTAAATTTATTATTAATTAATGGTATTGGTGCAGTTGCAGGAATTGGAGCACGAGGTTCAGCAGTTGCTACTTTAACAGCGAGAATTGCTCAGTTGGCATTAATTAGTAGTTTTATTATATGAAAGAAATATGAATTTCAACCAAAAGTTTTGAAAATGTTTAAGATTAGGGGTGATTTATTTAAAAAAATTATAATTAAAACATGGCCATTAATGTTAAATGATTTATTATTTGCAGTTGCTACGACAATGATTATTAGATTAATTTCGCAATGAAGCTTTGAAACATTAAGTGGTTCGGCAATTGCTTCCACGATTAATACCATGCTCTATACTTTATATATTGGATTTGGTATTGCTTCTTCGGTGTTAATTGCCAATCGTTTAGGTGCCGATGATTTGATTGGTGCTAAATATAATGCTAAACATTTAATTAGGTTAGGCTTTTTTGTATCATTATTTTTTGCTGGCTTATTAGTTTTATCTTCATTTTTTTTACCACAATTATTATTTAATGCAACAACAGAAGCCTTACGAATTTCTAGTTGAATGATGCGTGTTGATGCTATAGTTTTTAGTGCTTATACTATTTTGTATACTTGTATTTATGCATTTCGTGCTGGTGGCTTAGCAATTACTGTTTTACTTGTTGATAGTTGTTTTACTTGATGTTTTTCAATATTAATTTTATTTATTGAGGTACATTATAGTCCTTTAGATATTGTTTATATTTATGCTATTATGCGTTCTTGTGATGTTATTAAAATGATTATTTCTTTATTTATTTATCATCGTGGTAAATGAGTAAGAAATTTAGCAAGTAGTATGAATAAAGTATATCCAGAATCTCCACCAGTAATTGATATACCAAAAGCAAAAGATAAAGTTGATATTGCTAATTTCTAAATATGTTTAATTTTTAAAATTTTATTATTCTTGAATTAGTTGGCTTTATTCTTTGCTTATAATTTTTTGTTGGAATATCATTTTCATATTTACGTAGTGTTTGTTCTCAAGGGATGTCTTTTTCTTTTTGTTTATTAATAGGGTTAGATATTTGTGGTTTTGGTTGTATTTTAGAGGTACTGAAATATCTGAATTTAAAGAATCTGTTGATGTAGATTTTGAATTAAAGCCTTCATCACTACTGTTAGATAATAATTGATTTTCCAAATCACAAATTTTTTCACTAAGTTGAAATATTTCTAATTCAAATTGTTCAACCATTTGCTCATTGACTTCGACAATTGTTTCTTTTTCTTGCTGTTCTTTTTGATTTATTAAATCAATTAATAAATTATTATTATTTAACAAATTATTTTTATCTTCTAATAATTTGTTTTCATGTTCAGTTATTTGATTAATATTAGTTATTAAATTTGCGTATTTTGTTTGTTTTTCAATATAATTTGAATTTAAAATATTAATTTTTTGTTGATTATTTAATTTTGTTTTTTTAAATAATTCACAATTTATTTCTTCTGTTTCAATTAAATTATTAATACTTTTATTTTTATTTATTTTTCCAAATGAAAAAAGATTGCTGAGTTATACTTGTAAGTGCAAGTAAATAAAATTGCAAAAAATTCTCATATAAAAATTTCATAATGCTAAATTTAGTTTAGAAAAAAGTAAGGAGTTTTTATATGAGTTATAAACATCTTGGCATAGATGAAAGAATTTATATTGAGAATCAATTGAAATTTAAATTTAGTGAAATAGCTAAAAATCTTAATCGAAGTATTAGTACTATTATTCGAGAAATTAATAGAAATAAAGATAATAATCATTATTTTTCATTAATTGCACAAAATAAAGCTGAAAATCGAAAACAATCACATATTAGTTTTCATAAGTTTAAAAATAAGAATTTAGTAAAATATGTACAACAAAAATTACTATTAGGTTGATCACCTGAACAAATTTATGGCAGAATTAAAAATTTTCATAAAGAATGAGTTATTAGTTTTAAAACAATTTATACTTGAATTTATTTTGGAATGCTTGATAAAGTTACTAGTAAAAATTTAAGAAGAAAAGGTAAAAAACGAAAATCTAAAGAAAATCGTGGCAAGTTTAATGGTAAATCAATTAAAGAACGAGATATAAATGTTAATGATCGTATAACACTTGGTCATTGAGAAGGAGATACTATAGTATCATCACGAGGTAAAAGCAAATCATGTTTAATAACTTTAGTTGAAAGAGTATCACGATTTACTTTAGCAATATTAGTTAAAAACAGAACTACTAAAGTTATTAATAAAAATGTCAGTTATTATTTATCAATTCTTCCTAAAAACATTGTTAAAACTATTACTTTTGATCGTGGCAAAGAATTTTCAAATTGACAACAACTTGAAAAAAATTTAGATGTAAAAATTTATTTTGCCAATCCATATTCACCTTGACAAAGAGGTACTAATGAAAATACTAATGGTTTAATTAGAGAAAAATTTCCTAAAAAATTTATTTTTTCAAAAACTAATAAAAATGAAGTTCATAAATTTATATTGTCTTTAAATCAAAAACCGAGAAAAATACTAAATTATCTTTCACCAATCGAATATTTGGATAGAAAAATAATTTAGTTGCACTTACCTTTACAATTTAGCGATTAATAAAAAATTTTTAATTTTGTTAATTTTTTGTTCCTTTAATTTATAGATTTGAATATTAAATTGAAATACTTTATCTTCTATTTCTTTATTTTGTTTAATTCAAAATTGAATAGTTTTTTGATAATTATTAATTTCTTTTTCAATTTTCTCACTTTTTTCAATAAGTTTTATTTTTTCTCCTTTTAAATTTAGTAATTGTTTTTTAATTTTTTCTACAGTTTCATAATTTATTAAATATGCTTTGTTAGTAAATATTTGTTCTTTTTTAATTGTTTTCATTTTGTCCCCCTTTTAAAATAAAAACCTATTTGTTAAAAAATAAAACAATAGGTCAAAAACTATATCTTTAGTTTACAAGTATTATATCTAATATTTTTTTGTAAACGAGAAATTACTTTATTTGTAATATTTATTATAAGAAATTATTTTAGTAATAAAATGAAATATTAAATTTTATTAAAATCAATATTTGTGATAGTATTATTAATAATTTAATATATGTTCATTACTAATATAAGTATTTTTTATTTATATTAGTTTTTTATTAAATTATATTAATCAGAAGGATATTTTTCATAGATTAGAAAGAGAGAAATAAAAATGGATATTAGTAAATCTTCATTTGCTTCTTCAATGCAAGATGAAAATAATTATGTAGTGGAAGTTGTTAAACCTTCACTATCAAGAAAAAAAGTTTTCGAAAGAAATTTAAAAAAAATTTTGTAAAAAATTTACCTATAATAACTGCCGGTACTGCTACAGTAGTAACATTAGCGGTTGGTGGAATTGATGGCTTTCAATGTTCTGATTTAGGAATAGCAGCTAGTGCAGGTACATCTGCTGCTATGATGGGTGCAGTTATTAAAGCTACGATTAAACAAAATAAACAAGAGAAAGTAGAATTAGAAGATGACAATAATGAAAAATCAAGTATTCTTCAGAGAAAATTAGAAGAATTACAATTAGAAACAGTAGGAGCAAAAATTCTTAAAAAACAATTAGAAAGAACTAAAGTTGAACTTGAATTAGTTAAAGCAAGAGAAAAATTAGCAAAACTTAATAACATAACTAGTTTAAATATTACTTCATCACCGATCCCTCAAGAATTAAATTTAGCAAAAGTAGTAAATGTAGAAACAAGTAATAATTGTTCATTATCAATTCATAAAAAAATAAGTACATATATATAAAAATGTAAATAAACAATTGAAAAGGATAAAAGATATGAAAACAGAATTGTAAAATTTAAATGATTGTAATAATGAAACTGTTGTTATTGCAAAAAAAAACTTTAGATAAAGAAAATAAAAAATTTTATTGAAAAACTGGTATTCAAGCTGTTATAAGTACTGCTGCTATTACTGGCTTGTTTGTAAGTGGTGTTGGGTTAGTACCAATATCTATTTTTTCTGGAAGTGTAATAATTGGTAATACACTTTCAATTTGAGCAGAAAGAAAAAGAAGAAAAAATGTCAAAAAATTTTTTCAAGAATGAAATAAAAAATTAAATAAGGAATTAGAAATTAGTAAAATAAGATCAGAAATACAAAAAGAAAGATTAGAAGCAGAAAATTTAATTAAGCAAGAAGAACTTGAACAATTAAAGTTAGAAATAAATGAAAAAGAATTAATTATTTTAACTAAACAAATAGAATATAAAAAAATAGAATTAGAAAAAAGGAAGATAGAAGCAGAAAATTTGATTAGGGAAAAAGAACTTGAACAATTAAGTCTAGAAAGAAGTAGGGTACAACAAGATATTTTAACTAAGCAGTTAGACCTTGCAAAATTAGAAATGACTACCACGTTAGAAACAGATAAAACATTAGTACAATCTCAATTAAATGGTACATTAAAAGTAGAAAGTTTATTTGATATTTTAGAAAAAAATAGATTAGCAAAAAAAGAGAGTAGAAGGAAATTTTTGAAGATGAATCATTAGATGAAAGATTAAATATTGAAAAAATTAATAAATCAGAATCACAAAATCAACAATCTTTAACAAAAAATTATTTGCAAGAAAGTTGCAAATTTAAAGTTTATTAAAAATATTATGATACATTTTTATTAAGTTAAATCTAAATTTTAATTTTCAAGAAGTATTTTTATAAAGGTTATATTTTCATTTATATTTCATAATTGTCGTTAAACATGTTAATCATCATTTATGATAGAATTTAATATATGAGATTTTAGAGTTGTGAGGTTTTAGTATGGAAGTGTCAGCAGAGAATTATAGAAACATTAATTCTCATAATCGTTGAGGAATTATTGTTAGTTCGGGATTAATGGCAATAACTTTGATTATAAGTTGAGTATTATGACTTATACTTTATCGTACTAATGTTAATGAGATTTTAGCAATTTTAACTGAAGTAATTAATAGTAAAGGCATTACATTTACTCTTACTTTTCAGATTTTAACAATTTTTACTTTAATTTTTTCGGTTATTACTCTAGTGTTTATTACAATTCCATTTATTTTTTTAAATAAATATGGAATAATAACTTTAGTATGAGCATTAATAGTAGTAGTAATTTCGCTTGTCTTACTTATTGGTTCAGGATTATTAATAAGTTATGGTTATAAAAAAATTTATAGTTATGTTATGGACAAAAAAATTATTAATGTTTTATTTTTTATTTTACCTTGAGGCTTTGCATTAATTTGTAGTTTCTTTTTAGTACTTTTTTCTTTATGATTAATAATGGCTAATTTAAGAAATAAATCAAAAAAAGCATTATCATTGACAAATAATAATGCTTTATCAGCAACAGAAATACCCGCAAGTGTTGAACAAAATTCTCTTTTTGGTGAACAAACTATTGGACCATCATTTACAGATCGATTTTTTAATGAACATGATAAATCAACACAAGGTATAAATATAGTTATTAATAATACTGGTGGAGGTGCACTTCCACAATCAAAATTACTTGATAATCAAGTAACTAGTAATCCAAATCCTGTTCAAACTAATAACAGTAGTAATAACAGTAGTAATGTTGTTAATAGTGAAGTAACTTGAACACCACAACAAATTGAAGAAGTATGAAATAAAGGAGAAATTATTGATGATTATAATCCACAGTTATATCGAAAAGACTATGCGGGTGCGCTAATGTTTAAAAATAACTTTATTAGTAATGTTAAACTTAATGATGATCCTAAAAGTTATAATTGAACTATTATACATCAACGACCTTTATTTCATGGAGGCACTTCTGATATTAGTAATTTACAACCAATGAATAATACTAATGCTATTACTAAAGGTAATAATTATCCACGTTGAAAAACAGCTATTACTTTTAATGGAAAACAAAATTTTTTAAAACAAAAATCATGAAAAGATAAAAAATAGAGTATTAATCATTAATTTAACTGAAGATGATATTAAGCATATTATAAATATAATTGGTATTTTGCTTAGTTGTTAATAATTTAAATTTAATTACACTATCATCTTTTAAAATTTATTTGTTTATGGGAAAATGTATATAATAATTAAAAGATAGGAGCAATTAATCATGCAAGTTATTGTCCATGGAAAAAATATTAATATTACTTATGAAATTAAAAATGCTGTTGATAAAAATTTTAATTATTTACAAGAAAAGTATTCTAAATATATTAAAAAAGATATGATTGCTAAAGTTGGTATTGAAAGAAATAGTAATCATACATATAATATTTCCGTTCATATTCAGTTATTAAATAATAATTTTTTACAGTGTTTAGTAGAAAATCACGATCTTTATGTTGGCATTAATAAAACATTAGTTCCGTTGGAAAAACAATTAAGTCGTTTAAAAACGGTTGCTGATAAAACTGGTGCTGAAAGCGTTGGTCAATTTATAACTAAAGAAATTCTTGATGATAATAGTGAAGTTATTATTGACGTAACAGAAAATAAAGATTAAAGAAAACGTTTATGAAAGTATACAATTATTAGCATTAGTTTTTTTATGTAAATATGATGCATCATATTTTTCATTTTCTGCATCTTGTGCTTTTTTTTGTAAATTTTCTTCTGGTGTTATTTTTAAATTTCGCTTATAAATATTTGTATCCATTTTGTTTATTATTAAAATGGCATATTCAAGACTTTTTTTTATTTCTTTAATTAATTGTATATTTAAATTATCTTGATAGTTTTTTGTTGAAATATGTTTCTTTTTTTTGTTATCTCTAATTCTAAAATGTTTGATATAGTTATAGTAATAAAAAATATAATAGAGATTTTTAAAAGTATTAATAATTTTTTTGTATATTTTTCAATAAAAAAATCACTAATATCACTATTAGTTGCGTTATCTTTTATACAAATTTTATAAAAAATTATAGTTAAAGTAGTTGTATTATTAAATACTTCACTTACTTCTTTTTCAATTTCTTTTGTTAATTTTTTATTTATTGTTATTAGTGGAATTTTAATTTTATGATGTGTATCATAAAATTCTTTTATTAATGTTTCTAAATCCATATTTTTTGTTTTATTAAATTCATTAGCAATTTTTTCATTAGTCAAAAATGTAATAAATTTTTGATCTAGAAACCCATTGACTGTTGTATAAAAATATATAATTTTTTCTATTAAAGTTTTGAATATATATTCACAAAAAACTTTAGCATATTCAGTGGGATCTGGTAAATAATTAGTAGATATTTTTAACATATTATTGTTCCTTTCAAAATCATTAAATTTTATGTATATAAAATTTCAATACTTATTATAGTTAACACTTTTGAATATTAACAATTAAATATTATTTTATGCTAAATTGTAAAGGTAAGTGCAACTAAATTATTTTTCTATCCAAATATTCGATTGGTGAAAGATAATTTAGTATTTTTCTCGGTTTTTGATTTAAAGACAATATAAATTTATGAACTTCATTTTTATTAGTTTTTGAAAAAATAAATTTTTTAGGAAATTTTTCTCTAATTAAACCATTAGTATTTTCATTAGTACCTCTTTGTCAAGGTGAATATGGATTGGCAAAATAAATTTTTACATCTAAATTTTTTTCAAGTTGTTGTCAATTTGAAAATTCTTTGCCACGATCAAAAGTAATAGTTTTAACAATGTTTTTAGGAAGAATTGATAAATAATAACTGACATTTTTATTAATAACTTTAGTAGTTCTGTTTTTAACTAATATTGCTAAAGTAAATCGTGATACTCTTTCAACTAAAGTTATTAAACATGATTTGCTTTTACCTCGTGATGATACTATAGTATCTCCTTCTCAATGACCAAGTGTTATACGATCATTAACATTTATATCTCGTTCTTTAATTGATTTACCATTAAACTTGCCACGATTTTCTTTAGATTTTCGTTTTTTACCTTTTCTTCTTAAATTTTTACTAGTAACTTTATCAAGCATTCCAAAATAAATTCAAGTATAAATTGTTTTAAAACTAATAACTCATTCTTTATGAAAATTTTTAATTCTGCCATAAATTTGTTCAGGTGATCAACCTAATAGTAATTTTTGTTGTACATATTTTACTAAATTCTTATTTTTAAACTTATGAAAACTAATATGTGATTGTTTTCGATTTTCAGCTTTATTTTGTGCAATTAATGAAAAATAATGATTATTATCTTTATTTCTATTAATTTCTCGAATAATAGTACTAATACTTCGATTAAGATTTTTAGCTATTTCACTAATTTTAAATTTAAATTTCAATTGATTCTCAATATAAATTCTTTCATCTATGCCAAGATGTTTATAACTCATATAAAAACTCCTTACTTTTTTCTAAACTAAATTTAGCATTATGAAATTTTTATATGAGAATTTTTTGCAATTTTATTTACTTGCACTTACAAGTATAACTCAGCTTATATTATATAAAATTACAATTGTTAATAAGTGGTTGAACATTAAATTTAGTTATTAAGAAGTTAATATATTTTCGTTATCATTAAATTAATTTTTATTTTAAAAAGTGATAATCTTTTTATATAAAATAGGAGGTAATTTATTGAAATATGTAATTGTTATTATGAAAATTGTAATTGAAATTTCTGCAAAAAATAAGATTACGATTAAAAACACAAAAATTCCTAAAATTTATATAGTAAATTTTTGAAGTATAGTTTAATTATTAATTATACTTTTGGTTAGTTAGTATTTTATATATTTTAAATTTTATTATTTTCTATTATATAATGTTTAAGTATAAAAATAAGACAGTTAAGAATAAGTAATTATTTAATTATTATTGTATTACTTTACTAAAAGTAATATTAATATTAATTTTTAAAATTATAGATAGTATTTTATATTTAATAATTAGGTAGTTTAGTTTTTCTTAATTATGTTTTTATATAGAAAAAACCATTATCAATATATAATATCTTTATCTTTAAGATTATTATTGTCTTGATATATTATATTAGGTATAATATAAGAGACTATAAAAATTATAAGAGATTTTATTTTATATAAATTTAATTTATTATTAATATAATAGGGGTGATTATGTGGAGAAAGATAAAGATATTATGAACATTATTAAAAAAGCATTATCAGAAAGTATTTTATCTGTACCAGGTGTTGCCAATATTTATGAAAAAGATAATAATTATGGAATTAAAGTTAACAAGTCTGATTTAGGTTGAATTATTGATATTAATATAGTTTGTTTTTTTAATAATAATATTTGAAATATTATGAATCAAACTCAGAAAAATTTAAAATATATTGTTGAAAAGATTATTAAACATCAAGACTATATAGTACTTAACATTTTTGTTCATGATTTAATTGAAGAATAAAAGAAAATATAAGGTGAAATTAAATGAAAAAAATTGATATTAAAACCTTAAAAGTTATGCTTATTAGCGGTGCTAATAATCTTTATAATCATCATTTTGAAGTTGATAAATTAAATGTTTTCCCAGTACCTGATGGTGATACTGGAACAAATATGAATTTAACAATGATGAATGGTATAAAAGAATTAAATGGCAAAGAATATGATAGTTTAAAAACATTTGCTACTACTTTTTCTCGTGGTTTAATGATGGGTGCGCGTGGTAATTCTGGAGTTATTTTATCTCAAATTTTTCGTGGTTTTTTTCAAACTATAAAAACAAAAGATTTAAAAAATGATTTCATTAGTAATGAGGATTTATTAAAATTTTGAAAAAGTGCGCAAGATTATGCATATCGTGCAGTTATGAAACCAGTAGAAGGTACTATTCTTACTATTATTAAAGATGGTGCTAATTATATTAATGAATTAGAAATAACAGGCAAAGATTCGCTTTATATTTTTGAAAAATTACTAGAAGGAATGAATGAATCATTAAAAAGAACACCTGATTTATTGCCAATTTTAAAAAAAGTAGGAGTTGTTGATTCGGGTGGTGCTGGTTTAGTTTATATTGTTGAAGGTATGGTGTATGGTTTAAAGCATGGTAAAGCTATTTCACCAAAGAAAAAATTAGAACAACAAGATACAGCAAAATTAGAAATGGTTTTAAATCAAGAAAACTTTGGTTATTGTTCAGAAGTTATTGTAAAACTAAATAAAGTTAGTAAGTTAGATTTTAATTTAAGCAAAACACGAACTGATTTAGAAACAATGGATGGTCAATCAATAGTTTTAGTAGATGATGAAGATTTAATCAAAGTTCATGTTCATACTTTAAAACCAGGTCAAATTTTAAATTATTTTCAGAAATTTGGTGAAATTTTAAAAGTAAAAATTGAAAATATGACCGAACAGGCAAAAGCACATACACAAACTATTAAACCAATTCGTAAATTAAATAATAAATTTGCTTTAATTGCTGCTGTTCCTGGTAGAGGAATTGAAACCTTTTTTAGAGATGAATTAAAGGTTAACAATATTATTATGTATTCAAAAAGAATTAATCCATCAACAGATGACTTTTTAAAGGCAATTGAAATTGTCGATGCAAAAAATGTCTTTATTTTGCCAAATGATAGTAATTTATTTTTAGCAGCAGAACAAGCAAGAAAATTAGAAAAAAAATCAAAAGTTTTTGTATTACCTGCTAAAAATATTGCTCAAGGTATGCGTGCCGCTTTAAATTTCAATCCTGAATTAAGTGCAAAAGAAAATAATAAAAATATGTGAAGTGAAATTAAATATGCTGCTTTTGGTTATGTAACAGTTGCTGATCGTGATGTTGAAATAGATGGTATTAAAATTGGAAAAAAACACTTTTTTTCTGCTGTTAGTTTTCGTAATAAAGATGGTAAAGAAAAAATTATTGCTTCAAATGAAAATTTATTTAATGTAATTAAAGTATTGTTTACTAAATTAATTTGAGATGGTGCAGAAATAATTACTATTTTTAAAGGTAAAGGTTATTCAAAAGATCAAATTAATTTTATGAAAAAAATTTTAGATGAAGATTATGATATTGAATATGAAATTGTTGATGGTGATCAAGAAGTTTATAACTTTCTTTTCGTGGTGGAATAATACTATGTTATAATATTGTAGACTCTATTCAAATAGTTAGAAAGGAGAAGATTATGACTAATTTATTATTATCCTCAGTTAATCCAAATGATCCAAAGACTTGATCAACTAGTTTAATTGTTTTAGCAAGCTTATTAGCTATTGTTGGTGTGATTTTGTTTGTTGTTACTATGATTTGATTTTTCACTTGAATTAAGTATTCTTGATTCCATCGTGAAAATAGTGCTAATTTAACTGGTGGCGAGTTATCTCAAAAATATTTAAAAACATACGGTATTAATGCAAAAAGAATAAAATTTAAGGGATTTGGTAATATTAATAGTATTACTGTTGAACCTAGGTTTTTTTATTTAAGGCCATATTTATTTAATAATGGTAATTTTACTTTAAGACTATTACCATGAACTTATCACCGTCGTTCTATTTATACTTTAGCAATGGCAATGGAAAGTACTTGGGCAGTAAGTAGTTCAAATAGTAGTCGTTTTAATACTTTTTGATGAGATTTTTCTCGTAAAATAACATTATTTTTTGTTTTAATTCCTTTTGCACTTGCTATTCTATTTGCTCTTTCACCTGCTAATTCTTGAATTACTTTATCAGCAGCGAGCGCAAATATACTTTCAATTGTTTTATCAATTTTAGGTAGTATTTTATTAATTCTTTTTTCTTCAATGCAAATGATTTTTTATGCTAAATCAAGAAAAGAAATTTGTCAAAATCTTGTTGGTATTTTAAATGAAAAAGAAATACGTGCTATTAGTTGAATTTTCCAAATTAAGTTTATTTATTACTTGATTCGTATGATTTATGAAATATTACAACTTATTTTACGTATTGTGATGTACACACAGCAAAATGAGAAATAATAAAAATTTGTACCTAAATTATAGGTACAAATTTTAAATTTAAAATTATATTAAGTTTTATTGATAAAACATTATTTTCAAAACTTTTATAAAATATTCTATTTTAGTAAGTTTTAAAGTTTTGTTTTTTTAATTTTACATTTAATTACTAAACTAATATTTTTCATTTTCATTTATTATTGTATATTTAAAATTTTATTTTGATAGTTTTAAATTTTAAATATACAATAAAATACACTTATTAATTTAATATATACATATTCATTAGTAATTTTTTGTATATTTATTGCAAAAATATAAAAAAAGGTTTTAAATGTTAACTATGAGAGAGAAAAAAGAATATTTTAAGTTAAGGAGAATACTGAATGCAAAGTAAGTCTGCTATTAATATATATTCAGAAATTAATAAATTAAAAATAGTTTTATTACTTGCTAAAATTTTTATCAGAAATGGTATTGGAGTATTTTATATTAAAAAGTTTGTTGTAATGAGTATTATCCAAGATAAAAAAATATGTTCTTACTTAATCAATCAAATTTTAAAAGAATGGAATTCTAAAAAAGAATATATTATTTCACTAGAAAAATATTTAAAACAACTTTCAGTTCAATAATTTATTAACAAAATAATTACTTGCTGTTAATAAATTTGAGTTAAAAATTAAATATAATAATACATATCCATGTTTATGAAATTACTAATTCTGAATTGTCATGTGGCCAGAGTGTTGCCCATATTGTATATTAATGTTAAATTAAATAAAGATATTAGGAACTGAAAGGAAGAAAACATATCATGGCTATTAATTTAAAAGGCAGAAATTTTATTTGTTTATTAGATTTTACTTCAGAAGAAATTTATTACTTATTAGAATTAGCTGCTACTTTAAAAATTGCAAAACAAAAAGGAATAGAAAAACAGCCATTAAAAGGCTATAGTGTTGCTTTATTATATCGAAAAGATTCATTAAGAACAAGAAGCGCGTTTGAAGTTGCTGCTTGTGATTTAGGAATGCATTCAACATATTTTGATCCAACTAGTAGTAAATTAGGAGTTAAAGAATCAATTATTGATACCGCTAAATTTCTTGGTAGAATTTATAATGGTATTCAATTTCGTGGATATAAACAAACTGATGTTGAAGAATTAGCTGAAAATGCCGGTGTTCCGATATGAAATGGCTTAACTGACTTATATCATCCAACACAAATGCTAGCTGATATTATGACAATTCAAGAGTGTAAAAAAAATAAAGATGTTAAAGGTATTAAATTTGTTTATTTTGGAGATGCTCGTTTTAATATGGCTAATAGTTATATGATTATTAGTGCAAAATTAGGAATGAATTTAGTAATCTGTACTAATAAAAATTTATGACCATATCCTCAACTATTAAAACAATGTCAAGAAATTGCTCAAGAAACGGGTGGTTCTATTATTTTAACAGAAGATTATAAAACAGCAAGTAAAGATGCTGATGTAGTTGCTACTGATGTTTGAACATCTGTATGTGAAGATAAAATTTTATTAAAACAACGAATTAAAGAATTAATGCCATATCAAGTTAATGATGAAAAAATGAAAATTGCAAAATCAGATGTTATATTTTTACATTCTTTACCAAGTTTTCATGATGGTAATACACAAATTACTCAAGATATTGTTAAACAATATGGTGGAACAGGTGAATTAGAAGTTACTGATGAAGTATTTCGATCTTCTGCATCAAAGGTATTTCAACAATCAGAAAATTGTTTACATACTATTAAAGCTGTAATGTTAGCAACTTTGAAAGGATAATATATGAGAGTATATTAATAATGAAAAGAAGCTTTAATTATTTTAATATTTAATAAACTTATTTCCATTAATTAGTTTTTATTATTCTTATTTTAGAATATTAAATATATTAATTAATTGTTTAATAAAATATTAATGTTAGTTTTTATGTTAAGATATTAATAATTAATTTTATTAACTCAAATTAGAAAAATAGGAGTAAATTATGATAAGACAAGAAAGAATATCAGAAGATAGTAGACAACAATTAATATATAATTATCAAGGATTAAATATATGAGAAAAAGTGGGTATTATTGGTAGTGGGTTTTTGCTTAGTACAATACCAGGAATTGGTATAACATATTTATGTAATGAAAAAATTGTTAAAGCACTTGGTAGTAATGAAAATTTATTTTCATTACCAATTCGAATGCTAATTGGTGCTGCTACTAGTTCATTATTAGTATTATTTATTATGGGGCCATTTGTACACAAAAAATTATTTCCTGAATGATATGAAAAGAGAGCAGAAGCAAGGTATATAAATAAAACTATTAGTGAAATTGAAAATTTAAGAAATGATTTTGTAAATATAAATAATAACTGAAATGAAAATAGTACAGTTAGCTTAATGGAAATATTAACAAAATTGAACAATAAAAAAGAAGAATTACAAAATAAAGAAAAACCATTAATGTTTCATTGAGAATTGGAAAGAATGGTAGATAATTTAATTATTGATGTTAATAATCAATTAATTAGATTTGATCCTATTTCAATTAGAGCAATTAATGATATGTTGGATAATTGAGATAATAATTCAGAATTAAATGATAGTAGTCAATCTTTAATTTGTTATTAAAAATGTTATTCTTTTAAATTAAAAAAAGAATAACATTAGTTAATTTATTTAAAAGTTTTTATATGTTATATACTACTTTTTGTGCTAGTTTATTTTTTACTATTTGTGAGTTTTCAGAATTAAGAAACTCATATTTTTTTTCATCTTTTATTTCTTCTATTTCTTCAGGACTTTGTTCTTTAATGTTTGTACTAGTATCAATAATAAAAGAACTTAAATTTTGTTGTGATTGGGTTGGTGTGCTATCATAGTAAATATCAGAAAGTAGCGTTAACGTGTCTGCTTGTCGATCTTCAAATTCTAAAAGACTTGTAGTATCACTTTTTTGATTATTTGTTATGAAAAGACTTGTATATATATTTTCAATTTGTTCAGTTAATTTAATTTTTATTAAAACATTATTGTTATTTTTTAATGATATTGTGCTTATTAAGTTTGTTTCTTTTAATAGTGCTTGTTCTTGATTAAGTTGCAAACCATTTAATAATGGTATTGATTTTCCATATTTTTCTTTAGTTTTTGTTATTCGTTGCTCATAGATTTTCTTGTATTTTTTCAAAAATATGATTGCTTCATTTTTTGTTTTAAAATAATATGGGAGCATACAGATGTTGTCAATAATATTCAAATTTGTCTTTAAATTATAAGTTTAGACGAGAATAATTTAGACTTCAATATGCAATTGTAGTTAATCTTAACACTTCAAAAATATTAGTCAACAATAATACTTACTTTTGTCATTATTTAGTGATAATTTCCTATTAGTTATCGAGTGAAAATTTCCCAAAAGTAAAGTTAAATATACTTGGTGATAAATATGGAAAGAAGCATGACTATGAAAGAAAAATATAAGTTTAATATTATAAATGACATTATTATTAATAAATTATCTAAACATCAAGCTAAGAATAAACTTAACCTAACTATTAGAAGAATTAACCAATTAATTCAAATTTTCAATAGAGAAGGTAAAGTTGGTTTTATTCATAAATCCCGAAATAAAATTTCTAATAAAACAACAAATTTTGAAATCAAAATTAAGATTATAAATTTATATAAAACCAAATATTATAATTTTAATTTTCAACATTTCCATGAGAAATTAAACAATGAAGAAAAAATTAAAATTTCATATAGTACACTTTATACTATATTAATTAAAGAAAAAATTACTTCACCAAAAAGACATAAAAATAAGAAAAATAACTTGCATCCTACAAGAAACCGAAGAACAAATTTTGGTGAATTAATTCAAATGGATGCAAGTAATCATCATTGATTTGGTAAGGATAAACCAAAAGCTTTTTTACATGCTGCAATTGATGATGCTACAGGAAATATTGTCGGACTATGATTTGATCATCAAGAAACATTAGATGGTTATTATAATGTTTTTTATCAAATTTTAACTAAATATGGCATACCAAAAACATTTTATACTGATAATAGAACAGTTTTTGGATATAAAAAACAAATCGATGCTGGCAAAATAAACACGGAAAATGATACTTATACTCAATTCCAAAAGTCTTGTAATGATTTAGGTGTTGAAATTATTAGAACTTCCATTCCACAAGCTAAGGGTAGAATCGAACGCTTATTTGGAACACTTCAAAGTCGCTTAATTAGTGAACTTAGACTTAATAAAATTAAAAATTTAGAAGAAGCTAATCAATTTCTTAAAATATATATAAGTATTTTTAATAAGCAATTTGCCTTACCTATTGATAATAATAAATCTGCTATGATTAAAGCTCCAAACCAAGAAGAAATAAATATTTATCTTTCAAGATTTTCTAAAAGAAAAACGGATAGTGGTTCAACTATAACATATTATGGTAAAAAGTATTTTCCTTATAAAAATAGCAAAGTTCAATACATACAACCTAGAACTGATGTAATTGTACTTAAATCGTTTATTAATGAGTTATATCTTAGTTATAATCATCAAATATATGAATTAAAAGAAATAGCACCAAAACCAATTATCAAAGAAGAGTTGATAAAAACTAAAAAGGTTTATATACCAAATAAAAACCATCCTTGAAGATATGGATACT
This sequence comes from Spiroplasma endosymbiont of Andrena trimmerana, assembly GCF_964019575.1. NCBI lineage: Bacteria > Bacillati > Mycoplasmatota > Mollicutes > Entomoplasmatales > Spiroplasmataceae > Spiroplasma > Spiroplasma endosymbiont of Andrena trimmerana. The sequence continues at coordinate 905,666 of NZ_OZ026455.1, forward strand.
AATAATACCAAATTAAAATTAGATAAAATTCTTTTTATAAAAGATTATTTTTGTGAATACTTAACTATATAAAATTTTAAATCGTTTGTCGAGCAGCAAATTTGATGCCTTAAAATTGATTTTAAAGATATAAAAAATAAAATTATACACCACCAATAGCACAAGCACCAGAAGCCATTGTTGTAATACCACCAACAACATTACCAATTATGGGAATAGTATTTAAAGCACCATTAACAATAGTTAATGTGTTTTCACAATTTAAATTTGATTTATTTTCTAGATTTAGAAGTCTGTTGTCAAGTTCATTAACTTGTTTTTTTAAAGTTTCAAAATCTGCTTTGATTCCTTGAATATTTTTGTTTAATTCATGTTCAATTAAAGTTGAAATATAACTTCAATCTCTTATATAACCTTTTATTATTTCTTTTTCTTGTCTTTTTCAATTATATAATGCTTGAGGATTAAATGTTTTAGAATTATTGATTGCTTGTGGTAAAGTAGAATTTCATTCATTTATATGTGCAAATCATTGTTTAACTTTTGAATCATTTGCTATAATATTTGAAATTTCATTAAATTTATCTTGTGTTACATAGGTAAAAGTTGGTTTTGTCAAACCATAAGAATAGGGACTAAAAGTACCAACAATTATTTTTTTTCAAAATAGCCAATAAAGTGTGAGTAATTAGATTTATCCAATAAATAAACTTCTGATAATTTAAAATTATGATATTTTTTCTTTATGGCACTTTTAATTTCGTTATCAACGTTATGATTAATTTTTCCTAAATTAATTTTTATATCTTTATTTCAATCTGGAAAATCATTTTCTAAATTATCAAGACGATTATTTGGATAATATTTCTCATCTTCTGTTATTATCTCAAATTGTTTTACCTACTTGTTGTATTTCTTTTCATGTTCATGGAAAAATTGCAGTAATTGAAATATCATTAGAATTATATCGTTGCATCATATCCTCTTTAAATTTTTCGCCAAGTTCTCATGCAGGATTATCTTTTCAATAATGATAATCAGCTATTATTCCTTCAAAAGTTTTTGGTGTAAATGAACAAGTTACTTTACCTCAACTACCCCTTATTTCGTTTTTACCATTTAATGTTCTTTTTAATCGATTTCTGTGTTTTTCATGACGATGTTTATTCATATTTATTTTGCTATTTGTTGTTGGGTTGTTAATAATAAAATCTGTTTGATTATTACTTGCAAAATTTAATTGTTGATTTACTAAATCTAAACTAGTCGTATTTTTTCTAACTCAATTTTTAATATTTGAATTATCAATTGACTTACCATTAATACCTTGTATTTTATTATTTAAAAGTGGAGCAGTTAATACTCACAATTTAAATCAATAACTTGGACTAAAATATTTCATAATTTTGTTCTCCTTTGAAAGTAAATATAAAAATATTTACTTTCAAAACAAAGCAACTTTTATTTGTTAAATTTTACTTCTTTTTTATTTTTTTTGATAAATATTTTTGGGAAATTTTCACTCGATATTGACAGTAAAATAATACTATTTGTCATTATTTAGTGATAATTTCCTATTAGTTATCGAGCAAAAATTTCCCAAAAGTAAAGTTAAATATACTTGGTGATAAATATGGAAAGAAGCATGACTATGAAAGAAAAATATAAGTTTAATATTATAAATGACATTATTATTAATAAATTATCTAAACATCAAGCTAAGAATAAACTTAACCTAACTATTAGAAGAATTAACCAATTAATTCAAATTTTCAATAGAGAAGGTAAAGTTGGTTTTATTCATAAATCCCGAAATAAAATTTCTAATAAAACAACAAATTTTGAAATCAAAATTAAGATTATAAATTTATATAAAACCAAATATTATAATTTTAATTTTCAACATTTCCATGAGAAATTAAACAATGAAGAAAAAATTAAAATTTCATATAGTACACTTTATACTATATTAATTAAAGAAAAAATTACTTCACCAAAAAGACATAAAAATAAGAAAAATAACTTGCATCCTACAAGAAACCGAAGAACAAATTTTGGTGAATTAATTCAAATGGATGCAAGTAATCATCATTGATTTGGTAAGGATAAACCAAAAGCTTTTTTACATGCTGCAATTGATGATGCTACAGGCAATATTGTCGGACTATGATTTGATCATCAAGAAACATTAGATGGTTATTATAATGTTTTTTATCAAATTTTAACTAAATATGGCATACCAAAAACATTTTATACTGATAATAGAACAGTTTTTGGATATAAAAAACAAATCGATGCTGGCAAAATAAACACGGAAAATGATACTTATACTCAATTCCAAAAGTCTTGTAATGATTTAGGTGTTGAAATTATTAGAACTTCCATTCCACAAGCTAAGGGTAGAATCGAACGCTTATTTGGAACACTTCAAAGTCGCTTAATTAGTGAACTTAGACTTAATAAAATTAAAAATTTAGAAGAAGCTAATCAATTTCTTAAAATATATATAAGTATTTTTAATAAGCAATTTGCCTTACCTATTGATAATAATAAATCTGCTATGATTAAAGCTCCAAACCAAGAAGAAATAAATATTTATCTTTCAAGATTTTCTAAAAGAAAAACGGATAGTGGTTCAACTATAACATATTATGGTAAAAAGTATTTTCCTTATAAAAATAGCAAAGTTCAATACATACAACCTAGAACTGATGTAATTGTACTTAAATCGTTTATTAATGAGTTATATCTTAGTAATATATGAATTAAAAGAAATAGCACCAAAACCAATTATCAAAGAAGATTTGATAAAAACTAAAAAGGTTTATATACCAAATAAAAACCATCCTTGAAGATGTGGATACTAATAATACCAAATTAAAATTAGATAAAATTCTTTTTATAAAAGATTATTTTTGTGAATACTTAACTATATAAAATTTTAAATCGTTTGTCGAGCAGCAAATTTGATGCCTTAAAATTGATTTTAAAGATATAAAAAATAAAATTATACACCACCAATAGCACAAGCACCAGAAGCCATTGTTGTAATACCACCAACAACATTACCAATTATGGGAATAGTATTTAAAGCACCATTAACAATAGTTAATGTGTTTTCACAATTTAAATTTGATTTATTTTCTAGATTTAGAAGTCTGTTGTCAAGTTCATTAACTTGTTTTTTTAAAGTTTCAAAATCTGCTTTGATTCCTTGAATATTTTTGTTTAATTCATCTAACTTTAATTCATGTTCAATTAAAGTTGAAATATAACTTCAATCTCTTATATAACCTTTTATTATTTCTTTTTCTTGTCTTTTTCAATTATATAATGCTTGAGGATTAAATGTTTTAGAATTATTGATTGCTTGTGGTAAAGTAGAATTTCATTCATTTATATGTGCAAATCATTGTTTAACTTTTGAATCATTTGCTATAATATTTGAAATTTCATTAAATTTATCTTGTGTTACATAGGTAAAAGTTGGTTTTGTCAAACCATAAGAATAGGGACTAAAAGTACCAACAATTATTTTTTTTCAAAATAGCCAATAAAGTGTGAGTAATTAGATTTATCCAATAAATAAACTTCTGATAATTTAAAATTATGATATTTTTTCTTTATGGCACTTTTAATTTCGTTATCAACGTTATGATTAATTTTTCCTAAATTAATTTTTATATCTTTATTTCAATCTGGAAAATCATTTTCTAAATTATCAAGACGATTATTTGGATAATATTTCTCATCTTCTGTTATTATTCTTACTGATTCAAAATCAAATCAATTAAATGGTTTTTCATAAAGTACAATTTCTATACGTTCTTTTCTAGAACTATCTGTATATACTTTTTCAATTTTTGAAAAATTATCTCAAATTGTTTTACCTACTTGTTGTATTTCTTTTCATGTTCATGGAAAAATTGCAGTAATTGAAATATCATTAGAATTATATCGTTGCATCATATCCTCTTTAAATTTTTCGCCAAGTTCTCATGCAGGATTATCTTTTCAATAATGATAATCAGCTATTATTCCTTCAAAAGTTTTTGGTGTAAATGAACAAGTTACTTTACCTCAACTACCCCTTATTTCGTTTTTACCATTTAATGTTCTTTTTAATCGATTTCTGTGTTTTTCATGACGATGTTTATTCATATTTATTTTGCTATTTGTTGTTGGGTTGTTAATAATAAAATCTGTTTGATTATTACTTGCAAAATTTAATTGTTGATTTACTAAATCTAAACTAGTCGTATTTTTTCTAACTCAATTTTTAATATTTGAATTATCAATTGACTTACCATTAATACCTTGTATTTTATTATTTAAAAGTGGAGCAGTTAATACTCACAATTTAAATCAATAACTTGGACTAAAATATTTCATAATTTTGTTCTCCTTTGAAAGTAAATATTTTTATATTTACTTTCAAAACAAAGCAACTTTTATTTGTTAAATTTTACTTCTTTTTTATTTTTTTTGATAAATATTTTTGGGAAATTTTCACTCGATATTGACACAATAATACTTACTTTTATAACTCAAAAATTCTTATTAAAGTTTTCTTTAATAAGTTTTATTTTATTTTTATTTATTTTTTAAATTTAAGTTTTAATTTATAATAACTGGATAATTGTATTTATTTGATAACATTTAAAATTAACCATTTTTGTATACATATCAATGTTATAAGTTCTATCACCAATCATATGCTTTAAAATTTGTTTAATATTAGTTTCAGTAAAGCAACCAATATTTTCAACTAATGCTTGGTTTAATACACCATCTTTTGCATTAATAAAATAACCAACTTTTAATTTTTTATATTGTAAAGTTAATGATTGTAAAAAATCAATTAATTCATAATATTGACCTTTGGCAAATAAATTTATTGCATTTTGATAGTGTAATTTAGCAATTTGATTTTTTCTTCTTCCTGCCATTATACCAAGAAATAAAACATGAAAAGCATGAAATTTATCTAAAATAAATTTAGCATTTAAAATTGTAGCAGTTTTTCTAATTCATTTTGCACTATCTCCACAAACTATTAAATTTGCTTGGTCAAAGTTTTCAAAAAATAAATTACCATATTTTTCTATTAATTTTGCGGTTTTTTCAGCATCAATTTCTGTTTTTGAAACTCTTATTTTACATACAGCTCTTTTATTAATTAATTTTCCATTTTTCTTTTTACCAGTACACATTACTATTAATCTCATCGAACATTTTTTACAATTTTTAGTATTGCGTTTTTCATTAAACTTAAATTTTCGATGACCATCATCAATATTTACATATAAATTTTGATTTGGTTGTAATGGTATTTTGGGAATATTTGCTTTTGGTAATTCAAATTTTTGATATGTTCTACAAACTTACTATTACTTATTAAATCTTCAATAAAAGTATCACAAACATCACGATACTTTTTACCATCAGCAAAATATTTTAAAATTTGTTTAATAACGTTAGGTGCAAGTTTACTATATTTTTTAACACCAAGATAATTATCTAATAATGATACATACTCCATTTTTTGTGTTTTTGTGTTATAATGTGTACAAATACGTCGTTTATAAGTTAATAAACCTTTTTTTGCTTTTAATTTTCGTTGTCTAAATCTATATGATTTATATTCAGATTTATCACATATACTTCATAAATAATCATCTATTTTTGCAAATAATTCTTCTGTTTGTTTTAAACTTAATTCATCTTGATTAAAATCATGTTTGTCTCAATCAAAATGATTTGCGAATGGTAATATAAACATTTTTAATGTTCCTTTCTAATTTTTGTTTGTTAATAATTTAAGTTTAATTTTTTTTAAAAAATAAGGAGTAAATATGGCTTTTATTAGTAGTTATGGACAATTAAATAAAAAATATAATCTTAATTTTAGTGATAATAATTATGGTTTTAGTTGAGATATTTTTAAAGAATTTGTTGGTGATGAATGAGCAGAATATTTTACTACTAATTGTTTTTATCGTTTTGTTCCAACAGCACGTGGAACAAGAAAAACTTGAAACTGTTTAGCATTTGATTTATTTATATGTTGTAATTTTAGAGATAGTAGTGTTCAAGAAGTAAGAAGATATGAAAATACTCATAGTGAAACTACAATTGGTGCTTTAATGAATGTTTGTCAAGTTTTAATTAGATACATATAATATTAATTTATTACCTAATAATCCACATGGCATTAAATGAAAAATTACTAAGGATGGGGGATGTATTATCTTTCCAAGTAATCAACAAATTGACTTTATTGGTTATGCTAATGGTAATAAGATTTTTGGAAAAGAAGCAGGTGGGTCAAGTTTTTTAGGTTCAAGAACAGATGAAATTATTATGGCAGAAGAAAAAGAAACATTAACTGAAAAACAATTAACATATCGATATGAACGTTTACAAAACTCTATGTTTAGAAATAATCGTATTAAAGTATCAAATAAACCTATTAAAGAGTGAAGTTGAACATTTATTGATAAAAATATATATAGTTCTACCTTTGGACAAAAGATTACTCGTTATTTTTATAAAAGTTTTTTCATTACTTTTACATGTAATCCTTATGATAAATATCATCCATTTTATTTAAAATACTGTACACCATTTTTACCATTAAATGATGAAGTCATGAAAAATCTTAAAAAAGTTGGTAAAGTTTATTATGAAAATAAAGATATGTTTAGTGGTTTAGGTTTATTTGTTTTAAGATTTACTATTCAACCATTTTGAAATAAATTACCTGACATTCAACAAAGAACATTATTAGAAATGGAAAAAAGTAATCCAGATGAATATAATACTGTTTATTATGGTTTTGAATTTTTAGATAGCGATGCAACAATTTTCCCATTTCAAAAAACAGTAAAATATTGACAATCATATGATTTAAAACAATTTTATAATCAAGAAAAAGAAATGTATAAATTTGATTTTTATAGTGTTGGTATTGATTGAGCTACGGGACCAAAAGACCATACTGTATTTATGGTAGTTGGTTTTAAAGAATATAATAATACTGGTTATTATGATGCTTATATTATTTGTGAATTAGTAGTTACACCAAATGACTTTATAAATGAAAATGAAAAAATTAATGCTTATGTTAATGAAATTTTAGGATTAATGGATAATTTTGAAAATTTTGAACAAGCAATTTATTTTTATGATGATAAAGCACGAACTGCCATTGATTGATTAAATCAAAAATTAATCGATGAACATAATACTATTCTAATAACACAAACTGCTATTAAACATGCTTCAAATTTAAATCAAGAAGCAGGATTAACTAATAGAGTGGTTTGAATGAGAAATATTATGAGTTATGGAAATTTTTATGCAAATAAAGATGATTTACCAAAAACAACTCAATGTTTAGAAGAATTACGTTATGATGAAACAAAAACTAATATTCCTGACAAAAATATGTATCAAGACCCATATGATGCTTTGTTTTATTCACTGTATCCATATAAAAATGTAATTAGGGGTAAAAATAATGCTACTGTGAAAAAAAGTATCTTCACATTTGCTATATAATAAACAAATACAATTCAATTAATAGTATAGGTATCAAAAAATAAAAACCTTTAATTTAGGCGTTATTTTGCTTTTAAAAGCATACTTGTAAAAATAATCAAAAATAGTATAATTTATAAGTAAAATCAAGGAAAAAAGGAGTAATTTAATATGAAAACATGAATAAAAACAAATTTAAGTAAAATAACATTAGCATTAGCACTAACTGGTGCTACAACCGGAACAATAGGATTAATCATGGGGGGGTGCTTACCCATGAAAATACTAAACTTAAATATTATTTAACACCAGATGGAAAAGCAATATATGGAACAAGTATTATATGATGAAATAAAGCAATAAGCCCCAATAAAACAGAATTATATTTTGCATGAAAACCTACTAATAAAGAAGACGTAAAATGAGATGGAAATTATACTACTGGATATTTTAGTAATTAAATTTCTAGATTTATATAAGAAATATTTTTATTATATTTATCAAATAAATTAATATTTTGTAAGTTTATTTCTTGTTTATCAGTAATTAAAATTAAATCATAATTACCAGCACCAAATATTCCACTAATTTCAATTCGATTTAAGTTATTAATCGGATTTTCAATTTGCAATTCAAATTCGTTATTATTATTATCAATTTGTGAAATTTCTTTATAAAATTCTAATTTTGAAAATAACTGAAATTTATTTGAACCATATAAATTTAAAGAATTTTCAATTTTACTTTTATCAATAACTACTCTTGTAAAATATTTTCCATATTCACCATTACCTAATGTTCAATCTGCTGGGATTAGTGACGGTATATTATTAGTTTCTAATTCATTTGTAATAGATAATCAATTAAATTGATTATCATCTAATTTAAATAATTCATTTTGACTAATATCAATATTTTTTAATTTAATATTATTGATATCTATAAAATCAAAATATGCAGATTTTAATGTTACTTTTGCATCTTTAAAATTTCAAACTTCACCACTATTTGTATGTATAGGATTTGATTTTAATTCGAAATAATATGGTAATAAAATTTTATTATCATCATTTAAACCTTTATTAATTGACATATTTGAATAAATATTATGTGATAACATAATTATTAATTGTTTAAATATTTTTACTTGCTCTAAGTTAATATAATTTGGATAATCTAATTTTCATTGTTTGAATAAATTAGTAATAACATCATCGGGTTTTTGTCCTTCAAATTTTTGTCTTAATTCTGCTATTTTATTTTTAGGATTTCCATTTTCATATATAGCACCATCAAAGTTTCTATTATAATTATATGTATAAGTTAGCATATCTAATAATACTTTTTGTAAACTATCAACTGGTGGTTTATCTTTTATTTCTAATTCAACATCTTTAAATTCATCATTTGTAGCAATACTTGTATATGTTGTACCTAATGCATCATGAATTTTTCATACTTCTTTATCTTTCAGTTCTCGTTTTTCTTTTAATGGTCATTGTCCAAAATCATGAGAACTTATAAAATAACCTAATCAAGCATTAGTTACTCTGGCATTATTAATAATTTCTTTTCTTGTTTCTCTACCACCACCAATAGCAATTAAATCTAAAACTGATTTTTCTTGCCCTATAAATTGTTTTGCTAATTTTCAAGGTAAAATTTGTTCACTAAATCATTGTTGTAATATTCTAACTTTTGGTTGAGTTTCAATAGGCATTGATAATAGCGGAAATGCTATCTTATCTTTGACAAATAACTTTGGGTATACTTCCATATTATCAACTTCACCAAGTACCTTTATATTGCCAAAAATCATGCTTCTGGGTGATTTAATTTTTAAACCAATTACTTTTGTGTCTTTATCTAATGGTTTTTGTAATTTAATAATGATTGGATAACCATATCTTGTTTTAAAATCTTTAATTTTAATAATAGTAATACTTTTAGTACTTCTTGTTTTTGGATTTTGATAAGGTTGTGAATAATTATTAATGATATATAAATTATCAATATTATTTTCAGTTAAAGGTTCATTAATAGATACAGCATATAATTTAAATTGATTTAATAAATTTATTTCTTGGAATATTAAGTTTTTAATATCAGTCATACTATATTCAATAGTATTATCATTAATATTAGTACTTGCTCTTTGATTTAATTGCATAGTAAAATCAGATGTTTCAACAGCAGTAGTTGTTAATACTTTATCAATATCAATAAAACCTATTTTAATAGTATTTGCTGAAAATTTTAAACTATTATTTTCATTATTTTTAAATAAACGTTCAATTTCATAAATATAAATTGTTCTTTTTTTAAATTCATCATATGCTCTATTAATATCAGGGTCACTAGTAGCACCCATCATATTTGTAAAATCATAAGGAATATTATCAATTAAATAATCATTTTCTACTTCTGTTTGATTAAGTTTAGTTTGTTTCTGTGGAAACTTCGTTTGTGCTTTGTTGTTGTTTTCCATTGTTTTCTCCTATTAATTGGTTATTTTCGGGATTAAATAATTTTAATTTAACTGTTAAGTTATTAATTTCTTGTTCATCATTAATATTAAATGTTTTACTATTTAATAAATCTTTATCTAAACGTACTAATATTTGAATAAATTTAAGAATATCAATATTAAATTGTCATAATTTTTGTTCAATATAATTAATAGTTGAAATATTTACTGCTGTACTTTCGGGAACTGATTGTTGTGCAGATTTTTTTTGACTTGGTATATGAATACCACAACGTTTAAATATTTCATTAACATTTCAATCGTATATATCAGTTAAATTTTTACCTTTAAAATTACTACTTGTCATATTGATATTTTCACTTTTTTCATTATTATCACCAGTAGTTTTTCAAATATAATTGTTAGTAACTAATATTCTTACGGCTTCATCCATTGTAGATTTAGCATTACCATAAGTTTGGTCAAAAATAAATTTTGGTGAGTTTAAAATAGTATCTAAAACAATTTGTTCATAAATAACATCTAATGCTTTAATTTTATCCATTACTTTATTACAATCTGCTAACTCATTTGCTTTATTTCTCATAATTGCTATTGGAATATAATTGATATTTAATGTTTGTTCTTGTTGTAAATTAGGATTATTACTATATTGTTTAAAAGGTAAAGGAAATTGTTTTTTATTATCACTAATACTATAAATTGCACGATTAATAGTTACTTGTTCATTATTTAATTTATAAACTTCAAATAATCTTACTGTTTGTGCATTTTGTTGATAACTATCATAAAAAATAGTACATTGAATTAATTTACCAGTAATATCATAAATTCTTTGCTGTATATCTACTACTTGAAAATATAAATCATCATTAGCAATATAAATTAAATAACCACTAATTCCTAATTTGCTTAATTTAAAAATAGAATTTCAATTCTTTCTATAAAATTCTTGTTTAATTAAATATTGTTTAATAGTTTCATTATTAATATCCAATGGAGCATTATATAAATTAGCATTATTTTCAGCAACAAAATCAGTAAAATAAGTCTCATGATTAAAATCATTAAAACCAAAATAACTTAAAATAGAAGTGTGTGTACTTTTATTTTCTAAAAAAATTAATTTAGATTTTTCTTCATTATTATTAATATTTGTTTTATCTTTTCTTGGTCAAAAAGGTTTCATTTTTTTCTCCTTTCTAAAATATTTGATTAATTTTTAAGACAATTTTTACTATAATAAATATAATTAAACCAGCAACAGCAGAAGATAATAAAACTCCAATTAAACTTAAAATAATTTTTATAATTTTTCAAATCATAATTTTATTCCTGTAATTCTTCTAATTTTCATGTATTACCTTTATCGCTACCTTTTAAAGAATAAATAGTAATAAATTTTGAGTGTTGTACTGATAAAACTAAGACATTAGTATTATTGTTAAAAACTTCTATTGGTACACCTGCTATTTTTGTATTAGTTATAATAAATTCTTTAATTGCAAAAACATTATTATATATATTTCAAGAATAATAAACTTTATATCTTTTATTAACTATAAAATCATAAGTAATTTGTCAATTATCTCATTTATTTTTTTCTCTTATTCCTACTTCTTTTCAAATTGAACTACTTGGAGGAATTGGTTGTGGTTGTGGTTGTTTTTTGATAATTTCATTAATAGCACCAGCAACAGTTTTATCAGTAGTTTCTAAATTAGGAATTTCAGTACCAATAGTATTTATAGAAAAAGCATATTTGAATTGGTCTTTATCCATTTTATTGTCTAATTTTTTATCTACTTCTTCTTTTTTATAATAATCAGTTAAATCAGTTTTCCCGCAAGTAGCACTAATTTTATTATTTTCATCAATTTTAATATTTTCACCAGCAATTAACTTATCTTGTTTTTTATCTAATAATTGATTTGTTTCTAGTTTTGTATAATAATCATGTTCAGTATTTTCTTCTGCTATAAATTCAGTTGGTGTATCTATTCCTTGATATTGATATATTTCTTCTATATCACCAATTAAATTAATTTTTCCAAGTTCAGGATAAGAATTACCACCACCACTAAATTGTTTCTTTTTATTGTTATAGTAAATAGTTCCAATATTTTAAATATTTTTATTTTGTATTTGTTCTCCATAAGTCATGGAATCAACATTTAACAATTCAAATTCGTTAAAAACATTATTTAAATAAATTTTAATTACTTTATAAAATTTCATAAAGTTATTTTCTGTTGAATATTGATAACTGATTTTAATAAAATATCATTTAAATATTTCTATATTATTATTTTCAACTTTTTTTCATAAGGGACTAGTTTCAATATTAAATCAATTATTTTTAACATCATTAATATTTTCGTTTGTTTTAATTAATTCACTATTTAATTTGGTAATTTCATTTTCATTTGTAGTAATTCGTTTTTGTTGTTTAGCAGAAAAATCACAAGTTGGTGCATGTGTATAATCACCAATTTGTGGATTGTTTTGTAAAACATCAGGTGGTAATGTTCCAATTTCATTAGGTCAATCTAAAATCATAGTTTCAGTTTTTGGATCATATTCTGTTGCAACATAACCTTTATTTATTAAATTTGTAACTGGTCCCCTATATGTTTCATTTTTATTACCATTAATGGTATCATCATATAATTTTATTTGCTTTGATAATGTAAATTCTTTTTGTTCTTGAATTAATTCATTAACTTGGTTTCTAGTATAAAATGCTTTTAAGTCAATTTTTTCAACATCTATTTCATCATTATTATAATTTGAAAATATTTGTTTTAATTCTGTTAATCTTGCTCATATTTTCATTCTACTAGGTGCTAAATCTCAAATATTAATCGTAGGAGTACTACTTGCACTAAATTGATTACCATTATTAAATTGAATAGTAGCATCAACATTAAATTCAATTGGTGTACGATTAAATACTCAATGTTCAACCATAACATAAACCATATCTCTTAAAGTTTCTTTAATTAATTCATCTTTAAAACTATCAAAAGGAAATTTAGATAAAATAAAATCAAGATAAGCATTAATATCATTTTGAGCACGAATAGCAAATGTTTTAAATCAATCATCAACATTTGGTCATGTATTTATATATTGTCGTGGTGTTTCTGTAATTGTTCCAGTTAATGGATATCAGTTATTATAATTTTCTAAACTGACACCAGTTCAAAGTTTATTAATCATATTTTATCATTCCTTAAAAAATGCTTTTTTATAACGTTTGGTTTTTGATTTAGTTTTTCTATGTGATATATGTATAATTTCTTTTTGTAATTTTTTCTTTCCTTTTTTTACAACTTGATTATATGCAAATTTTTCTAAATGTCTTAACAATCCAGTACCAAATACAGTATTAACTGAGAATTTTAAACCCACCCTTTTAAATGATTTATTGACATTATCAATAGGATTATTAATAACATTAACTACTTTATGATAAGTTCTAATTGTCCTTAATATTTGCCTATAAATTTTAAAACTATCTTTAATCATTTGTTGTACAACTGGTGGAGCAAAAGCAATACTTTTTAATCATTTATTTTGACTAACTCCATATCCAATATATCAACCGCTATATCATCTATATCAATGAAATGGATGTATTTGAATAACAAAAGTTTCTGCTTTGATAATACTATCAATAACTACAATTGGTTTATATTTAGGATTACGATGATAAATAGTAATTCCACATTTATCTAATGATAAAGGTTGAATTTTACAAGCCATAAATACTGGTGAATTTAATGGAATTAATTGTGCGTGTTTAATTGCTTTCTTTTCAGCACTTGTAAATACATCAATTGTTTTTTCTTTTAATTTATTAATTTTTTCAAATGCTTGTTTTTCTAATTTTTCGAATTTCTCTTGTAATTTATAAATATTTATTCTTATTTTTTCAAAATATGAAGTATCTTTTCAAAATTTATTTAAACCTTTTTTAAAATAAAATTTAATATCAAAATATTTAAAAGTTTGATTTGCTTTTAATACTAATTTATGAATTGAACTATTTTTAAAATTAAATTTAATTGCATTAGCACGAATTTTTTGTAAATCTAAAATTAAAGATTTTCCATATCTATTTTCTGCATGTATTGTATGAACTAAATTTAATCAGTCATGTTGGTTCATTTTTAATACTTCTTTTAAATCAGTATTATATTTTTGTAAAAAATTGTTTGCTTTATCAATATCTTTAATTTTAAATTTAGGAGTTAACTGTGGACTTAACTTTATTAATTCATTTTGTAATAATAAATAATTTTTTAATTCTTGTACTTCTAATTTTGCAAAATTATTTTTATATTGTCTTTCAGCAACAAAACCTAAATTTTGTATTATTGTTTCGCGATTTGGAGCATGGTTATAATTAAATAAATAACGTTTATTTCCAATAATTTTATCTGTTAAAAATTGTTTTTCACTTACTTGACTAATGATTTCTTGTAAATTTTTTGCTTTTTTAATACCAATTTGTTCTAATGTTTTAGTTTTTTCTGCTAAACTAATAAATTTAGTTGTACGATAACCACGACTAATTCTATTAAGTCCAGCAAATGCAGGTAATATATTAAAAAAAGCATTTAATGGTGTAACATTTCCTTTTAAATAATCATAAACTTGATTAATAGTAAAATCAGTTAAAAACTCTACACCAACAGCACTAATACTAGCAAGTGCTACTGCTATTACTTGTACACCAATCATTTCTAAAATTTCTCATCATCAACTTTTATGTTCTTGTTGTTGACTTGTTCTAGTATGTTTTGGTTTATTTATGTTTAAAAGTATTGCTGTACTAGTTGTACCAATTGGCATAATAATTATCCTTATTTAAGAGTTATTTTTATAGGATTTGTTGAACCTTGATAATTTTTATCAGTGTCATTAGTAGTGATTACTACATATAAATCTCCTGCTTTTTGGTTTTGATTACTTACATCAACTTGACCTTGGGCATCACTAAAATAATTAATAATTGGAGTTGTTAAATTTGGATTTAAATTATTTAGTTCAGTTGTATTTTTAATTGTTGTATCTAATAATTTATTCTTTTTAGTAGTATCAGCAGTAATATTAGTTGTTAATGTTGTAATTTCTTCACTTAAATATTTTTTATTAACAATACCACATAACATTCATCTTGATTCTGTTTCTGAGTTTGACATATAAGGAATAGATTCTCCTGTTACTTGTCCACCAACTAAATATCTTTTTGGAACTTTACCATCTTTAATATCTTCAACATATATACTAGTTTGTTGTAACATATATCTTTTCATTGCTTTTGGTGTTGCTAAAACAAAATTCATAATTTGATTTTTATTTTCAGTATTTTTAAATGTCATATAATCATCCATAACAATTTGACATAATACACCTTTAATATATAAATTTGTTCCATTTAATCTTAATTGTTGTGCTAGTTGATTATCAGTAATTAAACCTTTATTATCTGCTAAATAAACTAAAGTATCATAAAGACTATTTGTTATAAAAAATTTACAATTATTACTATTTCTTAATTGAAATAAAGTATTTCATGCTGATAACATTGATTTTAAATATCCTACTGGTGTTGTATCAGTAATGATTACTTTTTTGGCAGATTTAGGAATTGTATTTGTATCATTATTTGCTAAATAATCTGCTAAATCATTAGCAACTTCATATTGCATACTTTCTAGTAAATTTTGCCCATTATCTGCAAATAAATCAACTTCACCAATCATTTCTCCTGTACTAGCTTCTTTTGTAATTTCTTTAATAATTTTATCAGTATCAACATAACCAACTTCTAATCCTTTACTTTTATCATTTCAATGAAGTATTTTGAATGTTGGGTCTTTTGGTTTTTTAACTATAAATTCAATTTTTGTAGAATTAACCATTTCAATTGGAAAAAAACTTGCTCATGGACTATTTGATTGTTTATAAAATTCTATAAATTCAGGTGTTTCTACTAATTTTGTAGTATTATCTAAATTTTGTTTAAATGGCACTGGATTTGGCATTTTAAATTTTCCTTTCTTTTATAAATTATTTTTCTTTTTATAATCTAATAAACTACTTTTTATTGAAGTTTCTTGATTTGTTAATATTGTTTCTTGTTTACCACCTGTATTAATTGGTTCTTTAAATAGTGGTTGTTCTTTAATCATTTTTTTAATAGTTTCTTCAATTTTTGAATTTTCTATATTACTTGTTTTAAATTTGCTAAATTGTAAAGGTAAGTGCAACTAAATTATTTTTCTATCCAAATATTCGATTGGTGAAAGATAATTTAGTATTTTTCTCGGTTTTTGATTTAAAGACAATATAAATTTATGAACTTCATTTTTATTAGTTTTTGAAAAAATAAATTTTTTAGGAAATTTTTCTCTAATTAAACCATTAGTATTTTCATTAGTACCTCTTTGTCAAGGTGAATATGGATTGGCAA
Organism: Spiroplasma endosymbiont of Andrena trimmerana; assembly: GCF_964019575.1. Lineage (NCBI taxonomy): Bacteria > Bacillati > Mycoplasmatota > Mollicutes > Entomoplasmatales > Spiroplasmataceae > Spiroplasma > Spiroplasma endosymbiont of Andrena trimmerana. The sequence continues at coordinate 922,180 of NZ_OZ026455.1, forward strand.
AATAAATTTTTACATCTAAATTTTTTTCAAGTTGTTGTCAATTTGAAAATTCTTTGCCACGATCAAAAGTAATAGTTTTAACAATGTTTTTAGGAAGAATTGATAAATAATAACTGACATTTTTATTAATAACTTTAGTAGTTCTGTTTTTAACTAATATTGCTAAAGTAAATCGTGATACTCTTTCAACTAAAGTTATTAAACATGATTTGCTTTTACCTCGTGATGATACTATAGTATCTCCTTCTCAATGACCAAGTGTTATACGATCATTAACATTTATATCTCGTTCTTTAATTGATTTACCATTAAACTTGCCACGATTTTCTTTAGATTTTCGTTTTTTACCTTTTCTTCTTAAATTTTTACTAGTAACTTTATCAAGCATTCCAAAATAAATTCAAGTATAAATTGTTTTAAAACTAATAACTCATTCTTTATGAAAATTTTTAATTCTGCCATAAATTTGTTCAGGTGATCAACCTAATAGTAATTTTTGTTGTACATATTTTACTAAATTCTTATTTTTAAACTTATGAAAACTAATATGTGATTGTTTTCGATTTTCAGCTTTATTTTGTGCAATTAATGAAAAATAATGATTATTATCTTTATTTCTATTAATTTCTCGAATAATAGTACTAATACTTCGATTAAGATTTTTAGCTATTTCACTAATTTTAAATTTAAATTTCAATTGATTCTCAATATAAATTCTTTCATCTATGCCAAGATGTTTATAACTCATATAAAAACTCCTTACTTTTTTCTAAACTAAATTTAGCATTATGAAATTTTTATATGAGAATTTTTTGCAATTTTATTTACTTGCACTTACAAGTATAACTCAGCATTTTAAAAATTCATAAAATTCTTTTTTAACTTGATATTTTTTAAATATATTAATTATTTCTTTTTCTTTAATTTCTTGATTAAGTTTATTTAACTTATTTTCTAATTCAACAATCTTAATTTCTTGCTCTTGTTGTAAATTATTATTTTCAGTTAAAGGTTCAGTATTTTGTTCAACATTAGTTTCATTTTCTAACATTTAAATCACACCTTTATTATTTATTTTCTTTTCCATTAATTTTTTCATTAAGTTTTGCTAATTTTTTTTGATGTTTCATCACTTTATTATTTCTTCTAATATGTTTTGGAGTTGTAATAAATCTTTTAAATCAAACAATTAATTCTCTACAAATTAATGTTCCTACACTTGTTCCAATAATAATTAATTCATGTAAAAATTCTTTCATTTTCAATTATTTCCTTTCAATTATTTATTTTTAATTATTCGTCAAATTGACCATTATTAATTCTTTCAATCATTGATTTTGAATTACTTATAATAGTTACCAATAAAGATATTTCTTTATTTAATTGTTCCATTCTTTCTTTATATGTCTGAATTTCATTGTTATAATATTCAATCAATTTTTCTTTATTCATTAGTTATCATCTCCTTTATAAACTATCATATGTAGTTGGTCTTTCATATAAAACATCACTACTTCCACTATTATTACTAATAGCATCACTATTAATTAATCTTCTTGTTTCATTTGTAAATGATGTTTCTTGCATTTCTTGATTATGATTTGTAGTTTCCATAGGTAATAAATTATGTATAATTTCACTTGCACCAGCAACTATTGTTGGTACTGCATAAGCATTATTAAAATCATTATTTATACCCATAGCTACACCACTTGAAATTAGACATCCACTAGTTGCCATATTACATATTTTTCTTATTACTTCAAATCTATTAGGTATTAATTCACTTAACCCACCAATTAGATTTGATATACCATAAGTACTTAAACTAATATATGTATCTCAATCCATTTGTTGTTTATTATCATTAGTTAATAATAATGGTCATGGTGGTGTTTCTGTGGTAGTAGTTGTTAATCAAGGTGGTGGTTCAGGATTAGGATTGATTTTTGTAAATTTTGCATAATTAATTAAACCAATAGTTCCTAAACCTAATAATATTTTTTTACTTGAATTTAATATTTTCTTTTTAGTACTTGGCATTTGATTTAAATTTCATATATCAATTCCTAACTTTTTACTAAATAATAAAGCATTAATACTTCCTAATACTGGATTACCAATAATTTGACCATAATAAGCACTTGTACCAATCATTGCTGATAATGGACTTATTCCAATTCTTATTATTTTAATAAAGTATAGTTATTTGATTGTACATTCGTGTCATTTGGCATTTTCATTTACTCCTTCATTTTTTGGTTTAATAAACACTTCAACTCAACCTGTATAGTGAACGTTATCACCAACTAAAATAGCAGTATTTGCATGTGGTTGAGAAACAACTAAATATTCAGCAATAACATTAGGATATTTTCATAAAATAATTGCTTTTATATCATTACTATCTGTTAAATCTTTGGGATTTGGTGAAAATATTTCTATTTTATCTTGACCAAATAAATCTTTTAATTTAATCATTATCAAATTCACCTTTTTCTATTTTTTCAATTAATAAATTTAAAATATTTTTGTCCAAATCAGAGTTTGTATAATTAATTTTTTTAGTTCATTTAATTATATCTTTCATATATTTAAGTAATTTTTCTTTATTCATTATTTATTCTCCTTTCTATTATTTCTTTCTTGCTTTATTAATAAATTTATTCAAATAATTTGATTATCACCATCACCTAATTTTTTTAAAAGATATTCATATCTTTTCTTAAAATCTTCACTATCAATATCTCTATCTTGGTAAATTATTTTTTTCAATTTTTTTATTTTATACAAGGTTTTTGGAGAATATATTTCTCCATGCATGCAAAGAAAACATTTCATTATTTATTCTCCTTATTTTCAATTTGATTAGCAATTTCACTTAATATTTTTAATACTTTATATTCATTTTTTAATTCTTTAATAATAAATATTAAAAATATTATTAGTGTTATACTTGTTATTAATATTGGTGCTATTAATAAAATTTCTCATCATATCATTTTTTACTCTTTTCATTTTTTAAATCATTTAACATTAATTGAACAAAATACACGATTTTTAGGAATGTTTAAAGTATTAAAAATTAAAGTAACATAGTTTAAACCATTTCATTGACCACGAACACTATAATATAATTCTTTATTACCTTTTTCGTAATATTTTGCTTCAATAGTGTTACTTAGTTTTACTGTTAATTTGACATAATTTGCTTTCTCTTTCATTTTTATAATTCCTTAAATAATATTGAATATGCTTATAAGCATCTTGTTCATGTTTTGTAAATTTTATATTTCCTTTATAATTTTCTATTTTAGTTTTATTTTTAGGATGATTTTCTAAATAATCTCAGTTCATAATATCTTCTACTAATACCATTAATGCACCAATAATTTTAGGTGTTGCTAATGGATTAGTTAATAATTGTTTTGAACTTAAAAAGAAATTTTCTACAATAACTAATATTTTTTTATCAATAAATTTTTCTTTATACATATTTTTAGTTCATAAAACAGTTAATGTATTAAATGTTTCATTAAAAACAATATTATTAGTTTCATTTGAATATATAACAATTCCATTATTACCAATACCAGCGGGGTCAATCCCAATAATTAAGTCATATTGCATTATTAATCAAATTCACCATTTTTAATTTTTTGATTTAATTGAGATATAAGATTTAATCTTCCATTAAAACAACTTTTTCAAAGTTTAGTTACTTTTTCATCGTCTCTCATTTCTTTATTTCATTCTCATTCATCTTTAAGATATTCAAGTATTTTTTCTTTATTCATATTTATACCTCCTACTTAACCTAATATTTAAAATACAGTCATAACAAATTGCTTTACCATTTTTATCTCTTAAAAAATATTTTTTTGTTTTTATATCATTAGTATTAAAGAATAAATAATCTAATTTATTTTGTTTACATGTTCAACAAAAATACTTTTTCATTATGAGTTGAAATTTCTTTATAGGAAGTAATTATATAATTAGTTGGTAAATCATCATGTTTATATGGATTATTTATTTTAAAACCTTTTCTGTTTTCTTCTCACGTAATGTTATATTTAAAACAAGGATTAGTAATTTTAGTTTTGTTATCTGTTATTTCACCAATAAATCAACTATTATGCTGTTCATAAAATGTTAATTGTTCAAGTTTTACATCATTAAGATAATATTCTTTTGGAGCAGTTGCTTTATTAACAGTTATTTTTTGGTCTTTAATATATGGTTCTAATAATTTTATTAATTCATTACCACTTAATTCTCTTTTAATATGCTGAGTTATACTTGTAAGTGCAAGTAAATAAAATTGCAAAAAATTCTCATATAAAAATTTCATAATGCTAAATTTAGTTTAGAAAAAAGTAAGGAGTTTTTATATGAGTTATAAACATCTTGGCATAGATGAAAGAATTTATATTGAGAATCAATTGAAATTTAAATTTAAAATTAGTGAAATAGCTAAAAATCTTAATCGAAGTATTAGTACTATTATTCGAGAAATTAATAGAAATAAAGATAATAATCATTATTTTTCATTAATTGCACAAAATAAAGCTGAAAATCGAAAACAATCACATATTAGTTTTCATAAGTTTAAAAATAAGAATTTAGTAAAATATGTACAACAAAAATTACTATTAGGTTGATCACCTGAACAAATTTATGGCAGAATTAAAAATTTTCATAAAGAATGAGTTATTAGTTTTAAAACAATTTATACTTGAATTTATTTTGGAATGCTTGATAAAGTTACTAGTAAAAATTTAAGAAGAAAAGGTAAAAAACGAAAATCTAAAGAAAATCGTGGCAAGTTTAATGGTAAATCAATTAAAGAACGAGATATAAATGTTAATGATCGTATAACACTTGGTCATTGAGAAGGAGATACTATAGTATCATCACGAGGTAAAAGCAAATCATGTTTAATAACTTTAGTTGAAAGAGTATCACGATTTACTTTAGCAATATTAGTTAAAAACAGAACTACTAAAGTTATTAATAAAAATGTCAGTTATTATTTATCAATTCTTCCTAAAAACATTGTTAAAACTATTACTTTTGATCGTGGCAAAGAATTTTCAAATTGACAACAACTTGAAAAAAATTTAGATGTAAAAATTTATTTTGCCAATCCATATTCACCTTGACAAAGAGGTACTAATGAAAATACTAATGGTTTAATTAGAGAAAAATTTCCTAAAAAATTTATTTTTTCAAAAACTAATAAAAATGAAGTTCATAAATTTATATTGTCTTTAAATCAAAAACCGAGAAAAATACTAAATTATCTTTCACCAATCGAATATTTGGATAGAAAAATAATTTAGTTGCACTTACCTTTACAATTTAGCATATTTTCTAAATTAAAAACTCAATATGTATATTTATCATCAGCAATAAAAGTATTATTTTTAACCATTCATTTTGGACATTGTAATTTATATTCACCATAATCAATAAGAATAGATTGTGGTTTATCTTTTACAATTTGTTCTTTTTTAAATTCTATTTGCATAATAATCCTTTCCTAATATGTTCTGTTGCTTCTAGCATAAAGAACATATATTTTGATTTTTAGATTATTAATAATCCCACTATTCGTTTTATTCATTCCAGAAATTCTGGGCTCAAAAATAAATTGTGAAATTTTAAAAAACATTGAGGCATTCGATTCAATATTTATTTAATTTGCGTTTAGCAAATTAATATTTTAATTGAACCGGTCCCGCTCAATTTTTTTTACAAGTTTGAAATTTATTTTCTCGCCCAAAAATTTTTTAAAAAAAATAAAAAATAAAACCAACACTTGCTCACTTGGTAGTGGCAAGGTTGGTTAAATAAATAATAATAGTTGGTCCCCACTCCGGGTCTATATATACTAGTTTCCAATCCGCTCCCACCCCAAGGATTACCATTTCTGGTTAGTATATTTTATTAGGTATCACTCCACTTTTTATTTATCCATGCAAGTCCACATGCTAGCTACTATTTTTAACAACTGTGTTGTAGTTCACTTTTTTAGTTCCCTAACACGTGTTGATAATAGTGCTAAAGACGGTTATTAAAAATTTTAAAATTTTACAATTACAAAAAAAGACAAGAATTTTATTCTCATCTTTTATCATTTATTTTTAATTTAAGGGTTTAAAAAAGAAAGGAGCTATTTTTAAAACTTTTTAGTTACCGACAACATCGGTACGCTCCCAATAAATTTATTAGAGTTATTTTCAAGATTATGTTGTGAGAGATAGTAAGAAGTTAAGTCTATATCTTGTGCATATATTGTAATTTCGATAAACTTAATTTTAAAATTTTCAATTTTTTCTATAAGTAAATTTATTCTTTCAATAAAAACTAAATTTTCTTTTATTTTATTTATTTTTTTCTTAGTTTTTCTTTGTTTAATTTCCATAAATAATTTTTTTAACATTATCTTTTTTTCCCTTTCAATTTATTTTATTAAAAATATGCTTCGTATCATAACTACTAATAGATAATAGAAACTTTGTTTCTTATTGCAGTTAAGTTTTGGTTCATAGTCAACAAATGAGTTTTTAGTTGATATCTATCAATAATATAAATAACTTATTTTTATAATGAAGAGTTGTTATTTATACTTGTTAAAGATTGATTTGAAAAATCTCCTAATTCCATTGAATTAATTTTATCAATATTTAAATTTGATTCGATTTTTTTATCTAAATTTAATTTTCCATAAATAGCTAAACTTAAAACATCATTGCACATGCCTAAAATAGTTTTATTTACAAATTTGGCAGTAATTGTTTTTTCAGCAATAGAACCATCTCCACCACCTTTGTAGGGCTTATTTAAATCTAAATTCATATTTGTTAAATCAATTCCATACAAATGTCATTCTTTGGTACTTATTTTGTTTGAATAATGTTTACCCAAATAATAAATTTTTGCTTTTGTATTATTAACATCAATATTAGCTTCTTCTTTCATTTCATTTACTACTGTGGTGTTAAGATCTTTTTTTTCTACTCCCCCAGTAATAGTGCTATATTCACTAATTTGTTTATTTTTAAATAACGGATTATTTTCTTTAACTAGTAAATAATAATATTCATTATCTTTTAAAACATAAGGTAATATTGCAACACCTTTATTATTAGTTCAAGGCTCTTCAACACCACAGTAAAAGTCTTCTTTAATTAATTTTACGAAAGTAGTTCCTTCATTTGTACATGTACCATTAAAAAATGTTGAATTTTTTAAGTTACTATTAATATTTCTTTTTTTATGTTTTTTATGACGATGTTTATGATTAAAAATTTCGGCTTGTTTTAAATTAATTGGTAGTTCTTGTAAATTGGTTAATGATTCTTGTAAGGTTGTTGGGTTAGTTAATGATTTTATTGGCATAGATTGTACTTTTTGTTTTTCATTATGAAATAATGGAATAATTAATATTCATAATTTAAATAAAAAACTTGGATTAAAATATTTCATTTTAACACCCCTTTCAAAATAATAATTATTAATAAAAATATATCTAAAATTATGTATTTATTTTAACATTTTTTTATTTTTCTTAGGATATTTGCTTTTATAATGCTTTGATAATAATAAACATGGTATATAATTTAAAGCAAGATTACTATACTTTTGTAAATGAAATTTAAATGTATATTATAGTTTTATCGCTATAATTACTAGGTTTATTTTTGGTTTGTATTTTAGATAATAGAAATTTATTTAATAATCATTTATTAATAAAAATTAAGTTTAAATTTGCTAAATTGTAAAGGTAAGTGCAACTAAATTATTTTTCTATCCAAATATTCGATTGGTGAAAGATAATTTAGTATTTTTCTCGGTTTTTGATTTAAAGACAATATAAATTTATGAACTTCATTTTTATTAGTTTTTGAAAAAATAAATTTTTTAGGAAATTTTTCTCTAATTAAACCATTAGTATTTTCATTAGTACCTCTTTGTCAAGGTGAATATGGATTGGCAAAATAAATTTTTACATCTAAATTTTTTTCAAGTTGTTGTCAATTTGAAAATTCTTTGCCACGATCAAAAGTAATAGTTTTAACAATGTTTTTAGGAAGAATTGATAAATAATAACTGACATTTTTATTAATAACTTTAGTAGTTCTGTTTTTAACTAATATTGCTAAAGTAAATCGTGATACTCTTTCAACTAAAGTTATTAAACATGATTTGCTTTTACCTCGTGATGATACTATAGTATCTCCTTCTCAATGACCAAGTGTTATACGATCATTAACATTTATATCTCGTTCTTTAATTGATTTACCATTAAACTTGCCACGATTTTCTTTAGATTTTCGTTTTTTACCTTTTCTTCTTAAATTTTTACTAGTAACTTTATCAAGCATTCCAAAATAAATTCAAGTATAAATTGTTTTAAAACTAATAACTCATTCTTTATGAAAATTTTTAATTCTGCCATAAATTTGTTCAGGTGATCAACCTAATAGTAATTTTTGTTGTACATATTTTACTAAATTCTTATTTTTAAACTTATGAAAACTAATATGTGATTGTTTTCGATTTTCAGCTTTATTTTGTGCAATTAATGAAAAATAATGATTATTATCTTTATTTCTATTAATTTCTCGAATAATAGTACTAATACTTCGATTAAGATTTTTAGCTATTTCAATAATTTTAAATTTAAATTTCAATTGATTCTCAATATAAATCCTTTCATCTATGCCAAGATGTTTATAACTCATATAAAAACTCCTTACTTTTTTCTAAACTAAATTTAGCATTATGAAATTTTTATATGAGAATTTTTTGCAATTTTATTTACTTGCACTTACAAGTATAATTCAGCATATTTTTTTTAAAATTATAGTTAAGATATTTAAAAGTAAATTTACTTTTAACTATTTGACAATTAATATTTTCATTGGATAATGCTTGTTGATAGCTAGGTTTTAATTTAGTATCATTTTTTTAGTTTTTAAAATAATAATTAATCAAAAAATAAATTGGAATAATTGAAATATTAAAACCATCGTAATTAAAAATAAACTAATAAGAATAAAAACACTTGTTGTTTGATCTTGAGTAATCATATATTTTCACTATTTATTTTCTATAGCATTAATACCAGGTAAATCCTTACCTTCTAGATATTCTAATGAAGCACCTCCACCAGTTGAAATATGGCTAAATTTATTTTCATATCCAAATTTAACTGCTGCTGCTGCACTATCACCACCACCAATTAGTGTAAATGCACCTTTTAATTGTGAAATAGTTTTACAAATATTTTTTGTTCCATTAACAAAGTTACTCATTTCAAAAACTCCTAATGGTCCATTTCAAAAAACAGTTTTAGCATTAATTAAAGTATTTTCAAATAATTTAATTGTTTTTGGACCAATATCCATTCCTTCATATCCATCATCAATGTTTTCATTATTAGTAATTTTACCTTTGATATCTTTAAATTCCGGAGCAATTACAAAGTCAATAGGTAGTATTAATTTTCCTTTTCCTAATTCAATAATTTCTTTAGCAATATCAATTTTATCTTTTTCTAATAATGAATCACCAATTTTATAATTCAATGCTTTCATAAAAGTATAAGCCATACCGCCACCAACAAGAACTTTATCAGCTTTTGTTAATAATTGTTTGATAACATCAATTTTATCTGATACTTTAGCACCACCAAGTACTGCTATAAAAGGATGTTCTGGATTAACGGTGATTTTATTAAGCATTGTTAATTCTTTTTCAATTAATAAACCAACACAACTATTTTTGATATTAGTAGCAATACCAACGTTAGATGCATGAGCACGGTGTGCAGTACCAAAAGCATCATTAACAAATACATCACCTAAATGTGCTCAATATTTACCTAATTCGGGATTATTAGTAGATTCTTTATTACCATTTAAATCTTCAAAACGAGTATTTTCTATTAAAAGTAATTCTTTGTTTTTAAGATTATTAATAGCTGTTTCAAGATTTGTACCACGAGTTTCATTAATGAATATTACATTTTCTTTTAAGATTTCACTTAGTCTTTTTGCAACGGGCGCTAAAGTATTATTCTCTTTATCAGCTTCAGATTTAATTCTTCCAAGATGTGATAACATGATTATTTTTGCATCTTGATTTTGTAAATACTTAATAGTTTCGATGCTTGCTTTTATTCTTGTATCATCGGTAATTTTACCATTTTCTAATGGTACATTGAAGTCAAAACGAACAATAACTTTTTTATTTTTAAAATCAAGATCCTTTAATGTTTTTTTATTCATATAATTTTCATCTCCTTTTTTCATATTATAATTTTAATATATTTTTAAAGCTATTAATAAAAATGCATCTTGTAATTGGTAAGATGCATTTTTGTAGTTTAATATTTTAATTAAACTATTTAAAAATTATTTTAGCTTTGCTAAGTGTATTACTGTTCTTACTAATTGCGATACATATGACATTTCATTATCATATCAAGCAAAAACTTTAACAATTTGTTTGCCTTCAACTTCAATAACTTTTGTTAATGTTGCATCAAAAATTGAACCAAAACTTGAACCAATAATATCAGTTGAAACAATTGGATCTTCATTATAAGCAAATGATTCGCTACTATGTTTTTTCATTGCTGCATTAACTTGTTCAACAGTAACATTTTTCTTTAATTCAATTGTTAAATCAACAATTGAACCAGTAATAATTGGAACACGCATTGCTGAACCATCTAGTTTTCCTTTAACAGAAGGGATAACTAAACCAATAGCTGCAGCAGCACCTGTAGCTGCAGGAACAATATTAGACATAGCACTACGTCCTCTTCTAAAATCTGAATGTTCTAAGTCTAGTAAACGTTGGTCATTAGTTGCAGCATGAACTGTTGTCATTCATCCCTTAATAATTCCAAATTCTGATTCTAGAGCATGAACAACAGGAGCAAGACAATTAGTAGTACATGAAGCACCAGAAATAATATTATCAGTACTTTTTAGAATATCATGGTTAACATTATAAACAATAGTTTTTAAGTCTCCTTTAGCGGGTGCTGAAATCACAACTTTTTTAGCTCCAGCATCAATATGTGCTTGTGCTAATTCTTTTGTTGTAAAACGTCCAGTTGCTTCAATTACGATATCAACATCATTGGCTTTTCATGGTAATACTTTTGGGTCTTTTTCTTGACAAACTTTAATTATTTTACCATCAACATTAATAGTATTTTTTGATTTGTCTGCTTTGATTTTTCCATGTTTTCAAGTTCTATGTGCTGAATCATATTGTAATAGATATGCTAGAGCTTCTACATTTCCTAAATCATTGATAGCAACAATATCAATTTCTTTTTTGTCAAATAATTGACGAAAGGCAAGGCGGCCAATGCGCCCAAATCCATTAATTGCAATTTTAATTGCCATTATTAAGTCACTCCTTTTATGTGTTTGTTTTTTATATTGATTAATGACTAGGTATATTATAAACAAATATTGTTAATATTTGTCATAAAATATGGATTTATTTATAAAACATTTATTTTATTAGTGCTGAGTTATACTTGTAAGTGCAAGTAAATAAAATTGCAAAAAATTCTCATATAAAAATTTCATAATGCTAAATTTAGTTTAGAAAAAAGTAAGGAGTTTTTATATGAGTTATAAACATCTTGGCATAGATGAAAGAATTTATATTGAGAATCAATTGAAATTTAAATTTAAAATTAGTGAAATAGCTAAAAATCTTAATCGAAGTATTAGTACTATTATTCGAGAAATTAATAGAAATAAAGATAATAATCATTATTTTTCATTAATTGCACAAAATAAAGCTGAAAATCGAAAACAATCACATATTAGTTTTCATAAGTTTAAAAATAAGAATTTAGTAAAATATGTACAACAAAAATTACTATTAGGTTGATCACCTGAACAAATTTATGGCAGAATTAAAAATTTTCATAAAGAATGAGTTATTAGTTTTAAAACAATTTATACTTGAATTTATTTTGGAATGCTTGATAAAGTTACTAGTAAAAATTTAAGAAGAAAAGGTAAAAAACGAAAATCTAAAGAAAATCGTGGCAAGTTTAATGGTAAATCAATTAAAGAACGAGATATAAATGTTAATGATCGTATAACACTTGGTCATTGAGAAGGAGATACTATAGTATCATCACGAGGTAAAAGCAAATCATGTTTAATAACTTTAGTTGAAAGAGTATCACGATTTACTTTAGCAATATTAGTTAAAAACAGAACTACTAAAGTTATTAATAAAAATGTCAGTTATTATTTATCAATTCTTCCTAAAAACATTGTTAAAACTATTACTTTTGATCGTGGCAAAGAATTTTCAAATTGACAACAACTTGAAAAAAATTTAGATGTAAAAATTTATTTTGCCAATCCATATTCACCTTGACAAAGAGGTACTAATGAAAATACTAATGGTTTAATTAGAGAAAAATTTCCTAAAAAATTTATTTTTTCAAAAACTAATAAAAATGAAGTTCATAAATTTATATTGTCTTTAAATCAAAAACCGAGAAAAATACTAAATTATCTTTCACCAATCGAATATTTGGATAGAAAAATAATTTAGTTGCACTTACCTTTACAATTTAGCTAGTAAATTATTTCCTTTATTTTAAATTATAGTTTTCATTATTTTATTTTTTTATGAAATTTATATTGGTATATATTCTATTTCATTATTAATATTGTCAATATTATTATTATTTTCAATGGTAGTTTGTGATTCTTCAATAGTTAATTCAATTGGTATAGTTAAAGTTTGAATACGTTCTAATAAACGTTTAACTTTAATTTCTTCTGATTTACTATTTTTTAAATAATAATGTTGATATAGTTCACTAATACTATAGTTAGAATTAATAAATGTAGTTTTTAATGGTAAAATTCGTGCATTAAGAATACTAAATAATAATTCATCACGCTCTCAAGCGCTAACAGTTTCACCGCCTAAATCATCAATAAATAATAAGTCACATGATTTTAATTGTTCAATTTGCTGATTAGTATCAGTATCATTTTTAAAACTTTTTTTAATGTCCATAACAAATTCAGGTCATACAATAAAACAAACAGTTTGATTTTTTTGAATTAATTTATTTGCAAATAAGATAAAAATAAAAGTTTTGCCACTACCTGTGTCACCATATAAGTATAAACCTTGATAACTTTTGTGTTTTAAAGATTGATGTAAATACTGGATGATTTCTTTTCTTGCATTAGTTGAGGCATTAAAATTTTTACTTCATGAAAGTGATAAAAGTTTATCATCATAGTATTTAATTAAAAAATTATTATGTACTTGTTGTTGGACAGATCTATTAATAGAATGAAGACAATCCGTTAGTACTAAACTTATTTTTTGATTAGGTAACATTACTAGTTTATAACGATATCCTTTAACATTTTGTAGACATTTGCTAAGATTCTCTCGTTTTTTACATAAATTGTAGCTATCAATATAAGTTTTTAATAAATCAACATATGGTTCTAGTTTGCTGTTAGTTAAGTTGTTTTTTTTAATAAAGTCATGAAGTTCAGCATTGTTAATGTTTTCTTTTAAGATAGTTGTCGCTTTAAGTTTCATGATAATCATTTCCTTACTTAATAATAGTGTCTTTTAATAATTAAATTAATGGGCATCAAATTCCTTTAAAATATTCTTTATTTCTTCTTGAGTTAATTTTATATCTTTTTTAAGATTATCAACCTTATATTTTTTAATTAATTTTTTATTGAAATTATTTGTTGTTGATTGTTCTGTAGTAGATCATAATGATTCTTGTTGAAATTGTTGCTGTGGATTTTTTTTGCTACGAGCATAAGCAAGTTTTAAATGAGATAAAGCATCATCAATACTATTAATTTGATTTTCTTGAAAGGTTTCAGCAATTTTAATAATATAGTTTGGTTCTAAACGTTTATTATTTTTAAATCAAACATATTCAATTAAGCAGTTAATTACAGCATTATTTAATTGAAAGTTATTAGTTAATATTTCTAATGTTGTTTTTAATTTATCAGTTGGTATTTTACCAGTTAAATTTTTTAAATATTCTTCAGGTAATTTTTGTTGCATTAAATTTAATGTGGTATTAATAACATCAGAATTATCTTTAGATATAATTGTATTACCATTAGAATTTAAATTAACTTTCATAGTATTAATTTGATTTTTATTTTGAAATGAATAAATTGGTCTAGAAATTGATGTTTGCTCTTGTTTAGCATAAATATTATTAAGTGCTGTTTTTAATTTTAAAGATTGAGGGATAGTATTTTCCTGTTGAGTAATATTAACATAATTTTCTGTAATTTCAATATCATTTTTCAAAAAATAAAATTTTTGTCTTTCGTAATTTAAAGTTCCTAATTGTTTAAGTAGTTCTGAGTTTAAATGGGTATTAGCAAAAAAATCATCAGCAGATAAGGGAGAACACAATTGATAAATGTAAGTAGATTTTAAAGAATAGTAGTAAGTATTAATAAGGTTAACAGATTCAAGTTGTTGGAAAGCAACAAGTAATTGAGTGGAAGTTATTTTTAATAAAGATTTAATTCGTCCATGATTGAAATCAAGATTAATACGTTTTGTTAATAACTTTTCTTGAACTAAAGTTAAATATAAATTTATTGCTTCAATACCAATTATTGGTTGATATAACATAAATAAAATTTGGTAATCTTCGTTACTAATATATTCTGATTGGTTCAACTTAAAAATATCAATATCATTTATTGTTCTGTTCATATTCATTCCCTAACTTTCTTTTTACTATCCATTTCTTTCATGGTATGATAATTATATGCACATAAAGAATATAAATAAAGTGAAATGATTAAAACACATACTTATCCACATTTATTCCACTTTTTTTATTAAAAATATTCTTTATTAATATATACTTTTGAGTTTTCCACAGTTAATATTTAATTTGACAGTGATTACAAAAGTAAGTTCCACGAAGGTTTATTTTTATTTTTTTAATAATAGTATGGCATTTAAAACAAGGCATTTTTGCTCTAGTATGAACTTGTAATTCTTGTTGATAGTAACCTGTTACACCAAGGCTTGAAGTATAACTACTAATTGTTGATCCACCAAGTTTTATTGATTTATCAAGCACAAATCTTGCTTTATTAATGATTTCTTGTAATTGTTTAAGTGTTAAATTTTTAGTAATACTTTGCGGATGAATACTAGCATAAAATAATACTTCATCTGCATAAATATTTCCTAAACCACTCATAACATTTTGTTCTAATAATGTTGCTTTAATACTTTGACTTTTATTTTTTCATTTATTTTTTAAATATTCAGCAGTAACATTTTTATTAAAAGGTTCTGGACCAATATTAATATAAGGTTTTATGTTTTGATATTCATTTTTAGTTTGCAAATGAAAGGTTCCAAACTGTCTTGTGTCATGATATCTTAATTCGTATTTATTGTCTAATTCTAATATTAATAAGACATGTTTTCAATTTATTGATTGATTATTTTGTTGAAAATAATATTTTCCTTCCATTCGTAAA
The DNA here is from genome assembly GCF_964019575.1 of Spiroplasma endosymbiont of Andrena trimmerana. Lineage (NCBI taxonomy): Bacteria > Bacillati > Mycoplasmatota > Mollicutes > Entomoplasmatales > Spiroplasmataceae > Spiroplasma > Spiroplasma endosymbiont of Andrena trimmerana. The sequence continues at coordinate 937,761 of NZ_OZ026455.1, forward strand.
TGACTTAATAATACATAATCATCTAATATAAATATTAATAATTTACCAACTCTTTGAACATCATTAATTGTTTGTCCAATAATTTGTTTTGTGAATTGTTCAATACTTGGTGTTTTGATAATTTTATTTAAAAGAATTCTAACACCAATAATTTTATGATTAGTTAAAAGTGGTTGTAAAGTTTTGCGAACAGTTTCAACTTCGGGTAATTCTGGCATTTTTATTTTCCTTCCAATAAAATATAATAAACTAATTTGTTTTAAATATTAATAAATTTTTAAAAATTTATTTTAATTCAAATCAGTTATCACCAATACTAGTATTAATTAATAAGGGAACTTTTAATTTAGTAACATTAGACATAATTTTAGTAATTTTAGTAATAACATCATTAACTTTATTATCTTCAACTTCAAAAATTAATTCATCATGAATTTGTGCAATTAATATTGCATCAATATTTTGTTTTTTTATTTCTTCATAAATTTTATTCATTGCTAATTTTAAAATATCAGCAGCACTACCTTGAATTGGCATGTTCATTGCTATTCGTTTACCAAAATTTTGAATCACCTTATTTTTATTTGTAATTTCCATTACTTCTCTTCTACGATTAAAAATTGTTTGAACATATCCATTTTTTTCACAAAAATCAATTATATTATTAATATAACTTTTAATTTTTGGAAAAACTGAAAAATATTTATTAATAAATATTTTAGCATCTTCAACTTTAATTCCTATTTGTTGTGATAAACCAAAACTAGAAATGCCATAAACAATGCCAAAATTAATAGCTTTTGCATTTTGTCTTTGTTCGTTAGTAACTTCTGCTAAAGGTATATTTAATATTTTACTTGCAGTTTCGCGATGAATATCATGCTTTTGTTGAAAAGCTTTAATTAAATTTTCATCTTCACTAATATGAGCTAATATTCTTAATTCAATTTGCGAATAATCACAGGATAGTATTTTAGTATGTGGTTTGCTTGGAATAAAGATTTTGCGAACTTCTCTTTGTTCTTTATCGCGAATACTAATATTTTGCATATTAGGATCTAATGAAGATAACCTGCCAGTACTGGTTTGTACTTGATTATAAATGCTATGAATTTTACCATCATCAAAAATATATTTTTGTAAACCAAGTAAGTAAGTGGAATATAATTTTTGTAATTTACGATATTCTAAAAGAATATCGATGATTGGATGTTGATTTTTTAAACTAATTAAAACTTCAAAAGCAGTACTACCTTTTTTATAATTAGGTAATTTTAATTCTTTAAATAAGTATTCACTAATTTGTTTTGGTGAATTTGGATTTAAATTACTATTACTTTCTTTTTTAATTTGTAATTCTAAATCTTGGATTTTTAGTAAAGTTTTATCAGTTAGTAGTTTTAATTTTTTTTGATCAATGTTAACACCATTACACTCCATATTTACTAATACAAAAGCAGCAGGTAGTTCAATCTCTTGATATAAATTTCAGTTATTAGTATCTTTTAATTTTTTTATAAGAATGAGATGAGAATCTGTTAAAAAATTTAATTTTTTTTCTAAAAAAATAGCTATTTCTTTTTCATCATTGGGAATATTTTTTTTAATACCTTTGCCATAGAAATCATCAGCGCTTAAATTATCTTTAACATTGACATTGAGCATAACAGCAATGTTTTCTGGTAATATTTTTTCATTAGCATAAAGAAGGTAAGCAGCTAACATATGGTCAAAAATAATATTATTTATTATCAATTTTAAACGTAGTCCTGCGATAACAACCTTTTTTAAATCTCAAGTTATTTTTTGTAGTTTTTTATTTTGTAAGAAATGTTGAAAATTAGGACAATTAATTGCATTAATTTTATTAATATAAAATGTTCCTTTTTCATTTTTAATACCAAAACCAATAATATTATCACGATTATAATTATCACCAAAAATTTCTAATCATAAGTAATTTGAATCACAATTTCATTCTTGATTTCACTTATTTATAATTTGAACGTGAGATGTACTATTTTTATTAGTTTTAGGATTAGTGTCTTGTGTTAATAAAGAGTTCATATTATATTGTTTGTAAAAGTCTTGTAACTTTTCATTATTTAAATTTTCAACATTATAATTAAACGTTTCTAAATTACCAGTAATTGGTGTATTTAAATTAAGTTGTGCTAGTTGTTTACAAATAATACCATTATTAAAGTTAAGTTTAATTAGTTTACTAACATTTGGTTTTAATTGTTCTACATTTTCAATAATGTTTTCTAATGTGTCATATTCTTTTAATAAACTAATAGCAGTTTTTTGACCAATTCCTTTAATGCCAGGTAAATTATCAGAACTATCACCCATTAATCCCTTTAAATCGGTAACTTGATAAGGTAATAATTCATATTCTGATTGAAATGTAGAAATAGTAATAACCTTTAAATCACTCATCCCTTTTTGTGGATTAAGAATTTTAATATTGTTATCTAATAGTTGTAATAAATCTTTATCACTACTCATAATATCAATTTGATAATTACTAGCAACTTTATTTTTAACAATGCTGCCAATAATATCATCAGCTTCATAATTATTTATTTGTCCCCAAGGAATTTGTGCTAAGTCTAAAAATATTTTAACTAAATTAAATTGTTCAATTAACTCAACCGGAGTTTCACTTCTTTTTCCTTTATATGTTGCTAAAGTTTCATGACGAAATGTTTTACGACCAGCATCAAATGCAACAAAAACACTAGCATAGTTGTTAGATTTTAAGTACTTAGTCAACATTCTAATAAAAGCATAGACGGCATTAGTTGGAATACCCTGTAGCGAATGTAGATTAACTCCTTGGTATGCAGTAGCATAATATGCTTTAAATAATAAATTGTTACCATCAATAATTAATGCTTTTTTCATTTATTCACCTAATTTCATAAAACTATTATAACAATAAGTAAGTATAACTTCATATAAAATTAAAAAATTAGCATATAAAAAAAACAAGATTTTTTTCTTGCTATCGAACAATAATTAAGTTACAGATTTAATTGTGTAGAAAACATTATAAATATAAGGTTTTAGGGTTAATTTTAAGAGAATTATTATATTTATAGTGATTAGAGTTCTGTAACTTAAGTATTTAAATATTAAGGATATTTATAAATAGATCCTTAACTTTTATTATAACATTCAATTTTTAATTTTTAAATTCATTTTTTCTTTTTGTCATTATTTAGTGATAATTTCCTATTAGTTATCGAGTGAAAATTTCCCAAAAGTAAAGTTAAATATACTTGGTGATAAATATGGAAAGAAGCATGACTATGAAAGAAAAATATAAGTTTAATATTATAAATGACATTATTATTAATAAATTATCTAAACATCAAGCTAAGAATAAACTTAACCTAACTATTAGAAGAATTAACCAATTAATTCAAATTTTCAATAGAGAAGGTAAAGTTGGTTTTATTCATAAATCCCGAAATAAAATTTCTAATAAAACAACAAATTTTGAAATCAAAATTAAGATTATAAATTTATATAAAACCAAATATTATAATTTTAATTTTCAACATTTCCATGAGAAATTAAACAATGAAGAAAAAATTAAAATTTCATATAGTACACTTTATACTATATTAATTAAAGAAAAAATTACTTCACCAAAAAGACATAAAAATAAGAAAAATAACTTGCATCCTACAAGAAACCGAAGAACAAATTTTGGTGAATTAATTCAAATGGATGCAAGTAATCATCATTGATTTGGTAAGGATAAACCAAAAGCTTTTTTACATGCTGCAATTGATGATGCTACAGGAAATATTGTCGGACTATGATTTGATCATCAAGAAACATTAGATGGTTATTATAATGTTTTTTATCAAATTTTAACTAAATATGGCATACCAAAAACATTTTATACTGATAATAGAACAGTTTTTGGATATAAAAAACAAATCGATGCTGGCAAAATAAACACGGAAAATGATACTTATACTCAATTCCAAAAGTCTTGTAATGATTTAGGTGTTGAAATTATTAGAACTTCCATTCCACAAGCTAAGGGTAGAATCGAACGCTTATTTGGAACACTTCAAAGTCGCTTAATTAGTGAACTTAGACTTAATAAAATTAAAAATTTAGAAGAAGCTAATCAATTTCTTAAAATATATATAAGTATTTTTAATAAGCAATTTGCCTTACCTATTGATAATAATAAATCTGCTATGATTAAAGCTCCAAACCAAGAAGAAATAAATATTTATCTTTCAAGATTTTCTAAAAGAAAAACGGATAGTGGTTCAACTATAACATATTATGGTAAAAAGTATTTTCCTTATAAAAATAGCAAAGTTCAATACATACAACCTAGAACTGATGTAATTGTACTTAAATCGTTTATTAATGAGTTATATCTTAGTTATAATCATCAAATATATGAATTAAAAGAAATAGCACCAAAACCAATTATCAAAGAAGAGTTGATAAAAACTAAAAAGGTTTATATACCAAATAAAAACCATCCTTGAAGATATGGATACTAATAATACCAAATTAAAATTAGATAAAATTCTTTTTATAAAAGATTATTTTTGTGAATACTTAACTATATAAAATTTTAAATCGTTTGTCGAGCAGCAAATTTGATGCCTTAAAATTGATTTTAAAGATATAAAAAATAAAATTATACACCACCAATAGCACAAGCACCAGAAGCCATTGTTGTAATACCACCAACAACATTACCAATTATGGGAATAGTATTTAAAGCACCATTAACAATAGTTAATGTGTTTTCACAATTTAAATTTGATTTATTTTCTAGATTTAGAAGTCTGTTGTCAAGTTCATTAACTTGTTTTTTTAAAGTTTCAAAATCTGCTTTGATTCCTTGAATATTTTTGTTTAATTCATGTTCAATTAAAGTTGAAATATAACTTCAATCTCTTATATAACCTTTTATTATTTCTTTTTCTTGTCTTTTTCAATTATATAATGCTTGAGGATTAAATGTTTTAGAATTATTGATTGCTTGTGGTAAAGTAGAATTTCATTCATTTATATGTGCAAATCATTGTTTAACTTTTGAATCATTTGCTATAATATTTGAAATTTCATTAAATTTATCTTGTGTTACATAGGTAAAAGTTGGTTTTGTCAAACCATAAGAATAGGGACTAAAAGTACCAACAATTATTTTTTTTCAAAATAGCCAATAAAGTGTGAGTAATTAGATTTATCCAATAAATAAACTTCTGATAATTTAAAATTATGATATTTTTTCTTTATGGCACTTTTAATTTCGTTATCAACGTTATGATTAATTTTTCCTAAATTAATTTTTATATCTTTATTTCAATCTGGAAAATCATTTTCTAAATTATCAAGACGATTATTTGGATAATATTTCTCATCTTCTGTTATTATTCTTACTGATTCAAAATCAAATCAATTAAATGGTTTTTCATAAAGTACAATTTCTATACGTTCTTTTCTAGAACTATCTGTATATACTTTTTCAATTTTTGAAAAATTATCTCAAATTGTTTTACCTACTTGTTGTATTTCTTTTCATGTTCATGGAAAAATTGCAGTAATTGAAATATCATTAGAATTATATCGTTGCATCATATCCTCTTTAAATTTTTCGCCAAGTTCTCATGCAGGATTATCTTTTCAATAATGATAATCAGCTATTATTCCTTCAAAAGTTTTTGGTGTAAATGAACAAGTTACTTTACCTCAACTACCCCTTATTTCGTTTTTACCATTTAATGTTCTTTTTAATCGATTTCTGTGTTTTTCATGACGATGTTTATTCATATTTATTTTGCTATTTGTTGTTGGGTTGTTAATAATAAAATCTGTTTGATTATTACTTGCAAAATTTAATTGTTGATTTACTAAATCTAAACTAGTCGTATTTTTTCTAACTCAATTTTTAATATTTGAATTATCAATTGACTTACCATTAATACCTTGTATTTTATTATTTAAAAGTGGAGCAGTTAATACTCACAATTTAAATCAATAACTTGGACTAAAATATTTCATAATTTTGTTCTCCTTTGAAAGTAAATATAAAAATATTTACTTTCAAAACAAAGCAACTTTTATTTGTTAAATTTTACTTCTTTTTTATTTTTTTTGATAAATATTTTTGGGAAATTTTCACTCGATATTGACATTCATTTTTTCTTTTTTATATATAAAAAACAAGAGCTTTTCAGCTCTTGTCTACACAAGAATTATTGCTAAGGTAATATGTCATTTATAAAAAAAAAGGGGGGGGTTATTTATAAATAAAACTTAAGGTTATTGGGGTTATAGAGTTTAAATTAGGGGTTTTAGATTAATTTTAAATTTTTTATATTTAAAAATATTATAATTGAATAATGTTTTGACATATTACCTTAATTTTAAAGGACCTAGGCTATCTAAATCCTTATAAGAATAATAACAAATAATATTTAAATTGCAAGGAAATTTGTTATTATTTTTAGAAATAATTTATATTTTCAGTTTTTTTTGAAAAATATATTCATACTCTATATAAGTTTTTTATTTTTTTGATAAATATTTTTGGAAAAATTGCAATAATTTTACCCTACTTATCTTAGTTTTATAAAAAATATTAGTGCATTAATGGAGTGTTTATTGTTAGTAAAAATTTTTACATATTATGAAATTTTTAAGCACTAATAAAAGTAATAAAACAAAAATATGTGGTTAAACTTATAGTCTTATAGTTTTAATTTTAGTTATAAAAATTTTGTAAAAAATTATTTAAAAAAAATAAAAAAGATATATAATGATGTCGAATATTTAATATTTAAAATTGAGAAAAAATATTCAAATTGAAGTAAGGAGAAAATTAAAAAATGCCAAACCCATGAAAAACAGAAACTAATGGCCCAACAGATTTAAGCAAAGTTGCTAAATGGGAAATTAATGATGTGAATGAAACTAGAGAAAGATGAAAAAGAGAAAAAGAAGAAGAAAAAAACAACAAAAACAAAACAAAGCGGGATCTAGTTTGAAAAAATAAATTTGTTTTAAAAATTATATAAAATATAACAAGATATTTGGTCTGTATATGAGTTTTTATTGAAACCTATTACTTTATTATTTTAAAGTAAATGGGTTTTTTATTTTTTAATCAAATAAGGAGAAAAAAATGAAACCGATATTATCAAAAGCCCTAAGTAATATTGTAAAACAAGGTGCATGAATTACTAGAGATGAACCTTTACATCAAAATAAAGAGAAAATACAGAGAGAATTAATAACATATAAACTAAAATCAGAAAATGATTTTGTATATAAAACAGAAATTAATAAGGATATTATAATTTATGAATATTTTTTTGAGAAAATAAAAGATAAAGATAATGGTTCTTGCATTGTGACTAGAATTTATTTTAGTAATGATGAGATATGAGAAAAGATAGTATATATTAATAATAAAGAAACTGATGTTGAACAAAAAATAATAGAACAATATAGAGTTTATTTTTGTAAAAAAGAACTTTTAGAAGAAAGTCAATTCATAAAAAATGAAAATGATAAGCAAGTAGTTATTAGAAAAAAATCTATTTTAGATTTTAAAAATAAAGAAAATATTAATGGTGTCAATAATAATGATGAAAAGATTAAAGAAAGTAAAATACTTTAGGTAAACGATTAGGTAGGTGAGTTGGAAAATTTTTTATTTTTGCCTTTGAAACTTTTATTTTTGGTGTTGTTTCAGGAATTATTTCTGTTCTTGCACTTAAAATTTCTTTTGCAATGGCGCTTTGTTGATGAACTCCTGCGGCTTTAGGAATAGCAACACTTACTGCTTTGCCTATAGGTTGATGTGTAGTTTTAGCAATTGTAGCAGTATTAGGTGTTCAGATACTAAAAGAATATGGAATTAAACCTTTATTAAAAAAAATGTGAAACTTGGTGGAATTAAAAAAAGCAAAAAAACTAGAAATGGAGGACTTAAAAGAAATAGATTTTCATAATATCAATTCTAGAGTTTTAAAAAACTATTTAAGTTCTCAAAAAAACATACCTTTTGATGAAATTAGACCAAGTTTTGAACAAAATATTAATATAATTAAAAATAGAAAATTGTCTCATCAAACTCAAGAAAAATTTGATGCAAAGAGTATTAATAATATTCCAATTTCAGCTAATACTTGAAATAAAGTAAAATGTTTATTTCAACATAATTAATAAGTTAACAATTTTGTTGATAATAATAAAATTTTAATCTATAAAATTAATACTATTTTCTCTTTTCTCTTATTTTATGGCTAATATTCATGTTATTATTACTAAGTAATTAAAAAAATATTAATGAGGTATAAGATGAGTATTGTCACAATTGAGAATTTAACACATGCTAATGGTGGAAAAGTTTTATATAAAAACGCCACTTTACAAATTAATAAAGGTGAACATGTGGCATTAATTGGTATGAATGGTGTTGGTAAAACAACATTATTAAATATTATTAATGGAACAGTATTTGCAGATCATATTAATTTAAATATTCATCCTAAAATTAAAATTGGGTATTTGGATCAACATCAAGAGGTTAATTTAGAATTAACAGTTTTACAATATTTGCGTGAAAGTTATCAAAAACTTTTTGAACGTGAACAACAAATGGAAAACTTATATGCAGAAATGGCTAATAATTATAGTGAAGAGTTATTAACGAAAGCAATGAAAATTCAAGATGAATTGACACACCAAGGATTTGATACTATTAGTAAAAAAATTGGTCGTTTAGTTGATGGATTGGGTATTAATTTACAGCTTTTAGAACAAACTTTAGGTAGTTTAAGTGGTGGTCAAAGAGCAAAAGTGTTATTAGCAAAATTATTATTAAATGAAGATGATTTTTTATTACTTGATGAACCAACTAATTTTTTGGATATTGAACAAATTAATTGATTAGCTAAGTTTTTACAAAATTACCCTAGTGCATTTTTATTGGTGTCACATGATCGTAATTTTATTAATACAACATGTAATATTATTTTCGATATTGATAATTATATGATTACTCGTTATGTTGGTAATTTTGAAAGTTTTTTAGAACAAAAAAGTTTACATCATCGTCAATATGAATCAGCATATTCAAATCAAAAGAAATTAATTGAAAAATTAGAAACTTATATTAGTAAAAATGCAGCACGTGCTTCAACTGCTAAAAGTGCTGAATCAAGAAGAAAACAATTATCTAAAATTAATGTTTTAGAAAAACAGCAAATCCAGTCTCCTCCAAAGTTTTATTTTAAGTATTATAAAACAACGAGTTCAATTGCTGTGCAAGCTAAAAACCTTGAAATAGGTTATCATAAACCATTAATTAAGCCACTTACTTTTGTTATTAAGACTGGTAGTAAGTGAGTTGTTAAAGGGTATAATGGAATTGGTAAAACTACTTTCTTGCAAACATTAGCTGGTAATATTCCAGCACTTGCTGGAAATATTAATTTAGATGATCGAATGCAAGTAGCATATTTTCATCAGACTGAAGTAATGACTAGTACTACTCCATTTAATTATTTAAAAGAGTTAGATATTAAATTAAATGATGTTGAGATTAGAAGAATTTTAGCAAGTTTTGGCTTGCGTAGTAATTTAGTAATGAAACCAATGAACTTACTTTCTGGTGGTGAACAAACTAAGGTTAGATTAGCAGCATTGGCATTAAAACCTTACAACTTATTAATTTTAGATGAACCAACTAATCATATTGATGTTTTAGCTAAAGAGTCTTTATTAAAAGCATTGCAAGAATTTGAAGGCACTGTATTATTGACAATTCATGATACTAATTTTAATAATAGTTGAGTTGATGGTGTTTTAGATTTTGAAAAATTAACAAATTAGTGAAATTAAAATAGTTATTTTTAATATTTAATTTATACATTTAAACAAATAAAAAAACTTATAACTAAGATTTAGTTATAAGTTTTTTTATTTGTTTAAATTATCCTTTACGATTACGGTCGTCACGGTCTCGTCTGCTAAATCCACCACTGTTTCCTCAACTAGAATCACCACGGTCAGAACGTGGTCTAAAGTTTCCACGATCAGAAGAATTTCTATCCCCTTGTGTTCTTGCTCCACGTTCAGCAAAACGTTTTTCACGTTCTTCTGTGATTTTTACAAGTGTTGTTAAACTTGCATTAATAGTAATTACTGTTTCTTTTAAAACTTTAATTTCTTCTAATAATGCTTCGATTGTTTGATTGTTTTCCATTAACAATGCCTCTTCTTTCTGGCGCCTAATTGATAAATCTGATAATAATATCTGATATAATGAGATTAATAAGCACTTAATTAAGTATAGCATTAAAATTAAAATTGTATAGTATATAGTCATATATTTTATAGTTAAAAATAATTATTATTATGATAACTATTATTTTTTATTAAATATCTAGTAAATAATATTATTAAAATTAGTTTTTTATTTTACTAAAGTAATACTTTTAAATTTAAAAGTACGTATACCTTGAAAATCAATTAAATTTTCAATATCAATAGCAGTGATAATAAAATGATATGTAGTGTTTTTAATTTTATATGTAAAATCATATTTTAAATTAATTGTTTCAATATTATTGATGGTAGTTTTAGTCATAGTAATATTAGAAGTATTACCTATTTTTTTATTAATGCCGGTTGTGTTATCAGCATCAAAATAAACTTCATAGTTATCTTTAATTCATTGATTATTATTAGCAGTAATAATATTTTTAATTCCTAATTTATGACTTTCATCAGTAGTACCAAGTAATAAATTTAAAATATTATTTAGTTGACTGTGTGGTTCAAGCATAGTTTTTTGTAAAATATCCAGTATTGAACCTTGAGTAAAAGTTGGATATTCTGGATCATCTTTATTAATGTGCCCACCTAATGATTTATATAATTCTTCGACATCGGTTGCTGTTACATCACTTTTATTAATTATGTTTTTTAGAGTAACAATAGTATCATTTTTAAAAATTATTAAGAGACCAGTAGTATTATTAAATAAAAAATTCTCTAAATCTTGTAAATCAATATTAATACCTTCATTACCTGGATATTGTTCTGAAATTTTGGTAATTAGATCAGTAATGCTATCAATAGTATTTTTAACACTATCTGTATTAATTGCTTTAATAATGGTATCAATTAAGTCATCAGGTTTATACATTTCATCACCAATCAGTCCTCCTAAAGTTAAATTTACCGGTAAAGAAGTTGGTTTTGGTATTGTTAAATTAAGTTTAAGATCATAAAGAAATGTATCAAAACCACGAGTTTCTGATGTAGTTTTACCAAATACGGTTAGAAGTATTTGTTTTAATTTTTCTGGTTGGCTAATTAAAGATTTTATAGTATTAATAATATCAAGTAAATTATAGCTACCAGCACTTGGCTTTGATGGATAACCATTACCAATTGTTAAGTTTTTAACACCTTCAGTAATATCTGGCATATCTAATATTCATTTTTTAATAACAGGAATAATTGCTTCAATAATTGTTAAGATATAAAGTGGGTTAGTTAAAAGATAGGGAAGGTATCTTTCTATATCAGCAAAAAAACCTTTATCATCAAAATGAACTTTTATGTTACCTGTATCCAGTCAACTTCCATCAAGTGTTATATGTTCTGAAAGAACGCCACCTAAATATCGTGGACTTTTACCATCTTTACCAAAAATTTTATTGTCTTCACTCATTTTTCAAAACAAGTAATTAATTAAAGTGCCACCATGATATAAATCATAATCTTGTTTTGACTTTCAATCACTTACTTTGTGACCAGGAAGTTGACCTAAAGTTGGACTTATTTTTCATCTTTCTCCATTATTTCAAGCGCTATAAGGTTGACCACTATCATCTTTTCAATTATTCATAAATTTAATTAATGTTTCTTCATCAGTGGGTGTAGAAGTTTGTTGATCAGATCAACTGCCATTGACTAAATTACCAAATATTCTAGTTAGCGGATTTAAAAAATTAGGACCATAGTTATTAATTAAATTAGCAACTAATTGTAATCCAGCTGGTAAAGTGCTTAAGTCACCTTGTAATGATTTTAAAAAACTAGAAATGGGGTCCATACCAGCACCTACAACTATATTTTCTAATTGTGGGTTAGCCATAATTGATATAGTTCTAATATAATCAAGTGATGAAAAAACATCATTAACTTGTTTTTTACTATTGATGGTTTTAGTTAATTCACCTGTTCCAGAAGCTTTAAAAAAATTATCAGGATCAAAATTATTTACATCAATTTTTCCATTTTCCCCTCAACGTGTTTGTAAATCACCTCAATTATCTAAACTAGTATTTTTAGTTAAATTATTAATACTATTATTTTTAATTTTTCCCATAATATCATCATTAGTACTACTAGTATCAGCACCTAACTCTTTTGACATAACCATACTTTTAATTAAAGCAGAAGTTTGGTCAGCAAAACTTTTAGCGATACTATTAGTTACACGGTTAACATAAAAATTAAAGGTACAAGCTGATAGAGGTAAAATAGTGGCACTTGCTATTAAGATAATTCCTAACTTGGTAAATACTTTTTTCATAGCAGTTCTCCTTAAATAAAGTGTTATTTTTGTCAATTTTATTTTACTAAAATTTAATACATTTAACTCTGAAAATAATTAAATTCATTTCTTACAAATTGTATCATTAGTTATTTTAATTTTAAAATTTATTTAAATAAACAATTTAAATATGGTAATATATCAAACAGAGAAAAATTAAACATTATAAAAACTATCTATTATTTATTTTAAAATTATCCTATATATTAATTTTGTATAAGTGTGATATTATTAATCCATATGTGAACTTAATAATTAAAATTAAATGTAAAATTTTAATTTCAGGAATTAGGGAGAACTGTAATGGCAAGGTTAAATAAACGCGAAAAAGCGAATAATAAAAAAATGGTGTCTACTAATAAAAAAACAAAAAAAAGTTTATTTAAGAATGCGTTACTATTAAAGCAGACTTTAGTTGCTACATGAAAAAGTAAATTACAATTAGTTATTTTATTATTACTTACTGCTTTTGCAACTTCGTTGGTTACTGGAAGTTGAATTTCGTACGTTAGAATGATTGAAGGAAGCAATCAATTAGGATTAAATGATCTTAAGTTTGATGCTGTTTTACCTTATTCACCAGTGTCGCAAGGTATTAAACAAATTGCTAATCAAGCTTTTAGTTTAAAGTTAGGTCGATTTTATGTTCAAGATGGAACTAATAGTAAAAGTATTAAAGCTCTTTATTTTGATGATACAAAAATAGGGACAGATCAAGAAATCCTACCAATCACTAAAGATAACTTAACTATTGATTATACTCGTGATAATATAGGTAATATTACTGGGTTTAATGATATAAGATGAACAAACCCAGATAATCCTTTAATTTTTAATTTGAATAATAATAATGTTAAAGCAAGCATCTATGGTCAATTATTATTAAAGTCAAAAAATGCTGCTAATGAGAATTTAAAAAACCATTTTAAAACAGCAGCAGATGATTTATATCGTGATGTTTTTTTAAAAAAAACAGCACCCAATATTCTTCAATCTATTAATACTTTTATTAAGGAATGGATTACAAAACATTCAACAGATCCGATATTAAAGGAGACTGATAATGATAAAGTTACCACTTGAATTTTAGAAAATAAAATAAATTTTAGATCTTCTTCTAATGATGCTACTATTCCTGATAGTGTTAATTTACAAGATCAAACAGAAAGAAATGAACTTTTTATTAAAGTAGTTAAGGAAACTGAACCTGATCCAAGATTAGATAATGATTATGGTATGAATGGTCAATGAATGAGAATTTATCGTAATTTTTCTGCAACAGAATCAGATAGTAACATTTATACTAATTTTACTAATACTTCTATTGGTTATCATTCACCTTTTAACTATAATATGATTAGTGATGGCACTGAAAGAGACGCTTTTTCTTCATATTTAATTCGTGCGGTTGCAGCATTACAAATGCGTGATTTATATGTTCGTAATCAATTTACTGCCAGTGCTGGAGTAATTAATAATACTCAAATTAATACTAAAATTATTGATATTGGTTTACCTAATGCTTTAAATCATACTAATCTAAAAGTATTTGAAGGTGTTGCACCAACAAGTAAAAATGAAATAGTTATTACGCCACAATATGCAAGAAAAAATAAAAGTAATAAAGCGTATAAACCAGGCGATCATATTAATATTAATGGTACTGACTTTATTGTTAGTGGTATTGGTGGTGATGCTTATGATATTTATCCAACGATTAGTGACTTAGATCCAATTCCCAATACAAGAACTGAATTTATTGCTTATGTTACACCTTCAGCATGAAATGATGGAAATTGATATAAGACAGCAGATAAAACTGATAATACTTTAATGTATTTTACAAAATGAAATAATGTTCCTAAAAATAGTATTCATGAATTTGATGTTGATTTATTTAATGATTTTTTTCAAAAAACAATATTTAGTGATAATGGTGTTAGTGATTTAAATCAATATGATTATAATAAGTATTTAGTTGAGAAATATGGTAATACAGTTCCAATACCACAATCGTCTTCTACATACCTTATTAATCCAAATCCTGTAGTTACAAGTAGTAATAGTCAGTTTTCGCTTTATAATAGTAAAGAAAAGATATTTAATTCAGCAATAATTGGATTTTTATTTGCAGCAATAGCAGGAGTATTATTTTTACTAACGGTTGTTATTTTTATTACTACTTTAATTGTTAAAAAAGCAATCCAACATGGACAAGTTTCAATGGGTATTTTAAAATCAATAGGTTATAAAACATGACAAATTACGATTTCTTATTTGGCATATCCATTATTAACACTATTAATTGCAATTCCAATTGGCTGAATTGTTGGTCTTGTAATTCAGGTATATTTAACTGAGATTTTTAATACTTTATTTGTTTTACCATATAATGTTTTTAACTTTGATGTTGTTCCATTATTTATTTCAATTGTTTTAATTATTGGTTTTATTTCAATTGTTACTTTATTAACTGCCTTTCGTCTTTTAAAACGTGATCCTTTATTTTTAATTAAAAAAGATAGTGATTTAGCTTTAGGTGTTCCTAAAAGTAGAACTAGCAAGTTTTTACAAAATAATTTTCGTCTTCGCTTTTTATTATCGTTATCAAAAACTAGTTGAAAAAAAATTTTAGTTACTTCAGGAGTTATTACTTTAGCTTCACTTTCAATTGTAGCAACAACACTAGTTCCTGCCACTATTAATAGTTTAAAAGTTAATTATTTCAAAACTCAAAAATATAAAAATTATTATGAGTATCAAACACCAATGCCGAATATGCCAATGAGTAAATATGGATTATATTCATGAGATTTTTTTAATCGACCAAGCGGTGAGAAATATTATCCAACTTATGGTGCTATGCCTTGACCTGAAGATAAAATTGTTTATGATGAGAAAAAGGCACGTGTTGGATGATATAATCCATTATTGTTTAAAAAAGAAAAATTAACTAATAATTTTGCTGATATTTTTACTTTTGATTCATCTTTTCCTGAATCTGAAAGAGCAGAGTTTATAAAAAAAATGTCCTCTTATTATCAAGAACAATCAACAGGGACATTAGATCTTAATGATTTAGTTTGATCATATAGTTGATTAGGTGGCAAAGATTTTAGTAATCAGTTAATAACTGATTTAAGTAAAGAAGATAATACACCATCAAAAATATTTTCATATAATATTGTTAATTTTGCAAGTGGCCAATTACCTAATATTTTGCAAGTTCCCAATCCTGGAGTGCCACCTGGTCCAGAGGCAATTAAAGAAATTTTAAAGCAAGTATTACCAGGCTTTGTTCGTCAGAGTATTGATAGTTTGCCAAGACCTAATATTAAAGAAGATCCTTATGATTATTTTAGTATTGGTCATAATACTATTGCTTTTAATCCAAAAACTACTAATAATGGTGATATTAATGGACCAGATGAAGAATTAGTAACACAGTTTAAAGTTGGTGTTGATGAAAGTACAAAAATTGCTAAAAAAGAACTAATGGATGTTATTGGTATTAATCCCAATACTGCGATGTTGGTATTAAAAAATGATGAAGTTAAAGCTTTAAAATATAATGCTAATGCTAATGCTATTCCAATGGTTATCAATCGTGCTTTTCAATCTAAATTTGGATTAGATGTTGGTTCACAATTTAGTGGTGTACCACAAGTTAATACTCTATGTTATAAAAATATTGATGGTAAAAGTATTCCTTTACCAAAAGAAAATTGATATTACGGTGAAACACCACCAACAGATTCTTATACTACAAATGGTGGCATTTGATCAAAAAGTGGAACAAAATGAAATTATCGTGGTGATCAAAAAATAAAATTATCTGATAATAGTAAAGAATATAGTGATATCCACGGCACTAGGTATAATGGTATGTATGATGAAAAAGGACAACCAATTATAAATAATGAACCTAGTACTTGAAATAATGTTAATGATATTTGATTAAAATTGCCTTCTGATATTGATCATCATGCTATAAAGGGTAAAATTCCAACAGCTGATAATGCTAAAACTATTGATTTTGATTTATCACGTATTTCCGATTCAACAGGTGAATGAATTAGACCTTTTTCATATGATTTGGTAAAGCCATATAATGGATTTGATCCTAAAGATCCATTAAGTATTTTATTAAACCGTCCAGCAGAATGATTTATGGGAATGGTTAATAATAATATTTTAACTAAAGAAAATAATATTAATGCTGATAGTTTACAAGCAGATATTAAAAATAACATGCCAACATGATGAAAAAATATTACGGGTAATGATAATCCACTTCATACATATCAAGTTGTGGGAATTCAAGATTCTTATGATACTCCTAAAGCCTATGTTGATCAAAAATGAGCTAATGAAATTATGGGTTATAGTTATATTGATGATAATCCTTATTATTCAGGAACGGATGTATTTCAATGATTTAATGGTAAGTTAAGTGCTAATGCTAATGTTTTTGATTTAATTGGAAGAATGAGTTTTAAATCAAATTTAGATGATTATACTATTTATGCAACCACTAGTTTAAGTGGTAATCAAAATATACCAATGGTCAAAAAAAATTATTTATTATCAAGACAACAAGCAATGCTTACTAAAATGTCAGATATTGCTTTCAGTGCTAGTGCTTTATTTATTGTGACAACGATTATTTGTTCAATATTAATTGTTATTATGATTACTGATTTATTTACCGATCAATTTCGTCGTTTTATGGCTCATATGAAAGCAGAAGGATATACTAATTGAGAAATTAATTCTTTTACTTTAGGTATTTTTACACCTTGAGCATTACTTGGTTATATTGTAGGATTTGCCCTAGGTTTCCTTGCAATTTATGGTTTAATTTCTATTCTTACTAGTTTTGTTGGTGTGGCTTTACCATTTACAATAACATGATGAATATTACCAGTAAGTTTTACCATAATTGGTGGTATATATATATCAACATTTATTATCAATAATCATGAATTAAATAAAATGAATTTAATTGAATTATTAAAATCTGATGAATAAAATAAAGTTCACTAAAGAATGTTTGGTAAATTTAAATATTTAAATTTACCAAATTAATAGTCAAATATGTATACTTTATTTGAAAACTAAATATAGTTTTTAACTCATTACTTTATTTTAAAGTAAATGGGTTTTTATTTTGAAAGGAGAAAAAAAGAATTTTGAAAGATGAATCATTAATTTCTAATTATTATGATATATTAAATGTATTATCAACAGCATCAGTAGCAGAAATTAAAAAAAAATTCAAACAGACTGCTCTAAAAACTCACCCAGATAAAAATAATAATCCTCAATCAAAACTTAAAATGCAAGAATTGAATGAAGCAAAAAGAATATTAACGGATGAAAACTTAAGAAAAGTTTTTGATCAAAAACTTTTTATTTACTTTTTACAAAATGGTAATAATAAGGAAGTTATTTATTTTCTTACTAATAAAATAAATAATTTAAATATAAATGAAAAAGATAATTCTGGTAATACTCCTTTACATTATGCATGTTTTCATAATTTTTTAGAAGCTGCAGATCTATTAATTAAATATGGCGTTAATATAAATGCCAAAAATAATAGAGATAATACTCCTTTACATTATGCTATAATGGGTAATGCTGATTTAAAATTTATTAATTTATTAATTGATAAAGGTGCTAATTTTATTGAGAAAGATAAAATGGGTAATGATAGTTTATCTTTTGCCAAAGATTTTTCAAAAGATAAGAAAGTTTCTAAATTTTTTTTTAAAAAATGAAAAAATTAAGAATAAAACAAAATCAACAAATCTTATTAAATATAACTAAAAGAATTACTAATATTGAAAGAGAAATTACCAATATTGAAAGAGATATTGCACATTTTGAACAGAAAAAAATAAATTCACTATTAAATTATATTATTATTATTTTTACTTTTGGTTGTGTTAATAAGAACAAAGATATAAATAAGGATATTTTAATTAAGACTGATCAACTTAAAAATTTATTATTAGAAAAAGAAATTGTTAATAATGAGAAACATGTATTTAAAGAAAAAATAAACCGATTAAATTTTAATAAAACTAAAAAAATAAATGCAATGGATTTACAAAATCAACCTTCAACAAGTGGATATAACCCATCAAATTCATCATGTATTTAATAAAACAAGTTAAAAGATTGCAAAAGCAATCTTTTATTTTTAGCTAAAATCAAGAAAAAATGATTGATATTTTTTGGATTTATTATTAAATTAAAATATAATAAATTACTTATTAAATAAAACTTTTAAATCGTACTATTAATATTTTAATAAAATTAAAGTATTAATGTCATAAATAACTAGTTATTTATTGGTATAATAAACAATGTAGGTGAAAATATGGCATTTTTTAAAAATTTAAAGACAAAATTATTTGGTCAAAAGACAACTAAATATGATCAGGGCCTTAAAAAGTCAAGAACATTATTTGCATCTAAAATTAAAGCATTAGCAGCGCGTTATCATCAACTTGATGAACAATATTTTGAAGAATTAACTGAAGTATTAATTTTAGCAGATGTTGGATACAAAATGGCAGAAACTATTACTGATGAAATTCGTCATGAAGCTAAAATCCAAAAATTAACAAAACCAAAAGATATTAATGATATTATTATTGATAAAATGTTTGTTATTTATACTGATGGTCAGTTGGTTTCTACAAGATTAAATTTTAGTAGTAATAATATTTCGTTATTTTTAGTTGTTGGTGTTAATGGTAATGGTAAGACAACATCAGCAGCTAAATTAGCAGCTAAATTAAAAACACAAGGTAAAAAACCAATTCTAGTTGCTGCTGATACTTTTCGTGCTGGTGCAGTTGAACAATTGCAAATTTGAGCAGAAAGAATTGGTATTCCTTGTTATTTAGGAACACCAAAGCAAGATCCAGCTAGTGTTGTTTATGCTGGAATTGAAGCAGCTAAATCTGAAGGTTGTGATGTTATTATTGTTGATACAGCAGGGAGATTAGAAAATAAAGTTAATTTGATGCAGGAGTTAAAAAAGATTAATAAAATTATTACTCAGAAATTAGGACATGAAGCTAATGAAACATTGTTAGTAATTGATGGTACAACTGGACAAAATGGTATTAATCAAGCGCAAGAATTTATGAAAATTGTTTCTTTGACTGGCATTATTTTAACAAAAATGGATGGCACTGCTAAAGGTGGCATTATTCTTGCTATTAAGGAAGAATTAGATATTCCTGTTAAATTAATGGGTTTTGGTGAAGGTATTAATGACTTGGAAGAGTTTGATTTAGATAAGTATATTTTTAGTTTAACAAGTAATTTGTTTGTGGAGTATGAAAATGAATAGTTTAGAAAAACAAGTTTTATATTATAGTTTATTTGCTTTTTATAATACATTATTAACAGCAAAACAAAAACAATATTTTACAAATTACTTTATTGAGAATTTATCTTTACAAGAAATCGCTGATTTACAAAAAGTATCACGAACGGCTGTTCATGATAGTCTACAAAAAGTTATTATTTTATTAAATAAATATGAAAGTAAGTTGCATCTTTATGAAAAATATAAACAACGACAAGTAATATATGAAAAATATACGGAAAAGTATAATTTTATTAAAGTTTTACAAGAAATTGATAAAATAGAATAAAGCAGGTGGAAATTAATGAAGATTTTAATAATTGGTGATATTTACAGTATTGTTGGTAGACAAATGGTTAAATATTGAATTCCTAAAATAAAAAAGGAATATGAAAATCAATTTAAGATTGATTTAGTAGTTGCGAATGGTGAAAATACTACTCATGGTAAATCATTATGTAAAAAACACTATGATGAATTAAAAAATGCTGGTATTGATATTATTACTACCGGTAATCATATTTTTGGTCATCCTGATGTTGCTAAGTATATTAATACAACTCCCGATTTATTGCGTCCTTTAAATTATAATCCTTATCATCCAGGTAATGGTACAATTTTAGTTAAAGTTGGTAATAAAAAAGTACGTGTAACAAACTTAATTGGTCGTACTTTCATGGATAAATCTGATAATCCTTATTTTGCTCTTGAACAACTTATTACGATTGATAAACAAAATAGTGAAGAAAAAAGTGACATTCATATTATTGATTTTCATGCTGAAGCAACAGCGGAAAAGTTATCTTTTGCTTGAAATTTTGATGGTCAAGTTACTTGTGTGGTAGGAACTCATACTCATGTTCAAACAGCAGATAATCGTTTATTACCAAAAGGTACTGCTTTTATTAGTGATGTTGGAATGACAGGTCCGTTTTATTCTATTATTGGTGCTAAAGCTGAAGAAGTTATTATTCGTGATAAAAAAAGTATGCCGGCAAAATTTAGTCCAGCTGATGGTGAAGGTCAATTTTCAGCTGTTTTATTAACTATTAATGATGAGACAAATAAAGCACAAAAAATTGAACGTATTTTTATTCATCCACAAGCACCTAATTTTAAAATTTACGAATAATTACAAATATAGGAAGGGACTAACTTTAACATGATATGAAACAATGCTAATTTTTTTACTGATAAAAATGGTTTATATTCGATTTTAATTGGGATTAGTATATTAATTATTTTAATAATTTTAAGAATTTTATTAATGGCAAAAATTAAAGATAATGTTCATGTACAACAAGCTGCTGAAATACGAGAAAAGGTAATTATTTTACGTGATGGTTATGAAGTAAAATTATTTAAGCAAATGGTTGATAAAAGTACAGTCATTATTATTGGTGCTCATGGCTTGCAAGGTCAAAAAGATGATTTTAAATTATTAAGTTCTTTTTGTAAAAAATCACAACTATCTTTAATTACTTATGATCGAAGAGGTAATGGTAAAAATGGACAAGATTGAAAATTTAAATCATTAGGTACTGATATTAATGATTTAAAAGATATAATAAGTGCAGTAAAATCTAAATATCCTAATCAAAAAATTATTATTTTTGGTGAATCATTAGGCGCAGCTATTGCTAGTCATGCTGTTAAAAATAATTCACAAGTATCAGCATTAATTACTAGTAATTTAGTAACTAAAAAAAATCTTTATCAATTTTCATTAAGTTTTATTATTTGTTTTTGTTTTGCTTTTATTTTTAATTCTAATATTCAAATGCCAATCTATGTTGAAAATCAAGATATTTCTAGTAATAATGCTCATATTACTAATATAAATCAAAGATATAGTAATCGTCAAAATTGATCATTACGTTTTTTACTACAATTTAAAAAAATTAATAAAAAAAGTATAATGGAAATTAGTAATTCAAAACTTCCAACGTTAATCTTGCAAAGTGCTGATGATGTATTTAGTGATTTTCATCAACTTAAAATTAATAAAAAATATTGGAAGAAACATCATAGTTATGTTTTTATTTTTGATGGTAAACATGCTTTAATTAATGAACCTAATATTAAAGATATATTTGATAATGAAATTATGCCATGAATTACAAAAAAAATTTTACTTGAGAAAGGTTAAAAAATATGAAATTAATACCTAATATTACCCATCCTCTTTTTACTAGTGAGTCTGTTGCTCCTGGTCATCCTGATAAGATTTGCGATCAAATTGCTGATGCAATTTTAGATGCTTTTTTAAAACAAGATCCACATGCCAAAGTAGCATGTGAGGTTTTTATTACTACAAATTTTGTTTTAATTGGTGGTGAAGTTCATAGTCATGCTCAAGTTGATTATCAAGCAATTGCGCGAAAAGTTATTACTGAAATTGGTTATATAAATGATGAAATTGGATTTAATGGTTTTACTTGTGAAATTAAAGTGTTAATTCATGAACAATCACCTGATATTTTACAAGGTGTTGAATTAAAAAATCATCAAATTGGTGCTGGTGATCAAGGAATAATGTTTGGTTATGCATGTCAGCAAACATCAGAATATATGCCATTAGCAATTGTTTTAGCACATGAATTAATTAAACGAGCTACAAAATTACGAAAGGAAAAAAAATTTAAGTATGCACTTCTTGATATGAAAGCGCAAGTTACTATTGATCAAGAAGACCCTAAAAATTTAAAAATACATACTATTTTAATGAGCATTCAACATCAAGCAAATTATGATGAAAAACAATTTAAAACATTTATTCATAAAGAAATTATGCAATATATTGCTAATAAATATCATTTAAATCTTGATTTTAAATATTTAATTAATCCAACTGGTAAATTTGTAATTGGTGGACCTGCTGGTGATACTGGTTTAACAGGAAGAAAATTAATGGTTGATACTTATGGTGGAGCTGCTTGTCATGGCGGGGGAGCTTTTTCAGGAAAAGATCCCACTAAAGTTGATAGAACGGGTGCTTATTATGCTAGGTATATTGCTAAAAATATTGTTGCTGCTAACTTAGCAAAGATTTGTGAAGTACAATTAGCTTATGCAATTGGAACTCCTGAACCAATTGCAATATTTGTTAATACTCATCAAACTATTATTTCCGGTTTAACAGAGGCAAAATTAACAGAAATAATTTATCAAGTCTTTGATTGTTCTGCTAGTGCTATGATTGATAAATTAGAGTTATTTAAACAAAATTATCAACAATTATCAACTTATGGTCATTTTGGTAGAAATGATTTACAATTACCTTGAGAGAAATTAGATAAAGTTAGTTTATTGAAAACTTATTTATCAAAAAAATAAGATGGGGAGAGATATTTTATGTTTTTAGAAGTAATAGCTACATCTTTAAAAGATATAGAAAAAATTAATAATTCTTTAGCTAATCAAGTTGAACTTTGTACTGCTATGGAATTTGGTGGTTATACTCCAAATTATGAATTGATTGCTGAAGCATGTAAAATTTCATTGAAACCAGTAATGGTTATGGTTAGAAATAATAATAATGGTTTTAATATTACTGATAATGATTTTAAAATCTTTAAAAGAGATATTGAATTTATTAAAACAACTCATGCATCAGGTATTGTTTGTGGTATTTTAACTAAAGATAATAATATTGATGTTGAAAGAATGAGTGAAATTATTAAATTAGCAAAGCCTTTAAAAATAACTTTTCATCGTGCTTTTGATGAAATTTTTAATAAAAAACAAGCTTTAGAACAGTTAGTAAAATTAGGTGTTACTACAGTTTTAACTTCTGGTGGTCAAGATAATATTGTAAATAATATTAATAAATTTAAAGAATTAAAGAAATTAAATTTACCAATAAAAATTCTTGCTGGTGGTGGAGTTAATTTAGAAAATGTTAATGTTTTATTAAAAAATGGTATTAATGATATTCACGTTGGAAAATGTGTGCACGAAGATAATAATTTTAATAATCCTATTAATTATCAATTAATTAATAATATTAAAAATATGGCATAAATAATAAAAAGTTTTATAATAGATAAGATTAAACATTTAACAAGGTTACTGTTCTTTTAATACAAAAGAACAGTAACCTTTATTGATGGTTTATTATTATAATTAGTTGCATTGATTTCATTTTTATTAGATTCTAAAGAACATTGTTTTGTTAAAATTTTTTCTACTTTTGTATGTTTTTGTTTTTGTGCTCTTATTAAAGCAGTTTCACCACGTAAATTTATTTGATTAATATCAGCACCATTGGCTATTAATAAATCAACTACATTTAAATGGCCATTTTTAGCGGCCTTTGTTAAAGCAGTATTGCCAAATTTTGTTTTATGATTAACATTAGCACCGTTTGTTATTAAAAGATTAACTATTTCTGTGTGACCTTGTTCAGCAGCTAGTGTTAAAGCAGTATGATCACCATTGATTTCATTTTTATGATTAACATTAGCACCGTTTGTTATTAAAAGATTAACTATATTTTCATGACCTTGTTCAATAGAAAGTGTTAAAGCAGTATCTTTTGTGTTATTTATATGATTAACATTAGCACCGTTTGTTATTAAAAGATTAACTATTTCTGTGTGACCTTGTTCGGCAGCTAACATTAAAGCAGTATCTTTTGTACTATTTATATGATTGATATCAGTATTATTTTCTATTAAAAATTGAACTATTTCAATGTGACCATAATCAGCGGCTGTTATTAAGGCACCCTCCATATCGAACTTATTGTTATCAGGATTAAGTAGTAAAGTTTTAACTGTTTGTAAGTCACCTTCTTCAATAGCTGTTAAAAATTTATTTTTAGGCATTTCTTTATCTTCCTTTTCTAAATTAAAACAAAAAACCTATTTATTTTGAAATAAAGTAAATAGGTCAAAAACTTATATTAAATTTTAATAATATAATATCACATTTTCTTTACTAGTAATAGATAATTATAATTTTTAATTAAAAAATAATTTTAAAATATATAAAAAAGAAAAGAAATTTTTTAAAAAATAACTTAATTTACAAGTATTTTTGCATATTAAAGTTATATTGTAAAATATTTGGTTTTCATATATTATTAATTCAAAATCTTTATTGGTTTTTAAATTAACTTATTATTTTTAAGCGAGGTAAAAAATGAAAAACTTAGTAAAATTATTATCGATCTTAACAATATCAACACCAATACCATTATCAGTTGTTGCTTGTGATAATAACACAACACAAAAAACAGAATTAAAAGATAAAATTACTAAACTAACAACAAATATTACTGTAGATGTTAATAAAAGTAATAAAAAATTAGATACATTAATAAATAATACAATAGAAGTTAAAAACTTAAATCCAAAGTTAGGTAACCCTGTAATTAAATATTTTAGTGATAAAGAAGCTAAAAATGATATAACTGCTAAATTACAAAAAGTTGGTGATTTATATATAGTTATTACTAGCAATAGTAATGATTTGAATTATCAAGGTTCAACAGCACCAATTAAAATAAATATAAAAGAACAATCTGATAAAACTGATTTAAGTACTATTATTCAATTAACTGGTTTAGACATTATTGCTAATCCAAGTAAAAGTTATAAAGAATTAATTAGTAATATAAATAGTTTTGATGAATTTAAGTCAACACCATTAGCTGCTGGTTATCAACTTCAATTTTATAACGAAAATAATGAAGAAATAACAAACAATAAACAAGAACTTGAAAAAGTATCTAAAATAGTTGTCAAAATAAGTAGTAATTCAAATGATCCAAATTATCAAGGTTCAACAATGATTGATATAACTAAACAAACAATTATTTCAGATATTGATATGCAAAATTATTTTGCAAAGCCAACTTTGCCATTCGCTTCATGAGCACCAGCAACTTCAACTAAAGAAACAATGAATAAACAAGAAGCAGTAACAGATGTTATAAATAAATTAAAAAAATTACAAAAAAATTCAGAATTAGCTGTTAAAGTTTTATTAAAAGGTATGTATAAAGAAAAAATTGATTTTAATAAGCTTAGAAATGAAAATGAAATTTATGATAAAAATGAAAAGCCAGTACCTAATGATTGATTTAAAGATAAAGAATCAGATAAAGAAGCAAATGTATTGATTTTTTATGGTAATACAGAAACTGGTTATTTTTATCCTATAAAAATAAATATAAATTAATTTATTAAAATTTATGATAAAAAATAAACTCTCTTTTAATTAAAAGAGAGTTTTTATTATTTAAACTTTTTTATTTTTTTCTTTTAAATTTTGATGTTTATAGAACATTCTATTTTCAATACTTGCAATACGAGCAGTTGATTCACCAACATTAATATTAACCAATGCTTCATCAATTGCATAGATCTTTGCATCTAAGTTATCTAAATGATGTAAAATTTCAGCTTCTATTGTTTTTGGTAAGACAGGTGAACCATATTCATATTTACCATGACTAGCTAATATTAGATGCTGTAATAAAACTACGATTTCTTCGTCTAAGTTAATATTTAATTCCTTACAAGCAAGTGTAACTTGCATTGCACCTAATGAAATATGACCAATCATTTTACCTGATAGTGTATATGAACTAATAGGATTATTATTTAATTCAACCATTTTTCCATAATCATGCATAATGATTCCTGCATATAATAGTTCACTATTAATATTACGATCATTATAAAGTGCTACTACTTGTTTTGCCATTCTTAACATTGTTACTGAGTGTCATAATAAACCGCTTTGAACAGCATGATGCATTTTAACTGCTGCTGGTCACTTTTTATAATCATCAATATTTTTTTTATTAAAACATTGGATTAATACTTTTTTTAAAATTGGATTTTTAAATTCCTTTATTGTTTGACTAATTTCAGTTCATGCTTCAATAATATTAATTGGTGCTTGTGTAAGTAATAAATCATAATATTCACTAGGATTAGTAATAATAGTTCAATTATTAATTTTTAGTTGTATTTCATTATTATAATTAATGCTATTTGCTTCAATTTTAATTACTTGTCCTATTGTTAATTGTTCAATAGTTTCTTTGCTTACGTCTCAAATTCTTGCTGAAATTGTCCCAGTTTTATCTTGTAATTGTAAGTTTAAATAATTAGTATTGTTAGAAGCAACACCTTGAATTACTCGATTAATAATTACTACTAAACTTAAAACATTATTAGGTTTAATATCTTTAATTACAGTCATTTTTTAGTTCCTTTCTATCATTTTATATCTTTGATATTTAGATATTTGATAGCTAATTCTTCATACATTTTTCTCATTTTTAATTGTGCATCATTAATGGTTTTATCAACACAAACAAAATAGAATTTAATTTTTGGCTCAGTTCCACTAGGTCTAACAGCAAATCATGAACCATCACTGAAGTAAAATTTTAGTAAATTTTGCGATGGCATTCCATGTAAACCAGTTTGATAATCTTCAACTTTAATTGTTTTAATATTATTAAGTGTTGGTATTTTACTAGTTCTTAATGTTTCTAACATATTATTAATAGTATTTTGTCCTGTTTTGCCTTTTAAAATAAGATTAACAGTATAACAGTAATAATATCCAAATTTTTGATAAATATTTTCTAAAACATCAACTAATGTTTTTTGTGACTTTTGATAATATCAAGCCGCTTCTGCTGCTACTATTGCTGATTGAATACCATCTTTGTCACGAGTAATATCTTTAATAACATAACCATATGCTTCTTCAAAACCAAAAACAAAGTTAATGTTACGTTCTTTTTCTTTTAGCATTTCTGCACCAATTCATTTAAAACCAGTTAACGTTTTAATAACTTGACATCCATATGATTTAGCAATCATATCAGATAAATTTGAAGTAACAAATGTATTGTACATAACAGGATTTTTTGGCATTGTTTTATTAAGTTGATAATGGCTTAATAAATATTCTAATAAAATTGGTGCTGTTTCATTACCTGTTAATAATACATAATCATTATTATGTTTTACAGCAATACCAATGCGATCAGCATCAGGATCATTTAAAATAATTAATGGTGCATCATGTTTTTTAGCATGTTTAATTGCTAAATCAAATGTTGGTTTTACTTCGGGATTGGGCGACACTACACCTTTAAAATCAGGATCATAGTTAACTTGCTCTGTTACTAAAATAATTTCATAACCGCATTGTTCTAAAATTGGTTTAACTCATTCACGACTAGTACCGTGTAGATTAGAAAATACAATTTTAAAGTTACGATTTTTAACTTGTGGATAAAACTGTAAATTTTTAATATCGTCACGATAATTATCTTCTACTGTTGAAGGCACTTCTTTAATTAGGTTAGTATCATAATCGAATGTTAATTGAAAATCATCAGGCAATTGTTCCATTTTATTGCTAATTATATTGGTAACATTAGGAAGAAATTGACAGCCATATTGATCATAAATTTTATAACCATTATATTCAGGAGGATTATGACTGGCTGTAATAACAATTCCAGCAAGAGCATTAACTTTTCTAATACTATATGAAAGTACTGGTGTTGGTCTTAAATCATTATTTTTAAATAAAAAAACAGGAATTTTATGTTTAGCTAAAGTTTTTGCTGTTAACATTGTAAATTCTGCTGAAAAGTGACGATTATCATGAGCAATAATAACACCACGAAGTAAGTCTTTTTCAGAAAAGGCAGATTTTAAATATTGAATAAATGCGACAGTTGCCTTCATAATAATAATTTCATTAATTCTGCCGGTACCAACTCCAGTAATACCACGCATGCCAGCTGTACCAAATTCTAAAGTTGTAGTAAAAGCATCTTCAATTTCACTTTTAGACATTGTAGTTAATTGTTTTTTTAAGTGTTGTGGTAAGTTTTGCTTTTTTCAAATCTCATATGTTTTTAGTACATTCATTATTATTTCTCCTTTATAATAAAAAATTAAGTTTATAGGTAAATCATACTATAAAATAAGAAGAAAATAAATTTTAGTAGTTAATCTAAACATAAACTTTGAATTAAATAATAAAAAATAAAATTATTAAAAATTTCAATTTCAATCTTTAATAATTTTATTTTATTTTTATATTGATTGTGAATTGGTTTTATTTAGAATTGTTATTGGTTGTTTGTCATTTTTAATAGAATTTATTGCTTTAATGTTTATTTTTTTATTTGGTTCTGAAGTTTTAATTAGTTTATATAATGGTACTTGTTTGTTATCTTTATTAAGATACTGATCACTAGTAATAGTACCAACAAGTTTTTCATTATTATTTAGTAATATTTCAGCAAGAGATGTTGTTATTGGTAATTGTGGTTTAATTTTTCTTGAATTTGTTGTTGTTTTTTCTTTTTCTGTTATAAGATTTTCTGATTTTTTACTATATAGCACTTCTAAATATCTCCTTTTTCAAATTAAAAACCTATTTACTTTTATTTTAAAGTAAATAGGTAAAAACTTATATTAATTTTAGGAAAATTATATCATAATATCTATATTAAATATAGATATTTTTCATTTATTTTTGTATTAGATAACTATTGTTTAATTAGAAATAGTTACCTCCTTAGAAGTTTTATAATTTAATTGTTTATAAAAAAATACATGTATATGAAATTAAATATTAATACTTATATAAGTGTTAATTATAATTTTCATCAAAAGTATTATTTTTTATGTTATTATATATTCATAATTTAATAACTGTTCAGTCCTAATATAGATATATCTCTATGTTAGGATTTTTATTAAATTAAAGTTTTAAAGAAAAGGAAAAAAGATTAAAAGAAATTCCTAAAGATAAAACTAAAACAAATTAATTAAAGTAGCAGTAAGCAATAGAACAGTTCTTGCTTATGCTTGAGACCCCAGATTAGTCAATAAGAAACATTGTGAGGTTGAGTTACAAATTATGAAACAAATGATTATTTTTGTTTCTATTGTTACACCTGACTATGTAGAGATGAAAAGCTTAGTTAAAAAAATGACAAAAACAAGTGAGTGATTTAATAAATAAAACTGAAGTTCCAATCAGTGAATATAAAAAATTTTGTTTTAAAAACAATTTCAGGACAATTATAAATAAAGATTACAAATGTAATCTTTATTTATCTCTTTATATTAATTTTAAGTTATTAATTTTTTTTATTGATTTTACTTGGAATTTCTTGTAAATGAGTTACAATTGTATTAAAGTTTTAAAGGAACTTTGGAACAAAATATTTTGGTTTTTTTATAGACCTCGTTTAAATTTTTGTATTTAAATTAGGTTTTTTGTTTTATTATATCGTTTAAAGGAGTGAGAAATATGAAATCACAATTTTATAGAGATGGAATAATTTATTATGCAATGAATTTAGAAAAGTGAGCAAATGTTGAAAATAAAACTTACTTTATAAAATATCATGATGTGATTTTAAAATTAACTGATATCATTAATTGTTATGATTTAAAAAATATTTCTGAAGTAAAAGTTTATAAGTTCTTAGCAGATGCTTTTAATAGTCGAATTTTAAAAGAAGTAGGGGATAACTAATGAAAATTAATTTAGAAGAATACACAAATAATAAAATAAAATATTTAGAATCATTACCAGAAAGAACTAATGGAATGTCTTTAGTTATGTATCCAGTAAATTCATGAGCAGAAATAGTTAATAAATGTGCTTGCAGTAATTGTAGTGATGAAGAAACAGCAGTAGTACTACAAACTAAAAAAGGTCCTAAAATATAAACCATTATAAAAAAATAAAAGCCGTAATTAATACGCCTTTTTTTATTTTATAATGGAGCGGGTGATGGGAATCGAACCCACGTCTTCAGCTTGGAAGGCTGTAATAATACCATTATACGACACCCGCAGTTATGTTAACCACCATGTATTTATATCATATTACTAAAATTAAAGTCAACTACTTTTGATAAACAAGTTAAAAAAAATTATTTTTTAATCTTTTTTCAATATGTTTATTTTTTTTCTTTTTAAATAAAAGAAGTTTTTCTTTAAAGAAAAAAGAAACAATGACAAAAATAATTGAAGCTATAGCAAAAAAATGAGCAATTAATCATATAATTCAGAATTTATTAATGTTTAAACTAAAAAGAAAAGTTGTGCACAATATTGTGATAATTAGTGACAGTGTTAAAAATACTAATAAAATTTGTTTTTTATTAGTAACTCATATTGGCATAATAAAAATAAATAGAATTATACTAGTAATTGGTCAAATCATAATTTGAATTGAAGTATTCATAATTTTGGCAACAAATGAGTTTTGAGATTTAGGAAAAAAATTATTAGTCATAAACATTAGTCAAACTAAAAATAAAAATAAAGAAGCAATTGTTAAAGTTATTTTGCTAATTAATAAAATTTGTTTTAATTTATTTTTTTCCATTTCACTCACCATTTAATAATAAGTTTTGTAATCTGGCATTTTAATGCCAGATTACAAAAAAACCTAATTATAATACTTTATCATAAGTATACTAAAATATTTTAAAAAATATTATTCTTTGTTTTTTTCTTTTCTTTTTTGTTTTTTATGACTCTTAAAATCCATTATGACAAAGAAAATAAAAAGACCAATAATACTTACTAAAGAAATTACCATTAAAATAATTGCTCCAACATCCATGTTTTTTAACCTCTTTCAGTTTTTGTTTTTATTTTAAATAATTTATTAAAACCATTATGAATATTTTTATGATAAGTTAAGATAAAAGTTAAAAGTAAAACTAACCCAACACCAAGTGTTAGACCAACTGTACCATAGACAAAATTAGCATTGATAATATTAATAATAAAATCATAGATACCAGTAGCAATATTAATTAAAATTAAAATTGGTGCGATAATTAAAATTACTATTTTATATCCTTTTGTTCATTTCATTCATGAATTTTCATTATTATATAATTTTAATGTATCATATAGTTTTCAGCCATATGGACTAATACCAATTAATAAAATAAACCCAATTATTAGTAGTCAAATTTGTGCTACTCAGATTGCTAGCCCATTAAACAGCGCTGGTGAATTACTAAAGGTAAATAATACTGATACTGCCATTGCTCCTAATAATGATATTGCTAATGCTTGTTTGCGCTTTAAATGAATTTCATATTCTAGACCATTTACCATTGATTCAACTTGACCAATTAGTGAGGACATACCCGCAAAGAAAAGTGTAACAAAAAATAATATTGCTAAAATATTTCCTAAAATAGGAACTTGATTATTAATAATAGCAAATAATTGTGGTATTACTTGGAAAATCAAAGCAGGTCCTGCTTGAAATACATATTTAATATCAGTTTTACCTTGATTTTGAGCAATTGCACCTATTGAATTAAAAACAATAATTGTTGTTAATATACCAATAACGCTAGTACCAAAGGCTACTACAAAAGCTTGATTAGTACTATCTTGTTTTTCAGGAGCATGAGCTGCATAAATATAAATGGTTCCTGTACATGTTGATAACATAAAGAATGATTGACCAAAAGCATCTTTTCATAATCCAGGATTTAATAATTCTTTAGCATCTAAATCAAACATTACATTTAATCCAAGTTTAGCACCTGATAATGTACTAGTATAAATTGCTAAAATAATAATCATTAAAAATAAAAATGGAATCATAATTTTATTGGCTTTTTCAATTCCTTTTTCAACACCACCTAGTAGAATGATACCCAAAATAATTCATACACCAATTGTTGCAAGTAAAATCATTCAATTTAAGTTACCTAGGCTATTTAAATTGCTAATATCTTGATCATTTGTTTGTTGTAAAATATTATGATAAAAATAAGAACCTTTATTTAAATTAGAAGTAAAACTAATAATAATATTAATTAAAGTTCATCCTACTAAAACACTATAATAAGTACTTAGTAAAATAACGGTTGTTGAATGCAATCAAGAGAAAAAAGCACCCTTTTTACCTCCAACCTCACTAAAAAATTCAATATGATTTTTGCGATATTTATTACCAATTGTCATTTCAATAAATAAAACTGGTATTGCACAAATTACCATACATATTAAAAAAGGGATTAGAAAAGCACCATGATGGTTATACATTTGAGTTGGAAATCCTCAAATACCACCTAATCCTACTGCCGAACCCATTACTGAAAGTAAAAATCCTAATTTTGAGATATTTAAGCGTTGTTTTTTCATATTAATAAATGACCTCCTTTATAACAGTTAATTATACAAAAAAAATATTTTATTAAAACTAATTTCAGTAAATAAAATTTTGCGATGTATTTATTAATAATGTGTATTGGAAAATATATAGAAAATCAAAATTTTATTTTATTTAATAAAATGATATTATTAAAAATAAATAATAAGAAAAAACAAGGTTTTTAAGTAAATTTTAAAAAAGTAATATTAAAAAATAAAACTCCTCCTTATATAAGGAAATAATAAAAATTTATTTTTAATATTATTAATTTAATTATTTAAGTTATTAAAATTATTTTTCATAATTTCAATATTAATGATTATATTACTTTCATTTATTTAATATAGGGTTATAATACAAGAAGTAATAAATAAAGACTAGAGTTTAGCTCATATTTAAGAATTGTAATTCTTAATATGGGTGTTTTTATATTAATTTTATTACTTTAAATTATTTTTTAGAAAGGATGAAAAATATGGATTCATCACCAGCAAGAAGTTATTCTTCTACAGAACAATTATTACCAAATGATTTAATATCAACTAATAATAGAAATAGGGTAGTACCTACTATAAGAGATGTGTTACTTACTCTTGGTAATTGAATGGTAACTGGGGGTAACTATTTATTATATCAAGATGGAGTATTATCACTAGCACCAGCATTATTTTTTATGTTGGAAGGAGGAATTAATTCAAAAATTTCGTTAACTAATTTAATATTAAGATATTGAAATATTAATAATGTAAGGATTAATAATTTATTAACAGGAGTGAGTTTTGCAACAGCACCATTATTACCACTAGCAGTAGCTTGACTTAACTGACCAACACCCAATCCAGATACATTACCTGTTACATATGCTTTTATTACAGCAGCAGCAGCTTCAAGTTTAAATCATATAGTGACAATTAGTAAAAAAATATCAGAATGTTGTGCACCTAATAATGAAGAAAATGCAATAAATCAACAACGTAATATATGACAAAAAATAGGTAATACAGCTGCAAGTTTATTAGCACCAATAACTATTGCTAGTGCAATTACTGGTGTTAGTCTTTTTGCATATCATGAATTAAGTAATCCAAATAATAATGATGATGACCAACCATTTTATAAGAAAAGATCAACGGCTTTTTGAGACACAATAGCTGGTCTTGC
The DNA here is from genome assembly GCF_964019575.1 of Spiroplasma endosymbiont of Andrena trimmerana. Lineage (NCBI taxonomy): Bacteria > Bacillati > Mycoplasmatota > Mollicutes > Entomoplasmatales > Spiroplasmataceae > Spiroplasma > Spiroplasma endosymbiont of Andrena trimmerana. The sequence continues at coordinate 972,143 of NZ_OZ026455.1, forward strand.
AATAGTTGGTACTGGTTTATTAGTAAATACTGGAATGGAATTATATGAAAATTGATGTGCGGATGTTAATGATTTTGATGAGGAAGATAATTATGAAAATATTTCTAGCAGTACATCTTCACCATCATCATCAAGTTCTGAAGATAGTGATGATAATAATCCATTATTAAATAAACCTTTTAATCCAGAAAAAATTAATAATGGAGAGGAAACACAATCAGTCATGTCAACTTCTCATGTTGTTGAAATAGCTGATCCTAAACCACTTAATACAGCAGCATTAAATTCTGAAGAACGTTTGCCTGTTAAACAACAATCTTCAGAACGTCGATTATCAGTTTAATAATATTTAATATTATAAAAATAAAAAGGTATTCTTTTAAGAATACCTTTTTATACTAATAATTTAATATTAGTGGTGCCCAGAGCGGGACTCGAACCCGCATGATTTCTCGGTAGATTTTGAGTCTACTGCGTCTGCCATTTCGCCATCTGGGCAAAATATAGTTTACTTGCTTATAAAAAATGAGGAATACTTCCTCGTCATTAATAAATATATAAAATGGTGCCCAGAGCGAGACTCGAACTCGCACAACCTGTAAAAGTCATCGGATCTTAAGCCCGACGTGTCTGCCATTTCACCACCTGGGCATCAAATGGTGTCCCCGGCAAGGATCGAACTTGCGACACCTCGGTTAAAAGCCGAGTGCTCTACCGCTGAGCTACGAGGACAAATTAATAAAATATATGGCTGAGGTGGTTGGATTTGAACCAACGCATGACGGCGTCAAAGGCCGTTGCCTTACCGCTTGGCTACACCCCAATAAGTAATATGGTGGAGGGGGAGGGAGTCGAACCCCCGAACTCGAAGAGATCTGGTTTACAGCCAGGTGCAGTTGGCCACTTTGCTACCCCTCCATAAATAATAATGGTGCTGATGACAGGAATCGAACCTGCAACCTACGGTTTACAAAACCGTTGCTCTGCCGGATTGAGCCACATCAGCAGGTAAATGGTGGAGTATGACGGACTTGAACCGCCGACCTATTGCTTGTAAGGCAATTGCTCTCCCAGCTGAGCTAATACTCCTTATTTATTGTTTTATTAGAATTATTTATTCTTAAAAAACCTTAATCATTATAATAGATATTTTTCACATTTACAATTATTTTTTAAAGATAATGTAAAATTATTTTATTTTTAATTATTTTTTAAAAGAAAAGTTAAAAGAAAAAACCAAAAAAAATAATTTTATGTTAAATATTACTATTTTATACCTATTTTCAGTTTTATATATTTTAAATATAATATTTTTTTAAAGTTTGCTAAAATTTTTTTGAGCCATATTTATATTAAAAGAAAGGGAAAATTTATGCAAAAAATTTGAAAAAAATTATCAAAGTTAGATAAAATTAGCATTTACGTATTTATAACTATGTTAATAGTAATGATTTTAGGATTAATTTTAATTGGAACAGTATCTTGAACAGTTAAACCTCTAGGAGCTAAAGCGGCTGAAAGTCATGATGGGTTTTGAATTTTAAGAAATTCTCATCCTTGAACTATTGGAGATTTTATTAAGGGTAGTATAACTAATTTTGGTGTTACTATGTCATTAACTGATTTTTTTGATAAATTAAAAATTGCAGTTGCTGCATTAGTTGGAACTGCAACTTTAACAGGTACAGCAGCACAGTTACAAATAGGAGTAATCTTAGCGGTTATTGCTACTCCAATCTTATTTTTTACAAGTCTTATTATTTTTGGATACAGTTGTTATTTAAAAGTAGTAAAAAAATAAAAATAGCGATTTATTAATTTTAAAAAATTCTTATTTTTCACATTAAAGTAAGAATTTTTTTATTTATTTTATAGCAGTAATATAACAATGATATAATTAAAAAAAATAGGTGATAATAATGATAACTAAAAATTGATGAAAAAAATTACCTCTTGATGAAAAAATAATTACTATTTTATTTTTTTCTGGTTTTATATTTTTGTTATTAGGGTTAATTATGTTATTAAGTATTAAAATAGAAAACATTTTTAATGGATTTAATTTTATTTATATAAATGGTGTAATTGATAGTTTAATCTATCAAAGTAGTCAGGGAATAACAGTAGATATTTTCTTTTTAAAAGTAGGAATTATTTTTACTATTTTCTTAATGCCAATTTGTTCTGGCTGTAGTATAATTTGATTTATTATTAAACGATTAATTTTTAAAAAATAGAGGTGAATAATGAAAAATAATGATTCATTTATTGAAATTATAAATAAAACTTTGGATAAAACAGTTAATTTAAATTTTAAAACTTTAAAAGGTCATAATATTATATTTATTGTTGATATGGTTAATGGCTTTGCTAAAAAAGGAAATTTATTTTCACCCAATATTAATTCAATTATTAAACCAATTAAAAATTTATTAGCAAAAGTAAATACTAATGAAACTAAAGTTATTGCTTTTAATGATGCTCATAATGAACATAGTCCCGAATTTCATACTTTTCCTAGTCATTGTTTGGAAAATACTATTGAATCAGAGTTAGTAGAAGAATTAAAATTTGACAATATTAAGATTATTAAAAAAAATAGTACTAATGGTTTTATTGCTTTTGATTTTAAGCCAAATTTACAATGGGATAACATTATTATTGTTGGTTGTTGTACTGATATTTGTATTTATCAATTTGCTATTAGTTGTAAAACTTGATTTAATCAGCACAATAAAGAAGTAAATGTTATTGTTCCAATGACAATGACAAATACTTATGATGAACCAGAGCATCCAGCTCATATTTTAAATCAATATGCATGATATTCAATGCTTAAAAATGGCATTACTATTGTTAAGGATGTTATTTAATTAAAGTAGAATTTTAAATAAAATAAATTTATATAAATAATAAATTTTATACATATTACATATTATTTAATAATTTTTATATTTAGAATAGAAATTATGATAAAATGATAAAATAATTTAATAAATGTTTATACCTAATATAGAAATTATTCTATATTAGGTTTTATTAAATTAAAGTTTTAAAGAAAAGGAAGAATAAAAGATGGCTAGTAAAGTAATCCAATCAGAAAGCGAGTATCAAGAACTTGAAAATCAACAATTAATAATAAATATTTTTGAAAAATTTGAATTTAATTTAAATTTTAGAAATATGACTTATGAAGATTTATCAATATTAAATATAAAATTATTAAATAATGAATTTAATGATGTTTATCAAGAGATTATTAAGAATAATGAAATAAATGAAAAATTATCTTTCATTTTTATTGAATGTATTAATCAAGGTTTTTCTGAAGAAAAAGCACAATATTCTATTCAAGAGCAAATAACTAAGCATATAGTAGAAAGTTTTTTAATTAAAGAACAAGAACAAAAAATGGTAAATGAAATAAATCAATTTGATTTTATAAATGCACCATCAACTAGCACTGGTATATATCATTTACCATCATTTAAAATACAACTTAACTTATAATTACATTTATTTAGATTATTATTTACAAAAAAAATGTCATAATATAATATTGTAAATTAATAAGTGAAGAACAACTAAGTAAATTATATAAAAACCATTCTGAAAAGAATGGTTTTTATATAACTATATTTTAATGTTTTATTAAATTTATTATTAGGAAATTATTTTTTACCTAATAATGTAAACATTTTCTTTTTGTATACTTCAACACCAGGTTGGTTAAATGGGTCAACACCTAATAATTTTGCACTAACAGCACAAGCCTTCATAAAGAAATAACTAGCATAACCAAACATTTTGCCATCCATTGTATCCCATTCTAATAAAATATTTGGTGTTTTTCCTACTATTTCATCACTATGAGCTTCAATAGTTCCTTGTAAGGCAATATTATTAATTTCATGTAAAGAATGTTTTGTTAAATAGTTTAATTGATCATTGTTTTCTTTATCAAGTGGAATTTTGATATCTTCATTAGGTTTTTTGATTTTTATTACTGTTTCAAAAAACATTTTTGAACCTTCTTGAATAAATTGGCCCATTGAATGTAAATCAGTTGAAAAAACAACACTAGCTGGTAATAATCCTTTGCCATCCTTACCTTCTGACTCACCAAATAATTGTTTTCATCATTCACATAACATTTGCATTTGTAATTCATAGCTTACTAAAATTTCAACTGCTTTATTATTAGTTTTATGTAAATGATAGCGAGAAACTGCATATAAATAGGCATCATTAACATCAATTTTATCACTTTTACATTCTTTTGCTGCTAATTGCGCACCAGCAATAATTTCTTCACAGTTAATTCCTGCTACCATCATCGGAAAAATACCAACAGGAGTTAAAACAGAGTATCTACCACCGATATTATCGGGAATAACAAAGCTTTCATATCCTTCTTCTTTTGCCAAATCATGGAGTACTCCTCTTGTTTTATCAGTAGTAGCGATAATTCTGTTATTAACAATATTCTTATTTTTCTTTTGTTTAATTAATAGTTCTTTTAACAAACGAAAGGCTATTGCTGGTTCAGTAGTAGTTCCTGATTTAGAAATAACATTAATGGCAAATTCTTTATCTTTTAAATATGATAAAACTTGGTGAACATAAGTTGAACTCATGGTATTACCCATATAAATTACTTTAACAGGAGCGGTATTATTAAATAAACCTTGCACCATATCAATTCCTGCTCTAGCACCTAAGTATGATCCACCAATACCAATTACTACTAAAACTTGTATTTCTTTTTGTAGTTTCAATGCTAGAGTTTTCATTCGTTTTCAAGAGTCTTGAAAAGTAATGTCTTTTTGGTATGCAAATGGAAAATCAATTCATCCTAATCAACCATCTTCATTTTTAGCATTACTTTCCAGTTCAGCGTTAATCACCGTTACTTTTTCTTGATATAAAGTTGATAATTCTTTCATATCTAAATTAGTAAACTTTAAATTAGTTTTTATCACTATTCTATAACCTCCTTATAGTATTTAAAATTAAAATATTAATTCGTAATAATACTATTTAATATTTATAATAAAAATATAGTTGTAAAAATTTTAGATTGCAAGAAAAAAATAAAAAATATTGCCATTTAATGGCAATATTTTTTATTATTTGGAAGAAAAATAGTATTTTAATTATTTTCTTCTTTTTTAAATCAATTATCAACAGTTTCTCTTATTGGTGCAAATCCTTTACCATTTTCTTCAATTGAAGAATTATTCTTTGCAACTAATCCTTGTTCTTTTGTACTTAAACTTAATTGTTGTTTAGTATGATCAATACCTGTTATTTCTGCTTTAACTGATGTACCAATTGTAAAATAATCACTAACATTTTTAACAAATTTAGGGGTAATACGACTAATGTGAATTAAACCAGAAAATCCATTTGGACACTTACAAAAAACTCCAAATTCCTTTATTCCAGTTGGAGTTACGGTAATAATGTCACCAACTTGAAATTGTTGAACATTTGATTCATTTTCTTCATTTTTAATAATTGTACTCATAATAAGTTAATTCCTCTTTCTTTTGTATAATTTAATAATACATAAAAATATTATAACATTATATTTAATCTTGAAGTTAAAATTAATAATATTAATTTTATGAATTTTTAAACATTAGAATGAGAAATTATTAATTGATTTTAAATTTAAAGATTATTAAAATATTAAATTTGTTAGCAATTTCTTTATTTTTAAAGAAATGAATGTTACTTGTAACAATATTACTAATTTTTTTTAATATTTTTCTTTATTTTATACTTAAAATGGTAAGTTAATATAGATATTTTATTTTATAAATATTATTAAAAATATTAGGATTTATTATAATAATCCTGATTTTTCAAGTAATTCTTCTAGAAAAGTTCCCTTGATTTTTTTTAATGCACCTCTACGGAAAATTTTTAAGATGAGAGGAACTTGTATATCATTAATTTTTTTCTTATCTCATAAAATATGAGTTGAATTCAATAGTACTCTAATATCATATGCTGAAGCAAAAACTTCTGGTATTCCTCTATCAACCTTTAATAATTTATAGACAGCTTCCATAGCAGTTCTCACTGAATATTCGGTTGTAAAAACTGTATCATCTTCAGTTTCACTAAAATTACCAATAAACGCTAAATTTTTTGAACCTTCCGGAACTACTAAAGGACGATCACCAATTTCTCTTGGCATAAAGTATGAAGTAATAAATGGCATATAAACTGGTACCACATTACATGAGTTTTTAGCAAGTTGAAAGATTTCTTCTTCAGGAACACCAATATGATATAATCACTCTTGAGCTATTTCCATGATTAAGTATCGTTTTTGTTTTATATTTATTTTTATAATTTTTTATGTTAAGATTTGTTTGTTATTAAAATGTATAAAATTGGTTTTTTTAAAACCTAGAATAGTCGAGTTTTATATATGGATTTTCAACAAGATTTTTATGTTAAAAAGATTTTTTATGCTTGTTATGTTAAAAATGTTGTTTTACCTATTTCTTTTTTAAATAATATTGGAAATAAAAAAGGTAAATGTTATGTTGGTAATAAACAAAAATTAAGAAATAATACTGTTCGTACTAAAACTAATTTAATTCAAAAAGCATTACATAATTTTTATGATAGTAAAATGTTGAGTTTTATTACTTTAACTTATAAAGATAATATACAAGATATTAAAAAAGCAAAAAAAGATATTCGTTTATTTTTTCTTAAATTAAAGAAATGGTGAAATGACCCTAAACGTTTTGAACATTTAGGAGAATTAAAGTATTTTTATGTTTATGAATATCAATCTCGTGGTGCTATTCATTTTCATATAATTTTTAATAGAAAGATACATAAAAGTATGCTAGCAGAATGATGAACTCACGGTTTTAATGATTTAAAAGTAGTTAAAAAAGGTACAAATGAATTTGTTATTAAATATTTAGGAAAGTATGTTACAAAAGCAATAGATGATGTTAAATCTATAAATCAAACAGATGTAGGTGTAAAGGCTTATACTTTTAGTCGTAATTGTAAAAATCCTATTGTAGTTCGTGGTATTAAAAAAATTACAATCCAAGATATAATTAAAGCAAGTTTTAAAGCAACAAATGTATTTTATTTTAAAACTCAAAGAGATAGTAACGGTAATACTGTTATGATTGGTGGTATTATTGAAAGTACTGTTGTAAATGATTATTTTAAAGAATATGAAGATTATGAACGTTATGTATATTTAAGTGCTTTATCGCATAAGTATTATTTACGGACTAGTGAAATAGGTTATTTAATTCAAAGAGATAAAGATGTTTTGACTTGGGTAGATAAAGTTTTTGGTAATAAAGTTGAAAAAATAGATTTTAAGAAAAAAGTTTTACATTAGAAAAAAAACTAGTTTTTCTATATTTTTACTTGTATATATATATATATATATATATAATGTTTATTGAACATTAGTAATTACGACTATTCTTACTAGTGTTCATTTTTTTATTTTTTGTTGAAATTTTATATTTTTATGATATATTATTAATAAGTATAGGTTTTACCCTACTATGCTTAACTTATTAAATTAAATTTTAATGAATAGTCGAGGTTAAGTTTTTTTATGTTTAAAGTTCAATTAGTTAATATTGAAAAAGGGCGTATTATACCCGATAAAAATAATAAAGGTCAAACATTAAAGTTTGATGTTTTGAAGTTTGTAGAAATAAATAAACAAACAAGCGTGCCAACTGGTCAAACACGTGATAAATGATATAATCCAGAATTTGCTAGTGATTTTAATAATTGTTTATCTAGTGTTGATTTAAAAGTTGGTAATTTTTATTCACTTGAACTTGATTTAAGCGGTAATATTAAAAAACTTTCTAATTGAAAATAGTTATTTATTAAAAGGGTAATTTTAAATAATTATTTTATGTTAGGAGTTAAGTTTAAATTATGGCTAAAAATAATAATTGTTCATGTGAACAAGCATTTCATTTAGCAATTTATATATGTAAACTTTGCGACCAAGTTATTTGTCCAAAAAGAGTTTTACAAAACTTATATACTAGAAAATATTATTGTCCAAATTGTATATTAGATATTGCTTTAAATAAATCAATGAGACAACAAGAAAGTAAGTTAAATTATGAGACATAAATGTAGTGATTGGACTTATGAAAGAGTATATGGTTGTGAAATGTGTTACAGAGTTGCTAATGAAATGGAACGAATAAGAAAAGAGAATAAAAGAAAAAAGTAAAAATTAAATAAGGAGTTTTATTTATGCCTAATGAGTTAGAACAAACTAGTAATTATACTTTAACTAAAATTTTAAGAACTGGATTAAGTCCTTTAAGTGCTATGGTTGGAGTTAGTGCTTATTATGGTCAATATTTAAAAGACCCAATTTTAGGTTCTATTAATTCTTTGTTATTTAGTAAAAAGTTAGGAATTGATATATGGAATATTAATCAAAGACCAACTATTAGAAATAAAGTTATTAATAGTTATAAAAAAATATTTTTAGGTTTAGGAACAATTGGTTTAATTAATTATGTTAAGTTTGTTCAGTATGTAGATAAGTCAGTTTCTTTATTAAGAGATGAACCATGTTTTTGACCACCTTGCCCTACTGAACCCCCAAGACCAACGTATCCACCATTTACAACTGTTAAACCGATAATTGATGTGCCTTTTGTAGATTGAGATACTTATATATCTTTAAATAGTTTTGGTATAGCGAATGTTATTAGTGGTTTAACTGAATTAATACCTAATAAATTTCAAAATATAAGAAAAATAGCAAATATGGGAACTGGGGTTGTTTGATTTCAACTGGTGTTGCTATGGGTATTAATAATAATTTTAATAATTATTTTGCTATTCCTACGATTATTGCCGGAGCAAGTGAGATTATAAATACTTTATTATTACCATTTGGAAGTACACATAATAATACAGAATTACAAGAAGTATTTACTGATGAAAGAGCAAGAATAATTAATAACAGTGTTAATGATTATCAAAGTACAGATGACGGTATGGTTGAAGTTGATTTAAACGATGATAGTATGTCTGGATTAGGGAGATTGTCAAAAATCCGGAATAAATTAAATCGTTGTAGTCTTATTATAAATTTAGACAAGAAATAATTTGGATTTTTATGAAATTGTAAATTTATCTTACTACTAATTTAAAAATATTACAATTAAAATACTCAATTTTGTCATTATTTAGTGATAATTTCCTATTAGTTATCGAGCAAAAATTTCCCAAAAGTAAAGTTAAATATACTTGGTGATAAATATGGAAAGAAGCATGACTATGAAAGAAAAATATAAGTTTAATATTATAAATGACATTATTATTAATAAATTATCTAAACATCAAGCTAAGAATAAACTTAACCTAACTATTAGAAGAATTAACCAATTAATTCAAATTTTCAATAGAGAAGGTAAAGTTGGTTTTATTCATAAATCCCGAAATAAAATTTCTAATAAAACAACAAATTTTGAAATCAAAATTAAGATTATAAATTTATATAAAACCAAATATTATAATTTTAATTTTCAACATTTCCATGAGAAATTAAACAATGAAGAAAAAATTAAAATTTCATATAGTACACTTTATACTATATTAATTAAAGAAAAAATTACTTCACCAAAAAGACATAAAAATAAGAAAAATAACTTGCATCCTACAAGAAACCGAAGAACAAATTTTGGTGAATTAATTCAAATGGATGCAAGTAATCATCATTGATTTGGTAAGGATAAACCAAAAGCTTTTTTACATGCTGCAATTGATGATGCTACAGGCAATATTGTCGGACTATGATTTGATCATCAAGAAACATTAGATGGTTATTATAATGTTTTTTATCAAATTTTAACTAAATATGGCATACCAAAAACATTTTATACTGATAATAGAACAGTTTTTGGATATAAAAAAACAAATCGATGCTGGCAAAATAAACACGGAAAATGATACTTATACTCAATTCCAAAAGTCTTGTAATGATTTAGGTGTTGAAATTATTAGAACTTCCATTCCACAAGCTAAGGGTAGAATCGAACGCTTATTTGGAACACTTCAAAGTCGCTTAATTAGTGAACTTAGACTTAATAAAATTAAAAATTTAGAAGAAGCTAATCAATTTCTTAAAATATATATAAGTATTTTTAATAAGCAATTTGCCTTACCTATTGATAATAATAAATCTGCTATGATTAAAGCTCCAAACCAAGAAGAAATAAATATTTATCTTTCAAGATTTTCTAAAAGAAAAACGGATAGTGGTTCAACTATAACATATTATGGTAAAAAGTATTTTCCTTATAAAAATAGCAAAGTTCAATACATACAACCTAGAACTGATGTAATTGTACTTAAATCGTTTATTAATGAGTTATATCTTAGTTATAATCATCAAATATATGAATTAAAAGAAATAGCACCAAAACCAATTATCAAAGAAGAGTTGATAAAAACTAAAAAGGTTTATATACCAAATAAAAACCATCCTTGAAGATATGGATACTAATAATACCAAATTAAAATTAGATAAAATTCTTTTTATAAAAGATTATTTTTGTGAATACTTAACTATATAAAATTTTAAATCGTTTGTCGAGCAGCAAATTTGATGCCTTAAAATTGATTTTAAAGATATAAAAAATAAAATTATACACCACCAATAGCACAAGCACCAGAAGCCATTGTTGTAATACCACCAACAACATTACCAATTATGGGAATAGTATTTAAAGCACCATTAACAATAGTTAATGTGTTTTCACAATTTAAATTTGATTTATTTTCTAGATTTAGAAGTCTGTTGTCAAGTTCATTAACTTGTTTTTTTAAAGTTTCAAAATCTGCTTTGATTCCTTGAATATTTTTGTTTAATTCATCTAACTTTAATTCATGTTCAATTAAAGTTGAAATATAACTTCAATCTCTTATATAACCTTTTATTATTTCTTTTTCTTGTCTTTTTCAATTATATAATGCTTGAGGATTAAATGTTTTAGAATTATTGATTGCTTGTGGTAAAGTAGAATTTCATTCATTTATATGTGCAAATCATTGTTTAACTTTTGAATCATTTGCTATAATATTTGAAATTTCATTAAATTTATCTTGTGTTACATAGGTAAAAGTTGGTTTTGTCAAACCATAAGAATAGGGACTAAAAGTACCAACAATTATTTTTTTTCAAAATAGCCAATAAAGTGTGAGTAATTAGATTTATCCAATAAATAAACTTCTGATAATTTAAAATTATGATATTTTTTCTTTATGGCACTTTTAATTTCGTTATCAACGTTATGATTAATTTTTCCTAAATTAATTTTTATATCTTTATTTCAATCTGGAAAATCATTTTCTAAATTATCAAGACGATTATTTGGATAATATTTCTCATCTTCTGTTATTATTCTTACTGATTCAAAATCAAATCAATTAAATGGTTTTTCATAAAGTACAATTTCTATACGTTCTTTTCTAGAACTATCTGTATATACTTTTTCAATTTTTGAAAAATTATCTCAAATTGTTTTACCTACTTGTTGTATTTCTTTTCATGTTCATGGAAAAATTGCAGTAATTGAAATATCATTAGAATTATATCGTTGCATCATATCCTCTTTAAATTTTTCGCCAAGTTCTCATGCAGGATTATCTTTTCAATAATGATAATCAGCTATTATTCCTTCAAAAGTTTTTGGTGTAAATGAACAAGTTACTTTACCTCAACTACCCCTTATTTCGTTTTTACCATTTAATGTTCTTTTTAATCGATTTCTGTGTTTTTCATGACGATGTTTATTCATATTTATTTTGCTATTTGTTGTTGGGTTGTTAATAATAAAATCTGTTTGATTATTACTTGCAAAATTTAATTGTTGATTTACTAAATCTAAACTAGTCGTATTTTTTCTAACTCAATTTTTAATATTTGAATTATCAATTGACTTACCATTAATACCTTGTATTTTATTATTTAAAAGTGGAGCAGTTAATACTCACAATTTAAATCAATAACTTGGACTAAAATATTTCATAATTTTGTTCTCCTTTGAAAGTAAATATAAAAATATTTACTTTCAAAACAAAGCAACTTTTATTTGTTAAATTTTACTTCTTTTTTATTTTTTTTGATAAATATTTTTGGGAAATTTTCACTCGATATTGACATTAAAATACTCAATTTTATAAATTATAAAAACATTTTAATAATTTAATTAACATAAATATATAACAAAAATTCTTATTAACTTTTAATTTAATAAGTTTTTTTAATTTTTTATTTTAAAATAAGTAAAATTATGTTTTTAAATTTATTTGATTACATTTAAAAATAACCATTTTTATATAAATAAAAATACTATATGTTCTATTAACAATCATTTCTTTTAAAACATGTCAAATATTTGTTTCAGTAAAACAACCAATATTTCATTTTGCACCTTGATTAACAATACCTTTTTTATTATTTTTAAAATATTGTTTTTTTAACTTTTTATGATTATCTAATTCTTTATATAAATAATCAATTAATTGTTCATATTGACCATTATTAATGAAATCTTTACAATTATTATATTCACTTCAATATTTTCCTTTATTTCCCGCCATTATACCAAGATATAATGTTCTAATTAAATGGAATTTATCTAAAACAAACTCAGCACCAAGATAATCTGCTACATCTTTAATTCATCCAGCACTATTTCCACAAATAATTATTTTTGCTTGTTCAACATTTTCATAAAATTTTTGACAATGTTCTTTAACAAATTCAGCAGTTTTTTTAACTCCAATTGCTGTTCTTGTTGGTCTAATAATAATAATTGCTTTTACTCTTTTATTTTGTACTTTATGATTAATATTATCTGTATATGTTGTTATTAATCTCATAGAGTGTTTTATACCTTTACGTTTAAAATCTCAAAACTTTCGATGTCCATCATCAATTGCTACAAAAATAGGTTGATTTTTTTCTAATTTTACTTTTACTGGATTTGCTTCAATTACTTCTAAATTTTTAAAAACTCTATGAACAGTACTAACACTAATACCTGCTTTTTTACAAATAGCACAAATATCATGATATCTTTTTCCATCAGCAAAATATTCAATAATAGTTTGTTCAACATCTTCACCAATTCTTTTATATTTAGGTAATTCTAGTCATTCATCAACTAAACAAACACGAACTCATTTTTGTAATTTTTCATCAAAATATTCATAAATTCTACTTTTATAAGTTACTAATCCATACATTATTTTTCTTGTTCGATATTGATAATCAACAATTTTATATTTCTTTTTATCTCTTGTATTTTTTATTCTTCAATCTCATTTTTCTCATTTTTTTGTTATATGTTCTAAAACTAATTTATCAATTTTTGCACTTTGTTCTCTAAAATTTCATTTATAATTAAAATTCACATTTACTTCTCCTAACTATTTTAAAAAAATCTAAATTTATTGTAAATATATTTAAAAAATTAATTTACTTAATTATTATATAAATATATAAGTGTAATTTTAAATAAAATAAAAATTATTTAAAAAACCACTTTCATATTTAAAATATAACAAACAATTTCAATATAATTAATAGTATAGGTATCAAAAAATAAACACCTTTAATTTAGGCATTATTTTGAGTTTAAAAGCATACTTGTAAAAATAATCAAAAATAGTACAATTTGTAAGTAAAATCAATGAAAAAAGGAGAATTTATGAGTAAAAAAAGATGTAAGACAAAAATAAAAATTAAAAAACCAAAAAAACAAAATAAATTTAAAAATCAAAATCATGAAATACTTGTAAATAAATATGAAGTTGAAAATAATAAACTTATTTTTTGTCAAAAAGAAGGATGTTTTAAAGAATGAACTAATGTTATAGATATAGATGAATTTGGTAAATTTTTTTTCTGTCATAAACATGCAAATGAATATGAAGAAGAGTTACCAAGTATTATAGATAATTTACCAAAAGAACAAGCAATAAAAATAATTGAAGCAAGCAAAAAATATAGGGAGTAATTTAAAATGAAAAATATATTAACTATTTTGGGAGTAATAACTTTAGGTTGTATTATAACTTCAAATGTTATTGCATGTGAAAAACCTAATTTAGATAAAGAAAAATATAAAATAAACGAACAAGGAGAAATAATATATAATTTTCAAGAAAAACAATCATACATAATAGGATTTACAATAGATAGTCATATACATGAATCAAATATTTTTATAAGCGATATTCCTTTAAAAACAACAATTTATGGCCAAGGAACACAATATTGAACATATATTAATATTAATCAAAATAAAGCATGAACTACTGGCTGATATACAAATAATTTAATATACTTAAAAAAAGGAGTAATTTAATATGAAAACATGAATAAAAACAAATTTTCAAAAAATAGCGTTATCATTTGCTGTAATTACTGGTGGTATTGGTTTAACTTTAGGTGCAATAGCATATAATCAAACTAATAATTATAAGTCATTTTTAAATTGAGATTATACAGTGACTTGGGGGGCAACTATATGAGAACATCCAAGAGATGATAGTCATAAAATAGATTTATATTTTGGCATTAAACCAAAAAATGAAGGTGATACCAAATGGGATGGTATATATCCTGATGGATATTTTAATAAATAATCTAAATTTCCAAATTAATATATGAAATATTTTCATTATATTTATCAAATAAGTTAATATTATTTAATTGTATTTCTTATTTATCAGTTATTAAAATTAAATCATAATTGCCAGCACCAAATATACCGCTAATTTCAATCCGATTTAAGTTATTAATCGGATTTTCAATTTGTAATTCAAATTCACTATTATTATCAATTTGTGCAATTTCTTTATAAAATTCTAATTTAGAAAATAATTGAGATTTATTTGAACCATATAAATTCAAAGCATTTTTAATTTTTGTTTTTTCAATAATTGTTTTTGTAAAGTATTTTCCATATTCACCATTTGCTAATGTTCAATCAGCAGGAATTAATGATGGAATATTATTACTTTCTAATTAATTGGTAATAGATAATCAGTTAAATTGGTTATCATCCAGTTTAAATGCTGAATTATACTTGTAAGTGCAAGTAAATAAAATTGCAAAAAATTCTCATATAAAAATTTCATAATGCTAAATTTAGTTTAGAAAAAAGTAAGGAGTTTTTATATGAGTTATAAACATCTTGGCATAGATGAAAGAATTTATATTGAGAATCAATTGAAATTTAAATTTAAAATTATTGAAATAGCTAAAAATCTTAATCGAAGTATTAGTACTATTATTCGAGAAATTAATAGAAATAAAGATAATAATCATTATTTTTCATTAATTGCACAAAATAAAGCTGAAAATCGAAAACAATCACATATTAGTTTTCATAAGTTTAAAAATAAGAATTTAGTAAAATATGTACAACAAAAATTACTATTAGGTTGATCACCTGAACAAATTTATGGCAGAATTAAAAATTTTCATAAAGAATGAGTTATTAGTTTTAAAACAATTTATACTTGAATTTATTTTGGAATGCTTGATAAAGTTACTAGTAAAAATTTAAGAAGAAAAGGTAAAAAACGAAAATCTAAAGAAAATCGTGGCAAGTTTAATGGTAAATCAATTAAAGAACGAGATATAAATGTTAATGATCGTATAACACTTGGTCATTGAGAAGGAGATACTATAGTATCATCACGAGGTAAAAGCAAATCATGTTTAATAACTTTAGTTGAAAGAGTATCACGATTTACTTTAGCAATATTAGTTAAAAACAGAACTACTAAAGTTATTAATAAAAATGTCAGTTATTATTTATCAATTCTTCCTAAAAACATTGTTAAAACTATTACTTTTGATCGTGGCAAAGAATTTTCAAATTGACAACAACTTGAAAAAAATTTAGATGTAAAAATTTATTTTGCCAATCCATATTCACCTTGACAAAGAGGTACTAATGAAAATACTAATGGTTTAATTAGAGAAAAATTTCCTAAAAAATTTATTTTTTCAAAAACTAATAAAAATGAAGTTCATAAATTTATATTGTCTTTAAATCAAAAACCGAGAAAAATACTAAATTATCTTTCACCAATCGAATATTTGGATAGAAAAATAATTTAGTTGCACTTACCTTTACAATTTAGCAAATAATTCATTTTGACTAATATCGTTATTCTTTAATTTAATATTATTTATATTTGTAAAATCAAAATAATTAGATTTTAATATTACTTTTGCATTTTTGAATTGTCAAATTTCGTCTTTATTAGGATGTATTGGATTTGATTTCAACTCAAAGTAATATGGTAATAAAATCTTATTATCATCATTTAAACCTTTATTAATTGACATACTTGAATAAATATTATTTGATAACATAATAACTATTTGCTTAAATATTTTTACTTGCTCTAAATCAATATAATTAGGATAATCTAATTTCCATTGTTTAAATAAATTAGTAATTACTTCATCAGGTTTTTGTCCCTCAAATTTTGCACGTAATTCTGCTATTTTATTGCCTAAATTATCTGGTTTAAAACCATCAAAATTACGATTATAATTATATGTATAAGTTAGCATATCTAATAATACTTTTTGTAAACTATCAATTGGTGGTTTATCATTTATTTCAATTTCAATATCATTAAAGTTCTGTGATAATTCAATAGCAATATATTTACTAGGATATGGTGGGGTTGGTTCTCTATGACTATATAATATATATTGTTCATTCTTTTTCATTTCAAAATCATCTAATTTTTTAGGTACTGGTGCTGGTCCATCATATTTACCAATTTTTGCATATGTTATTTTTGCATTATTAATAATTTCTTTTCTTGTTTCAGTTCCACCACCAATAGCAATTAAATCTAAAACTGATTTTTCTTGTCCTATAAATTGTTTTGCTAAGTTTCAAGGTAATATTTGTTCACTAAATCATTGTTGTAATATTCTAACTTTTGGTTGAGTTTCAATAGGCATTGATAATAGCGGAAATGCTATCTTATCTTTAACAAATAACTTTGGGTATACTTCCATATTGTCAACTTCACCAAGTACCTTTATATTTCCAAAAATCATGCTTCTAGACGCTTTAATTTTTAAACCAATTACTTTGGTATCTTTGTCTAATGGTTTTTGTAATTTAATAATGATTGGATAACCATCTCTTGTTTTAAAATCTTTAATTTTAATAATAGTAATACTTTTAGTACTTCTTGTTTTTGGATTTTGATAAGGTTGTGAATAATTATTAATGATATATAAATTATCAATATTATTTTCAATTAATGGTTCATTTATACTAACTGCATATAATTTAAATTGATTTAATAAATTTATTTCTTGAAAAATTAAATTTTTAATATCAGTCATACTATATTCAATTGTATTATCATTAATATTTGTGCTAGCTCTTTGATTTAATTGCATAGTAAAGTCTGATGTTTCAACAGCAATAGTTTTTAATACTTTATCAATATCAATAAAACCAATTTTAATAGTATTTGCTGAAAATCTTAAACTATTATTTTCATTATTTTTAAATAAACGTTCAATTTCATAAATATAAATTGTTCTTTTTTTAAATTCATCGTATGCTCTATTAATATCTGGGTCACTAGTAGCACCCATCATATTAGTAAAATCATAAGGAATATTATCAATTAAATAATCATTTTCTACTTCTGCTTGATTAAGTTTAGTTTGCTTCTGTTTCTGTGGAAACTTTGTTTGTGGTTTGTTGTTGTCTTCCATTGTTATCTCCTATTAATTGGTTATTTTCTGGATTAAATAATTTTAATTTAACTGTTAAATTATTAATTTCTTGTTCATCATTAATATTAAATGTTTTACTATTTAATAAATCTTTATCTATACTTACTAATATTTGAATAAATTTAAGAATATCAATATTAAATTGTCATAATTTTTGTTCAATATAATTAATAGTTGAAATATTTACTGCTGTACTTTCAGGTACTGATTGTTGTGCAGATTTCTTTTGACTTGGTATATGAATACCACAACGTTTAAATATTTCATTAACATTTCAATCATATATATCAGTTAAATTTTTACCTTTAAAATTACTATTTGTCATATTGATATTTTCGTTTTGTTCATTATTATCTCCACCACTTTTAAATATGTAGTTTTTAGTAACTAATGTTCTTACTGCATCTTCAATTAAAGATTGAACATTACCATAAGTTTGACTAAATATAAATTTAGGTGAATTTAAAATGGTATCTAAAACAATTTGTTCATAAATAACATCTAATGCTTTAATCTTATCCATTACTTTATTACAATCTGCTAACTCATTTGCTTTATTTCGCATAATTGATATTGGTATATAATTAATATTTAATGTTTGTTCTTGTTCTAAATTAGGGTTATTAATATATGATTTAAAATCTAATGGAAATTGTTTTTTATTATCACTAATACTATAAATTGCACGATTAATAGTTACTTGTTCATTATTTAATGTATAAATTTCAAATAATCTTACAGTTTGTGCATTTTGTTGATAACTATCATAAAAAATAGTACATTGAATTAATTTGCCAGTAATATCATAAACTCTTTGTTGTATATCTACTACTTGAAAATATAAATCATCATTAGCAATATAAATTAAATAACCACTAATTCCTAATTTGCTTAATTTAAAAATAGAATTTCAATTTTTTCTATAAAACTCTTGTTTAATTAAATATTGTTTAATAGTTTCATTATTAATATCTAATGGAGCATTATATAAATTAGCATTATTTTCTGCTACAAAATCAGTAAAATAAGTTTCATGATTAAAATCATTAAAACCAAAATAATTTAAAATAGAAGCATGAGTACTTTTATTTTTATTGGTTAAAAATTTTACTTTTTCATTTTGATTATCACTAATATTTGTTTTATCTTTTCTAAAAAATCTACCTAACATAATATTCACCACCTTTCTTTAAAATATTTGATTAATTTTTAATATAATTTTTACAATAATAAATATAATTAAACCAGCAACAGCAGAAGATAATAAAACTCCAATCAAACCTAAAATAATCTTTATAATTTTTCAAATCATAATATTATTCCTGTAATTCTTCTAATTTTTTAAAAATATAATCTCTACCCATACCCCCCATTATTCTATTGTTATAAATATTAATTTCAGTTTGTTGGTTATTGTTATTATTTGCTATTCATAAACTACTTTTTACAACGCTTGTATCTAATTGATAATAAAAATTAATTATTTGTCAACTATAATTTTTATTATTTTCTTTAGTTGTATAATCACCATAACTTATATATTCTATAATGTGTTTTATCTTTAAATATATATTTTATATAATTTTGATTATTATTATTTTTATCTGTTATAACTTCTCCTACTTCTTTTCATTGTGGAATAGTTGGTGTTGGATTATTTTTTAATTCAATATCTCATTCATTTTCTCTAATTTCATTAGTTTCTAAACTATATGAATTAATTTTAATAGGTTTTTCTATATCAATTTTTTCAGGTGCAATAATATTTAATGTTTTACTATTAATTTGATAAACATTATCATCTGATTGTTCTAATACTTCAAAATTAATAATTGCTCCACCATTACCACCATTTAAAGTTAAAGTTCAATTTGTATTATCATAATTAATATTTAATGTAGCATCACTATTACCAATTTTTCCCGAAGCAATTCTTCAATTACCAGTACCCGTTACTCTTGGTGATTTAAAAAATATAACTTGTTGATAACCTTTTTCTAATGGTTTTTCATTTGCAACTTCTCATGTTACAAATACTCGATAAATATATTGATATAATGGTGCATATGTAATTTTTCATGTTTTATCATCAATTCTATTACCTATTACTTTTCATTTAATAATTTTAAAATCTGCTAATTTTTTATCTATCTCAGTTTTATTATAATAATCAGTTAAATTAGGTATTTTATCATCTATATATTTTTTATTTGGAATATCATTATCATCAGTTATAACTGGATTATTTCTATAAATTAAAGTTTTACCACCAACATTTGTTTTAATAATTTCATTAACTAATCTTGTACTACTATCTTTATCATCTTTATTATTAAAAATCTTATCTTGTAAATTCTCTATTTTATCTTGTTTTTTATTTACATTTTCACTAATTCATTCTTTAATAACTTTATTAGGTGGTATTCCTAAATCATCACCAAATTTTCCCTCTGGTAATTTATTATATTTTAATTCTCCATATGCCATATTTTCATTTATCAATAATAATTTATTTTGTTTTTTGTCAATTTTTTCATCAACATATTTTTTTGTAGTTGCATCTTTTTCTTGTTCTGGTTCACCAATATAAACAATTCTTTTATTATTAGCAGTAATTAATCTTTTTTCTTTAGGTTGAATTATATTTGAACTATTAGGGTCTATTTCTCATAATGATTCACCACTACCACTAGTAGCACTAATTTTATTATTTTCATCAATAGTTATATTTTCACCAGCAGTTAATTTATCTTGTTTTTTATCTAATAAATTATTAGTTTCTATTTTTGTATAATAATCACGTTCAGTACCTTCTTCTCCTATAAATTCAGTTGGTGTCCCAGTTCCTTGATATTGATATATATTATGAATTATTGGTGTATACTTTTTTGTGCTATTAATAATAGTAAACTTTATTAAATCAACATCATATAATAATGTTACTTTGTCAATATTAACATCAATATTTTCAATTATTATTTGTTTTTGTTCTATTTGACCATTAGTAATTCTTATATTAGATTTAGTTAATTTATTATTGCTTATAATAAGTTCGTTACTATCGATAAAATAATATGTTCAATCAATAATATATCATGTATCTGTTTTAATATTTTCATTTTTAATTTTTTTTCATAAAGGACTAGTTTCAATATTAAATCAATTATTTTTAACATCATTAATATTTTCATTTGCTTTAATTAATTCAGTATTTAATTTGGTAATTTCATTTTCATTAGTAGTAATTCGTTTTTGTTGTTTAGCAGAAAAATCACAAGTTGGTGCATGCGTATAATCACCAATTTGTGGATTATTTTGTAATGCTTCGGGGGGTAATGTACCAATTTCATCAGGTCAATCTAAAATCATTGTTTCAGTTTCTTTATCATAATCAGTTGCAACATAACCTTTATTAATAAATTTACTAACAGGACCTCTATATATTTCATTTTCATTATCATCAACTAAATCATCATATAATTTTATTTGCTTTGATAATGTAAATTCTTTTTGTTCTTGAATTAATTCATTAACTTGATTTCTAGTATAAAATGCTTTTAAGTCAATTTTTTCAACATCTATTTCATCATCATTATAACTTGAAAATATTTGTTTTAATTCTGTTAATCTTGCTCATATTTTCATTCTACTAGGTGCTAAATCTCAAACATTAATTGTAGGAGTACTATTTGCACTAAATTGAGTACCATTATTAAATTGAATAGTTGCATCAACATTAAATTCAATTGGTGTACGATTAAATACTCAATGTTCAACCATAAGTATTTTGTAATAATAAATAATCTTTTAATTCTTGTGCTTCTAATTTTTGAAAATTATTTTTATATTGTCTTTCAGCAACATAACCTAAATCTCGTAATACTGTTTCACGATTAGGAGTAAAACTATAATTCATTAAATAACGTTTATTACCAATAATTTTATCTGTTAAAATTTCTTTTCCACTTACTTGACTAATAACTTCTTGTAAATTTTTGGCTTCTTTAATACCAACTTGTTCTAATGTTTTAGTTTTTTGTGCTAACTTAATAAATTTATTTGTACGATAACCACGACTAATTTTATTCAGTCCAGCAAATGCAGGTAATATATTAAAAAAAGTATTTAATTTTGTTACATTTCCTTTTAAATAATCATAAACTTGATTAATAGTAAAATCAGTTAAAAATTCTACACCAACAGCACTAATACTAGCAACTAAATCACTTGCACCTAATCCAAGGGCTACGCTTTCACTTAATCCACCAGTAAAAGGAGCAAGTGCTACTGCTATAACTTGTACACCAATCATTTCTAAAATTTCTCATCAAAAACTTTTATTTTCTTGTTGGTTACTTGTTCTAGTATGTTTTGGTTTATTTATGTTTAAAAGTATTGCTGTACTAGTTGTACCAATTGGCATGATATTAATTTCCTTTATTTAAGAGTTATTTTAATTGGATTTGTTGAACCTTTATAATTTAAATCATTAACATTTGAAGAAATAACTATGTATAAGTCACCCGCTTTTTGTTTTTGATTACTTACATTAGTTTTTCTTTGTGCATCACTAAAATATTTAATAGTTGGATTTGTTAAATTTGGATTTAATGATTTAAGTTCATTAGTACTTTTTATTTGTGTATTTAATTCACTATTATTGTTATTAACATTTGCAGTAATATCAATTGTTAAACTTGTAATTTTAGTTTTTAAATCAGTTTTTTCTGTTTTAATAACTCCACATAACATTCATCTTGATGTTGTTTCATTATTAGAAATATATGGTATTGCTTCTCCAACAACTTCACCAGCAACTTTATATGCTCTTCCTGCTTTATCATCTTTAATAAAATCTACATAAATAACTGTATTTTCTATCATGTATCTTTTCATTGCTCTTGGTGTTGCTAAAATAAAGGTCATTAATTGTTGTTCATTTTTATCATTAGTAAAAATCATATAGTCATCAAGAACGATTTCACATAATACACCTTTTACATATAAATTATTTCCATTTAAACGTAATTGTTGTGCCAACTGATTATCGGTAATTAAACCTTTATTATCTGCTAAATAAACTAAACTATCATAAAGACCATTAGTAATAAAAAATTTACTATTTGCAATATTTCTAAATTGAAACAAAGTATTTCAAGCAGATAACATTGATTTTAAATAGCCTACTGGTGTTGTATCTTCAATATCAATTTTAGTAGCAAATTTTGCAATTGCTTGTGTATCATCAATTGCCAATTTATCTGCTAAATCATTTGCAACTTCATATTGCATACTATCTAATAAATTTTGTCCATTATTTGCTTTTAAATCTACATCTGCAATAATTTCTCCTGCAAGATATTTTTTAGTTATTTTTTTACTAATTTTATCTGTATCAACATATGGTAATTCATATCTTTTACTTTTATCATCCCAAGCAATAATTTTTACTTCCGGTTTTTTTGGTTTTTTAACAATAAACTCAATATTTACTGAGTCAACAATTTCAGTAGGAAAAAAGTTTGCCCATGGACTATTTGAAATTTTAAAAAACTCTATAAATTCTGGTGCTTCTACTAATCTCTCTGTATTGTCTAAATTTTGATTAAATAATTATTTGTTTATTACCACCTGTATTAATTGTTTGTTTAAATACTGGTTGCTCTTTAATCATTTTTTTAATAGTTTCTTCAATTTTTGAATTTTCTAAATTATTAGTTTTAAATTTTAAATAATCATAAAATTCATTTTTAACTTGATATTTTTTAAATATATTAATTATTTCTTTTTCTTTAATTTCTTGATTAAGTTTATTTAATTTGCTAAATTGTAAAGGTAAGTGCAACTAAATTATTTTTCTATCCAAATATTCGATTGGTGAAAGATAATTTAGTATTTTTCTCGGTTTTTGATTTAAAGACAATATAAATTTATGAACTTCATTTTTATTAGTTTTTGAAAAAATAAATTTTTTAGGAAATTTTTCTCTAATTAAACCATTAGTATTTTCATTAGTACCTCTTTGTCAAGGTGAATATGGATTGGCAAAATAAATTTTTACATCTAAATTTTTTTCAAGTTGTTGTCAATTTGAAAATTCTTTGCCACGATCAAAAGTAATAGTTTTAACAATGTTTTTAGGAAGAATTGATAAATAATAACTGACATTTTTATTAATAACTTTAGTAGTTCTGTTTTTAACTAATATTGCTAAAGTAAATCGTGATACTCTTTCAACTAAAGTTATTAAACATGATTTGCTTTTACCTCGTGATGATACTATAGTATCTCCTTCTCAATGACCAAGTGTTATACGATCATTAACATTTATATCTCGTTCTTTAATTGATTTACCATTAAACTTGCCACGATTTTCTTTAGATTTTCGTTTTTTACCTTTTCTTCTTAAATTTTTACTAGTAACTTTATCAAGCATTCCAAAATAAATTCAAGTATAAATTGTTTTAAAACTAATAACTCATTCTTTATGAAAATTTTTAATTCTGCCATAAATTTGTTCAGGTGATCAACCTAATAGTAATTTTTGTTGTACATATTTTACTAAATTCTTATTTTTAAACTTATGAAAACTAATATGTGATTGTTTTCGATTTTCAGCTTTATTTTGTGCAATTAATGAAAAATAATGATTATTATCTTTATTTCTATTAATTTCTCGAATAATAGTACTAATACTTCGATTAAGATTTTTAGCTATTTCACTAATTTTAAATTTAAATTTCAATTGATTCTCAATATAAATTCTTTCATCTATGCCAAGATGTTTATAACTCATATAAAAACTCCTTACTTTTTTCTAAACTAAATTTAGCATTATGAAATTTTTATATGAGAATTTTTTGCAATTTTATTTACTTGCACTTACAAGTATAACTCAGCATTTATTTTCTGCTTCATTAACTTTATTTTCTATTTCTTGTGAAGAAGCATTATTTTCAGTTAAAGGTTCAGTTGTTTGTTGAACATTATTTTCATTTTCTAACATTTAATATTCTCCTAATCTTATCCTAATAATCAATCTTTAACTAATTGTGGCATTTCGCTTATTAATTTTTTATAATCATTAACTGCATTTTCTAATGTATCAATATCAGAAAATTTAAAACAATTATCAATATGTAAATCAAAATCTCTATCAATACTGATATCTTGTTTTCTATATTTTTCATTAAATTCAATTTTTGTCATATTATTTTTCTCCTTTATTAATCTTTTCATTTAACTTTGCTAATTTTTTTTGATGTTTAATAATTTTGTTATTTGCTCTAACATGTTTTGGAGTTGTGATAAATCTTTTTAATAAAACAATAATTTCTCTACAAATTAATGTTCCAACACTTGTTCCAATAATTATTAATTCATGTAAAAATTCTTTCATTTGAATATTTTCCTTTCAACTATTTATTTTTAATTTTTAATTATTCATCAAATTGACCACCATTAATTCTTTCAATCATCGATTTTGAATTACTTATAATGCTTACTAATAAGGCCATTTCTTTATTTAACTGTTCCATTCTCTCTTTATATGTCTGAATTTCATTATTATAATATTCAATTAATTTTTCTTTATTCATAAATTATTCACCTCCTTTATAAACTCATGTGATTATAATCTCAATTTAATGGTACTTCGCTCAT
This sequence comes from Spiroplasma endosymbiont of Andrena trimmerana, assembly GCF_964019575.1. Taxonomy (NCBI): domain Bacteria; kingdom Bacillati; phylum Mycoplasmatota; class Mollicutes; order Entomoplasmatales; family Spiroplasmataceae; genus Spiroplasma; species Spiroplasma endosymbiont of Andrena trimmerana. The sequence goes on from NZ_OZ026455.1 coordinate 997,653, forward strand.
ATTATCACTACCATAATATTGACTTGCAGTTTCACTATTAATAGTAAATCTATTATCATTAATTAATCTTGTAGCTTCATTTGTAAATGGTGTTTCTTGCATTTCTTCAATATGATTTGTATTTTCCATAGGTAATAAATTATGAATAATTTCACTTGCACCAGCAATTATAGTAGGTATTGCATAAGCATTATTAAAATCATTATTTATACCCATTGCTACACCACTTGATATTAAACAACCACCAGTAGCCATATTACAAATCTTTCTTATTGCTTCAAATTTATTAGGTATTAACTCAGTTAAACCACTAATAAGATTTGAAATACCATAAGCATTTAAACTAATATATGTATCTCAATCCATTAATGACTGATGTTCTTGTTTATCTAATAGTAATCATGGAGGACCCTCAGTTGTAGTTGTAGTAGTTATTGGAGTTGGTGTTGTTGGAATAATAGGATTAATATTATTTTCTGTTCATTTACTATAATTTGCTAATCCAATTGTTCCTAAACCTAGTAATATTTTTTTACTACTATTAATTAATTTAGTTTTAGTATTTGGTCTTTGATTTAAATTTCAAATATCTAAACCTAATTTTTTACCAAATAATAAACTATTAATTGAACCTAATACTGGATTTGCAATTACTTGACCATAATAAGCACTTGTACCAATCATTGCACAAATTGGACTTATTCCAATTCTAATTAATTTAGTTAAAGTATAATTTGATTGATTTTCTATACTTGGCATTTTATTCTCCTTTAATTTTCTAATTTTTTAATTGTTACTTTAATTCAACCTTGATAAACATCATTATCACCAACTATTAATGCAACATTACTTTCTGGGTCAGAAACAATTATATGTTTTGATTTAACATTTGGGTATTGTCTTAAAATAATTGCTCTAATATCATTACTTGTATGAATTGCTTTTGGAAATGGTGATAATATTTCAATTTCATCTTTATTTTCAAATAAAGTAGGCAATATTATCATTAGTCAAATTCACCTTTTTCTATTTTTTCAATTAATAAATTTAAAATATTTTTGTCAAAATCAGAGTTTGTATAATTAATTTTTTTAGTTCATTTAATTATATCTTTCATATATTTAAGTAATTTTTCTTTATTCATTATCAAAGTCTCCCTCATTAATATAAATCTGAAGATTAAATAAAACACTTTCTTTTCCTATTTTAAATAAATTACTAGAATTAGATTCTTTATTTTCTTTTAGAGTTGTTATAATAAAATTAATTAATTTTTCTTTATTAATACAATTTTTATGTCTTGATTTATTAATTTCATCAACTTTAATTCTATGTTCTTTACAATATGCTCTTCCATATTCATCAAATTGCTCATCTGTCATATTTTCACATTGTCTTTGTCTTTGTTCATTTTTAATTTCATCATAATATGGTTCATGAATAAATTTTTCAAATGTTATTGTTTCAGTTCATGTACATCTATTCATTATTTATTCTCCTTATTTGATTATTTTTTTTCTAAATTTTTTGCAATTGAATTTAATAATTTTAAAACTTTATATTCATTTTTTAATTCTTTAATAATAAATATTAAAAATATTATTAGTGTTATGCTTGTTATTAATATTGGTACTATTAATAAAATTTTTCATAATATCATTTTTTACTCTTTTCATTTTTTAAATCATTTAACATTGATTGAACAAAATGCACGATTTTTAGGAATATTTAAAGTATTAAAAATTTGACCAGTTACTAAAATTTCATCATTTTTGTTTAATAAAATACATCGATTATAAAGTTTTGGTTTATTAAAAATTAAAGTAACATAGTTTAATCCATTTCATTGAGCACGAACACTATAATATAATTCCTTATTACCTTTTTCGTAATATTTTGCTTCAATAGTGTTACTTAGTTTTACTGTTAATTTGACATAATTGGCTTTATCTTTCATTTTTATAATTCCTTAAATAGTATTGAATATGCTTATATGCATCTTGTTCATGTTTTGTTAATTTTATATTTCCTTTATAATTTTCTATTTTATTTTTATTTTTTGGTTCACTTTCTTGACATAATATCTTGAACTAATACCATTAACGCGCCAATAATTTTAGGAGTTGCTAATGGATTAGTTAATAACTGCTTTGAACTTAAAAAGAAATTTTCTACAATAACTAATATTTTTTATCAAAAAATTGTTCTTTAATTATCGATAGTATTCTTTTAAAACGATTTTTACTTTCAAAAACATGTGTTGTGTTGAATGTTTCCATATAAATAATTCTATTTGTTTCATTTGAATATATAACAATTCCATTATTACCAATTCCAGCGGGGTCAATTCCAATAATTAAGTCATATTGCATAATTAATCAAATTCACCATTTTGAATTTTTTCTTGTAATTTCATTATTAATTTAAGTTTTCAATTATTAATATTAATTTTAATTTCATCACTAATATCATCTTTAAGTAATTCCATAAATTCATTATCAAGATAATAAATTAATTTTTCTTTATCCATATTTATACCTCCTACTTAACCTAACATTTAAAATACAGTCATAACAAATTGCTTTACCATTTTTATCTCTTAAAAAATATTTTCTTGTTTTTATATCATTAGTATTAAAGAATAAATAATCTAATTTATTTTGTTTACATGTTCAACAAAAATACTTTTTCATTATGAGTTGAAATTTCCTTATAAGAAGTAACTAAATAATTAATTGGTAAATCATCATGTTTATATGGATTATTTATTTTAAAATCTTTTCTGTTTTCTTCTCACGTAATGTTATATTTAAAACAAGGATTAGTAATTTTAGTTTTGTTATCTGTTATTTCACCGATAAATCAACTATTATGCTGTTCATAAAATGTTAATGGTTCAAGTTTTATATCATTAAGATAATATTCTTTTGGAGCAGTTGGTTTATTAACAGTTATTTTTTGGTCTTTAATATATGGTTCTAATAATTTTATTAATTCATTACCACTTAATTCTCTTTTAATATTTTCTAAATTAAAAACTCAATATGTATATTTATCATCAGCAATAAAACTATTATTTTTAACCATTCATTTTGGACATTGTAATTTATATTCACCATAATCAATAAGAATAGATTGTGGTCTATCTTTAACAATTTGTTCTTTTTTAAATTCTATTTGCATAATAATCCTTTCCTAATATGTTCTGTTGCTTCTAGCATAAAGAACATATATTTTGATTTTTAGATTATTAATAATACTACTATTCGTTTTATTCATTCCAGCAATTCTGGGCTCAAAAATAAATTGTGAAATTTTAAAAAACATTGAGGCATTCGATTCAATATTTATTTAATTTGCGTTTAGCAAATTAATATTTTTAATTGAACCGGTCCCGCTCAATTTTTTTTACAAGTTTTAAATTTATTTTCTCGCCCAAAAAAATTTTTCAAAAAAAATAAAAAATAAAACCAACACTTGCTCACTGGGGAGTGGCAAGGTTGGTTAAATAAAGAATAGAATTAATACAATGGGTCCCTACAACAGGTCTATATATACTAGTTTCCAATTCGCTCCCACCCCAAGAATTACCATTTCTGGTTAGTATATTTTATTAGGCATCATCCACTTCTTATTTATCCATGCAAGTCCACATGCTAGCCACTATTTTGAACAACTGTGTTGTGGTTCACTTTTTTAATTCCTTAACACGTGTTGATAATAGTATTAAAGAAAATTATTAAAAATTTTAAAATTTTACAATTACAAAAAAAGACAAGAAATAATCTTGTCTTTTTCCTTAATAACTTTGATAATAATTTTTATTTTTTTTAAATGTATATTTTTTAAAATACGTCGAATATAAATTTAAAAATTTAAGGGTTAAAGAGAGTAATTTTGTCTAATTTTCATTATTTTTCAAATAATTCATTTTTGAAAATAAGTTACTAATGTAATAATTAATTATTTCGTAAATTTGACAACCGTCCCTGAGATTAATTTAGATAGAGCAAGTTTAAATTGGGATTATTCTTATGCTTATACATTAGGTGGTGTTTAAATTAATTATGAGTGATTTTGTGAATGAGTGATTTTGTGAATAGTATATTACATTTAATTTTTATATTTTCTAGTAAAGATATTCAAATATTTTTAAATCAACCAAATATTACTGATGAAGTTTATATTTTGTTTAATTTGACTTTTTGGTTGGTATTAGCTGTATTTTTTAATTTTATTTATCGTAGTATTAAATTTGTTTTTAGGTCATTGTTTGGGTAGGTGTTAATTATGAGTGTTTGAGATATTTACAATAAAATACATCAATGTATAGTTGATTATTGAACTATGTTTATAGGTAGTCCAGTTGACCAATTTACTACTATTTTATGAAATTTAGTGGTTTATGGAACTCAGTTTTTTATTGGATTTATTATATTTTATGGTTCATGGTGAATTTTAAAATGTTTATTTGGTAAATAATTATGTGATTTAAGTTTGCTAAATTATTTTTTGTTGTAAATAGTACTGTTCAAGCACCAACTAGTTTAATTGTTTCTAATGCACCTAGTGAAAGTAATTACACTATAACTAGCGATATGGTTAAACCCGTTAAATATAATGATTTTAATGATTGAGCAACTATTCCATGAAACTCTGCTTATTTTGATGTTGGCCAACCAGATTTAAAATTAGTTTCTGCTGTTGTACATAAAACTACTGATACTCCTTATTCAATTCAATTTCATTCTGATGTTGTAGGTAATTTTGATAGACGAGTTAGTGATTTATCTACAAATTATGATTTTACAGAGCAAGATTTAGAACAGTTATTTCTTATTTTATTTAATCATAATTATATACAAACTGGTAAGTTTAATGAGTTAGTTTTTTGAAATTATAATGTTTCTAATAATTTAAGTTTTAAGTTGACTTTTGAAATTACAAAACCTTTGAGTTTTTATATACAAGGTTTTATGTTTTATATTTCTGCTGAATATTTTAGTTATTTTTCTTCTATTTATACATTTTCATTTTTAGATTATGAAGGTAATATTCGTTATAATTTTAAAGGTGTATTAAATGATAAAGATAGTGTTTACAATTTAGGAAAATATAATTTTGTTACTATGCCGGTTCGTGTTCCAAATTTAAAGCATTTAACAATTGATTTTGATTTATCTTCGTTAACTAATCGTGACGGTTTGCATGTTAAGTTTGGGCAGATGAACATTTTTTCTTCCAAAGATATTGTACCAGTACCACCAAATAGTCCTTTTAACCCTGATTATGAACATGTTAGTTGATATGATGTTTTTGGTCATTTGCGTAATGCTTTTAGATGAGTACTTTATGGTGTTGTTGGTAAAGTTTTACCAGTTGAACCATTAAGACAATTTCTTTTTACAACAGATAGTTTATTACGACATATTTTTTCAGATACGATTAGTACTGCTTTAAATGTTGATATTGTTAGTGGAATAGAAAATATTATACCTTTATGATTATTTGTTAGAGCAATTAGTTTAATTATAGGTTAGGAGTTGTGAAATAATGCCTTGATATGGTTACGTGTTATTGGTTATAGGTTTGATTATGATTATTTATCCAATTCTTATAACTATTCGTAATGTTAAAATTTTAAAACGAGTTGGTAGTTATATTATTTCAGCGCCACCACGTACTGGTAAATCTGCTCTTGCTTGTTGTTTAGCACAAACTCATAAAAAACGAGTAGTTAGTCCTTTTCCTATTAAATTAAAAAATGGTTATTCTTATTTGGTTAATTATAATGATGTTTTTACTTTTAATCAGTTAGCAAGTAATTATGCTTTTGAAGAAGAAGATTTAATAATTTTAGATGAATTAGCATTAAAGATAAATTCTAATGATTTAGGAGTACAGTTTAAAAATCAACAAGAAAGTTTAGGACAATTTTGTAAGTTAATAGGTCATATGTTTAATGGTACTATGTATTTGATTGAACAACATCCTAATAGAATACCAGTACAAGCAAGAGAAAAAGTAGAGTATGTTGTGTAAGTTAAAAGAATGCGTTTTTTGGGCTTTGTTGTTATATTTAATCTTAATTTATATACTAATATTGATGATTATAATAAAGTAGTGTTTTCACGACGTAGAACAAAGAAAATGATTAAAAAAGGCATTATGCCTCCAAGTTATAGTGGTGAAGCAATGGCTATGACTTTATTTTTTCCTAGACACTGGTTAAAAAGGTATAATTCACGTGCTTTACATTATGTGCATGAACTTAAAAGTGAATTGTCACCTAAAAAATACCTTAAAGAAGCAAGTAGTATTGATATGACTTATACTGATATTAAGTCTGCTGGTTTAGATAAATTAGATAATATTTTAAAGAAAAAAGGTAAACCTAAAAATAAAGATAAATAAAAATAGTTATAGTCGCAGTGAACCTACTGCGACTATAATTTGGGTGAGCCACGTAGTGGCGAGGGACGTAGTCCCTATATACTTGAGCTATTTCCATGCCAGAACATTCAGTAATACTTTTTTTAATATAATCTCCTTCCTTATTTGAAAGTAATCCATAGATTCAAACAACTAATTGATCATCTGATTGGCTTTTAAAGTGTGGTTGACGATTTAAGGTATAACTTAAAATTCAACTTGAATCGATAGCAGTAACAATTCCACCAGTTACAACTTTTTTAGCATATGGATCTCTTTTACTGATTTTTTCAATATAAGGTGCCATTTTTTTATCTAGAGTTGTTAATGTTGCTGAGATAAATCAACTTTCTTTTGGTAAATTTGCATAAAATTTCTCTGGTTTTCCAAAATCTTTACTTTGCTTTGCCAAATTTTCTCATAATTCTCAACTTCCACCTAATTGGAGTTGTTCACTAATTGGTGCTGGAGTATTATGATCACCATATGTTGTACTTTCAGTAATACTGCCATTAGTTACAAAAACAAAATCATTTTCTTTTAATATTATTTGTTGTTCTTTATTCTTTTTTTGAAAAATGATTTTTTTTGCAATTTTTTCTTTATTTTCATTTTCTGAAATTATAATATTTTTTACTATTGTTTCATAGTGAAAAACAACACCTTGTTCTTCTAAGTGAGAAATTAATGGTAAAACAAGTGATTCGTATTGATTGTATTTTGTAAATTTAAGTGCTGATAAATCTGGTAATCCACCAAGGTGATGAATGAATCTCATAATATATCTTCTCATTTCCATAGCACTATGTCATTTTTCAAAAGCAAACATTGATGATCAATATCATCAAAAATTTGATTTAAAAAAATCTTCTGGAAATACTTCTTCGATTGTTTTATTATTTAGATTTACTTCTTTTGTTAAAAATAATTCAATTATTTTTTTACAAGCCTCTTCATTCAAAGTAAACTTACCATCATCTTCTGTTCTTTTCCCTTGTTGATGAATAAGTCGACACTTAGAATAATTTGGATCTTCTTTATTTAATCAGTAAAATTCATCTAAAACTGAAGCCCCTTCAATTTCTAAAGATGGAATAGAGCGAAATAAATCTCATAGACATTCAAAATGGTTTTCCATTTCTCGTCCACCACGACTAATGAAACCCTTATCTGGATTTAAAATCCCATCTAAACTACCACCAGCAATACTTAATTCTTCAAAAATATGGATATTTTTTGGATTCATTTTTGCATCTCTGATTAAAAATGTAGCAGCGGCTAAAGAAGCTAATCCTGCTCCTACTAAAAATGCTTTTTTATCTTCTATTTCTTGTGCTGGTTTAGGTTGTGCAAATGCTTCATAATTTCCATTGCTTTTATACATATAATTTGTACCTCCTATTTGTTATTTTTTATTTTTTTGTTAATCATTTAAATTTTGTTTAATTTTATTAGTAATAAAATGAGCTAACTGCATACCAATTACTTTTGATGGTATTTCAGTTGGATGAACAGTATCGACAAAAAAGTAGTTATTAACTGTATCTAAAGTTACCCCCGGATTTAATTTGGGTTGTAAAATTCCATCTTTTAAAAATGATTCATAAAAACTAATATCACTAGCTCCTTCTTTAATATTCATTCCTCTTTTACCTAAATCATTTAATGTTTGTTTAACAACTGATGAAAGTTCAAAATCATTAATTTGTTTTGGGTAATCTTCTTTTAAAGTTTTTATCATTGCTTTTCATTGTGAATGAAAATATTTAAAAGCTGCTGCTGCTTTTGTCTCTAGGATAGGATCATTATTATAAGCAGGAGTTTCACTAATATCCGGAACATCAGTAACAACAATATTCGCTACATGATGTTTAAGTAGTCGCATTAGTGATATTTTTTCATTAAGGATTGCAAAATCTAAATAAAGTTTTCATGTTAAGAAAGGAGAAGTTGTATCTTGCATTACTGCCAAAAGATCATTAGCCCCCATTACATATAGTACTCAATCATGATCATTAATATTTTTATGTTGTGAAAGTAGAGAAGTAACTTGTGCTTGTGCTGAAAATTTACTAACAAAAAATCCACCTGGATAAATACTATATCCTAATCTAGCAGCACCAACAGCATAATTTTCGCCAATTTGTTGATAAGTTTTGCCAACAAATGGTATTTTTTGAAATTTCCATGCTGGTGTTAAAGGTTTATGAAAATAATTTGCTACAACACTAACTGCATTTGGACCATTACAAAACTGATTATTATGATAAGGTTCTTCCATTTTAATTTCTTGAATTTTTGGAAGGATTTTATTACCTTTAAAAAATTGTGTTCCAGCTCCAACAAGTGCACCATTATCTGATAAACTATCACCAATAACGTATAAATTATCAACTTGTTCTATAGCTTGTTCTTCTTTATTTAAATAACAATGCTTTGAATTAATAGTTAATAATGATAATGAACTTAAAAGTGTAGCACATGTTAAGTTATATCAACGCATGTTTATTTGCCTCTTATGTATTTTTTCATTATTTTTTTAGAAATATTTATTTTTTAGTATTAAGATTTACTAAAAATATCATTTTTTATTATTTATTTTTGGATTCATTTTGATAAAAAATATAAAATAATTTTAATTGATTCAGTTTTTATAAAATTCAAGTGTGTATAAACTAAACTAATGATTAGTTTTAGTCTTTTTAAAATAATTATTCTAAGTAAATCTTAATTTAAGTCTATAATTAAAAAAATGAATATACAATAAAAATAAAAAAAGATAATTTGATTAATTAAACTATCTTTTATTTATTGATTAGTGTATTTAATTTTTAGATTAAAATATTAATTAGTAAAAATATAGTCTAATGGTATATCTCAATTATCGTGATTAATTATATAAGGAATTTTTTGAATAGCAAAACCAAGTCCTATTTTACTAAAGTTAAATTTATTTTTAGATAAATAACGATCGTAAAAACCTTTACCATAACCAATACGATAATAATCTTTATCAAAGGCAATCAATGGTACTAACATACAATCAATTTGACTTCCTATAACTTTTTGGCAATTTAAACTTGGTTGTCCAATTTTAAAATCATTATCAAATACGATATCGTTTCAACTATTAATAAAGTAAAATTCCAAATGCTCACCATTCATTCTTGGTAAACAAACTTGTTTTAGATTTTTTCATAATAATTCAATAATTTCTTTAGTTTCTACTTCATATGGTAAGGAATTATAAAGAGCAAATACATTATTTTGTTTAAAATAATGTGATTCATTAAATTTATTGAAAATAATTTTATTTCACTTTTGATAATTATTTTTAGAAACATTTTTTAATTTTTTTAAATAAATGGTTCTTAAACTAATTTTATCCTTAATTTCCATTTCCATTTTTTTCACATTCTTTCTCAATTATTTTATTAATACCATTAATACCAATAAGGGCACATTTAATTCGATTACGTTGTCTTGGTACATTTTTAAAAGCAATCATATTTTCAATTATTTTATCATTAAAAAATTGCTTTTCTGATAACATTGCTTGATAATTAATAATAATTTCTTTTATTTGTGATATTGTTTTACCTTCAATTAAAATACAAAAAAGATCGGTTGCTGCAGTTGAAATAGCACACCCAATTCCAGTAAAGCGTGCGCTATTAATAACTTTATTTTTAATAGAAATTTCAACATGAAAATTATCAACACATGATTCATTGTTTTGATGATATGTCAAACTATTTGGTAAATTTTTAAAACCTTTATTTTTTGGATTACTATAGTGTTCAACAATTAGTTTGCGATAATAGTCTTGATTGTTATTAAAAGAATTCATTTAAAAAATCTCCTCCTTCATTAATCCCTTTTTTTAAAGCTATTACTAATAAGTCAATATCTTTTTTGCAATTGTATATGTAAAAACTAAGACGAATTGTTACTTCAGCGTTAATTATATTAGGTAATAATTTAGCACAATAAGTTCCACTGCGTACGCATATATTTTGTGTTCCTAAAAAATTAGCAACATCTTGTGCAAATACTTTTTTAATATTAAATATTATGTTACTACTATTGCCATCAATATTATAAATTTCAATGTTATTTCCTAACTGCGCTGTTAATTGTTCAATTGCGTATTTTTTTAGTAAAATTTCATGATTTCTAATATTTTCAATACCAATGTTTAATAAATACTTAATAGCTGCACCTAGCCCAAATACACCCGCAATATTTTGTGTTCCACCCTCAAAACGATAAGGACTATCTAATAAGTTAAATTTACCATTTTCATAAATATCACCATTCATGCCTCCACCCAATATTAGTGGATCTAGCATATTTAATCATTCGTTTTTTCCTCAAAAGACACCGATTCCAGTTGGACCAAAAACTTTATGACCAGAAAATCCAAAAAAATCAATATTTCAATTTTTAACATCGGTTTTTATATGTCCTATTGATTGTGCACCATCTATTATTACTAAAATATTTTTAAAAATTCAATTATCACTTTTAACATTTTTTTTACCATATTCTTTAATAAAATTAGTTAATGTTTCAGTATCATTTTTTATTGCTAAAGAATTATTAATATTTGCAAAAGCAACTATTCTAGTTTTAGGTGTTAAAACTTTTTTTAAATTTTCAACAGTAATGACTCCTTGTTTATTTGTTTCAATAAATTTTATTTTAATTTTTTTAGTTTGTATCAAACGATAAAATGGTAAGAGTAATGAGCTATGTTCTAAAGTGGTTAATAAAATTTCATCATTTTCTTGTAAATATTTTTCTAAGCCAAAAGCAATTTGATTATAAGCAAAAGTTGCTGAAGGACAAAAAACTATTTCGTTTTCGTTACTATTAATAAATTTACTAATTGTTTTTCTAGTATCTTCAAATATATCATTTCCCTTAACAGCAAGTTGATAATCTTGACTATGTGGATTAATACAATATTTTTCATAATAATCCCTAACAGCATCAATAACTATTTGTGGTTTTAGTGAAGAAGCCGCTGTATCTAAATAAACTAAATCAGGATTATTTTTAAAAAAGGGAAAATCAGTTTTAAAGGTATTATCATTAATGTTTATTTTTTTATTCATATTTACTCCTATATCATTACACCAAATATAATATACTTATACTAATGATTATACACTTAATTTTGTGCTAATTTTCTTAAAATTAAAAAATGAATAAAATATTATTTGTGCACTATAAAGTAATAATATTTAAAAAAATTAATATTTTAAATTTTTTAAAATAAATAATTGGTAATTAGTTATTTCATTTTAAAATTAATTAGAAAAAACTATCCCTTAAATATAAATTTTATGTTAAGATATCTTAGTAAAATAAATTAAAAAATCTTTTTTTGCTATAGATTTAATTAAAAGGAGTGAATAAAGTGCGCAATATTCTTGCCTTAGTTGCAGCTTTCACGTTATCATCAACATCAACTATGTCTATTATAGCTTGTAATAATTCAAATGAAAGAGGCACAACTAATGTTTTCGACTGAAATAGTGCTTTTATAGATACAAGTACTACGACTGACACCTTTTTTAATTACTTATTAAATAATCCCAATAGTGGATGAGGTAAAACATTATATACTGATATTAATCAATATATTAATCTTTCAATTTTAAAAAATACTCCAGAATATAAAGATGATTATCTTGCTGCTTTGACAGCAGCTCAATCTGAGATGGAAAATAAAATAAAATCATTACAAGCAAAATATGGTCGTTCATGAGAAAAACAATGAAAGAAAGTATTGGGCGATGATGATGTTAATACTTACATTGATAATATTTTAAAAAAGAGTGCTTTAGGTATTATTCAACGTAGTTATGTTACTAGTAATTATAAGGATTATAAATACTACAATCAAAATGAAATTAATATTTGATTAAAGGATTTATGAGAACAAGTAAAGAGTGAAAACAATCCAAATGGTACTTATGATAGTGTACAACAATACATTAATGGTAAAACAAGTATTACTGATGCTGGTAAATATTCTAGCAAAATTTGAGTTGTTGCTAATGCCAATAGTTTAAATTCTGATCTTACTGATTTTAAACAATTAGATGATGCTGTTAAAGCTGCTAAAACATGAACTGGTGTTAATATTAGTTTCCCTGTTGTAAAAACTAGTGATGATAAGAATGATAGTAATTATGAAACAGATTCATACAATACTATTGATGGCTTATTAAGTGATAATCAATCTAAAATAGCTAAAGTAATGTTAAGAAATCAAGAATTAATTTGAACTCGTCAAATTGTTATTCCTTTTGATTCTACTGCTAAACCTTTACAAGAAAAGATTAGTGCTTCTCAGTTTTCTCAAAATAAAACTAAAATTAATGAAATTTTAAAGAATATTAGAACTAATGGTTTTGATCAAACATTCACTGAAGAAAAAGGGGCCGCTACTACTGATGTTAGTAAAACTGGTGATTTAGGATTAATGGATATTACTAAATCTTCACAAGAGAATAGTCCTTTTTATTATTACTTATATCGTTATGTAACTAGTGCTGAAGGTGTTGGTAAAAATGTTGATGGTATTCAACCATATAAATTAACACAATTTACTTCACCAACTGACAAGGAAAAGGGTTTAGATGACTTAATTCCTTATATAGACCGTGATAGTATTAAAGATAAAGGTAAAGATGGTACTAGCCAATATAATGATTTAGTTTATATGAAAGATATAAAAGGACCACAACTTCCTGATGCTGCAGTTAATAATGGACCTGGAGTTGGCATTTTTATTGATACTGGTGGTATTCATTTTATTCAAACGCCAGGTATCACATATCAACAGCAAGACAAACCTAAAAGCGATGAATCAACTTATAATATAATTAAAACATTTAAAAATCATAGAAAAGATACTTATCAGTGAAAAGACTTAGCACCGTTATCTGAGCGTCCAGGTGGATTATCTGATTCTCCTTATCTTGATTATTTACAAACTGGTTTTTTACTACAAAAATATACTCCAAATACAACTCTTACTTTTAATTTAAATGATGCATTAACAGCCTTTACTGGAGGTACTGGTAGCCTTGGTGATGCAACTTGATGAGATTATAATTTATACTTTAATAATAACTCGAGTTTAATTCATTGAAATTTACAGGATATATTTGGTTCAAGTCCTCTTGATCCAACTGATACGAAAATTAATAGCTTTGTTGAAAAAATGAAAAGTTGATTTGATAAAACTAAAGAAAATCGTTGAAACAATAGACAAGGTATTAATATTAATGCAACATTTAAGGATAATATTATAAAAACTAATAATACATGAGATGGCTTTACACAAGATGCACCAGTTGCTCGTATGGATACTAATATTGCTAATTATCTAGATGTTGTTGGGAAACGAACATTATGATGATATGATCCAAGTATCATTAGTTCTTAGACGGGAGGTATTAAAAATGAAAAAGATAAAAAAGATTTTACCATTATTAACTTCAGTTACTCTTTTATCTGGCCCTGTATTATTATTAGTTGCTTGTGATAATGAACGTGATATGAGTAATTTACCTAGTGGTAAAATTCCTGATGATTATAAAAATCGTGTATTATTTAATTTTTTAGGAGTAAATTTTAATGAAACAATTTCTGCTCAGTTTAAGAATACTTATTCACAAGGTCTTGATTTTATTTTAAAAGATGTTGAAGGAACAATTGCTCAGCAAAAATTTTATGAATTTTTTCATAAGAAACTTCATTATAGTGAAGACACAAAAAATGCAGATGGTACTACTGCAATAATGGGAGAAGCCAATAAAGCTTTTATAAAACTTAAAGATGATTTAGGATTAAGTTTATTAACTCAAAAGTACTTAAGTGGTATTAATACAGCTAATTCACTAGATAAAGTATCAGCAGCAGATAATAATGAGTTATTATTTCAAAATCAAAGTTGACATCAGGATGGTACAAGTAAATTTAATTATCAAAATGTAGATTTTTATAAAGAAAAAAATAAAGATACTGGTAAAGTTAATGATCCTGATCAAATATTTACTCCTGATAGTTTATATAAAGATTATGGTGATAAAGATGCTGCTTTTGATGAACAATTAGCTGCCATTGCTAAACATCCAGATGACAATTATAGTAATGAAATTGGTAAATTATTACCAAATGATGCTAAAAAATGAAATAGTAGTGCTGGTACTGATATTCCAACTTATTCAAAATATTTAAAACGTTTCCAATGATGATTACGTTTTCGTTATCAACAATATTATCAATATGAAATTTTACCAGCATTAAATCAAACTTTATTTACAATGTCTTATATTTTAGACAATATTGTTGATATTAAAGATAATGAAGCAGGTAAACCTATAATTTCAACCCAAACAAATAACCTTTACATAAGTCAATTACAAGATACTACTGGTTGACAAAAGAGTAACTATAATGTAAATTGAAACTTTACTACTGATTTAGCAAATGCGCAAAGCATTGATAAAAAATGAAATAGTAGTCCTTCTGAACCTCCAAAGTGAGAGTCAATTGTTAAAGATGATGATTCAGGAAAAGGAAAAACTTTAAATTCTGATTTTTTTACTCAATTAACAAGCGGTAATGCCTCAACTATTAGTGAAATTGATCCTAATTTTGGTGCTAATGGTTTCTTAAGTACTGCAACTAATAATCAATTGGCTGCAGGTTGAGTATCTAATGGTGGATTACATTACACTACGAATAATAATATTGCTACATTTACTTACTCTGCTCCTATTTATTTCCTAAACCTTCTACAAAATTTAGATTTTAGTTTTTTAAGTAATAAAAACGAAGGCTGAGTTCCAGAAATTAGTAATTTAATTCATTCATGAAACATTAGTGGTAATGCTAGTCTTAAGACAGATTTCTCTAAGTATATAAGAGCTGATGGTAAGGAAAGCACTATTACCCAAGAAACAAAGTGAAATATATTTTGACAAATGTTATATTCTATATCTGCTAGTGATTCTGCAACTAAAGATTCACCAGCAGCTGAAAACTTTAAAATCGCTGCCCAAAATTTATTTCCAACATATATTCCAAAAAATAATATATATGAAGAAGAGTTTTGAAATAAGGTAAAAGAGTTTTATCCATAATAATACTTAATATTTTAAGTTATACTTATAAAGTAAGTTGAGGTGAAATATATGACAAATAAAGCATGCATTTTTTGTACAATTATTAAAGATACAAATAACTTAATTTTTGAAGATACAAATACAGCAGCATTCATGGATATCAATCCCATAACTAAAGGACACATTCTAGTAATTCCAAAGCAACATTTTGAAACTTTTATTGATACTACACCTAAAATAGTGAGCGATGTTAGTATCACAACTCATAAAATTGCTAATTTGCTAATAAAAACTATTCCCGAAATTAAAGGATTTAATATTTTAACTAATAATGGTAGCGAAGCATTTCAAGAAGTATTTCATTATCATGTTCATATTATTCCAAAATATATTCGTGAAAAAGGGTTTTTAATTAATAGGACAAAAGAAAATGTTACAATTGATGATATTAATAATCTTAAAAAAATACTAAAATCACAATTAATGTAAAACAAATATTTAAGGAGGAAAAAAATGAAAAGTCTTAAGTTATTAACTTTACCTAAAATATTAATGCTAATTGGTGCTGTATGAATTATTGTTTTTAGTTTATTGTATGCAGCGGGAGTTATAACTTATAGTTTCTATGGCTGAAATGAAAATGGAGCTACATTAGTTATAATAGGTATTATTTATATTCTAATACCATTTTCAGTTAAACCCGGATTATGATCAAGACTATGAGCACTATTTATATCATTTCTTTCAGTTATAATAGTTATTGGTTTATTTGTTGGCAAAGATGTAGATTATAAGTCAACATGAACTTATATTAATGCTTTACCACATATTATCATGGCGTTTGGCTCTATTTTATGAATATTTAATAGTAAATAAGTCATAAAATAATTATTAATAACTTAAAATATTGGATAATATATTGTCCAATATTTTTTTTATAATTTTGGTTGAAAATAGTATTAAATCAATTTTTAATAAATAATTAATAATATTTTTAGAGTTTATTTTCAACATAAATAATAAGAAAAAAATATTATAATAGTTATTATTATCAAATTTTATAAAAATTATTAATTGATGAGTGGCATAACTACCTTTTTGTTTTCATCAAAAAAGCATTTTTTATTAATGATGCTATAATTTTAAGCATTAATAAAAAAAGATAAAGGAGATTGAGATATGAAAAAAAGAAAAGTGTTACATTGTTCAAGTTGTAATAAAGAAATTAATGGTAATGATTTAGCTTCAAACTCAAAAACAGCAAGAAAAATTATGAAATGCCCAGAGTGTGCTAATCAATAATTTTTTGATTATTAATAAAATTTATACTATTATCAATAGCCCTTATCAACTAATTTTAAAAATTTTTACTGATTGTTTTAGAAATCTAAAACAATTTTCATCTTAATTGTTAATAAAACAAATTAGAATTAAAAACAATACTAGTCTATATCTATTGATATCAAAGGCAAGAATATAAAGAACTTATTTCTGAAATCAAAATATGGAGGAGTATTATATGTCTAAAAAAAATAAAAATTCAAAAATTATTGCTGGAATAATTAGTTCTGCGGTTTTAATTAGTGGTGCAACTACTGGTATTTTATATAATTCTGAAATGGAAGAAAATATTGAAGAAGAAATTGAAATTGAAAAGAAAAAAAACTTAGAAATAATTTTTCCTAAAGGAAAAAGAAATTTAGGTAAAATTTATATTGGACAAAACATAACTACTATAAATGATGATGAAAAAGTAAAAAAAGAAATTATAGATATTTTTAGTAATAAATATAATATAGATGTAACTAGTTTGGAAATTAAAATTGTTACTAATCAAAATGAAGCAATAATTACTTCAATAAATGAAGATATCTATATTGGAACAGTAAAGCTTAAGTATAGTCCTAATAGATCTTTTGTAACGTTAGATTATATTGTTCCTGATTTGAATATAAGAGATAAACAAGTTCCTACTTACTCTTATCAACATCATCAAGAAATTTTATTTGGAAAAAATGATATTTTAAATGATAATGAATTTAAAAATTTACCTGCTGTAAATGATTTTATTAATATTTTAAATGAACAAGTTAAATTTAAAGCAAGTGAAGAATCAAATAATGCTTTTAAAAAGTTAGAAAATAATAATGATAATTTTAAAGATTTTGAAGATTTAAAAAAACAATTTAATGATCATCATCTTTTATTTGATGGCAAAATTGATTTTGAATCATTTATTAAAACAATTAGTAATTATCATATAAATGCAAACATTGATGAATTAAAAACAGGAATATGTCGGTTTTATAATATTTTAGCTCAATTATATGGAAAAAATAATGTTTTTAAAATGTTAGAAAAAATTGAATTAGATCAAAAGTTGTGAGAACAATCTAAAAATAAATATGTCAGGAGAAGCATATTTTGGTTCTTGTAATGATAATATGTGTAATACTAAAATAATACTTGATACAGATTTTAGAGATATAAAGTATGGAATGGAAGTTATGGTACATGAATATGGTCATATTTTGGATTCTTTAATTCGTAATAAACAAAATAATAATTTTGATGCAAGAAAATATATGATTTCATCATTAGCAAACGGAACTAAGATTAATAACAAATCTTATCAAAAACTTTTAAGTTATGGTATTGTTAGAAGTTGATATGGAAGAACATCATATATTGATTTATTTCCAGAAGCTTTTGGTCGTTGAATAATGACTCCTGAACAAAATCGTGATCTTGGATGAGAAAAATTAGATAAATTTTTTCGAATAGATTTACTTAAATTATTATAATAACAAAAAATATATCTTTATAATCATAATAAGGACAAAATAAACTTTGTCCTTATTATTAATTTTGTTTATTAATTAAAAATGCTGAGTTATACTTGTAAGTGCAAGTAAATAAAATTGCAAAAAATTCTCATATAAAAATTTCATAATGCTAAATTTAGTTTAGAAAAAAGTAAGGAGTTTTTATATGAGTTATAAACATCTTGGCATAGATGAAAGAATTTATATTGAGAATCAATTGAAATTTAAATTTAAAATTAGTGAAATAGCTAAAAATCTTAATCGAAGTATTAGTACTATTATTCGAGAAATTAATAGAAATAAAGATAATAATCATTATTTTTCATTAATTGCACAAAATAAAGCTGAAAATCGAAAACAATCACATATTAGTTTTCATAAGTTTAAAAATAAGAATTTAGTAAAATATGTACAACAAAAATTACTATTAGGTTGATCACCTGAACAAATTTATGGCAGAATTAAAAATTTTCATAAAGAATGAGTTATTAGTTTTAAAACAATTTATACTTGAATTTATTTTGGAATGCTTGATAAAGTTACTAGTAAAAATTTAAGAAGAAAAGGTAAAAAACGAAAATCTAAAGAAAATCGTGGCAAGTTTAATGGTAAATCAATTAAAGAACGAGATATAAATGTTAATGATCGTATAACACTTGGTCATTGAGAAGGAGATACTATAGTATCATCACGAGGTAAAAGCAAATCATGTTTAATAACTTTAGTTGAAAGAGTATCACGATTTACTTTAGCAATATTAGTTAAAAACAGAACTACTAAAGTTATTAATAAAAATGTCAGTTATTATTTATCAATTCTTCCTAAAAACATTGTTAAAACTATTACTTTTGATCGTGGCAAAGAATTTTCAAATTGACAACAACTTGAAAAAAATTTAGATGTAAAAATTTATTTTGCCAATCCATATTCACCTTGACAAAGAGGTACTAATGAAAATACTAATGGTTTAATTAGAGAAAAATTTCCTAAAAAATTTATTTTTTCAAAAACTAATAAAAATGAAGTTCATAAATTTATATTGTCTTTAAATCAAAAACCGAGAAAAATACTAAATTATCTTTCACCAATCGAATATTTGGATAGAAAAATAATTTAGTTGCACTTACCTTTACAATTTAGCAAATTGTAAATAAAGTTATTAATTGTTCATTATGTTATGAAAATTAATATTGTTTAATGCAATGTTAACATATGTCATACGACCAAATGAAGAATTTAAAAAACAATACCATTGAAAGTAAATATTATCATTATAATGTCAAAGATCTAAGTTAAGAGCAATTTCTGTTCCTCATCCTCCACCATCTTTAGTATTAATATAAGCAATAAAAAGAACATTAGCATTACCAGGGTTTTTATATTGTTCAATTTTTGCAGTATTAGTTGCTAGTGTTGGACTACTTTCAATTCCTGTTGAAGTTGATACTTTGAAATATGAATTAATAAAAGAAAAAGTTGGATACATATTAGTGAAGGTATTTCAGTCTCTCGCGTAATTGCTTCACTTAAGAATATTATAAACATTAGAATTATCAGTAGCGATTGATGTTCCATTATGTCAATCTGAAAAAGAATAATTTATTTTATCATTAATAATATTATTAGTGTTTTTTCAATTATTATAATAAATAGCCACTAGATTATTACTTTTATCAAAAATTCAATTTAATGAATAGTTTTTAGTAGTTAATGTTAGTGGTGATTTATTCAAAAAATTATAAACATTTTGATTATCAATAATTAAATTAATAATGTCACTAGTTAATTGATTGTTAATTTGCCCTTTTAAACTAGTTTGATTAATAAAATACACTGCTAAGTTATTAGCTATTGTCTTACTAATTTTATTATCATGTGTTGCTTTAGCAATATAATATAAACCTAGTGTTTCATTTAGATTATTGCTATGTTCAACTTTATCAGCACCTGCTTGATTAGAAATATCAATATGTTTTTCAATATCACCTTGTTGAATATATTTTCAATTATTATAACCAGTAAAGTATGAATCAGAATATTCACTTTTACTATATGGATTATAATCATCTTTAATAATAGTTACTTTTTTGTGGCTGTTCATTTCTTGTTTTGTATTTTCAATATTTACTTTATCTTTATCAGGAATATTTATATTAGGGTTATAAACTAGGTTACCATAGTTATCTACTAAAAAAGTATTCCTTGCTTTAGGAAAAGTGTATTTTGCTAAAGATAATGTATCATAACTATAAAATTTATGATCTGTTATTGATTGATTAGTAATTCACTCACTATTGCTTAAATAGTTAAATTGGTTATTGAATGAAGTATTATTTTCTTCTAATTGATTTATTAGTACAGTATTTTCAATATTTTTATTATTAATATTGTTTCCTAAAAAAGTTAAAGGTGGTATCACACTTAAAAAAATTAAATATTTATTCATAATTTTATACCTCTATTTTTTAAATAATTATTTAAAAAATTAATAATTATATATTTTATAACACTTTAGTCATTAAAAAGTGTTGATTTAATTATAAACATTTTATTTGAAATTAGCAAAAACTAAAAAACTTAAATAAATAATGTGTATTAAATGTACTTTACAATATGTTTCAATATTAATAATTTGCATATTAAATAAGTTCTTTTTTAAGTTATAATATTTATTTATAACCCAATGAAAAAAATAATAATTTATTTATTGGAAAAATATTATTATTATGATAATATTCTACAAAAGAATATAAAGTTTTTTAATCCTCTTATTTTAGTTAAGTATCATTTTTCACCGCAAGTTTAGAATTTTAAAAAAACATCTTAGTTGATGTTTTCTTTTTTATTTTTTTGATTTTCTCGTTTATCTCCATACATTAAAGTTTTTAAGAAAAAATGAATAGGAATTCAAATAATTGTGATACATAAAAGTATAGAAATAGAACTAATAATGCGTTTAAAAATTTTCATAAATACCTCTTTTTTTAATTTTTAATGATAATTAAAATTTTATCATTTTTTTATGATATGCTTATTAAAGATTTATATTTTTTTATAAATCATTTAATTTTATTAAAAATTCTTGTCCGAGATGATTATAAATGAATATTTCATATAATTTTTATGTGCTAAATTGTAAAGGTAAGTGCAACTAAATTATTTTTCTATCCAAATATTCGATTGGTGAAAGATAATTTAGTATTTTTCTCGGTTTTTGATTTAAAGACAATATAAATTTATGAACTTCATTTTTATTAGTTTTTGAAAAAATAAATTTTTTAGGAAATTTTTCTCTAATTAAACCATTAGTATTTTCATTAGTACCTCTTTGTCAAGGTGAATATGGATTGGCAAAATAAATTTTTACATCTAAATTTTTTTCAAGTTGTTGTCAATTTGAAAATTCTTTGCCACGATCAAAAGTAATAGTTTTAACAATGTTTTTAGGAAGAATTGATAAATAATAACTGACATTTTTATTAATAACTTTAGTAGTTCTGTTTTTAACTAATATTGCTAAAGTAAATCGTGATACTCTTTCAACTAAAGTTATTAAACATGATTTGCTTTTACCTCGTGATGATACTATAGTATCTCCTTCTCAATGACCAAGTGTTATACGATCATTAACATTTATATCTCGTTCTTTAATTGATTTACCATTAAACTTGCCACGATTTTCTTTAGATTTTCGTTTTTTACCTTTTCTTCTTAAATTTTTACTAGTAACTTTATCAAGCATTCCAAAATAAATTCAAGTATAAATTGTTTTAAAACTAATAACTCATTCTTTATGAAAATTTTTAATTCTGCCATAAATTTGTTCAGGTGATCAACCTAATAGTAATTTTTGTTGTACATATTTTACTAAATTCTTATTTTTAAACTTATGAAAACTAATATGTGATTGTTTTCGATTTTCAGCTTTATTTTGTGCAATTAATGAAAAATAATGATTATTATCTTTATTTCTATTAATTTCTCGAATAATAGTACTAATACTTCGATTAAGATTTTTAGCTATTTCACTAATTTTAAATTTAAATTTCAATTGATTCTCAATATAAATTCTTTCATCTATGCCAAGATGTTTATAACTCATATAAAAACTCCTTACTTTTTTCTAAACTAAATTTAGCATTATGAAATTTTTATATGAGAATTTTTTGCAATTTTATTTACTTGCACTTACAAGTATAACTCAGCATGTTAAAAAAATTTTTTATGCTTGTTATGTTAAAAATGTTGTTTTACCTATTGATATTTTAAAAAATGAAAGAAATAAATTAGGTATAAAGAATATTGGTAATATTACTAAATTAAGAAATAATAATGTTCGTACTAAATGTAAATTAGTTCAAAAAGCATTACATAATTTTTATAATGCAAAAGTTTTAAGTTTTTTAACTTTAACTTATCATAAAAATGAAACTGATATTAGAAAAGCAAAACATGATTTACAATTATTCTTTAAACGTTTAAAACGTTGATGAAATGACCCTAAACGTTCTAAATATTTAGGTGAATTAAGATATTTTTATGTTTATGAATATCAAAAGCGTGGTGCAGTTCATTTTCATATATTATTTAATCGTAAAATACCTTATAGTATGATAACTAAATGATGACCACATGTTGGTAATAATAAAGGTATTGATTTAAAAGTTGTACATAAAGGTACAAATGAATTTGTGGTTAAATATTTGAGTAAATATGTAACAAAAGTACAAGAAAATATTAAATCTTTAAATCAAAAAGATGTTGGTATTCAAGCATATTCTTTTAGTAGAAATTGTAAAAATCCGCTTGTAGTTCGTGGTACTAAAATGTTAAGTTTACAAGAATTAGTACAAGCATGTGAAAAAGCAAAAGAATTTTATTTATTTAAAACTAAATCAAATGAACAAGGTGTTACTTATTTAATTGGCGGAAGTTATGATTATATTGCTAGTTGTGATTACTTTAAAGATTTTAACTATTATATTAGTTTAGAAAGTTTACGATTTAGATATTGATTAAAAAATAAATTTAATAGAAATGATATTTTAGATTTTATTTATAAAGTTTTTGATAAAAGTAAAATTGAAAAAATATTTTTAAATAAATGAATTCTACATTAATTTTAAATTTTTTCAAGTAAAATAATACTTTTGTCATTATTTAGTGATAATTTCCTATTAGTTATCGAGCAAAAATTTCCCAAAAGTAAAGTTAAATATACTTGGTGATAAATATGGAAAGAAGCATGACTATGAAAGAAAAATATAAGTTTAATATTATAAATGACATTATTATTAATAAATTATCTAAACATCAAGCTAAGAATAAACTTAACCTAACTATTAGAAGAATTAACCAATTAATTCAAATTTTCAATAGAGAAGGTAAAGTTGGTTTTATTCATAAATCCCGAAATAAAATTTCTAATAAAACAACAAATTTTGAAATCAAAATTAAGATTATAAATTTATATAAAACCAAATATTATAATTTTAATTTTCAACATTTCCATGAGAAATTAAACAATGAAGAAAAAATTAAAATTTCATATAGTACACTTTATACTATATTAATTAAAGAAAAAATTACTTCACCAAAAAGACATAAAAATAAGAAAAATAACTTGCATCCTACAAGAAACCGAAGAACAAATTTTGGTGAATTAATTCAAATGGATGCAAGTAATCATCATTGATTTGGTAAGGATAAACCAAAAGCTTTTTTACATGCTGCAATTGATGATGCTACAGGCAATATTGTCGGACTATGATTTGATCATCAAGAAACATTAGATGGTTATTATAATGTTTTTTATCAAATTTTAACTAAATATGGCATACCAAAAACATTTTATACTGATAATAGAACAGTTTTTGGATATAAAAAAACAAATCGATGCTGGCAAAATAAACACGGAAAATGATACTTATACTCAATTCCAAAAGTCTTGTAATGATTTAGGTGTTGAAATTATTAGAACTTCCATTCCACAAGCTAAGGGTAGAATCGAACGCTTATTTGGAACACTTCAAAGTCGCTTAATTAGTGAACTTAGACTTAATAAAATTAAAAATTTAGAAGAAGCTAATCAATTTCTTAAAATATATATAAGTATTTTTAATAAGCAATTTGCCTTACCTATTGATAATAATAAATCTGCTATGATTAAAGCTCCAAACCAAGAAGAAATAAATATTTATCTTTCAAGATTTTCTAAAAGAAAAACGGATAGTGGTTCAACTATAACATATTATGGTAAAAAGTATTTTCCTTATAAAAATAGCAAAGTTCAATACATACAACCTAGAACTGATGTAATTGTACTTAAATCGTTTATTAATGAGTTATATCTTAGTTATAATCATCAAATATATGAATTAAAAGAAATAGCACCAAAACCAATTATCAAAGAGGATTTGATAAAAACTAAAAAGGTTTATATACCAAATAAAAACCATCCTTGAAGATATGGATACTAATAATACCAAATTAAAATTAGATAAAATTCTTTTTATAAAAGATTATTTTTGTGAATACTTAACTATATAAAATTTTAAATCGTTTGTCGAGCAGCAAATTTGATGGCTTAAAATTGATTTTAAAGATATAAAAAATAAAATTATACACCACCAATAGCACAAGCACCAGAAGCCATTGTTGTAATACCACCAACAACATTACCAATTATGGGAATAGTATTTAAAGCACCATTAACAATAGTTAATGTGTTTTCACAATTTAAATTTGATTTATTTTCTAGATTTAGAAGTCTGTTGTCAAGTTCATTAACTTGTTTTTTTAAAGTTTCAAAATCTGCTTTGATTCCTTGAATATTTTTGTTTAATTCATCTAACTTTAATTCATGTTCAATTAAAGTTGAAATATAACTTCAATCTCTTATATAACCTTTTATTATTTCTTTTTCTGTCAATATCGAGTGAAAATTTCCCAAAAATATTTATCAAAAAAAATAAAAAAGAAGTAAAATTTAACAAATAAAAGTTGCTTTGTTTTGAAAGTAAATATTTTTATATTTACTTTCAAAGGAGAACAAAATTATGAAATATTTTAGTCCAAGTTATTGATTTAAATTGTGAGTATTAACTGCTCCACTTTTAAATAATAAAATACAAGGTATTAATGGTAAGTCAATTGATAATTCAAATATTAAAAATTGAGTTAGAAAAAATACGACTAGTTTAGATTTAGTAAATCAACAATTAAATTTTGCAAGTAATAATCAAACAGATTTTATTATTAACAACCCAACAACAAATAGCAAAATAAATATGAATAAACATCGTCATGAAAAACACAGAAATCGATTAAAAAGAACATTAAATGGTAAAAACGAAATAAGGGGTAGTTGAGGTAAAGTAACTTGTTCATTTACACCAAAAACTTTTGAAGGAATAATAGCTGATTATCATTATTGAAAAGATAATCCTGCATGAGAACTTGGCGAAAAATTTAAAGAGGATATGATGCAACGATATAATTCTAATGATATTTCAATTACTGCAATTTTTCCATGAACATGAAAAGAAATACAACAAGTAGGTAAAACAATTTGAGATAATTTTTCAAAAATTGAAAAAGTATATACAGATAGTTCTAGAAAAGAACGTATAGAAATTGTACTTTATGAAAAACCATTTAATTGATTTGATTTTGAATCAGTAAGAATAATAACAGAAGATGAGAAATATTATCCAAATAATCGTCTTGATAATTTAGAAAATGATTTTCCAGATTGAAATAAAGCTAAATTGTAAAGGTAAGTGCAACTAAATTATTTTTCTATCCAAATATTCGATTGGTGAAAGATAATTTAGTATTTTTCTCGGTTTTTGATTTAAAGACAATATAAATTTATGAACTTCATTTTTATTAGTTTTTGAAAAAATAAATTTTTTAGGAAATTTTTCTCTAATTAAACCATTAGTATTTTCATTAGTACCTCTTTGTCAAGGTGAATATGGATTGGCAAAATAAATTTTTACATCTAAATTTTTTTCAAGTTGTTGTCAATTTGAAAATTCTTTGCCACGATCAAAAGTAATAGTTTTAACAATGTTTTTAGGAAGAATTGATAAATAATAACTGACATTTTTATTAATAACTTTAGTAGTTCTGTTTTTAACTAATATTGCTAAAGTAAATCGTGATACTCTTTCAACTAAAGTTATTAAACATGATTTGCTTTTACCTCGTGATGATACTATAGTATCTCCTTCTCAATGACCAAGTGTTATACGATCATTAACATTTATATCTCGTTCTTTAATTGATTTACCATTAAACTTGCCACGATTTTCTTTAGATTTTCGTTTTTTACCTTTTCTTCTTAAATTTTTACTAGTAACTTTATCAAGCATTCCAAAATAAATTCAAGTATAAATTGTTTTAAAACTAATAA
Organism: Spiroplasma endosymbiont of Andrena trimmerana; assembly: GCF_964019575.1. Classification (NCBI taxonomy): domain Bacteria; kingdom Bacillati; phylum Mycoplasmatota; class Mollicutes; order Entomoplasmatales; family Spiroplasmataceae; genus Spiroplasma; species Spiroplasma endosymbiont of Andrena trimmerana. The sequence continues at coordinate 1,024,478 of NZ_OZ026455.1, forward strand.
CTCATTCTTTATGAAAATTTTTAATTCTGCCATAAATTTGTTCAGGTGATCAACCTAATAGTAATTTTTGTTGTACATATTTTACTAAATTCTTATTTTTAAACTTATGAAAACTAATATGTGATTGTTTTCGATTTTCAGCTTTATTTTGTGCAATTAATGAAAAATAATGATTATTATCTTTATTTCTATTAATTTCTCGAATAATAGTACTAATACTTCGATTAAGATTTTTAGCTATTTCACTAATTTTAAATTTAAATTTCAATTGATTCTCAATATAAATTCTTTCATCTATGCCAAGATGTTTATAACTCATATAAAAACTCCTTACTTTTTTCTAAACTAAATTTAGCATTATGAAATTTTTATATGAGAATTTTTTGCAATTTTATTTACTTGCACTTACAAGTATAACTCAGCATGTTAAAAAAATTTTTTATGCTTGTTATGTTAAAAATGTTGTTTTACCTATTGATATTTTAAAAAATGAAAGAAATAAATTAGGTATAAAGAATATTGGTAATATTACTAAATTAAGAAATAATAATGTTCGTACTAAATGTAAATTAGTTCAAAAAGCATTACATAATTTTTATAATGCAAAAGTTTTAAGTTTTTTAACTTTAACTTATCATAAAAATGAAACTGATATTAGAAAAGCAAAACATGATTTACAATTATTCTTTAAACGTTTAAAACGTTGATGAAATGACCCTAAACGTTCTAAATATTTAGGTGAATTAAGATATTTTTATGTTTATGAATATCAAAAGCGTGGTGCAGTTCATTTTCATATATTATTTAATCGTAAAATACCTTATAGTATGATAACTAAATGATGACCACATGTTGGTAATAATAAAGGTATTGATTTAAAAGTTGTACATAAAGGTACAAATGAATTTGTGGTTAAATATTTGAGTAAATATGTAACAAAAGTACAAGAAAATATTAAATCTTTAAATCAAAAAGATGTTGGTATTCAAGCATATTCTTTTAGTAGAAATTGTAAAAATCCGCTTGTAGTTCGTGGTACTAAAATGTTAAGTTTACAAGAATTAGTACAAGCATGTGAAAAAGCAAAAGAATTTTATTTATTTAAAACTAAATCAAATGAACAAGGTGTTACTTATTTAATTGGCGGAAGTTATGATTATATTGCTAGTTGTGATTACTTTAAAGATTTTAACTATTATATTAGTTTAGAAAGTTTACGATTTAGATATTGATTAAAAAATAAATTTAATAGAAATGATATTTTAGATTTTATTTATAAAGTTTTTGATAAAAGTAAAATTGAAAAAATATTTTTAAATAAATGAATTCTACATTAATTTTAAATTTTTTCAAGTAAAATAATACTTTTGTCATTATTTAGTGATAATTTCCTATTAGTTATCGAGCAAAAATTTCCCAAAAGTAAAGTTAAATATACTTGGTGATAAATATGGAAAGAAGCATGACTATGAAAGAAAAATATAAGTTTAATATTATAAATGACATTATTATTAATAAATTATCTAAACATCAAGCTAAGAATAAACTTAACCTAACTATTAGAAGAATTAACCAATTAATTCAAATTTTCAATAGAGAAGGTAAAGTTGGTTTTATTCATAAATCCCGAAATAAAATTTCTAATAAAACAACAAATTTTGAAATCAAAATTAAGATTATAAATTTATATAAAACCAAATATTATAATTTTAATTTTCAACATTTCCATGAGAAATTAAACAATGAAGAAAAAATTAAAATTTCATATAGTACACTTTATACTATATTAATTAAAGAAAAAATTACTTCACCAAAAAGACATAAAAATAAGAAAAATAACTTGCATCCTACAAGAAACCGAAGAACAAATTTTGGTGAATTAATTCAAATGGATGCAAGTAATCATCATTGATTTGGTAAGGATAAACCAAAAGCTTTTTTACATGCTGCAATTGATGATGCTACAGGCAATATTGTCGGACTATGATTTGATCATCAAGAAACATTAGATGGTTATTATAATGTTTTTTATCAAATTTTAACTAAATATGGCATACCAAAAACATTTTATACTGATAATAGAACAGTTTTTGGATATAAAAAACAAATCGATGCTGGCAAAATAAACACGGAAAATGATACTTATACTCAATTCCAAAAGTCTTGTAATGATTTAGGTGTTGAAATTATTAGAACTTCCATTCCACAAGCTAAGGGTAGAATCGAACGCTTATTTGGAACACTTCAAAGTCGCTTAATTAGTGAACTTAGACTTAATAAAATTAAAAATTTAGAAGAAGCTAATCAATTTCTTAAAATATATATAAGTATTTTTAATAAGCAATTTGCCTTACCTATTGATAATAATAAATCTGCTATGATTAAAGCTCCAAACCAAGAAGAAATAAATATTTATCTTTCAAGATTTTCTAAAAGAAAAACGGATAGTGGTTCAACTATAACATATTATGGTAAAAAGTATTTTCCTTATAAAAATAGCAAAGTTCAATACATACAACCTAGAACTGATGTAATTGTACTTAAATCGTTTATTAATGAGTTATATCTTAGTTATAATCATCAAATATATGAATTAAAAGAAATAGCACCAAAACCAATTATCAAAGAAGATTTGATAAAAACTAAAAAGGTTTATATACCAAATAAAAACCATCCTTGAAGATATGGATACTAATAATACCAAATTAAAATTAGATAAAATTCTTTTTATAAAAGATTATTTTTGTGAATACTTAACTATATAAAATTTTAAATCGTTTGTCGAGCAGCAAATTTGATGCCTTAAAATTGATTTTAAAGATATAAAAAAATAAAATTATACACCACCAATAGCACAAGCACCAGAAGCCATTGTTGTAATACCACCAACAACATTACCAATTATGGGAATAGTATTTAAAGCACCATTAACAATAGTTAATGTGTTTTCACAATTTAAATTTGATTTATTTTCTAGATTTAGAAGTCTGTTGTCAAGTTCATTAACTTGTTTTTTTAAAGTTTCAAAATCTGCTTTGATTCCTTGAATATTTTTGTTTAATTCATCTAACTTTAATTCATGTTCAATTAAAGTTGAAATATAACTTCAATCTCTTATATAACCTTTTATTATTTCTTTTTCTTGTCTTTTTCAATTATATAATGCTTGAGGATTAAATGTTTTAGAATTATTGATTGCTTGTGGTAAAGTAGAATTTCATTCATTTATATGTGCAAATCATTGTTTAACTTTTGAATCATTTGCTATAATATTTGAAATTTCATTAAATTTATCTTGTGTTACATAGGTAAAAGTTGGTTTTGTCAAACCATAAGAATAGGGACTAAAAGTACCAACAATTATTTTTTTTCAAAATAGCCAATAAAGTGTGAGTAATTAGATTTATCCAATAAATAAACTTCTGATAATTTAAAATTATGATATTTTTTCTTTATGGCACTTTTAATTTCGTTATCAACGTTATGATTAATTTTTCCTAAATTAATTTTTATATCTTTGCTGAGTTATACTTGTAAGTGCAAGTAAATAAAATTGCAAAAAATTCTCATATAAAAATTTCATAATGCTAAATTTAGTTTAGAAAAAAGTAAGGAGTTTTTATATGAGTTATAAACATCTTGGCATAGATGAAAGAATTTATATTGAGAATCAATTGAAATTTAAATTTAAAATTAGTGAAATAGCTAAAAATCTTAATCGAAGTATTAGTACTATTATTCGAGAAATTAATAGAAATAAAGATAATAATCATTATTTTTCATTAATTGCACAAAATAAAGCTGAAAATCGAAAACAATCACATATTAGTTTTCATAAGTTTAAAAATAAGAATTTAGTAAAATATGTACAACAAAAATTACTATTAGGTTGATCACCTGAACAAATTTATGGCAGAATTAAAAATTTTCATAAAGAATGAGTTATTAGTTTTAAAACAATTTATACTTGAATTTATTTTGGAATGCTTGATAAAGTTACTAGTAAAAATTTAAGAAGAAAAGGTAAAAAACGAAAATCTAAAGAAAATCGTGGCAAGTTTAATGGTAAATCAATTAAAGAACGAGATATAAATGTTAATGATCGTATAACACTTGGTCATTGAGAAGGAGATACTATAGTATCATCACGAGGTAAAAGCAAATCATGTTTAATAACTTTAGTTGAAAGAGTATCACGATTTACTTTAGCAATATTAGTTAAAAACAGAACTACTAAAGTTATTAATAAAAATGTCAGTTATTATTTATCAATTCTTCCTAAAAACATTGTTAAAACTATTACTTTTGATCGTGGCAAAGAATTTTCAAATTGACAACAACTTGAAAAAAATTTAGATGTAAAAATTTATTTTGCCAATCCATATTCACCTTGACAAAGAGGTACTAATGAAAATACTAATGGTTTAATTAGAGAAAAATTTCCTAAAAAATTTATTTTTTCAAAAACTAATAAAAATGAAGTTCATAAATTTATATTGTCTTTAAATCAAAAACCGAGAAAAATACTAAATTATCTTTCACCAATCGAATATTTGGATAGAAAAATAATTTAGTTGCACTTACCTTTACAATTTAGCTTTATTTCAATCTGGAAAATCATTTTCTAAATTATCAAGACGATTATTTGGATAATATTTCTCATCTTCTGTTATTATTCTTACTGATTCAAAATCAAATCAATTAAATGGTTTTTCATAAAGTACAATTTCTATACGTTCTTTTCTAGAACTATCTGTATATACTTTTTCAATTTTTGAAAAATTATCTCAAATTGTTTTACCTACTTGTTGTATTTCTTTTCATGTTCATGGAAAAATTGCAGTAATTGAAATATCATTAGAATTATATCGTTGCATCATATCCTCTTTAAATTTTTCGCCAAGTTCTCATGCAGGATTATCTTTTCAATAATGATAATCAGCTATTATTCCTTCAAAAGTTTTTGGTGTAAATGAACAAGTTACTTTACCTCAACTACCCCTTATTTCGTTTTTACCATTTAATGTTCTTTTTAATCGATTTCTGTGTTTTTCATGACGATGTTTATTCATATTTATTTTGCTATTTGTTGTTGGGTTGTTAATAATAAAATCTGTTTGATTATTACTTGCAAAATTTAATTGTTGATTTACTAAATCTAAACTAGTCGTATTTTTTCTAACTCAATTTTTAATATTTGAATTATCAATTGACTTACCATTAATACCTTGTATTTTATTATTTAAAAGTGGAGCAGTTAATACTCACAATTTAAATCAATAACTTGGACTAAAATATTTCATAATTTTGTTCTCCTTTGAAAGTAAATATAAAAATATTTACTTTCAAAACAAAGCAACTTTTATTTGTTAAATTTTACTTCTTTTTTATTTTTTTTGATAAATATTTTTGGGAAATTTTCACTCGATATTGACAGAAAAAGAAATAATAAAAGGTTATATAAGAGATTGAAGTTATATTTCAACTTTAATTGAACATGAATTAAAGTTAGATGAATTAAACAAAAATATTCAAGGAATCAAAGCAGATTTTGAAACTTTAAAAAAACAAGTTAATGAACTTGACAACAGACTTCTAAATCTAGAAAATAAATCAAATTTAAATTGTGAAAACACATTAACTATTGTTAATGGTGCTTTAAATACTATTCCCATAATTGGTAATGTTGTTGGTGGTATTACAACAATGGCTTCTGGTGCTTGTGCTATTGGTGGTGTATAATTTTATTTTTTATATCTTTAAAATCAATTTTAAGCCATCAAATTTGCTGCTCGACAAACGATTTAAAATTTTATATAGTTAAGTATTCACAAAAATAATCTTTTATAAAAAGAATTTTATCTAATTTTAATTTGGTATTATTAGTATCCATATCTTCAAGGATGGTTTTTATTTGGTATATAAACCTTTTTAGTTTTTATCAAATCCTCTTTGATAATTGGTTTTGGTGCTATTTCTTTTAATTCATATATTTGATGATTATAACTAAGATATAACTCATTAATAAACGATTTAAGTACAATTACATCAGTTCTAGGTTGTATGTATTGAACTTTGCTATTTTTATAAGGAAAATACTTTTTACCATAATATGTTATAGTTGAACCACTATCCGTTTTTCTTTTAGAAAATCTTGAAAGATAAATATTTATTTCTTCTTGGTTTGGAGCTTTAATCATAGCAGATTTATTATTATCAATAGGTAAGGCAAATTGCTTATTAAAAATACTTATATATATTTTAAGAAATTGATTAGCTTCTTCTAAATTTTTAATTTTATTAAGTCTAAGTTCACTAATTAAGCGACTTTGAAGTGTTCCAAATAAGCGTTCGATTCTACCCTTAGCTTGTGGAATGGAAGTTCTAATAATTTCAACACCTAAATCATTACAAGACTTTTGGAATTGAGTATAAGTATCATTTTCCGTGTTTATTTTGCCAGCATCGATTTGTTTTTTTATATCCAAAAACTGTTCTATTATCAGTATAAAATGTTTTTGGTATGCCATATTTAGTTAAAATTTGATAAAAAACATTATAATAACCATCTAATGTTTCTTGATGATCAAATCATAGTCCGACAATATTGCCTGTAGCATCATCAATTGCAGCATGTAAAAAAGCTTTTGGTTTATCCTTACCAAATCAATGATGATTACTTGCATCCATTTGAATTAATTCACCAAAATTTGTTCTTCGGTTTCTTGTAGGATGCAAGTTATTTTTCTTATTTTTATGTCTTTTTGGTGAAGTAATTTTTTCTTTAATTAATATAGTATAAAGTGTACTATATGAAATTTTAATTTTTTCTTCATTGTTTAATTTCTCATGGAAATGTTGAAAATTAAAATTATAATATTTGGTTTTATATAAATTTATAATCTTAATTTTGATTTCAAAATTTGTTGTTTTATTAGAAATTTTATTTCGGGATTTATGAATAAAACCAACTTTACCTTCTCTATTGAAAATTTGAATTAATTGGTTAATTCTTCTAATAGTTAGGTTAAGTTTATTCTTAGCTTGATGTTTAGATAATTTATTAATAATAATGTCATTTATAATATTAAACTTATATTTTTCTTTCATAGTCATGCTTCTTTCCATATTTATCACCAAGTATATTTAACTTTACTTTTGGGAAATTTTCACTCGATAACTAATAGGAAATTATCACTAAATAATGACATTATTATTTCTTTTTCTTGTCTTTTTCAATTATATAATGCTTGAGGATTAAATGTTTTAGAATTATTGATTGCTTGTGGTAAAGTAGAATTTCATTCATTTATATGTGCAAATCATTGTTTAACTTTTGAATCATTTGCTATAATATTTGAAATTTCATTAAATTTATCTTGTGTTACATAGGTAAAAGTTGGTTTTGTCAAACCATAAGAATAGGGACTAAAAGTACCAACAATTATTTTTTTTCAAAATAGCCAATAAAGTGTGAGTAATTAGATTTATCCAATAAATAAACTTCTGATAATTTAAAATTATGATATTTTTTCTTTATGGCACTTTTAATTTCGTTATCAACGTTATGATTAATTTTTCCTAAATTAATTTTTATATCTTTATTTCAATCTGGAAAATCATTTTCTAAATTATCAAGACGATTATTTGGATAATATTTCTCATTTGCTTGGTCAAAGTTTTCAAAAAATAAATTACCATATTTTTCTATTAATTTTGCGGTTTTTTCAGCACCAATTTCTGTTTTTGAAACTCTTATTTTACATACAGCTCTTTTATTAATTAATTTTCCATTTTTCTTTTTACCAGTACACATTACTATTAATCTCATCGAACATTTTTTACAATTTTTAGTATTGTGTTTTTCATTAAACTTAAATTTTCGATGACCATCATCAATATTTACATATAAATTTTGATTTGGTTGTAATGGTATTTTGGGAATATTTGCTTTTGGTAATTCAAATTTTTGATATGTTCTACAAACTGTACTATTACTTATTAAATCTTCAATAAAAGTATCACAAACATCACGATACTTTTTACCATCAGCAAAATATTTTAAAATTTGTTTAATAACGTTAGGTGCAAGTTTACTATATTTTTTAACACCAAGATAATTATCTAATAATGATACGTACTCCATTTTTTGTGTTTTTGTGTTATAATGTGTACAAATACGTCGTTTATAAGTTAATAAACCTTTTTTTGCTTTTAATTTTCGTTGTCTAAATCTATATGATTTATATTCAGATTTATCACATATACTTCATAAATAATCATCTATTTTTGCAAATAATTCTTCTGTTTGTTTTAAACTTAATTCATCTTGATTAAAATCATGTTTGTCTCAATCAAAATGATTTGCGAATGGTAATATAAACATTTTTAATGTTCCTTTCTAATTTTTGTTTGTTAATAATTTAAGTTTAATTTTTTTTAAAAAATAAGGAGTAAATATGGCTTTTATTAGTAGTTATGGACAATTAAATAAAAAATATAATCTTAATTTTAGTGATAATAATTATGGTTTTAGTTGAGATATTTTTAAAGAATTTGTTGGTGATGAATGAGCAGAATATTTTACTACTAATTGTTTTTATCGTTTTGTTCCAACAGCACGTGGAACAAGAAAAACTTGAAACTGTTTAGCATTTGATTTATTTATATGTTGTAATTTTAGAGATAGTAGTGTTCAAGAAGTAAGAAGATATGAAAATACTCATAGTGAAACTACAATTGGTGCTTTAATGAATGTTTGTCAAGTTTTATTAGATACATATAATATTAATTTATTACCTAATAATCCACATGGCATTAAATGAAAAATTACTAAGGATGGGGGATGTATTATCTTTCCAAGTAATCAACAAATTGACTTTATTGGTTATGCTAATGGTAATAAGATTTTTGGAAAAGAAGCAGGTGGGTCAAGTTTTTTAGGTTCAAGAACAGATGAAATTATTATGGCAGAAGAAAAAGAAATATTAACTGAAAAACAATTAACATATCGATATGAACGTTTACAAAACTCTATGTTTAGAAGTAATCGTATTAAAGTATCAAATAAACCTATTAAAGAGTGAAGTTGAACATTTATTGATAAAAATATATATAGTTCTACCTTTGGACAAAAGATTACTCGTTATTTTTATAAAAGTTTTTTCATTACTTTTACATGTAATCCTTATGATAAATATCATCCATTTTATTTAAAATACTGTACACCATTTTTACCATTAAATGATGAAGTCATGAAAAATCTTAAAAAAGTTGGTAAAGTTTATTATGAAAATAAAGATATGTTTAGTGGTTTAGGTTTATTTGTTTTAAGATTTACTATTCAACCATTTTGAAATAAATTACCTGACATTCAACAAAGAACATTATTAGAAATGGAAAAAAGTAATCCAGATGAATATAATACTGTTTATTATGGTTTTGAATTTTTAGATAGCGATGCAACAATTTTCCCATTTCAAAAAACAGTAAAATATTGACAATCATATGATTTAAAACAATTTTATAATCAAGAAAAAGAAATGTATAAATTTGATTTTTATAGTGTTGGTATTGATTGAGCTACGGGACCAAAAGACCATACTGTATTTATGGTAGTTGGTTTTAAAGAATATAATAATACTGGTTATTATGATGCTTATATTATTTGTGAATTAGTAGTTACTCCAAATGATTTTATAAATGAAAATGAAAAAATTAATGCTTATGTTAATGAAATTTTAGGATTAATGGATAATTTTGAAAATTTTGAACAAGCAATTTATTTTTATGATGATAAAGCAAGAACAGCAATGGATTGATTAAATCAAAAATTAATTGATGAACACAATACTATTTTAATAACACAAACCGCTATTAAACATGCTTCAAATTTAAATCAAGAAGCCGGATTAACTAATAGAGTAGTTTGAATGAGAAATATTATGAGTTATGGAAACTTTTATGCAAATAAAGATGATTTACCAAAAACAACTCAATGTTTAGAAGAATTACGTTATGACCAAACCAAAACTAACATTCCTGACAAAAATATGTATCAAGACCCTTATGATGCATTATTTTATGCATTATATCCATATAAAAATGTAATTAGGGGTAAAAATAATGCTACTGTAAAAAAAAGTATCTTCACATTTGCAATATAATAAATAAGCGCAATACAATTAATAGTATAGGTATCAAAAAATAAACACCTTTAATTTAGGCGTTATTTTGCTTTTAAAAGCATACTTGTAAAAATAATCAAAAATAGTACAATTTAAAAGTAAAATCAAGGAAAAAAGGAGATATTTATTATGAAAACATGAATAAAAACAAATTTTCAAAAAATATCATTATCATTTGCTGTAATAACTGGTGTTACCGGTTTAATCTTAGGAATAGTTTCATATAATAAAAATAATCAATTAACATATTTTTATGATTACGACCATGAAGCACACTGGGGGGGGGCAACTATTTGAGCAAGACCAGTAAGTAATAAACATAAAATTACTCTTTACTGAGCATCAAATAAATTAACTGATGATGCAGTAAAATGAGATGGTATTTATCCAGATGGATATTTTGATAATTAAATTTCTAAATTTATATAAGAAATATTTTCATTATATTTATCAAATAAATTAATATTATTTAAATTTATTTCTTGTTTATTTGTTACTAAAATTAAATCATAATTACCAGCACCAAATAGTCCGCTAACTTCAATTCGATTTAAGTTATTAATTGGATTTTCAATTTGTAAAACTTCTTTATAAAATTCTAATTTAGAAAATAATTGTGATTTATTTGAACCATATAAATTTAAAGCATTTTCGGTTTTATTTTTATTAATAATTAATCTTGTAAAATATTTTCCATATTCACCATTACCTAATGTTCAATCTGCCGGAATTAATGATGGTATATTATTGCTTTCTAATTCATTAGTTATGGATAGTCAGTTAAATTGATTATCATCTAATTTCAATAATTCATTTTGACTAATGTCATTGTTTTTTAGTTTAATGTTATTGATATCTGTAAAATCAAAATATGCAGATTTTAATACTACTTTTATATCTTTAAATTCTCAAATCTTATCAGGTGTAGAATGTATAGGATTTGATTTTAATTCAAAATAATAAGGTAATAATAATTTATAGTCATCATTTAAACCGTTATTAATAGACATGGTTGAATAAATATTTTTTGATAGCATTATAACTATTTGTTTTAATATTTTAACTTGTGGTAAATTTGTATAGTTAGGATAATCTAATTCTCATTGTTTAAATAAATTAGTAATAACTTCATTTGGTTTTTGTCCTTCAAACTTAGCACGAATTTTATCTAAATCATTCATTTCTTTTAAAACATTACTTAATGATGCACCATCAAAGTTTCTATTATAAGTATATGTATAAGTTAACATATCTAATAATACTTTTTGTAAACTATCAATTGGTGGTCTATCTTTTATTTCTAGTTCAACATCATGAAATTTATTTGTTGTAGAAATAAATAAATTATAGTCACTTACTAAAAATCATGACTCTAATTTTTTATCTTTTAATTCTAGTTCATCAGATAATGGTCATACTTTTGAATTTTTAGAAACATCATAACCAATTTTAGCATTAGTTACTCTTGCATTATTAATAATTTCTTTTCTTGTTTCTCTACCACCACCAATAGCAATTAAATCTAAAACTGATTTTTCTTGTCCTATAAATTGTTTTGCTAAATTTCAAGGTAATATTTGTTCACTAAATCATTGTTGTAATATTCTAACTTTTGGTTGAGTTTCAATAGGCATTGATAATAGCGGAAATGCTATCTTATCTTTGACAAATAACTTTGGGTATACCTCCATATTGTCGACTTCACCAAGTACCTTTATATTGCCAAAAATCATGCTTCTAGGTGCTTTAATTTTTAAACCAATAACTTTGGTGTCTTTATCTAGTGGTTTTTGTAATTTAATAATAATTGGATAACCATCTCTTGTTTTAAAGTCTTTAATTTTAATAATAGTAATACTTTTAGTACTTCTAGTTTTTGGATTTTGATAAGGTTCTGAATAATTATTAATAGCTAAATTGTAAAGGTAAGTGCAACTAAATTATTTTTCTATCCAAATATTCGATTGGTGAAAGATAATTTAGTATTTTTCTCGGTTTTTGATTTAAAGACAATATAAATTTATGAACTTCATTTTTATTAGTTTTTGAAAAAATAAATTTTTTAGGAAATTTTTCTCTAATTAAACCATTAGTATTTTCATTAGTACCTCTTTGTCAAGGTGAATATGGATTGGCAAAATAAATTTTTACATCTAAATTTTTTTCAAGTTGTTGTCAATTTGAAAATTCTTTGCCACGATCAAAAGTAATAGTTTTAACAATGTTTTTAGGAAGAATTGATAAATAATAACTGACATTTTTATTAATAACTTTAGTAGTTCTGTTTTTAACTAATATTGCTAAAGTAAATCGTGATACTCTTTCAACTAAAGTTATTAAACATGATTTGCTTTTACCTCGTGATGATACTATAGTATCTCCTTCTCAATGACCAAGTGTTATACGATCATTAACATTTATATCTCGTTCTTTAATTGATTTACCATTAAACTTGCCACGATTTTCTTTAGATTTTCGTTTTTTACCTTTTCTTCTTAAATTTTTACTAGTAACTTTATCAAGCATTCCAAAATAAATTCAAGTATAAATTGTTTTAAAACTAATAACTCATTCTTTATGAAAATTTTTAATTCTGCCATAAATTTGTTCAGGTGATCAACCTAATAGTAATTTTTGTTGTACATATTTTACTAAATTCTTATTTTTAAACTTATGAAAACTAATATGTGATTGTTTTCGATTTTCAGCTTTATTTTGTGCAATTAATGAAAAATAATGATTATTATCTTTATTTCTATTAATTTCTCGAATAATAGTACTAATACTTCGATTAAGATTTTTAGCTATTTCACTAATTTTAAATTTAAATTTCAATTGATTCTCAATATAAATTCTTTCATCTATGCCAAGATGTTTATAACTCATATAAAAACTCCTTACTTTTTTCTAAACTAAATTTAGCATTATGAAATTTTTATATGAGAATTTTTTGCAATTTTATTTACTTGCACTTACAAGTATAACTCAGCAATAATATATAAATTATCAATATTATTTTCAGTTAATGGTTCATTTATACTAACTGCATATAACTTAAATTGATTTAATAAATTTATTTCTTGAAAAATTAAATTTTTAATATCAGTCATACTATATTCAATTGTATTGTCATTAATATTAGTACTTGCTCTTTGATTTAATTGCATAGTAAAATCAGATGTTTCAACAGCAGTAGTTTTTAATACTTTATCAATATCAATAAAACCAATTTTAATAGTATTTGCTGAAAATCTTAAACTATTATTTTCATTATTTTTAAATAAACGTTCAATTTCATAAATATAAATTTTTCTTTTTTTAAATTCATCGTATGCTCTATTAATATCAGGGTCACTAGTAGCACTCATCATATTAGTAAAATCATAAGGAATATTATCAATTAAATAATCATTTTCTATTTCTGCTTGATTAAGTTTAGTTTGTTTCTGTGGAAACTTCGTTTGTGGTTTGTTGTTGTTTTCCATTGTTTTCTCCTATTAATTGGTTATTTTCTGGATTAAATAATTTTAATTTAACTGTTAAGTTATTAATTTCTTGTTCATAATTAATATTAAATGTTTTACTATTTAATAAATCTTTATCTAAACGTACTAATATTTGAATAAATTTAAGAATATCAATATTAAATTGTCATAATTTTTGTTCAATATAATTAATAGTTGAAATATTTACCGCTGTACTTTCGGGAACCGATTGTTGTGCTGATTTCTTTTGACTTGGTATATGAATACCACAACGTTTAAATATTTCATTAATATTTCAATCATATATATCAGTTAAATTTTTACCTTTAAAATTACTACTTGTCATATTAATATTTTCACTTTTTTCATTATTATCACCAGTAGTTTTTCAAATATAGTTGTTAGTAACTAATGTTCTTACGGCTTCATCCATTGTAGATTTAGCATTACCATAAGTTTGGTCAAAAATAAACTTTGGTGAATTTAAAATAGTATCTAAAACAATTTGTTCATAAATAACATCTAATGCTTTAATTTTATCCATTACTTTATTACAATCTGCTAACTCATTTGCTTTATTTCTCATAATTGCTATTGGAATATAATTAATATTTAATGTTTGTTCTTGTTCTAAATTAGGATTATTACTATATTCTTTAAAAGGTAAAGGAAATTGTTTTTTATTATCACTAATACTATAAATTGCACGATTAATAGTTACTTGTTCATTATTTAATTTATAAACTTCAAATAATCTTACTGTTTGTGCATTTTGTTGATAACTATCATAAAAAATAGTACATTGAATTAATTTACCAGTAATATCATAAATTCTTTGCTGTATATCTACTACTTGAAAATATAAATCATCATTAGCAATATAAATTAAATAACCACTAATTCCTAATTTGCTTAATTTAAAAATAGAATTTCAATTCTTTCTATAAAATTCTTGTTTAATTAAATATTGTTTAATAGTTTCATTATTAATATCCAATGGAGCATTATATAAATTAGCATTATTTTCAGCAACAAAATCAGTAAAATAAGTCTCATGATTAAAATCATTAAAACCAAAATAACTTAAAATAGAAGTGTGTGTACTTTTATTTTCTAAAAAAATTAATTTAGATTTTTCTTCATTATTATTAATATTTGTTTTATCTTTTCTTGGTCAAAAAGGTTTCATTTTTTTCTCCTTTCTAAAATATTTGATTAATTTTTAAGACAATTTTTACTATAATAAATATAATTAAACCAGCAACAGCAGAAGATAATAAAACTCCAATTAAACTTAAAATAATTTTTATAATTTTTCAAATCATAATTTTATTCCTGTAATTCTTCTAATTTTCATGTATTACCTTTATCGCTACCTTTTAAAGAATAAATAGTAATAAATTTTGAGTGTTGTACTGATAAAACTAAGACATTAGTATTATTGTTAAAAACTTCTATTGGTACACCTGCTATTTTTGTATTAGTTATAATAAATTCTTTAATTGCAAAAACATTATTATATATATTTCAAGAATAATAAACTTTATATCTTTTATTAACTATAAAATCATAAGTAATTTGTCAATTATCTCATTTATTTTTTTCTCTTATTCCTACTTCTTTTCAAATTGAACTACTTGGAGGAATTGGAATTGGTTGTGGTTGTTTTTTGATAATTTCATTAATAGCACCAGCAACAGTTTTATCAGTAGTTTCTAAATTAGGAATTTCAGTACCAATAGTATTTATAGAAAAAGCATATTTGAATTGATCTTTATCCATTTTATTGTCTAATTTTTTATCTACTTCTTCTTTTTTATAATAATCAGTTAAATCAGTTTTCCCGCAAGTAGCACTAATTTTATTATTTTCATCAATTTTAATATTTTCACCAGCAATTAACTTATCTTGTTTTTTATCTAATAATTGATTTGTTTCTAGTTTTGTATAATAATCATGTTCAGTATTTTCTTCTGCTATAAATTCAGTTGGTGTATCTATTCCTTGATATTGATATATTTCTTCTATATCACCAATTAAATTAATTTTTCCAAGTTCAGGATAAGAATTACCACCACCACTAAATTGTTTCTTTTTATTGTTATAGTAAATAGTTCCAATATTTAAAATATTTTTATTTTGTATTTGTTCTCCATAAGTCATGGAATCAACATTTAACAATTCAAATTCGTTAAAAACATTATTTAAATAAATTTTAATTACTTTATAAAATTTCATAAAGTTATTTTCTGTTGAATATTGATAACTGATTTTAATAAAATATCATTTAAATATTTCTATATTATTATTTTCAACTTTTTTTCATAAGGGACTAGTTTCAATATTAAATCAATTATTTTTAACATCATTAATATTTTCGTTTGTTTTAATTAATTCACTATTTAATTTGGTAATTTCATTTTCATTTGTAGTAATTCGTTTTTGTTGTTTAGCAGAAAAATCACAAGTTGGTGCATGTGTATAATCACCAATTTGTGGATTGTTTTGTAAAACATCAGGTGGTAATGTTCCAATTTCATTAGGTCAATCTAAAATCATAGTTTCAGTTTTTGAGTCATATTCTGTTGCAACATAACCTTTATTTATTAAATTTGTAACTGGTCCCCTATATGTTTCATTTTTATTACCATTAATGGTATCATCATATAATTTTATTTGCTTTGATAATGTAAATTCTTTTTGTTCTTGAATTAATTCATTAACTTGGTTTCTAGTATAAAATGCTTTTAAGTCAATTTTTTCAACATCTATTTCATCATTATTATAATTTGAAAATATTTGTTTTAATTCTGTTAATCTTGCTCATATTTTCATTCTACTAGGTGCTAAATCTCAAATATTAATCGTAGGAGTACTACTTGCACTAAATTGATTACCATTATTAAATTGAATAGTAGCATCAACATTAAATTCAATTGGTGTACGATTAAATACTCAATGTTCAACCATAACATAAACCATATCTCTTAAAGTTTCTTTAATTAATTCATCTTTAAAACTATCAAAAGGAAATTTAGATAAAATAAAATCAAGATAAGCATTAATATCATTTTGAGCACGAATAGCAAATGTTTTAAATCAATCATCAACATTTGGTCATGTATTTATATATTGTCGTGGTGTTTCTGTAATTGTTCCAGTTAATGGATATCAGTTATTATAATTTTCTAAACTGACACCAGTTCAAAGTTTATTAATCATATTTTATCATTCCTTAAAAAATGCTTTTTTATAACGTTTGGTTTTTGATTTAGTTTTTCTATGTGATATATGTATAATTTCTTTTTGTAATTTTTTCTTTCCTTTTTTTACAACTTGATTATATGCAAATTTTTCTAAATGTCTTAACAATCCAGTACCAAATACAGTATTAACTGAGAATTTTAAACCCACCCTTTTAAATGATTTATTGACATTATCAATAGGATTATTAATAACATTAACTACTTTATGATAAGTTCTAATTGTCCTTAATATTTGCCTATAAATTTTAAAACTATATTTAATCATTTGTTGTACAACTGGTGGAGCAAAAGCAATACTTTTTAATCATTTATTTTGACTAACTCCATATCCAATATATCAACCGCTATATCATCTATATCAATGAAATGGATGTATTTGAATAACAAAAGTTTCTGCTTTGATAATACTATCAATAACTACAATTGGTTTATATTTAGGATTACGATGATAAATAGTAATTCCACATTTATCTAATGATAAAGGTTGAATTTTACAAGCCATAAATACTGGTGAATTTAATGGAATTAATTGTGCATGTTTAATTGCTTTCTTTTCAGCACTTGTAAATACATCAATTGTTTTTTCTTTTAATTTATTAATTTTTTCAAATGCTTGTTTTTCTAATTTTTCGAATTTCTCTTGTAATTTATAAATATTTATTCTTATTTTTTCAAAATATGAAGTATCTTTTCAAA
This sequence comes from Spiroplasma endosymbiont of Andrena trimmerana, assembly GCF_964019575.1. NCBI lineage: Bacteria > Bacillati > Mycoplasmatota > Mollicutes > Entomoplasmatales > Spiroplasmataceae > Spiroplasma > Spiroplasma endosymbiont of Andrena trimmerana. The sequence goes on from NZ_OZ026455.1 coordinate 1,042,112, forward strand.
ATTTATTTAAACCTTTTTTAAAATAAAATTTAATATCAAAATATTTAAAAGTTTGATTTGCTTTTAATACTAATTTATGAATTGAACTATTTTTAAAATTGCTGAGTTATACTTGTAAGTGCAAGTAAATAAAATTGCAAAAAATTCTCATATAAAAATTTCATAATGCTAAATTTAGTTTAGAAAAAAGTAAGGAGTTTTTATATGAGTTATAAACATCTTGGCATAGATGAAAGAATTTATATTGAGAATCAATTGAAATTTAAATTTAAAATTAGTGAAATAGCTAAAAATCTTAATCGAAGTATTAGTACTATTATTCGAGAAATTAATAGAAATAAAGATAATAATCATTATTTTTCATTAATTGCACAAAATAAAGCTGAAAATCGAAAACAATCACATATTAGTTTTCATAAGTTTAAAAATAAGAATTTAGTAAAATATGTACAACAAAAATTACTATTAGGTTGATCACCTGAACAAATTTATGGCAGAATTAAAAATTTTCATAAAGAATGAGTTATTAGTTTTAAAACAATTTATACTTGAATTTATTTTGGAATGCTTGATAAAGTTACTAGTAAAAATTTAAGAAGAAAAGGTAAAAAACGAAAATCTAAAGAAAATCGTGGCAAGTTTAATGGTAAATCAATTAAAGAACGAGATATAAATGTTAATGATCGTATAACACTTGGTCATTGAGAAGGAGATACTATAGTATCATCACGAGGTAAAAGCAAATCATGTTTAATAACTTTAGTTGAAAGAGTATCACGATTTACTTTAGCAATATTAGTTAAAAACAGAACTACTAAAGTTATTAATAAAAATGTCAGTTATTATTTATCAATTCTTCCTAAAAACATTGTTAAAACTATTACTTTTGATCGTGGCAAAGAATTTTCAAATTGACAACAACTTGAAAAAAATTTAGATGTAAAAATTTATTTTGCCAATCCATATTCACCTTGACAAAGAGGTACTAATGAAAATACTAATGGTTTAATTAGAGAAAAATTTCCTAAAAAATTTATTTTTTCAAAAACTAATAAAAATGAAGTTCATAAATTTATATTGTCTTTAAATCAAAAACCGAGAAAAATACTAAATTATCTTTCACCAATCGAATATTTGGATAGAAAAATAATTTAGTTGCACTTACCTTTACAATTTAGCAATTAAATTTAATTGCATTAGCACGAATTTTTTGTAAATCTAAAATTAAAGATTTTCCATATCTATTTTCTGCATGTATTGTATGAACTAAATTTAATCAGTCATGTTGGTTCATTTTTAATACTTCTTTTAAATCAGTATTATATTTTTGTAAAAAATTGTTTGCTTTATCAATATCTTTAATTTTAAATTTAGGAGTTAACTGTGGACTTAACTTTATTAATTCATTTTGTAATAATAAATAATTTTTTAATTCTTGTACTTCTAATTTTGCAAAATTATTTTTATATTGTCTTTCAGCAACATAACCTAAATTTTGTATTATTGTTTCGGATTTGGAGCATGGTTATAATTAAATAAATAACGTTTATTTCCAATAATTTTATCTGTTAAAAATTGTTTTTCACTTACTTGACTAATGATTTCTTGTAAATTTTTTGCTTTTTTAATACCAATTTGTTCTAATGTTTTAGTTTTTTCTGCTAAACTAATAAATTTAGTTGTACGATAACCACGACTAATTCTATTAAGTCCAGCAAATGCAGGTAATATATTAAAAAAAGTATTTAATGGTGTAACATTTCCTTTTAAATAATCATAAACTTGATTAATAGTAAAATCAGTTAAAAACTCTACACCAACAGCACTAATACTAGCAAGTAAATCACTTGCACCTAAACCAAGTGCTAAACTTTCACTTAATCCACCAGTAAAAGGAGCAAGTGCTACTGCTATAACTTGTACACCAATCATTTCTAAAATTTCTCATCAAAAACTTTTATTTTCTTGTTGGTTACTTGTTCTAGTATGTTTTGGTTTATTTATGTTTAAAAGTATTGCTGTACTAGTTGTACCAATTGGCATGATATTAATTTCCTTTATTTAAGAGTTATTTTAATTGGATTTGTTGAACCTTGATAATTTTTATCAGTGTCATTAGTAGTGATTACTACATATAAATCTCCTGCTTTTTGGTTTTGATTACTTACATCAACTTGACCTTGGGCATCACTAAAATAATTAATAATTGGAGTTGTTAAATTTGGATTTAAATTATTTAGTTCAGTTGTATTTTTAATTGTTGTATCTAATAATTTATTCTTTTTAGTAGTATCAGCAGTAATATTAGTTGTTAATGTTGTAATTTCTTCACTTAAATATTTTTTATTAACAATACCACATAACATTCATCTTGATTCTGTTTCTGAGTTTGACATATAAGGAATAGATTCTCCTGTTACTTGTACACCAACTAAATATCTTTTTGGAACTTTACCATCTTTAATATCTTCAACATATATACTAGTTTATTGTAACATATATCTTTTCATTGCTTTTGGTGTTGCTAAAACAAAATTCATAATTTGATTTTTATTTTCAGTATTTTTAAATGTCATATAATCATCCATAACAATTTGACATAATACACCTTTAATATATAAATTTGTTCCATTTAATCTTAATTGTTGTGCTAGTTGATTATCAGTAATTAAACCTTTATTATCTGCTAAATAAACTAAAGTATCATAAAGACTATTTGTTATAAAAAATTTACAATTATTACTATTTCTTAATTGAAATAAAGTATTTCATGCTGATAACATTGATTTTAAATATCCTACTGGTGTTGTATCAGTAATGATTACTTTTTTGGCAGATTTAGCAATTGTATTTGTATCATTATTTGCTAAATAATCTGCTAAATCATTAGCAACTTCATATTGCATACTTTCTAGTAAATTTTGCCCATTATCTGCAAATAAATCAACTTCACCAATCATTTCTCCTGTACTAGCTTCTTTTGTAATTTCTTTAATAATTTTATCAGTATCAACATAACCAACTTCTAATCCTTTACTTTTATCATTTCAATGAAGTATTTTGAATGTTGGGTCTTTTGATTTTTTAACTATAAATTCAATTTTTGTAGAATTAACCATTTCAATTGGAAAAAAACTTGCTCATGGACTATTTGATTGTTTATAAAATTCTATAAATTCAGGTGTTTCTACTAATTTTGTAGTATTATCTAAATTTTGTTTAAATGGCACTGGATTTGGCATTTTAAATTTTCCTTTCTTTTATAAATTATTTTTCTTTTTATAATCTAATAAACTACTTTTTATTGAAGTTTCTTGATTTGTTAATATTGTTTCTTGTTTACCACCTGTATTAATTGGTTCTTTAAATAGTGGTTGTTCTTTAATCATTTTTTTAATAGTTTCTTCAATTTTTGAATTTTCTATATTACTTGTTTTAAATTTTAAAAATTCATAAAATTCTTTTTTAACTTGATATTTTTTAAATATATTAATTATTTCTTTTTCTTTAATTTCTTGATTAAGTTTATTTAACTTATTTTCTAATTCAACAATCTTAATTTCTTGCTCTTGTTGTAAATTATTATTTTCAGTTAAAGGTTCAGTATTTTGTTCAACATTAGTTTCATTTTCTAACATTTAAATCACACCTTTATTATTTATTTTCTTTTCCATTAATTTTTTCATTAAGTTTTGCTAATTTTTTTTGATGTTTCATCACTTTATTATTTCTTCTAATATGTTTTGGAGTTGTAATAAATCTTTTAAATCAAACAATTAATTCTCTACAAATTAATGTTCCTACACTTGTTCCAATAATAATTAATTCATGTAAAAATTCTTTCATTTTCAATTATTTATTTTTAATTATTCGTCAAATTGACCACTATTAATTCTTTCAATCATTGATTTTGAATTACTTATAATAGTTACCAATAAAGATATTTCTTTATTTAATTGTTCCATTCTTTCTTTATATGTCTGAATTTCATTGTTATAATATTCAATCAATTTTTCTTTATTCATTAGTTATCATCTCCTTTATAAACTATCATATGTAGTTGGTCTTTCATATAAAACATCACTACTTCCACTATTATTACTAATAGCATCACTATTAATTAATCTTCTTGTTTCATTTGTAAATGATGTTTCTTGCATTTCTTGATTATGATTTGTAGTTTCCATAGGTAATAAATTATGTATAATTTCACTTGCACCAGCAACTATTGTTGGTACTGCATAAGCATTATTAAAATCATTATTTATACCCATAGCTACACCACTTGAAATTAGACATCCACTAGTTGCCATATTACATATTTTTCTTATTACTTCAAATCTATTAGGTATTAATTCACTTAACCCACCAATTAGATTTGATATACCATAAGTACTTAAACTAATATATGTATCTCAATCCATTTGTTGTTTATTATCATTAGTTAATAATAATGGTCATGGTGGTGTTTCTGTGGTAGTAGTTGTTAATCAAGGTGGTGGTTCAGGATTAGGATTGATTTTTGTAAATTTTGCATAATTAATTAAACCAATAGTTCCTAAACCTAATAATATTTTTTTACTTGAATTTAATATTTTCTTTTTAGTACTTGGCATTTGATTTAAGTTTCATATATCAATTCCTAACTTTTTACTAAATGCTAAATTGTAAAGGTAAGTGCAACTAAATTATTTTTCTATCCAAATATTCGATTGGTGAAAGATAATTTAGTATTTTTCTCGGTTTTTGATTTAAAGACAATATAAATTTATGAACTTCATTTTTATTAGTTTTTGAAAAAATAAATTTTTTAGGAAATTTTTCTCTAATTAAACCATTAGTATTTTCATTAGTACCTCTTTGTCAAGGTGAATATGGATTGGCAAAATAAATTTTTACATCTAAATTTTTTTCAAGTTGTTGTCAATTTGAAAATTCTTTGCCACGATCAAAAGTAATAGTTTTAACAATGTTTTTAGGAAGAATTGATAAATAATAACTGACATTTTTATTAATAACTTTAGTAGTTCTGTTTTTAACTAATATTGCTAAAGTAAATCGTGATACTCTTTCAACTAAAGTTATTAAACATGATTTGCTTTTACCTCGTGATGATACTATAGTATCTCCTTCTCAATGACCAAGTGTTATACGATCATTAACATTTATATCTCGTTCTTTAATTGATTTACCATTAAACTTGCCACGATTTTCTTTAGATTTTCGTTTTTTACCTTTTCTTCTTAAATTTTTACTAGTAACTTTATCAAGCATTCCAAAATAAATTCAAGTATAAATTGTTTTAAAACTAATAACTCATTCTTTATGAAAATTTTTAATTCTGCCATAAATTTGTTCAGGTGATCAACCTAATAGTAATTTTTGTTGTACATATTTTACTAAATTCTTATTTTTAAACTTATGAAAACTAATATGTGATTGTTTTCGATTTTCAGCTTTATTTTGTGCAATTAATGAAAAATAATGATTATTATCTTTATTTCTATTAATTTCTCGAATAATAGTACTAATACTTCGATTAAGATTTTTAGCTATTTCACTAATTTTAAATTTAAATTTCAATTGATTCTCAATATAAATTCTTTCATCTATGCCAAGATGTTTATAACTCATATAAAAACTCCTTACTTTTTTCTAAACTAAATTTAGCATTATGAAATTTTTATATGAGAATTTTTTGCAATTTTATTTACTTGCACTTACAAGTATAACTCAGCAAATAATAAAGCATTAATACTTCCTAATACTGGATTACCAATAATTTGACCATAATAAGCACTTGTACCAATCATTGCTGATAATGGACTTATTCCAATTCTTATTATTTTTAATAAAGTATAGTTATTTGATTGTACATTCGTGTCATTTGGCATTTTCATTTACTCCTTCATTTTTTGGTTTAATAAACACTTCAACTCAACCTGTATAGTGAACGTTATCACCAACTAAAATAGCAGTATTTGCATGTGGTTGAGAAACAACTAAATATTCAGCAATAACATTAGGATATTTTCATAAAATAATTGCTTTTATATCATTACTATCTGTTAAATCTTTGGGATTTGGTGAAAATATTTCTATTTTATCTTGACCAAATAAATCTGTTAATTTAGTCATTATCAAATTCACCTTTTTCTATTTTTTCAATTAATAAATTTAAAATATTTTTGTCCAAATCAGAGTTTGTATAATTAATTTTTTTAGTTCATTTAATTATATCTTTCATATATTTAAGTAATTTTTCTTTATTCATTATTTATTCTCCTTATTTAAATAATATCAACCAATTAATAAACTATCTGCTTCATCATGATTTGATATTTTTATATTTCAATTATTTTCTTTAATAATTTCTTCAGCAACATATATACTTAGTTCTTTATCTCAAGGTCTTAATCAAAAAATAGGTGGGTCATAACGTTCATATCATTTCTTTCATTCACTTGGACTTATTAACATATCTTTTGTTAATAATTTATTAAATTGTCCTGCAATAAAACCACGTAAATGTTCTTGAGTTTCATAACCAATACCATTTTTTGAATTAAAAGTACCACGTTCAATAATTAAATCCAATTCATTATCATTAACTTTTATATCTCAATAAAATTTTCTTTGTCCATCATATTCTTTTAAATTATAACTTTTAACAAATATTGGTTTTCAATTTCAAAAATCATATTTATCATGTAAATAAACTTTTTTTCATAAAGTAAATCCAGTATTTTTAATACTTGGGTCAATTGAAAGTAAATAATTAGTCATTATCAAATCACCGGTCTTTAATTCTGGTTTTAATTGGTTTATAAACTTCTTCATAATATCCGTTTAAGCGATATGTGTTTTTAAGATATTGCATAAATCTTTCTTTATTAATACAATTTTTATGTCTTGATTTATTAATTTCATCAACTTTATTTCTATGTTCTTTATCACCTTGATAACAATGTTCACATACATTTTCTCAGCAGTTTTTTTCACAAGTAAATAAATCATGTTTTTTATCACATACACAACAATCTTCACAACATACTTCTTTATTCATTATTTTTTCTCCTTTCTATTATTTCTTTCTTGCTTTATTAATAAATTTATTCAAATAATTTGATTATCACCATCACCTAATTCTTTTAAAAGATATTCATATCTTTTCTTAAAATCTTCACTATCAATATCTCTATCTTGGTAAATTATTTTTTGCAATTTTTTTATTTTATACAAGGTTTTTGGAGAATATATTTCTCCATGCATGCAAAGAAAACATTTCATTATTTATTCTCCTTATTTTCAATTTGATTAGCAATTTCACTCAATATTTTTAATACTTTATATTCATTTTTTAATTCTTTAATAATAAATATTAAAAATATTATTAGTGTTATACTTGTTATTAATATTGGTGCTATTAATAAAATTTCTCATCATATCATTTTTTACTCTTTTCATTTTTTAAATCATTTAACATTAATTGAACAAAATACACGATTTTTAGGAATGTTTAAAGTATTAAAAATTTGACCAGTTACAATAATTTCATCGTTTTTGTTTAATAAAATACATCGGTTATAAAATTTTGGATTATTAAAAATTAAAGTAACATAGTTTAAACCATTTCATTGACCACGAACACTATAATATAATTCTTTATTACCTTTTTCGTAATATTTTGCTTCAATAGTGTTACTTAGTTTTACTGTTAATTTGACATAATTGGCTTTATCTTTCATTTTTATAATTCCTTAAATAGTATTGAATGTGTTTATATGCATCTTGTTCATGTTTTGTTAATTTTATATTTCCTTTATAATTTGTTATTTTATTTTTATTTTTTGGTTGGTTTTCTAGATAATCTCAGTTGAAAACATCTTGTACTAATACCATTAATGAACCAATAATTTTAGGAGTTGCTAATGGATTAGTTAATAATTGTTTTGAACTTAAAAAGAAATTTTCTACAATAACTAATATTTTGTTTTCAAAAAATTGTTCTTTGATTATTGATAATATTCTTTTATAACGATTTTTACTTTCAAAAACATGTGTTGTGTTGAATGTTTCTGTATAAATAATCCTATTTGTTTCATTTGAATATATAACAATTCCATTATTACCAATACCAGCGGGGTCAATCCCAATAATTAAGTCATATTGCATTATTAATCAAATTCACCATTTTTAATTTTTTGATTTAATTGAGATATAAGATTTAATCTTCCATTAAAACAACTTTTTCAAAGTTTAGTTACTTTTTCATCGTCTCTCATTTCTTTATTTCATTCTCATTCATCTTTAAGATATTCAAGTATTTTTTCTTTATTCATATTTATACCTCCTACTTAACCTAATATTTAAAATACAGTCATAACAAATTGCTTTACTATTTTTATCTCTTAAAAAATATTTTCTTGTTTTTATATCATTAGTATTAAAGAATAAATAATCTAATTTATTTTGTTTACATGTTCAACAAAAATACTTTTTCATTATGAGTTGAAATTTCCTTATAAGAAGTAACTAAATAATTAATTGGTAAATCATCATGTTTATATGGATTATTTATTTTAAAATCTTTTCTGTTTTCTTCTCACGTAATGTTATATTTAAAACAAGGATTAGTAATTTTAGTTTTGTTATCTGTTATTTCACCCATAAATCAACTATTATGCTGTTCATAAAATGTTAATTGTTCAAGTTTTATATCATTAAGATAATATTCTTTTGGAGCAGTTGGTTTATTAACAGTTATTTTTTGGTCTTTAATATATGGTTCTAATAACTTTATTAATTCATTACCACTTAATTCTTTTTTAATATTTTCTAAATTAAAAACTCAATATGAGTAACTGTTATCAACAATAAAAGAATTATTTTTAATCATTCATTTTGGAAGAGATAATTTATATTCAACATAATCAATAAGAATAGATTGTGGTTTATCTTTAACAATTTGTTCTTTTTTAAATTCTATTTGCATAATAATCCTTTCCTAATATGTTCTGTTGCTTCTAGCATAAAGAACATATATTTTTATTCTTAGATTATTAATAATACTACTATTTGTTTTATTCATTCCAGCAATTCTGGGCTCAAAAATAAATAAAAAATAAAACCAACACTTGCTCACTTGGTAGTGGCAAGGTTGGTTAAATAAAGAATAATAGTTGGTCCCCACTCCGGGTCTATATATACTAGTTTCCAATTCGCTCCCACCCCAAGAATTACCATTTCTGGTTAGTATATTTTATTAGGTATCACTCCACTTTTTATTTATCCATGCAAGTCCACATGCTAGCTACTATTTTTAACAACTGTGTTGTAGTTCACTTTTTTAGTTCCCTAACACGTGTTGATAATAGTGCTAAAGACGGTTATTAAAAATTTTAAAATTTTACAATTACAAAAAAAGACAAGAATTTTATTCTCGTCTTTTGTCATTTATTTTTTAATTTAATAGTTTAAAAAAGAAAGGAGTTATTTTTAAAAATTTTTATTTATCGACATCTTCGGTACGCTCCCTAATTTTTTGATGATAATTTTTAATATTATCTTTCATTAAATTTGTATTATTAATAATTCCCTGTTTAGTTTCTTCTAATTGAAGCATTTTTTGTTTTTCTTCTTCTTCAATAGCTTCTTCTTGCTTTTTTTTACTTTCTGTTATTTTTTCTCTTGTAATAATTCTAATTTTTTCAATTTGCTGTTTTAACTCTGCTAGCACTTTTTTATCATTATCTAAACTTACATTTTCTAAAGTTCTTGACAAATTTTCATATGTCGTTCTTTCTGTTTTATTAATATTTTCTAATGCTGCTATTTTTTTATTAATAACTTCAATCGATTTACTTTCTTCGTCAACTAATTGTTCACAATGTCTATCAAACTGTAATGTAATTTCTTTTATTCTTTCAGAAGTACTTTTTGTTAAATTTACTGCTTCTGTTATGTATTTCATTATGAAATTTTTTGCTAAGTCACTTGTATATGAATCACTTATTTTTTTTAATATAGTAAATTCATTATTGATAGCACCACATATTCTATTAATATTTCATTCTAAACTATCTGCTGCAAATTGTTCAGTACTATTAAAAATAAGAAATTGATAATAATAATCCATTATCTTAGAATCTTCAATATTATTAATAAAATTTTTTAATTCATTTATACTTTTTGCTATCTTTTTTTGAAAACTATTATAATAACTTTCATTATTATAATCTTCTAAATCAATTAAAAATTGTTTTCTTTTCATCACATTACTAACTAATGCCACTTGTTCACTACATTCTTTAACTTTTTCTAGATTTCTTTTATGATTTAAAATAAATTCTTGATAATCTTCACCAATAATTTTAAATTTTTTAATATTTTTTTCAAAATTAATAAAAACATTACACAACTCAGCAATTTTTTCTTTTCACTCTACCGATAAAAACTGATCTAAATTTTCTTCTTGTATAATTTGTTTTCAAAAATTAATCGCATTATTGGGAAGTTTTAATTCAGGAAAAAAGTAATCAAAATTAATTCGTGCTTGTTCTTGTTTAAATTTTATAATTTCAAAATATTGTTCTGGAAATGATTCTTTAACTATATTTTTTAATTCAATAATTAAGTTATGTTCTTCATTAAAAATTTGCTTTTCTTTTTCAATTCATTGTCATGAATTTTTTAAACTTTCTAATAAAAATTCATCAAATACTAAAAACTTTTTATTATTATAAAGAAAAACTAACTCTTGATAAAGATGATGAACAATATTTAAAAAGCAAAATAATGAATCTGCTTTAATTAAACTATTAAAAAATATAGTAAGGTCATCACTATTAATTGTTTTTATTAATTGTTTGCAATATTTTTTTTCTATTTTTGCACTTGTAATCTTAGAAGTTATTTCTTTTCTAAAATCCTTAATATTTTTTTGCTTTTTATTATCAGAACCTATTTCTTGACTTTCTGTAGGCACTTTTTTACATCCTTTCAAATAAAAAACCCATTTATTTTATTAAAAATAAAACAATGGGCTTGAAAAACATATTTTTTTAAATTTTTTATTTTAAATTTTCATTAAAATAAGCAAAGGAACAATTCTAAAATAAATTAATTATAATTTATTTGAAAAAGTTAATTAACAATTTCTAAAATCTCTTGTTAATTACCTATAATAATGCATATAGTTTATCTCAAATATTAGAGATAACTATTGCTAAATAATAGCATGTATAAAATGTATTGCAAATAATATACAAAAATCATACTTTATATTACATTAATTTTACTAATTAAAATGATAAATAAAATCAGATTCAATTAACTTTAACACTTTTATTATGAAATAAATTTTATTTTGTAAATAAAATATTTTATAATAAAAATACTATTTATATATAGAATAGGGGTTACATAAATCCACTATTATAAATAGTACTACTTAAAGGGGGAGGAAATTATGAGGAAATTATTAACATCAACACCAAAAAAAGATGGTTTTTTTGCCCCAATTGAATCAATAGAACATAAAGGCACATGAATGATTTGACCGCTTATGAAAGATAATTGACAAAAAGAATGTCAACCAGCACGAACTGTTTTTGCAAAAATAGCCAACTCAATCAATAAACATGAACCAGTAAAAATTTTTATTAATTAATAAAAGTAATTGAAATGAAGCTCGCAAACTATTAGATCCAACTATCAAATTAATCGATATTAAATATCAAGATAGTTGAGCGCGTGATATGGGACCAATTTATTTAATAAATAAAAAAGGACAACGAAGAGCTGTTCATTTTCACTTCACTGCATGAGGCATGAAAAATCAACCAAATATTAATCCACCCAGTTGAAATTGAAATTATGAAATTGATAATAAAGTTGGAATTGAAATGACTAAAAATAGTAACATTGATTATTATCAAGCACCAATTGTATTAGAAGGCGGAAGCATTCATCAAGATGGTGAAGGAACAATTTATACTACAGAAGAATGTTTATTAAACCCTAATCGAAATCCTGATTTAACAAAAGAAGAGATTGAAGAACATTTAAAACAATATTTAAATGCACAAAAAATAATATGAATTCCTCGTGGTGTTTATAATGATGAAACAAGTGGTCATGTTGATAATCTACTACATATCATTACACCTGGTCATGTTGTTTTAACATGAACTGATGATAAAAATGATCCTCAATATGAACGTAGTTTAGAAGCTTTAATGTTTCTTAAAAATAGCACAGATGCTAAAGGACGAAAAATAAAAGTAACTAAATTACATCAACCAGCACCATTATTTATAACTAAGTCAGAGGCAGAAAATCATGAAAAAAGTCCTCGTTTTGCTAATCGTACCGAAGGATTTCGTATGCCAGCTAGTTATGTTAATTTCTATATTACAAATAAAACAATCATTATTCCCGTTTTTAATGACCCAATATGGGATAAAAACGCAATTAATGTTTTGCAAAATTGTTTTCCTAATCATAAAATTAATTCATTTTATACACGTGAAGTACTATTAGGTGGTGGCAATATTCACTGTATAACACAACAAGATAAGCAAATTAAAACAATAAATCCCTTCTAATTTAGAAGGGATTTATATTCTAAAATTAATGTAAGAACAATTTAAAAAATAAATAATTTTATTTCTTTATTATTAGAAAGAAATAAAAAACCTATTTGTTCAAGATTAACTTAATTCATTTTTAAATTCATAAATATGAATATCAGTTTTATCAACAACAAAACCAATAACATACGAAATACCACAAAGAAAATCAATAATTCTTCTTCGATCATTTTCAACAGTTGTTGTTAAATTAACTTTAATTGGTTTTTGTAAAATCATAGCATTAGCAACTGATTCAATTTCTTGATAATTTTTAGGAGCAAATTCTTGTATTTGTTCTTGAAAACTGGTTTTATAATTACTATTTTCATCATTGTCTTTATATTTTTTACTTCTTCATCCCATAATTAATTAAACTCCCTTTCGTCTTCGTAAAAATGATGGTAAATCATCATCTGCTTCCATTGCTGCTTCTTGGACTAAATTTTGTTGTTCTTCTTCTTTTTTCTTTGTTTGTTCTTTAATTTCTTCACTTAAATATTGAGTCTTATTGGTAATAAATTCATGATTATCAACTTTTGAACTATAAACAAAATTATTAGCATTAGCACCTTCTTCATCAAAACCAGTGGCAATAACTGTTACAATCATTTCATCATTTAAATTTTCATTAACAGCAACACCAAAAATGATATTAACATCATTACCCGCAGCATCACGAACTAAATCAACAGCAATATTAGCATCAGTTAATGTCATTGTTGTTCCACCAGTAACATTAACAATAGCATTTTTAGCACCCTTAATTGTCACATCATCAAGTAAAGGAGAAGAAATAGCTTTTGTTGCGGCTTGTTTAGCTTTATGTTCACCCTTTGACATTCCAATACCAAATAAAGCATTACCTTTATTTTCAATAATAGTACGAACATCAGCAAAATCTAAATTTATTAAAGCAGGAACAGCAATTAAGTCAGTAATAGTCTGTACACCTTGACGTAAAATATTATCTGCTTCTTTAAACGAATCTTTAAGAGGGATATTACCAATTACTTGTAATAATTTATCATTAGAAATAATAATAATAGCATCAACTTGTTTCTTTAAATTTTCAATTCCAACTATAGCATGAGCATTACGATTACGTCCTTCAAATTTAAATGGTTTAGTAACAATAGCAATTGTTAAAGCACCACATTCTTTAGCAATTCTTGCAACAATTGATGCAGCACCAGTACCAGTACCACCACCCATACCAGCAGCAATAAAAACCATATCTGCACCATCTAAAGCGCGTTTAATCTCTGCTTCACTTTCAATTGCGGCTTGTTTACCAATTTCGGGATTAGCTCCTGCTCCAAGTCCCTTTGATAATTCTTTGCCCAAAATAATTTTATTTTCAGCTGGTGATGCATTAACTACTTGTGCATCAGTATTAGCAACATAAAAATCAACACCTTGTACCTCTGCTTCAATCATTCTATTAACAGCATTATTACCAGCACCACCAATACCAATTACCCGAATTGATGCTATTGGTTTAAATTGTGAATTATTATGTTCCATTTTATTTTCCTCCTGAGTAATCAAATTGTCTTCTTCTATTTACTACCATCATTATACTGATAATTTGGTTGAAAGGGGGAATTATAATGCTTATTATCATGATTATTAGAATGCGTATAATGATTTAATTTTGATACAATTTCTGGTTTATGTATTGATGAAATATAATTATTACTAAAAACATTTACTAAATGTTGGTAGTGAGTATTACCGATTAAAGTAGTTCACTGATAACTATATGCACCAGGAGTTTGGCTGAGCATATATTTTACTTCTTTTAGTTTGCTATTATTTTTAAAATAGTTGGCAAAACCACATAAACCAATAGTAATTCCCGTAAAAATAATTTCCATATCTGAACTATTATTATCACTAACTTCATCAAGAAAATATTCAATACAAGAAATAATTTCATTAATTTGTTTTTTAACTGTTGCTTGTAAATCAGTTTTTGTTAAACGAACAATAGATTTTGTTTGATCATCAACATACTTATCAACAACAACATCGCATAAATAATTACTACTTATATTAATAATTTTTTGTAAATATCTTTCAGCTTTATCATAACCACAATGCATTTGCTTCATTAATGATTGAATTATTTGATTTCAACCAATTTTAATATTAGTTGTTGCAAATAATACTGAATTACTAAAAACACTAATCTTAGTACTATTAATATTTCAATCAACTAAAACTGTATTACGATTAAAATCAGTATTTTTAATATTACATACTAATGCAAATTGATCTAAAGTAACAGTTAACAATTCTGTTTCGGCATTAGTTAATACTTCGAGGTGAGAATTATATAAACTTTTAGGTAATGAATAAACTAAAGCATCAACATGCATAACTTGTCCTTTTTTAGCAATTGGTAATTGTTCATTACCAATTGCATGATCAACTTTAAAATTGTATGGTTTAGTTAAACAAATAATTTCACTATTATCAATAGTAATGTTTTTAGCCATTTCAATCACTTTACTACAATCTTCATCAGTGATAATGTGATTAGCATCTTTAAAATCAAGTGATGCTTGTGATTGATAAATTTTTAAATTATTTGAAGGTAAAGTTAAGGCAATACGTTGTACTTTTATATTTAAAGTATTATTAATTTTATTAATAATTTGCCTTAATAACTTACCTGTAGCAATTGAATTAATAATTACACCATTTTCAGAAAACTGTTCAGTATCAACAGTTTCTTTATATAAAACCTGAATTTGATTATTAACATAATTATTAACCATAACTTTTAAACTAAAATCTTCAATTTGACATACAACATATAGTTCTTGAAAATTCATATTGCTCACCTCCAAACATTTTTATGAATCAATATAAGTAATAACTCTTAGTTTTGCACTTCGTGCTCTTGGATTTTTATTTATTTCATCAGGCTTTGGTGTAATTGGTTTTTTAATTATTAACTGATATTTTGTTTTTCAATTATTATGAACTGGTAATTTAGTATATAATTGTGCTTGTGGATCAATTAAAACTTCATTAAAAGTTTGTTTAACAATACGATCTTCTAAAGAATGAAAACTAATAACAACAATTCTACCATTAGATTTTAATAATTTTAAAGATTGTTTTAAAGAAGATTTTAATGTTTCTAACTCATTGTTAACAGCAATTCTTAATGCTTGAAAAGTCTTTTTGGCAGGATGATGATGCTTATTTAATACTCTTACTGGTAATGATTTTTTAATAATCGTAACCAATTGTAAAGTGGTATCAATTGGTTGAAAAGTTCTTGTTTTAATAATATTTTTAGCAATACTACTAGCAAATACTTCTTCACCATAATTTTTAATAATTGTTTTTAATTGCTCATAATTATAATTATTAACAATATCTCACGCATTTAATTTTTGACTTTGATCCATACGCATATCTAACTTAGCATCTTTCATATAACTAAATCCTCTAATATCTTCATCAACTTGTGGTGATGATATACCTAAATCATATAATATACCATCAACTTTAGTAATATTTCTTTTTAAAAGCTCAGATTGAATATTTGCAAAATTACTTTTAATTATTTCATATTTATCTTTAAAATCTTTTAAAATAATTTTACTATTATCAATGGCCATTTGATCTTGATCAAAAGCATATAGTTTGCCAGAGGTAAGTTTTGATAGTATAACTTTACTATGACCTGCTCGTCCTAATGTACAATCGACATAAATACCATCAGGTTTAATATTTAAGAAATCAATTGCTTCTGTTAACATTACAGAAATGTGTCTTGCATTGATATTATTCATAATTTTTATATCTCATCTAGAGCTGCTGCCGCTGACTCAAATTTATCCTTGGTATCTTGATTAAAACTATTTCAATTAGTTTCTGATCAAATCTCAATTTTATTGGATAGTCCAATCATAATTACTTTTTGTTTAATATCAGCTAGTGTCAATAATGAATGTGGAATATTAATGCGACCTTTACTATCAATAGTTAATTCTTCTGAATTAGCAAATACTTGTCTTGCTAAAATTCTAGCTTCTTTCTGACCTTCGGATTGTGATAAGATTTTATCTTGTCATTTAATAAATTCAATTTCGTTACGAATAACTAAACAGCCTTCAAAACCTTTAGAAACAATAACAATCTCATTGTTATGAAAATAACTTCTAAACTTAGAAGGAATTATCATTCGTTTCTTTTCATCTAATGTTGACAATGATTGTCCTAGTAGCATAATATCACCCACACTTTCCCACTATTACCCATATTATATAACCTTTGGCATATAATTGCAATTGATTACTTTAAATGTATGACTAGTCAGTAAAATAAAAGAGCATGCAATAATAAAAATAAAAACTCATTTACTTTAAAAAAATAAAGAAATGAGTTAAAACTTTTTAAACTTACCGTTTGTCAATATTATATGCTTTTATAAAAAACAAATATAATATTTTATTATACTATTCTAAGTTTTATTATAGTTAATTACTTAGAAATTAAATACTTTTGATCAAATTAAATAGTGTTATTAATAAAAAAGTTTTTAAATTTAGGTAATTTATTAGAATTAGAAATTGCTGAACCAACAGCAAAATGAGTGTGATCTAGTACATTGGATACATCTCAAGTTGATAAATCTTGATTAAATGCTAAAGTATTGGCAAATGTACCAACCATATCTTCTACACTAGATACATTTCAATTTGATAAATCTCGATTAAATAAAAAACAACCAGTAAACATACCACTCATACTTCTTACATTAGATACATCTCAATTTGAAATATTACCATTAAATGAAGTAGCACCAGCAAATACACTCAACATACTTGTTACTCTAGATACATCTCACTTTGAAAGATCTTGATCAAATTTTAAACTACCATTAAACATAGAAAGCATATCTGTTACATTAGATACATCTCAATTTGAAATATTACCATTAAATGAAGTAGCACCAGCAAATACACTCAACATACTTGTTACTCTAGATACATCTCAAGTTGATAAATCTTGATTAAATTGTGAAGCACCCAAAAACATAAAATTTAAAGATGTTACTTCTGATGGTAATTTATCAGGTACTTCTTTAATTGTTTTTGGCATTCTAACAACTTGAATTTCACCTTGTTTGTTTTTATAAAAACCAATTTGAGTAATTTTGGTAGTTTTTATATTTGATAAATCTCTTTTATTGGTTGTTTGTTCTTTTCCATCTTTATCAATGTAAATAGTATCTTGTTGTGTTTTATTATCTAAAAGTTCAATTTTTTGTGAAGTTTTATTTAAACCAGTATTTAAAGTTCCAATAGATGTCCCAAATATTAAAACACTTAGTGCAGTAATCAATGTTTTCATATTGAAAACCTCCCTTTTTATTTTATTCAATAACTTTTTATTAAATCTATAAGTTATTTATATCTTAGAATGCTTTTTAAGATAATGCAATAACAAATATTTATACTCCCACAAAACACTACTTTTAGCATAACGTTAACAAATCAAACAATAAAAAACACTAGCAACAATAAAGATGCTAGTGTTTTTTATTATTAAATGCTGAGTTATACTTGTAAGTGCAAGTAAATAAAATTGCAAAAAATTCTCATATAAAAATTTCATAATGCTAAATTTAGTTTAGAAAAAAGTAAGGAGTTTTTATATGAGTTATAAACATCTTGGCATAGATGAAAGAATTTATATTGAGAATCAATTGAAATTTAAATTTAAAATTAGTGAAATAGCTAAAAATCTTAATCGAAGTATTAGTACTATTATTCGAGAAATTAATAGAAATAAAGATAATAATCATTATTTTTCATTAATTGCACAAAATAAAGCTGAAAATCGAAAACAATCACATATTAGTTTTCATAAGTTTAAAAATAAGAATTTAGTAAAATATGTACAACAAAAATTACTATTAGGTTGATCACCTGAACAAATTTATGGCAGAATTAAAAATTTTCATAAAGAATGAGTTATTAGTTTTAAAACAATTTATACTTGAATTTATTTTGGAATGCTTGATAAAGTTACTAGTAAAAATTTAAGAAGAAAAGGTAAAAAACGAAAATCTAAAGAAAATCGTGGCAAGTTTAATGGTAAATCAATTAAAGAACGAGATATAAATGTTAATGATCGTATAACACTTGGTCATTGAGAAGGAGATACTATAGTATCATCACGAGGTAAAAGCAAATCATGTTTAATAACTTTAGTTGAAAGAGTATCACGATTTACTTTAGCAATATTAGTTAAAAACAGAACTACTAAAGTTATTAATAAAAATGTCAGTTATTATTTATCAATTCTTCCTAAAAACATTGTTAAAACTATTACTTTTGATCGTGGCAAAGAATTTTCAAATTGACAACAACTTGAAAAAAATTTAGATGTAAAAATTTATTTTGCCAATCCATATTCACCTTGACAAAGAGGTACTAATGAAAATACTAATGGTTTAATTAGAGAAAAATTTCCTAAAAAATTTATTTTTTCAAAAACTAATAAAAATGAAGTTCATAAATTTATATTGTCTTTAAATCAAAAACCGAGAAAAATACTAAATTATCTTTCACCAATCGAATATTTGGATAGAAAAATAATTTAGTTGCACTTACCTTTACAATTTAGCAAATTTTAAAAATTTATTTAAATAAATTTAACAAAAAACTATTACTAATTAGCAACAAAAACTGAATTAACAGAGTTTAATGAAGATGAATCATTATCAATATTTGTTTCATTACATCTTGTCTTAAATTCTTCATCATTAATTAATAAAGTACCATTTTCTTCATTATCCAATATGCTCTGATTTTCATTATTAGTTTCAAAATCAATAGGATTTCAAAATTTATTTATTAATCAATTAGTAGTTCCAGAAACTCCATCAAGTGTAGCAAAAATTGGAGCAATAATTTTTGAATCAAGACCAGGTGTTCAAAATAATGATCCTCCTCCAATAATTGCAGCAAAAGGACATAATAAATTAAAACCATCTTCAATTGACTTTAATATTTTATTAGTTGCTGAATCTTTATTAGTAAAATAAATACGTGTAAGTGTTGTTGTTCCAGCCAAAACACCAGAAATAGCAGATATTTCAAAACTAATAAATGGTAGTAAATTAGGAATTGTTAAATCTCAATTACTTGCTTTAGTAAATATTGTTTTAATAAAATTAACATCTAATGTTGTAACTATATATGAGGTATTTGTTAATATTTTTCAAACTTCTATTAATGTTGCTACTTTTTTACTATCTGGTAAAAATGTAAATGCTGTCCCAAAAACACCCCTATTTAAAGCATTTGCTAAATTTAATCATTGTGAAACTTGACGAGCATTATGTAATAATTTAGTAGTTGCACCAGCACTACCAGCACCAATAGCATTTAAAGCAATAGTAATAATTTTTTTATACTGTTCTTGATTATTTATCATTTAATTACTCTTCTTTCTAAGTTAAAATTTCTCTAATTAAACAGCAAAAAAACCTGTTTAGGTAATAATACTAAACAGGCTTAATGATTTAAGCATATATTTCTTGTCTGTTCATATACATTATAAAATCAAAACATTTAAAAAACAATATTCAAAATAAAGAAAATAAAAATTATCTTAAGTAATGTAAATAATAATCTTTACTTAGATTATCAATAAAAAATTAAAAAAATGATTTTAAATAATATTTGTTTAAAATCATTTTTTTAATTTTTTATTGTTTCTTCTTGAAACATTTATTTTATTTATTAAATTTTGGTCATTTACTAAGATCTGATGCAATGCCTGACTCAATAGCAAAATTATCATGGTTTTTTACTTTTTCAACATTTCATTGTGATAAATTTTGATTAAAAGAAGTTGCATATGCAAACATACCACTCATATCTGTGACATTTGAAGTAATTCAAGTTGAAATATTACTATTAAATTTTCAAGTTCTCCTAAACATACCACTCATATCTGTGACATTAGATACATCTCAATTTGATAAATCCTGATTAAATGATGATGAACCTTCAAATGATCCAGCAGCACTAAACATACTATTCATAGTTGTCACCTTCGACACATTTCAATTAGTAATATTAGCGTTAAATTCTCAAGTTTTACCAAACATAGCAGACATATCTGTGACATTAGATACATTTCATTTTGACAAATCCTGATTAAATGTGGCTGCATAATAAAACATTTGTTTCATAGTTGTCACCTTCGACACATTTCAATTAGTAATATTACCATTAAATACTGATGTGGCACTAAACAGACTGCTCATATCTGTGACATTAGATACATTTCATTTTGACAAATCCTGATTAAATGATTTCGCACGAGTAAACATATAACTCAAAGATGTTATTTCTGATGGTAGTTTGTCAGGTACTTTTTCAATTGTTTCTGGCATTCTAGCAACTTGAATTTCACCTTGTCGATTCTTATAAAAACCAATTTGAACAACCTCTTTACTTTCTATCTCTGACAAATCTTCTATATTAGTTTTTATTTCTTCTCCATTTTTATTTTTGTAAATTGTATCTTGTTGTGTTTTACTTTGAATGTAATTAGTTGTAATATTAGTTTTTTCTTCAATTGTATTTAAAATATTGATTAAATTTCCTGTGGTTGTTGCAAGTGTTAAAACACTTAATGTTGTTAATAATGATTTCATAATTAGTCCCCTTTATTTTCCCCAATAACTTTTTCTTAAATCTATAAGTTATCTATATTTTAAATTGTTTAAAGAGAAATGCAATAACTGACTTGTATATTAATATACTTTTTAAATTAAAATATCTAATTATTGAAGAAAATTATTAAAAATTATTGACTAATATGAAATAATTTTATTTTAAAGATTTTACTTGTAAGAAAATTAGCATTTTTAAATGTAATATCATAACTTTTATTATCTAAATTATTTTTAATTTTATAACTTAAAACTGCACTAACACTACCATCATCATGTTTAAATGTATTCATTGCAATATCACTTAAAGTAAAATAACTATTATTGTTAATATCAAAATATTTACTATACATATCTTTATATAAATTTTCTTGGTCCTTTAACATATTATCAAGAATACCATTATGATGTGTTTTATCAACTATTATATTTAGTAAGGAATTTAAACTACTAGTAGGAGTATTTAATCAATTAGAAAAGTTTGCAAGAACACTATCTTGTTTAAAATTAGTTTCATCACCAAATTGAGCACCTAATAATTGTAATATTTCTTTAGTTTTACTAATATTATCTGTTGTTGGGTGATTAATAATATATTTAAGATTATTTAAAGCATTAATAAAATCTTTACTACCGAAAGTTAAATCTAAATATTTTACTAAATCTTTTAAATCAATTAATGGATTTGTTGTTAAATATTTATTAGTAAACTCAAATATTTTATTAATTGTGTCATTAATTGGAACATTTTTAATTGCTGATTCTAAACTATTAACAACTTGTTGAGGAATATCACTAATAGCTGAAATAAAAGAAAATTTCTTTTGAATCTCAGGTAATGTTCAATATGAATCAGTTCATGCAAAGGTAGCTTTCGCAATAATATCTTCACCAAAAGGTCCGGTCATTAAATTGGTAACTAATTTAAGCATATTATCTTTTGAAGATATTAATTCTTGAAAAATAGTTAATACTTTTTTTAGTTGAACTGTATTATTTTTAAGTGGTGTTTTATTATCTCAAGTAATACTATCAATACCAAGAGTTGGATTAGTTAATTTTAATACTTCACTTTTAACCATTGGTATTATTGTTTTTATTAAATAAGGTCATGCCACTGGATTTGTTAAAATCTTATTAAGAGTTTCACTAAATGTAACATTAAAATTATCAGAATTAAAACCGATAGGTGCAGCACCTCATAAAGCATATTTAATATTATCGCTAATCATTTCCCCAATATATTTTCCTGATATTGACTTAAACATATAATTAAAATTAACACCAGCTATATATTCATAAAATTGATTTCAATTTCAATTTTTTGCTTCATCTTTAACATAGTATCACTTTTCATGACTTGGAATATTTCAAGCTTGAGCAAATGTCGCTTTCTTTGACATATAATCTTGCATTTTTTCAAAAGTAGTATTACCACTAAAATTATCTTCTTGATCTCAATCTGCTAATAATTCATCAATAGTATTAGTTATAATTGGAATATAATTAGTATAAGATAAGTAATCATTAATATTTGGTATTAAATTTTTAATATTTTTTAACATTCCATCAATCATATTAACAGTATCATCATTAGATAAAATAGAATTATTTAAATAATTTTTAAGCATTGGCAATATGTCACGATAACTATTATAACTATTAATATTATTAGTGACAGAATCAACTTTAGATTGATTAATACCATTACGTTGAAATAAACCCTGAATAGTATTAATACTATTACCATCTAAGTTACTAGTTCAATCATTAATAAAATCATTTCCAGTATTCTTACCTGTAAGATTATCAATTTGAATAGAAGGGGTTTGATTATACATATCATTTAATAAATTATTAGTATTAAAACCTTTATTTTTAGCAATTAATAACGATTTACCAACAATAGAGGTTTCATTAGCATACTTAGTTGCTGTTTTAGTATCAACATTGTTGTTGGCAAAATTATTAATACTAATATTGTTTGTATCAATTGTGAATGCTAAAAGCGACATGCTAGAACTTAATAAAAGGCTGGTAGTAAAAAATAAATTTAATTTTCGTCTCATATTTTACACTCCATTTATAATGATTTTCTTATTATTATAAACTATTACAAAATAATGTACAGTAAATTTTATTTTTATGTCATTATTTAGTGATAATTTCCTATTAGTTATCGAGTGAAAATTTCCCAAAAGTAAAGTTAAATATACTTGGTGATAAATATGGAAAGAAGCATGACTATGAAAGAAAAATATAAGTTTAATATTATAAATGACATTATTATTAATAAATTATCTAAACATCAAGCTAAGAATAAACTTAACCTAACTATTAGAAGAATTAACCAATTAATTCAAATTTTCAATAGAGAAGGTAAAGTTGGTTTTATTCATAAATCCCGAAATAAAATTTCTAATAAAACAACAAATTTTGAAATCAAAATTAAGATTATAAATTTATATAAAACCAAATATTATAATTTTAATTTTCAACATTTCCATGAGAAATTAAACAATGAAGAAAAAATTAAAATTTCATATAGTACACTTTATACTATATTAATTAAAGAAAAAATTACTTCACCAAAAAGACATAAAAATAAGAAAAATAACTTGCATCCTACAAGAAACCGAAGAACAAATTTTGGTGAATTAATTCAAATGGATGCAAGTAATCATCATTGATTTGGTAAGGATAAACCAAAAGCTTTTTTACATGCTGCAATTGATGATGCTACAGGAAATATTGTCGGACTATGATTTGATCATCAAGAAACATTAGATGGTTATTATAATGTTTTTTATCAAATTTTAACTAAATATGGCATACCAAAAACATTTTATACTGATAATAGAACAGTTTTTGGATATAAAAAAACAAATCGATGCTGGCAAAATAAACACGGAAAATGATACTTATACTCAATTCCAAAAGTCTTGTAATGATTTAGGTGTTGAAATTATTAGAACTTCCATTCCACAAGCTAAGGGTAGAATCGAACGCTTATTTGGAACACTTCAAAGTCGCTTAATTAGTGAACTTAGACTTAATAAAATTAAAAATTTAGAAGAAGCTAATCAATTTCTTAAAATATATATAAGTATTTTTAATAAGCAATTTGCCTTACCTATTGATAATAATAAATCTGCTATGATTAAAGCTCCAAACCAAGAAGAAATAAATATTTATCTTTCAAGATTTTCTAAAAGAAAAACGGATAGTGGTTCAACTATAACATATTATGGTAAAAAGTATTTTCCTTATAAAAATAGCAAAGTTCAATACATACAACCTAGAACTGATGTAATTGTACTTAAATCGTTTATTAATGAGTTATATCTTAGTTATAATCATCAAATATATGAATTAAAAGAAATAGCACCAAAACCAATTATCAAAGAAGATTTGATAAAAACTAAAAAGGTTTATATACCAAATAAAAACCATCCTTGAAGATATGGATACTAATAATACCAAATTAAAATTAGATAAAATTCTTTTTATAAAAGATTATTTTTGTGAATACTTAACTATATAAAATTTTAAATCGTTTGTCGAGCAGCAAATTTGATGCCTTAAAATTGATTTTAAAGATATAAAAAAATAAAATTATACACCACCAATAGCACAAGCACCAGAAGCCATTGTTGTAATACCACCAACAACATTACCAATTATGGGAATAGTATTTAAAGCACCATTAACAATAGTTAATGTGTTTTCACAATTTAAATTTGATTTATTTTCTAGATTTAGAAGTCTGTTGTCAAGTTCATTAACTTGTTTTTTTAAAGTTTCAAAATCTGCTTTGATTCCTTGAATATTTTTGTTTAATTCATCTAACTTTAATTCATGTTCAATTAAAGTTGAAATATAACTTCAATCTCTTATATAACCTTTTATTATTTCTTTTTCTTGTCTTTTTCAATTATATAATGCTTGAGGATTAAATGTTTTAGAATTATTGATTGCTTGTGGTAAAGTAGAATTTCATTCATTTATATGTGCAAATCATTGTTTAACTTTTGAATCATTTGCTATAATATTTGAAATTTCATTAAATTTATCTTGTGTTACATAGGTAAAAGTTGGTTTTGTCAAACCATAAGAATAGGGACTAAAAGTACCAACAATTATTTTTTTCAAAATAGCCAATAAAGTGTGAGTAATTAGATTTATCCAATAAATAAACTTCTGATAATTTAAAATTATGATATTTTTTCTTTATGGCACTTTTAATTTCGTTATCAACGTTATGATTAATTTTTCCTAAATTAATTTTTATATCTTTATTTCAATCTGGAAAATCATTTTCTAAATTATCAAGACGATTATTTGGATAATATTTCTCATCTTCTGTTATTATTCTTACTGATTCAAAATCAAATCAATTAAATGGTTTTTCATAAAGTACAATTTCTATACGTTCTTTTCTAGAACTATCTGTATATACTTTTTCAATTTTTGAAAAATTATCTCAAATTGTTTTACCTACTTGTTGTATTTCTTTTCATGTTCATGGAAAAATTGCAGTAATTGAAATATCATTAGAATTATATAGTTGCATCATATCCTCTTTAAATTTTTCGCCAAGTTCTCATGCAGGATTATCTTTTCAATAATGATAATCAGCTATTATTCCTTCAAAAGTTTTTGGTGTAAATGAACAAGTTACTTTACCTCAACTACCCCTTATTTCGTTTTTACCATTTAATGTTCTTTTTAATCGATTTCTGTGTTTTTCATGACGATGTTTATTCATATTTATTTTGCTATTTGTTGTTGGGTTGTTAATAATAAAATCTGTTTGATTATTACTTGCAAAATTTAATTGTTGATTTACTAAATCTAAACTAGTCGTATTTTTTCTAACTCAATTTTTAATATTTGAATTATCAATTGACTTACCATTAATACCTTGTATTTTATTATTTAAAAGTGGAGCAGTTAATACTCACAATTTAAATCAATAACTTGGACTAAAATATTTCATAATTTTGTTCTCCTTTGAAAGTAAATATAAAAATATTTACTTTCAAAACAAAGCAACTTTTATTTGTTAAATTTTACTTCTTTTTTATTTTTTTTGATAAATATTTTTGGGAAATTTTCACTCGATATTGACAGTAAATTTTATTTTTAAAAAAAATATCTACTAATAAGTTAAATTAGTAGATATTTAATACATTTTAATTATGAATTTAATTAGATATTCCGTTTTTGTTAAGTTAGGACTAATAACTAGTAAAGGAATATTTATAAATTTATGAGAAAGTATGTTTATTTTTTTTTTGTTGTAGAAACATTAGTTTTTGGTGTAGAAGCATTAATTTGTGTTTTATTAAAAACATGTGTTGGTTTAACTGAATGATTATTCTCTTGAGTAAAATGAGAATTTTTTTTGTGTTGATGTAATTTATTATTACATTTATTAAACAAATGTTTAATCAAATGTAAGGGATTTACCATACAGTGATGATGGTGACATAAAATATCAACAATATTAGTTAATAAATAATTAACATTTTTATTAGCTTCCAAATTATGTTGGATAGGTTTTTCCAAAATGCTATAAAAAGTAGGAATAATATTATTATAATTAGCGATATCTCTTTCCTGTAAATATGTTAACATTTCCAATACTTTTTTATTATTTACTAAATCATTATTACTTTTAAACTTTCTATTCTTGATAATGCTACTATGATAAGAATTTGGATCACATAAACGATATTTTATTTTCCTTGATGATTTTATTTTCTTTTTTCTTAATTTCAGAAAAAATATTATTATAAAACCAATTAAAAAAATAATACTCATGATAATAATTAAAATAACTATTAACTTCATATGTTACTCCCACATTTTATTTTTAATTAATAAGTATTAATTTAACATTTTATTTTATAAAATAAAATACTTTTTATTAAAAATAATAACGTTTAGCAGAACCTATCTTTCTTTCAACTAAGCTAAATAAGATAAAGATAAAAATAAATCTTAAAATTTCAATACCAAGTAAAATAAATAATATAATTACTGAATGATTATTAAAATTAAGAATATTATTATCATATTCATCAGGTCTTGGTAGGTTAGGACTAAAATAAAGTACTACTAAAGTTAAAACAAAAGATAAAGTAGCAATAATCGCATTTAAGGGTACTATTACTAGACCAGCACTTACTTTTTTGATAGTATCTACTTTTAAATTTTTACTTTTATTACACAATTTAAAAAGATAGTAGTAAATAAAATAAAAAGAAACAATAAATAAAATATTAGCAATATTATCAAAGAAAATTTGAATTGGCGGATGATCACTATCTGCTAATAAATGTAATCAAGGTTCAATAATACCAATTGCTAATGTATAATATAAACCAATAATTGGTAAAGCAAAAGCAATAATTAATGAATCAAAAATTCTTAATGGTAAAATTACTCCCATAAACTGAATAGGTATTTCAATTAATGAAGAAGCAACAGCTAATCCCAATAAAATTCCTGTCAAAGTAATATTAAAAATTTGTTGTTTTGAATTAATCTTTATTTTTTTCTTTGTTTTTATATCTACTTTTTCTTTTTCTTGGTCAACACTTTTAACTATCATTATAACTTCTCCTTTTTAAAATAGGTATTTAATTAATTAAATACTTATTTATAAAAATTATAAATTACTTTTAATTAAAAAACAAGACATTTATTAAATTTTTATAAAAAGTGTTAATACTACTCTAATTTAGAAAATTAATTAACAATAAAAATATCATAATAATAATTTGATAGATAATTTTTATTAAAATAAAAATAACAAAAACTAAAAAAATAAATTATAATATTAATCATTAATTTAAATAGTGTTAAATCCTTATATAGATATTTTTTCTGTATTAGGATTTTATTAAATAAAATTGCTAAAAGAAAAGGAAGATTAAAAGATGGCAAAAAAATATACACCGGAAATAAAAGAAAAAGTATTACAATATTTACAAGATGGTAAAAGTTATGGTGAAATCAAAAAAGAAACTGGCATTTCAAAAACAACAATTTGAATTTGAAAGCAAAAAGCAAGAAAGAATGAACTTAAAACAAAACATTCAGTCAACTCAGCTCCAAGAGATATATTAGAAGCAGCCATCAATATTGCAGAAATAAATTGTGATAATAATGAAAATCAAAATTATAAAGAAGAATTTTTAAATCAACAGCAAACAATAAATTTATTATCAGTAAATATTAACAAACAAATAGAAAACAACTATTTTGATAATTCAGAAGAAGATAGTGATTCAGAACGATTAGTAATTGATGAAGATTATAAAGAAGAAGTAAATATTTGAAGACCTTGAGAAGAGTCAGAAATAAAACAAAATAGTGAAGAATCTTTAGTAATAGAATTAAAAAAAGATCAATTAAAATATATTATTTAAATATTAAAATGTTGTACTAAAATTTGTACTGGCCTAACTAATAATAAATATAAAAGCAAAACTGAAGTAAATTTAATTAAATTAAATGGTACAAATACAATTCAAATCTTATCTTTAAGATCACCAGCACCATACATGTCTAAAATAAAAGCTCAATTATAAAAAGCACTAATTAATGATACTAAAATACAAGTAATAACAACTGTCGGTATTTCAATAATCATTAATCGTTTTCAAGAATTATTAGATTGCGTTTTTCAAAATGGTAATTGCTTAAATAATAATTTAAAACTACTATATAATAACAATAAAGTAATGGTACTTAACATATAAGCAAATTCACCAATTGGTTCAGCATTACCAGAAGGAAAATGAGGTAAGATTAAACTTAGTCAAGGAACAATAATGGCAATTAACAAACTATAAGGAAGTTTAATAATTAACAATGCAATTAAATTAATAGTATTACCAAAATCAATTTTTAAAAAAGGTAAAAAAATAGGTGGTGTTTCTAATAAGGTCATTAATGTTGTAACTGCCAATAAACTACTAATTAATGCTATCCTATGAGTAGTTAATTTTAAAGAATTATTAATATTACTTTTAAATTGTTGTCACTTTTTCTCATATTTTAAACTCATCTTTTACTCCTTAAAATACATTTATTATTTTAATTATATATAAAAAAATGTTTATTTATTATATAATAAAATTAATTTTTAAAAGGAGATGAAGTATTAATGAATAAAAGTGAAAATAACATTGTGCAAATGGTAGTTGAAATTCCCAAAGGATCAAGTAATAAATATGAATATGATTGAAAATCTAAAACTATGATATTAGATCGTGTTCTTTATGGTGCTAATTTTTATCCCGGTGAATATGGATATATTCCTGAAACTTTAGATTATGATGGTGATCCTTTAGATATTATTAGTTTAATTACTTATCCAACTTTCCCTGGTTGCTTAGTAGAAGTTAGAGTTTTAGGAATGATTAAAATGATTGACGGTGGTGAAGTTGATACTAAATTATTTGGTGTTGTTAATTCTGATCCACGCTTTAATGAGTATCAAGATCTAAAAGATGTACCACAACATTTACGTGATGAAATTGTTAATTTCTTTTTACAGTATAAAGAATTACAAAAAAAGAAAGTCATAATTGAAGGTTGAGGTAACTTAAAAGAAGCATTAACTGAACTTACAACATGTAAAAATATGTTTAAACAATATCAAAATGAAATGAATAATTTACCAAAAGCACAATTAGTGTCATTATTAAACAAAAAATAAACAAAAAGTATAATATATTTTTAATATATTAAATCATTTATCCTTAAATACAACTGAATAAAATTAAATAGATGAACAACTGTTCATAAAAGGGAATTAAGTAATCTTAAGCTGCCCCAGCAACTGTGATACTGATAAAAGTTACATAATCCATTGAAATCAAAGATTTTGAGAAGGGTAACAAGTAAAATGAAGTTAAGCCAGTAGACCTATCTATTTAACACTATTAAACTAATCTCTGGGTGCAGATAACAGTTATATAATTTTAATTGATGTTTTATCTCCGATTAGTATAACTAAACCACCTTTATGAGGTGGTTTTAAATTTAAAAAATAAAGAAAGCCGAGAACAAATATGAGTAACCATGTCCAAAAATTAATTCGTATCTTGATTATTCCTTCATATGCAGCACTAGTTTTTGCTTTAAAAGAAGTATTAGCAATATTACCAAATATTGAAGTTGTAACTTTTCTATTAGCATTTTCAGCATTAGTTTTTCCACTATATATGTCAATTACTATTCCTTTAATTTTTGCTTCATTAGAAATTCTACTTTACGGTGGTAATAGTTGAATATTTTTATATTTTAGTATATGACCAATATTGGTCATAATAATTTGAATATTTCGTCATTTAATTAAAAAGCATTGATGAATTTTTGTAATTATTACAAGTTTATGAGGTTTTACTTTTGGTACATTTGATTCTCTAATTCATTTAATATTATTTGGTAAATCCAGTTTTTATCTTTACTGATTATCTGGATTAAGTTTTGATGCTATTCATGGCATTGGTAACTTCATGTTTAGTAGTTTTCTGTATAAACCAATTATCAGTATTTGAAATAAATATTTACAATATTATATTATTATTGATAATAATATTATTGAAGAAAGCAATGATGAACAAACATCAAATAATGAATTATTAGTTGAACCATAAATATAAATTTATATTTAAATAATTAACTATTCATATAATATTATTTATATCATTAAACTGATGATGAAAAGTATTTATTTCAATCTCTTATTGAATCTTTTTCTTCTAAATTAAATGAATTTATATATTTTTTCAAATCATTTTCTTTTGCAAATAATTCTTTAAGATCTTCTTGTAATAAGTTTTGCTCATTAATTAATATTTGCATATTAGTTTTTACTATATCATATTTTTCTTTTAAATTTTCTTTTTCCCTATTGGTTTTTATAAATTCATTTTTATTTTCACATAGTTCTTTTTCTGTTATTTTATTTCAATCATAAAAACCTAAAGTAATACATTTAATATAAAAATTAATTCTTGGATTTATTTTCTTTGTATTTAAATTAATAATAGATTTTCTTAATTTAGAACTTTTTGACTGTAAAGTTAAAAGTTCTTTTTCTAATTTCTTTAATTCTATTTTAAAATCAAGTATTTTAGGTAATAACTCAATATAATTTTTTTTCATTTTTTGATCAATTTCTTTTTTAAATATCTTAAATTTTTGCTTAGCTAAAATTTCTTCTTTTTGTTTATTTTGAAATGTTTCTTGTTCTGCTTGTTGTTTTTTTAAATTTTCTTTCCATATTTTATTAGTTTTTTCTTCATATTCTTTTTGTTTAACTAAAACATTACGCGCTTCACTTAATTTTTGAAAATTAATAGTTGCTTCTGGATTATTAGTATTTTTATCTGGATGTAATTTTAAAGATAAACGTCTAAAAGATGCATTAATTTCAGGAATTGTTGCACCAATAGATAAACCTAATAATTCATAATATTGTTCCATTTTTAGTTTTTTTCCTTTTTAATAAGCACTACTATATTCATAAATAATGGTTATATTTATGGTAAGTTTTGTACACGATCATTTACTGGTTTTTGATTAATTAATTCTAAAGCATTAATTTCTTCAACAAATTTAGAACAAGAAAATTCTTTAGCTGATGAAGTGTTCTTTATACTATTTTTTTTATCATTAATATTTTTTCATAATTCAGTTAATTTAATTAAATTATTTAACTCATCATTTATTTTTTTTCTTTCTAAACTAATATTTTCAAATATTAGTTTTAAATCTGTTCGTTCATTAGTTTTTTCTTGTATTTCCTTTTTATTTTTATTTAGTTTTTTTTCTATTCTTTTATTTTTATTAATACAACCAAAACTAAACATTGTAATAATAAAATTTTTAAAATTGCCGATTTTTTGCTTTTCCAAAAAAACATTTTCTTCTAATAAACTAGTTATTTTAGAAGTAGCATCAGTAATTACATCAATATAATCTGATAATATTATGGTTCTTTTTTCAACTTCTTTATCTAATACTTCAATTTTTTCATTAAATACTTGAATTTGTTCAATTGATAATGATTTAATATCATCTTCGGTAAGTAATTGAATTTGCTCATCTGTAAATATTTTAATTTGTAAATCTTGTTTATCCTTATCTAATGGCATATTTTACTCCTTATTTAATAAGCATTTTTGTTAAGTTGTTTTTTAACTTCATTAATCATTTTTTCTAATTGATTAATTGCTTCTATTTGTTCTGCAATTCCTTTTTTAGTTTCCTTAGAAACAGAAACTGTTTCTAATTCATTTTGTAATTTTTCTTGTCCAATTTCTATTTTTGATTTTAACTCATTGCTAGATGTTTGTGTTTTACTTTCTTGCTGTTCCATAAGTTCATCTCCTTTTTAACATAAAAACCCATTTGCTTTAAAATTAAAACAATGGGTTTAAAAACATTATAAATTCATTATATGCCTTTCTAAGTGAAAATCAATTAAAAAAAACAGGGAGATTGTCAAAGTTACGAAATAATTTATTATCATATTAGTAACTTATTTCCAAAAATGAATTATTTGAAAAATAATGAAAATTAGACAAAATTACTCTCTTTTCTTAAAACATTAAATTTATATTTTATATTCGACGTATTTAAAAAAAATAAAATATACATTTTGTAAGTTAAATTAAAATTATCAACAAGGAAAAAGACAAGAAATAATCTTGTCTTTTTTTGTAATTGTAAAATTTTAAAATTTTTAATAACCGTCTTTAGCACTATTATCAACACGTGTTGGGGAACTAAAAAAGTGAACTACAACACAGTTGTTAAAAATAGTAGCTAAAACATGTGGACTTGCATGGATAAATAAAAAGTGGAGTGATACCTAATAAAATATACTAACCATTAATGGTAATTCTTGGGGTGGGAGCGAATTGGAAACTAGTATATATAGACCTGTTGTAGGGACCAATTGTATTAATTCTATTCTTTATTTAACCAACCTTGCCACTCCCCAGTGAGCAAGTGTTGGTTTTATTTTTTATTTTTTTTGAAAAATTTTTTTGGGCGAGAAAATAAATTTCAAACTTGTAAAAAAAATTGAGCGGGGCCGGTTCAATTAAAATATTAATTTATTAAACATAAATTAAATAAATATTGAATCGAATGCCTCAATGTTTTTTAAAATTTCACAATTTATTTTTGAGCCCAGTTTTCATGGAATGAATAAAACGAATAGTAGTAGTATTAATAATCTAAACATCAAAATATATGTTCTTTATGCTAGAAGCAACAGAACATATTAGGAAAGGATTATTATGCAAATAGAATTTAAAAAAGAACAAATTGTTAAAGATAAACCACAATCTATTCTTATTGATTATGTTGAATATAAATTATCACTTCCAAAATGAATGATTAAAAATAATTCTTTTATTGTTGATAACAGTTACACATATTGAGTTTTTAATTTAGAAAATATTAAAAGAGAATTAAGTGGTAATGAATTAATAAAATTATTAGAACCATATATTAAAGACCAAAAAATAACTGTTAATAAACCAATTACTCCAAAAGAATATTATCTTAATGATATAAAACTTGAACCATTAACATTTTATGAACAGCATAATAGTTGATTTATGGGTGAAATAACTGATAACAAAACTAAAATTACTAATCCTTGTTTTAAATATAACATTACGTGAGAAGAAAACAGAAAAGGTTTTAAAATAAATAATCCATATAAGCATAATGATTTAGCAATTAATTATATAGTTACTTCTTATAAGGAAATTTCAAATCATAATGAAAAAGTATTTTTGTTGAACATGTAAACAAAATAAATTAGATTATTTATTCTTTAATACTAATGATATAAAAACAAGAAAATATTTTTTAAGAGATAAAAATAGTAAAGC
Source organism: Spiroplasma endosymbiont of Andrena trimmerana (assembly GCF_964019575.1). Lineage (NCBI taxonomy): Bacteria > Bacillati > Mycoplasmatota > Mollicutes > Entomoplasmatales > Spiroplasmataceae > Spiroplasma > Spiroplasma endosymbiont of Andrena trimmerana. Next base: position 1,076,398 of record NZ_OZ026455.1, read on the forward strand.
AATTTGTTATGACTGTATTTTAAATATTAAGTTAATTAGGAGGTATAAATATGGATAAAGAATATTTAACTAAAAGAGAAACGATTTGCATACCAGACAGTGATGATATTGAATTTAAAATAGGGCTAATTAAACTGATTGATGATTTAAAAAAAGATAATTTAGTTTGTGGTCATAAAGAATTTATTGAAGAATGTAAATATTGTTGATGTAATTGTGATTTAGAAATTATTAAAACGGTTATTAGAGGTTAACTTAATTAATGCAATATGACTTAATTATTGGAATTGACCCTGCTGGAATTGGTAATAATGGAATGGTTATATATTCAAGTGAAACTAATAATATTGTTTTTAATGAAACATTTAATACATTAACTGTTTTATGAACTAAAAATATGTATAAAGAAAAATTGCAATTAATTAAAGAAAAATTTATTGATAAAAAAATATTAGTTATTGTAGAAAATTTCTTTTTAAGTTCAAAACAATTATTAACTAATCCATTATCAACACCTAAAATTATTGGTGCATTAATGGTATTAGTTCAAGATGTTTTTAACTGAGATTATTTCGAAAATCACCCAAAAAATAAAAATAAAATAACAGATTATAAAGGAAATATAAAATTAACAAAACATGAACAAGATGCTTATAAGCATATTCAATATTATTTAAAAAATCATAAGAAAATATTGATTTTTGATAATTATTTAAGGAATTCTAAAAATGAAAGATAAAGAAAATTATGTCAAATTAAAAGTAAAACTGAGTAACACTATTGAAGCAAAATATTACGAAAAAGGTAATAAGGAATTATATTATAGTGTTCGTGGTCAATGAAATGGATTAAATTATGTTACTTTAATTTTTAATAACCCAAAACTTTATAGACGCTGTATTTTATTAAACAAAAATGATGAAATTTTAGTAACTGGTCAAATCTTTAACACTTTAAACATTCCTAAAAATCGTGCATTTTGTTCAATCAATGTTAAATGATTTAAAAAATGAAAAGAGTAAAAAATGATATTATGAAAAATTTTATTGATAATACCAATATTAATAACATCTATAACACTAATAATAATTTTAATATTTATTATTAAAGAATTAAAAAATGAATATAAAGTATTAAAAATATTAAGTGAAATTGCTAATCAAATTAAAAATAAGGAGAAAAATTAATGATTAAACAAAAATTAATTGATTATATTGAAGAGGAATGAAATATTAATGTACATCATTGTGATTGTTGTGATTATTCTTATGAAAATGATAAACCAGAAAGAATTATGAAATTACTTGAATTAATAAGAAATGGAGAATTTGATAATGAGTAATAATAAAAATGAATTAAAAATTCCTAATTTTATTAAAAGTAATAAAGAATAATAAATGTGGTTATGGTAGATTTTATGCACATAAATGTAATAACTTTTGTAAACAAAAACAAAATAAAAGAGTTAGAAAAGAAAAGTTAAATTATGAATAAAGAAAAATTAATTATTTCTATGAAAGAAAGAATAGATTTATTAAATAATTCATTAATAGAATATTCATCCAAACTTTATGAGTTAGAAAACTGAGGTGAATTTGACTAATGATAATATTACCTACTTTGTTTGAAAATAAAGATGAAATTGAAATATTATCACTATTTCCAAAAGCAATTCATACAAGTAATGATATTAGAGCAATTATTTTAAGACAATACCCAAATGTTAAATCCAAACACATAATTGTTTCTGACCCAGAAAGTAATGTTGCATTAATAGTTGGTGATAATGATGTTTATCAAGGTTGAATTAAAGTAACAATTAAAAAATTAGAAAATTAAAGGAGATTAAATATGACTAAACGCGAATTTTTAATTAAATGAAATGTAGATGAAAAATTATTTTTTATTGATAATGTTGAATTTTTACATTCAGATACACATATAATTTTTAATTGAAATGATGATTATTGAAGCATTGATTATCATTCAAAAGAGATGAAAAAATTTATAGAACTATTAAATGATTTAAAACAAATTAAAGGAGAATAAAATGCCAAGTATAGAAAATCAATCAAATTATACTTTAACTAAATTAATTAGAACTGGAATAAGTCCAATTTGTGCAATGATTGGTACAAGTGCTTATTATGGTCAAGTAATTGCAAATCCAGTATTAGGTTCAATTAATAGTTTATTATTTGGTAAAAAATTAGGTTTAGATATATGAAATTTAAATCAAAGACCAAATACTAAAACTAAATTAATTAATAGTTCTAAAAAAATTATTTTAGGTTTAGGAACAATTGGATTAGCAAATTATAGTAAATGAACTGAAAACAATATTAATCCTATTATTCCAACAACACCAATTCCAATAACTACTACAACTACAACAGAAGGTCCACCATGATTACTATTAAACAAGCAAGAAAATCAGTCATTAATGGATTGAGATACATATATTAGTTTAAATGCTTATGGTATATCAAATCTTATTAGTGGATTAACTGAGTTAATACCTAATAAATTTGAAACAATAAGAAAAATTTGTAATATGGCTACTGGTAGTTGTTTAATTTCAAGTGGTGTTGCTATGGGTATAAATAATGATTTTATGAATGCTTATGCAGTACCTACCATAGTTGCTGGTGCAAGTGAAATAATCCATAATTTATTACCTATTGAAACTATACATCATAATCAAGAAATGCAAGAAACACCATTTACAAATGAAGCTACAAGATTAATTAATGATAATAGATTTACTATTAATAGTGAAACTGCAAGTCAATATTATGGTAGTGATAATATGAGCGAAGTGCCATTAAATCATGATAATGCTTCATTAAATTGAGATTATAATCACATGAGTTTATAAAGAAGGTGAATAATTTATGAATAAAGAAAAATTAATTGAATATTATAATAATGAAATTCAGACATATAAAGAGAGAATGGAACAGTTAAATAAAGAAATGGCCTTATTAGTAAGCATTATAAGTAATTCAAAATCGATGATTGAAAGAATTAATGGTGGTCAATTTGATGAATAATTAAAAATTAAAAATAAATAGTTGAAAGGAAAATATTCAAATGAAAGAATTTTTACATGAATTAATAATTATTGGAACAAGTGTTGGAACATTAATTTGTAGAGAAATTATTGTTTTATGCTGAGTTATACTTGTAAGTGCAAGTAAATAAAATTGCAAAAAATTCTCATATAAAAATTTCATAATGCTAAATTTAGTTTAGAAAAAAGTAAGGAGTTTTTATATGAGTTATAAACATCTTGGCATAGATGAAAGAATTTATATTGAGAATCAATTGAAATTTAAATTTAAAATTAGTGAAATAGCTAAAAATCTTAATCGAAGTATTAGTACTATTATTCGAGAAATTAATAGAAATAAAGATAATAATCATTATTTTTCATTAATTGCACAAAATAAAGCTGAAAATCGAAAACAATCACATATTAGTTTTCATAAGTTTAAAAATAAGAATTTAGTAAAATATGTACAACAAAAATTACTATTAGGTTGATCACCTGAACAAATTTATGGCAGAATTAAAAATTTTCATAAAGAATGAGTTATTAGTTTTAAAACAATTTATACTTGAATTTATTTTGGAATGCTTGATAAAGTTACTAGTAAAAATTTAAGAAGAAAAGGTAAAAAACGAAAATCTAAAGAAAATCGTGGCAAGTTTAATGGTAAATCAATTAAAGAACGAGATATAAATGTTAATGATCGTATAACACTTGGTCATTGAGAAGGAGATACTATAGTATCATCACGAGGTAAAAGCAAATCATGTTTAATAACTTTAGTTGAAAGAGTATCACGATTTACTTTAGCAATATTAGTTAAAAACAGAACTACTAAAGTTATTAATAAAAATGTCAGTTATTATTTATCAATTCTTCCTAAAAACATTGTTAAAACTATTACTTTTGATCGTGGCAAAGAATTTTCAAATTGACAACAACTTGAAAAAAATTTAGATGTAAAAATTTATTTTGCCAATCCATATTCACCTTGACAAAGAGGTACTAATGAAAATACTAATGGTTTAATTAGAGAAAAATTTCCTAAAAAATTTATTTTTTCAAAAACTAATAAAAATGAAGTTCATAAATTTATATTGTCTTTAAATCAAAAACCGAGAAAAATACTAAATTATCTTTCACCAATCGAATATTTGGATAGAAAAATAATTTAGTTGCACTTACCTTTACAATTTAGCAATTAAATAAACTTAATCAAGAAATTAAAGAAAAAGAAATAATTAATATATTTAAAAAATATCAAGTTAAAAATGAATTTTATGATTATTTAAAATTTAAAACTAATAATTTAGAAAATTCAAAAATTGAAGAAACTATTAAAAAAATGATTAAAGAGCAACCAGTATTTAAACAAACAATTAATACAGGTGGTAATAAACAAATAATTATTAATAATAAAACAAATGATAAAGAAAATTTTTTAATTAATTATAAAAAGAAAAATTATTTATAAACGAAAGGAAGAAATAAAATGTCAGTACCATTTAATCAAAATTTAGACAATACAGAGAGATTAGTAGAAGCACCAGAATTTATAGAGTTTTTTAAAATTTCAAATAGTCCATGGGCAAACTTTTTCCCTACTGAAATTGTTGATTCAGTAAATATTGAGTTTATTGTTAAAAAACCAAAAAAACCGGAAATAAAAATTATTGCTTGAGATGATAAAAGTAAAAGATATGAATTACCATATGTTGATACAGATAAAATTAGTAAAAAAATAACTAAAAAATATCTTGCAGGAGAAATTATTGCAGATGTAGATTTAAATGCAAATAATGGACAAAATTTATTAGATAGCATGCAATATGAAGTTGCAAATGATTTAGCAGATAAATTAGCAATTGATGATACACAAGCAATTGCAAAATCTGCTACTAAAATAGATATTGAAGATACAACGCCAATAGGATATTTAAAATCAATGTTATCTGCTTGAAATACTTTGTTTCAATTTAGAAACATTGCAAATAGTAAATTTTTTATTACTAATGGTCTTTATGATAGTTTAGTTTATTTAGCAGATAATAAAGGTTTAATCACCGATAATCAGTTAGCGCAACAATTACGTTTAAATGGAAATAATTTATATGTAAAAGGTGTATTATGTGAAATCGTTCTTGATGACTATATGATTTTTACTAATGATAAAAATGAACAACAACTAATGACTTTTGTTTTAGCAACACCAAGAGCAATGAAAAGATACATGTTAGAAAGAACAATTATTTATGTAGACTTTATTAAAGATGATAAAGCAGGAAGAGCATATAAAGTTGCTGGTGAAGTTGTTGGAGAATCAATACCTTATATTTCCAATAATGAAACAACATCAAGATGAATGTTATGCGGAATTATTAAAGCAGAGAAAACTGATTTAAAAACTAAAATTACAAATTTAACAACTGATATTACTGCAAATGTTAATAACAATAATAGTGAATTAAATACACAAATAAAAAGTACTAATGAACTTAAATCATTAAATCCTAATTTAACAAATCCAACTATTAAATATTTTAGTGATGCACAAGGTAAAACTAATGTAAGTAATCAAAAACAAAAAGCAGGTGATTTATATATAACTATTACTGCAAATGTTAATGATTTAAATTATAAAGGAACAACAAATCCAATTAAAATAACTCTTAAATAAAGGAAATTAAATGCCATGCCAATTGGTACAACTAGTACAGCAATACTTTTAAACATAAATAAACCAAAACATACTAGAACAAGTAACCAACAAGAAAATAAAAGTTTTTGATGAGAAATTTTAGAAATGATTGGTGTACAAGTAATTGCAGTAGCACTTGCTCCTTTTACTGGTGGATTAAGTGAAAGTGTAGCCCTTGGATTAGGTGCAAGTGATTTAGTTGCAAGTACTATTAATTTTGGTATTTATGCTACAACTGATTTTACTATTAATCAAGTTTATGATTATTTAAAAGGAAATGTAACAAAATTAAATACTTTCTTAAATTTATTATCTGCATTTGCTGGACTTAATAAAATTAGTCGTGGTTATCGTACTACTAAATTTATTAAACTAGCACAAGAAACTAAAACATTAAAACAAGTTGGTATTAAAGAAGCCAAAAATTTACAAGAAGTTATTAGTCAAGTAAGTGGAAAAGAAATTTTAACAGATAAAATTATTGGTAATAAACGTTATTTAATGAATTATAGTTTTACTCCTAATCGTGAAACAGTATTACGAGATTTAGGTTATGTTGCTGAAAGACAATATAAAAATAATTTTCAAAAATTAGAAGCACAAGAATTAAAAGATTATTTATTATTACAAAATACATTAATAAAATTAAGTCCACAATTAACTCCTAAATTTAAAATTAAAGATATTGAAAAAGCAAATAACTTTTTAAAAAAATTTAATACTGATTTAAAAAAAGTACTATCTATGAACCAACATGATTGATTAAATTTAGTTCATACAATACATTCAGAAAATAGATATGGAAAAACTTTAATTTTAGATTTACAAAAAATTCGTGCTAATTCTATTAAATTTAATTTTAAAAATAATGTTATTCATCAACTTGTTTTAAAAGCAAATCAAAGTTTTAAATATTTTGATATTAGATTTTATTTAAAAAAAGGTTTAAATAAATTTTGAAAAGATACACCATATTTTGAAAAAATAAGAGAAAGTATATATAAATTACAAGAAAAATTTGAAAAGTTAGAAAAACAAGCATTTGAAAAAATTAATAAATTAAAAGAAAAAGCAACTGATTTATTTACTAGTGCAGAAAAAAGAGCAATTAAACATGCACAATTAATTCCATTAAATTCACCAGTATTTATGGGTTGTAAAATTCAACCTTTGTCATTAGATAAATGTGCAATTACTATTTATCATCGCAATCCTAAATATAAACCAATTACAGTTGTTGATAGTATTCTTAAAGCAAAAACTTTTGTTACTCAAATACATCCATTTCATTGATATCGTTGATATAGTGGTTGATACATTGGTTATGGTATTAATCGTAATAAATGATTAAAAGCAATAGCATTTGCTCCACCAGTGGTACAACAAGTAATTAGAGATAGTTTTAAAGTATATAGAGAAATATTTAGAATAATAAGAACTTATCATAAAGTAGTAAATGTTATTAATAACCCTATTGAAAATATTAATAAATCATTTAAAAGTGTTGGTTTAAAATTTTCAGTTAATACTTTATTTGGCACTGGACTATTACATCATTTAGAAAAATTTGCATATAGTCAAGTTGTAGAAAAGGGTAAGAAAAAGTTGCAAAAAGAAATTGAGCATATAACACATAAAAAAACAAAAAAACATACTCATCATTATAAACAAGCATTTTTTAAGGAATGATAAATTATGATTAATAAACTTTGAACTGATGTCAGTCTTGAAAATTATAATAACTGATATCCATTAACTGGAAAAATTACAGAAACGCCACAGCAATACATACAAACATGACCTAATGTTAATGATTGATTTAAAACTTTTGCTATTCGTGCTCAAAATGATATTAATGCTTATCTTGATTTTATTTTATCTAAATTTCCTTTTGATAGTTTTAAAGATGAATTAATTAAAGAAACATTAAGAGATATGGTTTATGTAATGGTTGAAGATTGAGTATTTAATCGTACACCAATTGAATTTAATGTTGATGCTACTATTCAATTTAATAATGGTAGTCAATTTAGTGCAAGTAGTACTCCTACGATTAATGTTTGAGATTTAGCACCTAGTAGAATGAAAATATGAGCAAGATTAACAGAATTAAAACAAATATTTTCAAGTTATAATGATGATGAAATAGATATTGAAAAAATTGACTTAAAAGCATTTTATACTAGAAATCAAGTTGATGAATTAATTGAACAACAAAAAGAATTTACATTATCAAAACAAATTAAATTATATGATGATTTAGTTGATGATAATGAAAATGAAATATATAGAGGTCCTGTTAGTAAATTTGTTAATAAAGGTTATGTTGCAACAGATTATGATAAAGAAACTGAAACAATGATTTTAGATTGACCAGATGAAATTGGAACATTACCACCAGAAGCATTACAAAATAATCCACAAATTGGTGATTATACACATGCACCAACTTGTGATTTTTCTGCTAAACAACAAAAACGAATTACTACAAATGAAAATAATATAACTAAATTGAATGATTAATTAACTAAAACTAATGAAAGTATTGATGATATTAAAAATAATTGATTTAATATTGAAACTAGTCCATTATGAAAGAAAATTAATAATGATGATTTTTATTTAGATAAATGAACTATAATTCTTTGAGTAATTGATTTACAAGATAAAAATGATAAAAAAATAGTTAATACTCTTAAAAAAGAAATAAAATTTTTATTAAATAACAATGAAAGTTATAATACAAAATCAATCATTCAAATAATATCATGAGAAGAAATGACAACAGTAGCAGATGCTACTAGAAGCGTAACTTTATTTTATGATTATAGTACAAAAAAAAATTTATTCGAAGTTTCTCCTACTCCTCCAACAATAGAATTTAATACAAATGTAATTAATCAAATTGAAGTATATCAATATCAAGGAACTGGAATACCAACTGAATTTATAACAGAAGAAGGTACTGAACGTGATTATTATACAAAACTAGAAACTAATAATTTATTAGATAAAAAACAAAATAAATTAATTGCTGGTACTAATATAACTATTGATGAAAATAATAAAATTAGTGCTACTGGTGGTAAAGTAGATTTATCTGATTATTATAAAAAAGAAGAAGTAGATAAAAAATTAGAAGATACAAAAGCACAATTTCCGATTGCATTTCAAATAAATGCTCTAAGTCAAGAAATTCCTAATTTAAAAACTACTGATAAAACTATTGCTGGGGCTATTAATGAAAATAAAACTAATATTGATAAAAAGAAAGATAAAGAAAATTGAGTTGTAATAGGAAATAGAGTTGATAATAGAACATGAAGTAATTTTGATATTAATCTTGGTAAAACATATCGTGTATTTATAACATGAGAAAGACTTGCACCATTACAAAATGGTTATCCATTAATGTTATTGTTTAAATCAGCACAAGCAGTTGGAACTGGTACGTGAACTCTTATTATTGGTAAAATTGATAATAAAGAAGCTTCTTTAATTCTTAATGCTGATTATACTAAGGTTAATAAATGAAGTTTATTTATTAAATGTGAAATTGATGGTGGTGCTATATTTAATTTTGAGGAATTAAAAGAAAATACTTATCAAATTACTAGTGATACATTAGATATTACTTCACCAAGTGTAATTAATATAGATAAACCAATTAAAATTAATTCAAAAAGTTTAGAAACAAATGAAATAGAAGAAAATAATTGAGATATTGAATTAAAAAATAATCCAACACCAAGTCCAAATATTCCACAATGAAAAGAAGTTGGAACAAAAGAAGATAATAAAACTATTAAGTATAATTTTATTAAAAATAAAAGATATCGTATTTATTATAATTTTACTCCTACAAATGATAATACAAAATCTTCTTGAATATGTACAGAATTTATATATGTTAATACAACACAATATTTAAATTGTATGATTACACAAGATTATATTTATATTTGATTACAATTAAATATATATAGTATATTTTTAACTACTGCACCATATCCACATTTATATGGAAAAATTTTAAAATTAGAAGAATTACAGGAATAATATTATGTTTTTTAAAATTATAAAAATTATTTTAGGTTTAATAGGAGTAATTTTATCATCAGCAACAGCAGGTTTAATTATATTTATCATTGTAAAAATCATATTAAAAATTAATCAAATATTTTAAGAAAGGTGGTGAATATTATGTTAGGTAAATTTTTTAGAAAAGATAAAAGTAATATTAGTGATAATCAAAATGAAAAAGTAAAATTTTTAACTAATAAAAATAAAAGTACTCATGCTTCAATTTTAAATTATTTTGGTTTTAATGATTTTAATCATGAAACTTATTTTACTGATTTTGTAGCAGAAAATAATGCTAATTTATATAATGCTCCATTAGAAATAAATAATGAAACTATTAAACAATATTTAATTAAACAAGAATTTTATAGAAAAAATTGAAATTCTATTTTTAAATTAAGTAAATTAGGAATTAGTGGTTATTTAATTTTTATTGCTAATGATGATTTATATTTTCAAATCGTTGATATACAACAAAGAGTTTATGATATTACTGGTAAATTAATTCAATGTACTATTTTTTATGATAGTTATGAACAAAATGCACAAATGGTAAGATTATTTGAAATTTATACATTAAATAATGAACAAGTAACAATTAACCGTGCAATTTATAGTATTAGTGATAATAAAAAACAATTTCCATTACCTTTTAAATCATACATTAATAATTCAAATTTAGAGCAAGAACAAACACTAAATATTAATTATATTCCAATAGCAATTATGAGAAATAAAGCAAATGAGTTAGCAGATTGTGATAAAGTAATGGATAAAATTAAAGCATTAGATGTTATTTATGAACAAATTGTTTTAGATACCATTTTAAACTCACCTAAATTTATTTTTAATCAAACTTATGGTAATGTTCAATCAACGTTAGAACAAGCAGTAAGAGAATTAGTTACTAAAAATTATTTATTTAAAAGTGGTGGAGATAATAATGAACAAAATAGAAAAGATAAATATGACAAGTAGTAATTTTAAAGGTAAAAATTTAACTGATATATACGATTGAAATGTTAATGAAATATTTAAACGTTGTGGTATTCATATACCAAGCCAAAAGAAATCAGCACAACAATCAGTACCTGAAAGTACAGCAGTAAATATTTCAACCATTAATTATATCGAACAAAAATTATGACAATTTAATATTGATATTTTTAAATTTATTCAAATATTAGTACGTTTAGATAAAGATTTATTAAATAGTAAAACATTTAATATTAATGATGAACAAGAAATTAATAATTTAACTGTTAAATTAAAATTATTTAATCCCAAAAATAACCAATTAATAGGAGAGAACAATGGAAAACAACAACAAACCACAAACGAAGTTTCCACAGAAACAAACTAAACTTAATCAAGCAGAAGTAGAAAATGATTATTTAATTGATAATATTCCTTATGATTTTACTAATATGATGGGTGCTACTAGTGACCCTGATATTAATAGAGCATATGATGAATTTAAAAAAAGAACAATATATATTTATGAAATTGAACGTTTATTTAAAAATAATGAAAATAATAGTTTAAAATTTTCAGCAAATACTATTAAAATTGGTTTTATTGATATTGATAAATTATTAAAAACTACTGCTGTTGAAACATCGGACTTTACTATGCAATTAAATCAAAGAGCAAGTACTAATATTAATGACAATACAATTGAATATAGTATGACTGATATTAAAAATTTAATTTTTCAAGAAATAAATTTATTAAATCAATTTAAATTATATGCAGTTAGTATTAATGAACCATTAACTGAAAATAATATTGATAATTTATATATCATTAATAACTATTCTCAACCTTATCAAAATCCAAAAACTAGAAGTACTAAAAGTATAACTATTATTAAAATTAAAGACTTTAAAACAAGAGATGGTTATCCAATCATTATTAAATTAGCTGAGTTATACTTGTAAGTGCAAGTAAATAAAATTGCAAAAAATTCTCATATAAAAATTTCATAATGCTAAATTTAGTTTAGAAAAAAGTAAGGAGTTTTTATATGAGTTATAAACATCTTGGCATAGATGAAAGAATTTATATTGAGAATCAATTGAAATTTAAATTTAAAATTAGTGAAATAGCTAAAAATCTTAATCGAAGTATTAGTACTATTATTCGAGAAATTAATAGAAATAAAGATAATAATCATTATTTTTCATTAATTGCACAAAATAAAGCTGAAAATCGAAAACAATCACATATTAGTTTTCATAAGTTTAAAAATAAGAATTTAGTAAAATATGTACAACAAAAATTACTATTAGGTTGATCACCTGAACAAATTTATGGCAGAATTAAAAATTTTCATAAAGAATGAGTTATTAGTTTTAAAACAATTTATACTTGAATTTATTTTGGAATGCTTGATAAAGTTACTAGTAAAAATTTAAGAAGAAAAGGTAAAAAACGAAAATCTAAAGAAAATCGTGGCAAGTTTAATGGTAAATCAATTAAAGAACGAGATATAAATGTTAATGATCGTATAACACTTGGTCATTGAGAAGGAGATACTATAGTATCATCACGAGGTAAAAGCAAATCATGTTTAATAACTTTAGTTGAAAGAGTATCACGATTTACTTTAGCAATATTAGTTAAAAACAGAACTACTAAAGTTATTAATAAAAATGTCAGTTATTATTTATCAATTCTTCCTAAAAACATTGTTAAAACTATTACTTTTGATCGTGGCAAAGAATTTTCAAATTGACAACAACTTGAAAAAAATTTAGATGTAAAAATTTATTTTGCCAATCCATATTCACCTTGACAAAGAGGTACTAATGAAAATACTAATGGTTTAATTAGAGAAAAATTTCCTAAAAAATTTATTTTTTCAAAAACTAATAAAAATGAAGTTCATAAATTTATATTGTCTTTAAATCAAAAACCGAGAAAAATACTAAATTATCTTTCACCAATCGAATATTTGGATAGAAAAATAATTTAGTTGCACTTACCTTTACAATTTAGCATTACAAAAACCATTAGATAAAGATACAAAAGTTAAAAGTATAACTTTAAAATTTCCTAAAACTATGTTATTTGGTAATATAAAAGTAAATGGTGAAATTGATGGATTAAAAGTATCGCCAAATTTATTAATTGATGATGATAATCAATTATTTCCATTATATGCTTTACCAATCCAAACACAACCAAAAGTTAATGTTTTACAACAATGATTTAGTGACCAAATTTTAGAATGAGATATTGCTAAAAATTTTATTAATCAAAATTCTATTTTGGAATATTTAGATATTGGTGAAATTATACCTAATCCACTATCACAAGAATTTAAACATGTTAAAAAAATTGAATTTAAAAATGTTGAAACTATAACTACTAATGAAGACCGACAAATAGATAATATTCAAAAAGAACAATATTTTTATGTTTTCTAAAGAAAATGAAAGTGATTACATATTAGCATATAATGATTGACAAAGTGGAGTTAATAAAGTTGGTGTTGGAGGAAGTAAAAACCAAAAAGTAAAAATGTCACAAGGTAAAATGGTACAAACTCATTGAAAAATTAATAATATTGATAGTGTACTATTAACTTATGATAAAGTTAAACCACTTACAACATTAGGAAAAGTATTAATGGATATGCTAGGTTATACTTATAATTACCAAGCAAATTTTGATGGTTATGACCCAAATAATGATAAAAATAATACAACAAATATTACTAAATTAAGACTTAAATTTGAAAATCAAAAACCACATGATGTAATTAATAATTTATTTGAACAGTGAAAATTAAATAATCCCGATTTTATTAATCATCCTAAAATTAAAATTTTTAAACAAGTAATTATGATGTTATCAAATTATATTCTTTCATATTTATCAATAAATAAAGGTTTAGATGATGATTATAAATTATTATTGCCATATTATTTCGAATTAAAATCTAAACCAACAAGAAAAACAAAAAATGATGTTTGAGAATTTGAAAATGTTTATGTTGTTTTAAAATCAGAATATTTTGATTTTACTGATCCTAATAATATTCAAGTTAAAAATAAAAATATTAGTCAAAACGAATGATTCAAACTAAATAATAATCAATTTAATTGATTATCATTAACTAATGAATTAGAAAGCAATAATATACCTTCATTATTACCACAAGATATGAGTTTAAGTAATGGTGAATATGGTAAATATATGGTTAAATGTATATTTAATAATATTTTAGAAATATTAAAATTATTAAATAGTGAAAAACAATACTTTTCAAGTTGAGATTGATTTAAGTTTACACAAAAAGATTACATTAGTAATGAAATCAAATTCAATATAGAAAAAGAAATTTTTAATTTACATAAATTAGAAATTTCGGGAATTTTTGGTATTGGTAATTATGACTTTTTATTAGAAACAACGAAAAATGAAACTATAAATATTAATAATATTCAATTATTTAATTTTAATGATGAAACATTATCATATATGAATATTGAAATTTAATTTCTAAAATAGCCATCAGGATATATACCATCTCATTTTATATCATTAGAATTTGCTTTATTTTTTGAAAAATATAAAGTAGTAAAAAATGTATTACCATGTATATATCCATGTTCTCAAATAGTAGTATTACCTCAAACTTCATGGTAATCATGATCTAAATAACATTTATTTTTATTATTAATTGATATCATTATTATTCCAGTTGTTGAAAGTGTTGCAAGAAATAATGCTAAAATTGATATTATTTTATAAAAATTTGTTTTTATTCATTTTTTTATATTATAGTTTATTTTTTCTTGTTGTTTTTTAACTTCATTTTGTACACTTTTTATTATCTCTTTACTATCTTGCATTTTAATCTCCTTTTTGAATTCTTAATTTTTTTCTTAATTTTTTACAAGTTTTTAATCATTTTGGTAATAATTCATACTCTAAATTATCTGTATGATTTTCACAAAGAAAAAGATTAATAGTTGTATATTTTAATTCTACTAATACAATATTGCTTCATTTTTTATTACAATTTTTACTTTGACAAATAACATTCACAATATAAAATATTTTTTAAATATTTCAATTTATTTACAACTTTTAATGATTTTCCTTTAATTTTCATAATTTTCTCCTTTTTTCTTAAAATTTTATTATTTAATTGTACTTAATTTATGTTATTTTTACAAGTATGCTTTTAAGCGAAAAATAACGCCTAAATTAAAGTCGTTTATTTTATGATACCTATACTATTAATTTAATGTTACTTGCTTATTATATTACAAATATGAAAGTACTTTTTTTCACAGTACCATTATTTTGATAATAATTACGTTCTTATGTGGATTATTGTGGATAAAATAAATTATTAATGTTATTTACCAAATTTTAACACTTTAAATTTATGCAATTTAAAATTAATAATTGGTGCAGAAACAGATTAGGAGAATTAAATATGAGTTTTAATTATAAATGAAATTTTAGAGAACAATATGCTAAAATTGATAAATTAGTTTTAGAACATATAACAAAGAAATGAGAAAAACGAGATTGAAGAATATTTAAAACAAGAGATAAAAAGAAATATAAAATCGTTGATTATCAATATCGAAGAAGAAAAATAATGTATGGATTAGTAACTTATAAAAGAAGAATTTATGAATATTTTGATGAAAAATTACAAAAATGAGTTCGTGTTTGTTTAGTTGATGAATGACTAGAATTACCTAAATATAAAAGAATTGGTGAAGATGTTAAACAAACTATTATTGAATATTTTGCTGACGGAAAAAGATACCATGATATTTGTGCTATTTGTAAAAAAGCAGGTATTAGTGTTAGCACTGTTCATAGAGTTTTTAAAAATTTAGAAGTAATTGAAGCAAATCCAATAAAAGTAAAGTTAGAAAAAAATCAACCTATTTTTGTAGCGATTGATGATGGACATCGAAAGTTTTGAGATTTTAAACGTAAAGGTATAAAACACTCTATGAGATTAATAACAACATATACAGATAATATTAATCATAAAGTACAAAATAAAAGAGTAAAAGCAATTATTAGACCAACAAGAACAGCAATTGGAGTTAAAAAAACTGCTGAATTTATTAAAGAACATTGTCAAAAATTTTATGAAAATATTGAACAAGCAAAAATAATTATTTGTGGAGATAGTGCTGGATGAATTAAAGATGTAGCAAATTATCTTGGTGCTGAGTTTATTTTAGATAAATTCCATTTAATTAGAACATTATATCTTGGTATAATGGCGGGAAATAAAGGAAAATATTGAAGTGAATATAATAATTGTAAAGATTTCATTAATAATGGTCAATATGAACAATTAATTGATTATTTATATAAAGAATTAGATAATCATAAAAAGTTAAAAAAACAATATTTTAAAAATAATAAAAAAGGTATTGTTAATCAAGGTGCAAAATGAAATATTGGTTGTTTTACTGAAACAAATATTTGACATGTTTTAAAAGAAATGATTGTTAATAGAACATATAGTATTTTTATTTATATAAAAATGGTTATTTTTAAATGTAATCAAATAAATTTAAAAACATAATTTTACTTATTTTAAAATAAAAAATTAAAAAAACTTATTAAATTAAAAGTTAATAAGAATTTTTGTTATATATTTATGTTAATTAAATTATTAAAATGTTTTTATAAGCTAAATTGTAAAGGTAAGTGCAACTAAATTATTTTTCTATCCAAATATTCGATTGGTGAAAGATAATTTAGTATTTTTCTCGGTTTTTGATTTAAAGACAATATAAATTTATGAACTTCATTTTTATTAGTTTTTGAAAAAATAAATTTTTTAGGAAATTTTTCTCTAATTAAACCATTAGTATTTTCATTAGTACCTCTTTGTCAAGGTGAATATGGATTGGCAAAATAAATTTTTACATCTAAATTTTTTTCAAGTTGTTGTCAATTTGAAAATTCTTTGCCACGATCAAAAGTAATAGTTTTAACAATGTTTTTAGGAAGAATTGATAAATAATAACTGACATTTTTATTAATAACTTTAGTAGTTCTGTTTTTAACTAATATTGCTAAAGTAAATCGTGATACTCTTTCAACTAAAGTTATTAAACATGATTTGCTTTTACCTCGTGATGATACTATAGTATCTCCTTCTCAATGACCAAGTGTTATACGATCATTAACATTTATATCTCGTTCTTTAATTGATTTACCATTAAACTTGCCACGATTTTCTTTAGATTTTCGTTTTTTACCTTTTCTTCTTAAATTTTTACTAGTAACTTTATCAAGCATTCCAAAATAAATTCAAGTATAAATTGTTTTAAAACTAATAACTCATTCTTTATGAAAATTTTTAATTCTGCCATAAATTTGTTCAGGTGATCAACCTAATAGTAATTTTTGTTGTACATATTTTACTAAATTCTTATTTTTAAACTTATGAAAACTAATATGTGATTGTTTTCGATTTTCAGCTTTATTTTGTGCAATTAATGAAAAATAATGATTATTATCTTTATTTCTATTAATTTCTCGAATAATAGTACTAATACTTCGATTAAGATTTTTAGCTAT
The DNA here is from genome assembly GCF_964019575.1 of Spiroplasma endosymbiont of Andrena trimmerana. Classification (NCBI taxonomy): domain Bacteria; kingdom Bacillati; phylum Mycoplasmatota; class Mollicutes; order Entomoplasmatales; family Spiroplasmataceae; genus Spiroplasma; species Spiroplasma endosymbiont of Andrena trimmerana. Next base: position 1,093,812 of record NZ_OZ026455.1, read on the forward strand.
TTCACTAATTTTAAATTTAAATTTCAATTGATTCTCAATATAAATTCTTTCATCTATGCCAAGATGTTTATAACTCATATAAAAACTCCTTACTTTTTTCTAAACTAAATTTAGCATTATGAAATTTTTATATGAGAATTTTTTGCAATTTTATTTACTTGCACTTACAAGTATAACTCAGCATAATTTATAAAATTGAGTATTTTAATTGTAATATTTTTAAATTAGTAGTAAGATAAATTTACAATTTCATAAAAATCCAAATTATTTCTTGTCTAAATTTATAATAAGACTACAACGATTTAATTTATTCCGGATTTTTGACAACCGCCCATATATTAATTAATATTGGACTAATAAAAACACTAAAAACTGAAAAAATTAAAATTAAAGGGACAATAATTATAATAAAATTGTACGATACTTCCATAGTATTATATCCCAATACTTTTAAAATATTAATCAATATTCAATTATCACGAACTAAAATATTAGTAACCAAAGTCATAATCATAAATGATAATATAATACTACAAATTGCAAAAAAACCAATAAGTAATTGAATACTTATTTCATTATTTTCCAATGCTGCTTTTTCATTACCAATTGGAACAATACCACTCAAAGAACTAATAAAACCACTAGAACTAATGTAGTCAGTATTCAAAATTTTAGTTAAATCAAAATTATAATTATTTTCAGTATTAATAAAAGTTAAGTAATGTCGTAACTCATTATCATTAAATTTACTCATTTTGGCATTATTAATTAATAATCCTGTATTTTCATTAATAGCACTATTTAAAAGTGATTGTGATACTAATAATGTTGACATTCCTAAATTCCTAAAGCCATCATAAATAATACCAATTAAATATTTTTTATTACCATTAAAATCAAAATATGGATATAAAATTGCTTTACCAATATTGTTACCATTACCAGTACTAGTATTGGATGCTGGGGCATTAGATGCTGCAATTGGTAAAAAGGTAACATTTGGAGCATTAGTACTAGTAATATGTAATTGTTTTTTTACATTGTTAACATTTTTAGTAAATTCTTTATCTAATCAAAAATCAGAAGTGTTCATTGTATCACTGTTCATATTAATAAATTTTTTAAATTTACTATTAATTAAATTAGGTTTAATAAAATTATTACTATTTGCATTAATACCATAGATAGTTTGTCTTATTGTAACTTCATTACTAAAGCATGAATCATTAAAAGTTTGAGTTACACTATCATAAGTATTACCAATAGCATTGTTATGACTAAAATCCAAATCATAAGAATCTTCAATATTCAATTTAATAAAAGGTAACTCATTTTGTTCTTGATAAGGAATAATACCAAAACTAATTAATAAATCATTATTATTACCACTTTCATTTGTTAAATAATTAATAATATTTATTTGTTTTGCTCACTGTTTTTTAAATGTTTGTGGTAATAAATTTCATGTTGTCGATTTTTCAAAATTTTTACGCATCTTTAATAAATCGCTACCCAAAATATATTTATTACGTAAATCGCGAATAACGGGGGCTGGATTATTAGGACTTATTAAATATGAATCAATAGCATCTTGTAAATCTTGTTTAAGTGATACTCCTGATTCTATTTGTGAAACTGGAGCAATGTTATAAAGCAACTGCTTGTTATTATTAATAAAATTATTTTCAATGTCTTCATAATGATAACTATTTAAATAATTAAAATTAATCCCTTCAAATTGTAATGATAACATATCATTAACTAAACCACTAGCTGCAATTGAAAATAGCATCAATGTGGCAGCAAAAATACTAACTATACTAATGATAACTAATTTACCAAAACTTCGCATGCTAATAGTTATTGCCAATTTATTATGATAACTAATATCGCCAATAACTTTAACACTAATAAAATTAAAAATTTTGCTAATATTTAAATGATGATATTTTTTAAAATTTTTACTACTAATTAAGTCAAGTGGTTTTTTTTGTAAAAATAAATAAACTATAAAAAAACTAATAATTACTAATAACAATAAAGGAACAGTTACCACAATAATTGTCATATGCACATTTATATATCATCCATAGTTAATTAGCGCTAAATATAAGTTATGACTATTAATAAGAATATGACTAATAAATACTGATATTAAAACACCAATAATAGCAAAAATAAATAAAGGTCAAATAATAGCTAAAACTAAAGAAATTGTTAATTGTCAATTTTTATAACCCAATGCTTTTAAAATTCCAATTAATTTATGATTATGATGAATCATCTTTCATACTACCATTAAAATAATAACACTAGTAACAGTAAAAATTAATGTTAAAAATATTATACCAACATTTTGTGTTAAATTAATTCGCTCATTTAAGAAAAAAATAGCATTTTCATTATAAGGTCTTCATAAATAATCATCATTTGTTAAAATACTAGCAACATTAGCAAAATTTATACCATTAGTAAGATTTTGATAATGATGACCATATGCTAATTGATTATGTAATATATTATATAATCATGGATTTAAACTACGTTCAGGATAAACGGGATTAAAACTATTTTTTTGTTTATTTTTATCAATAAAACCCTTAAAATCATTATTGATGTTAACCATTGTATTACTATTAACAAAAGCAACGGTTTTATTTTTTGGATCCATCAATCCACTAATATTATTGGCAATAAAAGCACTATTTCGACTAGTAACAAATCCTCTAACAGTAAAAGTACGATTAACAATATTGTACTTATCACCAATTTTTAAATTATTATTATTAGCAAATTGTTCATAAATTAAAATTTCATTATCTTGTAATGGTAACTCTTCCAAACTTTGTTTATAATTACCTACTAAAATTGGTGGATCAATAATATTTTTAGGAACTGTTTGTGTAAAGAGAAAAGATTTACCGGTCATTAATAAATCATTAACTAAAGTATATTGATTTCATTCAATATTTTGAAATAACATGCCATTAATAATTAAAAAATATAGTTGTGATTGCAAAGAAATATCAATTGTATTATATTCATGATTAGCGTATGATATTTTATGATAAATTTCATCTTGATAAATTTTTAATGCTTTATCATTTAAAATAAAATAGTTTACTTGATTAATATTTGTCTTTCCATCATAAACATAACTATTAATTAAATTACGCATTGCATTTTTATATTCTTCAGAAGAGTTATAACCTTGATGATAATCATTAGGAACTAATAGTTTAAAATCAACATAATCATGATGATATTTAGTAGATATATTATTTCCAATTTGTAAATAATTATTAGCATGAGAATCACTTAAATCACTACTACCATTAAAAATAAAACGATAAGTATCGGTATTAGCATTAACTAAAGCAATTTGAAAAGTTGCATGATTTAATTTAAAAGTATCAATACTATCATCTTGTTTATAATATGACATATTTTCCAATCATAATCCTAAATGTGTTTTATAATAATTATATTCTTTTTCAAAACTATTTTTTTCAATTGGTAATTCATTTAATTCTTGAAAATTAGTATTTTGACTAATATCATTTAAATATTGATTTTCTACATATTGATCAGAAAATTGAATGCTTAAAAAAGTTATAATCATAATCATAACTAAAAAGCCTAACCCTAAAACTTGAATAATATTTTTTCTTTGTTCACGCAAATAATTAAAAAATATTTTTACCATATTCCACTAACCTCAGTTGATACTTCAAATTAATTTTATCAATTTAAAAATATTTTTTAAAATTAAAACATTTTAATGTGTAATTTTTTATTTAATAGCAGCAAACCAGATTATATATTATTTAGTTAATGTCATTAATTGTTTATTATTAACGTTTAACTTTCAAGTAATAATGTATGAAACTAAATAAATTAAAATATTTATACTAATCATCAATGCAAAATATCATCAACGAAAAACAATAGGAAATGCGATTTTTGCAAAAGTTGCTAATAAATTAGAAAGTACCATTACTAAAGAAGGAACAATAAAAACAGCAACCAAACTACTCATTACCAATGCCGGTATTATTACCAGAAAGAAATTATAAGAAACTTCTAATGCCGTATAGCCTAAACTTCGTAAAATATTAATTAATATTAAATTATCACGAACACTAATATTAGTAACAATAACAATAATCATTAATGATAATATAACACTAAAAATACCAAAAAATGAAATGATTATTTGTAAACTATATTGATTATTCTTCATAATACTACGTAAATTACTAATATCATACACTGATGATAATGAAGTACTAATACCTTTACTTTCCAAATATCCTGAGTGTGAAATTTGTGCTAAATCAATATTATAATCATTTTTATTACTAATAATTGGTAAGTAATGTTTAAACTCATTATCAGTAAATTTGCTTAATTTACTATTAGCAAAATTATTTTCTAATAAATCACTTTTACTACCAAACAAAATCTCATTAAGTCAAAGTTTAGGCATTACTATTATTTTTGGATCTAATTTATTAATATAATCATAAGCAATACCAATTATATATTTTATTTGATTATCTAATCCTTTATACCTATAAATAACACTATTATTAAGTTGTTCTCCACCATTATAAACATTGGCAACCGAAGGTAAAGCAGAAGTAGCCATTGGAATAAATTGAACAGCACTACTATCTGGATTTTTAATTCCTAATTTTTGAATTAAATGATTACGAATATTAATAAATTGTTTATCTTGCCAATTATTAGAAACTTCCATATCAGCTAAATTTAATTTACTAAAAGTAGAGAAATCACTTATACTAAAATTTAGAGATAAAAAATCACTTAAACTATCATCAATACCATAAGCAGTTCTTGGTGCACTTCAATTTTTAAAAGATTCTTTTGATAAGGTTTGTGTATCATTATCAAAAACAGCACCAAGCTGATTAGGAAGTAACAGATTAGCCTTATCAAGTTCTAATTGTGTGTATGGTACTTCATACTGTTCATCATAAGGAATTAAACCAAAACTTACCAATAAATCAGTATTGTTTTTACCGTTATTATTGGTTAAATAATTAAATAATATTTTATTTTTTTCTAAGAAATCCTTAACTATTGGTGGAATCTTTGATGGATTAGCAGCAATTCACTGTTTTATTTTTAATAATTCACTACCCATAATATAACGATTTTGAACATTAATCATAATTGATTTATTAGGATTAAGAGGATCAAATCGTTTAATTGCCGCTAATAATTCTGGATATAATGAAATTTTGCTTTTAATATTATCAACACTATTAAATTGATACATTAATTTATTTTCGTTATTAATAAAGTTAGTTTTAATATTATCATCAAATTGATAACCATTTTGATAATTAAAATTAGTTCCCGCAAATTGTGAACCTAACATATTATTAACTAAACCACTAGCAGCAAGCGCAAAGAATACTAATGTTGCAGCAAAAATAATAGTAAAACACATAATTAATGTTTTACCAAAACTACGTAGTGAAGTAGTAACGGCCAACTTATTACGATAACTAAATCTACCAATCACATATCTTGCAATAAAAGTAAAAGTTGAACTAATATTTATTTTATATTTTTGTTTTGAAATATTATTAGTAATTAAATCTAAGGGTTTACTTCTTAATAAGAATAATACCATTAAAAAACTAATGAAAGTTAAACTAATGATTGGAATAACAAGTAATAAAATAGCGGTAACAATATTAAAGTACCAACCATAACTAATTAAGGCAACAGTACTAATATTAGTAATATAAATTAAATAATGCGCAACTGGAATCGAAATTAAAACACCAATAATAGCAAAAATAATTAAAGGAGCAATAATTGAAATTACTAATGATATACTTAACTGTCAACTTTTATATCCTGTTGCTTTTAAAATTCCAATTAATTTTTTATTACGATCAATCATTTTAAAAGTAATAATAAAAATAATAATAGTAGTCACAATAAAAATCAAAATTAAAAATAAACTAGAAATCTCTTCAATAACATTAATTCTATTATTAATGGAACTAAAAGATCATTCTTGCATACTAGTATAAAATCTAAGATTATTGATATTTAAAGGTGAAACTATTTTATTATAATCAATACCATTATTATAATATTTTGTACTTGCTATATCAGTAGGTGTTTTATAAGTTGCATGAAGATAATTATAAATTCATTCATTGTTTATTTGTGAATCAATATTTTTAGCCAAATCAGGATTAATACCTAAAAAAAAATCATCAATATTACTGCTAAATGCCTTTAAATCGGATTCAACTTTGCGCATCGTATTACCATTAGTAAAAGCGACAGTATTATTTTTTAAATCAAGTGAATTACCAAAATAACGACCAACAAATGCTGCTAATGAGCTTGTAGCATAACCACGAATAATAAACGTTTGTCCAGCAATTACATAATTTTGACCAATATGTAAATTATTTAGTTCAGCAAAATGTTTGTAAATTAAAATTTCATTATCTTGTAATGGTTTTTCTGTTAAACTTGGGCCACCATCTTTGACAATAATTGCTTTATTAACAATATATTCGGGTCCTGTTTCAATAAAAGCAAAATTTTTACTAGTAATTAATAAATCACGGACCATAACAGCATGTTGTCATTCAATATCTTTATATAACATTCCCATTGACATTATTTCATATAACTTAGCTTCATTTTTAATATCTATTTCACTATAGTTTCGATTAGCATATGACAATTGTCCCTTAAAATTATCATTATAAAACTGTAAAGCAGCTTCACTAGTAATCATAAAATTTGTTGCATTTTCTGGATTTTTTTCTGGATGTAATGGATCATATAGATATTGATTTAGCATATTAGCATATTGTTCTATCGTTGCTTTATGAATATCATAAGATGGATAATTAATAGGAATATTAATTTTAAAATCAATATAATTATGGCTAGTATCATTAAAAAGACTATCACCAATAGCAAAATATTCTTTACTACTAGCGTCCCCACCATGAAAAGTAAAACGATATATATCAGGTCTAGTAGCATCTGGTATTGTTAACTGAAAAGTAGCTTTTGCCATCTTTTCTTTATCAATAGTATTATCTTTTTGATAATAATTAATATTATTTAAATAAGAACCAGCTTTATCTTTTTCATTATATTTTCCATCAAAATTAACATATTCTACTGGTGAAAAAAATGTATATTGATCAAATTCATTATGAGCAATATCGTTAACATATTGTTCAAATAAATAATTATTAGAAAAATTTAATGATAAAAAGGCAATAATCATAATCATTACTAAAAAACCTAAACCAAACATTTGTAATAAATTGTTTTTTTGTTCACGAATATAATTACGTAATAATTTAAACATGTTTATCCCTTCTTATGATCACTTATTAATAAATTAGATTTTGACAGTTTTGCTAAAGCTGACTTTGCTGCTTCTTGCTCAGCTTTCTTTTTATTTGTTCCTACTCCTTTCCCCATTAGTATTTTATTATCTAAATACACATGAACAATAAAATAAGTAATATTATCTTTTTTAATTTGTTCCATAGTTTTATAATTAATAGGATCTCTTTTTTCTGCCTGTACTAATTCTTGTAATTTAGTTTTATAATCAATAATTGTTTCTAACTGATTAGTTTTAATCAATTCAAATAAGGTTAAGTCTAAGATTTTTTTCACTGCACTATTTCCTAAATCAAGATATACTGCAGCAAGAAATGATTCAAAAACATCTGATAAAATGCTTTCTCGTTGTTGCCCACCTGTATTTTTTTCACCATTTCCCAAAAATAAATAATCTTGTAATCCTAAAGCAATTGCCACTGCTGCCAATGTTTCTTGTCTAACTGCTTTACTACGTAAACTTGTTAATTGTCCCTCATCTTTATTTGGAAATAAGTGTCAAATGTAAGTTGAAATATTTTCCCCTAAAATCGAATCACCCAAAAATTCTAATCGCTCATATGAATAATCTAAATTATGTTCGTTTGAAAAAGAACGATGAGTAAACGCTTCACGATAATTACGATTAGATTTAATTTTTTCTAAAATACTCGATTTTAAAATATGTTCAATATTAATCATATTTTTCTCCTTAATACTTATTTATAAATTATAATTCTTGAATTTGTTTAGCTATTTTATTAGTAACATCTTGCTCAATAGCACGAATTAAAAGTTTTAAAGTACTATAATAAGATTTTTTATCACTAGATCCATGTGCTTTAAAAGCAATGCCATTAATACCTATTAATTGAGCACCACCTGTATTCTTATAATCAAAAGTCTTTTTAATATTTTTAAAAATACCAATTGACATTAAACCTAAAAATTTAGTTCATAAATTTTTTTTATAACCATTTTTAATTAATGTAAATAATAATGATGCCATGCCTTCAACTGATTTTAAAACAATATTACCTGAATAACCATCACAAATAATAATATCAACATCACCACTTAAAACATTTCGTGGTTCAATATTACCGTGAAAATTTAAAAAACTTAACTTTTCATTTTTTTGTGTTAATTGTTTTAGTTTAGCATATGTTGCTTTAGTTACTTCTGGACCTTTGCTTTCTTCAATACCAATATTTAGTAAACCAATTTTAGGACGTGAAATATTTTGAATAGTTTGACAATAAATATGACCCATTAATGCAAAATTAATTAATTCATCAACAGTGTTTTCAATATTTGCTCCAACATCCAATAATACTACTTGTCGATCTTTTATTAAAGTAGGCATAATTGGCATGAATGCCGGACGTTTAATGCCTTTGATTTCGCCTAATAAAAAATGACAAGCACCAAGATAGGCAGCAGTTGAACCCGAAGTTAGAATCCCATCTGCTTTTTTATTTTTAACTAACTGAATAGCTTGATTCATAGAAGAATCAGTCATTCTAATACCAGCGAGTGGACCATCATTCATAGTTATTACTTGGGTTGTTGCTAGTATTGTTATTCTTGATGATAATGGCTTATTTTTTAATAAAATCTGCAAGTTTCCATTAATTTGTTTTTCATCACCAACTAAACAAATTTCAACGTTTTTGAATTCTTTAATAACTTCTAACGCTGCAGCAATAGCGGGCAAACTACCATGGTCTGAACCCATTACATCAAAAGCAATTTTCATAGTTCCTCCTAAAAACAAAAAATAATTTAAGAAACCTTAAATAATATTATATTATAATTATTGATAGTTTAATTATACGTTAATTTTTTTAATTCCTTAAGATTAACAATCCAACTAATACTGCATTTATTTATTTATTTTTAAATATGAATATTTCATTATTTGCTAGTAAAAAGTTAAAAAACAATTTATCTCTAATTATTTTGATATTGATTTTCTAAATAATTGTTTTTATTTACACCAGTTTTTTTTAAAGACCAAAACCCTTTTATTTATTTTATTAATAAAAAAAACTTTAAAAGCAAAAAACTAATATAAATATAAAAATATCTTATCATAATTTTACTAAAATCAAAAATAATCAAAGAATTAAAAAAAATATTAAAACATTTAATAGTGTTTATTTTTATTTATAAAATAAACACTATTAATTTGATTATTATTCATAAAAATAAAAATAAAGTTAATTAAAAATAATTTTTATGTCAATATCGAGTGAAAATTTCCCAAAAATATTTATCAAAAAAAATAAAAAAGAAGTAAAATTTAACAAATAAAAGTTGCTTTGTTTTGAAAGTAAATATAAAAATATTTACTTTCAAAGGAGAACAAAATTATGAAATATTTTAGTCCAAGTTATTGATTTAAATTGTGAGTATTAACTGCTCCACTTTTAAATAATAAAATACAAGGTATTAATGGTAAGTCAATTGATAATTCAAATATTAAAAATTGAGTTAGAAAAAATACGACTAGTTTAGATTTAGTAAATCAACAATTAAATTTTGCAAGTAATAATCAAACAGATTTTATTATTAACAACCCAACAACAAATAGCAAAATAAATATGAATAAACATCGTCATGAAAAACACAGAAATCGATTAAAAAGAACATTAAATGGTAAAAACGAAATAAGGGGTAGTTGAGGTAAAGTAACTTGTTCATTTACACCAAAAACTTTTGAAGGAATAATAGCTGATTATCATTATTGAAAAGATAATCCTGCATGAGAACTTGGCGAAAAATTTAAAGAGGATATGATGCAACGATATAATTCTAATGATATTTCAATTACTGCAATTTTTCCATGAACATGAAAAGAAATACAACAAGTAGGTAAAACAATTTGAGATAATTTTTCAAAAATTGAAAAAGTATATACAGATAGTTCTAGAAAAGAACGTATAGAAATTGTACTTTATGAAAAACCATTTAATTGATTTGATTTTGAATCAGTAAGAATAATAACAGAAGATGAGAAATATTATCCAAATAATCGTCTTGATAATTTAGAAAATGATTTTCCAGATTGAAATAAAGATATAAAAATTAATTTAGGAAAAATTAATCATAACGTTGATAACGAAATTAAAAGTGCCATAAAGAAAAAATATCATAATTTTAAATTATCAGAAGTTTATTTATTGGATAAATCTAATTACTCACACTTTATTGGCTATTTTGAAAAAAAATAATTGTTGGTACTTTTAGTCCCTATTCTTATGGTTTGACAAAACCAACTTTTACCTATGTAACACAAGATAAATTTAATGAAATTTCAAATATTATAGCAAATGATTCAAAAGTTAAACAATGATTTGCACATATAAATGAATGAAATTCTACTTTACCACAAGCAATCAATAATTCTAAAACATTTAATCCTCAAGCATTATATAATTGAAAAAGACAAGAAAAAGAAATAATAAAAGGTTATATAAGAGATTGAAGTTATATTTCAACTTTAATTGAACATGAATTAAAGTTAGATGAATTAAACAAAAATATTCAAGGAATCAAAGCAGATTTTGAAACTTTAAAAAAACAAGTTAATGAACTTGACAACAGACTTCTAAATCTAGAAAATAAATCAAATTTAAATTGTGAAAACACATTAACTATTGTTAATGGTGCTTTAAATACTATTCCCATAATTGGTAATGTTGTTGGTGGTATTACAACAATGGCTTCTGGTGCTTGTGCTATTGGTGGTGTATAATTTTATTTTTTATATCTTTAAAATCAATTTTAAGGCATCAAATTTGCTGCTCGACAAACGATTTAAAATTTTATATAGTTAAGTATTCACAAAAATAATCTTTTATAAAAAGAATTTTATCTAATTTTAATTTGGTATTATTAGTATCCATATCTTCAAGGATGGTTTTTATTTGGTATATAAACCTTTTTAGTTTTTATCAACTCTTCTTTGATAATTGGTTTTGGTGCTATTTCTTTTAATTCATATATTTGATGATTATAACTAAGATATAACTCATTAATAAACGATTTAAGTACAATTACATCAGTTCTAGGTTGTATGTATTGAACTTTGCTATTTTTATAAGGAAAATACTTTTTACCATAATATGTTATAGTTGAACCACTATCCGTTTTTCTTTTAGAAAATCTTGAAAGATAAATATTTATTTCTTCTTGGTTTGGAGCTTTAATCATAGCAGATTTATTATTATCAATAGGTAAGGCAAATTGCTTATTAAAAATACTTATATATATTTTAAGAAATTGATTAGCTTCTTCTAAATTTTTAATTTTATTAAGTCTAAGTTCACTAATTAAGCGACTTTGAAGTGTTCCAAATAAGCGTTCGATTCTACCCTTAGCTTGTGGAATGGAAGTTCTAATAATTTCAACACCTAAATCATTACAAGACTTTTGGAATTGAGTATAAGTATCATTTTCCGTGTTTATTTTGCCAGCATCGATTTGTTTTTTATATCCAAAAACTGTTCTATTATCAGTATAAAATGTTTTTGGTATGCCATATTTAGTTAAAATTTGATAAAAAACATTATAATAACCATCTAATGTTTCTTGATGATCAAATCATAGTCCGACAATATTGCCTGTAGCATCATCAATTGCAGCATGTAAAAAAGCTTTTGGTTTATCCTTACCAAATCAATGATGATTACTTGCATCCATTTGAATTAATTCACCAAAATTTGTTCTTCGGTTTCTTGTAGGATGCAAGTTATTTTTCTTATTTTTATGTCTTTTTGGTGAAGTAATTTTTTCTTTAATTAATATAGTATAAAGTGTACTATATGAAATTTTAATTTTTTCTTCATTGTTTAATTTCTCATGGAAATGTTGAAAATTAAAATTATAATATTTGGTTTTATATAAATTTATAATCTTAATTTTGATTTCAAAATTTGTTGTTTTATTAGAAATTTTATTTCGGGATTTATGAATAAAACCAACTTTACCTTCTCTATTGAAAATTTGAATTAATTGGTTAATTCTTCTAATAGTTAGGTTAAGTTTATTCTTAGCTTGATGTTTAGATAATTTATTAATAATAATGTCATTTATAATATTAAACTTATATTTTTCTTTCATAGTCATGCTTCTTTCCATATTTATCACCAAGTATATTTAACTTTACTTTTGGGAAATTTTTGCTCGATAACTAATAGGAAATTATCACTAAATAATGACATAAAAATAATTTTTATTGTATTTTATTTTAAAAACTTTAGAATTTAGTTACTTCTTATTATATATCTAAGAAGGTATTGGGAAAAAATTAATAACACAACTAAAAACTTTACTTATAAACAGTAATTTTTTGGATATGATTTTAAAATACTTATAAATTGTTATAGTAAAACTAATTCAAAAAAATTAATACTACTGCTTTTGAGGATCTTGTAATATGATCCTTTTTAAAATATATAACTACTGTTATTAATAATAAATTAATATATATTAAATAAAACTTTTATAATTAAAAAGGAGTAAAAATGAGAAATTTAAAAAAAATAAAATTAACAAAAAATAACAATCGGTTTGGTGGAAAAACAAAGAAATGAAAAAATAATAAAGGAGAATGAGAATATAAAACTGAAATTAGAAATAAATCTAATGAACTTGATTCACTTATTTATGAATCCTATATGACAATTTATGACAAAAACAAAAATGATTTTAAATATTCAACTAAAAGAACTGCCTTTCCAAATAGTCAAATTATTTTTGAAATATTTTTAATTAAAAATAATAAATTATATAAACACGTTAAAAAATATGAAAACATTGACAAATTATCAGATGACCTAAAGAATAATAAACTTTTAGATTCCTCTCCTATCAAAGTTAAAGGAGGCGAAAAATCAAATCTAAAATATTATTATTATTTAGAAAACGCTACTATAAATTCTATTAATGCTAAATTGTAAAGGTAAGTGCAACTAAATTATTTTTCTATCCAAATATTCGATTGGTGAAAGATAATTTAGTATTTTTCTCGGTTTTTGATTTAAAGACAATATAAATTTATGAACTTCATTTTTATTAGTTTTTGAAAAAATAAATTTTTTAGGAAATTTTTCTCTAATTAAACCATTAGTATTTTCATTAGTACCTCTTTGTCAAGGTGAATATGGATTGGCAAAATAAATTTTTACATCTAAATTTTTTTCAAGTTGTTGTCAATTTGAAAATTCTTTGCCACGATCAAAAGTAATAGTTTTAACAATGTTTTTAGGAAGAATTGATAAATAATAACTGACATTTTTATTAATAACTTTAGTAGTTCTGTTTTTAACTAATATTGCTAAAGTAAATCGTGATACTCTTTCAACTAAAGTTATTAAACATGATTTGCTTTTACCTCGTGATGATACTATAGTATCTCCTTCTCAATGACCAAGTGTTATACGATCATTAACATTTATATCTCGTTCTTTAATTGATTTACCATTAAACTTGCCACGATTTTCTTTAGATTTTCGTTTTTTACCTTTTCTTCTTAAATTTTTACTAGTAACTTTATCAAGCATTCCAAAATAAATTCAAGTATAAATTGTTTTAAAACTAATAACTCATTCTTTATGAAAATTTTTAATTCTGCCATAAATTTGTTCAGGTGATCAACCTAATAGTAATTTTTGTTGTACATATTTTACTAAATTCTTATTTTTAAACTTATGAAAACTAATATGTGATTGTTTTCGATTTTCAGCTTTATTTTGTGCAATTAATGAAAAATAATGATTATTATCTTTATTTCTATTAATTTCTCGAATAATAGTACTAATACTTCGATTAAGATTTTTAGCTATTTCACTAATTTTAAATTTAAATTTCAATTGATTCTCAATATAAATTCTTTCATCTATGCCAAGATGTTTATAACTCATATAAAAACTCCTTACTTTTTTCTAAACTAAATTTAGCATTATGAAATTTTTATATGAGAATTTTTTGCAATTTTATTTACTTGCACTTACAAGTATAACTCAGCAATAATATAGATATGTTTATAAAAAATATTACCTCATTTAATCAAGAATTAAGTATTAATATTAATTATGATAATTTATTAAAGTTATATCAGTATTTAACATATATGCAAAAACTTATTGATAATCCTACTTCATCTAGCAATATTTCAATAAGTGCCAAAATTAAAAAAACATTACCTAATTTATTGTTAGGATTACTACTAGTTTATATTGCATTTACTGGAAAAAATGCACAAAGAATAATTTCTACATATATTTTTGATGAGCAAGAATATACATCAGAAGATTATCTTTATGGAATATTTCAAAATAAATAAAACTATTTCACAACATTCATTGATACTATTTTAACGACATTTTTTACCTCAGCAATTGCTGATTGATCAAGAAATACAATTTTAAATATAATCCAAAGTCAAAAAAGTAATCCAATAAATGATTTTAAAATTAAAAAAATTCCTATTGAACCATTTAAAAAATATAAGCATGAATTTTTAACCCTTTTATATGAAGAAAATGAAGTAAAATTAAAAAATAATATGACACGAATAAAACATATTAATAATTTAATAAAAAAACTTAATAATCTTCCAAAACCTACAGATTTTGAATATCATCCAAATTTTAAAAAAGAAGTTGAAAAAATTAGTGACTTTAATTGTTTAAAGAAGCCTATTGATAATACTATAATAAAAGAACTAACATCTTCGGCAAACAAAGTGATTGATAATTTAAATAAATTAAAAAAATCAAATTTAGATACTTTAGAATGAAAAGAAAGAATAAATTATTCATTATTTGATTTATTTTTAGAATCAGTAACATGACTAATGGCACATTCTATAATGACAGGTGCAATAGCAAATGCTATACAAGAAAACTTTAAAATAAGTGATTGAATTAAATATTTTACTAAACCAAATATTATATTAGCAAATACAATCACTTATTTTTCTATACGACCAGTTAATTCCATATTTAAATGAGGATTAGAAACATTAAAAATTAAAACTAATATTTGTCCTCAAATAATTTCAAACTGAATTACAAAACAATCAAATTATGGAAAATTTTCAATGGCAATTTTTTTATTTTTTTTCAATGCTGTTTTTACTAATATTACTAAAACAACAACACTACTTACTAAATATGAAGTTACAAAATCTCATGACCTACTTGAATTAAAATTAAAAAAATGAGAAACATGATTATTTTTTTTCTTAGCAACAGGTTCTCAAATGATTTCTCTTTCTATTTCAAATTTTTATAAAATTTTTAATTTTGAAACTTTAATAAAAAAAATTAGATATTTTCATAAACCAAACATAAGTTTACTAGAAGAAAAATTAATAGAACTAGAAAACAATAGTAATATTCCAATTTTTAATAAATCAGAAGTAATAAAAATACAAGACAGCATAAATGAAGTAAATAAGACTTATAAAGTAATATATTCAAATACAAAAAAAATTGATCCAAAGTTAATAAATAGCACTGATTATGATTCAGAACAATTTCCATTATTAAACAAAAAAATGATTTTATTTGCTTAATTCATAATATAACTTAAAAATATATTTTTTTTTAAAAAATATTTATACTAATTTATGGATATTTTTAAAAAAAAGAAAAAAATAATCCAAAGTTTAACATTAGAAAAGAGGAACTTTTTATTATGGATAAAGATAAGGAAATTGAAAAGTTAAGAAAACAAGATGCAGAAAATAAAAAACAATTTGAAGAAGAAAGATTAAAAAAAAGAATTGAAGAAGCTGAAAAAGAAAGAAAAAGAATTGCAGAAGAAAAAAAACAATATAAAAAAGATAAAAATTTATAGACATAATACATTTTTATTATAGTTACAATATAAAAAATATTTTTTTATAAAATTAATATATTATTAAAATTAAAAAAAATATTAAGTATAATAAATTTATGAAATATTTAGGCATTGATTTAGGTAGTAAAACATTAGGGCTTGCTCGTGGTGAAGGAAAAATTGCTTTTTCTTGAAAAACTATTCGTTTCCCAGAGCATGATTTTAATAATGCTATTATCCAACTCCAAAATGCTATTAAAGAATATGATGCTGATATTCTTGTTTTTGGTTACCCTTTAAACATGGATAGCACAGTCGGCCCCAGCGCAAAAATTGTTTTAAATTTTATTGATAAATTTAAATTAACACAAAATAATGATAAACTAAATATTGTTTTACAAGATGAAAGAAGAACTACCTATTCTTCGCAGCAAATATTAATTAAATCTAATGTTTCTTCAAATAAAAGAAAACAAGTTAAAGATCAATTGGCTGCTGCTATTATTTTACAATCATACTTTGATAAAATAACTCAATCTTAAATTTTAGGAGATAAATGTGAAATATAAAAAAATTAATTTAATCGCTATCGCTGGCGGCAGTGCTTCAGGAAAAACAACAGTAGCAGAAAAAATTGCTGAAGCTTGTAATAAAAAAAATGTCATTTTTGTACAAATGGATAATTATTATCATGACCTTAGTAACTTAAAAGTTGAAGAAAGAAAAAAAACTAATTTTGATCATCCTAATGCTATTGATATGAAATTATTAATTCATGATTTAGAACAATTATTACTTGGCAATGCTATTGAAGAGCCTATTTATGATTTTAAAATCAATAGTCGCAGTAAAAACACTGAGATTATTGGTCCGGGTGATGTTATCATTCTGGATGGTATTTTTGCTTTAGAAAATCCTATTATTCGTGAATTATCTACTATCAAAATTTTTGTTGATACTGATAGTGATACTAGACTACTAAGAAGAATTAAACGAGATGTTAGTTTTAGAAATCGTACTCTTGACAGTGTTTTACAACAATATGCATTAACTGTTAAACCTATGCATGATGCTTTTGTTGAACCAACTAAACGTTATGCTGATATTATTATTCCTTTTGATTTTCATAATACTGTAGCTATTGATATTATTGCTACTAAAATTAAAGCAATTATTAAATAATTGCTTTAAGCTTTAATTTTTAAAATAACAATAAAATGCATCTTAAAGATGCATTTTTAAATTGTTTTTTATTGTTTTTTAAGTTAACAAGAAGATTATCAACTTAAATAATCAATTTTATTTTCATTTAAAAGAGATAAAATATTAAATTTCTGTATTTGCATTATTTGCTCATAAACACTATTTTTTATTTCATATTTTTTTTCTATACTATCAATATTTAAAACTTCAATTACTGTATTTCCATTTTCATGTGTTACTAAACCAAGTTCATTATTTAAATTAAATAATGTTTGAACATTAATTGATAAATCTAATACATAATTTACTTTATTACTATCTAAATCACTATAATATAATTTTGCTTTTTTACTTGCTAAATTTAAACTATAAAAATATATTTTACTATTTATTTCTGTTATTAATACTGTATCGTTAATGTTAAAAAAATCATTTCCAATTATTGGTTTGGCTTCAGATTGACCTTTTTTTATAATTAACACACTATAACTTATAGGTTTATTTATAGATTTATAAATAGCAAGATAAATGTTTTCGTTTTTATCAATAAATATAAAATTAACCATTAGATTGTTTGGTAAATTTATTTTTTCAGCAATTTCAGTATTAATATTATATTTATAAAAACCATCAAAAGTTGTTACATAAATATTATTTTTTAAATAAGTAATATCAGTTACCATACCCGAAACTAATGGCATAGTTTTAAATTTATTTTTATTATTAAGAATTATTACTCCACCAGCAGAAGTTAAATAAATATTACCTTTAATATCAATTATCATGTGAAAAGAACCTACTTTGAATTCTTTATTTTCTCAATAAATTTCATTATCTCTGGTACTTATATTATATTTTCAAATTTTTTGTCCAGGTATATGAAGATCAGAACTATCAAAAGTTGTATAATACAAATTACCATTGTCATCCTGTGTTTGTTTTACATTTTTTGTTGATATTATATTTTTATAATTAAAGTTAGTATCTTGATAATTATCATATATTTTTTTCATTATATTGTCCTCTTCATTCTTTTTTTAAAATAGTTATTTTTATTATTTCTTCTTTTAACTACATATCAATAATTCTAGTAACTAAAATCGATAAACGATATCACATGCTTACTAGAACTTACTATAAAAGAAAAATAATTAGTAGTTTTTTATTTTTTATTATCCATTATATTTTTATATTTCACATTATTTGAGTTAAACCTTGTTTACTTTAAAAATTAAAGTATCAGTCAAAAAATTCTATAAATTTTATAAAAATAATTATATTTATTTATTTATTTTCTATAAGTCAAATTTTAATAAAAATACAAATACAAATAATCAATAATAGTCATCAATATTTCTTCAATCAATTGTTGTGATTTGACATTAAGTTAGCAAAAATGATAAAATAACACGTTGGAGTGGTTAAATATGAAAAGAAAACTAAATTATAAAAAAATATTAATTGCAACTGGTATATTAGTTGTCGTTGCAGCAGCAACAACAATAGCTGTTGTCGCTACAAAAAGCACAAAATCAGAAGCAAAAAAAGAATTAAGTTCTATCATTACTAAGTTAGAAGTTGACGGTAACAAATTTAATACCGAAGAAACAGTTCTTAATGAAATTATTCGTTTAAATGAAGAAATAACATCTGAACATGTTGAAATTAAAAACTTTATTACTGCATCAGAAATTAAAAATGGTTCAGCAGAACTACATGCTAAAGCTGACAGTAAATATACAGGACAAGTAAATATTACAATTACTGCAAAAGACAAAATCGCTTTAGACAGTAAAATTACTAACAAAGAAGTTGACGGTAACAAATTTAATACTGAAAAAGCAGTTCTTGATGAAATCATTAAACAAAATAAAGATGTAACTGCCAATGATGTTGAAATTAAAAACTTCAAAGCAGCATCTGAAGCAACTGCTGGTTCAGCAGAACTAAATGCTAAAACTGACAGTAAATATACAGGAAAAGTAAATATTATAATTACAAAAGTTGATACTGAAGAAGAAAGATTAGAAAAAATTATTAAAAAAATTAAAGTTGCTAATGATAAAGAAAGATATGGTAAGGAATATGTTGAAGCATACAAGGAATATTTTGCATTTCTTGAAAAAACTATGGAAGCAAAATTTAAAATAGATCCTTGAGTTACAGATCAAGAACCGACAGATTCAAATAAAAGTTCAACTTTTTATAAATTAGAAAATTATATGAGAGAAATTAGAATATCACACTATAGACTAGGTTTAGTAGAGCAACGTATATTGGTAATAAATATTACTACTTATAATATAACAAAAAAACAAAAAAATAATAGCAAATCATTATTAAAATATTATATATAAATATTTCATAATTTAATTTTATTTAATAAAAAATATATTATAATACTTTCCTAACAAAATAAAATTAACCTATAAATAAAATATAAGGAGATTTTTAGAAATGAAAATTCAGAAACTTAAAAAAATAAATTTAATAACACTATCACTATTGATTTTAACTATTTTGGTTATATTTACTTTTTTAACCCTAATAGATTTTTTTAACATAAAAAATGATATAAAATATATTCCTTCTTTCTATAATCATTATCGAAAACAAGAAATAATAACAAAAGAAAATGGTTTTAATTTAATAAAAGAACATGGTTTAATTTATATGTTAACTAATAATAAATTATATTTTTGTAAACATTACCTCTTCCAAAATATTGTTGAAAACTATAATCTTAAATCATTAGTACAACTAAAAATTGGAATTGTTTTTGCTATAATTTTAAGTCCAATTTTATTATTTATAACTATATTACTAATCTTTTTAAATATTTATTTAAAAATAAAAAAAGTAGATAATAACTTTTGAGATGCTATTGAAAATTGTGAAATTATTAATAATTACTATGTTCATTAATTTTTTATTTATTATTAGAAATTAAAGTAAGAAATTTAAAAACTATTGATTATATTTATTATTTAATATAGTAAGCATAGATAAAATTATATGCTTACTATAAATTTTTAATTACTCTTGATAAAATTAACTGAATATTATCATTATAAATTTCTACCTTTCCTTCCATTAAAATTACTTTATTAACTTGTAAATATTCTTGGTATATTTGATATAACTTTTCAAAAACCGTTACTTCAATAACATTACTATCATTTTGCATTTCAAAAAAAGCCATTAATTTTTTAGTTTTAGTTTTAATTACTCTAATATTATTGATAACTCCATATACTCTAACATGTTGATCAACATAATTATTAATATATGCTAAATCAATAGCTTTATTATGAGGATCTAATTGCTCTTTTCATAGTAATTTAGGATTATATTTTAAATAAAGTCCTAATGCACGATGTTCATTAATACTATTATTATTTCAATCATCTTCTCTTTGTAACATAATTGGTTTAGCAATTAAATTAAAATTTAATGATAATTCGCCACTAGTTTCATTTTTTACCTGCACCATATTGGCATATTCTAATGCAGCATCCAAGTTTAATAATAACATTGTTCGATTTGGTTGAATATCATCTAAAGCACCAGCAGCAATTAAATGTTCAATGTTTTTACGATTCAAACCAATAAATATTGCTCGAGCACAAAAGTTAAAAAAATCTTGAAAAAATCCATTACTAGTACGTTCTTTAATAAGATTACTACAACTACCTTGACTCATTTGCTTAATTGCTTGTAAACTATAACGAATAGCTTTTTTAGCACCATCAATTAAAAAATCAATGTCAGAAAATTGAATTGATGGTGGTAAAACTTTAATTTGATATTTTTGACATTCATTCAAATATTGTAACATTTTTTGATCATTACCAATAACGCTACTTAATAACGACACCATAAATGCCAATGGATAATTTGCTTTTAAATAAACTAAATAATAACTAATTAATGAATAAGCGACAGCATGAGATCGATTAAATCCATAACCAGCAAATTTTTCAATATCTTCTCATATTTTCTTAACAACTCTTAGTGAATAACCTCTATTAACAGCACTTTTAATAAATGAGTTTGCTTGTTCTTTCATAACTATAGTATCTTTTTTACTAATTGCACGACGAATTAAATCAGCTTTTCCTAATGAATAACCAGCAACTTTCTGTAAAATTAATAATATTTGTTCTTGATAAATAATAATGCCATAAGTTGATGCTAAATAAGGTTTTAAATCTTCATGAATATACGTAACTTTTTGTTTTCCTAATTTACGATTAATATAATCTTGAATGTACTCTTGTGGTCCAGGACGAAATAAAGAAGAACTAGCAATAATATCTTCTAAGTTATCAACTTTCATTTTAATTAAAATTTGACGCATTCCTGAAGATTCCAATTGAAAAATACCGGTTGTATCACCATTTTTAATAATGTTAAAACTTTTTTCATCATTTAAAGGAATTTGAGATAATTTTAAATTTAAAAAATAATGTTTGCTTACTTGTTGTAAAATATTTTGCAAAATAGTTAAATTACGTAATCCTAAAATATCCATTTTTATCAAACCAAGAGTTTCTAGGGTTTGCATTGGAAATTGCGTTTGATAAATACCTTGAAATCCTAATTGTAATGGAATAGCAGTAACTAACGGTGCTCTTGTAATAACGATTCCTGCTGCATGAGTACTAGTTTGTCGTGGAAAACCAAGAATTTCTTTGGTTAAAATAAACAATAAAGGATACTTATTTGCATATCATGCTAATTTTGGTGATTGTTTAATAGCCATATCTATTTCAAAATTATATTGAATTGGTATTAATTTTGTCATTTCATTAATATCTTCAATATTAACTTGAAAAACTCTTCCCAAATCACGAATTGCCATTTTACTAGCAATTGTTTGAAAAGTAACAATATATGCAACATGTTCTTTGCCATATTTTTGATGAATATAATTAATAACTTCATCTCTTCTTGTATCTTCAAAATCGATATCAATGTCTGGTAATGATATTCGTTCTGGATTTAAAAATCTTTCAAAAATTAAATTATAAGCAATAGGATCAACACCAGTAATTCCTAAAACATATGCCACTAAACTACCAGCAACACTTCCTCTACCTGGTCCAACCATTATATTCTTGCTTTTTGCAAATTTAACATAATCATTAACAATTAAAAAATAATCAGCAAAACCCATTTCATTAATTACTTGTAATTCATATAAAACTCTTTTAACGTATGTTTCAGGAATTTCACGACTTTGAAAATGCGCTTCTAATCCCTGCTTACATAATTCTTGCAAATATAAATTACTAGTAAGATTATTAGGGCAAGTAAATTTTGGTAAACTTAATTCTGCACTATTTGGCTTATTTTTAGGAAATTTTAAATTACATAATCAAATAACCTTTTCAATATTTTCAATAATTTCATTTGGATAATGTTGCATTAAATCTTGTTTAGTTTTATATAAAAACTCATTACTTTTTGATAAATCTTCTGATTTTAATGTTTTTTGTTCTTTAATAGCTTGTAAAATTTGATAAGTACGATGTTGTTTTTCATCTAAATATAAAACCAAATCAATTGGAATAATATTAGATGTAATCGATTTTAATAAAGTAATATTATCCATATCACTAGGTACTAAACCAAAATAAACTAATTCATGACCTGTTGAATTTAAAATATCATAATTATTTTTAATATATCTAATATTTTTATTATTAGCATGAATAATAACTAAAACTTCACGTGTTTGATTAAGATATTTTTTTACATCATTAGTAGTAACAATATTATTATTAGTACTAATAATAGTAGAAAGCTCTATTAATCTTTGATAACCAGCATATGAAGTTGCCATAATAGTTAATTCAACTTTATCAGTAGCACTTTCTCAAACACAATTTAAACCAATTAATGGTTTAATATCATTCTCTATACATAAATTACAAAATTCATAAGCACCATACATTATATTTTTATCTACTAAAGATAGAACTTTTAAATTATTTTTTTTAGCAAATTCAATATAATCACTTATTTTAATAGTTGATGAAAGAAATGAATAATTAGAACGAACATTTAAATTAACTATATATTTCATACTATCCCCTACAATTCTTGAATGACTTATATTACAAGTTAATTTTAACATCATTTTATCTTGCTAGGTTATTCTTAAGTTATTGTTTTTAATACAAAACTATTTAAAACACTTAAAATCAACTTTTTTAGAAATAAAATAAAAAAATAAATTTTATTTCTAAAATTTATATTAAAAAAGAAAAAATAAACATTATTTTTTTCAATAATTAATAATTAATAATTTGGGAAAAATTTTAATATATTTTTTTACATATTAAAACCAATAATATGTTAAAATCTGCATAAACTTAATACAAGTTTTCAACTTATTACTTCATTTTAAAGTAAGTGAGTTTGTTATTTTTAATCAAATAAGGAGAAAAAAATGGATATTCAAAATATTAATTTAATAAAAGCTGCTAAAATCGGTGATCTACAAGTAATTAAAAAAATAATTAAAAATGGTGGCAATGTTAATTATATATGCGATGATATAACCGCTTTAATATGAGCAGCGCAAAATGGTCATTTAGATGTAGTTAACATCTTAATAGATAATGGTGTTAATATTTATCATGTAGTTAAAAATAGACCTGATCCTTGAATATTAAATAATATTAATGGACAAATAATTATAGCCAAATATTTAAAAACAAATGGTTATTATAACTATGCTAATCTTTTACTAGATACCATTGAAAATGGTGATACAGCTTTAACAATAGCTGCTAAAAACAAACACCCAAAAATAGTTGAAAGATTAGCCTATGAAATTTATGAACAAGAAATAAAGCAACGATATAAATTTGGATTACCTACTATTCTTAATGTTACAACCAATATTGACTTTAGAGAACCAAATCCATATCAAAAATTACAAATAAATTTAAAACTTGCTCAATTAGAAATTGATAAGAAAAAAATAAATGAAATCAATAAAAGAATTGAAAAAACAAAATTATTAGTAAATGAAATAAATGCAATTGATTTACAAAATCAAACTTCAACAAGTAATCAAAATACTTATTGTAATATTTTATAGTTTACTATTAAAAAATAACAAAAAGAGTGAAACTTCACTCTTTTTTTATATTTAAAGTAAATAAACTGTAATTTATTAAAACTATTAAATTATTAATAAATTTATTTATATTTTTTCAATATCTTTAAAACTATTTATTAAAATTTGTTCTCAATCAATTATTTGCTTTAAATCATTTTCTAAAAGTTCACATTCTTTAATCTTTGGTTGTGTAACAGGGTTTTTGGGAACAAATAATGAACAACAATCAGCGAATGGTAAAATTGATGTTTCATAAGTACCAATTTTTTTAGCAAGATTAATAATATCAACTTTATCTTCGGCAATTAAACTACGCAAAATTGGTAAATTGCTAACAATATTAATAGCATTAATACTTGCTAATGTTTGTGAAGCAACCTGACCAATCGCTTCACCGGTTGCTAATGCTTGAATTTTATATTTTTCTGCAAATAAACTAGCAATTCTAATAAACATTCTACGCATTAAAGTAATACGATAACTTTCTTTCTTAATATGACTTAATTCATTTTGCAAGTAAATAAAATTGCAAATATATAAATTTTTACTACCAGCATTATAAGGTGCTAAAATTTGAACTAAAGTTTCTACTTTTTTTAATGCTGTTGGTAAAGTAAAAGGTGGAGTAGCAAAATGTAAATATTGAACTTGTAATCCTCGTTTCATTAATTTATATGCTGCTACAGGGGAATCAATACCACCGCTCAATAATAATAACACTTTCCCTGAACTACCTACTGGAAATCCACCAGCACCAATAATTTTATTTGCAAATAAATAAATATCATCCTTATTAACTTTGATATTTATTTTTAAATCAGGATTAGTAACATTAACTTTTAAATCTGTTTTTTTTAAAATTATAGAAGCTATAATTTTAACTATTTGTTCTGAATTTAATGAAAAACTCTTATCACTACGACTAACAAAAAGTTTAAATGTTTTAAAATTTGTTAGATCTTGACTTAAAATTAATGATATTACTTTTTCTGATAATATTTCCATATTTTTAGCAATTCTAAAAGCAGGTGATAATGAACTAATACCAAATATTTTCACCAAAATATTAATAACATCATTCATTACGTCAAGAGATAAATTAGTTAGTTCCATCCGATCATGAAAATGAATAATATTTATTTGTTTATAATCACTAAGAGCATACTTAATATTTATTTTTAATTGTTTAATAAAATCAATCCGATTTTTACTTTTAGTTGTTAATTCACCATAACGAATAATAATAATTGGTACCATTTAAATTTCCTCTTTTTTAAAATTTATTCCATTAATTCCAATAATAATGTTAATGCTTTTTGATTATGATTATTAGTGATATTATTTTCAATTTCATTAAATTTACTATTAAGTTGCTGATTAATTGAACAATGACGATTAGCATAAACAAGAGTTAAATGTGATAATTTATGAATAGTAATTTCCATTTTTAATTCAGTATAAAGATGAAAAATTTTATTTTGTAAATCATTAAATTTACTAAAAGAAGAATTATCATAATTTCCATTTTTAAAATTTAAAATAGTATCATTTATTAAATATTGTAAATCACTAAACTTTTCTTTATAAATTTCATTTAAATAATAAAAATTAATATTATTTAAAATATTATCAATTTGTAACATCATTGAATTGATTTTATCAACATAAGTTTTAAATTTAATTTTTGCTTTATTTTGTTCATTCAACAATTTATTATACTCTTTTAAACTATTAAAAACAACAATACTATTTTCAAATAACGCCGCTAATAACATCACTAATGTTTCATAACTAGTATTTTTTATTGATTTTTGATGTTCTATGATTAATAAATTATCAAAATCATTAACAGTAGCAAGTTGTTTATTAATAATAGTTTCTAAGTTAGTTATTTTGCTATTTTCTATCATTTTAGAATTAATTTTATTTGAAAGAGCAATTTCATTTTTAATAGTTTCAAATATTTCATTAAAATTAAAACTCATAACTAAAAATTTTTCATAATTTTGTTTAAAAATATTATAAAATATTTGTTCTTTATCAATTTTATTACTAAAAGTGGCAATTAATTTTAATATTTCTTGAGTGTTAACCTTAGCTTTTTTGTATTGTAAATTATTAATTTGTTTATTAATAAAACTTAACTTTTCATCAACGTTTGCTACTAATTGTTCGTATTGTAAAAGTAAAGTATTATTTATTTTTATCATTTGATATTTATTTTTTAAGGCCGCCATTTTTTGTTTAATTTCATATGTTATAATATAACGAAGTGTTGGTAAATTATCTAAAATTTCTGCCAATGTTACAACAGCAATCGCAATCTCACTTAAAATAGTAATAATTTGACTAACATTAATAGCATTAATATTTGTTTCTAATTCTTTAAACATATCATTAATTATTTTAATAACTTCATCTAATTGTTCTCGATTAAGATCATTTTGTAAATTAATCTTGATCATTTGATCTTGTAAATAATTAAAATTTTGTTTAAAAAATAATTGATATTCTCGTAATAATTGATCAATACTAATAAAATAATCTATTTCAATTGTTAATAACTGCAATTGATTTTTTAAATTATTACTTTTATTATGCATTCTATACATTAATTTATATCTTTTTCATAATTCTTTATTATTTTGTAATTTTAAAATTTGAATATATTTTTTAAAAACCTTATTTAAATCTTTTTTTAAAAAAAGATTATAACGACTAATTCAAATCCCTAAAATAGAACTATATTGTTCATTTGCTTGTACCATTTGATTAATACGATTTAATCTTTCTTTAATATTAATATTTTGAATATATTGCAAATTTTTATAAACCATAAATTGTTTATTTTTATATGAACTAAAAATTACTAATAAACTTGTTAAAACGATAATAGTAAAAATTAATAAACTAATAATAGTTATTATAATAATTTGTGCACTAGTTAATTTATAAATTTTTATTAACATCAACATAGTTTTATTCTCCTTTCCTTATATTTTAAATATATTAAAAGATATTAATCTTTTATTTTATTATTACTTCTAAAATATTTAATAATATCAACTAAACCTAAAAATAACATTTGTGGTTCATAAATATAAGAAAAATCAAAATAAGATTTTAAAATTGGTACACTACCTCCTGTTAAAATTACAGGTAAACTAATATTTGTTTCATTTTGAATTCTAGCAACTATACTATTAATCATTGCACTAAAACCATAACCATAACCAATTGATAAAGCATGATTAGTATTTTTACCTAACATTGATTGATAATGTTGCATTTCAAAATCAACAAGTAAAGCAGCATTATCAATCAATGCATCTTTACTTGTACTAAATCCAGGTCCAATAATAACACCAACCAAAACATCATTAACAACAACACTATAGGTAGTAGCAGTTCCCAAACTAACAACTATCGCATTGTGATACTTAGTATAAGCAGCATATGATAATGCTATCAAATCACTACCTAATTGACGATTTTCTAAATTAAGTTTTAAAGGTAAAGAACTTAGTAAATTAAAATCAACAATTAACGGTTTTAAATTATATGTAAAAACAATTAATTTTTCTATTATTATTAAAAAATTTGGAACAACACAACTAATAACAGCTTCTTCAAAATGTAATTTTTTATTTAATTTAAATGCTTTTTTCAATTGAACAATTGCAGTTTTACTTTTGGTTTCTATTACTGCTCATTGTTCAATAATTTCACTATCATTTGTTGTTATAATCATAGCAATCTTAATTAATGTATTACCAATATCTACTAATAACAAACTTTTCATTATTATACTTGTTGAACCATTTCTTTAGTTGAAGCTAATTCATCATATAGTGTACGAACAAGATTATTTAAGTTTTCAACTTGTAAAAACTTACCACTACGAGCTATTGAAACAGAACCATTAGTTTCACTAACAATAACTGATACTGCATCGGTTTGCTCTGATATTCCAATAGCAGCACGATGACGTGAACCAAATTGACTAGATATTTTTTTATTAGTTAGTGGAAAATAAGTAGAGGCACATTCAATACGACCT
The DNA here is from genome assembly GCF_964019575.1 of Spiroplasma endosymbiont of Andrena trimmerana. NCBI lineage: Bacteria > Bacillati > Mycoplasmatota > Mollicutes > Entomoplasmatales > Spiroplasmataceae > Spiroplasma > Spiroplasma endosymbiont of Andrena trimmerana. Next base: position 1,122,470 of record NZ_OZ026455.1, read on the forward strand.
AAACGAATAATAACTGCACCATCATGCAATGGTGAACCTTTAATAAAAATAGATTGTAATAGTTGTGAAGTTACTTCACCATCAATTTTTACTCCCAAATCAGTATATTCATTTAATGAAACATTCCTTTCAATAGTAATTAGTGCTCCAATTTTTTCTTCTGCTAATTTAATCACTGCTTCTGCTAAAACACTTGCTAACATTCTTTTTTCTGAAGTTGCTAGTAGTTTCATATGAGATTTATTTCTTGTTGTTCATCAAACTTTTTTACCACGAATAAAGGTATTCATAACTATTAAAATAAGAATTGTCATTAATAAAGAAATGGTTATTCCAAATAAAACCGCTATTTCAGCAATAACTGTTCCAATATCTGCTGAAATTACAGTCGAAATAATATTTAACGGTAATACACTCATATTAAATACCACCATTCCTTTATTTTTTGATTCCACTACTTTAATTATAAAGTAAAAAAATTATTTTTGATATTATTAGTATAACAACTTATCATAATTTACAAAATACTCCTTTTAAATTTATTTTTAAAAGGAGTACTAATATTTTTGATAATTTTAGATTTTATCTTATATAAGTTTATAAAATTATTATTTGTTAATTATCTTTATTAACTATAAATTTGGTACAGTGTTATGAACATAATTTTTATTTACTACGGATAATGTTGATAAATTCTTATTTACTTCTGCTTTTATTAAAAAATCATTATCACTATCTTTACTATTTTCTCTTGAAGATAATTTAGTTTGTAATTTTTCAATTAATTTTAGTGAATTTGATAGTTTTTCCTGTAATCATACTGATGCTACTGATATATCTGTGATTGTTACTGTTGCTGGTTCTGTTTTTAATTTTTCTAATTTTTCTGATGCATTTGATAATTGTTCTTCTAATTTTTTTAAAGATTCTACTAATTCTTTTAATGTTTCATCTTCTCATACTTTTTCTTTTAATGTTTGTAATGTTTGTAATACTTTTAATGCTGTTAATACTTTTGTTTCTAATGTTTTTACTTGATTTTCTATCTTATCTTTTGCTTTATTTTTTCTCTTACTGGTTTTGATTGATTCTTTTCCTCCAGATATTACTTTTCCTAACCCGACTAGTGTTTTTAGCAAGATTGCAATTGATTTAGCGTCCATATTTTATTCACCTTTTCTAATTAAATAAAAAAATCTATTACTTTAAAATTAAAGAAATAGGATTTAAAATAAACTTGATATTAAGTTTATAAAATTATTGTATTATAGTTTTCTATACTATTATATTTTTATACAAATTAACATCGTTAAATGTTTTTAATATTTAATTCTAAACTATCAAATCAAAAACTAATTAATATTATTTTTAATAATATCTGTTATTTCTTTAACAGCAATATCTAAGTCATCGTTAATAACAATATAATCATATTCATGTTGAACTTTAAATTCTTCTTTTGCTTTATTTAACCTTTTCTCAATAATTGCTTCTGACTCACTAGCACGCATACGAATTCTTTGTTCTAATTCTTGATAAGAAGGAGGCATAATAAAAATACTCATAATATCATTGCGATGTTCATAATTTTTTAAAACTTGACTAGCACCATCAACCTCAATTTCCAAAATAACGTTATAACCTTGATTTTGCAAATTTAAAACATAACTCTTACTAGTACCATAGTAATTACCAATAAAATTTGTATATTCTAAAAAATCATTACCTTTAACATGATTTAAAAAAGTTGATACATCAACAAAAAAATAATTAATGCCATCTTGTTCTTTATTACGTGGTTTTCTTGTTGTCATCGAAACTGAATATGCTAAATTTAATGATTTATCAGCAAATAATTTAGCAATAATTGCACCCTTACCAACACCACTTGGTCCAGAAAGAATAATTAATTTTCCTTTTTTTTGTGCCATTTACATTCTACTTTCTACTTTTCATAAAATTGAATTATTTTAATATATATTTTACCGTATTTTTTATTAGATACTACTTTAAAATGGAAATTTAATTGTAAATTTTCAAGTGGTACATTTGTTTCTAAAACAATTAAAGCATTATTAGCAAGTAAATTATTTTTATAAAAGAAATCAATAATTCACTGTTGACAAGTAATATTTGCAAACGGTGGATCAATAAAAACAATATCACACTGTTGTACTAGTGTTTTACTAAAAATTTGATAATCCAAATTACTTAATTTAACTTGTTCTTGTAAATTACAAGCAAAACAATTTTGATTAATAATATTACAAGCAGCTTTATTAATATCATTTGCAAAAGCAACTTTTGCCCCTCGTGATAAACTTTCAAGAATTAAATTACCACTTCCAGCAAATAAATCAACAACAATTTTATCTTCAAAACTACAATAATTTAACATAATATTAAAAATATTTTCTTTAATTCGATTTAATGTTGGCCGTGTTGATAAACCATCTAAAGTAATTATTTTTTTCCTTTTAATTTTCCAGCAATAATTTTCATGTTTTCTCCAAAATTTAGTTTATAATAACTTTATCATTAAATTTGATAAAAGCAAATTAGTTTAATTTATTATTTATTACAAACTGATGAAAGGATCTGCAATGTTAAAAAAATTACAAAACGAAGTACCATCAGCATCTTGAATTACTGAAGATACAAAACCTAGTTTATTAAAACCTTGTGCTGATGTTATTTTACCCTTAACACCTAAAGATGAAAATATTATGAAACGTATGATTGATTGAGTAAAAGCATCACAAGATAAAGAATTTAATGCTAACAACATTTTAACCGAAGCTATTGGTATTGCTGCACCACAAATTGGAGAAAATATAAAAATGTATTATATTTTATTACCAATTCCTGATAAAAATGAAAAGATTATTTACTATGAACATGCATTAATAAATCCAAAAATCATTGGTAAAAGCGAACAAATAGCTTATTTAAAAAAAGGTGAAGGTTGTTTAAGTGTAACTAATCACCCTCATGAAGGTTTAGTTCCACGTAGTTATAAAATCAACGTTACAGGTTATGACTATTTAAAAAAGAAAAAAGTAACTTTAACTGTTAGAGGTTATGAAGCAATTGTTTTTCAACATGAGCAAGACCATTTAGAAGGAAAACTCTTTTATCATCACATTAATAAGGATAATCCTTGACTTAATGATGATAAATGGATTATGATATAAAGTAGAATGATAAACTTAAGTTTTTAAATTGTTTTATTATAGTTAAATATAATATACCAAATAAGTAATAAGTAAAAACATGATTAAATTCATTACATTTTTTTATGTTATTTCCTTATAATTTTAAAATGAATGAAGGAGAAAAAATATGAGTGATACACCCACAAAAAATACTATGCCAGTTAAAAAGTTCGTCACGAAAATCTTTGCGCTTGGTGGGCTAGAAGAAGTTGGAAAAAATACTTATGTAATTGAACAAGATAATGAAATTATTATTATTGATGCTGGAGTAAAATTTGCTGATGCTTCTATGCCAGGAATTGAAGCAGTAATTCCTGATTATAGTTACCTAAAAGAAAATAAACATAAAATTAAAGGAATATTTATTACTCATGGTCATGAAGATCATATTGGTGGTATACCATACTTATTAAAAGAAATTAGTGATATTCCAGCTATTTATGCTCCTAACTTAGCAGCAGCTTTAATTCGTCATAAAATTAAGGACAAAGGAATAAAATCAAAAATAAAAATAAATATTGTTGATGGTAATAGTAAAATTAAAACTAACAGATTTATTATTAGTTTTTTTGCTGTTAATCATTCAATTCCTGATGCATATGGAATTTGCGTAGAAAATTCAAATGGAACTGTTGTAACAACAGGTGATTATAAATTCGATTGAACACCTTTAGGTCATAAAGCAGATATTGATAAAATGGCACAAATGGGTCAAAAAGGAGTAACATTATTTTTAGCAGATTCAACGAATGCTGAAGTACCCGGTTATACAATGACAGAAATGCTTGTTGTTAAAAGAATTAGTGAAATATTTGCTAAAGCGAAGGGCAGAATTTTAATTTCTACTTTTGCTTCTAATGTACACCGTTTACAACAAATTATTGAAGTTGCAACAAAACATAATAGAAAAGTTATTGTTGTTGGAAGAAGTTTAGAAAGAATAGTTAATGTTATTCGTCAAATGGGACATTTAAAAGTTCGTGATAGTTCATTTATTAAAGCAGAAGAAGCTAAAAAATATGATAATAATCAAATTGTTATTATTTGTACGGGTTCCCAAGGTGAACCAATGGCAGCATTATCAAGAATTGCTAATCGCGAACATCGTCAAATAAAAATTATACCCGGTGATACAATAATATTCTCTTCATCAGCAATTCCCGGTAACCGTGCTGACGTTGAAAGAGTAGTTAATAAACTAACACGACTTAGTGCGATTGTTGAAGAAAATTCACCATTAAATTGATTGCATACTTCTGGTCATGCTTCACAAGAAGAACAAAAATTAATGTTAAATTTAATTAAACCATCATACTTTATGCCAATGCATGGTGATTATCGAATGTTAAAAGTTCATAAAGAAACAGCTGTATCAATTGGAATCCCTGAAGAAAATATATTTATTTGTTCTAACGGTGATCCAATTATTATGGATAATGGTAAATGTTCTTTAAGCGATAAACGCATTGCTGCTGATCCTATTTATGTTGATGGTGGTAAAGATATGTCAGGAGTAACAACTGCTGCAGTAATCCGTGATAGACAAATTCTTTCTAAAGATGGTTTAATTGCAATTGTTGTTTCTATTGATTCACAAAATAATAAATTATTAGCACCACCAACGTTTATTTCTCGCGGTTCTTTCTATGTTCGTGATGCAGCACCTTTAGTATCTGAAGCAATATCATTACTAACAAAAGCTATTAATGAAGTATTAAAAAGCGAAAGACCTACTTTTGCTACAATAAAAAATGCTATCAAATCAACATTAGCACCTTATATATTTAAAAAGAAAAGAAGAAACCCTTTAATTATTCCTGTTATATTAAATAAAAAATAGTTTTAAAAACTTTTTTTTATTTTTTTTGATATATTTTATTAAACATAATTAGCATTGAATATGATGTTATTATTAAGGGTTAACTATTAATTCTTCTCCTACAAGAATCATAACTTCACCGATTTTAAATCTAACTGTAATTTTATCATTGGCCATAAAATTACCTGTTGATTTATCATTTTTTGTTACTAATAATTTTAGTGATCCTTTATTTAATAATTTTTGGATTCCAAAGATTGTTTTAACATTATCTTTAGAATTATCTAACATTGAAGTCAAATCACTCTTAATTTGAAATTTACTTACTGATTGACCTACTTTAAATTCACTTTGAAAATTACTATTAAAATCTGTTTTTTTAATTGGAAAAATATCATGACCAACTACTCCGTTTGGACTTGTTTTTATAACTACTTTATATTTATCAGTTTTTGTAACACCATTTGTAAACATTATATTATATGAACCTTTTACAATGTAAAAATCATTTTTGTCTGTTACTGGATTTAAATCAACATTAATATTTGAAATAATAGTAGTTACATTATTTAATTCTGTTTCATTAAAAATAGCATCTTCTAATTTTGTGCCACTATCAATTTTAATATTTAAGGCATTTTTTAAAAATTGAAAACTTTCTTCATCTTTAGCTTTTTTATCATTTTTAATCAAATTTATTACCTTAATATTAGTTGGATTGATTTTTCAGGTTACTTGTGATTTATCATTTTCATCAATATTAATAGTAGGCATTAATAATCCTTCACCAGTAGCATTAGTCAATTTTAAACCTTGTGAAACTTTTGCATTTAATAAATTTTCTTCGAAATCTTGATTATCACATGCAATAACTGAGCTTGTGCTAACTGTAGTTAAAGTAACTGCTGACATTAATCTTAATACCGATTTTATAATATTCATATTTTTCTCCTTAATCTTTAAATCTTTTTTACTATACCTATTGTATACAATTTTTGTTATATTACATTAATTATTATTTTATTATGATTTGAGTGTTTACTTAATTAATTGTATAAATTTAATCTGTATAATTAAATGAAAATTACCTTTATATTTGTAAAGTTTGTTTATTATTAATTGTTAAAAAATTATTATCATCTTCAATTAAATTTATGTTATTTTTAAAATAATCAAAAGCATCAATAGCAACTTCATCAACATCATAATAATAATTTATAATGTTAAATCTATTTTTATTAGCATTTTTATCTTTTTTATCTAAAGGTTTAATAAAACAAGATTTTTTTCTTGATAATAAATCAATATTTTTTTCTAAAAATATTCTATCTTCTTCATTTATTTGAACTTTTGATTTAATTGCTAAAGCATTTTCTTTTTTTAGTAACATACAAGCATGATTTCATGCTGAATTCCCCGAACTATCTTTATAATCAATATCAACTGATCATTTTGTTACTAAATAAGTTACTAATTTTTGTCAATCATTTAATACTGCTATATGCAATAATGAATAATTTTCCTCTTCAAATTTTAGACTATTAATAAATTCTTTTTTAAAAAAAAGATTTAGTTGTCCATCAATATTTTTGGTTTTTTTATTAATATAATCTTCATAATTTTGCAATATTTTAATACATTTTCTTTCTATTTTTTTTGAATAAATTCTTTCTTTATTTTTAATAAAAATAATATTCATTTTATTTATCATTTTTTTAACATTTAATAAGTTTTCTCTTTTTAAACTATTTACTTGCATGATTATCTTTTTTATCTGTCAATGATTATATTTGGTTGCAAATAATAAAGCAGTATTGCCATTTACGTCTACAACATCAATATTAGCATTATGTGCTAATAAAGTTTTAACTATATCCAAATGTCCATTTTTAGCAGCCACTAACAAAGCAGTTTCGCCATATCGATTTTCATGATTAACATTAACATTATGTGTTAATAAATTTTTAACTATTTCCAAATTTCCATTTTCAGCACTTAAAATTAAAGCAGTATTACCAAATTGTTCCTCACAACTAAAATTAGCATTATGTTCTAATAACAGATTAACTATTTTTGTATAATTTTTTTTAGCAGCTAAGATTAAAGCAGTATTACCATTTACAGATATGTAATTAATATTAGCATTATGTGCTAATAAAACATTAACTATTTCTAGATAACCTTTTTCAGCTGCTCACATTAAAGGCGTATAACCAGTTCTATCAATATAATCAATATTAATATCATATTTTAATATTTTATTAACTAAATCTAACTTTTTATTTTTAATAGCATCTATCATTTTTGCTTCTTTGTTATTAATATTTATATTTATTCCAAATATTTCTCTAACTCACTCAAACATATTCTTTTCCTTTCATTGTTTTTAAAAAAACAATGTATTTAAAATATTATTCTTTAAAATTTACCTTCATTATATATTTTTCTCCATTTTACAATGTTTAATTCCAGCGTCCAAAAATATTTCAGAACAAACTTTATAACCCAAATTTTTATAAAAATTTAGTGCTTGAATTTGGGCATGAAGAGATATAACTTTAAATTGATTTTTAATTGCAACTTTTTCCATAAATTCCATTAATTTTTTACCAATACCTAATTTACGATATTCTTGTAATATACACACTCTTTCAATTTTTACAATATCTTCAACTTTTCGCATTCTACTAGTAGCTATTGGTTTATTATTATCATCAAAAACTAAAAAGTGAATCGATACATCTTCAAATTGATCAATTTCTTCTTCAAAAGGAACCTTTTGTTCATTAACAAAAACTTTTTTTCTAATCAAAAATGCTTGTTCTAACATTTCAATATTATTAACTATTTCAATTTTCATAGTTTTCTCCTTAAATATAAATAATATTTTAAATTAATTATATAATTAACTTTTAAATTTAATCTAACAATTAGTAAATTTTACCAATTAATAAGTGAATTTTTAATTAGTGCTATAATTTAAGTAAGCGATTTTAAAAAATATTTTTTTTGGGGGGGAATAAATTTTGGAAGGACAAAAAATTCAATTTAAAAAATTACGACCGCATAATTTTTTGGGAGGGCAATATTTTGTTTTATTATTTTTTTGAATAATATTTATTACATTACTAATTACTGCATTAGTCTTATTTTTAAATGAAAGAACAAGAATTGATAAAGAAAATAATGTTAAAGAACTACTAGAACAAATTGCTAATGCAAAACAAGAAAGTGACAAAACTCCTTTCTATAAAAAATTAATGGATAATAAATATCCATTAATTGATTTTTCATTAATGTCATTTATTTTTACTAAACATGATGATTCACCAATAAGTGACTGAGGAAGCGCATGAACACAACGTTTAAATAGCATTAATACTGCTTATTCATATATCTTTATTACAATTTTAATCGCTTTAATCGCTTTACTTTTTTATATTAGCTAAATTGTAAAGGTAAGTGCAACTAAATTATTTTTCTATCCAAATATTCGATTGGTGAAAGATAATTTAGTATTTTTCTCGGTTTTTGATTTAAAGACAATATAAATTTATGAACTTCATTTTTATTAGTTTTTGAAAAAATAAATTTTTTAGGAAATTTTTCTCTAATTAAACCATTAGTATTTTCATTAGTACCTCTTTGTCAAGGTGAATATGGATTGGCAAAATAAATTTTTACATCTAAATTTTTTTCAAGTTGTTGTCAATTTGAAAATTCTTTGCCACGATCAAAAGTAATAGTTTTAACAATGTTTTTAGGAAGAATTGATAAATAATAACTGACATTTTTATTAATAACTTTAGTAGTTCTGTTTTTAACTAATATTGCTAAAGTAAATCGTGATACTCTTTCAACTAAAGTTATTAAACATGATTTGCTTTTACCTCGTGATGATACTATAGTATCTCCTTCTCAATGACCAAGTGTTATACGATCATTAACATTTATATCTCGTTCTTTAATTGATTTACCATTAAACTTGCCACGATTTTCTTTAGATTTTCGTTTTTTACCTTTTCTTCTTAAATTTTTACTAGTAACTTTATCAAGCATTCCAAAATAAATTCAAGTATAAATTGTTTTAAAACTAATAACTCATTCTTTATGAAAATTTTTAATTCTGCCATAAATTTGTTCAGGTGATCAACCTAATAGTAATTTTTGTTGTACATATTTTACTAAATTCTTATTTTTAAACTTATGAAAACTAATATGTGATTGTTTTCGATTTTCAGCTTTATTTTGTGCAATTAATGAAAAATAATGATTATTATCTTTATTTCTATTAATTTCTCGAATAATAGTACTAATACTTCGATTAAGATTTTTAGCTATTTCACTAATTTTAAATTTAAATTTCAATTGATTCTCAATATAAATTCTTTCATCTATGCCAAGATGTTTATAACTCATATAAAAACTCCTTACTTTTTTCTAAACTAAATTTAGCATTATGAAATTTTTATATGAGAATTTTTTGCAATTTTATTTACTTGCACTTACAAGTATAACTCAGCATTATTATCATTATTAAACTTTATCGTCGTCGAGCATTTCAAAGAAAATATGGTTTAACAACTCAATTTGCAAATGATTATCCAATTTATGATATTAAAATGTATCTAGGTTTTACAGTTAATTTAGCTATTGTTTTTAGTTTTTTCAATTTTCTAACAACTATCATTGTATTAATTTATGGTATTATCTTGGTATTAACTTCTTATTTCTTTTGATATATTTTAAAAATTAAAACAGAAATATTAATTATGCATAAATGATGAAAAACACCAAACTTTGCTTTATTTTTATCTGTTATTTTATTTCAAAATGGTTATACTTTATTAAAATCAATATTTGCTCAAAAGTTTAATGTTAACTTAGACTTAATTTTATCAATTATTTTACCAATTGGAACAATTACCATCTTCATTACCTTATTAATCAAAAATATGCTTAATTCACAAGTTACAACAGTAAAAAATGCTATTAAAACAATTGCTGCTAAAATTAGTGCTTTTCAAATTTTCTATTATACACAAAAAGAAAAATCTTTAGAAGACTACATGTTTGTTAGTCAATTGCCAACACTTGTTCGTATACCATTACAAAATAATAGCATTAATACCAAACAAGCAGTAACGCTAATGGCAACTATTGATGAAACAATAATATTTTTTAAAAAACACTTTCATAAACCAAAAGAATTAAACTATATGCTTTTTCACTTATTTAATAGAATAACTGATATTGAAGAAATTGAAGAAATCAAAAATAATATTCTTAAAATAGAAAAAAATAATTAATCAAAATTTAACAAAAAAAGTTTTAAAAATAGTTAATACCATAGAAAATAATAAAATTTGTTATAATTGAGTAGAGTAATTATGATATGAGGAAAGGAAGTTATATACATGTGACCATTTAAAAAAAAGGATAAAACTGGAGAAGCAAAAGATCAAAAAAAATGTGATGGTTGTGGGAAAATGAAAAATTCATCTGAATGTACTAAAGCAGCAGATGGTAAATGTTTGTGTAAAGATTGTGCTAAATAAATATATTAAATAAGTGTGTTAATGACACACTTATTTAATATATTTAGAAAGGAAGGATATAATGAAATGATTCAATAAAAAAAACAAAAAAACTGATGATGAATCTTTAACAAAAACTGTAAAATGTTTTGATTGCGGAATGATGTTTGAACCTTTTGACATTCTTGATATAAAAGAAGGAAAATCTTTATGTAAAAAATGTTTCATTAAAGAAGAAGAAAAATAAATTAATGATGTGTTTAGCAAAACACATTTTTTATTATTTAAAATAAAAGCTGAGTTATACTTGTAAGTGCAAGTAAATAAAATTGCAAAAAATTCTCATATAAAAATTTCATAATGCTAAATTTAGTTTAGAAAAAAGTAAGGAGTTTTTATATGAGTTATAAACATCTTGGCATAGATGAAAGAATTTATATTGAGAATCAATTGAAATTTAAATTTAAAATTAGTGAAATAGCTAAAAATCTTAATCGAAGTATTAGTACTATTATTCGAGAAATTAATAGAAATAAAGATAATAATCATTATTTTTCATTAATTGCACAAAATAAAGCTGAAAATCGAAAACAATCACATATTAGTTTTCATAAGTTTAAAAATAAGAATTTAGTAAAATATGTACAACAAAAATTACTATTAGGTTGATCACCTGAACAAATTTATGGCAGAATTAAAAATTTTCATAAAGAATGAGTTATTAGTTTTAAAACAATTTATACTTGAATTTATTTTGGAATGCTTGATAAAGTTACTAGTAAAAATTTAAGAAGAAAAGGTAAAAAACGAAAATCTAAAGAAAATCGTGGCAAGTTTAATGGTAAATCAATTAAAGAACGAGATATAAATGTTAATGATCGTATAACACTTGGTCATTGAGAAGGAGATACTATAGTATCATCACGAGGTAAAAGCAAATCATGTTTAATAACTTTAGTTGAAAGAGTATCACGATTTACTTTAGCAATATTAGTTAAAAACAGAACTACTAAAGTTATTAATAAAAATGTCAGTTATTATTTATCAATTCTTCCTAAAAACATTGTTAAAACTATTACTTTTGATCGTGGCAAAGAATTTTCAAATTGACAACAACTTGAAAAAAATTTAGATGTAAAAATTTATTTTGCCAATCCATATTCACCTTGACAAAGAGGTACTAATGAAAATACTAATGGTTTAATTAGAGAAAAATTTCCTAAAAAATTTATTTTTTCAAAAACTAATAAAAATGAAGTTCATAAATTTATATTGTCTTTAAATCAAAAACCGAGAAAAATACTAAATTATCTTTCACCAATCGAATATTTGGATAGAAAAATAATTTAGTTGCACTTACCTTTACAATTTAGCAAAATAAATAACTATTTTCACAATATTTTATTATAATTATTATGATAAATTAAATTAATTAAAAGGAGAAAAAATGAACATTTTTATAGAAATATTGGGGTATCTTGCAGCCATTTGTATTCCTTTGGCATTCTTACCACAAACTATTAAACTAATTAAAACAAGAAATACTTCAGGTCTTTCTATTTTTTCATATAGTATCTATCAACTGGGGGGTCTTACTTTTTTAATATTTGGCATACTTCGTAATGATATTCCCATGATTACTTGTCAAACTATTACTGCTACACTAAATTTCATAATAATTGGGATTATTGTTAACAATTTAATTAAACAAAAAAATAAGGAGGAAAAAAATGTCTAATATTGCAATTGATATTATTGGATATATAGGTGCCTTTTTTATTTCAGTTGCCTTTTTACCACAAACTATTAAACTAATTAAAACTAAAAACACAAAAGGTTTATCGTTAATTTCTTATAGCATATATCAAATAGGCTTAACTTCATTCATAATTTATGCTAGTTTAATTAAAAACATTCCCTTACTAGCAGCAAATGCCTTTGGTACAGTTATTAATATCATATTATTAACATTAATAATTTATAATTTATATTATAATAATAAAGATAAAAAGAACAATTTAACTTCCAAAAAATAAAATTTTTATTAACATAATACTTGCACAAGAATGGAGAAAAAAATGGCACATATTAATCTATTAGGAACTTTTATTTTTATTATCATTGGTTATTTAATTGGCTCAATCTCACCTTCAATTATTATTAGTAAATTAAAATTTAAAACCGATGTTAGAGATTATTACTCTAAAAATGCTGGTGCTACTAATTCAACACGAGTTATGGGTGGTAAATGGGGAGCTATTATTTTAATTATTGATGGTTTTAAGCCCGCTATTCCTATTTTAATTGCATACGGTTTAACCTTTATTGATATTACTAATCCTAATTATGAAACAATGTTTAAACAAGCATATATTTATCCAACTGGTCTTGCTGCAATTATTGGTCACTGTTGACCACTATTTTATGGTTTTCGTGGTGGTAAAGGAGCTGCATCTTCATTAGGAGTACTATTAATGATTAATCCTATTTATTGCGTTATCACAATTGCTAGTTGATGATTTATTTTATATTTAAGTAGAATGTCATCTTTATCTTCAATGTTAATGATGATACTTGCTTTTATCTTATCATGAATACCGAATATACCACTGCATTCTTTTCTTTCCCAACAAGACACTCAATACTATATTGTTAATATAACTATGGCTCTAATTTGAATATTAATTATTATTCGTCATTGAGATAATTGTAAAAGAATTCTTAATCATACTGAACGTAAAGTGACTATTTTTGATAAAAAAAATAAAAAAGCAAATGAAGAAAAAAAATAAAAAATCATCTCTTTATACAAACTCAATAAAAATATTTTTTAAAAAAATACTTGTTTTATGTTTAAAATTAATGTACTATTATAACCGTGTTGACTTAACATTGTTAATATTCTCTCCGATATTAGCTTTGCTTAAGCCGAATTATATTTAAAGGAGAGTTGTCAAATATGGAACAAATTAAACAAGATGAATTGATTAAAAAATTTCGCTTAAATGCCAAGGATACTGGTTCTTCTGCAGTTCAAATTATTAACTTAACAAAAAGAATTTTAGAATTAACAGCCCATCTACAAGTACAAAAAAAAGATATTACTGCAAAACGAAGTTTGTTAAAAATGGTAGCAAGCAGAAAACGTTTCTTAAAATACTTTAAAAAACAAGATGTTGCTACATACAATAAATTATTAACAGCACTATCACTAAAAGATAACTAATATTAAATCAGTATTTACTTATTAATACTGATTTTTTTATATACATCTAAATAATATTAAACATAGAAATAGATTTACAAATGATTTAAACAATAATAAAATTAATACTAAAAGTGTTATAATATAGTTATTAATTATTATATGTTTCTAACCCATTTATTTTTTACTAAAATAAATGGGTTTTTGATTTCAAAAAGGAGGAACAAAATAATGAATGATAAAGATATTAATGGTGAAAAAATAATATCAGTTATTTTAAATTCTGTCACTTCATATCAAAATATTACATATTTTAATTATTGGGATTATATAATTAAAGAAGAAAAAATTAGTTCTGAAATAAAAAAAAGATCAATAATTTAATAGAAAAAAATACTAATATAAATTATACAAACGAAAATGGTGATAGTCCTTTAATAATAGCAAGTCACTATTATCAACTTATAGATTCCATTAAAATTTTAATAGAAAATGGCGCTAATATCAACCATGCAAACCAAAATGGTGATACAGCACTAATAATATCTACTAAAAAAGGTTATTTAAGTATAATTAATGTTTTAATAGAAAATGGCACTAATATCAACCATGCAAACCAAAATGGTGATACAGCCTTGCATTTAGCTGCTAAAAATGGACTAGCACAAATAGTTAATACTTTACTAATAAATAATGCAAATATTCATTTCATAAATCAAAATGGTGATACGGCTTTGACAATCATTATTAATAATAGTTTATTTTATGATAAAAACATAAAAAATATATTAGAAAACATATTTTATCAAGAATATGAAGAATATATTACAAATAAGGCAAAAGTAGAAATTATTAAATACAGACCAGAATTTTCAAATAACTCATTATTTCATGATATTAAAGATAATATATTAATACATTTAAATACAAATAATTCAGTAAAAAATATAAAAGAAAATTTAATATTAATTGGATTAAAAATTGATAAGAAAAGGATTTTAAAAATTGAACAAAAAATAAAGAAAATATTTAAATGTAACATTAATAAATTAAATATTAATCAAGAAAAAGAAAAAAAATGACAGAAAAAAATTAAACAAGAATTAAAAGAAGAAAATTATCCACAAAATAAGCCATCAACAAGTGGATATATAAAACATTAAATTTATCAAAATATAATGAATAAAAATAGTTACCATTATGGTAACTATTTTACAATTTATATTTAATAAAAATTATCGTTTTTTAGTAGTACTTTGTTGACGTTTCATTGCTTGCATTACTGATTTAATTTGAGATTCAGTAGGTTTACGCCCCATTTGTAAATACATTGCACGAATCATATTTTCATTAATAGGAGGATTTTTCTGTAATTGTTTTTCGAAAATCTTCTTAGTAACAATAAAACCAACTAATCCACCAATTAACGCACTAGCAATGCCAATGATTAATACTGCTCACCAAACCATCATTATTAATTTCTCCTTACTTACTGTTTAAAAACTTATTAATTTTATCACACACTTGATTTGATGTAAAGCCATATTTTTCTAGTACTACCTTATCAGGAGCAGAAATACCAAAAGTACTTACGCCAATAACAAAGCCATTACCTGCAACATATTTATATCAACTATCTTTAGAACCCATTTCAATAGCAACTTTTATAATATCATTAGGTAAAATTCTATTTTGATATGTTTTATCTTGTTTATCAAAAATAAAAGTAGAAGGCATTGAAACTACACGAACATTAAGTTTTTGATCGTTTCATAGTTGTTCTTGACTAGCAATAGCTAATGAAACTTCACTACCGGTAGCAATAATAATTAAATCTAAAGCTTTACTACTATTCTCTTTACTAATAATATAAGCACCTTTTTGAACTGCCTCAATATTACTATTTGCAAGTTGTGGTAAATTTTGTCTAGTAATAATAATAGCACTAGGGTTAGTTTTACTAGATAATGCCATTAAATATGCACCAATTGTTTCTTTTGTATCAGCAGGGCGAATTACATTAAAATTAGGAATAGTTCTTAACATTGTTAGTTGTTCAACTGGTTCATGGGTAGGACCATCTTCGCCAACTGCGATACTATCATGACTAAAAATAAACAAAGATGGAATTGACATTAAAGCTGCTAATCGTAATGCAGGCTTTAGATAATCACTAAACACAAGAAAAGTAGAACCAAAAGGAATTGTGCCTTGATGTGACGTCATACCGTTAACAATAGCACCCATTGCAAATTCTCTTACTCCATAATGAATATGTCTTCCTGAATGGTCAAGAGGTAGAAAGTCTTTGTCTGTTACTAATGCTTTAGTTGAGCCAGCTAAATCAGCACTACCACCAATTAATGTTGGACAATGAGCTGATAAAAGTTTTAAAATATTACCAGAGTCTACTCTTGTTGCTTGTGGATTTACCCCAATAATTGAAGTTCAATCAATTTTATTTAATTGATAATCTTCATTAAAAATTTCATTTTTCAATGCTGATTTAATTTCTTTATACAAATTTGGATATAATTTTGCATATTTTTCAACTTTTTGATTTCAAACTAATTCTATTTTAGAACCATGATTAAGTGCTGTTTGTGTGAAGTAAGTACTTACTTCTTTTGGAACAGTAAATTCAGGATATTCTCAGTTTAAATTTTTAGCAACTGTTTTAATATCTTCCATTAAAGGAGAGCCATGAACACTCGGTGTTCCTTGTTTACTAGCCCCATAACCAATTATAGTTTTAATTTCAATTAAAGTTGGTTTATCACTAACTTTTGCCTTTTTAATAGCTTCAGAAATAAGTTTATCATCTTCACCATCTTCAACTTTTAAATAATTTCACTCTAATGCTTGAAGACGCATTTTTAAATTTTCTGAATATACTAATTTAACAGATGAATCTAATTGAACATCATTTGAATCATATAAAATAATTAGTTTATTTAATTTAAAATGTCCAGCAAAACTAAGTGCTTCTTGTGCAATACCTTCTTGTAAATCACCATCACCACAAATTGCATATGTATAATGATCAATAATATTAAGATCTTTTTGATTATATTTAGCACTAAGAAAACTCTCAGTAAGCGCCATTCCAACAGCATTAGCGATACCCTGACCTAATGGTCCAGTAGCCGTCTCTACTCCATAGTCTAAATGATATTCGGGATGACCAGGTGTATTACTATTTAATTGACGGAATTGTTTTATATCATTGATTGTATATTTATAACCAGCATGATGTAATATTGAATATAATAAAGCACTACCATGACCTGCTGATAAAACAAATCGATCACGATTAAATCATTTTGGATTTTTTGGATTAAAAGATAAATGATTTTTGAATAAAGAAAAAGTCATTGGTGAAGCACCTAAAACAATACCAGGATGGCCACTTTTAGCAGCATTAACTGCTTGTACTCCTAACATACGAATTGAATTAATAGTTAATTTATCTAAATTAATTTTATTTTCCATAATTTCTCCTTAAATTTTTAATAGTTATTATTTAATATAATATTAACAATATTCTTAATAAAATAGGTAATTTTTTAAAAATAATTAAAAAAGTATAAATAATAATGACAAAAAATATAATTTTATTTTAACTAAATTGAATCTTTGAACAAATTAAAAAAGAAAAGGTCACCCCAAGATAAAAAAAATAATATTTCATCTTAAATAAGATAACTCTTTTCTTAATATTTTACATTTGTGATGTTCTTGGTTTATTTAAGTTTATTAATGGTAGGTTTGCTGATTCATTGTTTACTTGTTGTTTATTAAAATCTTTTCCAGATGATTTTGAAAATAATGTTGGATTTGTTTTTGGTTTTTTACTACATGATTCTGATATTTTTTTCATTTTTGACTAATTTCTATTTCAATTTTCTTATTTTTATTAATTTTTCCAAAAGTTACTAATTTAATTAAGAAATTTAAAATTTTATATATTTTTTGTTGTTCTAAAACTTTAATTTCTTCTATTTCAGATTTTTTGATTACTTGCATTAAATTTGATTGTGTTTTTGCTGATTTTTCAAGTTCTTCTTGTTCTTCTAAATATAAACCAATTGCTTTATTATTTCTTTCCTGTCTTTTTAATGATAAAGCCTCTAATGTAATCGCTCTATCAATATCTTTTTGCTCTTGTTCTACATTAAATTGGTCTTGCAATGACAATGCAATCGCTCTATCAATATCTTCTCTTTCTTTCTCAGATACTTCTTCTGATTGTAATGTTTTATAAGGTTCATCAACAACTACAAAACCAAATTCATCATCTTCATTGGTTGCTTGTAAATCTAAACTACTTTCATAAAGAGATGGTGAAATGGTTGGTTCGGAAATTATTACCTTTTCTTGATGACTATTATTTGTACGTTGAATTTGAGGTTGAATAATCTTACTTCCTTTGGGTCTTACTCCTTGTTTTAGTATTTCCTCTTCAGTAACTAATTTTATTTCTGTCTCTACTTTAAATGTTTGTGATGAGGGCATTGATGTTTCTTTAAATTCTTTTACTATTATGTCAGATTGTTTTTCTTTTTCTAACGATAATTTTTTTGCCAGTTCCACTTGTTCTTCTTCTTCTGATAATCTCATGGCTTCAGCAATAAGATCTGGATCAATTGCAAGTTGTTCCATTTGTTCAAGTGTAAATGTTCTCATTTGTTCCATTGTAAATACTGGTGTTTGTTTTTTATCAATCGCTTCTCTTTGCTCTTTTGTCAATGAACGGATTTGTTGTGTTGTGAATGCAAATGTTGGCGATAATTTTAATTTTCTAATATAAGTTTCAGCTGCCATTATTTTTTCTTCCTTTCTAAAAATAAAAAACCCATTTATTTTAAAATCAAGTAATAGGGGCTTTGCCCCTCGTTGCTTCGCAACTCACCCCAGCGGGGCTAAACCCCGCGGCCAACCCAACAAAAGGTTCTTTGTTGGTTCCGGCCATTTTTTTTAATTTTTATCTCCCTTTTTCTTTAAAATATTATCCAATTTATCTAAACCAGCAGACTTAATATCACTATAAGTCATATCAATACTACTTGCTTCTTTAAGGTATTTCTTAGGTGACAATTCACTTTTAAGTTCATGCACATAATGTAAAGCACGTGAATTATACCTTTTTAACCAATGTCTAGGAAAAAATAAAGTCATAGCCATTGCTTCACCACTATAACTTGGAGGCATAATACCTCTTTTAATCATTTTCTTTGTTCTACGACGTGAAAATACTACTTTATTATAATCCTCAATATTAGTATATAAATTAAGATTAAATATAACAATAAAACCCAAAAAACGCATACGTTTAACTTGAACAACATACTCTACTTTTTCTCTTGCTTGTACTGGTATTCTATTAGGGTGTTGTTCAATCAAATACATTGTACCATTAAACATGTGACCTATTAACTTACAAAATTGTCCTAAACTTTCTTGTTGATTTTTAAACTGTACTCCTAAATCATTAGAATTTATTTTTAATGCTAATTCATCTAAAATTATTAAATCTTGTTCCTCAAAAGCATAATTACTTGCTAACTGATTAAAAGTAAAAACATCGTTATAATTAACCAAATAAGAATAACCAGTCTTTAACTTAATAGGGAAAGGACTAACTACTCGTTTCTTATGAGTTTGTGCTAAACAACAAGCAAGGGCAGATTTGCCAGTTCTTGGAGGTGCTGAAATAATATAACTACCAACTCGTTTTAAAATTTTAACATTACGAATAGTTATAAGAATTGGATAAATAATTATAATCAAACCTATAACTAATAACACATAACCATATCAAGGCATAATAAACTCCTAACCTATAATTAAACTAATTGCTCTAACAAATAATCATAAAGGTATAATATTTTCTATTCCACTAACAATATCAACATTTAAAGCAGTACTAATCGTATCTGAAAAAATGTGTCGTAATAAACTATCTGTTGTAAAAAGAAATTGTCTTAATGGCTCAACTGGTAAAACTTTACCAACAACGCCATAAAGTACTCATCTAAAAGCATTACGTAAATGTCCAAAAACATCATATCAACTTGGTCTTTCATATTCAGGATTAAAAGGACTATTTGGTGGTACTGGCGTTATATTTTCACTTGAAAAAATATTGATTTGACCAAAATTCAACTGTGGTGAAAAAGTTGGTCTAGTTGATTCACCATGAACATCAAAAAATACTGTTAAATGTCTTAAATTTGGAACACGAATAGGCATGGTAACAAAATTATATAAATCTTGTTGATAAATATCATTATCCACTTTACCTTTAAAAACATATTTTGTATCACCAACATAATCTAAAAAACTAAAAGTAAAAATTAGCAGTAAAAGTTTTAAAATATTCATATTCAAAATAAAACATAAAACCTTGAATATAAAAACTTAAAGGTTTATCAATTTCAAAATTTAACTGTGTTTGAAAATTTATAATACTTTTACCAGTATTAACAAAATTTAAATTATTAGTATTATTCTTTGCAACATAATTATGATTAAACATAATACGTGAAAATTTATCTAATTGTTTTCTATTAAAAGTATAAACGCCAGTTCCCATATCTATCATTTGTGACGGAACACCAACTGTATCACTATAATAATAACACGTATATAAACCCTCATTATTACCTATAAATTCACCACTTACTAATTTTAAATCCGGTTGGTCAACATCAAAATAAGCAGAATTTCATGGTATTGTTGCTCAATCATCAAAATTATGATACTTAACATGTTTAACCATTTCTTTTGTAATATCATAATTAACGACATTAGGGTCATTTGAAACAATTAAACTAGTTGGTGCTTGAACAGAAGTATTTACAACAAAAAACAATTTAGCAAATTTAAATCACATAATTATTTACCAAACAAACATCTTAAAACTCATCATAAACCATAAAATATAATAAATCCAATAAAAAACTGCGTTCCATAAACTACTAAATTTCATAAAATAGTAGTAAATTGGTCAACTGGACTTCCTATAAACATAGTTCAATAATCAACTATACATTGATGTATTTTATTGTAAATATCTCAAACACTCATACTTAACACCTACCCAAACAATGACCTAAAAATAAATTTAATACTACGATAAATAAAATTAAAAAATACACCTAATACCAACCAAAAAGTCAAATTAAACAAAATATAAACTTCATCAGTAATATTAGTTTGATTTAAAAATATACTAATATCATTACTAGAAAATATAAAAATTAAATGCAATATACTATTCACAAAATCACTCATAATTAAGTACCTACAAACTTTCCTTTTTTATTTTCAACACCCTTAGCCTTATTTCTTAAACGTTTTCTTTCATGTTGCTTAGCAATTTGCTTTCCAACAAATTTTGAACCACCTTTAATATTTTTATAACTTTGTTTTACAGTCCCCGATGTAGAAACTGGCTGAATATCAATATTTAAAAAAACTGACATTGCAAACTTTATTAAAAGAATAAAAACAACAAAAGTTCCCAAATTAAAACCTAAATCTGCCATTGGTAAATTTCAAAATTTCATAAAAATTTGTCCAAATAGTTCTAAAATTTTTGAAATAAAAGCAACACCCATAATAAACTACTCCTATATTATTTTTAATAATTTTAAAATTAATGAAAAAGTAAAAAGTACTAAAATAATTGCTAACAATGGTGCTGGCATAGAAACTATTTGTTGTGAACTATCACCAAAAATAAAACTTTTAATAACCAAAGATAAATTATGTAAACCAGAAAAATCAGTAATATAACTTTGTAAAATATTTTGCACAATATTATTTAAAGAAGGTAAAAGTTTACCTAATAAAGGAAAAACAAAAATTATTGCAAAAAATAATTTAATCATAACTATTACCTCCTAAAAAACCTAATAATTTCTATCTAAATCCACGAATAATATGTCCTATGAATTCTTTAATAAATACTAAAACCATCATAAATATTGGAATTAAGACTGGTCAATTTGTCATTATTGAATCACCAGCAAATACTCAATTAAAAACATAACTAAAAGATTCTAATAATTTTTGACCAATACCTCCAATCATTTCTATTAAAGCACTTAAACCTTTTGGCATACTAATCACCTCCCTCCTCTAACTCTTTTCTTGCTCTTTCTTTACGTTTTTGTTCTTTACAATATCAACAATCAGGTTCAATTACCTCATGTTTTTTATGTTTAAATTTTCAAACTAACTTTTTAATAGAATCTTTAAAAAATCAAGAAGTTCCCAGAACAGCAATTATCACAACTAGTCATTTAACCATTATTTTTTACCTCCTAAAAAATTATTAAAACTCATATTTTCACTTAATCTTTGTTCAAAATTTCTTTTTGCCTTTTTCTTATGCAACTTTTGTCTTGGCATATTTTTTCATTTATCTTTTTTCATTTTAAACACCACCTAACGTATAAGCATAAGAATAATCCCAATTTAAACTTGCTCTATCTAAATTAATCTCCGATATACTATCATCATTTAAATCAACATCAATCATACTGTTATTTGTACTTTGATAATCATTAATACTAGCATTAATTAATCTTGCTCTTTCATCAGTAAACACTTCTTGTAATTCTGTATTATTATGTGTACTTCCCAAAGGTAACAATAAAGTATTAATAATCTCACTTGCTCCGGCAATAATAGTAGGAATAGCAAAATAATTACTAAAATCATTATTAATACCCATAGCAACACCACTACTAATCAAACAACCACCAGTACCCATATTTGCTATCTTTCTTATATTTTGAAACCTATTAGGTATTAATTCAGTTAAACCACTAATAACATTTGCTATACCAAAACTATTTAAAGATATATAAGTATCTCAATCTACAAAAGGCATATCAATTATTGGTTTAACAGTTGTAAAGGGTGAATAAGTTGGTCTTGGTGGTTCAGTAGGACAAGGTGGTCAAAAACATGGTTCATCTCTTAATAAAGAAACTGACTTATCTACACACTGCACAAACTTAGCATAATTAACTAAACCAATTGTTCCTAAACCTAAAAATATCTTTTTATAATTATTAATCACTTTATTTCTAGTAGTGGGTCTTTGATTAATATTTCATATATCAATTCCTAACTTCTTACTAAATAACAAAGAATTAATAGAACCTAATACTGGGTCTTTTAAATATTGACCATAATAAGCACTAACTCCAACCATAGCACTTAATGGACTTAATCCAGTTCTTAAAATTTTAGTTAAAGTATAATTACTAGTTTGCTCTAATACATTAGGCATAAATAAAACTCCTTACTTTATATACTAATAAGGAGCTTATATATGAACTATAATCTAATTCATTGGGGCTTAAAATGAAAAATATATAATCCATATATAAGCCCCTTATTTAATTATTTGTTGATATATTATTTTCATTCAGTAATATCTACAATAGTACCGGATAAATCCAATTTTAAATCATAATAATTACCAACTTTAAAACTAAGTTTATGTAAATATTGTGTAAAATCATTAACTACTAACGGATTATATCATTTATCCCGTACTTTACCGGTAGGTATATTAGTTTGTTTATTAATTTCTAAAAAGGTTAAAACATCAAATTTCAAATTTTGACCTTGATTATTTTTATCAGGTATCATTCTATTTTTATCAATATTAACTAATTGAACTTTGAACATAAAAATTACCAACTCTTTCTATAAAATATAAATTGAATTGGCAAACAATTATAAATAATTAAATTAAAAATACATAACTATAAAATTAATTTAATAAATAAAAAGTTCTTAATATTAATATTTAACTATCCCGGACAAGGAATTGTTACCAATTCAAATAAGTTAAATAAAATTTTAAAAACTAATTTAAAACATATTTACTTATGTGTAAATAATATCATAATTAAACAAAATATCAATAAATATACAACAAAAAAGTAAGCATTATCATTTCTTGTCCGAAAAACAATAATACTTACCATAATTAAAGTATAACAAAATCACAAAAAAATACAAATATAGTATTATTTTACTGTCAATATCGAGTGAAAATTTCCCAAAAATATTTATCAAAAAAAATAAAAAAGAAGTAAAATTTAACAAATAAAAGTTGCTTTGTTTTGAAAGTAAATATTTTTATATTTACTTTCAAAGGAGAACAAAATTATGAAATATTTTAGTCCAAGTTATTGATTTAAATTGTGAGTATTAACTGCTCCACTTTTAAATAATAAAATACAAGGTATTAATGGTAAGTCAATTGATAATTCAAATATTAAAAATTGAGTTAGAAAAAATACGACTAGTTTAGATTTAGTAAATCAACAATTAAATTTTGCAAGTAATAATCAAACAGATTTTATTATTAACAACCCAACAACAAATAGCAAAATAAATATGAATAAACATCGTCATGAAAAACACAGAAATCGATTAAAAAGAACATTAAATGGTAAAAACGAAATAAGGGGTAGTTGAGGTAAAGTAACTTGTTCATTTACACCAAAAACTTTTGAAGGAATAATAGCTGATTATCATTATTGAAAAGATAATCCTGCATGAGAACTTGGCGAAAAATTTAAAGAGGATATGATGCAACGATATAATTCTAATGATATTTCAATTACTGCAATTTTTCCATGAACATGAAAAGAAATACAACAAGTAGGTAAAACAATTTGAGATAATTTTTCAAAAATTGAAAAAGTATATACAGATAGTTCTAGAAAAGAACGTATAGAAATTGTACTTTATGAAAAACCATTTAATTGATTTGATTTTGAATCAGTAAGAATAATAACAGAAGATGAGAAATATTATCCAAATAATCGTCTTGATAATTTAGAAAATGATTTTCCAGATTGAAATAAAGATATAAAAATTAATTTAGGAAAAATTAATCATAACGTTGATAACGAAATTAAAAGTGCCATAAAGAAAAAATATCATAATTTTAAATTATCAGAAGTTTATTTATTGGATAAATCTAATTACTCACACTTTATTGGCTATTTTGAAAAAAAATAATTGTTGGTACTTTTAGTCCCTATTCTTATGGTTTGACAAAACCAACTTTTACCTATGTAACACAAGATAAATTTAATGAAATTTCAAATATTATAGCAAATGATTCAAAAGTTAAACAATGATTTGCACATATAAATGAATGAAATTCTACTTTACCACAAGCAATCAATAATTCTAAAACATTTAATCCTCAAGCATTATATAATTGAAAAAGACAAGAAAAAGAAATAATAAAAGGTTATATAAGAGATTGAAGTTATATTTCAACTTTAATTGAACATGAATTAAAGTTAGATGAATTAAACAAAAATATTCAAGGAATCAAAGCAGATTTTGAAACTTTAAAAAAACAAGTTAATGAATTTGACAACAGACTTCTAAATCTAGAAAATAAATCAAATTTAAATTGTGAAAACACATTAACTATTGTTAATGGTGCTTTAAATACTATTCCCATAATTGGTAATGTTGTTGGTGGTATTACAACAATGGCTTCTGGTGCTTGTGCTATTGGTGGTGTATAATTTTATTTTTTTATATCTTTAAAATCAATTTTAAGGCATCAAATTTGCTGCTCGACAAACGATTTAAAATTTTATATAGTTAAGTATTCACAAAAATAATCTTTTATAAAAAGAATTTTATCTAATTTTAATTTGGTATTATTAGTATCCATATCTTCAAGGATGGTTTTTATTTGGTATATAAACCTTTTTAGTTTTTATCAACTCTTCTTTGATAATTGGTTTTGGTGCTATTTCTTTTAATTCATATATTTGATGATTATAACTAAGATATAACTCATTAATAAACGATTTAAGTACAATTACATCAGTTCTAGGTTGTATGTATTGAACTTTGCTATTTTTATAAGGAAAATACTTTTTACCATAATATGTTATAGTTGAACCACTATCCGTTTTTCTTTTAGAAAATCTTGAAAGATAAATATTTATTTCTTCTTGGTTTGGAGCTTTAATCATAGCAGATTTATTATTATCAATAGGTAAGGCAAATTGCTTATTAAAAATACTTATATATATTTTAAGAAATTGATTAGCTTCTTCTAAATTTTTAATTTTATTAAGTCTAAGTTCACTAATTAAGCGACTTTGAAGTGTTCCAAATAAGCGTTCGATTCTACCCTTAGCTTGTGGAATGGAAGTTCTAATAATTTCAACACCTAAATCATTACAAGACTTTTGGAATTGAGTATAAGTATCATTTTCCGTGTTTATTTTGCCAGCATCGATTTGTTTTTTATATCCAAAAACTGTTCTATTATCAGTATAAAATGTTTTTGGTATGCCATATTTAGTTAAAATTTGATAAAAAACATTATAATAACCATCTAATGTTTCTTGATGATCAAATCATAGTCCGACAATATTGCCTGTAGCATCATCAATTGCAGCATGTAAAAAAGCTTTTGGTTTATCCTTACCAAATCAATGATGATTACTTGCATCCATTTGAATTAATTCACCAAAATTTGTTCTTCGGTTTCTTGTAGGATGCAAGTTATTTTTCTTATTTTTATGTCTTTTTGGTGAAGTAATTTTTTCTTTAATTAATATAGTATAAAGTGTACTATATGAAATTTTAATTTTTTCTTCATTGTTTAATTTCTCATGGAAATGTTGAAAATTAAAATTATAATATTTGGTTTTATATAAATTTATAATCTTAATTTTGATTTCAAAATTTGTTGTTTTATTAGAAATTTTATTTCGGGATTTATGAATAAAACCAACTTTACCTTCTCTATTGAAAATTTGAATTAATTGGTTAATTCTTCTAATAGTTAGGTTAAGTTTATTCTTAGCTTGATGTTTAGATAATTTATTAATAATAATGTCATTTATAATATTAAACTTATATTTTTCTTTCATAGTCATGCTTCTTTCCATATTTATCACCAAGTATATTTAACTTTACTTTTGGGAAATTTTTGCTCGATAACTAATAGGAAATTATCACTAAATAATGACACAAAGTAAGTATTATTGTTGACTAATATTTTTGAAGTGTTAAGATTAACTTACAATTGCATATTGAAGTCTAAATTATTCTCGTCTAAACTTATAATTTAAAGACAAATTTGAATATTATTGACAACATCGGTATGCTCCCAATAATATTGAATTTATTAAGTCTTTTACAATTTCACTTTATGAATTTATTTTATGATTTAAAAATAATGAATGAGATCGTGAAAAATATAAATTAAACAATACCATCAATAATATTTTACAACCAGGATTAATTATTAAAATTGAATATAAAAATGATAATTTACAATATAAGTTACCATGATCAAATTTTATTTATTTAAAAACAGAAAATGATAATTATTTGGTATTAGCAATTTCCGATAGTGAAGAAGCTAATTTTCAAATATTAAATAAAGAAGGCAGAAAAATTTTGCTTAAAAAATTAATTGAAGAGGAAAAATATTATTTTTTATCTAGAAAATTTTGTAATTTATACACTAAATTTACATTAGTTGAAGATAATTTCTTAAGTGAAAAGGAAGTAAGCAAAATTTTTAAAAAAATAGAAGTATTAGAGAATATTAAAACTATTGAAAATGAAACTCCTCAATTAACAAATAATAAACAAAAAGAATTTTTTCAAGCAAAACTTAATGAAATATTTCAAAAAATTGAAGAACAATATCAGTCACTTATAAAATCATTAAAAGAAATTTTTCCTATTGAAAGATTAAAAGTTATTAATAGTTGAAAGACAATTGATAATAATGAAAATGTAGCAACTAAAAATGAAGATTCTTTATTATTTGAAATGATTATTAAATATATTGATACATATATAGAAGATTTAATTCCAAAAATTAAAGCAAAAGTTGAAAAAGAATGAGAAGAAACTGAAGATGAAGATTGAGATGCAGTTGAAGCAATAACTACTGCTTTCAAATCTGAGTTTGAAAAAAAAGATACTGAAATTCAACATTTAAAAAAAATTCTTGAAGAAAAAGAAGAAAAAATTGCACAACTAGAGACACAATTAAAAAATGTGCTACCTAAAAAAAATAGTCCAATTGTGGATTTTAATGATATAAAAGAGCAATGTGATTTAGAATTTTTACCAATTTTAGAAAACAATTTTGATGAACTTGAACAAAGTAAAGAAAGTGATTCTAGTAGAAATTTATCTTCAACTTCGCTTGCTTCTTATTAAAATATTCATGCCAAAATTTAATTAATACTTATTTTTTGTTAAATTAGCAAAAAAAATTGTTATTATTATATTTAAATTAAGTATCACAATTCACCGCAAGATAATTCATTAATTATTTTGTTTTTTGTGTTATGATTATTTTGTTAGTAAAAAAATATATAAAATTAATAATGCTGTCGAGGATTTTTATATATGGAAGAAAATTTTTATATTAAAAAAGTTTATTATGGTGCTTATGTTAAAAATATAGTTTTGCCTATGAGTGCTATTTTAAATAATAAACGTAATGAAATTGGTATTAAAAATTTAGGGATTAATGATAAAAAATTACGTAATAATGCAATTCGGACTAAAACAAAATTAATACATAAAGCGTATCATAATTTTTATAATTCAAAGGTTTTAAGTTTTGTTACTTTGACTTATGCTGATAATATGCAAGATATTAATAAAGCAAAACATGATATTTCTATTTAAAAAATGGTTATTCTTATTTGGTTAATTATAATGATGTTTTTACTTTTAATCAGTTAGCAAGTAATTATGCTTTTGAAGAAGAAGATTTAATAATTTTAGATGAATTAGCATTAAAGATAAATTCTAATGATTTAGGAGTACAGTTTAAAAATCAACAAGAAAGTTTAGGACAATTTTGTAAGTTAATAGGTCACATGTTTAATGGTACTATGTATTTGATTGAACAACATCCTAATAGAATACCAGTACAAGCAAGAGAAAAAGTAGAGTATGTTGTGCAAGTTAAAAGAATGCGTTTTTTGGGCTTTGTTGTTATATTTAATCTTAATTTATATACTAATATTGATGATTATAATAAAGTAGTGTTTTCACGTCGTAGAACAAAGAAAATGATTAAAAAAGGCATTATGCCTCCAAGTTATAGTGGTGAAGCAATGGCTATGACTTTATTTTTTCCTAGACACTGGTTAAAAAGGTATAATTCACGTGCTTTACATTATGTGCATGAACTTAAAAGTGAATTGTCACCTAAGAAATACCTTAAAGAAGCAAGTAGTATTGATATGACTTATACTGATATTAAGTCTGCTGGTTTAGATAAATTAGATAATATTTTAAAGAAAAAAGATAAACCTAAAAATAAAGATAAATAAAAATAGTTATAGTCCCAGTGAACCTACTGGGACTATAATTTGGGTGAGCCACGTAGTGGCGAGGGACGTAGTCCCTATATACTTGTTAAATATGATTTTGTTTTTCGAAGAGGAATAATTTGTGTTTTTATTATATAAGCAAAAATTTAAAGATTGAAGATTTTTATATAAATTATTAAGTTGTATATTAATTTTTATTTTATCAATATTGACTATCATCTTTTCTGTATTTACTGAATTTTGATATGTTAGTAATACTAATAAAGATAATTTTTATAATTCTATAGTATTGCAAAACTTTGATGTAATGTTATCATTTTGGTCTTCTCAAACAATATTTATTGTTAATATTTGATTTTTATTTTCTTTAATTTATCATCAAAAAGAGCAGACAAATAGATTCACTAATATTTATAGTCAAATTAATTTAACAATATACATAACTATTACTGCCCTTATTTTTTGAGCGGGGATATTTATTGATAGTGTTTCAAAGTTAGATTTAGAACTTAATTGATTTTGAAAATTGAATAATTTATCTTTATTTTGTTCCTTTTTAGATCATTTAGTATCACCAATATTGATGATTATTTTTTTAATTTTAACGTTTAGAAAAAATAAATTTAATATCAATATTAAAAAACAATTTATATTAGTAGTTATTTATCTAACTTATATTTATATTAGAGCCGGTATTTTACAAGCAAATGATGTTAAAAATTTTATTTATCCTTATAATATTCTCAACTTTAATTATTCAATTATTGGAATTCCATTATGAATTAATAGTATCTTAGTTATAATGTTAATTATTAGTACTACATTATTTTATTTGTGAATTAATAAATTTTATTATAAAACAATTAAAGAACAAATAATAATGCAAATAAAGTAATATTTCTGCTAAATCTTAACAATAAATATTAAGCTGATTCATGGTAAAATATAAATATATATTTTAAAATAGGTGAGGTAAGATGGCATTCTTAAAAAGAATCGAAGCATATGGTTTTAAGTCATTTGCAGAACCTTTAACAATAGAATTTGATACTAATATTGTAGGTATTGTTGGCCCTAATGGTTCTGGGAAGTCTAATATTAATGATGCTATTCGTTGAGTTTTAGGTGAACAATCAGTTAAATCATTACGTGGTGAAAATAGTGAAGATATAATTTTTAATGGTGCTAAAGGAAAACAGCCATTAAATAGTGCTCAAGTTACTTTAGTTTTTGATAATACTAATAAAATATTTAAAGTTGATTTTAATGAAGTACAAATTACTAGAAAAACTTTTCGTAATAGTTCAGAAAATGAATATTACATTAATAAAGCTCGTGTTCGTTTAAAAGATGTACAAGAAATTATTATGGGTACAGGTTTAGCTAAAGGTTCACTTGCAATTATTAGTCAAGGTAATGTTTCACGATTTGCTGATTCTAAGCCAGAAGAAAGAAGAACTTTATTTGAAGAGGCTGCGGGTGTTTCAAAATACAAAAAGAGGAAAGAAGAGTCATTACGTAAATTAGAGCGTACTAATGAAAATTTAGTTCGAGTTAATGATATTATTAGTGAAATAAGTAGAAAAATTGAACCATTAGCAAAACAAGCACAGAAAGCTAAAACTTATGTTGAATTACGTGATAATTTAAAAAAATATGAAATTACTATTATTGTTAAAGATTTGGAGACATATCATAATCAATTAAAACTTACAACATTCAGTATAAATGATAATGAAATTTTACAACAACAACTTAATTTAAATATTAGTAAGAATGAACAACAATTAAAATTTTTAAAAAATAAAAGTTATGATTTAGATAAAAACATTAATAGTTTAGAAATGAATTTATCTAATGTTAATAGTTTATTGCAAGTTTTAGAACAACAAAAATCGTTAATGAAAACAAAACAAAGTGAAATAAAAGATCAAACAGAAGTTGAAAAATTAAAAAATGAAATTGAAACTTTGCTTACTATTATTGAACAAAAAACTTTTTTACAAAAAAAAGAACAAGAAAATTTTGATAAAATTAATAATTTATTTGAAGAACTAAATGTTCAACATCAAGATTTAATTTTAGGACAAAATAATATTCATCGTGGTTTAGGTGAAAAAAAAGCACAATTAGAATCGGTAATTAATTATCAACAACGACAAAATCAAAAATATTTGGGTGTTCAAACAATTTTAAATAATAAAGATAAACTATATGGCATCATTGGAGTAGTGAGTGATTTAATTTCGGTGCCCGATCTTTATAGTGAAGCGATTGTTAAAGTATTGGGCAATACTTTAAAAAACATTGTTACGGCGACTAACAAAGATGCAACCAAGGCTGTTGAATTTTTAAAACAAAATAAAGCGGGAATTGCCACTTTTTTACCTTTAAATTCAATTCAAGTTCGAACAGCGACTAAAGAAGATGAAATTATTGTTAATAGTAAATCAGGTTATTTAAGTTTTGCTCATCATTTAGTTACAGCAGTTGATAATAGAATTCAGCCGATTATTAATTTTCTTTTAGGTCGTACTATTATTTGTGAAGACTTAGAAAGCGCAAGAGTTATTTCACAATTAATTGCTGCTAAATACCAATGTGTAACTTTAGATGGTCAATTAATTAAAGCTGGTGGTGCTATTGTTGGAGGTTATCAACATCAAAATAGTATTAATGTTTTTAAAGAAAAGTTAATAGTTTCTGAATTAAAAGAAGAAATTAAATCATTAGAACAACAATTAGTTAATATAAATGTCCAAAGAACAAGTATTGAAAGCGAATTAAATAATTATCAAGGTCAAAAGTTGACAATTACTTTAACAATAAATAAACTGATTAGTGAAATTAGTGAAATCACTAATCAATCACAATTATTAACTACTCAATATCAAACATTAACTGGTAAAAAATTAGATATTGATACTACAAACCAATTAAATGATATTTTTATTCAATATGAAAATTCTAAATATGATCAAGCAACAATAAAAAGTCAACTACAATTAATTCGTAAACAGAAACATCAATTATTAGAACAAATGCAAAATTTAGAAAATGAATTATATAGTTTAAATCAAGAACATTTTATGACTAGTGATAAATTAAATAATCAAAAGCTTGAACAAGTAAAAATGGAGTCAAAAGTAGAGCAACATTTAAGACGTTTAGTTGAAACTTATAATTTAACTTATGAATATGCTAGAGAACATTATAGTGAACCATTAGCAGATGAACAACAAGCACGTAATTTGGTACAACAATTACGTAGTGAAATTGAAGATTTAGGATTTGTAAATATTAATGCTATTGAAGAATTTGAAAATGAAAATGAACGTTATTTACGTTTAAAAACTAAACATGATGAATTACAATTAGCATCACAATCGTTGTTAACAGCCATTGATGAAATGGATAATGTTATGGTAACGCAATTTGATGAAACAATCAAAGCTATTAATATGGTATTGCCCGAAACATTTCAAACTTTATTTGGTGGAGGAACTTGTAGTTTACGATATACATCACCTGATGATATTTTAAATACAGGTGTGGAAGTGCTTGCTAATCCTCCTGGTAAAAGAATTAGTAATTTAAACTTATTATCAGGTGGTGAAAAATCATTAGTTGCATTAGCAGTATTATTTGCTATTTTAAAAGTCAAGCCGTTGCCATTGACAATATTAGATGAGGTTGAAGCACCATTGGATCCAGCAAATTTAGAGCGTTTTGCTAGATATGTTCGTAGTTTTTCACAATATACACAATTTATTATTGTTACTCATCGTCCAGGCACAATGGAAAATTGTGATGTATTATATGGGACAACTATGCAAAATCAAGGAATTACGAAAATGGTAGCCATTAAATTAGCAGATGCTAAAAAAATTATTGAAAGCGATAAATCAGTGAAAAATGTTAATTATGTCGTTTAAACTTTATGTTATATTAAAAATAAATTTATTATTTTTTTATTGTGATGAAACATTAACGATTCATGTTGGTGTTAAACCAACCATATCAATAACAACTCCATTACCATTATCATAGTCAGAAATTTGTCATATGTATCATTGTGCAATTAATATTGCTGCAACTGCACCAATTATTGGAGCTAATGCTGGTAAGGCAACACCTAGGACAGCAGAGACTGCTCCTATTCCCGAACCAATCGCATTATTTAATTTTTATGTAATGTATCATGATTTAATCCAATAACATGGTAAGCAAAATAATATTGATAATAGTTTTCGCCGCCTGCATATGTTGCTACGTTATTTTTTGTTAAATATTTTCAAACGTTATTTTCAGCAGTAATATTAGATAAATCAACATTACTTACTTTTTTTATATGCTGAGTTATACTTGTAAGTGCAAGTAAATAAAATTGCAAAAAATTCTCATATAAAAATTTCATAATGCTAAATTTAGTTTAGAAAAAAGTAAGGAGTTTTTATATGAGTTATAAACATCTTGGCATAGATGAAAGAATTTATATTGAGAATCAATTGAAATTTAAATTTAAAATTAGTGAAATAGCTAAAAATCTTAATCGAAGTATTAGTACTATTATTCGAGAAATTAATAGAAATAAAGATAATAATCATTATTTTTCATTAATTGCACAAAATAAAGCTGAAAATCGAAAACAATCACATATTAGTTTTCATAAGTTTAAAAATAAGAATTTAGTAAAATATGTACAACAAAAATTACTATTAGGTTGATCACCTGAACAAATTTATGGCAGAATTAAAAATTTTCATAAAGAATGAGTTATTAGTTTTAAAACAATTTATACTTGAATTTATTTTGGAATGCTTGATAAAGTTACTAGTAAAAATTTAAGAAGAAAAGGTAAAAAACGAAAATCTAAAGAAAATCGTGGCAAGTTTAATGGTAAATCAATTAAAGAACGAGATATAAATGTTAATGATCGTATAACACTTGGTCATTGAGAAGGAGATACTATAGTATCATCACGAGGTAAAAGCAAATCATGTTTAATAACTTTAGTTGAAAGAGTATCACGATTTACTTTAGCAATATTAGTTAAAAACAGAACTACTAAAGTTATTAATAAAAATGTCAGTTATTATTTATCAATTCTTCCTAAAAACATTGTTAAAACTATTACTTTTGATCGTGGCAAAGAATTTTCAAATTGACAACAACTTGAAAAAAATTTAGATGTAAAAATTTATTTTGCCAATCCATATTCACCTTGACAAAGAGGTACTAATGAAAATACTAATGGTTTAATTAGAGAAAAATTTCCTAAAAAATTTATTTTTTCAAAAACTAATAAAAATGAAGTTCATAAATTTATATTGTCTTTAAATCAAAAACCGAGAAAAATACTAAATTATCTTTCACCAATCGAATATTTGGATAGAAAAATAATTTAGTTGCACTTACCTTTACAATTTAGCATTAATATATTGTTATAATATTATTTTTAAATTTTGGTAATTTATTAGGATTAGTAATTCCTGAATAATTTGCAAAGTTACTATGTTCTCTTACTTTATTTACATTTCATTTTGAAAGGTCTTGGTTAAATTTTTTAGCACCATAAAACATAAAATTCATATATACTGCATTAGAAGTAATTCAATTTGAAATGTTTTGATTGAATGAGGTTGCACCATAAAACATAAGACTAAAACGGTTTATATTAGATACATTTCATGTTGAAAGGTCTTGATTGAATGAAGTTGCATTTGCAAACATAACAAAAGTACTTTTTACATTAGAAACATTTCAATTAGTAATATTACTATTTAATGAAGTGGCTCCATTAAATGTAAAATTCATATTTGTTATATTGGAAGTATCTCATGTTGAAAGGTCTTGATTGAATGAGGTTGCACCTGTAAACATATTTTTTAAAGATGTGATTTCTGGTGGTAATTTGTCAGGTACTTTTTCAATTGTTCTTGGCATTCTAACAACTTGAATTTCTCCTAATATATTTTTATAAAATCCAATTTGAATAATTTCTTTACTATTTATCTTTGATAAGTCTTTTTCACTAGTTGTTATTTGTTTGCCATCTTTGTCAATATAAATTGTGTCTTGTTGAGTTTTATTTTGAATATAGTTAGTTGTAATATTATTTTTTTGTATAGTTGAGTTTAAGAAACTTGCTAAATTTCCTGTGGTTGTTGCAAATGTTAAAAGACTTACTGCTGTTAATAATGTTTTCATTATGAAAACCCCCTTTTTATTTTTTCCAATAACTTCTTAAATTTAAGAAGTTAACTACATTTTAGTGTTTTTAAAAATAAATGCAATTAACTATTTTTGTATATTTGTATTAATAACAAATTATGAAATACTACAATAACTATTATCTTTGTTTGTTGAATTTTGTTTATTTTGTGTATCATTAGCATTTATTTTATTAACATCTAATTTGTCATTTACTTTTTCTTTTTTAATATTTTTATTTTTTTCTCTTTCTTTTAATAAATCTTGTGTGTAATATATATTAACTATTTCAGTTATTGATGGCATAATTTTAATTCCCCTTTATTTTTTTAAAATTAAAAATTCAATTACTTTAAAACCAAGTAATAGGGGCTTTGCCCCTTGTTGCTTCGCAACTCACCCCAGCGGGGCTAAACCCCGCGGCCAACCCAACAAAAGGTTCTTTGTTGGTTCCGGCCATTTTTTTTAATTTTTATCTCCCTTTTTCTTTAAAATATTATCCAATTTATCTAAACCAGCAGACTTAATATCACTATAAGTCATATCAATACTACTTGCTTCTTTAAGGTATTTCTTAGGTGACAATTCACTTTTAAGTTCATGCACATAATGTAAAGCACGTGAATTATACCTTTTTAACCAATGTCTAGGAAAAAATAAAGTCATAGCCATTGCTTCACCACTATAACTTGGAGGCATAATACCTCTTTTAATCATTTTCTTTGTTCTACGACGTGAAAACACTACTTTATTATAATCATCAATATTAGTATATAAATTAAGATTAAATATAACAACAAAGCCCAAAAAACGCATTCTTTTAACTTGCACAACATACTCTACTTTTTCTCTTGCTTGTACTGGTATTCTATTAGGGTGTTGTTCAATCAAATACATTGTACCATTAAACATGTGACCTATTAACTTACAAAATTGTCCTAAACTTTCTTGTTGATTTTTAAACTGTACTCCTAAATCATTAGAATTTATTTTTAATGCTAATTCATCTAAAATTATTAAATCTTGTTCCTCAAAAGCATAATTACTTGCTAACTGATTAAAAGTAAAAACATCGTTATAATTAACCAAATAAGAATAACCAGTCTTTAACTTAATAGGGAAAGGACTAACTACTCGTTTCTTATGAGTTTGTGCTAAACAACAAGCAAGGGCAGATTTGCCAGTTCTTGGAGGTGCTGAAATAATATAACTACCAACTCGTTTTAAAATTTTAACATTACGAATAGTTATAAGAATTGGATAAATAATTATAATCAAACCTATAACTAATAACACATAACCATATCAAGGCATAATAAACTCCTAACCTATAATTAAACTAATTGCTCTAACAAATAATCATAAAGGTATAATATTTTCTATTCCACTAACAATATCAACATTTAAAGCAGTACTAATCGTATCTGAAAAAATGTGTCGTAATAAACTATCTGTTGTAAAAAGAAATTGTCTTAATGGCTCAACTGGTAAAACTTTACCAACAACTCCATAAAGTACTCATCTAAAAGCATTACGTAAATGTCCAAAAACATCATATCAACTTGGTCTTTCATACTCAGGATTAAAAGTACTATTTGGTGGTACTGGCGTTATATTTTCACTTGAAAAAATATTGATTTGACCAAAATTCAACTGTGGTGAAAAAGTTGGTCTAGTTGATTCACCATGAACATCAAAAAATACTGTTAAATGTCTTAAATTTGGAACACGAATAGGCATGGTAACAAAATTATATAAATCTTGTTGATAAATATCATTATCCACTTTACCTTTAAAAACATATTTTGTATCACCAACATAATCTAAAAAACTAAAAGTAAAATTAGCAGTAAAAGTTTTAAAATATTCATATTCAAAATAAAACATAAAACCTTGAATATAAAAACTTAAAGGTTTATCAATTTCAAAATTTAACTGTGTTTGAAAATTTATAATACTTTTACCAGTATTAACAAAATTTAAATTATTAGTATTATTCTTTGCAACATAATTATGATTAAACATAATAGGTGAAAATTTATCTAATTGTTTTCTATTAAAAGTATAAACGCCAGTTCCCATATCTATCATTTGTGACGGAACACCAACTGTATCACTATAATAATAACACGTATATAAACCCTCATTATTACCTATAAATTCACCACTTACTAATTTTAAATCCGGTTGGTCAACATCAAAATAAGCAGAATTTCATGGTATTGTTGCTCAATCATCAAAATTATGATACTTAACATGTTTAACCATTTCTTTTGTAATATCATAATTAACGACATTAGGGTCATTTGAAACAATTAAACTAGTTGGTGCTTGAACAGAAGTATTTACAACAAAAAACAATTTAGCAAATTTAAATCACATAATTATTTACCAAACAAACATCTTAAAACTCATCATAAACCATAAAATATAATAAATCCAATAAAAAACTGCGTTCCATAAACTACTAAATTTCATAAAATAGTAGTAAATTGGTCAACTGGACTTCCTATAAACATAGTTCAATAATCAACTATACATTGATGTATTTTATTGTAAATATCTCAAACACTCATACTTAACACCTACCCAAACAATGACCTAAAAATAAATTTAATACTACGATAAATAAAATTAAAAAATACACCTAATACCAACCAAAAAGTCAAATTAAACAAAATATAAACTTCATCAGTAATATTAGTTTGATTTAAAAATATACTAATATCATTACTAGAAAATATAAAAATTAAATGCAATATACTATTCACAAAATCACTCATAATTAAGTACCTACAAACTTTCCTTTTTTATTTTCAACACCCTTAGCCTTATTTCTTAAACGTTTTCTTTCATGTTGCTTAGCAATTTGCTTTCCAACAAATTTTGAACCACCTTTAATATTTTTATAACTTTGTTTTACAGTCCCCGATGTAGAAACTGGCTGAATATCAATATTTAAAAAAACTGACATTGCAAACTTTATTAAAAGAATAAAAACAACAAAAGTTCCCAAATTAAAACCTAAATCTGCCATTGGTAAATTTCAAAATTTCATAAAAATTTGTCCAAATAGTTCTAAAATTTTTGAAATAAAAGCAACACCCATAATAAACTACTCCTATATTATTTTTAATAATTTTAAAATTAATGAAAAAGTAAAAAGTACTAAAATAATTGCTAACAATGGTGCTGGCATAGAAACTATTTGTTGTGAACTATCACCAAAAATAAAACTTTTAATAACCAAAGATAAATTATGTAAACCAGAAAAATCAGTAATATAACTTTGTAAAATATTTTGCACAATATTATTTAAAGAAGGTAAAAGTTTACCTAATAAAGGAAAAACAAAAATTATTGCAAAAAATAATTTAATCATAACTATTACCTCCTAAAAAACCTAATAATTTCTATCTAAATCCACGAATAATATGTCCTATGAATTCTTTAATAAATACTAAAACCATCATAAATATTGGAATTAAGACTGGTCAATTTGTCATTATTGAATCACCAGCAAATACTCAATTAAAAACATAACTAAAAGATTCTAATAATTTTTGACCAATACCTCCAATCATTTCTATTAAAGCACTTAAACCTTTTGGCATACTAATCACCTCCCTCCTCTAACTCTTTTCT
The DNA here is from genome assembly GCF_964019575.1 of Spiroplasma endosymbiont of Andrena trimmerana. Taxonomy (NCBI): domain Bacteria; kingdom Bacillati; phylum Mycoplasmatota; class Mollicutes; order Entomoplasmatales; family Spiroplasmataceae; genus Spiroplasma; species Spiroplasma endosymbiont of Andrena trimmerana. The sequence goes on from NZ_OZ026455.1 coordinate 1,161,493, forward strand.
TGCTCTTTCTTTACGTTTTTGTTCTTTACAATATCAACAATCAGGTTCAATTACCTCATGTTTTTTATGTTTAAATTTTCAAACTAACTTTTTAATAGAATCTTTAAAAAATCAAGAAGTTCCCAGAACAGCAATTATCGCAACTAGTCATTTAACCATTATTTTTTACCTCCTAAAAAATTATTAAAACTCATATTTTCACTTAATCTTTGTTCAAAATTTCTTTTTGCCTTTTTCTTATGCAACTTTTGTCTTGGCATATTTTTTCATTTATCTTTTTTCATTTTAAACACCACCTAACGTATAAGCATAAGAATAATCCCAATTTAAACTTGCTCTATCTAAATTAATCTCCGATATACTATCATCATTTAAATCAACATCAATCATACTGTTATTTGTACTTTGATAATCATTAATACTAGCATTAATTAATCTTGCTCTTTCATCAGTAAACACTTCTTGTAATTCTGTATTATTATGTGTACTTCCCAAAGGTAACAATAAAGTATTAATAATCTCACTTGCACCGGCAATAATAGTAGGAATAGCAAAATAATTACTAAAATCATTATTAATACCCATAGCAACACCACTACTAATCAAACAACCACCAGTACCCATATTTGCTATCTTTCTTATATTTTGAAACCTATTAGGTATTAATTCAGTTAAACCACTAATAACATTTGCTATACCAAAACTATTTAAAGATATATAAGTATCTCAATCTACAAAAGGCATATCAATTATTGGTTTAACAGTTGTAAAGGGTGAATAAGTTGGTCTTGGTGGTTCAGTAGACAAGGTGGTCAAAAACATGGTTCATCTCTTAATAAAGAAACTGACTTATCTACACACTGCACAAACTTAGCATAATTAACTAAACCAATTGTTCCTAAACCTAAAAATATCTTTTTATAATTATTAATCACTTTATTTCTAGTAGTGGGTCTTTGATTAATATTTCATATATCAATTCCTAACTTCTTACTAAATAACAAAGAATTAATAGAACCTAATACTGGGTCTTTTAAATATTGACCATAATAAGCACTAACTCCAACCATAGCACTTAATGGACTTAATCCAGTTCTTAAAATTTTAGTTAAAGTATAATTACTAGTTTGCTCTAATACATTAGGCATAAATAAAACTCCTTACTTTATATACTAATAAGGAGCTTATATATGAACTATAATCTAATTCATTGGGGCTTAAAATGAAAAATATATAATCCATATATAAGCCCCTTATTTAATTATTTGTTGATATATTATTTTCATTCAGTAATATCTACAATAGTACCGGATAAATCCAATTTTAAATCATAATAATTACCAACTTTAAAACTAAGTTTATGTAAATATTGTGTAAAATCATTAACTACTAACGGATTATATCATTTATCCCGTACTTTACCGGTAGGTATATTAGTTTGTTTATTAATTTCTAAAAAGGTTAAAACATCAAATTTCAAATTTTGACCTTGATTATTTTTATCAGGTATCATTCTATTTTTATCAATATTAACTAATTGAACTTTGAACATAAAAATTACCAACTCTTTCTATATAAAATATAAATTGAATTGGCAAACAATTATAAATAATTAAATTAAAAATACATAATTATAAAATTAATTTAATAAATAAAAAGTTCTTAATATTAATATTTAACTATCCCGGACAAGGAATTGTTACCAATTCAAATAAGTTAAATAAAATTTTAAAAACTAATTTAAAACATATTTACTTATGTGTAAATAATATCATAATTAAACAAAATATCAATAAATATACAACAAAAAAGTAAGCATTATCATTTCTTGTCCGAAAAACAATAATACTTACCATAATTAAAGTATAACAAAATCACAAAAAAATACAAATATAGTATTATTTTACTTGAAAAAATTTAAAATTAATGTAAAACTCGCTTATTTAAAAATATTTTTTCAATTTTACTTTTATCAAAAACTTTATAAATAAAATCTAAAATATCATTTCTATTAAATTTATTTTTTAATCAATATCTAAATCGTAAACTTTCTAAACTAATATAATAGTTAAAATCTTTAAAGTAATCACAACTAGCAATATAATCATAACTTCCGCCAATTAAATAAGTAACACCTTGTTCATTTGATTTAGTTTTAAATAAATAAAATTCTTTTGCTTTTTCACATGCTTGTACTAATTCTTGTAAACTTAACATTTTAGTACCACGAACTACAAGCGGATTTTTACAATTTCTACTAAAAGAATATGCTTGAATACCAACATCTTTTTGATTTAAAGATTTAATATTTTCTTGTACTTTTGTTACATATTTACTCAAATATTTAACCACAAATTCATTTGTACCTTTATGTACAACTTTTAAATCAATACCTTTATTATTACCAACATGTGGTCATCATTTAGTTATCATACTATAAGGTATTTTACGATTAAATAATATATGAAAATGTACGGCTCCTCGTTTTTGATATTCATAAACATAAAAATATCTTAATTCACCTAAATATTTAGAACGTTTAGGGTCATTTCATCAACGTTTTAAACGTTTAAAGAATAATTGTAAATCATGTTTTGCTTTTCTAATATCAGTTTCATTTTTATGATAAGTTAAAGTTAAAAAACTTAAAATTCTTGCATTATAAAAATTATGTAATGCTTTTTGAACTAATTTACATTTAGTACGAACATTATTATTTCTTAATTTAGTAATATTACCAATATTCTTTATACCTAATTTATTTCTTTCATTTTTTAAAATATCAATAGGTAAAACAACATTTTTAACATAACAAGCATAAAAAATTTTTTTAACATAAAAATTATATGAAATATTCATTTATAATCATCTCGGACAAGAATTTTTAATAAAATTAAATGATTTATAAAAAAATATAAATCTTTAATAAGCATATCATAAAAAAATGATAAAATTTTAATTATCATTAAAAATTAAAAAAAGAGGTATTTATGAAAATTTTTAAACGCATTATTAGTTCTATTTCTATACTTTTATGTATCACAATTATTTGAATTCCTATTCATTTTTTCTTAAAAACTTTAATGTATGGAGATAAACGAGAAAATCAAAAAAATAAAAAAGAAAACATCAACTAAGATGTTTTTTTAAAATTCTAAACTTGCGGTGAAAAATGATACTTAACTAAAGTTAATTATAAACTTATATTATGTAAGTTTATAATTGAATTATATATTTAAAATGCTAAATTGTAAAGGTAAGTGCAACTAAATTATTTTTCTATCCAAATATTCGATTGGTGAAAGATAATTTAGTATTTTTCTCGGTTTTTGATTTAAAGACAATATAAATTTATGAACTTCATTTTTATTAGTTTTTGAAAAAATAAATTTTTTAGGAAATTTTTCTCTAATTAAACCATTAGTATTTTCATTAGTACCTCTTTGTCAAGGTGAATATGGATTGGCAAAATAAATTTTTACATCTAAATTTTTTTCAAGTTGTTGTCAATTTGAAAATTCTTTGCCACGATCAAAAGTAATAGTTTTAACAATGTTTTTAGGAAGAATTGATAAATAATAACTGACATTTTTATTAATAACTTTAGTAGTTCTGTTTTTAACTAATATTGCTAAAGTAAATCGTGATACTCTTTCAACTAAAGTTATTAAACATGATTTGCTTTTACCTCGTGATGATACTATAGTATCTCCTTCTCAATGACCAAGTGTTATACGATCATTAACATTTATATCTCGTTCTTTAATTGATTTACCATTAAACTTGCCACGATTTTCTTTAGATTTTCGTTTTTTACCTTTTCTTCTTAAATTTTTACTAGTAACTTTATCAAGCATTCCAAAATAAATTCAAGTATAAATTGTTTTAAAACTAATAACTCATTCTTTATGAAAATTTTTAATTCTGCCATAAATTTGTTCAGGTGATCAACCTAATAGTAATTTTTGTTGTACATATTTTACTAAATTCTTATTTTTAAACTTATGAAAACTAATATGTGATTGTTTTCGATTTTCAGCTTTATTTTGTGCAATTAATGAAAAATAATGATTATTATCTTTATTTCTATTAATTTCTCGAATAATAGTACTAATACTTCGATTAAGATTTTTAGCTATTTCACTAATTTTAAATTTAAATTTCAATTGATTCTCAATATAAATTCTTTCATCTATGCCAAGATGTTTATAACTCATATAAAAACTCCTTACTTTTTTCTAAACTAAATTTAGCATTATGAAATTTTTATATGAGAATTTTTTGCAATTTTATTTACTTGCACTTACAAGTATAACTCAGCAAATATATATTTTAAATATATTTTTGTACAAAATTAAAATTTAAATCTAAGTTATTAAACTTATTTCATTAGTTGTTATAATTGAAATATATTTAATATAATTTAGAGGGGTATTTATTATGTATTTTTATATTATACTTTGAATATTTTTAATATCATTTAAATATTTCTATATTATTATTTTCTTTATGATAGCTTTTATTTTTAAAACTGCTATTTTAACTGATATTATTTATTGTTTAAGTTTTATTTGTTTAAGTGTGATCATCGTTGCGTGAAAGCAAAATTTTAGTCCTGTCCAAATTTCGTTGTTTGTTCTTTATAATATTTGAGCTCTAAGATTAGGTAGTTTTTTATTATTAAAAATTATTAAACATAAGGTTGAATATCGTTTTGATAAAATTATTATTAATTTTTGAAAATTTAGTATTTTTTCAATTTTACAAGGAATTTCAGTTTTTATGATTAGTATTCCTACGGTTTTTGCATTAAGTCTTGATATTGTTTATTTTAATAGTACATTTAATAATTACTTACTTATTTTTATTATGCTTGCTATTTTATTTTTAGTTATTGAGACAATTGCAGATTGACAAAAGTTTAGATTTTCCTTAAAGAAAAAACATGATTTATTTTTTATTAATTATGGTTTATGAAAAGATTGTCGTCACCCTAATTATTTAGCAGAAATTGGGTTTTGATATATGATGACAGCATTGTTTATTTGTGATTTATTATTTAAAAATATTAATAGTGATATAAATTATTTATTTCATTTATTATGATTATTAAGTCCGTTGTATTTTAATGTTGTAGTAATTAATATTACCGACATACCAATATGAGAAGTAAAACAATGACAAAGGTTTCACTCTAATGAAGATTATTACAAATATTTAAATGAAACTAGTTGTGTAATGTGTTATATCGGTAAAAAAGTTCCAATTAATAAAGTGAAAAAATTAATATATAAAAAATAAGAACATATGTTCTTATTTTTTATATATTAATTTATTAAATTCTTTTTATTGCACTATTAACAAAATCTTCATTTGGATCAAATTTAGTTTCGTTATTAATATTTCATAATTTTTCTTGCTCTGTTTTAGTAACTTTATTAGGCATTTGTATATCAAGAATAACATGTAAGTCACCACGTTTACTACTATTAGGGTAATAGAATCCCTGATTTTTTAAAGTAATTTTGTCACCGTATTGTAGTCCTAATGGTAATTTATGTTTAATTATTCCTTCAAAGGTAGGAATCATAATAATATTTCCCAAAATAATATCTAAGTAAGATACTGGTAATTTAATATACATATCACTACCTTGACGATCTAAGAAAGCGTGTCGCTTAATATTAATACCAACAAATAAATCGCCTTGAGTACCACCATTATGACCAATTTTACCTTTACCTTTAATTCTAATTTGTTGACCATCAAAAATACTGCGAGGAATATCAAATTCTAATTTTTGATTTTCAATATAATAGCGATGTCCTTTGCATTTTAAACATTTTTGACGAATAATTTTACCAAGTCCTTGACATTGGTTGCAAACACCTTGATGTCTAAACATACCTAATGGTGATTGTTGAACATATTCAAGAACTCCTTTACCTTTACATTTATCACATGTACTAATATCATTAGGAGTTCTAGCACCAGTTTCTTTACAATCCTTACAAGCAACATCAATGTTAATACTAATGGTCATTTTTTTGCCAAAGAATACATCACGATAACTAATTTCAACTTTTGTTAGGATATTATCACCTGGTGTTTTACCATTATAGCGTTGTTGTTGTCTTCTATTACCACCAAATAAGTCACCAAATAAGTCACCAAATGCCGAACTAAAGTCACCGAAACCACCAAAGCCACCGAAACCAGAAGAACTACCAACTCCGGGCATATCATGACCAAATTGATCATATTTTGCTCTTTCATTAGTATCAGATAAAACTTGATAAGCTTCACTTATTTCTTTAAATCGAGCTTCATCACCACCACTTGGTGAATCGGGATGATATTTTTTTGCAAGCGTACGAAACGCTTTCTTAATTTCATCTGGAGTAGCATTACGTGAAACTCCTAGAATTTCATAATAATCACGTTTTTTACTTGCCATTTTGTCCACCTCTAATTATTTTATTTAGTTGTTGCGTCAACATCAATAACATCATCACTTTTATTATCATCTTTTTTAATATGATCTGTTGGTTCTTGTTTTTGTTGGTTCATAAATTGTTGTGCAGCAGCAAATGCTTGTTTTAATTGTTCTAGTTTTTCTTTTAAATCATCATATTTTTTTTCATCTAGTGATTTTTGTAAGTCATCACGTAGTTTTTTCATTTCAGCAATTTGTGGATTTTCTGCTTCGCCTTCTTTTGCTGATTTAGTAACTTCAGCAGTCATTTTATCAATATCATAAATATAGGCTTGTGCTTGATTAGATAATTCAATTTCTTCTTTATGTTTTTCATCGTTTTCACGATTCTTTTCAGCATCTTGTACCATTTTTTCAATTTCGTCTTTACTTAAAGTACCACTATTGCTAATAGTAATTTTTTGTTCTTTATTAGTTTTTAGATCTTTAGCACTAACAGATACAATACCATTAACATCGATATCAAAAGTAACTTCAATTTGTGGAACACCTCTTGGTGCTGGTTCGATACCACTTAATTGGAAACGACCCAGTGAATGATTATCTTTGGCTAGTGGACGTTCTCCTTGTAAAACACTAATATCAACAGCGGGTTGATTATCTTCAGCAGTTGAAAAAACTTGTGACTTTTTAGTAGGAACAGTAGTATTACGAGAGATTAATGGCGTCATTACTCCTCCTAAAGTTTCAATACCTAATGATAAAGGAGTTACATCTAATAGTAAAACGTCAGTAACATCACCCGATAATACTCCTCCTTGAATAGCAGCACCTAAAGCTACTACTTCATCAGGGTTAACACCACGATGTGGTTCTTTACCAATTTCGTTTTTAATAACTTCTTGCACAGCTGGGATTCTTGTTGAACCACCAACTAAAATAACTTCATCAATTTCATTTTTGCTTAATTTAGCTTCTTTTAAGGCATCACGAACAGGAGCAATAGTTCTTTCAACTAGTGATTTTGTTAGTTCATTAAATTTGGCACGTGTTAATTTTTCATTTAAATGTAATGGACCTGAGGCATTCATTGAAATAAATGGTAATGAAATATCAGCTTGTACTACTCCTGATAAGTCTTTTTTTGCTTTTTCAGCAGCATCTTTTAAACGTTGCATTGCCATTTTATCTTTTGATAAGTCAACACCATTACTTTTTTTGAATTCACTAACTAAATGTTGAACAATTAAGGCATCAAAGTCGTCACCACCAAGTTTGTTATCACCACTAGTTGATAATACTTCAAATGTTCCACCTGCTAATTCTAGAACTGAAACGTCAAATGTTCCACCACCTAAGTCAAATACTAAAATTTTGTGATCTTTATCTTGTTTGTCTAAACCATAAGCGATGGCAGCAGCAGTTGGTTCGTTAATAATTCTTTCTACTTTTAATCCTGCAATAATTCCTGCATTTTTAGTAGCTTCACGTTGTTCATTGTTAAAGTAAGCAGGAACAGTAATAACTGCTTTTGATATTTTTTTACCTAATTTTGATTCAGCAAAAGTTTTAATAGTGCGTAAAATTTCTGCAGATACTTCTTCTGGTTTACGTGTTTTAGTAGCGGCTTTAACTGTTTCTTTAGTTCCCATAATTCTTTTAATTGAACTAACAGTATTATCTGGATCAGTAATAGCTTGACGTTTAGCAACTTCACCAACCATAATTTGACCATCTTTGTAAGCAACAACTGATGGTGTTGTTCTTCCACCTTCGGCATTTTCAATAACTTTTGGCTTATCACCTTCCATTACGGCAACACATGAATTAGTTGTTCCTAGATCGATTCCTAAAATGATTTCTTTATTTGTTGTTTTATTTGTAGACATAATATTTTCACTCCTTAATTTTTCTTTGTTTCTGTTTTTTCTTCTTTAGTTTGAAAAACTTTAACTTTAGTAGTGCTAATGACACGATTATGCAATTCATAACCATTAGCTATAACTTCAACAATAGTATTATTTTTTACATTTTGATAAGCATTGTTTGTATTATCATTAATAATTTCTACTGCCTCATGTTGGTGAGAATTAAATTGATCTCCAACTTTAGCAGTAATTTCTTTTAAACCTTCTTTACCAAGTGCTTTAATTAATTCTTCATAGATAAATTTAAAACCAACTAGGAAATTTTGAACAGCTGCATTATCAGTTTTAAAGTTTAGTGCTCGTTGGAAATTTAATAAAGTATGAACTAAATCTTTAATAATTTTTTGGTTAGCATATTTAATGTGTTCTTTATTTTGAATTTCTAATTCTTTAATGGTATTTAATCTAGTAGCTAGCATTAATTGCTTTTGTTGTGAATTAATTTTATTAAGTTCTGTTGTTAATTCTTTAATTTTTGTTTCTAATTCGATTTCTTTATTTAATGATATTTTTTCTTCTTCGACACTTACTGGTGTTTCAGTAACAGGAGTTGAAATAGTTGTATCTTTAGTTTCTGTTGCTGATACTTTATCAATGTTATCTTTTTTAGCTTTTGTCATTTTATCATCTCATTTCTATTTAAAGTTTTTAATCAATGTTTGATTAATCCAATTTAGAATTTCAGTTAGTTTTTCATATTCTAAACGCTTAGGTCCAACAATTGCAATTTGTCCTTGTTCACCATCATGAACTTTAAAAGTAGTAGTAATCATTGCCATATCGTTATTTTCATTACCCAGTTCTTCACCAATTTTAATTTGTAGTTGATTATTATTTAATTCATCAAAATACATTCATGGTGATTGTGATTCAATGAATTTAATAATTGTTTTAACCTTATTAATATCATTAAATTCAGGATTTTCTAACATATATTGAACACCGTGTGTTGTTGATAGTGGTCGTGAGAAATTAATTAAAGTGTTAACAAATCCTTGAATAATATATTCTGATTTTTGTACTTGTTGTTCAAGGATTGGTTTTAATAAATTTACTTTCTCACTAATTTCACTAATTTTAGTACCAATTAATCTGGTGTTAAAAATATCAATGGCAATTGATAAATCGGTTAATGATGTTTCTTGAATATTAAACATTTTGTTTTGAACATGACCATTACTAGTAATACAAATTGTTAAAGCATTATCATTACTAATCGGTATTAATTCAATTTTTTTTAAAGTATCTTCATTAATATTAGGACCAGTAACAATACTAATCAAATTAGTCATTTCACTTAAAATACTACTAGTTTTATTTAATACTTCGGTAATTACTAAGTTACGGTTATTAAATACTTCTGCTATTTTTTTCTTCAAGATTTCTAGTTCTTGATGTTCACCCATATTCATTAAATTATCAACATAATAGCGATAACCTTTTGTTGAAGGAATACGACCACTAGAGCTATGTGCTTTTTCTAATAATCCTAATGTTTCTAATTCAACACATTCATTACGAATAGTAGCACTAGAAAAATTAATATTGTTATTATTTTCTAAAATAGTTTTGCTACCAATTGGTAATCCTGTTTTAATATATTTTTCAACAATGATTTTTAAAATTTGTGATTGTCTGTTACTTAACATTGTTCACCACCTTTTTTAGCATTCATTAACATTGAATGCCAATACTTATATAATTATAACTGAGAGTGTAATAATATCAAGACTTAATTGAATTTTATTTTTTTACTGAGAATAAACATATTGTCTTTATTGATAGTAATTACCATTCGTTTGTGGGGTATTAGTTCTTCTTTAATAATAGCTTGTGCGATAATAGTTTCAATATAGTGTTGAATATAGCGTTTAATCGGTCGTGCGCCATATTCTTCATCATAAGCATCTTTTAGTATTTTATTAACTACTTCTGATTCATAAGATAATTGTAAATTTTTTTCTTGTCTTAATCGCAATAATAAAGTATCTAATTCTTTAATAATAATTTCTGTTATTACTTTTTTACTTAATGGATTGAAGATAACAATTTCATCAATTCGATTAATAAATTCTGGTCGAAATGATTTTTTTAAGATATTTAATGCTTGCTCTTTGCTGTTATCTTTACCACTTAATAGTTCTTGTGAACCAAGATTTGAAGTCATAATAATTATTGTGTTTTTAAAGTCAATTAAGAGACCATGACTGTCTGTAATTCTACCTTCATCAAGAATTTGTAATAAAATATTTAATACTTCAGGATGGGCTTTTTCGATTTCATCAAAAAGAATGATACTATAAGGATTTCTTCTTACTTTTTCGGTTAATTGTCCACCGTTTTCATAACCAACATAGCCAGGAGGTGAACCTAGTAATTTGCTAACTGCGTGTTTTTCCATAAATTCTGACATATCAATACGAACCATATTTTTTTCGCTATCAAATAAAATATCAGCTAAGGTTCTAGCAACTTCAGTTTTTCCAACACCGGTTGGACCCAAGAAAATAAATGAACCAATTGGGCGATTGGGATCTTTAATGCCAGCACGAGCTCTAATTAAAGCATCGCTTACCAACTGTAGGGCATTACTTTGACCTTTAATTCTCATATTTAAAGTTAAGGGTAATTTTAATAATTTTTCTTTTTCAGTTGCTAATAAACGAGTAACAGGAATGCCAGTTCATTTTGCAACAACTTTTGCAATATCTTCACTAGTAACATCTTCAGTAACATCTTCGCGTAGTAAAGGATTATCTTTTTTTATATTTTCACTATCTTTAAGTTCTTTTTCTAAGTTGGGAATAATACTATATTGTAGTTCACCAGCTTTTGTAAAATTACCTGATAATTGATACAATTCTAATTCTGATTTAGCATTTTCTAATTTATTTTTTAAACTAGTAATATGGTCTAATGCTGACTTTTCTTTGATTCATTTATCTTCTAATTGTTGTAAAGTATTTTTTTTAGTTTTTAATTGTTTATCGACTTCAATTAGTCTTGTTTGCGAGTTTTCATCTTTTTCTTTGCTTAAGGCTGCTTGTTCAATTTTTAATTGTAAGACTTTTCTTCTTATATCATCTAAATCACTAGGAACCGAAGCAATTTCAGTTTTAATACTAGCACAAGCTTCATCAATTAAGTCAATTGCTTTATCAGGTAAGTAACGATCATTAATATATTTATTAGATAGATACACAGCTTCTCTTAATGCACTATCATGAATTTTTACACCATGATAAGCTTCAAAACGTTCTTTTAAACCACGTAAGATAGCAGTTGTATCTTCTGTTGTTGGTTCTTTAATAATCATCTTACGAAATCTTCGTTCAAGGGCTGCATCTTTTTCAATGTATTGACGATATTCGTCAAGTGTTGTGGCACCAATACAACGTAGTTCACCACGTGCTAACATTGGTTTTAGTAAATTAGAAGCATCCATTGAACCTTGTGTTCTACCAGCACCAACAATTAAATGTAGTTCATCAATAAATAAAATAATTTTTCCATTAGAATTTTTAATTTGGTTAATAACCGCTTTTAATCGTTCTTCAAACTCACCTTGGAATTTAGCGCCAGCAATTAGTGCTCCCATATCTAGTTCATAAATAATTTTATCTTTTAAGTTACTAGGAACATCACCACGAACAATACGTTGGGCTAAACCTTCAATAATAGCAGTCTTACCAATACCAGGTAAACCGATTAAGACGGGGTTGTTTTTAGTTTTTCGTGAGAGTATTTCTTCTACTTTACGAATATCTTCATCACGTCCAATAATAGGATCCATTTTTCCTGTTTTAGCTTGTACAATTAGATTACGAGCAAATTTATCAAGAATTTTAGGATCATTACTATAGTTAGGGATTTCATTTAATTGCATAATGTCACTCCTCTTTTTAGCACTATAATTACTTGATTGCTAATCATATTAATATACTAACAAATAAAATTAGCAGTTTCAAGTAGTAACTGCTAATTTTATATTTAATTGAATTAGGGATAAGTATTTTCAATTAAAGAAACTTAATATAATATTAATATTTGTGATAGATCTTGTAGGTATTTTAGATCTTAAATATATATTTCTCGTGTAAATAATATATATCATATTTTTAAAAGAATTGATATACTAATTACATAATTGCTAGATAAAAATAAATAATAGTAATTTAATAACTTTTAAATATTAAATTTATAAGGAAATATTATGAAACAATTTAAACAAAAATTAATTTTATTACTTAGTGCTAGCAGTTTATTAGTAACCTCAGTATTAAGTATTAGTTTTAATAATAAAAATCATCAAACTAGTAATAGTAAAGTTAGCGGCTTTCATATTACTGTTAAGTCATCAAATCGTAACTTAGTTAATAGTATTAAATCTTGAAATAATGATTCACAATATTTATATAATAATGTTAAAAGTACACCATTAAATGTTAATTTTGATAGTTATGATCAAATTATTAATAATGATTGAACACATAGTAATATTGAAACCAATGATATTATTAATGATCAAGGTTATAGTCAATTAAAAAGTATTATTAATGATAATAGTAGTTATTTTAAAAATGCACAAGGTTTTCTTACTGCGGGTGCTTTTGGTCATACTTTTAATGAAAAAAGTAATAATTTAATTTTACAATATCATCAAACAATTAAAGAAAGTATTGATGCAGGACTTTTTGCAACAATATATGAAGCAAGTGACATTAATACTTTAATGGAAGTTCCATATAATTTACAACCAAGTACTAATTTTCAAAAATCTAATTTTGAAACGCGTGCTAAAATATTTCCAATTGGACCATTTGCAAATACTAAGGATAGTTTTAGTAATGAAATATTTGTTTTTTATGTGCATCCTCCTTTTAAAAAATCAGGATTAGAAATTTCTATTAATAATGAAAACAGAGAAATGAAAAAAAATGTTAAAACTAATAGTAATAAAACTTTTGACTATGCTATTTTAAACCAAGATTATAGTAAAAATAAGCCCACTATATATAATGTTAAATGAAACGATAGTGATGGTAGTACTGTTTTAAGACAAGAAACACTTACTATTAATAGTTCTATGCCAGACATTCAAGTTATTAATGAAAAAGAAGTTAATTCTTCATTAATTCATCAATATTTTATTAATGATGAAAAAAATAGTAATTTACAAATGATTGCTTTTAGTCAAATTAAATCAGAAGCTGTTATTACTGCTAATGTTAGTGAAGATAAATGAATATATCAGCGTGTTGATGATAATCTTGTTCCACAAGAAGAAAAGGTAACACCTATTTCAAATCAACCATTAAAAACATATCAATCTGAAGATCATACTATTTATTTATTACAAAGAATAGTAAATGATAAAGTTGATAGTTCTTCAAGACAATATTTAAATATTTATAATATTAATCCTTTATCAACTAAGTTTTCTGGTTTTACTAATTTTGCTAATAGTCAATCTGGTATTGATTTTAATCAGTATTTACAAGAAACCACTAATATAGATTGTGCAATTGATGTACTAAATCCAGGTCAATTACGTTATTGATTATTGTTTTATGAGCACGATTTAATTACTCATTTATATGCTAATGTTAAACATGATGAAAAAAATAAAAATAACCCTTTTGCCTTACCAGAAATAAAACTAAAAACGACAACTTTAATTAATAATTGAAATATTATAATTATTGGTAGTACTTTTTTATTAGTTATTATTGCTATTCCAGTAGTTATAGCAATATTAAGAAGAAAGAAAATTAAAAAGTAAGCAGTTTGGGGTAAGTCTAGTCATTATAGATATAGTTTACTAAATTTTAAACATATAGATAGTATAAAAATTTATGTAATATTGATAAAAATAATTAAATTTTCTATACTAAATATAGAAAATATGATATTATTTTTTTAAAAATTAATATAAGTTTTAAACTCATTACTTATTCAAAAGTAAATGAGTTTTTTTTTATTTTTTTTAAAAAAGGAGAAGTTAATAATGACTTGATTAGAAGTAGAAAAGGCAATTGCAGATTTAGATGAAAGACAAAAAGATGAAACTAATTTTATATTAGTTGATAGTAATTATCATCCAGAAATGACTAAGAAAAAATACAAATACTGAAAAAAATTTAAAACAAAGCATTCAACAACAGCAAAAACATTAAAAATTATTTGTGCGTCTACTAAAGGACTTGTTAAGGGGGCTTATGAAGGGATTCCTGAAGGTGCTGTTAGAGGTACTATTATTGGTGCTGGTGGTGTTTTGGTTACAACTTTTTTTGTATCTCCACCTGCCGGCATTATTGTTGCAGGAGCTGCTGTTGCTGGTGGTGTTACTTATGAGTTGTTAAAGGTAGTCATGTAGCTATTATAAAAGGAAAAGTAGCAGCAAAAAAATTTGATGAAAAGAAAAAAGTACAAAAACAAGATTTAGAAGAAGCACAAAAACACGCAATAAATTCTAATACAGATTTACAAAATAAAACAAAAACTAAATCAAAAAAATCAATTAATTTATAGGATAGGTAATTTTTAATTTCATTAAATTGTGGAAAACTATTTTTATTTTAAATTTTTGTATTAAAATAAGTGTTATTTAATAAATATAAATCTTATTTAATTATTGATAAAAGCATGTTAAAATTGTAAAGAATTATATTATAGAAGAGGATAAGTATGGAAAATAAAAACCAAGAAGTTAATTTTGAAAATAATAGTGAAAATACATTTCCAAGAACTAAGTTTTTGATAAGTGTTGGCTATTTAATAATACAAGTATTAATTCCAGGAATTATTCTTTTTTTTACTACTAGTACTGATTTTACTTTTACTTTTAAATTACCTTTTTGAATAATGGTACTTTCTAGTTTAAGTTTAATCATATTTACTTTTATTATAACCTTTATTACATATAAGTTAAAATTACATCAATTAGATCAATTTACATATAGTATTCCATTTGCTTTTGTTTTATCATTATTTTATTTGTCAGGATACTTTTTAACTCCTCAACAAATTTTAATACGTTTTATTATTTCAATCGCTGGTGCTGTTATTGGTATTTTTTTAACGAGTATTATTTTATTAGTATTAAGAAAAAAAACAAAAAAAATCATATATTAAGTTATAATAAGTGATATAAATCTAAAAAAATAAAACGAAAAAAAGGCGCGTAATATATGTTACACACCTTTTTAAATATATGTTTTTTATTTACTGTATAAAAATTATTCAATATCTAATTCTCATACATTTGTAATTGTTCCAGCAAATAGTTTTTTATCAACTATTAATGATGAATATACTGAAGCATTTAATTCATATTTGTTTTTTACTTGACTAAAGCTTGAATCATGTTCATAAACATTATTATTATCAGTGGTAGCATATATTTTGTTATTTAAATCTTCTATTGATAAAGAAAAAATTTTACCATCTTTCAAATTAATTTTTTCTGTTATTTCATTTTTGATTAAATCATACTGATAAATTTTGTCTTCTGTTGCTAATATTAATTCAGTATCAGATAGTGCTTTAATATCAAAAATAATATTACTTTTATTTTTAAAATCATATTTTAATTTATGGGTTTTAGTTTCTAAATCAATTTCTCATAATTTTCCTTCACTAGTGCCAGCGTATATTTTATTTTCTGTAATTTTAACTAGGGCATTTACATCACCTCAATCGTCAAAATGATATTTTTTAGTATTACCAGTATTAATATCTAATTCATAAACATTACCAATACCAGTACCAACATATAACTTATCTTTTGAACCTTCAATTAAAGTTTTAGAATCATACTTATCACCAAATCCAATGAATTTCTTTTCTGCAGTTTCAGTTTCTAAATCAATTTCTCAAATTGTATTTGTTATTGTACCAACATATACTTTACCATTTGATGCTTTAATTAAACTATTTATACGTTCTTCATTTAATTGATATTTATTGATTTTTGTATTATTAGTAAAATCAATCTCTCAAATATTTCCGTTCTCTGTTGCAGCAAATATTATACTATCTGAGATTTGAAGAAATTTATTTATTTTTCCATCATTTAATTTATATTTATTAGAAATTTGACCTTCACCTATGATAATTGTTAGATTAGTAGTTAAATTTTTAAATGAATCATAATTATAATTAATTTTTGCATCAATAGAACCACTAACTGTGAAGTCTTCATCTTTTAAATCAATTTCTTTATTATTAGTAATTTTGTTTAATGAAAATAAATTATTTTTAAAAGAATTTTTAATTTCAGAAATTAATGAATTTTTAATAAATTCATTAATTGAATCATTTAATTCCATTACTGAACTTTGAAAATTAACTTTTTTTGTATATTTTGTTTCATTAATAGCATCAACAATTTTTTCAGAAGAAGCATTAATATTAATTATTAATAAAGTTTCTTTATTTTTAATTTCTCCATAATTAAAAATGATTTTAGCATTAATTATACCTCATTTATCTAAATCTTCTTGTTTTAAATCTTCTCCATTATTAATAATTTTATTAAATTTAAAATCTTCGAATTTAAAAGCATTTTTAATATCATTATTTTTTATTTCATTTTTAATAAATTCAGATTTATTAATTTTTTTATTGATAGATTCTAAGCTATCTTTCATTGTTATATTAACTGTATATGTAGTTTCACTAATAGCATCAACAATTTGTTTATCTGAATATTTTACACTGATTTTTAAATCAACAAATTGATTTTTAATTTTTCCATAATTATAATTAATTTTTGCATTAATAAGTCCTATTTTTTTAAAATCATTATTATTAATGTCTTCATTTTTTTCATTTATAATTTTATTTAGTTAAGTATCATTTTTCACCGCAAGTGTAAAGTTTGATACTTTTTTTATTTTCTATGATAAGATATATAAAGATTTATATTTATTTATAAATCATTCAATTTTATTTTTATAAAAATTTCATGCGAGGAATGTTTATAAATGAATATTTCATATAATTTTTATGTTAAAAAAATTTTTTATGCTTGTTATGTTAAAAATGTTGTTTTACCTATTGATATGTTAAAAAATGAAAGAAATAAATTAGGTATAAAGAATATTGGTAATATTACTAAGTTAAGAAATAATAACGTTCGTACTAAATGTAAATTAGTTCAAAAAGCATTACATAATTTTTATAATGCAAGAATTTTAAGTTTTTTAACTTTAACTTATCATAAAAATGAAACTGATATTAGAAAAGCAAAACATGATTTACAATTATTTTTTAAACGTTTAAAACGTTGATGAAATGACCCTAAACGTTCTAAACATTTAGGTGAATTAAGATATTTTTATGTTTATGAATATCAAAAACGAGGAGCCGTACATTTTCATATATTATTTAATCGTAAAATACCTTATAGTATGATAACTAAATGATGACCACATGTTGGTAATAATAAAGGTATTGATTTAAAAGTTGTACATAAAGGTACAAATGAATTTGTGGTTAAATATTTGAGTAAATATGTAACAAAAGTACAAGAAAATATTAAATCTTTAAATCAAAAAGATGTTGGTATTCAAGCATATTCTTTTAGTAGAAATTGTAAAAATCCGCTTGTAGTTCGTGGTACTAAAATGTTAAGTTTACAAAAATTAGTACAAGCATGTGAAAAAGCAAAAGAATTTTATTTATTTAAAACTAAACCAAATGAACAAGGTAATACTCAATTAATTGGCGGAAGTTATGATTATGTTGTTACTAGTGATTATTTTAAAGATTTTAACTATTATATAAGTTTAGATAGTTTAAGATTTAGGTATTGATTAAAAAATAAATTTAATAAAAATGAAGTTTTAGATTTTCTTTATAAAGTTTTTGATAAAACTAAAATTGAAAAAATATTTTTAAAAAATCGTATTCTACATTAATTTTAAATTTTTTCAAGTAATATATATACTATATTTGTATTTTATTTTGTTTTTGTTATACTTTTATTATAGTAAGTAATGTTTATTTTACTCGCATGGAATAAAATATTACTTACTTTTTCATTTTTATATTTATTGATTTTTTTATAATATTTGATATTATTAATTTATAAGTTTATATTGTTTTAGATTAGTTTTTAAATAATATTTTACTTATTTGAATTGGTAACAGTTCCATGCGAGGAATAGTTAAATATTAATATTAAAAACTTTTTATTTATTAAATTAATTTTGTATTTATAATATTTTTAATTTAATTACTTAATTGTTTGCCAATTCAATCTATTATTTTTTTTATTAAAATTTATAGAAAGGATTGGCAATTTTTATGTTTAAAACTCAATTAGTTAATATTGAAAAAGATAAAATGATACCCGATAAAAATAATCAAGGTAAGTTTTTAAATTTTGATGTTTTAACTTTTTTGGAAATTAATAAACAAACAAATATACCTACTGGTAAAGTAAGAGACAAATGGTATAATCCAACAGTTGTTAATGATTTTTCAAAATATTTACATAAATTAAATTTAAAAGTTGGTAATTATTATAATTTAGTTTTGGATTTATCCGGTACTATTGTAGATATTACTGAATGAAAATAATGTATAAAATAAAAATTAAATAAGGGGCTTATATATGGATTATATATTTTTCATTTTAAGCCCCTAATGGATTAGATTATAATTCATATATAAGCTCCTTATTAATAAAGTAAGGAGTTTTATTTATGCCTAATGAGTTAGAACAAACTAGTAATTATACTTTAACTAAAATTTTAAGAATTGGATTAAGTCCATTAAGTGCTATGGTTGGAGTTAGTGCTTATTATGGTCAATATTTAAAAGACCCAGTATTAGGTTCTATTAATTCTTTGTTATTTAGTAAAAAGTTAGGAATTGATATATGGAATATTAATCAAAGACTAACTACTAGAAATAAAGTTATTAATAGTTATAAAAAGATATTTTTAGGTTTAGGAACAATTGGTTTAATAAATTATGCTAAGTTTGTTCAGTATGTAGATAAGTTAGTTTCTTTATTAAGAGATGAACCTTGTTTTTGACCACCATGTCCTACTGAACCACCTAAAACAACGTATCCACCATTTACAACTGTTAAACCGATAATTGATGTTCCTTTTGTAGATTGAGATACTTATATATCTTTAAATAGTTTTGGTATAGCAAATGTTATTAGTGGTTTAACTGAGTTAATCCCTAATAGATTTCAAAATATAAGAAAGATAGCAAATATGGGTACTGGTGGATGTTTGATTAGTAGTGGTGTTGCTATGGGTATTAATAATAATTTTAATAATTATTTTGCTATTCCTACGATTATTGCCGGTGCAAGTGAGATTATTAATACTTTATTATTGCCATTGGGAAGTACACATAATAACAGTGAATTACAAGAAATATTTACAGATGAAAGAGCAAAATTAATTAATGCTAGTGTTAGTGATTATCAAAGTACAAATGACAGTATGGTTGATGTTGATTTAAATGATGATAATATGTCGGAGATTAATTTAGATAGAGCAAGTTTAAATTGGGATTATTCTTATGCTTATACATTAGGTGGTGTTTAATAATGGAAAATAAAGAAATTAAAAAAAAGTGGTATGACACTCCTAAATTTCATGTTTTTTTGTTTTATTGTTGGTTTTTTTCTATGGTTTGAACTGTTGCTGAAATACATAATATTATAAATGGTAATTTTGATTTTTTTATTGGTTTAGATTTAGGCATTAATATTTTACTTTTTGTTTTAGTAATTTTTTATGAGTTATTTAGTTTAATTGATTTTTAAAAAAAAAGAAAAAAAGGAAGTGATAAATAATGGATATGAAAGAAATTATAAAATATGTGTTATATATTGGTGGTTTTTGTTTAATTCTTTGATTTTGTAGAAATTGAATACGTGAAGGTATAGAAAAATATAAACATAGAAAACATGTAAAGGAGAATGATAGTGAGCCTGATTGTATTTTTTGTCGTAAAGATTTTGAAAAGAAGAAACGTAAATTAGAAATGGAAAAACAACAAAAAGAATTAGAGAAAGGGGGTGATTAATATGCCCGCTGGACTATCAGCATTATTAACCATGATAGGTGGTGTAGGACAACAATTATTAAATGCTTTTACTTATATTTTTGGTTGAGTATTTACTACTGGTGATGGTGGAACACTTACAAATTGACCAGTGTTAATTTCAATTGTATTTATGGTTCTTGTATTTATTAAGCAGTTTGTTGGTCATATTATCCATGGAACTCATTAGTAATTAGAAAGGAGTAAGCAAATGGTAAAGTTATTTTTTAGTTTGGTTTTTGTTTTACCATTATTGGGTAGACTTTTACCAGTTGTTAATACTTTGGTACAAACTATTTATATGCAGTATTTAAGTTCTTTTGCTGGATTACATACTGTGACACTTTTTATTAAGTCGTTTTTTTATGATAGTTTATACACTTTACCTTTGCCTATTCTTGCTTTAATAAATGTTAGTTTTGTATTTTATTTAATTTTAGGATTATTTAGATTTACAAGACATTAGGATGTGAAATTATGTTTATACCTTTTATTACAACTGTTATGCAATTATTTGCTTCAATTTTTATGAAGTTTTTTAGTTTTCCACTTGGTGATTTAGGTTTTAATTTAGGTACGTTAATGATATTTTTGATTTTGCTTAGATTTGCATTTAGGGTTATTTTACCCGAATTAATGTTACCAACATTAGGTTTAGGATATGCTGTTAAGTTCATTGGTAAAAGTTCTGTTTCTTTGGGTGTTGGTACTGGTCAACAAATTGCTAAGAGTTATCAAAGACGCGTTGAAAAAGTAAAAACAAGAAATAAACAACAAGGTAAGTTTAAAGGTGGTGCTGGCGGTAATAAGTTTACTGGTAGTTCAACTCGTGACTTTGGTATTGGTGATTAATTATGTCTAATTTTGTTATTAGTATATTGCATTTTATTTTTATATTTTCTAGTAATGATATTGGTATATTTTTAAATCAAACTAATATTACTGATGAAGTTTATATTTTGTTTAATTTGACTTTTTGATTGGTATTAGGTGTATTTTTAATTTTATTTATCGTGTTATTAAATTTGTTTTTAGGTCATTGTTTGGGTAGGTGTTAAGTATGAGTGTTTTAGAAATTTACAATAAAATACATCAATGTATAGTTGATTATTGAACTATGTTTATAGGTAATCCAGTTGATGATTTTACTACTATTTTATGAAATTTAGTAGTTTATGGAACACAGTTTTTTATTGGATTTGTTTTGTTTTATGGTTCATGGTGAATTTTAAAATGTTTGTTTGGTAAATAATTATGTGATTTAAATTTGCTAAATTGTTTTTTGTTGTAAATACTTCTGTTCAAGCACCAACTTCTTTAATTGTTTCAAATGACCCTAATGTTGTTAATTATGATATTAAAAAAGAAATGATTAAACACGTTAAGTATAATGATTTTAATGATTGAGCAACTATTCCATGAAATTCTGCTTATTTTGACATTGACCAACCGGATTTAAAATTAGTTAGTGGTGAAATTATAGGTGGTGTAGATAATGATTTGGATTTTGAATATCAAAGTGATGTTGTAGGTGTTAAAAAGACAACACTTAATACTGGAACTGGTGTTTATTCTTTTAGGAGATATCAGTTAGATGATATTTCCCGTATTATGTTCAATCATAATTTTATTCAATATGGTAAAAAAAATCGACTTCTTATTCATAATGTAAATCATTGAGTTAAACCTTTAAATTTACGTTTTGAATTAAATTTTGAAATTGATAAACCTTTAAGTTTTTATATTCAAGGTTTTATGTTTTATTTTAATTATGAGGCTTTTTCTACATTTACTGGTGATTTTTCTTTTAGTTTTTTAGATTATGTTGGTGATACAAAATATGTTTTTAAAGGAAAGATTGGTAATGATGTTTATATGCAAGATTTGTATAATTTTGTTACTATGCCGGTTCGTGTTCCAAATTTAAGACATTTAACTGTATTTTTTGATATTCATGGAACTACAAATTTAACTATTCCACCAGAGGTTTCATTTGGTCAAATTAATATTTTTTCAAGTGAGAAAGTAACACCAGTTCCGCCAAATAGTCCTTTTAACCCTGAGTATGAGCGTGTTAGTTGATATGATGTTTTTGGTCATTTGCGTAATGCTTTTAGATGAGTACTTTATGGTGTTGTTGGTAAAGTTTTACCAGTTGAACCATTAAGAGAATTTTTTACTAAACTTGATGGATTATTGAGGCGTATTTTTGATGATACTATTAGTTCTGTTTTAAATGTTGATTTTACTAGTGGTTTAGAACAAGTTTTAACTTTATGAGTATTTTTAAAAGCAGTTGGATTTTTAGTTGGTTAGGAGTTTATTATGAAAAAGAAAGATTTATTTGAAATTTGTAGTGGAGTTATTTTTTGTTTTTTAATATCATCGTTTACTGCGTTATTTTTTGATTTTGATGTAGATAAATTAAAGTTATTTTTTGAAAATGCTAGTTTTGGTTCAAAAATTTTATTTTTCCTTTTATTTTAAGTTCATATTTTGTAGATTTTTGTTTTTGAATTAAAAATAAGTTTAAAAATAAAAGTAAGGTGGTTAAATAATGCCTTGATATGGTTATTTACTTTTAGGAGTTATATTATTAATAATACTTTATCCATTTTTAATAACTAGAAAAAATATAAAGATATTACAACGTGTAGGTAGTTATATTATTTCAGCACCACCACGTACTGGTAAATCTGCTCTTGCTTGTTGTTTAGCACAAAAACATAAGGGTAGGGTAGTAAGTCCTATTCCTATTAAAGTTCGTAATGAATATAGTTATCGCTGTTCTTATGATGATGTTTTTAAATTTAATCAATTAAATAGTAATTATGCTTTTAAAGAGTGTGATATGGTTGTTTTAGATGAGTTAGGTTTGAAAATTAATAGTAATGATTTGTCGCCCGAATTTAAAGAAACACAAGAAAGTTTAGGAATGTTTTGTAAATTAATAGGTCATAATTTTAATGGAATTATGTATATGATTGAACAACACCCCGATAGAATACCAAAACAAGCACGTGAAAAAGTGGAATATATTGTGCAAGTTAAAAGAATGCGTATTTTGTTATTTTTAGTTAAGTTTAAACTAAATATTTATACTAATGTTGATGATTATAATAAAGTTGTATTATCTAAAAGACAAACAAAGCGAATAATTAAACGTGGTGGATTACCACCTAGTTATAGTGGTGAAACTATGACTTTTAGTTTATGATTTCCTAGGTCTTATTTACAAAGATATAATAGTCGTGCTTTAAATTATATTCATTCTTTAAAGAGTGAATTAAGTACTGTTAAAGACTATGAACAATCACAAGCATTAGATTTTACTGTTGATGATATTAGAGCAGTAGGATTAGATAAGTTGGATAATATATTACAAACTGAAAAGAAAGAAACTCAAAATACTGTATGCCGTACTTGTTATTATAGAAATAAATATTCTAAGAAAAATAAGAAAGATGTTAAAATAGAGTAAACCTATATTATTGGTCGAAGCCAACCAACCAAGGTTCTGGTTGGCTGTGGCGTTTACGCCACTGGGGTGAGTTGCGAAGCAACGAGGGGCAAAGCCCCTATATACTTGATGAAAATAAATCATTATTAAAATTTTTTTGATTAATTTCATCTAATGAATTTTTAATAAATTCTGAACTAATGTTTGTTTTTAATTCATCTATAGTACTATTAATTATAATATTATCAAGTGAATAATTAGTTTGATTAATTGCATTTACTATTTTTTTATCATTATTTTTTTGTTTTTCTTTTATTGCACATGATGCAATACTTAAAGACATTGGTAATACAACAGTTAATACACCAACTGTTGCTAGCATTTTTTTGTAACTTAATTTTCTTTTCATCTTTCATCACTCCAAAGTGTTATTATATTTCTTTTATATTTGAATTTCAACACTTAAAAAGGAATGAGTTAAATTGAATATCAATTATATTTTCATTCCTAAATAATGTTTTAATGTTTTAATTTACTATTGATCAGTTTACATTAGTTTTAATTTATATTGATTTGTTGAAGATTTTTTTTGTGAATTTAGTGAATTTGCTTCTTTTTTTATTGAAGAAAAATCTTGAATTTTATTTACTTTTTTCTTGATTTTATATCCTTGTTTCAATATTTGATATTCTGGTCTAGATTTTACATAATTACTACCTTTATTATCAACAATATATTTGCCACCTTTAGCAATTACAATACCACCAGCAGTTGCTTCTAATGTATTCATTAATGATGCTTCTGGATTTAATATTGCATTTAATACACCAGCACCAGCACCACAAATTAATGATGTTCCAACTTTAGTTTTATTTTTATCTTTATGTTTTATGGATTTTTTAATTTGATAACCCGCTATTCCTCCGGCTACAGCACCAATCGCAATGTCGGTAACAGGTAGTGGATTTGTTCATGAAAGACCATCAATTGCTCCTAATCCAGCACCCAATCCACCAAAAATCATTGGTAAATAATCAATTGTTTCATTAACGATATTTTTATCTTTAGCCATTTCTTTTAATCTTCCTTTCTAAAAACAAAAAAACTCATTTACTTTTTAACAAGTAATGAGTTAAAAACTTATATTAAGTTTAGAAAAATAATATCATAATTTTAATAATAATTATAAAAAAATATTAATTACATAATTCAGTGTAGATTAATTATAGTTACATTAATTATTAAATATTAAAGATATATTTTTTATTTTCTTTTTTTAGTAATTTTTATATTTAAATTATGTGTATAATTCTAAATTTTGTATTGCTTTTAATAAAAAATACTTTATAATATTTAAGACTGTTTATGCAGTTTCAACCGCTCTACTTTAGGTTAACAAGTGATTTATTCCACCTATAAGGCGAGTCTAAACTGGAGGTAATAAGAAAAATGTTTGTAGTTATTCAAACAGGAGGAAAACAAATTAATGTTTCCTATGGTCAAGAAATTTTTGTTGAAAAACTTGTTGGCAAAGCTAAAGATAAAATTATTTTTGACAAAATATTGATGATTGATCAACAATTCGGTAAACCTTTCCTAAAAGGTGCTGAAGTTCATGGTGAGATTATTAAACAAGATAAATCAAAAAAGATTCGAGTGTTTAAATATAAACCTAAGAAAAATTCAAAAACAATGTATGGACACCGTCAGCCATATACAAAGGTATTAATTACTGATATTTTACTTGCTGGTAAAAGTCTTGTTGATAAGAAGGCAGAACAATCAAAACCAGTAATTAAAGATGAAGTAAAAAAAGAAGTAATTTCTGAAGTAGTAACTCCTATTATTAAAGAGCCAAAATCAGTAGTTAGTAAAGTAAAAAAAGAACTTACAAAAGAAAAAGTTGTTAAAACTAAATCAGTTGTTAAGGATAATATTACAGAACCAGATAACACTAAAACTGTTGTTAGTGAAGGTAATTTAAAAACTATTTTTGATCATAAAAATATGACTGTTAAAGTTGTTAAAGAAGATGATGAAAATAATAAAAAATAATTTAAGGTAATATCAAATTATGGTTAAAGTTACTTATAATTACCAAAATAGTAACATTGTAGAAGTTATAATTACTGGTCATGCTAATTTTTCAAAAATTGGAAATGATATTGTTTGTGCAGGGATTTCAGCCATTGTTATTGGTACATTAAATGCACTTCATGAACTTGATAATAATCAAGTTCAAGTAATTAATAATACTGCTGGATTAGTTAAACTTAAAGTTGCTAGTTTCACTAATAATAGTCAAATCATTTTAAAAACAATGCTTTGACAATTAAAAACTATTAAAGAACAATATCCAAAATATATTAACATAAAGGAGGTGTAATTATGTTTTATAAATTAAATTTACAATTATTTGCTTCAAAAAAAGGAGTGGGTTCAACTCGTAATGGTCGTGATTCACATTCTAAACGTTTAGGTGCTAAAATTGGTGATGGACAAAGTTTAAAAGAGGGAACAATTATTTATCGTCAACGTGGAACTAAAATTCACCCTGGTGAAAATGTAGGACGTGGTGGTGATGATACCTTATTTGCTTTAAAATCAGGAATTGTTAAGTATACTATTTTTAAAAAAAATAAAACACGAGTTTCAGTTATACTTGATAAAAAGTAAAAATAAATTTTTAATAATAAAAACCTATTTTCAATGCTATCATATTTTGAAGATAGGTTTTGTTTGTTTATTTTATGTTTAATGATATGATAGGAGAAAATAATGAAACATATTACTTTAATAATTACTGGTAGTATTGCAGCAAACAAAGCCTTAATTTTATTAAAACAATTAAAAAAAGAATTTTTAGTTGATATTATTTGTACTAAAAGTTCTTTACATTTTCTAGAAGATAAAACATTTTCTTATTATTCTGAAATGTTTGAACAAGAATCATATGTTAAAGGAGATTTAATTACTCACACTAATTTAGCAATTAAAACAAATTTAATTGTTGTTTATC
Source organism: Spiroplasma endosymbiont of Andrena trimmerana (assembly GCF_964019575.1). NCBI lineage: Bacteria > Bacillati > Mycoplasmatota > Mollicutes > Entomoplasmatales > Spiroplasmataceae > Spiroplasma > Spiroplasma endosymbiont of Andrena trimmerana. The sequence goes on from NZ_OZ026455.1 coordinate 1,188,414, forward strand.
CTGCTACTATGAGTTTTATTAGTAAAGCAAATTTAGCAATTGCTGATAGTTTAGCATTATCAGTATTTTTAGCTTCCAAAGCAGAAAAGATATTATTTCCAGCAATGAATCATAATATGTATCACAATCAAAGTTTTCAAAAAAATTTATTAGAATTATCTAATTTTGAAAATATTACTATTATTCCTCCAGATTCAGGAATGTTAGCCTGTAAGATGATTGGTGATGGACGGGTTAAAAGTCCAGATAATGCATTAACAATAATTAAAGATTTTTTTAAAAAAAGTATTGATTTATCTAATAAAAAAATTTTAATTAATATTGGTCGTACTAGAACTTATATTGATCCAATTCGTTATATTACTAATAATTCTTCAGGAAAAATGGGTAAAGCATTAGTAGATGCTTTTCTTAAAACTAACGCTAAAGTAGTATTAGTTGCAGGTGATTGTGATTTTGAAATTAAATCGCAAAAAAACCTAACTATTATTGAAGCAAATACTAATGAAAAAATGTTCTTAGCAATGAAAGAAAACTTTGATAATGCTGATATTGTAATATGTGCTGCTGCTTTAAATGATTATAAAGTAAGTAAATATATTCCTAATAAAATAATTAAAAATAAAAACGAAAATTTATCTTTATCACTGATTGCTAATATTGATGTATTGGCATTTTTAGGTAAGCAGAAAACAAAACAAGTTTTAATTGGTTTTGCTGCTCAAGAATTTAATGATAAAAATCTTGGTATCGAAAAAATGAAAATTAAAAATTGTGATGGTATTTGTATTAATAATATTAGTGTTATGGGTAAAAATGAAACAGAAATTAATTTTTATTTTAAAAATAATAATTATAATTTAATTGGTTCAAAAGTGGAAGTTGCTAAGCAGATAGTTGATATTATAAGTAAGAATATTTTAAATTATTAATATGCTGAGTTATACTTGTAAGTGCAAGTAAATAAAATTGCAAAAAATTCTCATATAAAAATTTCATAATGCTAAATTTAGTTTAGAAAAAAGTAAGGAGTTTTTATATGAGTGCTGAGTTATACTTGTAAGTGCAAGTAAATAAAATTGCAAAAAATTCTCATATAAAAATTTCATAATGCTAAATTTAGTTTAGAAAAAAGTAAGGAGTTTTTATATGAGTTATAAACATCTTGGCATAGATGAAAGAATTTATATTGAGAATCAATTGAAATTTAAATTTAAAATTAGTGAAATAGCTAAAAATCTTAATCGAAGTATTAGTACTATTATTCGAGAAATTAATAGAAATAAAGATAATAATCATTATTTTTCATTAATTGCACAAAATAAAGCTGAAAATCGAAAACAATCACATATTAGTTTTCATAAGTTTAAAAATAAGAATTTAGTAAAATATGTACAACAAAAATTACTATTAGGTTGATCACCTGAACAAATTTATGGCAGAATTAAAAATTTTCATAAAGAATGAGTTATTAGTTTTAAAACAATTTATACTTGAATTTATTTTGGAATGCTTGATAAAGTTACTAGTAAAAATTTAAGAAGAAAAGGTAAAAAACGAAAATCTAAAGAAAATCGTGGCAAGTTTAATGGTAAATCAATTAAAGAACGAGATATAAATGTTAATGATCGTATAACACTTGGTCATTGAGAAGGAGATACTATAGTATCATCACGAGGTAAAAGCAAATCATGTTTAATAACTTTAGTTGAAAGAGTATCACGATTTACTTTAGCAATATTAGTTAAAAACAGAACTACTAAAGTTATTAATAAAAATGTCAGTTATTATTTATCAATTCTTCCTAAAAACATTGTTAAAACTATTACTTTTGATCGTGGCAAAGAATTTTCAAATTGACAACAACTTGAAAAAAATTTAGATGTAAAAATTTATTTTGCCAATCCATATTCACCTTGACAAAGAGGTACTAATGAAAATACTAATGGTTTAATTAGAGAAAAATTTCCTAAAAAATTTATTTTTTCAAAAACTAATAAAAATGAAGTTCATAAATTTATATTGTCTTTAAATCAAAAACCGAGAAAAATACTAAATTATCTTTCACCAATCGAATATTTGGATAGAAAAATAATTTAGTTGCACTTACCTTTACAATTTAGCATAATCTTTAAGTTCTGTTTCTAGTTTTTCTTTATCATTTTCTACTTCTTTTAATTTTGTTTCCAGTTTTATATTATTATCTTGAATTTCTTTTAGTTCTTCTTCTAGTTTTTCTTTATTATCCATGTAATCTTGGATTATTTCTTGTAAATGTTCAATACTTTCTGTTGCTTCTTTTAAGTTTGTTTCTAATTTTGTATTTTTATCTTGAATTTTTTTTAATTCTTCTTTTAGTTCTTTAACTTTATATTCAAAATTTTTGTTTTCTTTTACTGATTTTGTATAAAGATTGCTTATTTCGTCTAATTTATTACATGTTTCTTGTAATTTTTTATTTAATTTCTCAATTTTTTTATCACATTTATTGCTAGTGGTAATACCTCATCAACTATCAACATCAGATTTTTTTACTATATTTTTATCTTTATCATTTATCATTTTTAAAGTACCCCTTTTTAAATATAAATATTTATTTTTAATAATTGAGATTTATTAAAATATTTTTAATTAAATTTTCATTTATTTTTTCTTATAAATTAAAAAAATAATAAATATATTTAAACTAATATTATTAATGTTTTAATTTAAATAAAAGTAGTTGACTAATAAGTCAGTAATAAATTTTATTTTTTTAAATTACTTTAAATAAATCTCAAATAAAGTTTATATGTGAAAAAATCAATATACAATATATTTTTTCAAAGATAAAATTAAATAAAAAAACTATTGATTTGATTTTAATCAAATTAATAAAAACACCTATAAGTTTTATTTTAATATATAATTTTTCATATATGAAAATAACTTAAATGATATTTAACATTAAAAAAACATTTTTTTAATTTTCATAAAGCAAAAATAGTTTACAAAAAATATTAACTAGATATAGTAAATTATTATTTTTTTAACAATAATATCTGTATACTAAAATTATATGAAAAATAAAATAGTATTTTACACAAAAATGTTAACACTATATAATAAGAGTTATTTTTAATATAAAAAAGGAGTAAGAAATGCGTTTTATAGATGTAACAAAATTAAAAGTTACTGCCGGCAAAGGCGGTGATGGTGTTGTTGCTTTTCGTCGTGAACTTTATGTAGCCAAAGGTGGTCCATCTGGTGGAGATGGAGGAAGAGGCGGTAATATTATCTTTATTGGTGATTCAGGTATGAATACTCTATTAGACTTACGTAAAAATAAAGAGATAACTGCTGAAGCTGCTAAAAATGGTGCACCCAAAAATATGCATGGACGTAAAGGAACCAATACTTATGTAAAAGTTCCATTAGGTACTATTATTAGAGATAACAAAACTCAAAATATTCTTGGTGATATTATTAAAGATAAACAAGAAATAATAATTGCTGCCGGTGGTCTTGGTGGACGAGGAAATGCTCGTTTTGCTTCGGCAATAAATCGAGTACCTAAAATATGTGAAAAAGGAATGCCTGGACAACATTTTGAAATAATTTGTGAGTTGAAATTATTGGCCAATGCCGGATTAGTTGGGTTGCCTAACGCCGGTAAATCAACATTATTAGGAGCTATTTCTGCTTCAACTCCAACAGTTGCTGATTATCCTTTTACTACTCTTAATCCACATTTAGGTGTTGTTAGAGTTGATAAAAATAATAATTTTGTTATGGCGGATTTGCCTGGATTAATAGCAGGAGCTAGTTTAGGAAAAGGACTAGGTTTACAGTTTTTGCGTCATATTGAACGTTGTCAAGTTTTAGTACATATGATTGATATTAGTGATAAGACTCAAGATCATTTTTTAAATTATCAATTAATTATGAGTGAATTAGAAAGTTATAATAAAGATTTGACAAAAAAACCGCATTTAATTGTTGCAAATAAAATTGATTTACCAGATGCACAAACTAATTTAGAGAAATTAAAAGAACAAATTAAATTACCAATAATTGCAATTTCTGCTATGAAACATATTAGTTTGGATATATTAATTAAAGATATTGCTAAAGCTGTTGAAAAAGAACAACTGCATCAAGTTAATAATAATGAAAATAATGAAGAACATATTCTTTATGAATATACTAATAAAGAAGAAGTTCCACAAGTTATTATTACTAAATTTGCAAATAATCAATGAACTATTTCTGGTAAAACCGTTGAAGTAATATATCAAAAAAATCCTTTAAATAATTATCATAATATTTTATTATTTAAAATTAAATTACAAGATTTAGGAATTTATGATGAATTAAGAAAGCAAGGAATAAAAAAAGGTGATCATGTTAAGATTTTTAATTATGATATGATTTGAGAAGAAGAATAAAAAAAAGGGCAAAGGAAAATAGGAAATGGAAATAGTAATTAGTTTATTGGTAGTTATTTTAATTATTAGTATTGGTGGCTTAATAATTTATATGCAAATTAAAAAAAGTCAGAATGTTACTAGTGACCCAATTGCACAAGACTTTTTAAAAATGCAAGTAGAAACTTTAAAAGAACAATTAAATGATTTTAAAACATCATGAAATGGTTCGGATCGTGATAAAACCGAAAAATTAATTAATTTAATGAGTAATATTGATAATTTTCAAAAAAATTTAGATAAAAAAGAAGATGATTATAAACGCAATGCTGATGTCATTCAAAGACAAGTAGTAGATGTTATTAAAGATTTAGCAAAGTTACAAGAATCATCAACTGTTTTAGGAAAAATTAATGATAATATTCAAAGTTTACAAGAAGTTTTTATTAATACTAAAAAACGTGGTAATGTTGGTGAATTTGTTTTAGAAAAAATTTTGACTAATATGTTGGGTTCAAATCAAAAATTATGAGAACGACAATATAAAACAATTGATGGCAAAGTTGTTGATGCCTATGTAAAAACAGATTCTGAAAAAGAAGGAATTGCTATTGATTCAAAGTTTTCAATTGATAACTATCAAAGGTATTTAGTAAGTGAAGATATTAAAGTTAAAGAAAATTATTTAAAAGATTTTCGTAATGATATTCGTAAACGAATTGATGAAGTTGGAAAATATATTAATATTAAAAATAAGATTTCTAGCGCAGTAATGTTTATTCCTTCTGAAGAAATATTTGCTTTTATTTACGCACAATTTGCTGATGATATTGTTGAATATGCTTTTAAGAAACGTGTTTGAATTACCTCTCCTACTACTTTATCTGCTGTTTTATTTACAGTTGATAAAAATCGTAAAGACATTGATTTTAATAAAAATTTAGAAAAAATGGCAAAAAAATTACGTTTATTCAAAGATGATTTTGATCGTTGGGTTGATAGATGAGAAAAAGTTAAGGCTGGTTTTGATACAACTAATAAAGCCATTGAAATTTTAGATAAAACCCATAATAAAATTGCTGGACATTATAACAATATTTTTGAAATGTCTGAAGAAATAAAAGAGAGTGAATAATTATGAATTTAGAACAATATTTAGATGAAATTATTAAATTTTTACAAAGTGAAGTAAAAAAAGCAAATGCCAAAGGTTTAATTGTTGGTTTAAGTGGTGGTGTTGACTCAGCAGTAGTAGCATTATTGATTAAAAAAGCTTTTCCTAATGATCATTTAGCATTAATTATGCCTTGTTTTTCACCAGATATTGATTTAGAATATGCAAATAATTTAGTTAATATTCATAAATTAAATGCCAAAGTAGTTAATTTAAATAATGTTTTTTTAAGTTTTAAAAAAACATTAGAAACTGAAATTAATATAGAAAAATCAAAATTAATTTTAGGCAATTTAAAAGCTAGATTAAGAATGAATACTCTTTATGCATATGCACAAAATCATAATTATTTAGTTGTAGGAACAGATAATAGTGATGAATGACACATTGGTTATTTTACTAAATATGGTGATGGTGGTGTTGATTTATTACCAATTATTCATTTGTTAAAAAAAGATGTTTTTGCTGCAGCAAAGATATTAAAAGTTAGTGAAGAGATCATTATTCGTAAGCCAACTGCTGGTTTATGAGATGGACAAACTGATGAAATGGAAATGCAATTTAAGTATGAACAATTAGATCAATATTTACTAGGAAATAAATCATTAATACCATCATCAGTAATTAATAAAATTGAATTTATGCATCAGAATAGTGCACACAAAAGAATACCTGTACCGCAAGCTCCGAAATGAACAAGAAAAAAATAAAGGAATGAGAATATGGCTGGACATTCACAATATGCAAATATTAAACATCGTAAAGATGCCCAAGATAACAAACGTGGTAAAATTTTTCAAAAATTATCAAGAGAAATTTATGTTGCTGTTAAATTAGGTGGTGCAAATGTTGAAAATAATCCGCGATTGAAATTAATGTTAGAAAAAGCACGACGTATAAATATGCCAAAGGATAATATTAATCGTGCTATTAATAAAGCTAGTAATAAAAATGAAACAACTAATTATGAAGCAGTCACTTATGAAGGATATGGACCAAGTAATATTGTCATAATTATTCATTGTTTAACTGATAATAAAAATCGAACTGCAAGTAATATTCGAAGTTATTTTAATAAATTGGGTGGTCATTTAGCTGCTACTAATTCTGTTCAATATTTATTTCAAACAACGGGGGTAATTCAATTTTCAAGTTTATTATCAGTTGAAGAAATTTTGGAGTTAATAATTGATTTTGAAATTTTTAATATTGAAAAAAATGAAGATATCATTGATATTGAAGTTAATCCTAAACAGTTAAATGCTGTAACTAATTTATTAGAAAAAAATAATATTAATGATTTTATTACTAATGAAATTGTTAATATTCCCCATGAATTGATTACCATTACTGATCAACAACAAATTAAATTAATTGATATATTGTTAGAAACAATTGAAAATGATGATGATGTGCTTTCAATTGAACATAATTTTAAAAAATAAAAAGGTTTATTTTTCTTTTTCATCTAATTAATAGTAAGAATAGAAAAGGAGGAATAAGTCATGGATGAATATTTTTAGGTATTATTAAAGAATTTTATGAAAATAAAATTATTTTTGAATGTAATGATCATGGATATATTATTGAAGGTGTTAATTTACAAACATTACCATTAAATATTAAAGTGAAAATTTATGTTTATTTTCATCAAAAACCAACTTATGAACAATTTTTTGGGTTTGTATCAAAACCAATAAAAACCTTTTTTATTCACTTACTTAATATTAGTAATATTGGACCAAAAACTGCTTTAAGATTACTAAATCAACTATCACTTGATAGTATTAAGTTGGCTATAAGCAAACAAGATTATAAGATATTGCAACAGTGTAAAGGTATAACTCATAAAATTGCTAATAATATTATTAATTATTTTAGTAATCATATTAAACTAGTAAGTAATTTAACAACTAGTCAAAATGAAAAATCAGATTTAGTATTTGATACATTATTAAAATTAGGTTTTAGTTCAATAGTAATTAATAATTTTTTATTAAGAAATATTAATTGAGATTTGGAAGTTGAAGAAATTATTGCATTAGCTATTAAGGAAATAAAATATGGGTATTAGTAGTTTTAATAATTTTGTTGGACAAAATAATGTTATTGAACGTATTCTAATTTTAATCAAAGGTAGTAAAATTCAAAATATTGCTTTAAGTCATATTTTATTAATTGGTCCTCCTGGTATTGGAAAAACAACTATTGCACGATTAATAGCAGAAGAATTGCAAGTAAATTTTCATAGTTTAGAAGGAACAAGCATTAATAAAACTAGCGATATTATTAGTATTTTAGCAAATATCAAACAATCTGATATAGTTTTTATTGATGAAATTCATGTTGTTAACTATGAAATATTAGAAGTATTATATTCTGCATTAGAAGGTAATTTTATTAATATTATGATTGGTAAAGATTATAATAATAAATTTGTTAAAATTAATTTACCCTCTTTTACATTTATTGGTGCTACTAATAAAGTAGGAATCTTAACTAAAGCGTTGATAAGTCGTATTCCTAATATTTTACAATTATCTGATTATAATTATCAGGATATTAAAAGTATTATTTCACAAGTTTCTTTAAGTTTAAATTGAAAATTAGAAAATAATATAATAAATATTATTGCTAATCATTGTCGTAATATTCCGCGACTCATTATTAACATCATTAAACAATTGTATAATTATTGTGTTGTTATGAATGTAGATTTAAATGAAACTAATATTTTGCAAATTTATCCTTTAGGTTTAAATAGTTTACAATTGGCATATTTAGCATTGTTTAATAATGTAAATTTAGATAAAAGTTTGAGTATTGAAACTATTTGTCAACTTTTGAATGAAGAAAGAAAAAATCTTGAAATTCATTATGAACCTTGACTTATTCATTGTGGTTTAATTACTAAGACAACTAAGGGTCGTAAAATAACAATTATTGGTAAAGAGTATATTAATAATAATATAATTTTATTTAGAAAATAATTATTTTTGATATTACTGTAAAACAATTGTTATTTATAACGAATGTTGGTATTCTTATATAGTGCTTAAATAATATACAATCTATGTTTATACAAATAAAATGATTTAGGAGTGAAGAAATATGAACACTTCTTCTAGGACAAGAAAAACTAAAAATCTTGGATTTTTTTTAAGGATTTTTAGTTTAATAATTATTGTTTCTGCAATAATAATTTCAGTAGTGTTTAGTGCTAAATATGTTGAAAATAATAGTAAATTAAGTATTGAGTTTGCTGGTGGTTATCAAACACAAGTTCAATATGAGGGTAAAGGTAAACAAAAAGATGTTATTAATTTATTAAAAGACAGAGTTGACCCTTTAGGTACTAGTAACGTTTATATTGAAAGCATTACTAGCAATAATAATAAGTATAATTTAGCGTTGAGTAAAGATGCGGGAGTTGATATTTCTACTTTTGTTCACAGTGTATCACGACGTGGTTATTCTTATATTGTTGATAAAGATGGTAATGACTTATTAGCAACCGAAAAGAAAGATGACAAAGCTACTACTTGAACAAAAAGAGATAAAAGATTATTAACTAGTGATGTTTTTTCTGCTATTAAAGCTGTTAATAATTCTGTTACTCATCGCCCAGAACTTGTTTTTGATGTTAAAAATGATTCAGTTTTAAAAGAACTTACTTCTGCTAAAGAAAATACATTTTATATTTATTCAGATATTGGTCAGTTATTAGATTATATTCGAAGTAGTATGGAGGGTATTCGCTCCCTTGCTTTTATAATTGATAATCTTAAAAATGATACTGATGGTAAGATTAAAGCATCATTAACATCATTATTAGATAATAATACACCAGGTCTTGGTAAAGGTACTGATATTTTAGCTAGAGCTAAAGCACAAGACCCTACTTTAGCACGACTATTAAATCCTAATCAAAATGGTCAATTTGGTATTAATTGAATTTATTCTGATAATTTAGGTTCAGTTCATAGTCTTTCTGTTGATACTAATGATGAAAAAAATACATATGATCCTGCTAATCGCTTTGATCCTTTTGCTTCTCCTATTGTTGGTTCACCTATGAATGCATGATTGCCTTATATTAAAGATTTATTACGTTTACCAGATGTTTCAGATATTTTACATGAAGATGTTATTGATTATCGTTATATTCCATATTGAGTTGGTGAAGTTAAAGTAACTAACAATAGTATTTCAATTAATTCAGATACTTTTAATCTTGAAACAGTTGAACAAATGAAAAGTGTTTTAACATCAGGATTGTCAAAAAATAATTTTACTATGTTATCTTATGCTAATGTTAGTCCAACGCTAGGTGCAACATCTTTAAAAATTGCAGTTGTTATTATTATATTAGTTACCTTTGTTCTTATGACTATTGTTCTGTTTTATTATCGTATGTTAGGAGTTATTGTTCTAATTATAATATCATTATTTTTATTATTTACTATTGTTAGTTTTGTTTTCATTAATGGCATAATTGCTCCTGAAAGCGTAATTGCTTTAATTATTGGTTTTGCACTATTATTAGATACGATTATTAATTTGTTGGAACGTTTTAAAAATGAATATATGCAAGGTAAAACTTTGATTAGTGCTTTTAAATCAGCAAATAAGAAAACATTATCTTCTTCATTAGATTGTAGCGCTATTATTTTAATTGTTAATTTAACTATTTTCTGATTTGGAACTCGTGCTATCAAAGGTTTTATTATTATGACTTCTATTGCTACTTTTGGTGTAATTATTTTTGGAATTATCTTATTAAGATTAATGTTATGAACATTATTACGAAATAACTGGTTAGAAAATAAACCTCAACTTTTAGGAACTAATAATATTAGTAGAAAAAGCACTATAGTTTTAAATAATTCAATAGATACAAATAATATTAAAAGTAGTGATAAAAAAATAAAAAAACAATTAATTTCAGAAAAATGTCAGCTTCAAATTAATTTTAAAAATAAAGTTAAAGAATTAATTAAAAAATTTAAAGTTGATAAACAGCAATTAAAAAAAGAACATAGTAAATCAAGATCAGTTTATAAGTCAAAAGTAAAAGATTTAAAATTAAATCTTTCACAAGAAATTAATAAATTGAAACAAGAATTAATTAATGCATTAAAACCGTTAAAAATTCAAATAGTTAAAGTTAAAACTGATGATAAAAAAATAAAAAAACAATTAATTTCAGAAAAATGTCAGCTTCAAATTAATTTTAAAAATAAAGTTAAAGAATTAATTAAAAAATTTAAAGTTGATAAACAGCAATTAAAAAAAGAACATAGTAAATCAAGATCAGTTTATAAGTCAAAAGTAAAAGATTTAAAATTAAATCTTTCACAAGAAATTAATAAATTGAAACAAGAATTAATTAATGCATTAAAACCGTTAAAAATTCAAATAGTTAAAGCAAAAGACAAAAAAATATTAGTTATTAATTTTAAAAATGTTTTTTCAAAACTTAAAATAAGTAACTGAAATTATTTTCATAAATTAACAAAATGAATTCTTTCAGGCTCTGCTGTTATTGTTCTTGCTTCAGGTATTACTTATGGTGTAATTGGTTCAAATTTTGGTTCTGGTTTTGATCAACGAACTGATTTTGTTGGAATGGGTACAATTACTCAAGATCCAAGTGATCCTAGTTACAATATTATTAAAGAAGCAGAATTAGCAAAAGATTTTATTAGTAAAGAAATTCAAAATAATAGTCAATTTAGTAAATATTTTAAAAATATTAATTTTTCCTTAATTGCTGGTGGTGAAGGAAAACCATATCAGTTTAAAATTATTGTTCAAACAACAGTAAATTCTCAAAGTATGCAGCAAAGGTTTAAGAATTTTTTAGGGGAGATTACTAGAAATTGAAAACAAGAATCTATTTTACAATGAGGAGAAATTGATCTAGTTGTTGCTAAGTCAGGTGTAGATTTATTAGTTAATATGATTATTTCAATTGCTTTATCTTTTATTGTTATTTTAATTTATATTATTATTAGATTTCAATTAACTTATGTTATTCCTTTAATTTTAGCTATTATTTTTAGTTTACTAATGACACTTGCTATTATTAGTATTTTCCAAATTGTAATTTCTACTTCAATTGTTGGAATATTATTGGGAGTAATGATTTTAACAATAATTAGTATTATGTCAATTTTTGATAATATTCGTGAAATTAAGATTAATAATAATCAAACACAAGTTATTAGCACAGAAGAAATAATTGAAATTTCAAATAAAAGTGTTCAAAAGGCTTTACCAAGAACATTAGTTATTAATGGTGTAGTATTAATAACATCAGTAATTGTTATGTTTATTATTCCTAGTTTCTGAATAGTTAGTTTATCATTATTAATAGGTTGTATAGTAAGTTTAGTATCATCTTACTTTATTGCTCCTTTTATTTGAATTTATTTTGAGAAATGAAGAGTTTATAGATATAAAAAACGTATTAATAAAATTAAAAAACATTTCATTGGTGCAGATGAATATGTTATTAAAGGTATTAATGAATAGGTGGTTGCAATGACAAAAGAATCATTAAAAAAAATTATTATTAATATTCCTGATTTTCCAATTAAAGGTATCCAATTTAAAGATATTAACCCAATATTAAGTAATCCAGAAGCATTTCAAAGTGTTGTTAATATTTTTGTAGATTTTATTAAAAAATGTGGAGCAACAGCAATTTTAGCACCTGAAGCAAGAGGATTTATTTTTGGTGCTGCTATAGCATATAAGTTGGGTATCAAATTAGTTCTTGCACGCAAAAAAGGTAAATTACCAGGTAAAACCTATAAAGTAACTTATGATTTAGAGTACGGTACTGCTATATTAGAAATGCAGCAAAATGTACTTTCAACAAAAGATAAAGTAGTAATAATTGATGATTTGATTGCAACTTCGGGAACAATTAATGCTTGTCTTAATTTAATAAAACAAAGTAATGCTCAATCAGTTGGCATTGCTACTTTAATTTCGCTTTCTGAATTTGCTAATAAACATCATTTTGATAATATTCCGCTGTTAGAAATAATTCAGTTTTAATAAGTAGTAAATAATGAATAATTTAACTTGTAAAGATTTTAACCAATTATTAGCGGAAGCAAAAACATTTATCAAAGATCCTAAGCAAATTACAAAAATTAAAGTAGCTTATGAATATGCATTATTAAAACATAAAGATCAATATCGAAAGAATGGTGATCCTTATGTTTATCATGTTTTATCAACAGCATATAATTTAGTATTATGACATTTAGATGTCTCTTCAATACAAGCAGGATTTTTACATGATATTTTAGAAGATACACCAACAACTTTTGATGAGTTAGTAGCAGAATTTGGTTTGGAAGTTGCTAATTTAGTTTTAGCTGTAACTAAAGTTAGTCATTTTGCAAAAGAAAAAAGAAATGAAATTAAAGCTAATTATTTACGTAAATTATATTTAAGTTTAGCTCATGATATTCGTGTCATTATTATTAAAATGGCAGATCGTTTACATAATATTAGAACTATTAATTTTTTAAATCCCGAAAAACAAATAATTATTGCTAAAGAAACTTTAGAAGTTTATGCTTCTATTGCTCATCGTCTAGGTATTCGTAAATTACAATCAGAACTAGAAGATCGTTCTTTTGCAGTATTACATCCTAAAGAGTATAAAAAAATTGATAATCTTATTAATTTGGATCGTGAAAAACGTGAAAAATTAGTTAATGAAATTATTAAAGAATTAACTAAAACATTATCACAACATAAAAATTTAATTTTTAAAATTTATGGTCGTAGTAAACACTTATATTCTATTTATCGTAAAATGTATTATTTTGGAAAAGATTTTGATGATATACATGATATTTTAGCAATTAGAGTTGTTACTAATTCTATTGATAGTTGTTATGCCATTTTGGGTTATATTCATCAAAGTTTTACTCCTGTTCCGGGTAGATTTAAAGATTATATTGCAACACCAAAAAATAATATGTATCAATCATTACATACATCTGTTGTTTTTGATAATGAAATTTATGAATTACAAATTAGAACTGAAGAAATGGAAGATTTTGCTGAAGCAGGTGCAGCTTCGCATTGAAGATATAAAGAAGGGGAAAATAAAAATCCTAAGAAACGTCAAGCAGAAATTGATGAAAAATTAAATATTTTTCAAGAAATATTAAATTTAAATGACTTAAATCCAAATGTTGATGAAAACATATTAGCAGATAATATTGCCAAAGATAATAATTTAGAAAAAGAAATTCGACAAGATATTTTTAGTGATTTAATTTATGTATTAACTCCAAATGGTAATGTTATAACATTACCATTTGGTTCAACTGTTTTAGATTTTGCTTTTAAAGTTCATACTGAAATTGGTGAAACAACAGTAGGTGCAAGAATAAATGGTATTTATTCTCCTATTAATACTGTTTTAAAATCAGGTGATATTGTTGAAATTAAAACTGCTAAAACTGCACGCCCTTCTCGTGATTGATTAAATATTGTTAAGACCAATTTTGCTCAACATAAAATAAAAAAATATTTAAATAATCAGCAAGAAAAATTTAATCAAGAAAATAAAATTAAAGATACAGAAAACAAAGAGAAAATAAAAAAAACAAAGGAAAAAATAGAAGAATATATTATTGAAAATCACATTCGTTGAAAAATTGCAAAACGTAATGTTATTATGTCAAGAATTAGATCATTAAAATATAAAACGTATGAAGATTTTTGCTTAGATGTTGCTAATGGAACTTATACAATTGAACAGGCGGTTACTACTATTTTATATAGTGATTCAGTAACATTTCAAGAATTAAAAACTAAACAACAAACAACAATGAATTTAAGTAGTAATAATGAAATTATTATTGAAAATGCCCCCAATACTAAAACATCATTGGCTCATTGTTGCTTACCTATCCCTGATGAACCAATTGCGGGTTATATTACTAAAGGGCAAGGTATTAAAGTTCATCGTTTAATTTGTCCTAATGTTAGTTTGCCAGAGCGTAAAGAACGTATTATTGATACTAAGTGAAATTTATTAGCAACCAGTCATCATCTTTATAATTCAAAAATTCAAATTCAATATTTAGATCGACCAGCATTGATGACTGATGTTTTAAATATTTTGGGCTATTTAAAGGCACAAATTCAAAGTATTGATGCTAATAATAAGCTTAAGGAAAATCATGGAAGTTTAAAAATTTTAATTAAAGTTTCTAATATTGAACGTTTACATCAAATTATTTCATCAATTAAAAAAATTCCTGATATTATTGCAATAAACAGAATAATTATGTAATATTTTAGTATAATATTTTCAGCATTTAAAAGTAAATTTAGGGTAAACATTAAGAGACAGTGTGGTTGGTGCAAACATTGGTTAACTAATTTTATGACATTAAATAGCTTGTATTATTAATTAATTAAATATGATAAATTATAATTAAGTGCATTTACTTTGTAAATGAATTAGGATGGTACCGCGTTAAGAAACGTTCCTAAAATAAAGGAACGTTTTTTAGAAGATTTATTTTTTATTAAAAGGAGTAAAAAAAGTATGCAATTTCAAAAAGCAAGAGGAACACGTGATATGTATAATGAAGAGGTTATTATATATCGTAATATTATTAAATCTTTAACACAGTGTGCAATTAAATATAATTATCAAGAATTTATTACTCCTATTTTTGAAAATGCTCAACTATTTTTACGAGCCGTGGGAGATACAACTGATATTATTCAGAAAGAAATTTATCAATTTAATGATAAAAATGATAGATTATTAGCTCTTCGTCCTGAAGGAACAGCGGGTATTGTTCGTGCTATAATTGAAAATAAATTATATAAATCTAAGCAAACGTTAAAGTATTTTTATTATGGTTCAATGTTTCGATATGAAAGACCTCAAAAAGGGCGTCAACGTCAATTTAATCAATTTGGTATCGAAACTGTTGGTGTTAAACATCCTTTAGTTGATGTTGAAGTAATGATGATGGCCCTAGAAATGATAAAAAGTTTTTCAATACCAAATTTAACTTTAAATATTAATTATTTTGGATCTAATGAAACAAAAAATAAATACCAAATAGCACTTAAAGAACAATTATTAAATCAAAGTAAGCAATTGTGTGAAAATTGTCAAATTAGAGTTAAAGTATCGCCACTAAGAGTTCTTGATTGTAAAATTTGTACTAAATTAAATTTAGAAATACCATATTTAAATGATTTTTTAACTAATGAAGAAAAAACATATTTTACAACCATTATTAATAGTTTAAAAAATAATAAAGTTAATTTTATTATTGATGAGCATTTAGTTCGTGGTTTAGATTATTATAATGGTATTATTTTTGAAATAACTACTATTGATTCACGAATTGGTGAAAGTCAAAATACTTTACTTGGTGGTGGTAGATATGATAATTTATTTAATGAATTGGGCTCACCATTAAAAATACCTGCTATTGGTTTTGCAATTGGTATTGAAAGATTAATGTTATTATTGGTAGAAAATAAAAATATTAATAAACCACCAATTATTGATTTACAAATTATTGCTTTAAGCGAATTAGGATTAATAATAGCTTCCGATTTATTATTACAATTACGTAAAGAAAATTATCATATTGATATGGAATATAATTTATATCAAGATAAAAATAAGTCACAGATTATTGATCGTAGTTTAGCCAAAAATATACTATTTTTAAAAGAAAAAAATCAGGTTAGTTTTTATTCTTTTGTTAAAAAAGAAATGATAAAATTAATTTTTGATACTGAACAGCAATTGTTTAGTAAGGTTAAAAATCTATTATTAGAGGAGAATGAAGAATATGGAAAAACTCTTTAGAACTCATACATGTGGTAATTTAACGCAGGGTGATATTACAAAAGAAATTATTATTAGTGGTTGAGTTAAAGATATTCGTATTAATAAATTTGGTATTTTTATTGATTTACGTGATATGTATGGAACAACACAAGTCATTGTTAAACCAGATAACGGATATTATCAAGAAATAAAAAATGTTAAAGTTGAATCTGTTTTAAAAGTAATTGGAACAGTTGTCTTACGAAAAAATAAAGATGCAAAAACTGCTAATGATATGATTGAAGTAGTAGCAAAAGATATTGAAATATTAAGCAATTCTATTAATTTACCATTTGTTATTAAAAATGATAATACGCTTGCTAGTGAAGAATTACGTTTACAATATCGCTATTTAGATTTAAGAAGACCAGCAATGAATTATAATATTAAATTTAAACACCAAGTTCTTAGTTGCTTACGAACATTTTTGAATCAAAATAATTTTTTAGAAATTGATACTCCTTGCTTAACAAAATCAACACCAGAAGGTGCTCGTGATTTTTTAGTTCCTGCTCGTATTCAAAAAAAACATTTTTATGCTTTACCACAATCACCACAAATTTATAAGCAATTATTAATGATATCAGGTATTGACAAATATTATCAAATTGCTAAATGTTTTCGTGATGAAGATTTTCGTGCTGATAGACAACCCGAATTTCAACAATTAGACTTAGAAATGGCATTTACTACTAGTAAAGAAATTAAATTAATAGTAGAAAATATGATAATAAGTCTTTTTAATACTTTAAAAATTGGTAATATTCCCTCAACATTTTCATCGATTACCTATGATCAAGCAATGGATTTATATGGTAGTGATAAACCTGATTTGCGTTGTACATGTAAGTTAATAAATATTAATATTAACAATAATAGTGATGGATTTATTTATAAGGGTTTTATAGTTAATGATAAAATGAATGAAACAACTATAAAAAAAATAACAGAAATTAGCAATCAGCATGGAGGAAAAACATTAATAATTTATGACTTAATTAAGAAAAAAATTATTCATAATAATTCTAAAGTAAAGTTTGATGATTTAGTTTTAGCAGAAGAAATATCAAAAATAAAATATAATAATAATTTTTTAATTTTCGTATATGAACAACAAGATGTTGCTAATAAAGTTATGGGTGCTATTAGAAGTTTTTATATTAATGATTTGTCAAAACGAATTAATCATAAAGATTTTATGAATAATATTGAAAACTTTGAATTTATTTGAATTATTGATTGACCAATGTTTGAACAGGAAGAAAATAAATGACAAGCTTGTCATCATCCTTTTACAAGTCCAAAAAATCCTGAAAAATTATTAGATATAAAAAATAAAGATTTAGGAACTTTAACTGCAGATGCTTATGATTTGGTTTTAAATGGTTTTGAAATTGCTGGTGGGAGCATTAGAATTCATGATTATAAATTACAAAAAAAGATTTTTGAATTATTAGATTTAAGTAAAACAGAAATTGAAAATAAATTTGGTTTTTTCTTATCAGCTTTTAATTACGGAGTTCCTCCACATGGTGGTATTGCTTTTGGCATTGATCGTTTATTAATGATTTTAATTAAGAATGAATCAATTCGTGATACTATTGCTTTTCCTAAAAATAATCGTGGTATTTGTTTATTAACAAATAGTCCTAGTGAAATTTCATCTGATCAGTTATCAATATTAAATTTGGAATTTAAGAAGTAAAATTTTAATTTTAAAGTGATTAGAAGTTTAATAAAATTAGAAAATATAAATATTAAAAATCTCTAATGAAAAATAATTAAATTGTTTTTCATTAGAGATTAATTATGTAATTTAATTGAAATCAATTTTTCAATAATGTTAAATTAATAATTATTAATTTCAATTATATTTTTTTTGATATTTGTTAATATTCAAGTTCAATAAATGGTTCACTATCTTTGGTTTTTAGATGTCATATAGCTGGTAAATTTTTTTGAACTAAAGTAAAGACATTATTTGGTGGTAAGCATTTATAAAGTGAACCATCATTAGTTTTAGTTTTTCCATCTCCGTTTCATGTAGTAACATATAAAAAATTTGTATTTTTATTAAAAACTAATCATAGTACTCCCCCTTTTATTCCAGACATTGGTTTAAAGTTTGTTTCTTCTGCTAAACATTTGTAAACTTCACCATTACTAGGAGATTGATATGAACCGGTTCAAACTCCTGCATAAATATTATCATCATTGTCAAAAGTTAAAGAAGAAACAGATTTATTTATACCATCCATTTTTTTAAAAGTATTTTGATTTTTTTGATATTTATAAACGTTACCTTTAAAACTACTTTCTCTAGTACCTATATAAACATTTTCATTTTTATCAATAGCTATTGTTCATATTTCACCATATATTCCTAATATTGGTTTAAAGTTTGTTTCTTCTGCTAAACATTTATAAATAGCACCATGTCAAGAACTATTTCTAGTTCCAAGATAAAGATTACCTTTTGTATCAGTTGCTAAAGAACATATTTCACCAGGTATTATTAAATTTATTTTTGGAATTATAATTTTTTTATTATTATTTTTTATTTCTGCTTGTTGTTGATTTTCTATTAACTGTGTTTCTAATTCTGTAATTTTATTTGCAAGATTTGTAATTATTTTTCTTTTATCTAATGCATCTCTTTCTGATTTTGCATAGAGATCACTTATTTCTTTTAAATCATCAAGAGTTTCTTGTAGTTTTTTATTTAATTTTTCAATTTTGGTTTTATATTTATTATTAGTTAGACTTTCTTTTTCTAATATTTTCTTTTTATTATTTATCATTTTTTAATAAGTACCTCTTTCTTTAAATTAATATAAATATTAATTTTTAATATTAAGATTTACCAAAAATTTGATTTTTTATTATTTAATATCGTAGGTTTAGAAAAAAATGTAAAATATTGTTAATTAATTTTACAAAAATTAAACTATGATAATACATCTGATAGTGAAAAATATTCGGTTATTGCAGATGATCACTTAATGAAAATTAATGATCTTTTTAAAAATAAATTGTTAAGAACAGGTGCACCACCTCATAAATATAGGTCAGAAAATGCTAATGCAGCACACTTTTTAAAAGATTTAGGTTTCAAAACTGGTGATGAAATTGGCGTTTATTCAGATGAAGAATATGCTGAAATTGTTAGTTTAACTGTTAGTATTAAAAATACTTTTCCAGGAGAAATTAAAGAAAAATACACCGAAGATAGTTTTGAATTAGAAGCAGGTACGTGTCAAATTGATATTATCAAAAATAATGAAATTTTAAAATCTTATATTATTAATACAGCTGACAATAAGGATTTAGATGTTAGTCAAGAATTTCGAAAAATTTTACCTGATTTGAAACTTTATAACAATATGGGAGTTAAAAAAGGAAGTTTAGCCTCTGATTTTAAATTAGAATTTGCACCATATAAACAAAAGCAATGAGAAGCTTTAATTAGTTTATTAAATACAAAAGTTTATACATTTTTTTATGATGCTGCTAAAAATGGTAATAAAATTACTGGATTTGTTAATGTTCAGAGAGTGTGATTACAAGTAGATTTTGGGAAAGTAAATGCACTAAAAGATTCAAGAATTGGATCATTACCAGTTTTAGATTAAAACTATATTAACACAATTATATTTTACAAAAAGAGCAGTTGACAATGCTCTTTTTGTGTTAATTAATAAATTATTTTATCTAGTCTTATTTTAATATGCTGAGTTATACTTGTAAGTGCAAGTAAATAAAATTGCAAAAAATTCTCATATAAAAATTTCATAATGCTAAATTTAGTTTAGAAAAAAGTAAGGAGTTTTTATATGAGTTATAAACATCTTGGCATAGATGAAAGAATTTATATTGAGAATCAATTGAAATTTAAATTTAAAATTAGTGAAATAGCTAAAAATCTTAATCGAAGTATTAGTACTATTATTCGAGAAATTAATAGAAATAAAGATAATAATCATTATTTTTCATTAATTGCACAAAATAAAGCTGAAAATCGAAAACAATCACATATTAGTTTTCATAAGTTTAAAAATAAGAATTTAGTAAAATATGTACAACAAAAATTACTATTAGGTTGATCACCTGAACAAATTTATGGCAGAATTAAAAATTTTCATAAAGAATGAGTTATTAGTTTTAAAACAATTTATACTTGAATTTATTTTGGAATGCTTGATAAAGTTACTAGTAAAAATTTAAGAAGAAAAGGTAAAAAACGAAAATCTAAAGAAAATCGTGGCAAGTTTAATGGTAAATCAATTAAAGAACGAGATATAAATGTTAATGATCGTATAACACTTGGTCATTGAGAAGGAGATACTATAGTATCATCACGAGGTAAAAGCAAATCATGTTTAATAACTTTAGTTGAAAGAGTATCACGATTTACTTTAGCAATATTAGTTAAAAACAGAACTACTAAAGTTATTAATAAAAATGTCAGTTATTATTTATCAATTCTTCCTAAAAACATTGTTAAAACTATTACTTTTGATCGTGGCAAAGAATTTTCAAATTGACAACAACTTGAAAAAAATTTAGATGTAAAAATTTATTTTGCCAATCCATATTCACCTTGACAAAGAGGTACTAATGAAAATACTAATGGTTTAATTAGAGAAAAATTTCCTAAAAAATTTATTTTTTCAAAAACTAATAAAAATGAAGTTCATAAATTTATATTGTCTTTAAATCAAAAACCGAGAAAAATACTAAATTATCTTTCACCAATCGAATATTTGGATAGAAAAATAATTTAGTTGCACTTACCTTTACAATTTAGCATATTTAAGTTTGTTGAATTAATTTATTTTTTCTTTTATTCATAAATAAAATAATTTGATATTTTATTTATGAACTAAATTTATAATTATCAAATAAGAGGGGGTGTTAAAATGATAAATAATGTTGTATTAGTAGGTAAATTAATGAATGAACCAGAAATAATACCAACCAGAGAACAAATTCCAACAAAATGGACCAAGTTTATAATGGCTGTTGAAAGACCTTTTAAAAATCGTCAAAATCAATTTGAAATTGATTTTATCACTATTAAAACTTGAATAGCTAATACAGAGGAATTAAAAACACTATTAAAAAAGAATGCAATTATTGGTATTAAAGGTAGAATTTAAACATTTGCTAATAAAGCTAATGATTTTTACTACTAATAAGTTTATAGTCACTTTATATTTTTTCAAATTAAAACGATATATAGTAAAATAAATTTGTTATAATTTTACTATAATTTATTAGTATAAAAGGTTAGGAGCAAACAAAATGAAAATTGGAATTGTAAGTGATTCAGCTACTGGTTTTACCGTTGAAGATATGAAAAAATATCCTGAAATAATAATTATTCCTTTAAATATTATTGAAGAAGAAAATGCTTATGATGATAATAACATTGATATTGATAGTGAAACAATTCGTAAAAAGATGATTGATGAACACTGTATTTTAAAAACTAGTCAAACTAGTCGTGGTAAACTTGAACAATATTGAGATAATGCTTTAAGTAAATATGATCAAATTTTATTTTTACCAATTGCTAATAATGCTTCAGGACAATATGCAAGTTCACAAGTTTTACAAAAAGAAGAAAAATATAAAAATAAAGTTCATATTTTAGAAACAGGTGCTGCTTCAATACCTTTAAAATTTATGGTTTTAATTGCTTTTACTCTTGTTAAAAATGGAAAAAAAATTCCTGAAATTTTAGGAATTTTAAATAAATTTCGTAAAACTTATGAATCTTATATTGCTCCTAATGATTTAAAATTTTTGGCTCGTGGTGGTAGATTACCAATGAGTAAAGCAAGAATTGGTAATTTTTTACGTTTTAAACCAATTTTAAGATGTAAAGAAACAATTGATAATATTGGTAGAGTTAGAACCTTAAGTAAAGCTATGGAAGAAATGTTAGATATTATTACTAAAATTAAAGACGTTACTAAAGAAACAATATATATTATTGATGGTTGATGTAGAAAAGATATTATTGATGAAGCAATTAAAAAAGTAAAAAATAGAGGATTTACCAAATATAAAGTTGAACCATTATGTAATATTTTAAAAACACATACTGGTAATAATACTATTGGTTTTTCAGTAGTACCTAATCAATGAGTAAAAGAAGTCTAATAAAAAAGTAGTTTTATAAAAGATTGATTAAGTATTCTGTTTTTTAGAAAATATATAAAAAACTTTAAATCTAAAAAAGAATGTTAGTAAAGGTTAATTTAGTTTACTAACATTCAGATTTTTTCAACTTATAAATAATAAAATATTAAATATTATGATTTAAATTCTTATTAATAATTAAAGTTTTAAACTAAAGAAATAATTGAAAAAATTTAATAAAATAAATATTTATAAATCAAAGTAATGGTTTTTTAATTTATTGAGTTTTAACTATAAAATTAAAAAATATTTTTATTAAGTATCCTTAACCATTTCATAGTATAACTATTTTATTTTTTTAATTTTAATAGCCATTTTCATTTAGTGGTATTTTAAATCAAAAACCTTCATAACAAACAACATTTCCAAAATTATTTTTATATTTTTGATAAGAACGACAAATATTATTATAGGCTTGATAATAGCGTTTTTTATTAGTTTTATCAATGTGGTAAACTTTTAATATTGCTTCTTCCATAGTGTCATAAACACCTAAACAGTTATCTTCTTTATCATATCTCGCATAAATAAAATTATTTTTTTTCATTTTTAACTCCAATACTTTTTTATATATTCCCATAATTTAAGATTTACTTAGAACATAGATTATATTTATAATATTTAGGATTTTAAAAAAATATGAAATGGTGTAAGAACATTAAATTAGTTTGTAAATTTATAAAAAATAAAATGATAAGTTAAATTTATGACAATATTAAAAATATTGTTAATAACATAAATTGATAACAAATTATTTTTTTATAGAATATAGTTTTAATTGAAAAATTATTATTTATTGTTTATTTTTGAATTCTAAGTAAATCTTAATTTAAGTCTATAATTGAAAAAATGAATATACAATAAAAAATTCACTTTTTTATAAAAAGGCGAATTTATTTCATAATTTTATATTTATTGTAAAATTAAAATTTTATTTAATTTTTAACTAATATTTTTTAAATTTATTATTTTATTTTAAATAAATTTTTACTATTTTAGTGGTTTTTTATTTTTTTATTATAAATTATTTTTCATTTTTTTAGATTTATTTGAAAAAAAATTAACTAAACACTTTCTATTTTAAATGATTAAAATTAAAATAATGTTATTGTTAATAAAACAAGAAATAAGTATATTAATAGTTTTAAAAAAACTACTAAAATATTTTTAAAATTTAATGGAGGATGAAAATGCAAACTTTTATTGGAATTATAGGTTATTTAGCCGGAATATTGTCTATTATAACATTTATTCCACAAGCAATAAAAACAATAAAAACTAAGGAAACTAAACATATAATCTTATCAACTTATATTATTTATAATATTGCTAATCTTTTTTTCTTGATATTTGGAATACTTTCAGTAACATTACCAGTAATGTGACCAGAAGGTGCTGATACTCTTGAAATTGCAATTTGAGGTTCTACCTTAATAATACCGTATACAGTAACAATGACTGCAACTAATTGTATTATTTATGTTAAAGTAAAAAATATGAAAACGTTGGGCGAAAATGCTAAAACTTTGGAGGAATAAAAATAATGGCAAATACTGAATGATGAATTATTACTATAATAGGGATTATTGGAGCACTTATTGCTGTTATAGCATTTTGTCCACAGTCTTTAAAAACAATAAAAACTAAAAAAACAGATGGTATTTCTTTACTTACATTTATTCTTTATACAACAGCTAACAGTTTATGAGTATTATGGGGCATTATTCATTTATCATATCATGGTGGATCTGAATCAACAATTTTAATGAAAGATTTAGTTATAATTTGTGCTAATACACCTTGTGCAATATGATCAGGAATTATTCTTGGTATTAAAATTAATAATATGTATAAATATGGTGAAGATTGTAAAAAATGAAAAGGTAAAGTAAATATAAAGAGTAACTTTTAATAGTTTATTTTTTTAAAAAAATAATAATTTATTACTAAAAATGCATTGTAATGATGCATTTTTTAATAGTTATAGTAGTAAAATACTTATCAAAATTAAAAATATAATTTAAGTTATAATATATGTATAATTAAAAATTCTGTGGGGTTAAATAATGATAATTCAAAATGATGTTTATAAAATTCTAGTACAAGTAATCCTAGAAAAAGGTCATTGTAATGTTTTATTAGCACAAATGATGCGAGATAAAAATCTAACATTATCAGAAAAAGAAGCAATTGAAAAGATAGTACTAGGAACCTTAAAAAATCAAATTTATTTAGATTATATATTAAATCAAATATGAAATGTTTTGAAATAAGTAATTACTATTCCTTTTCACATAACTATTTTATTATGAATAGTTTTATATGAAATCTATTTTTTAGAAATTACTAATAAAGAAATTTTCATTGAAAATACTTTAAAAAAAGTAAGCACCATTGATAATAAACTAACATTTATTATTTCTAAAGTATTAGATTTATGTTTTACTGAATTTAGATCAGAATTTAATTTACAAAAAGAAAGTAAACAAAATATTAAATTAATTAAATATAGTTATCCTAGTTGATTATACTCTTTAATAAAATCACAATTTAGTATTAATATTGCAAATCAATTGATAAAAGATAACTTAAGAATGCCATTAATTAGTTTTAGAGTTAATACATTAAAAACTACTGTTAATAAAGTGTTAAACAATGAAAATTATAAATCTTTTAACTTTTGTTTAAGCGAGATAGTATCTGATGGTATTATTAGTTCAAAGTCAATTTTTAACACAAAATTATATGAAAATGGTGAAATTATTAAACAAGATCAAGCAAGTATGTTAGTTAGTCATATTTTAGATCCACAACCATATGATGAAGTATTAGATATGTGTGCAGGAATTGCTAGTAAAACAGCCCATATGGCAGCTTTAATGTCTAATCACGGTAAGATAGTTGCTTGTGATATAAATGAAGAACGATTAAAAATTGGTGCTACTTATTTAAAAAAATTAGGGGTAACAAATACTAAACTTAAATATGGTGATTCTACAATATTAGATTTTAATAATAAATTTGACAAAATTTTAATTGATGCTCCTAGTACTGCTTGAGGTTTAATTAAAAGAAAACCAGAAGTTAAACTTATCAATTGAAGTAAAGAAGAAATTAATCAGTTAATTACTGTTCAAGCAAAATTATTAAATAAGGCTTATCAACTTTTAAAACCTGAAGCAATAGTTGTGTATGTTACTTGTACTTTCAATATTAAAGAAAATCAAAATCAAATTGAGAATTTTGTTAAAAATCACCCAGATATGACAATCATTGCAGAAAAACAATTTTTTGGTTTTAATAACAATACTGATGGATTTTATATTTGTAAATTAAAAAAAGGAATATAGGGGGACAGTTTATGAAAATAAATGCTAGTTATAAAACAGATGTTGGTAATTATCGTACAAATAATCAAGATGCCGTTTTATATTTAACAAATAACACTGGACAGGTTATTGGTGTTGTTTGTGATGGATTGGGTGGTCATAAATGTGGTGAAGTGGCGAGTAATATGGCTGTTAGTATGTTAAAAAAATTTTTTGAAACAACAGATTTTACTAAATTAAAACATGATAAACAAATTCATGCATGATTACAAGAAAAGATAGAAATTATTCAAATTGAAATGAATAATTTTAGTTTAAGTAATGAACAAGCGCTTGATATGGGAACAACTATGGTAATAATTTTAATTACTAATAACAAAGCTTATTTAGTAAATATTGGTGATTCACGTATTTATCAATATAGTGAACAAGGATTAAAACAGTTAACAGTTGATCATAATATTTTAAATTTATATTTACAAAAAAATACAACTAAAGAATCAAGTGTTGATTTAAATCACACTTATTGAAAGGCATTGACTAGTGCTCTTGGTCCACGTAAGCCATTAAAAACTGATATTTTTCATTTACCATTAATAATTCCATCATATTTTCTTTTAACTAGTGATGGTGTTCATGATTTTTTAGAAGAATATGAAATAGTTAATATTTTAGAAAAAAATGGAAATATTAATAATAAAGTTAAATTATTAATTAAGCAAGCATTACTTAATGTTTCAACTGATAATGTTACTGCATTATTAATGGAAATAAAATTTTAGTCTTTTGATATTTTTGTGTAAAATATAAATTATAAATAAGTTAGTAATTTTTAAAAAATAAATTTAAAAGTAATGGTGAAACTAATGGAAATAAATAAATTATTGAATAATCGTTATCATATTTTAAAAATTATTGGTTCGGGTGGTATGGCTAAAGTTTATGAAGCACAAGATAAATATTTAAATCGGCAAGTTGCTTTAAAAGTAATTAATCCAATTTCACCACTAGATGACTTAATAAAAGAACGATTTTTGCAAGAAATTAGAGCAGTATCTAGAGTTAGACATCCCAATGTTATTTTGGTATATGATGTTTTTATTGATAAGAAAGATTGATGCTTAGTTTTTGAATTATTAGAAGGTAAAACATTAAAAGAATATTTAAGTAATTATTCAGTTTTATCAGTTAATGAAGTTATAGTTATTATGAAAGAAATTTTAAAAGGGGTTAATGCGTGTCATTCAGTCAATATTATTCATCGTGATTTAAAACCTGAAAATATTATTTTAACTAGTAGTGGAGCAATTAAAGTTTTAGACTTTGGTATTGCTGTTATTGATGATTATGAAGTTAAAAAACACGCTAATCAAGTTGTAGGAACAATGAAATATATTGCTCCAGAAGTAGTAAAATTTCAAAAACCAACAATTCAAAGTGATATTTATGCTTTGGGTATTATATTATATGAATTATTAGTTGGTAAACCACCTTTTTTTCATAAAAATCCACAAATATTAGCCGCTAAACATATTAAAGAACCAATGCCATTAATTCATGAAATTAATAAGAATATTCCACAAAGTTTAGAAAATATTATTTTGAAGGCAACTGCTAAGAATATTAATGATCGCTATCGGACAATTAGTGAATTGAGTAATGATTTAGATTGTTGTTTAAAAACGGAAAATAAAAATAATATGTTATTTAAGAAAAATTACTTAAATTCACAAAAATTAAAAAAACCATTTTATTTAAAAAAAGAATTTTTATTATCTTTAATTTTAATTATATTATTACTTATTGGTGTTATTATAAGCATATTAATTTTATATTAATTGGAGGACACTATGAATTTTAAACAAGGAATAGTTATTGGAGTTGCAAATAACTTTGTTGAAGTAAGAATTGATAATCAAATTTTTTCTTGTTTAATCAAAGGAAATTTAAAATTTCAAACAGCAAAAATTTTAGTTGGTGATTATGTTAAAGTTAATTTTAAAGATGATAAAAATCCTTTGGTTGAATCAATTTTACCTCGATTTAATGAACTATATCGACCAAGCATTGCTAATGTTGATCAAGTATTAATTGTTAGTTCTCTTGTTAATCCTTTTCTTAGTAGTTTTCTATTAAATAAATTATTAACTATTTTTAATTATTATCATTTAAAAATAATTTTAATATTTACAAAAATTGATTTGGTAACTAAAGATAATGAAGTTTGAACAAAAGTTAAAGCATATCAGAATTTAAATTTACCAACAATTTTTATTTCAAATGTTAAAAAAAATGGTATTGAAGATTTAAAAAAAGTTTTTACAAACAAGTTATCAATATTAACAGGTACTTCAGGAGTGGGAAAGAGTTCAACTTTAAATAGTTTGGATAATAATTTAAAATTATGAACACAGGATATTTCTACAAGTTTAAATCGTGGTAAACATACCACAACTAAAACTCGCCTTTATTTTTTACATGATGGTATTATTGCAGATACACCTGGTTTTTCGGTCTTTCAGTTACAAGGTCTAAGTAGTATTGATATTGCTACTAATTTTCCTAGTTTTACTAATATTTGACAAAATTGTAAGTTTCGTACTTGCTTACATCAGCAAGAACCAGAATGTGCAATTAAAAAAGCAGTTGCAAATAAAATAATTTCTAGTTTTTTTTATGAAGATTATTGTAAAATTTTAATAGAATTCAATAAAATTAATAATTTAAAATAAAGGATGGTAATATATGAAAAAAGAAGTAACAATTGCCGCTAGCATTTTAACTGCTAACTTTCTATCTTTAAAAGATGATTTATTAAATTTACAAAATGCAGGAATTAATTGAATTCATTTTGATGTTATGGATCATCATTTTGTTGAAAATTTAAGTTTTGGTGCAAAAATATTAAGTGATGTATGTAAATTTAGTTCTAATATCAATATTGATTGTCATATGATGGTAAAGATAACAACATCAAAAGTATGT
This sequence comes from Spiroplasma endosymbiont of Andrena trimmerana, assembly GCF_964019575.1. Taxonomy (NCBI): domain Bacteria; kingdom Bacillati; phylum Mycoplasmatota; class Mollicutes; order Entomoplasmatales; family Spiroplasmataceae; genus Spiroplasma; species Spiroplasma endosymbiont of Andrena trimmerana. The sequence continues at coordinate 1,217,421 of NZ_OZ026455.1, forward strand.
GATTATTTAAAACCATTTATAATTTTACCGCAAGTTAAAAATATTACTTTGCATTATGAAGCATTAACAGAAGAACAATTAAAAGAATTTCTGCAGTGAAAAAACCCTGGTTTTAAAAAAGGAATTGCCATTAATCCTGATACACCAATTTCAAAAATTTATGATTATTTGAAAGATCTTGATACAATTTTAATTATGAGTGTGCAACCAGGTGCGGGTGGACAACGTTTTTTAGATTTAACTATTAATAAAATTAAAATGTTAGTAAAACATATCGATAATAATTTTCCAAATATTACAATTGCTGTTGATGGTGGCATTAATAATTTAACAGCAAATGATTGTATTGCTGCTGGTGCTAATTACCTAGTAGCGGGTAGTTATTTATTAAATAGTGATAATTCAGTAAAAAAACAAGTTGCGATGTTAACAAATTATGAAAAATAGTGATATTAAACAATTAGTAATTGTTTGTCGTGATTATAATTTAAATTGAGAACAATTTATTAATCCAATTTTTATTGGTGTTGAAACTGGTGTTTTATCATTATTAAAATATAACAAACCAATTAAGTTTATTTGTGGTGATAATGATACCATTAATAAACAACAGTTAAAGATTTTAAATGATCAAAGTAAAATACATAATTTTGAAATTATTACTTTTAATAAAGAAAAAGATTTTATTGATAGTGAACTTGCGATAGTTACTGCAATTTCCAAAAAAATTGATTTTCAACAAATAGTGATAGTAAGTGATGGAATACGTTGGGATATGTTACTTGCTAGTATTAATATATTAAAAAAATATGAATGTTTTAACCCAATTTTATTAGGTGAAAATAATTATTGTTTTTTACTAAAAGCAAAATCAGAATATATTTTTTACAATTGACAATTAACATATAAATATATTTCTTTTTTTAGTTTAGACAATGAAGAAGTAATTTATAATTTTAGTGGTTGTAAGTTTTATCCAAATCAAGATATTACTGTTACTAATAATAGTACGCAAACTATTAGTAATGAATTTAACAAAGAAGAAAGACCAAAACTAATTATTAAAAAAGGAAAATGTTTAGTTTTTTTACATAAATAATTTTTAAAATTTAGAAAAACTAATTATTATTTTATGACAAAAGTATATTAATAAAATCTTAAAAAAAAGATAGTATGATAAAAATCATAAACTTAATATAAGTTTTCTAACCCTTATTTTTATTAAAAATAAATGGGTTTTTTTATTTTTTAAAAGAGGAGAAATTAAAAAATGGTAAAAGAAAAAATGTCATCTGCAACAGAGTTAATAAAAAAACTTGAAAGTATAAAGTTAAGATATCAAAAACAACATAATACTCAAATTCCTTATTTTAAAAGAATTATTGAAGAATTAAAAGGTATATCTTTGGTTGCAGATATTCCTAATGTTATTAAAAATCTTAATTATCTTCAAGATAATTGCGGAAAAAGTACTAAAAAATATTCTGATAAAGCAATAATGCCAATTTTATCTTTGTTTACTGTAACTATTAGTTTTTTAGAAGCACAAGTAAATAAGGGAGCATTAGCAATAGATTAAAATATATATAAATATGATTTAAGTAATGTTTTAACTACTTCAGAAGATAAGTTATTTGTATTAGGTTCACAAACTGATTTAGAAGTTAAAATAAAGTATAGAGATAGTTCTAAAAGTTTAGATGATTTAACACTATATGATAGTTCAGACATTAATGAAATTTTTAAAGAAATGCAAGAAAAAATACATGATTTAAAAATACTAAAAGAAGCTAAAAATAAAATATGTGGACAAATTAATAATTTTAATTTGAATTTCAAAAATGAAAAACAATTAGCAAGAAGATGGTGACATTGACCACTTAAATTTTTGACTTGTGGAATGTGAGAAAGTAATAAAATTAAAGCAATTAATAATAAATATAGTAAGGATAGTTTTGATAAATTAATTCGCGAACATAATGGATTAAATACTAAAATTAATGAGTTAGAAAGTGATATTAAAATTTTAAAAACTAAAGTTAATAAATCAGAAAAGAAAACTAAAATATTAGGAAGTAGTAGTTTAAATTATGGTAAAAAATGAAAATCAATAAATGATTTAGATGAGCATAATATTGTAGAAAAGAGTTTTTCATATCAAAATTTGTTATAAGACGTTATTATTTGGTGATAATTTATTTTTTTAATTTGCTGAGTTATACTTGTAAGTGCAAGTAAATAAAATTGCAAAAAATTCTCATATAAAAATTTCATAATGCTAAATTTAGTTTAGAAAAAAGTAAGGAGTTTTTATATGAGTTATAAACATCTTGGCATAGATGAAAGAATTTATATTGAGAATCAATTGAAATTTAAATTTAAAATTAGTGAAATAGCTAAAAATCTTAATCGAAGTATTAGTACTATTATTCGAGAAATTAATAGAAATAAAGATAATAATCATTATTTTTCATTAATTGCACAAAATAAAGCTGAAAATCGAAAACAATCACATATTAGTTTTCATAAGTTTAAAAATAAGAATTTAGTAAAATATGTACAACAAAAATTACTATTAGGTTGATCACCTGAACAAATTTATGGCAGAATTAAAAATTTTCATAAAGAATGAGTTATTAGTTTTAAAACAATTTATACTTGAATTTATTTTGGAATGCTTGATAAAGTTACTAGTAAAAATTTAAGAAGAAAAGGTAAAAAACGAAAATCTAAAGAAAATCGTGGCAAGTTTAATGGTAAATCAATTAAAGAACGAGATATAAATGTTAATGATCGTATAACACTTGGTCATTGAGAAGGAGATACTATAGTATCATCACGAGGTAAAAGCAAATCATGTTTAATAACTTTAGTTGAAAGAGTATCACGATTTACTTTAGCAATATTAGTTAAAAACAGAACTACTAAAGTTATTAATAAAAATGTCAGTTATTATTTATCAATTCTTCCTAAAAACATTGTTAAAACTATTACTTTTGATCGTGGCAAAGAATTTTCAAATTGACAACAACTTGAAAAAAATTTAGATGTAAAAATTTATTTTGCCAATCCATATTCACCTTGACAAAGAGGTACTAATGAAAATACTAATGGTTTAATTAGAGAAAAATTTCCTAAAAAATTTATTTTTTCAAAAACTAATAAAAATGAAGTTCATAAATTTATATTGTCTTTAAATCAAAAACCGAGAAAAATACTAAATTATCTTTCACCAATCGAATATTTGGATAGAAAAATAATTTAGTTGCACTTACCTTTACAATTTAGCATTTAAAATAAAAATTAATCTCTTTAAAATTTTATTTTTAAAGAGATTAATAATATTTTTTGTTAAAAGGATATAATTTAAGCAATAAGAAATAATAATTATAAAATTATTTTAAATTTTAGTAGTTTTAGATATTTTACTTGGAAGTAATGTTGTGGTTGTAATTCCCATCAGTAGTAATAAAGGTCATTCAAACTCTAATAATGTATCTAAGTCTAATTTATTTGTTAATAAAAAACCTAAATATAAAACTACTGCCAATAAAAATGCAAATATTATTGTTAATAATTTAATTATAAAATAAAATTTAAGTTTTTTTAATTAGTTCAAGTTCAATGTCTCTAGTATTTTTTTCTTCTTTTGATTCAGAAGAACAAGATCATAATGATGATGGTTCATCTACAAATAGTTCTTTTTTTAATTTTTGGATTTCTTTTCAAATATTTTTTATTTTTTTTCAATTTCTTTAATGTTCATTTTTTCTTTTTTACGTTCTTCATTTAAAATTAGTATGTATTCTGTAATTCCAAGTGGGTCATTATTAATTTCAAAAAATTTAATTAAAGATATTAATACCTTAATGCCAGTATTTTTGCTATTTTTTATTATTTGTGCAATATTTGGATACTCTGTTTTAAATTGTGTTCAGTTTTTTGATTCTTGTTTATTATCATTATCTTGTAATGGTTTTTCTTCCAACGTTTCGAATTCTTGAGATTGTTGAGGATTTTCCTCATTAACTTTTGTATCATTATCTAAGATTATAGTTTCAAATATTTTTAATAAATATTCATCTGGTATTTTTTTGTTAATATTTTTTAATGCTTCTTTTTTTCTTTTTTCTCATTCCTTTTGAAATAGTTTTTCTTTTTCTATATAAGTTAAAGGCATATCTTTTAATCTTTTTCCTTTCTTTAATTTTAATTTAATAAAAAACCTAATATAGATAAATTTCTATATTAGGAATCAACTTTTATTAAATTATAAATAAATATTAGCATAAAAAATAATTATATTTATAAAGTTAATATTTAACACGAATAAATATAAGTAGTAGATTTATTAATGTATAAGTTGTATTAAAATTAAGATTAGCGTAGTCAATTTTCTTATTTTATGTAGAAGTAGTTATTTTATCAAACTAGGAATCCTTTACATTATTTATTGTAAAAATTAAAAATTATTAAGTTACAAAATGATAAAATTAATATATAAAAAGTAAAGGAGGAAGTAAATGGAAAAAATTGGTGCTGCAGTTTATTTACATTTAGCAAATTTAGAAGAAATTAAAAATTATACCGAATTATTAGCCAAGAATAATATTAAAACTTTTGGGAGATTGTCAAAAATCCGGAATAAATTAAATCGTTGTAGTCTTATTATAAATTTAGACAAGAAATAATTTGGATTTTTATGAAATTGTAAATTTATCTTACTACTAATTTAAAAATATTACAATTAAAATACTCAATTTTATAAATTATAAAAACATTTTAATAATTTAATTAACATAAATATATAACAAAAATTCTTATTAACTTTTAATTTAATAAGTTTTTTTAATTTTTTATTTTAAAATAAGTAAAATTATGTTTTTAAATTTATTTGATTACATTTAAAAATAACCATTTTTATATAAATAAAAATACTATATGTTCTATTAACAATCATTTCTTTTAAAACATGTCAAATATTTGTTTCAGTAAAACAACCAATATTTCATTTTGCACCTTGATTAACAATACCTTTTTTATTATTTTTAAAATATTGTTTTTTTAACTTTTTATGATTATCTAATTCTTTATATAAATAATCAATTAATTGTTCATATTGACCATTATTAATGAAATCTTTACAATTATTATATTCACTTCAATATTTTCCTTTATTTCCCGCCATTATACCAAGATATAATGTTCTAATTAAATGGAATTTATCTAAAACAAACTCAGCACCAAGATAATCTGCTACATCTTTAATTCATCCAGCACTATCTCCACAAATAATTATTTTTGCTTGTTCAACATTTTCATAAAATTTTTGACAATGTTCTTTAACAAATTCAGCAGTTTTTTTAACTCCAATTGCTGTTCTTGTTGGTCTAATAATAATAATTGCTTTTACTCTTTTATTTTGTACTTTATGATTAATATTATCTGTATATGTTATTATTAATCTCATAGAGTGTTTTATACCTTTACGTTTAAAATCTCAAAACTTTCGATGTCCATCATCAATTGCTACAAAAATAGGTTGATTTTTTTCTAATTTTACTTTTACTGGATTTGCTTCAATTACTTCTAAATTTTTAAAAACTCTATGAACAGTACTAACACTAATACCTGCTTTTTTACAAATAGCACAAATATCATGATATCTTTTTCCATCAGCAAAATATTCAATAATAGTTTGTTCAACATCTTCACCAATTCTTTTATATTTAGGTAATTCTAGTCATTCATCAACTAAACAAACACGAACTCATTTTTGTAATTTTTCATCAAAATATTCATAAATTCTTCTTTTATAAGTTACTAATCCATACATTATTTTTCTTGTTCGATATTGATAATCAACAATTTTATATTTCTTTTTATCTCTTGTATTTTTTATTCTTCAATCTCATTTTTCTCATTTTTTTGTTATATGTTCTAAAACTAATTTATCAATTTTTGCACTTTGTTCTCTAAAATTTCATTTATAATTAAAATTCACATTTACTTCTCCTAACTATTTTAAAAAAATCTAAATTTATTGTAAATATATTTAAAAAATTAATTTACTTAATTATTATATAAATATATAAGTGTAATTTTAAATAAAATAAAAATTATTTAAAAAACCACTTTCATATTTAAAATATAACAAACAATTTCAATATAATTAATAGTATAGGTATCACAAAATAAACACCTTTAATTTAGGCATTATTTTGAGTTTAAAAGCATACTGTCAATATCGAGTGAAAATTTCCCAAAAATATTTATCAAAAAAAATAAAAAAGAAGTAAAATTTAACAAATAAAAGTTGCTTTGTTTTGAAAGTAAATATTTTTATATTTACTTTCAAAGGAGAACAAAATTATGAAATATTTTAGTCCAAGTTATTGATTTAAATTGTGAGTATTAACTGCTCCACTTTTAAATAATAAAATACAAGGTATTAATGGTAAGTCAATTGATAATTCAAATATTAAAAATTGAGTTAGAAAAAATACGACTAGTTTAGATTTAGTAAATCAACAATTAAATTTTGCAAGTAATAATCAAACAGACTTTATTATTAACAACCCAACAACAAATAGCAAAATAAATATGAATAAACATCGTCATGAAAAACACAGAAATCGATTAAAAAGAACATTAAATGGTAAAAACGAAATAAGGGGTAGTTGAGGTAAAGTAACTTGTTCATTTACACCAAAAACTTTTGAAGGAATAATAGCTGATTATCATTATTGAAAAGATAATCCTGCATGAGAACTTGGCGAAAAATTTAAAGAGGATATGATGCAACGATATAATTCTAATGATATTTCAATTACTGCAATTTTTCCATGAACATGAAAAGAAATACAACAAGTAGGTAAAACAATTTGAGATAATTTTTCAAAAATTGAAAAAGTATATACAGATAGTTCTAGAAAAGAACGTATAGAAATTGTACTTTATGAAAAACCATTTAATTGATTTGATTTTGAATCAGTAAGAATAATAACAGAAGATGAGAAATATTATCCAAATAATCGTCTTGATAATTTAGAAAATGATTTTCCAGATTGAAATAAAGATATAAAAATTAATTTAGGAAAAATTAATCATAACGTTGATAACGAAATTAAAAGTGCCATAAAGAAAAAATATCATAATTTTAAATTATCAGAAGTTTATTTATTGGATAAATCTAATTACTCACACTTTATTGGCTATTTTGAAAAAAAATAATTGTTGGTACTTTTAGTCCCTATTCTTATGGTTTGACAAAACCAACTTTTACCTATGTAACACAAGATAAATTTAATGAAATTTCAAATATTATAGCAAATGATTCAAAAGTTAAACAATGATTTGCACATATAAATGAATGAAATTCTACTTTACCACAAGCAATCAATAATTCTAAAACATTTAATCCTCAAGCATTATATAATTGAAAAAGACAAGAAAAAGAAATAATAAAAGGTTATATAAGAGATTGAAGTTATATTTCAACTTTAATTGAACATGAATTAAAGTTAGATGAATTAAACAAAAATATTCAAGGAATCAAAGCAGATTTTGAAACTTTAAAAAAACAAGTTAATGAACTTGACAACAGACTTCTAAATCTAGAAAATAAATCAAATTTAAATTGTGAAAACACATTAACTATTGTTAATGGTGCTTTAAATACTATTCCCATAATTGGTAATGTTGTTGGTGGTATTACAACAATGGCTTCTGGTGCTTGTGCTATTGGTGGTGTATAATTTTATTTTTTTATATCTTTAAAATCAATTTTAAGCCATCAAATTTGCTGCTCGACAAACGATTTAAAATTTTATATAGTTAAGTATTCACAAAAATAATCTTTTATAAAAAGAATTTTATCTAATTTTAATTTGGTATTATTAGTATCCATATCTTCAAGGATGGTTTTTATTTGGTATATAAACCTTTTTAGTTTTTATCAACTCTTCTTTGATAATTGGTTTTGGTGCTATTTCTTTTAATTCATATATTTGATGATTATAACTAAGATATAACTCATTAATAAACGATTTAAGTACAATTACATCAGTTCTAGGTTGTATGTATTGAACTTTGCTATTTTTATAAGGAAAATACTTTTTACCATAATATGTTATAGTTGAACCACTATCCGTTTTTCTTTTAGAAAATCTTGAAAGATAAATATTTATTTCTTCTTGGTTTGAAGCTTTAATCATAGCAGATTTATTATTATCAATAGGTAAGGCAAATTGCTTATTAAAAATACTTATATATATTTTAAGAAATTGATTAGCTTCTTCTAAATTTTTAATTTTATTAAGTCTAAGTTCACTAATTAAGCGACTTTGAAGTGTTCCAAATAAGCGTTCGATTCTACCCTTAGCTTGTGGAATGGAAGTTCTAATAATTTCAACACCTAAATCATTACAAGACTTTTGGAATTGAGTATAAGTATCATTTTCCGTGTTTATTTTGCCAGCATCGATTTGTTTTTTTATATCCAAAAACTGTTCTATTATCAGTATAAAATGTTTTTGGTATGCCATATTTAGTTAAAATTTGATAAAAAACATTATAATAACCATCTAATGTTTCTTGATGATCAAATCATAGTCCGACAATATTTCCTGTAGCATCATCAATTGCAGCATGTAAAAAAGCTTTTGGTTTATCCTTACCAAATCAATGATGATTACTTGCATCCATTTGAATTAATTCACCAAAATTTGTTCTTCGGTTTCTTGTAGGATGCAAGTTATTTTTCTTATTTTTATGTCTTTTTGGTGAAGTAATTTTTTCTTTAATTAATATAGTATAAAGTGTACTATATGAAATTTTAATTTTTTCTTCATTGTTTAATTTCTCATGGAAATGTTGAAAATTAAAATTATAATATTTGGTTTTATATAAATTTATAATCTTAATTTTGATTTCAAAATTTGTTGTTTTATTAGAAATTTTATTTCGGGATTTATGAATAAAACCAACTTTACCTTCTCTATTGAAAATTTGAATTAATTGGTTAATTCTTCTAATAGTTAGGTTAAGTTTATTCTTAGCTTGATGTTTAGATAATTTATTAATAATAATGTCATTTATAATATTAAACTTATATTTTTCTTTCATAGTCATGCTTCTTTCCATATTTATCACCAAGTATATTTAACTTTACTTTTGGGAAATTTTCACTCGATAACTAATAGGAAATTATCACTAAATAATGACAGAGTTTAAAAGCATACTGTAAAAATAATCAAAAATAGTACAATTTGTAAGTAAAATCAATGAAAAAAGGAGAATTTATGAGTAAAAAAAGATGTAAGACAAAAATAAAAATTAAAAAACCAAAAAAACAAAATAAATTTAAAAATCAAAATCATGAAATACTTGTAAATAAATATGAAGTTGAAAATACTAAACTTATTTTTTGTCAAAAAGAAGGATGTTTTAAAGAATGAACTAATGTTATAGATATAGATGAATTTGGTAAATTTTTTTTCTGTCATAAACATGCAAATGAATATGAAGAAGAGTTACCAAGTATTATAGATAATTTACCAAAAGAACAAGCAATAAAAATAATTGAAGCAAGCAAAAAATATAGGGAGTAATTTAAAATGAAAAATATATTAACTATTTTGGGAGTAATAACTTTAGGTTGTATTATAACTTCAAATGTTATTGCATGTGAAAAACCTAATTTAGATAAAGAAAAATATAAAATAAACGAACAAGGAGAAATAATATATAATTTTCAAGAAAAACAATCATACATAATAGGATTTACAATAGATAGTCATATACATGAATCAAATATTTTTATAAGCGATATTCCTTTAAAAACAACAATTTATGGCCAAGGAACACAATATTGAACATATATTAATATTAATCAAAATAAAGCATGAACTACTGGCTGATATACAAATAATTTAATATACTTAAAAAAAGGAGTAATTTAATATGAAAACATGAATAAAAACAAATTTTCAAAAAATAGCGTTATCATTTGCTGTAATTACTGGTGGTATTGGTTTAACTTTAGGTGCAATAGCATATAATCAAACTAATAATTATAAGTCATTTTTAAATTGAGATTATACAGTGACTTGGGGGGGCAACTATATGAGAACATCCAAGAGATGATAGTCATAAAATAGATTTATATTTTGGCATTAAACCAAAAAATGAAGGTGATACCAAATGGGATGGTATATATCCTGATGGATATTTTAATAAATAATCTAAATTTCCAAATTAATATATGAAATATTTTCATTATATTTATCAAATAAGTTAATATTATTTAATTGTATTTCTTGTTTATCTGTTATTAAAATAAAATCATAATTTTCAGCACCAAATATTCCACTAATTTCAATCCGATTTAGATTATTAATCGGATTTTCGATTTGTAATTCAAATTCACTATTATTATCAATTTGTGCAATTTCTTTATAAAATTCTAATTTAGAAAATAATTGAGATTTATTTGAACCATATAAATTCAAAGCATTTTTAATTTTTGTTTTTTCAATAATTGTTTTTGTAAAGTATTTTCCATATTCACCATTTGCTAATGTTCAATCAGCAGGAATTAATGATGGAATATTATTACTTTCTAATTCATTGGTAATAGATAATCAGTTAAATTGGTTATCATCCAGTTTAAATAATTCATTTTGACTAATATCGTTATTCTTTAATTTAATATTATTTATATTTGTAAAATCAAAATAATTAGATTTTAATATTACTTTTGCATTTTTGAATTGTCAAATTTCGTCTTTATTAGGATGTATTGGATTTGATTTCAACTCAAAGTAATATGGTAATAAAATCTTATTATCATCATTTAAACCTTTATTAATTGACATACTTGAATAAATATTATTTGATAACATAATAACTATTTGCTTAAATATTTTTACTTGCTCTAAATCAATATAATTAGGATAATCTAATTTCCATTGTTTAAATAAATTAGTAATTACTTCATCAGGTTTTTGTCCCTCAAATTTTGCACGTAATTCTGCTATTTTATTGCCTAAATTATCTGGTTTAAAACCATCAAAATTACGATTATAATTATATGTATAAGTTAGCATATCTAATAATACTTTTTGTAAACTATCAATTGGTGGTTTATCATTTATTTCAATTTCAATATCATTAAAGTTCTGTGATAATTCAATAGCAATATATTTACTAGGATATGGTGGGGTTGGTTCTCTATGACTATATAATATATATTGTTCATTCTTTTTCATTTCAAAATCAGCTAATTTTTAGGTACTGGTGCTGGTCCATCATATTTACCAATTTTTGCATATGTTATTTTTGCATTATTAATAATTTCTTTTCTTGTTTCAGTTCCACCACCAATAGCAATTAAATCTAAAACTGATTTTTCTTGTCCTATAAATTGTTTTGCTAAGTTTCAAGGTAATATTTGTTCACTAAATCATTGTTGTAATATTCTAACTTTTGGTTGAGTTTCAATAGGCATTGATAATAGCGGAAATGCTATCTTATCTTTAACAAATAACTTTGGGTATACATTCCATATTGTCAACTTCACCAAGTACCTTTATATTTCCAAAAATCATGCTTCTAGGTGCTTTAATTTTTAAACCAATTACTTTGGTATCTTTGTCTAATGGTTTTTGTAATTTAATAATGATTGGATAACCATCTCTTGTTTTAAAATCTTTAATTTTAATAATAGTAATACTTTTAGTACTTCTAGTTTTTGGATTTTGATAAGGTTGTGAATAATTATTAATAATGTATAAATTATCAATATTATTTTCAGTTAATGGTTCATTTATACTCACTGCATATAATTTAAATTGATTTAATAAATTTATTTCTTGAAAAATTAAATTTTTAATATCAGTCATACTATATTCAATAGTATTATCATTAATGTTTGTACTTGCTCTTTGATTTAATTGCATAGTAAAGTCTGATGTTTCAACAGCAATAGTTTTTAATACTTTATCAATATCAATAAAACCAATTTTAATAGTATTTGCTGAAAATTTTAAACTATTATTTTCATTATTTTTAAATAAACGTTCAATTTCATAAATATAAATTATTCTTTTTTTAAATTCATCGTATGCTCTATTAATATCTGGGTCACTAGTAGCACTCATCATATTAGTAAAATCATAAGGAATATTATCAATTAAATAATCATTTTCTACTTCTGCTTGATTAAGTTTAGTTTGTTTCTGTGGAAACTTCGTTTGTGGTTTGTTGTTGTTTTCCATTGTTCTCTCCTATTAATTGGTTATTTTCGGGGTTAAATAATTTTAATTTAACAGTTAAATTATTAATTTCTTGTTCATCATTAATATTAAAGGTTTTACTATTTAATAAGTCTTTATCAACACTTACTAATATTTGAATAAATTTAAGAATATCAATATTAAATTGTCATAATTTTTGTTCAATATAATTAATAGTTGAAATATTTACAGCTGTACTTTCGGGAACTGATTGTTGTGCAGATTTCTTTTGACTTGGTATATGAATACCACAACGTTTAAATATTTCATTAACATTTCAATCGTATATATCAGTTAAATTTTTACCTTTAAAATTACTATTTGTCATATTGATATTTTCGTTTTGTTCATTATTATCTCCACCACTTTTAAATATATAGTTTTTAGTAACTAATGTTCTTACTGCTTCTTCTAATGTTGATTGAACATTACCATAAGTTTGACTAAATATAAATTTAGGTGAATTTAAAATGGTATCTAAAACAATTTGTTCATAAATAACATCTAATGCTTTAATTTTATTCATTACTTTATCACAATCTGCTAACTCATTTGCTTTATTTCGCATAATTGATATTGGTATATAATTAATATTTAATGTTTGTTCTTGTAATAGATTAGGATTATTAATAAATGATTTAAAATCTAATGGAAATTGTTTTTTTATTATCACTAATACTATAAATTGAGCGATTAATTGTTACTTGTTCATTATTTAATGTATAAATTTCAAATAATCTTACAGTTTGTGCATTTTGTTGATAACTATCATAAAAAATAGTACATTGAGTTAATTTACCACCAATATCATAAACTCTTTGTTGTATATCTACTACTTGAAAATATAAATCATCATTAGCAATATAAATTAAATAACCACTAATTCCTAATTTGCTTAATTTAAAAATAGAATTTCAATTTTTTCTATAAAATTCTTGTTGAATTAAGTATTTTTTAATAGTTTCATTATTAATATCTAATGGAGCATTATATAAATTAGCATTATTTTCAGCTACAAAATCAGTGAAATAAGTTTCATGATTAAAATCATTAAAACCAAAATAATTTAAAATTGAAGCATGAGTACTTTTATTTTTATTGGTTAAATAATTTTACTTTTTCATTTTGATTATCACTAATATTACTTTTATCTTTTCTAAAAAATTTACCTAACATAATATTCACCACCTTTCTTAAAATATTTGATTAATTTTTAATATGATTTTTACAATGATAAATATAATTAAACCTGCTGTTGCTGATGATAAAATTACTCCTATTAAACCTAAAATAATTTTTATAATTTTAAAAAACATAATATTATTCCTGTAATTCTTCTAATTTTCATACATTACCTTTTAAATTACCTTTTCCAGTATAAATAGTAATCCATTTTGCATGTTGAACTGATAAAATTACTATATTAGTACTATCATTAAAGGTTTGTATTTGTACACCAGCAATTTTTTTATCAGTTATAATAAATTCTTGAATAGTATAAACTGGATTATATATACTTCAAGAATAATAAACTCTATAATGTTTATTTTCTTGAAAATCATAAGTAATTTGTCAATTATCTCATTTATTTTTCTCTCTTGTTCCTACATCTTTTCAATTTGAACTACTTGGACTTGGTGTTGGAGGAATATCTTTTAATTCAATATCTCAATTATTTTCTTCTATTTCATTAGTTTCTAAACTTTTTGAATTAATTTTTATAGGTTTATTTATATTAATTACACTTGGTGAAGTAATATCTAATGTATTACTTTTAATTCTATAAATTTTATTATTTGTCTTAGGCTTATATATTTTAGTTCCTAGTTTATTTCCATCTAGATTAGTTACTATTCAAGAATTACCATCAAAATATGATAGTATTAATTCATCATTTTCGGGTTGGACACTTAAATGAGCTTTAATTTCATTAGTAGAATTTGAATAATAACCTGCTGAATCAATAGCTACATTATGGGCTGTTGGTACTGCACCATAAAAGAAAAATACTCCTTTATGTCCTTGACTGTTTGACATATTAGGTGACCAAAAAATTTGATAATATGTATTTCTTGTTAAAATCATTGATTTTTGTTCTTCTCATTGTGGATTATTTAAAAAATCTTGTGGTGTTACTAAATAAGAACTTACAGATATTACATTATCTTCTGTAATATTAATGCCATGATCAGTACTTAATTTATTTTGTTTAGTATTAGTTAAAGCTGTAATATTTTTTTGTTGTTTAGCAGAAAAATCACAAGTTGGAGCATGTGTATAATCACCAATTTGTGGATTATTTTGTAATGCTTCTGGTGGTAATGTTCCAATTTCATCAGGTCAATCTAAAATCATTGTTTCAGTTTCTTTATCGTAATCTGTTGCAACATAACCTTTATTAATAAATTTACTAACAGGACCTCTATATATTTCATTATCATTATCATCAACTAAATCATCATATAATTTAATTTGTTTTAATAATGTAAATTCTTTTTGTTGTTCAATTAATTCATCAACTTGATTTCTAGTATAAAATGCTTTTAAGTCAATTTTTTCAACATCTATTTCATCATCATTATAACTTGAAAATATTTGTTTTAATTCAGTTAATCTTGCTCATATTTTCATTCTACTAGGTGCTAAATCTCAAACATTAATCGTAGGAGTACTATTTGCACTAAATTGACTACCATTATTAAATTGAATAGTAGCATCAACATTAAATTCAATTGGTGTACGATTAAATACTCAATGTTCAACCATAACATAAACCATATCTCTTAATGTTTCTTTAATTAATTCATCTTTAAAACTATCAAAGGGAAATTTAGATAAAATAAAATCAAGATAAGCATTAATATCATTTTGAGCACGAATAGCAAAAGTTTTAAATCAATCATTAACATTAGGTCATGTTTGTATGTATTGCTGTGGAGTTTCTGTAATTTTTCCAGTTAATGGATATCAGTTATTATAATTTTCAAGACTGACACCAGTTCAAAGTTTATTAATCATAATTTATCATTCCTTAAAAAATGCTTGTTTATAATGATGAGTATGTTTTTTTGTTTTTCTATGTGTTATATGTTCAATTTCTTTTTGTATTTTATTTTTGTTTTTTCTTAATTTTTTCTTACTTTTTGCTATAACTTGACTATATGCAAATTTTTCTAAATGATGTAATAATCCTGTACCAAATAAAGTATTAACTGAAAATTTTAAACCAACACTTTTAAATGATTTATTTACATTTTCAATAGGATTATTAATAACATTTACTACTTTATGATAAGTTCTTACTATTCTAAATATTTCTCTATATACTTTAAAACTATCTCTAATTACTTGTTGAACCACTGGTGGAGCAAATGCTATTGCTTTTAATCATTTATTATGATTAACACCATAACCAATGTATCAACCACTATATCAACGATATCAATGGAATGGATGTATTTGAGTAACAAAAGTTTCTGCTTTAAGAATACTATCAACAACTGTAATTGGTTTATATTTAGTATTGCGATGATAAATAGTAATTGCACATTTATCTAATGATAAAGGTTGAATTTTACAACCCATAAATACTGGTGAATTTAATGGAATTAATTGTGCATGTTTAATTGCTCTTTTTTCTGCACTAGTAAATAAATCAGTTGTTTTTTCTTTTAATTTATTAATTTTTTCAAATGCTTGTTTTTCCAACTTTTCAAATTTTTCTTGTAATTTATATATACTTTCTCGTAATTTTTCAAAATATGGTGTATTTTTTCAAAATTTATTTAAACCTTTTTTTAAATAAAATCTAATATCCAAATATTTAAACAATTTATTTGCATTTAAAACAATCTTATGAATTGAACTTTTTTTAAAATCAAATTTAATAGCATTAGCACGAATTTTTTGTAAATCCAAAATTAAAGTTTTTCCATATCTATTTTCTGTGTGTATTGTATGAACTAAATTTAATCAATCATGTTGGTTCATAGATAATACTTTTTTTAAATCAGTATTATATTTTTTTAAAAAATTATTTGCTTTTTCAATATCTTTGATTTTAAATTTAGGAGTTAATTGTGGACTTAATTTTATTAATGTATTTTGTAATAATAAGTAATCTTTTAACTCCTGTGCTTCTAATTTTTGAAAATTATTTTTATATTGTCTTTCAGCAACATAACCTAAATCTCGTAATACTGTTTCACGATTAGGAGTAAAACTATAATTCATTAAATAACGTTTATTACCAATAATTTTATCTGTTAAAATTTCTTTTCCACCTACTTGACTAATAATTTCTTGTAAGTTTTTTTACTTCTTTAATACCAACTTGTTCTAATGTTTTAGTTTCTTGTGCTAATTTAATAAATTTAGTTGTACGATAACCACGACTAATTTTATTCAGTCCAGCAAATGCAGGTAGTATATTAAAGAAAGTATTTAATTTTGTTACATTTCCTTTCAAATAATCATAAACTTGATTAATAGTAAAATCAGTTAAAAATTCTACACCAACAGCACTAATACTAGCAACTAAATCACTTGCACCTAATCCAAGTGCAAAACTTTCACTTAATCCACCAGTAAAAGGAGCAAGTGCTACTGCTATAACTTATACACCAATCATTTCTAAAATTTCTCATCAAAAACTTTTATTTTCTTGTTGGTTACTTGTTCTAGTATGTTTTGGTTTATTTATGTTTAAAAGTATTGCTGTACTAGTTGTACCAATTGGCATGATATTAATTTCCTTTATTTAAGAGTTATTTTAATTGGATTTGTTGTTCCTTTATAATTTAAGTCATTAACATTTGCAGTAATAGTTATATATAAGTCACCTGCTTTTTGTTTTTGATTACTTACATTAGTTTTTCCTTGTGCATCACTAAAATATTTAATAGTTGGATTTGTTAAATTTGGATTTAATGATTTAAGTTCATTAGTACTTTTTATTTGTGTGTTTAATTCATTATTATTGTTATTAACATTTGCAGTAATATCGGTTGTTAAACTTGTGATTTTAGTTTTTAAATCAGGTTTTTCTGTTTTAATAACTCCACATAACATTCAACGTGATGTTGTTTCATTATTAGAAATATATGGTATTGCTTCTCCAACAACTTCACCAGCAACTTTATATGCTCTTCCTGTTTTATCATCTTTAATAAAATCTACATAAATAACTGTATTTTCTATCATGTATCTTTTCATTGCTCTTGGTGTTGCTAAAATAAAGGTCATTAATTGTTGTTCATTTTTATCATTAGTAAAAATCATATAGTCATCAAGAACGATTTCACATAATACGCCTTTTACATATAAATTATTTCCATTTAAACGTAATTGTTGTGCCAACTGATTATCGGTAATTAAACCTTTATTATCTGCTAAATAAACTAAACTATCATAAAGACCATTAGTAATAAAAAATTTACTATTTGCAATGTTTCTAAATTGAAACAAAGTATTTCAAGCAGATAACATTGATTTTAAATAGCCTACTGGTGTTGTATCTTCAATATCGATTTTAGTAGCAAATTTTGCAATTGCTTGTGTATCATCAATTGCCAATTTATCTGCTAAATCATTTGCAACTTCATATTGCATACTATCTAATAAATTTTGTCCATTATTTGCTTTTAAATCTACATCTGCAATAATTTCTCCTGCAAGATATTTTTTAGTTATTTTTTTACTAATTTTATCTGTATCAACATATGGTAATTCATATCTTTTACTTTTATCATCCCAAGCAATAATTTTTACTTCCGGTTTTTTTGGTTTTTTAACAATAAACTCAATATTTACTGAGTCAACAATTTCAGTAGGGAAAAAGTTTGCCCATGGACTATTTGAAATTTTAAAAAACTCTATAAATTCTGGTGCTTCTACTAATCTCTCTGTATTGTCTAAATTTTGATTAAATGGTACTGACATTTTATTTCTTCCTTTCGTTTATAAATAATTTTTCTTTTTATAATTAATTAAAAAATTTTCTTTGTCATTTGTTTTATTATTAATAATTATTTGTTTATTGCCACCTGTATTAATTGTTTGTTTAAATACCGGTTGTTCTTTAATCATTTTTTTAATAGTTTCTTCAATTTTTGAATTTTCTATATTACTTGTTTTAAATTTTAAATAATCATAAAATTCAGTTTTAACTTGATATTTTTTAAATATATTAATCATTTCTTTTTCTTTAATTTCTTGATTAAGTTTATTTAACTTATTTTCTGCTTCATTAACTTTATTTTCTATTTCTTGTTGAGCATTATTTTCAGTTAAAGGTTCAGTTGTTTGTTGAACATTATTTTCATTTTCTAACATTTAACATTCTCCTAATCTTATCCCAATAATCAATCTTTAACTAATTGTGGCATTTCACTTATTAGTTTTTTATAATCATTAACAGCATTTTCTAATGTATTGATATCAGAAAATTTAAAACAATTATCAATATGTAAATCAAAATCTCTATCAATACTGATATCTTGTTTTCTATATTTTTCATTAAATTCAATTTTTGTCATATTATTTTTCTCCTTTATTAATTTTTTCGTTTAATTTTGCTAATTTTTTTTGATGTTTTATAATTTTGTTATTTGCTCTAACATGTTTTGGAGTTGTGATAAATCTTTTTAATAAAACAATAATTTCTCTGCAAATTAATGTTCCAACACTTGTTCCAATAATTATTAATTCATGTAAAAATTCTTTCATTTGAATATTTTCCTTTCAACTATTTATTTTTAATTTTTAATTATTCATCAAATTGACCACCATTAATTCTTTCAATCATTGATTGTGAATTACTTATAATTTCTACTAATACAGATATTTCTTTATTGAATTCTTCTATTCTTTCTTTATATGTTTTTATTTGATGATTATAATATTCAATTAATTTTTCTTTATTCATAAATTATTCACCTCCTTTATAAATTCATGTGATTATAATCTCAATTTAATGAAGCATTATCGTGATTTAATGGTACTTCGCTCATATTATCACTACCATAATATTGACTTGCAGTTTCACTATTAATAGTAAATCTATTGTCATTAATTAATCTTGTAGTTTCATAATTAAATGATGTTTCTTGCATTTCTTGAATATGATTTGTAGTTTCCATAGGTAGTAAATTATGGATTATTTCACTTGCACCAGCAATAATAGTAGGTACTGCATAAGCATTATTAAAATCATTATTAATTCCCATTGCTACACCACTTGATATTAAACATCCACCAGTTGCCATATTACAAATCTTTCTTATTGTTTCAAATTTATTAGGTATTAACTCAGTTAATCCACTAATAAGATTTGAAATACCATAAGCATTTAATGAAATATAAGTATCTCAATCCATTAATGACTGATGTTCTTGTTTATTTAATAATAATCATGGAGGACCCTCAGTTGTAGTTGTAGTAGTTATTGGCATTGGTGTTGTTGGAATAATTGGAGTAATATTATTCTTTGTTCATTTACTATAATTTGCTAATCCAATTGTTCCTAAACCTAATAATATTTTTTTACTACTATTAATTAATTTAGTTTTAGTATTTGGTCTTTGATTTAAATTTCAAATATCTAAACCTAATTTTTTACCAAATAATAAACTATTAATTGAACCTAATACTGGATTTGCAATCACTTGACCATAATAAGCACTTGTACCAATCATTGCACAAATTGGACTTATTCCAATTCTAATTAATTTAGTTAAAGTATAATTTGATTGATTTTCTATACTTGGCATTTTATTCTCCTTTAATTTTCTAATTTTTTAATTGTTACTTTAATTCAACCTTGATAAAAATCATTATCCCAACTATTAATGCAACATTACTTTCTGGGTCAGAAACAATTATGTGTTTGGATTTAACATTTGGGTATTGTCTTAAAATAATTGCTCTAATATCATTACTTGTATGAATTGCTTTTGGAAATGGTGATAATATTTCAATTTCATCTTTATTTTCAAACAAAGTAGGTAATATTATCATTAGTCAAATTCACCTCTTTCAAGTCTTATAATTCAGTTTTCTAACTCATAAAGTTTGGATGAATATTCTATTAATGAATTATTTAATAAATCTATTCTTTCTTTCATAGAAATAATTAATTTTTCTTTATTCATAATTTAACTTTTCTTTTCTAACTCTTTTATTTTGTTTTTGTTTACAAAAGTTATTACATTTATGTGCATAAAATCTACCATAACCACATTTATTATTCTTTATTACTTTTAATAAAATTAGGAATTTTTAATTCATTTTTATTATTACTCATTATCAAATTCTCCATTTCTTATTAATTCAAGTAATTTCATAATTCTTTCTGGTTTATCATTTTCATAAGAATAATCACAACAATCACAATGATGTACATTAATATTTCATTCCTCTTCAATATAATCAATTAATTTTTGTTTAATCATTATTTTTTCTCCTTATTTTTAATTTGATTAGCAATTTCACTTAATATTTTTAATACTTTATATTCATTTTTTAATTCTTTAATAATAAATATTAAAATTATTATTAGTGTTATAGATGTTATTAATATTGGTATTATCAATAAAATTTTTCATAATATCATTTTTTACTCTTTTCATTTTTTAAATCATTTAACATTGATTGAACAAAATGCACGATTTTTAGGAATGTTTAAAGTGTTAAAGATTTGACCAGTTACTAAAATTTCATCATTTTTGTTTAATAAAATACAGCGTCTATAAAGTTTTGGGTTATTAAAAATTAAAGTAACATAATTTAATCCATTTCATTGACCACGAACACTATAATATAATTCTTTATTACCTTTTTCGTAATATTTTGCTTCAATAGTGTTACTCAGTTTTACTTTTAATTTGACATAATTTTCTTTATCTTTCATTTTTAGAATTCCTTAAATAATTATCAAAAATCAATATTTTCTTATGTTTTTTTAAATAATATTGAATATGCTTATAAGCATCTTGTTCATGTTTTGTTAATTTTATATTTCCTTTATAATCTGTTATTTTATTTTTATTTTTTGGGTGATTTTCGAAATAATCTCAGTTAAAAACATCTTGAACTAATACCATTAATGCACCAATAATTTTAGGTGTTGATAATGGATTAGTTAATAATTGTTTTGAACTTAAAAAGAAATTTTCTACAATAACTAATATTTTTTTATCAATAAATTTTTCTTTAATTAATTGCAATTTTTCTTTATACATATTTTTAGTTCATAAAACAGTTAATGTATTAAATGTTTCATTAAAAACAATATTATTAGTTTCACTTGAATATATAACCATTCCATTATTACCAATTCCAGCAGGGTCAATTCCAATAATTAAGTCATATTGCATTAATTAAGTTAACCTCTAATAACCGTTTTAATAATTTCTAAATCACAATTACATCAACAATATTTACATTCTTCAATAAATTCTTTATGACCACAAACTAAATTATCTTTTTTTAAATCATCAATCAGTTTAATTAGCCCTATTTTAAATTCAATATCATCACTGTCTGGTATGCAAATCGTTTCTCTTTTAGTTAAATATTCTTTATTCATATTTATACCTCCTAATTAACTTAATATTTAAAATACAGTCATAACAAATTGCTTTACTATTTTTATCTCTTAAAAAATATTTTCTTGTTTTTATATCATTAGTATTAAAAAATAAATAATCTAATTTATTTTGTTTACATGTTCAACAAAAATACTTTTTCATTATGATTTGAAATTTCCTTATAAGAAGTAACTATATAATTAATTGCTAAATCATTATGCTTATATGGATTATTTATTTTAAAACCTTTTCTGTTTTCTTCTCACGTAATGTTATATTTAAAACAAGGATTAGTAATTTTAGTTTTGTTATCAGTTATTTCACCCATAAATCAACTATTATGCTGTTCATAAAATGTTAATGGTTCAAGTTTTATATCATTAAGATAATATTCTTTTGGAGTAATTGGTTTATTAACAGTTATTTTTTGGTCTTTAATATATGGTTCTAATAATTTTATTAATTCATTACCACTTAATTCTCTTTTAATATTTTCTAAATTAAAAACTCAATATGTGTAACTGTTATCAACAATAAAAGAATTATTTTTAATCATTCATTTTGGAAGTGATAATTTATATTCAACATAATCAATAAGAATAGATTGTGGTTTATCTTTAACAATTTGTTCTTTTTTAAATTCTATTTGCATAATAATCCTTTCCTAATATGTTCTGTTGCTTCTAGCATAAAGAACATATATTTTGATGTTTAGATTATTAATACTACTACTATTCGTTTTATTCATTCCATGAAAACTGGGCTCAAAAATAAATTGTGAAATTTTAAAAAACATTGAGGCATTCGATTCAATATTTATTTAATTTGCGTTTAGCAAATTAATATTTTAATTGAACCGGCCCCGCTCAATTTTTTTTACAAGTTTGAAATTTATTTTCTCGCCCAAAAAAATTTTTCAAAAAAAATAAAAAATAAAACCAACACTTGCTCACTGGGGAGTGGCAAGGTTGGTTAAATAAAGAATAGAATTAATACAATGGGTCCCTACAACAGGTCTATATATACTAGTTTCCAATTCGCTCCCACCCCAAGAATTACCATTAATGGTTAGTATATTTTATTAGGTATCACTCCACTTTTTATTTATCCATGCAAGTCCACATGTTTTAGCTACTATTTTTAACAACTGTGTTGTAGTTCACTTTTTTAGTTCCCTAACACGTGTTGATAATAGTGCTAAAGATTGTTATTAAAAATTTTAAAATTTTACAATTACAAAAAAAGACAAGATTATTTCTTGTCTTTTTCCTTGTTGATAATTTTAATTTAACTTACAAAATGTATATTTTATTTTTTTTAAATACGTCGAATATAAAATATAAATTTAATGTTTTAAGAAAAGAGAGTAATTTTGTCTAATTTTCATTATTTTTCAAATAATTCATTTTTGGAAATAAGTTACTAATATGATAATAAATTATTTCGTAACTTTGACAACCGCCCAAACTATTTTTACAACTTTAATTAGTTGTAAAAAAACAGATTATGAAAATTTAAAAAAATTAGTAGTATTAACACAAATTGCTAAAAAGTATAATATGCATGTTTTTGCAGATATTAATATTGAATTTATTAATGAATTTAATCTGAATCTTAATAAACGACTTGATTTCATAAAGTTTTTTAAAATGTATGGTTTATCGGGTATTCGTTGCAACGAAGGAATTGATATTAAGCATCAAGCAAAATTAAGTCAAAATCGTTTAAATTTTAAAATATTTATTAATGGTTCATATGTTATTAATGATATCAACTACTTAATATTATTTTATAAAGCTAATGTTAATAACCTTATTAGTTGTTATAATTTTTATCCACAAAGATATACCGGTGCTGATATTGACTTTTTTTGTTTAAATCAATCTGAAAGCGTTGTTAATAAAATTCCATTTGCCAGCTTTGTTACATTATTAGGAAAAGATAAAATTGGACCTTGAAAATATAATGATAATTTACCAACATTAGAACTGCATCGTGATTGACCATTGGTAACACAAATTCGTCATTATATTGCTTTATGCATTGATATGATAATTATTGCTAACCAGTTTTTAACAGAATATGATTTGAAAATGATAAATGAAATTGATTATAAAAATTTATCGTTAAAAATTGAGTTAAATTCTAATATTACTGATAGTGAACAACAGATTCTTTTTGATAAAAATATTCATAAAGTTAGATCTGATTTAGCACGTGATATAATTCGTAGTGTTATTTCTCGAGTTATATATCAAGAATTAGATATCCCTGCTAACAATACTAATCAATGATTAGAAAAAGGTGATGTTGTTATTCTTAATAATAAAGCACAAAATTATCGTGGTGAATTACATATTATTACAAATAAAATTAAAAATGATGGTATTCGTAACGTTGTTGGCAAACTTTCTAAAGAAGATTTAAATTTTATTCCATTTTTAGTATCAAATCGTTCATTTAGATTTATTTTATGCTAAATTGTAAAGGTAAGTGCAACTAAATTATTTTTCTATCCAAATATTCGATTGGTGAAAGATAATTTAGTATTTTTCTCGGTTTTTGATTTAAAGACAATATAAATTTATGAACTTCATTTTTATTAGTTTTTGAAAAAATAAATTTTTTAGGAAATTTTTCTCTAATTAAACCATTAGTATTTTCATTAGTACCTCTTTGTCAAGGTGAATATGGATTGGCAAAATAAATTTTTACATCTAAATTTTTTTCATGTTGTTGTCAATTTGAAAATTCTTTGCCACGATCAAAAGTAATAGTTTTAACAATGTTTTTAGGAAGAATTGATAAATAATAACTGACATTTTTATTAATAACTTTAGTAGTTCTGTTTTTAACTAATATTGCTAAAGTAAATCGTGATACTCTTTCAACTAAAGTTATTAAACATGATTTGCTTTTACCTCGTGATGATACTATAGTATCTCCTTCTCAATGACCAAGTGTTATACGATCATTAACATTTATATCTCGTTCTTTAATTGATTTACCATTAAACTTGCCACGATTTTCTTTAGATTTTCGTTTTTTACCTTTTCTTCTTAAATTTTTACTAGTAACTTTATCAAGCATTCCAAAATAAATTCAAGTATAAATTGTTTTAAAACTAATAACTCATTCTTTATGAAAATTTTTAATTCTGCCATAAATTTGTTCAGGTGATCAACCTAATAGTAATTTTTGTTGTACATATTTTACTAAATTCTTATTTTTAAACTTATGAAAACTAATATGTGATTGTTTTCGATTTTCAGCTTTATTTTGTGCAATTAATGAAAAATAATGATTATTATCTTTATTTCTATTAATTTCTCGAATAATAGTACTAATACTTCGATTAAGATTTTTAGCTATTTCACTAATTTTAAATTTAAATTTCAATTGATTCTCAATATAAATTCTTTCATCTATGCCAAGATGTTTATAACTCATATAAAAACTCCTTACTTTTTTCTAAACTAAATTTAGCATTATGAAATTTTTATATGAGAATTTTTTGCAATTTTATTTACTTGCACTTACAAGTATAACTCAGCTTATAAATAAATTTTTTGTTTTATTTATTAAAAACATAAACATTTAAAATATGATAAAATCATTAAGTATTATTAAATAATAGTTAGTAAGTGTGAAATTTTAAAAGATAATCTTACTTTTAATTTTTTTTAAAATAAAAAGTTTAATATTGTATAAAAATATTGATAATTTTTTAATTTACTAATATAATTGTTAAAGTAAAATAAAAAATAGGAGCTGACATGAATGCATTCAGTGAAAAAATCACCATCATCAGACAACAAAGAAAACGAAGAACGAACAAGTAGTGAACAAGAGTTTCAACGTCTTTTAAAAGGATTTAGTAAAAAGGCCCAAGAAACTAAAAGAGCAGAAAAAAGACATAAACATTTTCTTTCTGCGCGTGATGAAAAACGCGAAAAACAAAGCGCTGCTGCTAAAAAGAAAAAACATCGTAAGTAATAAAAAGGAAAAAATGGTAATCACTGTTAATTATTATTGGCGGTGATTTTTTATATGAAATATCCTTTTGTTCAACAAGAAACAGAAAATGATTGTGGTTTGGCATGTCTTGCTATGATATATAGGTTTTATTTTAAGAAGAAGTTATTAATTAATGACATAAAAAAAGATATATTTTTAACAAAATTGGGAATTAATCTTTTAGAATTAAAACAATTGGCTAGTAATTATAATTTATTATTAAAAGCTTATAATATTAATTTTGATAAATTAAAATCACTAATAATTGTTAAACCATTAATTATTCAAATATATAATGCTAATGTCGGATTTCATTTTGTAGTTATTTACAAAAAGAAAAAAAATAAATGACTGGTGGCAAATCCAGAAGATATTGAACTTAGTTGAAAAAATATTGAAGATTTTACAAAAATTTTTACGAATGTTGTTATTTCAACTAATATAATAAATAATTTTTTTATTAGTGCTAAATTGTAAAGGTAAGTGCAACTAAATTATTTTTCTATCCAAATATTCGATTGGTGAAAGATAATTTAGTATTTTTCTCGGTTTTTGATTTAAAGACAATATAAATTTATGAACTTCATTTTTATTAGTTTTTGAAAAAATAAATTTTTTAGGAAATTTTTCTCTAATTAAACCATTAGTATTTTCATTAGTACCTCTTTGTCAAGGTGAATATGGATTGGCAAAATAAATTTTTACATCTAAATTTTTTTCAAGTTGTTGTCAATTTGAAAATTCTTTGCCACGATCAAAAGTAATAGTTTTAACAATGTTTTTAGGAAGAATTGATAAATAATAACTGACATTTTTATTAATAACTTTAGTAGTTCTGTTTTTAACTAATATTGCTAAAGTAAATCGTGATACTCTTTCAACTAAAGTTATTAAACATGATTTGCTTTTACCTCGTGATGATACTATAGTATCTCCTTCTCAATGACCAAGTGTTATACGATCATTAACATTTATATCTCGTTCTTTAATTGATTTACCATTAAACTTGCCACGATTTTCTTTAGATTTTCGTTTTTTACCTTTTCTTCTTAAATTTTTACTAGTAACTTTATCAAGCATTCCAAAATAAATTCAAGTATAAATTGTTTTAAAACTAATAACTCATTCTTTATGAAAATTTTTAATTCTGCCATAAATTTGTTCAGGTGATCAACCTAATAGTAATTTTTGTTGTACATATTTTACTAAATTCTTATTTTTAAACTTATGAAAACTAATATGTGATTGTTTTCGATTTTCAGCTTTATTTTGTGCAATTAATGAAAAATAATGATTATTATCTTTATTTCTATT
The DNA here is from genome assembly GCF_964019575.1 of Spiroplasma endosymbiont of Andrena trimmerana. Classification (NCBI taxonomy): domain Bacteria; kingdom Bacillati; phylum Mycoplasmatota; class Mollicutes; order Entomoplasmatales; family Spiroplasmataceae; genus Spiroplasma; species Spiroplasma endosymbiont of Andrena trimmerana. Next base: position 1,244,635 of record NZ_OZ026455.1, read on the forward strand.
AATTTCTCGAATAATAGTACTAATACTTCGATTAAGATTTTTAGCTATTTCACTAATTTTAAATTTAAATTTCAATTGATTCTCAATATAAATTCTTTCATCTATGCCAAGATGTTTATAACTCATATAAAAACTCCTTACTTTTTTCTAAACTAAATTTAGCATTATGAAATTTTTATATGAGAATTTTTTGCAATTTTATTTACTTGCACTTACAAGTATAACTCAGCTAGTAATAAAAAAAAGATGAATAAAATTAAAAATTTTTCACCATTTTTGATTCCAAATTATTTATATTATTCATTAATTATTATAATTAATAATTTATTTTTAGTTACTACCTTTTTTATAGCACAAGTATTTTATAAGCATTTTATTAATCAAATTATTTTAAATAATAGTTTACAGTTAGCAATGATTTTATTATTAAGTTTCTTTTTTATTAATTTAATGAAAATTTTAATTGAATATATTTTAAATAAAATATGTCAAAAATTTTATTTTTATTTCAATAACTTTTTAGTAGATTTATTTCATAATAAATGATTTAAAAATAAACCAATAGAAATACAAAAATATAATGGTAGTGATTTTTTACAAATATATCAAGATATTAATAACATATCAACTATGTTTTGTCATAATAGTTTAGAGATAATTATTAATTTTATTACTAGTGTTATTGTTAGCATAGTTTTGATTAAGATTCATTTTATGATTTGATTAGTAAATTTATTAAATGGTTTTATAACAGTATTAATTAATTTTATAATAATGTTATGAAAAAAACCATTAGTAAAAAAAGAACTAGTTACCAAATTAGATTTGCAGCAACAAATAATTTTAAGTCAAAAAAGTTTTGAAGATGCCTATTTTCGTAATTTGCAACTGCATATTAAAAGTATATTAGTTAAAAAGTATAATACACATATTAATAATTATTGACAATTAAATAATTTAGTTATTAATAATAGTTCGTTAACAAGTTTTATTAAAAATATTATTAGTTTTATTACTATATATTTATCATTAATATTAATTTTTGATGGTAAAATTAATCTATCTCAATTAATATTTATTACTAGTATTAGTATTTATATTAATTCTTTTTTTCAAAATATTGGTAATAGTCTTATTTTCTTTCCGGTTTTTATTAATTGTAGATTACAATATAAGAATAACAAAAATTTCAATTAATAAAATAGTATTAAAAGATTGTTATTTTAATTTAAGAAATAAAGTAGTTTTTAGTAATTTAAATTTAATATTAAAACAAAGTAATATTATTATTGGTCCTTCTGGCATTGGTAAAACAATCTTACTATCATTATTAATTCAGAAATATGTGCCTTTTAAAGGTAAAATTTTAATTAATAATGAAATTGGATTAGATAATATTTCATATGAATTTTGACAAAAAAAATGTATTTATTTACATTCAAATTCTATTATTCATAACGGTACAGTTTTAGAAAATATTTTATCATTTAATATTACAAAAGAAAAATTAATAAATTTTCAAAAATTAGGATTTAATGATCTCTTGGGCAGTTTAGGTTTAACAACATTTTATTATTGTCAAGAATATGGGGCTAATCTTAGTCAAGGTCAAAAACAAATAATTATTTTCTTAAGTTTATTTTTTTATGATTGAAAAGTAATTTTATTAGATGAAATTTTGAGTAACATCAATAATGATTTAAAAATAAAGTTATTAACTTTATTATTGAATCATTATAAAAAAATAATTATTATTTATGCAGGTCATGATTTAACACTAGTAAAATTATTTAAAAATGTAATTGATTTAAATAATTATAAAAGTATAGATGGTAATGAATAATGATTTTTTTTAGAAAAAGTACTTATTTATTAGGAAGTAGTTCAATTTTTCTTTTTTTAGGACTCTTATTAGGTTTAAAAATTATTAATATTCCTCATGTTTATGCTGTTAATGGTCAAACTATTTTTATAAGTGAGACAAGATATGAAAATAAGGGACACTTTGCTTATTTATTAGATTTTAAAAGAGAAGAATGTTTAAAGTTTAATAGTTTTAATCAAATTACTATTTTTTTCTCTATTAATAAATGTTATTTAACAATTTTTTTTCCAAAATGAAATGATAATAATCAACTTTTAATTGAAGAAAACATTAATTCTAATACATATTTAAATCAAATGGTATTAATAATTATTGGTAAAGAAAGTTTGTTAACATTTATTTGAAATAATATTACAACATAAATGTAAATATTGATATAATTTAATCAAAAAGAAGTTAGGTAGATAAATGCCAGCAAAAATTAATATTGTAAATATTTACAATGATCATAACTATGACATTAAAAATTTTAATATTTTATCAGAAAATATTTTAAATGCAGTAGCTATTAAGTTAAAACAGAAAATTACATGGTGTATTGCTGTTATTTTTAATGACGAACAGACTAGTATTGAATTAAATAAAATGTATCGTCATAAAGATTATGTTCCTGATGTTTTATCATTTGGAAATAATGATGATGATTTTCCAAATATTAATATTGATATTAGAGATTTAGGCGATGTTTATATTTGTTATTCAAAGGCAGTAGCGCAAGCACAAGAATATGGTCATAGTTTAATTAGAGAATTATCATTTCTTTTTATTCATGGATTACTTCATACATTAGGATATGATCATCAAAATAGCGTAGAAGAAAAGGTTATGTTTGATTTACAAGATGAAATTTTAAATATTCTTGGTATTACTAGAAAATAAGGAGTGGTATAATGGAACAAGATATAGATTTATTAGTATTATTGAAAAAAGCAAAAGTAATACAAAAAAATGCTTATGCGCCTTATTCTTTATTTAGAGTTGCTGCAATAGTAATTTTGAAAAATAGTAAAGAAGTGTTAGGAGTAAATGTTGAAAATGCTGCATACTCAGTAGGTATTTGTGCTGAAAGAGCAGCTTTGTCACAAGTTATTGCTCAAGGTTATAAAAAAGAAGATATTATTAGTCTATTTTTAATTACTGATAGTGAAACGGTTGGTTCTCCTTGTGGTATGTGTCGTCAATTTATGATTGAAATTATGCCAGAAACATGCCCTGTTTATATTAGTAATAAAAATGAAAATAATGATACTAAAACAATTTGTAAAATATTAGTAAAAGACTTATTACCTTTAGCGTTTAAACCAAGTTCATTGAAAGGGAATTAATTTATGACTAATAATTTTAAATCAGGTTTTGTTAGTTTTATTGGTAGAAGTAATGTTGGAAAATCAACTTTATTAAATACCATTCTTCAAGAAAAAAAGGCAATTGTGTCTAATAAACCACAAACAACCAGAAATCAAATTCAAGGTATTTATAATAGTGATGATATGCAAATCATATTTTTTGATACTCCCGGCATTCATAAACATAATAACCAACTTGGACGAATGATGAATCGCGATGCTAACCGTGCCACTAAAGAAACTAACATTATTTGTTTATTAGCGCCATGTAATGAATACATTGGAAATAGCGATAAACATATTATTAAATTATTATCAGAAAGGGTAAATACAACTATTCTACTTTTATTAACTAAGGTTGATTTAGTAACAAAAGAAAAAGTAATGGATAAAATTAATGAGTGAAAAGATTTATTACCATTTAAAGAAATAATTCCAATTTCTGCTATAAAAGAAATGAACTTAGATATATTATTGAAAAAACTATATGAGTATTTACCAATTGGTGAAAAGATTTATTTAATTGAAAATAACGATGATGTTTCAGATAATACTTTAATTAAGGAAATTATTCGTGAAAAAATTTTAAATTTAACAGAAGAAGAAATTCCTTATAGTGTAGCAGTATTAATTGAAAGTATTAATTATAATCCAAATACTAATATTACTGATATTAATGCTGTTATTGTTGTTGAACGCGACTCACAAAAAGGAATTATTATTGGTAAAGGAGGTAGTATGATTAAAGAAATTGGAATAAGAGCTAGAACAGATTTAGAAAGTATTTTTGATTCTCATATTATATTAAAAACTTTTGTAAAAGTAATACCTGATTGAAGAAATAATCCTAGAAAATTAAAAGAGTTAGGTTATAGTTAAAATATGTTTAATATTGATACTGGTTTGATTTTAAACATTAACTACATTAAATCAATAAATAATGTTACCATTTTAACATCAAATTATGGTGTTAAAATAGTTTCTTTACCAGAAATAAAAATCAATTTAAATAAATATAGTCTTTTAGATTGTTGAATTTTTATTTTTAATCAAAATTATGATTGTTCAAACTTATGTATAACATATAAAAAAATAAAAAGTTTTAATAGTTTTATAAATGAAAAAAGTTATCAATTGATTAAAAGTTTTAACAAGATAATTATTAATTATTTAGAAAAAATTAGTATTAATAATAAAAATATCTTTTACTTTTTTATTTAATTTATATGAACAGTTAATGATAAATAGTAACTTTAAGAAAGTTTATGTTTTTTTCTTATTTCATAGTTTAATATTTCAAGGAATTCAGTTTAACTTTACTAATTGTATTAATTGTAATCAAATAACTAATTTGTATTTAATTAATTATGATTTGGGTGGTATTTTTTGTAAAAATTGTTCTTTAGAATTAGCTATAATTAATTTTGACATTGTTTTGTTTAAAAAAATATATCAACTTTATTTATTAAATTATCAAGATATTAATAAATGAAAAGTTGAAAAAGAAGAACTTAATAAAATTCTTAATATTTTAGAAAACCACTGTCAAAAATATAATAATAAATTAATAATTACATAAATATTTTAATAATTAGTTGTTATATTGTTTTTAATAATATATAACACTTATAATAGGTTGACAAAACCTATCTATGAACATATTATTAACAAGATTATTCTTTTTAGAGATTTTATGTATTATTTAAGATATTTAAGAAAATTTTTATGATTAATGGAGGGGCAATGATTAATAAAATTATCAATGATAAGTCAATGAAGGAAATAATTACTCATTTAAAAGAAAATGGTTTTATTTTTCAAGGATCAGAAATTTATTCAGGTCTTGCTAATAGTTGAGATTATGGTCCGCTTGGTGTAGCACTTAAAAATAATATTAAGAAAAGTTGATGAGTTTTTTTTGTCGAAAAAAATCCATACAATGTTGGGTTAGATAGTTCAATTATTATGAAATCTAAAGTTTGAGAAGCTTCAGGGCATTTGAGTAATTTTAGTGATCCATTAATTGATTGTAAAAAATGTAAGTCTCGATTTCGAGTTGATAATTTAATTAATCATTATTTTCCTAGTATTAATTGTGATAATTGAAGTAATGAAAAATTAGAAACATATATTAATCAAAATCATATTAAATGTATTAAATGCAATAATGAAGATTGAACTAAAGTTAGACAATTTCAATTAATGTTTGAAACATATCAAGGTGTTTTAAAAGAAGATAAAAATAAAATTTATTTAAGACCTGAAACTGCACAAGGAATATTTATAAATTTTAATAATGTAAGAAATAGTTGTAATAAAAAAGTACCATTTGGTATTGGTCAAATTGGTAAAAGTTTTAGAAATGAGATAACTCCTGGTAATTTTATTTTTCGTACTAGAGAATTTGAACAAATGGAATTAGAATTTTTCTTTATTCCAAAGGATAAAAATGATAACACTTGATTTAATTATTGAGTTGATCAATGTAAAGAATTTCTCTCTCTAGTAGGTTTATTGAATTCAAAAAATATAAAATTTAAAAATCATGAACAAAATCAACTAGCACATTATGCATTAGCAACTACTGATATTGAATATAATTTTCCTTTTGGTATGAGTGAATTATGTGGTATAGCTAATCGTGGGAATTATGATTTAACAAAACATAGTGAGAATTCTGGTGTAAATTTTGAAATTCAAGATCCTAATGTTACAGTAAAAAGAATGGTTATTCCTTCAGTTATTGAACCTTCAATTGGTGTTGAAAGGCTTTTATTAGCTTTAGTTTGTGAAGCATTTACAAAAGAAGTTTTAAAAGACGATAAAGAACGGTTAGTGTTAAAATTAAATAAGAGTATTTGCCCTTATCAAGTAGCTGTTATGTCTTTAAATAAAACAAAATTGGGTAAAGAGGCATATGAAATTTTTGAAATGTTAAATAAAACACAATTAAGAGTAATTTATGAAGCATCATCAAGTGTTGGTAAATCTTATCGTTATCAAGATGGTATTGGTACTATGTATTGTGTAACAATTGATTATGACACAAAAACTAAAGGTACTGTTACAATTAGAGATCGTGATACTACAAATCAAGTTATAGTTAAAGTTGATCAACTTAAAGAATATTTATATGACAAATTAGACATTATTTGTTAGAATTGTGTGAAAAAATATGGATATCGAGTTTAATAAAAAAATTAATGAAGTTAAAGCAAAAATTAATATTGTTGAAGTTATGGGTAAATATTTAAATTTGATCCGTAAAGGCAATAATTTTTGAGCTATCTGTCCTTTTCACGAAGACTCTACTCCTTCATTATCAATTTCACAAGAAAAACAAATTTATAAATGTTTTTCTTGTGGTGAACAAGGAAACGTTTTTATTTTTTTACAAAAATATAAAAATATTAATTTTATTAATGCTCTTAAAGAAGCAGCAGATAATGTTAATTTAAATTTAAAAGAGTTTGATATTAATTTATCTGAATTTAATGTTGAAACTAAAAAAAATCCACTAAAAATTTTAAATAATATTACAATGAATTTTTTTAGTTATCAGTTACTAACTGATATTGGTCAAGAAGCAATGAAATATTTACAAAATCGTAATATTACTACTGAAAATATTAAATATTTTAATATTGGTTATGCACCTATTAATAATGAATTAATAGATTATCTTAATGCACAAGGTTATAAAGATAATATTGAATTTGTAAAATTAGGACTTATGAAAATTAATAATAAGGATCAACTTCTTCCTACCTTTTCAAATCGAATTATGTTTGCTATTAAAGATGAAGATGGAGATTGTGTTGGTTTTTCTGCAAGAAATTATAATAGAGAAGATAAAAGTTATAAATATATTAATAGTCCAGAAACAGATTTTTTTAAGAAAAGTAAAATTTTATATAACTTTAATAATGTTAAAAATTATATTAAAAAAAATGAAGTTATTTATTTGACTGAAGGTTTTATGGATGTTATTGCTCTAAATAATCAAAATATTAAAAATGTTGTTGCTTTAATGGGAACAAATTTAACAAAAGAACATATTTTACTTTTAAAAAAAATTACTATTAATATTATTATTTTTTTAGATGGTGATTTACCAGGAAAAATAGCATCTTTAAAAATAGCTAGTGTTTTATTATCAAATAATTTTAAAGTACAAATTATCAATAATGATACTAAATTTGATCCTGATGAATTAATAAATAAATTTCCTCAAAAATTTTATGAAATAATAAAAAAAACCATTCATCCTTTTGAATTTGCAATTAATTTATCATTAACTAAATATAACATTAAAAAAGATAGTTATGAACTTAATGAATTTTTAAAATCATTAGTTCCAATTTGAACAAAAATCAATGATGTTATTACTAAAAAGTTTTACTTAAATATGTTAGCAAAAATAACTAATTTATCCACTGAAGACTTAATACAAATTTTAAATATTGATAATAATTTAGTAACTACAACTTTTAGTATCAAAAATAAATCTAAAATAGAAGTAAAAAATATTTTTTTTGAAGCACAAGAACAACTTATTTTTTTAGTAATGTTATCAAAAAATGTTTATTTAATTTTAGAAAAAGAAAAATTTATTTTTCCAAATCAAGATTTTATGAATTTATACTTTTTAATTAGTCAAAAATATCAAAATAATCAAATAGAAGCAATTAATTTTGATTTAATTTTAGAAGAACTTAAAGGTAATTCACTTTTAAATATTTTAGAAAAACTTCTTGATAAGTATAAAAATAAAAAGTTTGATTTAAAACCTCAAATTATTAATGATTACTTAAAAATTATTAATAATCAACTAATTGATTATGAAATAAAAATGATCAATGATAAATTGAAATCTGAAAAAAATATTGAAAAACAAATATTGTTATTAAAAGAAATATCAGTATTAAAAAATAAAATAAAGAAAAAATAAGTATGATGATAAATTAAGGATAAGGTGAAAATATGGCTGTTATACAACAAAAAACGAAATTGAAAAAACTTTTAACTTTAGAGGAAGTAGAAAGTAATTTAATTAAAAAATTAGAAAAGAGTCAAACAAAAGAATTAAAACAAGAAGATGTCATTAAAGAGTTTGCACATTTAAAATTAGATGATGATACGATTGAGGAAATTTTTGATCGGTTAGAAAAAGAAGGAGTAGTCTTTACTGATATTTTGATGGATGAAGTTGAAGATGATGCTAATTTTACCGATATTGATGATGAACAATTACCTGATGATTTAGATATTGATATTTTAGTTAGTGATTTGAGTTTTAAAAATACAATGGGGATCTCTAATGATACAAGAAGAAAAGATGGAATTAAGTCTTATTTTAATATTTTGGGAACGAGTCAAATATTGAGTCAAGGTGAGGAAATTAAATATGCTAAAATGTTAGAATCAAAAGATGTTGAGGAAAGAACATATGGTCGTGAGCAATTAATTAAATCAAATTTAAAATTAGTAGTTTCTGTTGCTAGAAAACATTTAAATCGTGGTTTAGATTTTGCTGATTTAATTGAAGAAGGTAATATTGGTCTTATTAAAGCAGTTGATAAATTTGATTATCGCCGTGGTTTTAAATTTTCAACTTATGCTACTTGATGAATTAGACAATCAATTACACGAAGTTTAGCTGATCAAGGTAAAATGGTTCGTGTACCTGTTCATATGGTTGAAAGAATTAATAAGTTAACAAGAATTGAAAGAAACTTAACACAAGAATTAGGTCGTGATCCTACTCATGAGGAAATTGCCAATAAAATGGGACAAAACATGACAGCCGATCGTGTTCGTGAAATTAAAAAACTTGCTATTGAACCAGTATCTTTAGAAAAACCAATTGGTGAAGAAGATGATACACATTTTGGTGATTTTATTAAAGATAAAAATATGCTATCTCCCGATGAATATGCTGAAAGACATTGATTAAGAGAACAATTGGATCGTGTTTTTGCTGAAGTATTAACAAAACGAGAAGAAAAAGTTATTAGAATGCGTTTTGGAATTTTACCAACAAAATTAAGAAGATTATTAGAACTTTGTGAAGATGAAAAAGAAATTACTGAATTAAAAACAGTAGTTAATAATTTACAGTTACACTATGATACTAGTTTAGATAAAACAGAATTGTTAAGTGATAAGGTTGTTCATCGTCATATTACTAAGTACGATTCTCCAAAAACTCTAGAAGAAGTTGGTAAAGAATTTATTGTTACAAGAGAAAGAATTAGACAAATAGAAGCAAAGGCAATTAGAAAATTAAAACATCCGTCTAAATCTAAACATATTAAAGAATTTTATAAAGGATAATAGTTAAAATGTTAACTATCAATAATATAATTAATGTTTTAGAAACATATTTTCCTTTAAAAGATGTTTGTGAATGAGATTTTTCAGGAATACAAATTAAATCAAAAACAAAGACCAATATTAATAAAATTTTAGTTTGTTTGGATGTTACTAATGAAGTTTTAACTGAGGCCATTAATAATAATATTGATTTAATAATTTCTCATCATCCATTAGTTTTTGCCAAAGATATTAATCAATCTAATATTTCAAATTGAAAAAAAGAATTATATAGTAAAATACTAATAGCAGATATTAATGTATATTCATTACATACTAATTTTGATATATCATTAGTAGGTATGAATATGTTGATGGCTAAAAAATTAAAAATTAAAAATATTCATTTTATTAATGAAGAAAAGTTGGCAATAGTTGGTAAATTTGATAGACAAATGCCATTAAAAGAATTGATTAATAACTTAAAAAAATATTTTAATGTTGCAAATATACAATTGGTTAATAATAAATTGAGTGATAACAATATAGTGACTGTTGCTTTATCTGCTGGTGCTGGTGGTGATATTATTAGTAATTTATCTAACAATATTGATTTATTAATTACTGGAGAAATGAAATGAAACTATATTATGGAAGCTAAAGATAGAAAAATTAATGTTATTTTGGTTGGTCATTATATGGAGCAAAAATTTGTTGATTTTCTTTTTCAATTACTTATTGAAAAATTATCAACAAAAGTTAAAGTTTTTAAATATAATCTAGAAAATCCTATTACTTTTTTTTAAACTTATAAAATTTAAAAAGGAAAAAACTATTTTTTAAATAAAAATAAGTTTTAGGGGGTTGATAAATATGATTTTAGAAGATTTAGAACCAATGACTGATCAAGAGTGTCAGGCAGTTAGTGGTGGTTTTGCTCAATTTTTAATGGGTGCCATGTTAGCAGGGATAGCAATTCCTGTTATTAAAAATTTATGAAATAGTGTTTCAGGAAGTATTAAGTTACAGGTGGTATTGAAAGTAAATGAGATAGTTCTAAAGATGAAAGTAAAGATTTAACAAAAATTAAAGATGAATTTAATAAATTTCAAGAAAAATTAACACATTTAATACCGCCTTTTTATGAATTTTAAAGAACTTAATAATACAAAAAAACCAAGAGAAAAAGCCATTAAATATGGCTTTGACGCTCTTAGTGATAATGAATTATTAGCAATTATTTTGCGAACAGGAACTAAAGAAAAAAATGTATTATTTTTAGCGCAAGAAATAATTACTAATTTTAATGGTCTTGAAAATTTAAATAAAGTAACTATTAAATCTTTGATGAGTATTAAAGGTATTGGTGTTAGTAAGGCTTTAGAAATTTTAAGTTGTTTAGAAATAGTAAAAAGAATAAGAACTATTGAAAGTCAAAAAAAATATTTTAAAATTATTATTCCTGAAGATGTTTTTAATTTAGTTAATGCATATTATCAAAATTTAACGCAAGAACATTTTTATTTATGCTGAGTTATACTTGTAAGTGCAAGTAAATAAAATTGCAAAAAATTCTCATATAAAAATTTCATAATGCTAAATTTAGTTTAGAAAAAAGTAAGGAGTTTTTATATGAGTTATAAACATCTTGGCATAGATGAAAGAATTTATATTGAGAATCAATTGAAATTTAAATTTAAAATTAGTGAAATAGCTAAAAATCTTAATCGAAGTATTAGTACTATTATTCGAGAAATTAATAGAAATAAAGATAATAATCATTATTTTTCATTAATTGCACAAAATAAAGCTGAAAATCGAAAACAATCACATATTAGTTTTCATAAGTTTAAAAATAAGAATTTAGTAAAATATGTACAACAAAAATTACTATTAGGTTGATCACCTGAACAAATTTATGGCAGAATTAAAAATTTTCATAAAGAATGAGTTATTAGTTTTAAAACAATTTATACTTGAATTTATTTTGGAATGCTTGATAAAGTTACTAGTAAAAATTTAAGAAGAAAAGGTAAAAAACGAAAATCTAAAGAAAATCGTGGCAAGTTTAATGGTAAATCAATTAAAGAACGAGATATAAATGTTAATGATCGTATAACACTTGGTCATTGAGAAGGAGATACTATAGTATCATCACGAGGTAAAAGCAAATCATGTTTAATAACTTTAGTTGAAAGAGTATCACGATTTACTTTAGCAATATTAGTTAAAAACAGAACTACTAAAGTTATTAATAAAAATGTCAGTTATTATTTATCAATTCTTCCTAAAAACATTGTTAAAACTATTACTTTTGATCGTGGCAAAGAATTTTCAAATTGACAACAACTTGAAAAAAATTTAGATGTAAAAATTTATTTTGCCAATCCATATTCACCTTGACAAAGAGGTACTAATGAAAATACTAATGGTTTAATTAGAGAAAAATTTCCTAAAAAATTTATTTTTTCAAAAACTAATAAAAATGAAGTTCATAAATTTATATTGTCTTTAAATCAAAAACCGAGAAAAATACTAAATTATCTTTCACCAATCGAATATTTGGATAGAAAAATAATTTAGTTGCACTTACCTTTACAATTTAGCTTATTATTATTAAATAATCAAAATAAATTAATTCATCAAAATTTATTATATAAGGGTACTAATGATACTATGAAAATTGATGTTAAAGATATGTTGCATCTGGCACTTATTCATAAATCAAGTAAAGTAATTTGTATTCATAATCATCCTAGTGGTAATAGTGAACCCTCACTATCTGATTTATATATCACCGAAGAAATTAAAAAAAATTTTCAGGTTTTTAATATTACCTTAGTTGATCATATTATTATTGGCAAAGGTAATTATTTTAGTATAAATTTAAATAAAAAATATTATAAGTTTAAATAAAAACTTAAAAAAATACATTACTTAAATTTAAAAATATAGTAAAATTATTATGGTTTAGTGTGTAAATAATATTTAACTTACCAAGAATGGACTAGTTATTAAACATAGTTTGTTATTAGATATTGATAAGAAAGGAGAAAATTATGTCAACAATTAAACCAAGCAATGAATCATTTACTGCCCAACCGTCACTATTTGGAAAAATTATGGTTTATTTATCTTTTGTTTTAATATTTCCAATAATTTTATTTATTGTTTCTCGTAATAATTTTCTAAGATTACAACAATCAATTGAAGAAACTGCTTCTGATATTGATGTGCAATTAAAGCGTCGTTTTGATTTATTAACAAAATTAGTAGATGCTACTAAAGGTTATATGAAATTTGAAAAAAGTACATTAACAGATGTTGTATCTTTACGAAGTGGAAAAATGGAAACAATGAGTGATCTTTCAAAAGCAGATAGTGGACTTAATGCAGCTTTTGGAAAATTTAATGCTTTATTAGAAAATTATCCTGATTTAAAAGCAAATACTACTGTTTTACAATTACAATCAGGTGCCAAAGATTGTGAAGATAATATTGCTGCTGCTAGAAGATTTTATAATGCTAATGTTAAGGTGTTCAATAGTAAAATTAAAACCTTTCCAAGTAATGTTGTAGCATCAACATTAAATTTAGTTTCAAAAGATTACTTTCTTGCATCAGATAGCGATCGTCAAGATATTAAAATTGATTTATAAAATTAAATTTATTTTTGAAAATATATTTAAATTAGTTATTTACCCCTTTCTTTAGACAAATAAATTGTTTTGAATAAACATTTATGATTTGTTTAAAGAAAGGGTATTTTATTTAAAATTAAAATTTATATTAATTAGATTTAATTCTTTTATTCTTTTATTATTTATTTCATTTTTTATTTAAGAAAAATTATATTTTGGTATAATCTAACTCATTAAGTAAGTTCTTAATAAATACAAATGCTAATTCACTAGTTAAATTGAGTATTGATATTAATGCAACTAGTAAATTAGCATCATGAAAATCTGAACAATTAGCAATTACTGCGACAGCTTTATTAAAAGGTAATACTGGTGAGCAAAAAGCTAAGTCAAATGATGCTGCGAATTTTTTAGTTAATGTTTTAAAAATTGAAGCAAAAACCGGTGAAGGTGAAGGTGAAAACAGAATATTTGAGGTTAAAAAAACAAATGAAATTAGTATCAATGTTCAATCATATTCACCTGCAATTTCTAAGAAGGCAGGTAATGCTGATTATGTAGTTACTGGTGGAACACTAATTTTTAATTTTCAAAAAAATGATAAATCATTAGGTGATAATTTCTCATTAGATATTTTGGGTCAATCAGATCAAGGATTAGTTACATCAATTTTACCAACTACAATATCAAATGCTAATTTTGAATCTATTCCTGGATTTGTAGCTGGGGAACCAAAATCAAAATTTCCAGTTGGTACAGATTTAACACAATATTTTAAAACTACTGAACTTGAAGGTAAAACAGTAAAAAGTATTGCTGACCTTATTAAACAAGGTGCTTTAAAAATTAAAGTTAGTGAAGCTGCAGAAGGTACAGGAAATTTTGTTAAAGGAAATACCATAAAAGTAAAAATATCAATTGGTGATATTCAATTTGCTACTGAAGAGACTTTATTTATATCTTAATTATTAAAATTAATAAATATAACAAAGAAGAGTGAAATTTCACTCTTCTTTTTATATAGTTATATTTAATTTTATTTAAATGGAGAACTAAAAGGATTACTATTTTGTTTTCTATCTCAATGAGAACTTCCAGCATCTTGATTACTTTTATTTTTCATTTCTTCATTTCATTGTCTAACTTGTTTTTTAGGGCTTCACATTGAATGTGTAGAAGGTGGAGCATAATAAACAGTTCTTATGTTTTGTGCTATTTTACTTTTACTTGCTTTTATTTCTTTATCATATAAAACATCACTAGAACAAATGCCAGCATTTGTTGTTCCTTTAGTCTTTGTTTCTATGGCAAATCTATTTCTTAATCTTTGATCTATTTCTAAATTAGTTATCTCATTTCTATTAGCATAGTTGTGCTTTTTTAATTGTTGTTCAGTAAGTTTCACAAATGATTCTGTAACTCCACATATTGTTTGTTCTTCTAGTACAGTTTCTTTTAATCTATTTTGTTGATTTTGCAAATGATATTTAAGTTGTTGTCTTTCTTGAGTTTTAGATTTAAACATTTTTCTTTCATCTTCCCTTTTAAATATAAAAAAACTATTTACTTTTAAAATTAAAGTAATTAGTTTAAAAAAACTTAATATTAAGTTTTTAGTATTTTATATCATAAATGAATATTTTATATGTGTAATTTACTTTTTATTTTTATAATATATTGTGTGTTTTTATTGGTATTATTTTTTTAAGAAAACTAAAAAATATTTTTATAATATAGTTTATTAAAATACAATTCTATTTTTATGTTTAAAAATAATTTGTTTAAAATATAAAAAATATGCTACAATATACAGGCTTAATTTAATGAAAATAAGCAACACATTTGTGAATTCATTGCCTAGTGCTTTTTAATTAAAAAGTGGCCAATGTTAGAAATAAATGGAAGAAAAACAAATTAGAAGGAGACAATATGTCAGTTGTAACACGTGAACAACTCCTTGAAGCGGGAGTTCAGTTTGGTCACCAAACTAAAAGATGAGATCCAAAGATGCGTAAATATATTTTTGGTCAAAGAAATGGTATTCATATTATTGATTTACAAAAATCAATGTGTAAATTAGATGAAGCTTGTCACTTTGTTAAAGAAACTAGTGAAAATGGTGGAAAAGTTTTATTTGTAGGTACAAAAAAACAAGCCAAAGAAGCTGTGCAAGAACTTGCAATTAGTTGTAATTCACCTTATGTAACAGAACGTTGATTAGGTGGTAATTTAACTAATTTTAAAACTATTAAATCAAGTATTAAAAAGTTAATTGATATTGAAAATAAAGAAAAAAGTGGAGAAATTAAACTTTTAACAAAAAAAGAGCAAATGCTAGTAATTAAAGAAAAAGCACGTTTAGAACGTAATCTTGGTGGTATTAGAAATATGTATAAATTACCAGAAGCTATTTTTGTTACTGATACTATTACTAATAAAATTGCTGTCGAAGAAGCAGTTAAACTTGGTATCAAAATTATTGCGATTTGTGATAGTAATTCAAATCCAGATAATATTGATTATATTATTCCTGGTAATGATGATGCTACAAAATCAATTACTTTAATTACAAAGAAAATTGCTGAAGCTATTAATGAAGGACAAAGTGTAAAACCAGTTATTGATAAAAAAGAAATAGTAGTAGAAGAAACTATTAGTCTTGATGAAAATAAAACTGAAAATGTAATTGAAAAAAATAAAGAATAAAGGAGAATAGTTTATATGTCAGAAGTTAAAGTAGATGTTAAATTATTGAAAAGATTAAGAGATACAACCGATTTACCAATTACTGATTGTAAAGAAGCTTTGATGGAAAAAAATAATATTTTTGAAGCAGCACTTTCCCTATTAAAAATTAAAGGTTTAGCAAAAGCAGAGAAAAAAAGTATTAATAAAGCTACTGAAGGGGTTACTAAAGTTGTTATTAGTGGTAATAATGCAATTATTGGTGAATTAAATTGTCAAACTGAACAAGTTGCTGATTTAGAAGATTTTAATGATTTATTTACTAAGATTTTAGAAACAATTTTAAAACATCAACCTAAAACTATTGAAGAAGCTTTAATGTTAAAAGCTGATGGAAGTAGTGAAAGTTTAAATGATGAGATAAGATTTGCTATCGCTAAATTAGGTGAAAATATTGTTTTAAATCGTTTTCAATATTTAAGTAAAAATAGTGATGAAGTTTTTGGTTCATATGTCCATGGTGGTGGTAAATATAGTGGTTTAGTTATTATCAAAGGTGTTGATAAGGAAAGTGATATTCCAAATAATGTTGCTATGCAATTAGTATCAGCAGATGCTAAATACATTGATATTGATCACATACCTGCAACAGTTCGTGATAAAGAATTATCAATTATTAGTGAAAAAACAAAAGAAGAAGAAAAATTGAAAGCAAAAAAACGTCGTGATAATATTCTTGAAAATATTATAAGAGGTCGTTTTGAAAAAGTATTATCTGAATTAACTATTGTTGATCAACTTTATATTAAAGATAATACAATTAAGGTTAAAGAGTATTTAACTAAAAATCATGCTACAATTATAGCTATGATACGTTATCAATTAGGTGAAAAAATTGATAGTTCTGCCAAATAAACATTTAGGAGGTAAATAAAGTGAATTTTCAAATTATATATTATATTGCATTAGTAATGTTTATATTATTATTAGTTATTCTTGGTTGAGGATGATATAGTTTTAATAAACCAAAAACAACTATTAAATTTTTGAATTTAAAATTATTAGTAGCAACATTAATAGTTGGTGTAATTGGTTTAGTTATCTCGATTGTTCCAATTGGAATGCAAGTTTGAACATTTGAACCAGAATATATTAAATCTGATCCTGCTTTTTTAACTTTATTAATAGTAGAGTATATATTTTTAGTTATCATGTTAGGATTAGCATATATTTTTAGTTTTGATTTTGGTATCGCAGTTGATGAACATAATATTTATTTCTTTGGACAAAGCGTTAATACTAGTAAAATTGTTGCATTGGAACAAAAGAAAAATGTTTTAAAAATTGTTTATGAACAGGGTATTAAAAAAATTAAAAAACGTTTAACAATTATTACTCCACAAGCACAACTTTTTGTTAAAGATCATTTAGCACAAAAAGTTATTGCTAACGTTGAATTAGAAACTGTCGCTGAAAGCGCAAATAATGATTCATTATCTAGTGATAACAGTAAATAAATAAGAAGCCACAAAGCAATCTGTGGCTTTTTATAATATTAAATTTAAGGAGGATGATCAAAAATGGAACAATTTAAATATAAACGAATATTATTAAAAATTAGTGGTGAAGCTTTAGGTGATGGTAGTAATGAATTATATAATAATGAAAGTATTGATAATGTTTGTCAACAAATTCAAACCCTAGTTAAGGCAAAAGTAGAAGTTGGTTTAGTAGTTGGCGGTGGTAATATTTGACGTGGTGCTAAACAAGGAGAAAAGATTGGTTTAAAAAGAATTAATGCTGATTATATGGGAATGTTAGCGACTATTATGAATGCTTTGGTAATTGAATCAAAGTTAAAAGCGCTTAACGTAAAAGTTATTGTGCAAACATCATTAGAGATTAATCAAGTTGCTGAACCTTTTTATTACAAAAAAGCTATTAGTAGTTTTGAAAAAGGCTATGTTTGTATTTTTGCTGGTGGTACTGGTTCACCATACTTTACAACGGATACTGCAGCAGCACTTCGTGCTACTGAAATTAATGCGGATATATTATTAATGGCAAAAAATGGCGTTGATGGTGTTTATGATAAAGATCCAAACATTAACAAAAATGCTATTCGTTATTCACATTTATCATATCAAGATATTACTAATAAACAATTAAAAGTAATGGATTTAACTGCTTCAACAATGTGCATGGAAGCTAACTTGAAAATTATGGTATTTGATATTAAGGTTGAAAACAATATCATTAAAGCAGTACAAAATAAAGCAATTGCAACTATTATTAGCAATCAAAATTAACAAATTAAAGGAGAGAAGATAATATGAAACTATTAGATTTTATTTTATCTATTTTACAAAAAAGCAAAACACCAATCAGAATTTTATTTCCAGAAGGAGATAATGAAAAAGTACAGGCAGTAGCTTTAAAAATTATTAATGATAATTCACCTGTTAAAAATTTTATTACACCGGTTTTATTATTTAATAATGATAAAGAAATTCCTAGTAATATTAAAAATTCTAATATTAAAACATTATCTATTGAAGAAAATCAAGTAACAAATTTTACTAATCAATTATATGAATTAAGAAAAGCAAAGGGTTTAACTTTAGAAGCAGCTAATAAATTGGTATTAAGTCGTAATTACTATGGAATGATGTTATTAAATAATAAAGAGGTTAATGGTTTTGTTGGTGGTATTACTTTTACTACTGCTGATATTTTACGTCCAGCTTTGCAAATTATTGGACCAAAAGCAGGTACTAAAACTGTTTCAAGTACATTTATTATGAATAAAAATGAAGAAATATTTTTATTTAGTGATGGTTCAATTAATTTAAATCCAACAGCTGAACAATTAGCAGATATTGCAAAATCTACAATTCACTTTGGTGAACTTTTAGAATTTAATCCAATTAAATTAGCAATGTTATCTTATTCTACTAATACTAGTGGTAGTGGTGAAAGTGTTGATAAAGTACGTAATGCTACTAACTTTGTTCAACAATTAAAATTAAAAAACGTGCAAGTAGCAGGACCAATTCAATTTGATGCTGCTTGAGATCAAGAAGTGCGAAATAAAAAATTCCCAGAATTAACAATTAAAAATCATTGTAATGCATTTATTTTCCCAACTTTAGATGCTGCTAATATTGGTTATAAAATTGCCCAAAGATTAGGTGATTATAAAGCTATTGGTCCTATTGTTTTGGGTTTAAATCAGCCAGTTAATGATCTTTCTCGTGGTGCTACTATTGATGACATTTATTACACAGCATTGATCACTGCTATTCAAACATTAATTAAGAATTAATAAGGAGATAAAACAAATATGTCAGAACAAAATAAAATTTTAGTTATTAATGCCGGAAGTAGTTCTATTAAATTTCAACTTTTTAATGCTATTAATAATGATAAACAACCTCATTTTACTATTCTTTGTAAAGGTTTAGTTGAAAGGATAGCTATTAAAAATAGTAATTTTATTATTGAAATTGCTAATGGTGATAACTTTATTAAACATGAAGTAACAAAAGATATTGCTGATCATGTTATAGGAGCGCAAACAGTAATTGATGCATTAATTGAGTATAAGGTCATTAATAATTTTGATGATATTAAACGAATTGGTCATCGTATGGTTCACGGTGGTCAAAAATTTAATAACTCAATTGTTATTGATGAGAAAGTCATTGCTGGTATCAAAGCATGTATTCCTTTAGCACCATTACATAATCCACCAGCTTTAAAAGGATTATCATCTTTCCAAAAATTAGTTCCACATGCTAAACATGTGGCAGTATTTGATACTTCATTTCATAGTACTATTCCTGAAGAAAAATATCTTTACTCAGTTCCATATGATTGATATAAAACATATGAGGTAAGAAGATATGGATTTCATGGTACTAGTTATCGTTATATTTTAGATAAATTAACTAATATTTTAAATAAACCAAAAGATAAGATTAATGCTATTATTTGTCATTTAGGTAATGGTGCTAGTATTTGTGCTATTAAAAATGGTAAAAGTTTTAATACTAGCATGGGATTAACACCGTTAGATGGTTTAATTATGGGTTCTAGAAGTGGTATCATTGACCCTTCTATTCATGGTTATATGTGTAATGTTAAAGCAGAAGCAACTATTGAAACTGTTACTAATGATTTAAATAAAAGTTCGGGTTTATTAGGAATTAGTGGACATTCTTCTGATTTACGTGATGTTCTTGCAAGTAGTAATGATAAAAACCATAAGTATCATTTACAATCACAATTAGCAATAAAAATGTTTGTGCAAAGAATTGCTAATTATATTGTTCAATATGGTAATGATTTAGATAGTAATATTGATGCATTAGTATTTACTGCAGGTATTGGTGAAAATTCTGCAATTATTCGTCAATTAGTTATTGAGGAAATTAAAGTGTTTACTTTAAAATTAGTAACTAATAAAAATAATGATAAGTATAATGATTACTTAGAAATTAGTGATAAACAATCAGAAGTTCCTATTTTTAAAATTAGAACAAATGAAGAATTAATGATTTGTCAAGATACATATAATTTATTAAAAAATATTTAAAAAATGCTGAGTTATACTTGTAAGTGCAAGTAAATAAAATTGCAAAAAATTCTCATATAAAAATTTCATAATGCTAAATTTAGTTTAGAAAAAAGTAAGGAGTTTTTATATGAGTTATAAACATCTTGGCATAGATGAAAGAATTTATATTGAGAATCAATTGAAATTTAAATTTAAAATTAGTGAAATAGCTAAAAATCTTAATCGAAGTATTAGTACTATTATTCGAGAAATTAATAGAAATAAAGATAATAATCATTATTTTTCATTAATTGCACAAAATAAAGCTGAAAATCGAAAACAATCACATATTAGTTTTCATAAGTTTAAAAATAAGAATTTAGTAAAATATGTACAACAAAAATTACTATTAGGTTGATCACCTGAACAAATTTATGGCAGAATTAAAAATTTTCATAAAGAATGAGTTATTAGTTTTAAAACAATTTATACTTGAATTTATTTTGGAATGCTTGATAAAGTTACTAGTAAAAATTTAAGAAGAAAAGGTAAAAAACGAAAATCTAAAGAAAATCGTGGCAAGTTTAATGGTAAATCAATTAAAGAACGAGATATAAATGTTAATGATCGTATAACACTTGGTCATTGAGAAGGAGATACTATAGTATCATCACGAGGTAAAAGCAAATCATGTTTAATAACTTTAGTTGAAAGAGTATCACGATTTACTTTAGCAATATTAGTTAAAAACAGAACTACTAAAGTTATTAATAAAAATGTCAGTTATTATTTATCAATTCTTCCTAAAAACATTGTTAAAACTATTACTTTTGATCGTGGCAAAGAATTTTCAAATTGACAACAACTTGAAAAAAATTTAGATGTAAAAATTTATTTTGCCAATCCATATTCACCTTGACAAAGAGGTACTAATGAAAATACTAATGGTTTAATTAGAGAAAAATTTCCTAAAAAATTTATTTTTTCAAAAACTAATAAAAATGAAGTTCATAAATTTATATTGTCTTTAAATCAAAAACCGAGAAAAATACTAAATTATCTTTCACCAATCGAATATTTGGATAGAAAAATAATTTAGTTGCACTTACCTTTACAATTTAGCAGTATTAAAGAAAATTATTAAAAATTTTAAAATTTTACAATTACAAAAAAAGACAAGATTATTTCTTGTCTTTTTCCTTAATAACTTTGATAATAATTTTTATTTTTTTTAAATGTATATTTTTTAAAATACGTCGAATATAAATTTAAAAATTTAAGGGTTAAAGAGAGTAATTTTGTCTAATTTTCATTATTTTTCAAATAATTCATTTTTGGAAATAAGTTACTAATGTAATAATTAATTATTTCGTAAATTTGACAACCGTCCTAAAAATTTTGATAAAAATATGATAAATGAAATTAATAAATTAACTAAGAAGTCATCATCAAGTCGTAGTAGGGTTACTTGTCGTGATTGAAAAGAAGAAAGTAATAAAGATAATTATCATGATGGAAATTGACCAATTGCAATTTTAGGTTTTTAAAATGAATGGTATATTGTCTACCGAAAGAAAGAGTTGTAACTATTAAATAAAAAGTGATAAAATAATATATATTTGTATTTGTGATTACACAATAAAAGAAATTGAAAAAAAGTAATAAGTAAGAGAGGATTTTAGCATGGAAAGAAAACAAAAGATAGTTGTTATAGGTGTTAATCATGCCGGAACAACAGCACTAAAGGCAATTATGAGGTCTAATCCAAATAGTGAAGTAGTAGCATATGATCGTAATGATAATATTTCATTTTTAGGATGTGGAATTGCGCTTTGAGTTGGTAAAGAATTTACTGATCCAAAAGGATTATTTTATGCCACAATTGAAAAGTTAAGAGCATTAGGTGTTAAAATTAAAGAAAAACATGAAATGATTAAATATGATAGTAAAGCTAAAATTGTTACTATTAAAAATTTAGATACTAATGAAGTATTTACTGAAAGTTATGATAAGTTAGTATTAGGGATTGGTTCATGACCAATCTTAAATCCAGGTGGTAAAGAAATTCCCGGTTTAATTGCTCATAAAGATGGCGTAGTTGTTAAGGATACTTTAAATGGTGTTAAATTAACAAATGGCATTCATTTATCAAAACTATACCAACATGCTCAAGAAATTATTTCTGATTTGAGTAAACCAGAAGTAAAAAAAGTAGTAGTAATTGGTGCAGGTTATATTGGTATTGAATTAGTAGAAGCTTTTTATAAAGATAAAAAAGAAGTTACTTTAATTGATTTTGAAAATCGTATTATGCCTCGTTATTATGATGAAGAATTTACAAATGATGTTGAAGCAGATATGAAAAAAGTAGGAGTAAAATTACAATTAGGAGAAACTTTACAAGAATTTATTATTAAAGATGATAAAGTGAGTGAAGTAAAAACTAATAAAGGAACATATAAAGCTGATTTAGTAATTATGGCTGTTGGTTTCTTACCAAATACTGCTATCTTGAAAGATGAGAATGGTAAAGTTCAACTTAGCTTAGATCCCCGTGGTGCAATTGAAGTTAATGAATATTTTCAAACTTCAGATCCTAATGTTTATGCAATTGGTGATTGTATTAATATTCGTTCAAATGCTTGAAATAAAAATGTTAATATTGCCTTAGCAACTAATGCTGTACGTAGTGGTTTAATTGCTGGATTAAATGTTGCAAAAACAGATCCTAAAACAAGAATCGCCTTTCCTGGTGTTCAAGGAACAAATGCAATTGCTGTTTTTGGTTGAAAACTATGTGCTACTGGTTTATCAGAAGTTTCTGCAAAAGCAATTTTAGGATCTAATAATGTAGAAGCATATTTTTATCAAGATACAGTGTTTCCACCTTTTATGAGTGAAAATCATGAAGTAAAAATTAAAATTATATGAGAAAAGAGTTCTCGTCGTATTGTTGGAGCTGAAATTGGTTCAACTCATGATCATACAGAAACAATTGCAATGTTTTCATTAGCAATATTGAAAAAGGTTACTATTGATGAAATTCCATTAATTGATATGTATTTCTTACCACACTTTAATAAGCCTTATAACTTTGTTACTGCGGCAGCACTTTTAGCAACAGGAATTTTAACAAAAGAAGATGTTACATATCCAGATCCATATTTAAAAGGTAAGAAAAAATAGATTGCCTTATCAAATTAATTTTGAGAGGAATAAAATATAATGGTTAGTAATGAAAAATATTTAAAACTTAGAGCAAGAATGACTTTACCAGTTAAAGAAAGTAAATATAAAATTGCTTGATGATTAAAAATTATTTTGATATTTACTTTTCCATTATGGATTATTCCTTTTTTAATTACTAATTTTTTTATTGGTTTGATGATGCGAAATGTTATGGAAAATTTTCAACGAATTGGACGAAGTACTAATCCAAATTTTGCTAAAATTGATCTCAATACTTTGAGTTTTTATAATCGAGATATGGAATTACAAAATGCTCTACAACTAATGATTGATGATAGTAATTGGGATATGATGGAAGCACAAGATATGACGATAACTACTTATGATAATCGCTTGTTATCAGCTTTTTTCATTAATAATCATCAATCTAATAAAAATCATAAATGAATAATTGCAACTCATGGTTGACAACAAAATCGCTATAGCATTTTATATTTAGTTAAACATTTTTATGAACAGGGATATAGTATTGTTACTTATGATACAAGAGGTCATGGTAGTAATAATATCCATGATGCAATTACTTTTGGTAATAAAGAAGCAGATGATTTATATGCTGTTATTTTAAGTCTTAATAATTATTTAGCAGAAACAGATTTTAAACAACCTCCTAATATTACTTTAATTGGTAATAGTATGGGTGCCAGTACTGTTTTGGAAACAATATCTCGATTTGATACTGGTAAATTTGGTGTTAAATGTGCAATTTCTGATTGTGGATTTGATAGTTTTAGTCATATTATTAAAATTATGGGTAAACAATACTTTAACCTTCATTGATTTTGATTTTATTATGGTGTTAAATTTTTCTTTAGGTTAAAAGATAAATTTAATATTAATAGTATTGATCCTATTAATAAATTAAAATATTGTTCTTCAATTCCTGTATTATTTATTCATGGTAATGATGATGAAACTGTACCAGCAACAATGGCACAAAAAATGTATGAAGAGAAAATAAATTATGAAGAAGAAACAATAAGTGAATTATTAATTATGCCATCTGCTAAACATATAAGAGCCGTCACTACCGATTATGATACATATTGCAAAACTACTTTAAAATTTGTTAATAAATGAACAAATTTTAAAACCGAAGATAAAGGAGATTAAATTAATAATGATTTATTATATTAATAATAGCAAAGACCCATATTTTAATTTAGCAGCCGAAGAATATTTGATTACTAATCCTTATATAACTGATGAAATCTTATTATTATGACAAAATAATAATACTATTGTTGTTGGTAGAAACCAAAATACAATTGAAGAAATTAATAATGAATATGTAAGAACAAAAAAAGTTAATGTTGTACGAAGATTATCTGGTGGTGGAGCTGTTTATCAAGATTTAGGAAATTTAAATTTTACTTTTATTCTTGATAAAAATAAAGATAATGCTCGTAATTATGCTCTTTTTACAAAACCAATAGTTAATGTTTTACAAAATCTAGGTTTAAATGCTCAATTTAGTGGTAAAAATGATATTTTAGTTGATGATAAAAAAATATCGGGTAATGCCCAATATACATATAAAAATCGAATTTTACATCATGGTACTATTCTTTTTAATGTTGATATGCAAATGTTACCAAAAGTATTAAAACCTGATTTGGATAAATTAAAATCAAAAGGTATTAAATCAGTACAAGCACGAGTAACAAATATTTTATCATTATTAAATCCACCAATAACAATTGAAGAATTTCAAAATTTAATTATTGAACAATTAAAAAGTACAAAAAATACAAAGATTATGGAATTTTCTGAAAAAATGATTGCTGATATTGAATCATTAGCAAATACTAAATATCGAACTTGAGATTGAGTTTATGGTAAATCTCCAGATTTTGATTTAAAACATAAAACACTTTTTCCTAGTAAAGGAACTATTCACGTTTGAATGAATGTTAAGGCAGGAATTATTGAAAATATTAAAATATATGGTGATTTCCTAGGCTCAGCAGGTACTACTAGTTTAGAAAAAAAACTAGAAAAACAAAAATATAATGTAGCAACTATTACTAATATCATTGAAAATGCTAATATTAACGAAATTTTTGGTGAAAATTTTCTTGCTGAAGAAATCATAAAAAGTATCATAAAATAATGAATAAAATTCTTATTTATGATATCCTTACTTTTATAACTAATATTAAAGAGGAAATATGAAGAAATATTTATGGATTTTATTTATAATGTTTATTTTTATAACACCAATTAGCAATGTTATTACATTTTTAGTAAATAATAGTTTTGATCAAACAAATAGTATAAATGATATTCTTTATCCAACACGTGGTTGACCAAAAAAAGATAGAAATCAATTAAATGTTTGACAATTTTTATATCAAGATGCTATTGATAAAGTAGGTAAAACTAATGATAATATTGTTAATGGTTTTAATAATTTTTATCTTGCTGAATTTGATAAATACCGTGATTCAGCAAGTAAAAATGCTGGTAAACCTGGCTATGATGAAATTGGTATACCAACAGCAGATATTAATGATTATATTAATAATAAAATTATTCATTCACAATCAATGCAAATATACATGGCCTTAACATTGCGAACATATTTTATTGAGTTTACTATTAATAAAATTAATGATCCAAGTAGTAATTATATTAATGCAAATGAATATTTAAACTTATGAGTTATGAAGTATTTTGAAGCTGGTTTTTATTTTCAATGAGTAAAAATTTGAATTCAAGATTTAGGTAGAACAATTGAAAAATCAATTGATATTGATTTTTATACTTTTGATAAATATGTGGAACGAAATAACAAAGGTGAATATATGTGAAATAAACCACCCAGTGACAATACAGTAAAGCCACTATTAATTTTGGATTCTGATATGAAAAAAATGTTTAATCAATTATATGAAGAAATTTTAAATAATAATTTACAAGGAAAATAAAAATGATTATTCTAGAAAATATAAGTAAAAATTATGGTAAAAATCAGGTTTTAAAAAATATTAATTTAGAGATACCTGCTTCACAATCGCTTGCTATTTTAGGTGCTAATGGTTCTGGTAAAACTACTTTGGTTGAAATTATTTCACAAGTTTTAAAACCAACATCAGGTAAAGTATTATTTCTTGATGATGTTGGTAAAAAGGTTAGTCGGAAAATTGGTGTTCAATTTCAAGAAGGTTATTGACCAGTTGGTACACGAATTATTGATTTAATTAAATTTTATAAAAATAAAAAATATATTAAAAGTGAAGAAGGCAAAGGATTAATTGATGTTTTTGAGTTAAATGATATTTTGAAAAAAGAAATTTCTTTACTTTCGGGTGGTCAAAGACAAAGATTTAATTGTTTTTTATCAATTTTAAATGATCCTGAAATTTTAATTTTAGATGAGTTAGTTACTGGTTTAGATTTAAAAATGCAAATTAAACTTGTTAATTTTATTAAGTCATGAAAAGAAATTAAAAAAATTAATTTATTAATTGTTTCACACACACCAGAAGAAGTTGAATTACTTTGTGATCGGGTAGTAATTTTAAAAAATGGTGAAATTTATCAAGACCAAAGTATTGATGCAATTATAAAAAAATATGGTAGTTTACGTAAAATGATGGTGGAGTATTATCAAAATGAAGTTAATGGTAACTAAAGAATTATTCAAACAAAGTACTGTTTCTAAATTTTCAAGACTTTTTTCTTTAATTTCAAAAGTAATTTTTGGAAATCCTAGAACTTATATTTTTGTATTTTTATTAGGTTTTTTAATTTCTGCATTATCATCGTGATTATGAAATAATTATAGTTATTATCAAATTTTACCCCCCATTTTGTTAAATTTTTTATCAATATCAGTTTTTATTTCATCTTTTTATTTAGGAATATTTATGATTGAATGGCGAAAGAAAAACTTTTTAAAAAGAATAAAAATAATTGGTATTAATAAATATTATATTATTTTAACAATTTTTTTATCAAATTTAATAATGGTATCATTATCAGTAAGTATTAATATTATTTGTTATAATATTTATTCTTTAATTTCAATATTTAATTTTCATTTAAATTTACTTTCTAATATTAGATGATTTATTTGAATTTTCTATATATTTGCTATGATATTATTAACATTTTTTTTAACAGTTGCTAACATATTTATTACAACATTTTTTCCTAAGTTTAATTTATCATTTGTAATGCTTGCTATTTTTACCATATTTTTCATTATTTTTTCGGATGTTTTAATTCAACCAACAGTAACTAACAATAATTTAATATTTATTGTTATTGGTTATTTGTGTCCAACTAAATATTTTATTTGGTTTAATATGTTGATTACTTCATATCAATTTTTAGATTCACTAGGAATAAGTCAAATTATTCAAAATTATAATGAAATATCATTTGTTGTTTTTACTAGTATTTGGCAAACATTAATTGGAATCTTGATATTTACTATGTTGTTTTCTTATTTATCAAAAAGATTTTTTAATTGAGGAATGAAAGGATAAAAATTGATGAAAAAAATATTATTACTTTTTAGTGTTTTTAGTTTAATTTCTGCTCCTGCTAGTTTAGTAGTTGCTTGTAATATTGGTAGTTTAGATGGTAGTGATTATTTAAATGGTTTACCAAATTTTGACTGAACAAATTCAGATTATGGAGATGGTATTAATTTTGATAATACTAACTCGCAAAATGTTATTAATAATATTGGTAATATTAATGATTTGGGAAATGTTAAACCAAGCAATACTGGTCATTATTTAAATTATTCAAAATTTAATACTGGTTTTCAATGAACACAAAACATTAAAAAACAAGCAGTGACTGGCATTCCTTTAAATAAAGGTTTTATGCCTAATGGTAATTATGCTTCTGATTTTGGAATAACTTCTTCAACTCGAAAATATTTAAGAATGAATTCAATTTTAGATTGGAATCCACAAAAAGACTATGATGCAAAGTATAATCGAGCAACAGTACCTTTACAGAAACGTCAATTTGTAGCAACATACAACTCAAGTAACCAAGATGAAAATATTAATTATAATCAACTAGGATTTTCAACACGAAAACATCGTACTTTTGATAATACAATAGTGGGGACAAAAAATCCATTTGAAAATACACCATTAAATTGACAATATACTAATTATTTTATTAATTGGTCAGGTTCTTGATTTGAAGGACCAATTGTTCCACCACCAGCTGATGTTATTGATAGTGCACACATTAATGGAACACCAATATTTGGTAATCTTTTTCTTGATGGATATCATGGTTTAACAAAAGAAATGTTAAAAGATTTTCTTAGTAAAAATAGTGATGGTACTTATAAAATAGTTGATATTTTAATTAATATTGCTAATTATAATGGCTTTGATGGTTGATTTATTAATAATGAACCAAACGGTGCTGCTCCCAATGGTACAGTTTTAGATTATAATGTTATGGCCGAAATTATTAAAGAGTTTAATTATAAAGTAGCTACTGCTAGTGATCCAAATATTCAATCATTAAAAATAATTTTTTATCGTAATGGTGCTACAGTTTCAAAAAGTGTTAGTGGATATAATGATATAGAAACATTAAAAATGGCAGATAGTGGTTATCGTAAAACTAATGGTGAAGTTACACCAACTGATATTCAATTAACTTTTGGTGAAACACCAGATAAAACAACATCATTTTTAACAGATTATCCAAATTATAGTGGTAAAAATTTAAATACTATTCTTGATGCTGGAGCTAATGCCCAATTTTTGGAAGTTATGATTTTCGACAATTAGGTTATGCAGAAACAATGATTGCTGGTAAACCTCAATATAATAAAAATGTGTATACTGGAATTTCTGATTTTTTAGATAATGGTGCTGGAACATTTGGATCGTATGCTTATAATTGAGCTAAAAATCATAATGTTAATGATACTAGAGCTTATTTATTTGCGACACAAACAACAAATTTATTTAATAATATTCAATTTTCAGGAACAAATACTTTTATTAGAAATAATAATATTGGTATGCAAGCAAATAATAATGCAAATGATTATCAAGGTTGAAATGCAAGTGATAATTATCAAGAGGCAGCATTTATATCGGATCCTAGAATAAAAACTGCAGTTACTAAAGGAAAGCCAAATCCATTTGTAAAAGATACTATTTATAATTATTTAACTAATAATGGTTATAACTCATCAAGTTATGGCATTGGTGATTTAGTTAAAGAACGAACTACTTTATTTGATGATAATCAAATTTTAAATAAGAAAACTAATTTTTCAATGGGTAGTGGTATTAAATTTGTTAATCATGATCAAAATGGTAATAGTATTGTTGCTAATGATTATCCATGAACAAATCGTAGATTAACTGATATTTTACCAACTTATCAATGAAAAATTTATGATGATGCTCATCCAGAACAACCATTAGATATCTCTAAAATTTCTGGTTTTTATGATTATGATCAAGTGTATGAAAAAGGAAATTCAATTGCTATTGGTTCGGGTTTTAATGAAGAAGGTAGTATAGTTAATGGCGATTGAAATACAAATAAAGTTTATGATTGAGATATTATGGGAACTAATTTAATTAAAAATGACCATCAAATTAGTTTTATTTATAATACTAATAGTGATAATAATGCTAAAGTTAATTTTTTAGTTACTACTACTGATCAAAAATCGTTAATAGCAAACCGTCAAACTTTTTCACCAAATAATGAAGAAAAGTTACAAGGTGGTTGAGTTAAAATTACTTTAGATTTAAAGAAAATTGGTGGTATTAATACTTTTAATCGTATTTCTAAATTAGGATTACAAATTAAAGCAACTAATAATAATTTTAAGTTTAATGTTGGTGAATTTGAAATAAATAGTCCAACAACTAATAATCAAATCAAAGAAAATACAGTAATTTCAAATCCAAAATCAGAATATGTAATTAATCGAACAGTTAATAATCAAATATTATACAATGCTCGTTTTCAATGAGATGCTGTTAATATTGAAAATTTAAGTTATTATGCTATTTATTATTTTGATGAAAAAAAATGATATCGTATTGGCGAAACTAGTCAAAACTATTATTTTTAAAAAATTTAAAATCTATTCATAATCAGTTAAAATTAATGATTAAACCAGTTTATAACAATAATGTTATTTCTCAACAATCATTTGTGTTTAATATAGAAATTTAAAGGTGAAATATGAAAAATAAAAATAGTATAGTAATTTTTAGTCATTGTATAAGTTATATGTTTAAAACGATTTTAAAAACATTTAGAACTTATATTTACTTTTTAATAATGCCTGTTATTTTACTTAGTTTAGTTTATTTTTTAACATCACAGTCAATTATTAAATATAATCGTTATATTATAGTTTCTAGTTATATTTTATTACCAATATTATTTAATATTTTTTTAATTGGACATCTTATTTGTCAATGACGCGAATCAGTTTTTTTAAAACAATTACACAATTTTGGTATCAATAAGATTGCATTTATTTTAAGTTTATTAATTGTTATTTTTGTTATTTCTTTTTGTACAGTATTTATATTACTTGGATATTTATTTTTTCTTGATCAGTTACAAGGAACTAATATCATGACAGTATGAATATTAGCAATGAAAACTTTTTCACAATGATTTGGTCTTATATTTAGTATTAGTCTAAATATTATTGTTATTTTTTTCTTGGCTTTATTAATTTCTGGTTCTATAAAAAATCCTTATATAATTCAAACAATTAATATAATTATTTTTTTAACTTCTATTTTATTTGGTGATTTTTTTATTGATATGACATATACAATTTCAACACCAACCATTATTATTGGATATTTTGTACCACAAAAATATATAACTTGAATTAATTTTATTTTTTATAGTCAAAGTGATAAAAATTATTATAATTTTTTTCAGATTGTTCCTTCAGTTGATTATAAACTATCATTCACCAATATTTATCAACCAGTATTTTCTTGCCTAACATTTATTGGTTTGTTTGCTGTTGGATCATATTTTTCTTTTTTACATGGTACTAGAAAATAAGCAATTAAACAAAATATATTCTTATTTTTTAATTTTTAAATATTCAATAAGTGTATTTAAATATTGAATAATATATTATTTTTATAATTAAAAAAAGAAAAATTATGAAATTTAAAAATAGATCTTGAAAAAAAATATTTTTTAAGGAAAATTAGATTGTAACAAAAAAAGGACATGGTATATAAGAAATAAAACTAGTTATTTTTTTAATCAAATATGGATTTGATACAAATTTGTTAGATAGGAGAGACTGGGAAATGAAGGTAATAAATGATTCTGTTAGTGACGAAATTTTAATGAATGGTTATCAAAAATTTTGTTATTCTTTTAGCAACATTTTATTAGTTATTTTATTATTTCCTTTTGTTTATTTTTATTCAAAAAAATATCAAAAACAATTTTTTAAATTTTGTTTTACTTATCAAAAAGAAGGAAATGTTAAAATTAATGATGATCAATTAGTTGATATTAATAGTTTTGATTATCATTATTATGATTGTAAGATTAAAGAACTTAATAAATATGGTTATCCAATTGATTGAAAAAAAGAAAATTATCAAGAATTTGTTATTAAAAATAATAATGAAGATATTAGTTGTTTAGCTGTTATTCAAAAAAATAAAAGCAACAACTGAGTTATTGGTTTTCATGGTTGAACTGAAAATAAATATTTAGCTTTAAGGTTAGTGTCTTGATTTTATCAAGAAGGATATAATATTTTAACATTTGATAGTGTTGCTCATGGTAAAACTTATGGTCAATATAGTGATACTGGTCTTACTTGTGCGCAAGATGTTAATTGTTTAATTAATTGATTAAAGACTAATTATCAAGTTGAAACAATTGGTTTAATTGGTAATAGTATGGGTGCATCAACAATTAATTATTATTTGTTGAATTATGCACCAATCAGTTCAATTAATTGAGCAATTACTGATTGTGGATTCTCTAATCTACTTGTTCAATTTCGTTACGTCATGCAATATCGTTATAAAAAACCTTGATGATTAATTAGTAATGGTATATCTAAAAGATATCAAAAATTTACAAATACAAATATTTTAGAATATGATTTATTAAAAAAACTAAAAACAGGATTTAAAGTTCCTACCTTATTAATTCATGGTAAAAAAGATGATTTTGTCCCATTTTTCATGGCTAATGTTATTCATAATTTTCAAATTAAAGGTAATAATAAAAATTATAATTATTTATTTTTAGAAAATATTGGTCATGTTGAAACTTTGCCAAATGCTCATCAAACTTATATTAATGAGATAAAAAATTTTATCAATAAATATGAAATGAATAATAATTAGATAGAGTTAAGAAAAATTACTATAGTCTTAATTTATTCATTGAACATTTCTTATTTTATTTTAGGGGGTAAAAATGAAAAAAAATGCAAATTGTTTAATAATAGAAAAAAGAGATAATATATACATAATTAGTCCTACACCCAAATTACAAGATGATATGGGTATGGCGTGTTATGTTAAATATAATACAGAAAATGATGTAGTTAATAAAAATGATTTAGTATTAACAGTAGAGGCTTCAAAAGCTATTTTGCATGCGCGCAGTCCACTAACAGGAAAGGTTTTGGAATATAATCAAAGAGCAATTGAAAATCCAACTCTTTTCAATTCAAAAAGTCTAAAGATAATTGAATTTTGAAATTAACAGATGTAGTTGAAAAAGAATTTTTAGAACTTGAAGATAATTAAAATTGATTTACAAATTTAATAAAATTGGAGGAATATTATGATTTTAATTGAACCTATAAGAAATGGTAAATATATCAAAGATGGAGCTTATGCTTTAGCGATTCAAGTATGAGCACTACATAATTTAAAAGTAAAAAACAAAACGATAATATTTCCTTTTATTTGTGATCCTCATATTCAATTGGGATATTTTCAAAATCCAGAGGTTGAAGTTAATAAAGAATATTTGGATAAAAATAATATTCCAGTTGTGCGTCGTGATACTGGAGGAGGAGCTATTTTTATTGATTCAAATTCAGTAAATTTTTGTTTTTTAATTCCATTAAATTCTAATACTAATTCGATTTATGCTAATTACCAAGAATTCTATAAGCCAATTATAAAAGTGCTTAAAGATATGGGGATTAAAAATATCATGCAAAGTGGAAAAAATGATTTGACAATTAATGGTAAAAAAGTTTCTGGAGCAGCTATGTTAAAAGAAGATAATATTATTTATGGTGGTTATTCATTACTTTATGATATTGATTTGGATGCTATGATCTTGGCACTTAAACCAAGTCGTAAAAAAATTGAATCAAAAGGAATTAAATCAATTAATCAAAGAGTAGATAAATTAAAAAATCACCTTAATGAACAATTCAAAAAATTAACTATTTTTGAGTTTAAAGATGAAATTATTAAACGATTGATGAATGTAGAAAAAATAGCAGATGTTGAACGATACGTTTTATCAAATGAGCAATGACTAGAAATTGACAAGTTAGTTGATCAAAAGTATAAGAATTGAGAATGGGTTTATGGTTTAAGTCCTCGCTATCAATATAATCGTGAAGCACGTTTAGAAATTGGAACAATGAATATTTCATTAATAATTGATAATGGTAAAATTAAAAGTTGCAAAATTAGTGGTGATTTTTTTGCTACAAAAGATTTAACTATTTTTGAGAAAGGTCTTGAAGGTACTAAAATGATTAAACAAGATTTAAAAATAAAATTACAAGAATTGGATATTTCTTCATATTTTTTAAAGAAAATAGATAATGACCAATTTTTAGAATTAATTTTGAGTTAACATGAATAAAAAATATTCTAAGTTATTTTCACCAATCAAAATTAAAAATTTTGTTTTTGATAATCGGTTTGTGCTTTCACCAATTACCTTAAATGTTTCTAGTTATGATGGTTTTGCTAGTAAAGAAGATATTGATTATGCTCTTAAAAGAGCTCATAGTGCATACTTAGCGATATCTAGTGCTGCTTATATTAATTTAGAGGGACAAATTTTTGAATTTGGTTTTTCTGCTGCTAATGATGAACATATTGATTCATTAAAACAAGTTGCTAATGCTATGAAATCAAAAGGTGCAAAAGCTATTTTACAGTTAGCACATTCAGGTCGTTTTTCTATAATTAGTTTAAATCGTTTAGGTTATGTAGTTGGACCTTCTAAGCAATCTTTTATGTATCCTTTTCCACATGAAGTTCAAGAACTGAGTATTAAGCAAATCAAAGAATTAATTAAAGATTATCAAAAAGCTACCTTAAGGGCTATTGAAGCTGGTTTTGATGGTGTCGAAATTTCTTCAGCACAAAAACTTTTAATTCAAGCTTTTTTTTCAGTAATTAGTAATCAAAGAAATGACATTTATGGTAATCAAAATTTAGAAAATCGTTCACGTTTGGGATTAGAAATTTTACAAGCAGTAAGAGAAACAATTGATAAGCATGCTAGTGAAAATTTTATTTTAGGATATCGAGCTACAGCTGAAGAAACTAGAGGTCAAGAAATAGGTTATCCAATTGAAGATTTTTTACAATTCATGGATCAAGTATTAATAAACATTAAAATTGATTATTTAGCACTAGCTAGTTGGGGAAGAAATATATATAAATATAAAGTTCAATCTCAGGGGGAATATTTTAATCAATTAGTGAATAAAGTTGTTTATCAACACATTAATCAACGTATTTCTGTTATTGTGAGTGGTGGTATAAATAGTCCTGATAAATGTTTAGAAGCCTTAGAATATGGAGATATGATAGGATTATCTTCTGTTTTTGTAGCCGAACCTGATTTTGTTAGAAAAATAAAAACTATGCAAATTGATAAAATTAATTTACATATTACTGAAAAAGATATTGAAAAATTAGCTATTCCTAAAGCTGCTTTTAAGGAAATGGTTAAACTTATGGATTATGGTGAAAGTTTACCTAAGGATACTAGGGATGAGTTAAGAAAGTTAGAAAATAATTATTCAATTAAAAATTAATATTTTGTTTAGAAAAAGGTAATAAAAATATGAAACAAAAATGAAAAATTAAAACTATTAATGAGTTAACTACTTTACAATATGAGGTCATTATAAATTCAGTAACGGAACTTCCTTTTAAAAATAAATATTGAGATAATAAGGAAAAGGGAATTTATGTCGATATTTTATCAGGTGAACCATTATTTGCATCATCAGATAAATGTAATTTTGGTCATGGCTGACCAAGTTTTACAAGACCAATTAGTGAAATAGTTATCCTTAAAAAGGAAGATAATACTAACCTAATGTTGCAGCGTACTGAAGTACGTTCTAAAAAAACTGATATTCATTTAGGACATGTTTTTAAGGATGGTCCACAAAAAGAAGGCGGTTTACGCTATTGTATTAATTCAGCAGCTTTACGTTTTATTCCGTTATCAGAAATGATTACAGAAGGATATGAAGAATATTTATCTTACATTAAATAAAAATATTTTTATTGTATATTTATTATCTTGATAATGTTTTATGATTATAAATTTTATTATAAAGTCCTAATTTTATTAGGACTTTATGTTGTAAAAAATAAATAAACAATGATATTATGATTTAAATTATTTTTTCTGTTTTGTTTATTGTTAGAATATATTTTTCATTTTTACATGATAATAGGAAATAAAAAAAATAGTATATTAATAAAACCGGAGATAAATTAATATTTTAGTACAAATTATCTTGAACCAACAATTATTAGTAGTATAATGAAAAGGTATGTTCATTCATTATTTTAAAAATTAGTATAATTAAAAGTGTAACTGCAATTAACTAAAATATTTAGGAGGAAAATTTAAATGTGAGTTGAGAAATTTGATAATCCCCAAAAAGAAATTTTTCAAATATTAAATGAAAAAGGAGTAATTAATCCTAATTTTGTTGATTATTTAAAAAAATTTGATAGTAAGGTTTTATTAAAAGCATATGAAAACATGTGTTTTTCACGAATACAAGAACAAATGCAAATGGAATTAAACTATGAAAAAGATGAAAAAGGACAAGTTAAATTAGTAAATGGAATTCCAAAAGTAATCGGAAAAGTTATTAACTTTTTATCTTCAAAAGGTCAAGAAGGTGTTGAAGTTGCTTATGCTAGTTGCTTACGACCAGGTATTGATTGATTAGTACCGGCTTATCGTAATAATGCAGCATGAATTACTGCTGGATATCCAGTTGAAAAAGTAATTCAATATTGATTAGGAAATGAAATGGGAAGTCAAATGCCGAAAGGTGTTAATATTTTACCAGTTAATATTCCAATTGCTACTCAATATTCACATGCAACAGGTATTGCTTTTGCTGAAAAATATAAAAAAGATAAAGGAATTGTTATTACTACGATTGGTGATGGTGGTACTTCTGAAGGTGAGTTTTCTGAAGCAATTAATTTTGCTGCTATCCATAAATTAGCTGTTGTTTTCTTTGTTGAAAATAATCAGTGATCATTAGATACACCAACTGCTAAAGCAACAATGAGTCCAACTTTTGCACAAAAAGGAACAGCATTTGGTGTACCTAATATTCGTGTTGATGGTAATGATTTTTTTGCTGTTTATTATGCTACACAAGAAGCAATTGAAAGAGCAAAAAAAGGTAATGGTCCTTCATTAATTGAAGCTGTTACTTATCGTCAAAATGCGCATTCTGCTTTTGATATTAAAAAAGATTATTTTTCTGCTGAAGATTATAAAATTGAACAAGAATGATTAAAAAAAGATCCAATCGATCGTATTAGAGAATATTTAAAATCAATTAAACTTTGAGATGACAACAAACAAGCAGAATTAGATAAACAAATTACTAAAAAGGTTAATGATGCAATTACTTGAGCATTAAAAAATGAAAGTGTTTCAATTGATGAAATATTTGATTATACATATGAAAAATTAACACCACAATTAATAGAACAAAAAGCAGAAGCAAAAGCTTTCTTCAATGAAGGAGAGAAAAAATAATTATGAAAAGAAATAATGTGCAAGCTATTACTTTAGCCTTAGAATTAGCAATGAAAAAAAATCCTAATGTTGTTGTTTATGGTGAAGATGCCGGTAATGTTGGTGGTGTTTTTCGAGCAACTAAAGGTTTACAAGCAAAATTTGGCGTTAATCGTTGTTTTGATGCACCAATTGCTGAAGCAGTTATTGCTGGTAGTGCCGTTGGAATGGCAATTAATGGTTTAAATCCAATTATTGAAATGCAATTTTCAGGATTTGCTTTCCCTGCTTTTCAACAATTGTTATGTCATGCTGCACGAATGAGAAATCGTTCTCGTGGTAGATTCACTTGTCCAATGGTAGTACGTATGCCTTCATATGATTGAAATAATGGTAATAATGGTGCTTTGGAGCATCATTCAGAAGCAATTGAAGCTTTATTTTGTCATATTCCAGGTTTAAAAGTAGTTATGACTTCAAAACCTAATGATACTAAAAAATTATTATTGGCAGCAATTGAAAGTCCAGATCCTGTTATTGTTTTAGAATGTTTAGGAACTTATTTCAATAGTTATACTAGCAATAATTATACATATGATGTTAGAGAAGAAGTTAGTGATGCTTATGAAGTGGCTGTTCTTGGTAAAGCTAAAGTTCTTAAAGAATATAAGGCTGAAGAAAAACCTGATTTAACGATTGTAACTTATGGTTCAAAAGTTTATGATTGTGAAGCTGCTGTTAAAATTTTAGAAGAAAAAGAAAATTTTAAAATTGAATTAATTGATTTACAAACATTACAACCATGAGATGAAGAAACAGTTGTTAATTCTGTTAAAAAAACAGGAAGATTATTAGTTGTTTCAGAAGCGGTTCGTTCATTTTCAGTTGCCTCAGAAATTATTACCGTTGTTAATGAAAAGTGTTTTGAATATTTAGAATGTCCTCCAACAAGATTAACGGGTTATGATATTACTGTTCCACTGTCTAAAGGTGAAAAATGATTTATAATTAGTCCAGATAAAATTATGGAAAAAGTTAAACTAATGATGAATTATCCAGTTTAGTTAGTTGTTTAAAGAAAGGAAAGTGAAAAGATGGAATTGAAGTTTAAAGATATGGATGGAATAGATGAAGTTACTGTAACTCAAATTCATGTTAAAGTTGGAGATAATGTAAAAAAAGGTGATAATGTTGTTGATATCGAAGCAGATAAAGCTTCAGATAGTATTAAAGCCGAAGCAGATGGTAAAGTTTCTAAGATTCTTGTTAAAGAAGGAGATAGTATTAAGTCAGGTGCTGTTATTGTTGAGTTTGGTGGGACGATTAGTGATAATAAAAGTCCTTCATCAACAAATTCTTCACCAAAATCTGAATCAGTTGCTAGTACATCTACAGTATCACCAGTTGAATTACCAAAACAAAATGTGCAACCTATTCAACAAACGGGTAAAGTATTAGCAACACCATTAGCACGTAGAATGGCTTGTGACTTAGGTGTTGATATGGGAACAATTAAAGGAACTGGTCCTCGTGGTAGAATTTTAAAAGATGATTTATTAAATGCCAAGAATGGTGGTACAACAACTAGTGCTACTGCATCAACAACACCTATTAATTCAATATCTTCAGTTTCTGCTACAACTATTAGTTCACAAGGTATTAATGTTACTAAAATCGAAAGTTTTGGTAATGTTGAACATTTACCATTATCAGGAATTCGTAAGGCTGTTGCTAATCAAATGTCATTATCAGTTTATACAGCACCACATGTTAGTTTAATGATTAATGTTGATGCTGAAAACTTAGTACAATTACGTGCAACTTTAAAAGAACCAGCGGAAAAAGATCCAGATGGTAGTGCTAAATTAACATTTATGCCATTCTTTGTAAAGGCTGTTGCTAAAGCGTTAAAAGAAGAACGATTTAAATTACTTAATTCAACTTTGAACATGGCTAATAATGAAATTCTTGTTAAAAAATATTATAACATTGGTATGGCAGCTGATACTGAAAAGGGTTTAGTAGTTCCTGTTATTAAAAATGCTGATCAACTTTCATTATTTGAAATAGCAAGACAAGTTAATTCATTGGGTGATAAAGCTCGTAAGGGGCTATTAAAAGGTGATGAAATGCAAGGTGGATCATTTACTATTACTAATTTTGGTTCAGCAGGAATTGAAATGGGAACACCAGTTATTAATTATCCAGAAGTAGCAATTTTGGGTCTAGGAATGATGCAAAAAAAACTAATTATTGCTGATGGTAAAATTGTTGAACATAAGTTCTTTCCATTATCACTTTCAATTGATCATCGTGTTATTGATGGTGCACCTGCTGGTTATTTCCTTTCTCGACTTAAAGAGTTATTAGAAAATCCAACATTAATTTTAGCTTAAGGAGAAAATGTAAAAGATGTCTAACTATGATTTTGATTTAATAATTATCGGGGCAGGTCCTGGTGGTTATGTAACAGCGGCTCGAGCAGCAAAGATGGGTTTAAAAACTGCAATTGTTGAAAAAGATAACTGAGGTGGAGTCTGTTTAAATGTTGGATGTATTCCTACTAAGACGTTACTAAAGGGCGCAAAAGTTTTTCATTATATTGAAAATGCTGATAAATATGGTGTTGCTATTAAAGATAAAAAAAATATTGAAATTAATTGAAAAGTAATGCAAGATCGTAAAGCTGGTGTTGTTAAAGGTTTAACTGGTGGTGTTGGCTTTTTAATGAAATCTAATAAAGTTGAACAATTATTAGGGACTGGAAGTGCTATTGATAAAAATACGATTTTAATGAAAGCTAAAGACGGTAAAGAAAAGAAATATACTACTAAATATATGATAATTGCTACTGGTTCAAAAGTAAAAATGTTTGATAATCCTAATGGTCCACAAGGTTTAAGTGAAAAAGATTTAAAAACAAACCAAACATTATTAACTTCGACTGAAATTCTTTCTTTAAAAGAAGTTCCAAAAACACTAACTATTATTGGTGGTGGTGTTATTGGAATTGAGTTTGCTTGTTTATTTAGTACACTTGGTACTAAAGTTACTATTATTGAATATTTAGATCGTATTTTAGCATTACTAGATGAAGATATTAGTACAACTTTAACTAAAATTCTTGAAAAAAATGGTGTTAATATTATTACTGGTCATAGTGTTAATGAATTAAAGGATAAAACTTTAACTTATTATGCTGCAACCGATAAAGAACATAAAAAACCATTAACAGTAACTAGCGACTATTGTTTATTAAGTACTGGAAGAACGCCAATTACTGAAGGTTTTACTAATTTGGGAATTCAAATTAAACCCAATCAAGCATTTGCCGTAAATAATAAATTGGAAGCTTTAGATGCTAACAATAATGTTATTGATAATATATATGTAATTGGAGATGCTAATGGTCAAAGAATGCTTGCTCACGTTGCGTCAACACAAGGATTAGCAGCACTTAATAATATTTTAGTTAAAGAAGGTAGAACGGATGCTGATAATCAGCCATTGAAAGAGCAAGAAGTAGATTATAATAAAATGCCTAGTTGTATTTATTCATTCCCTGAAGTGGCAAGTGTTGGTTTAACTGAAACTGAATGTAAATCTTTAGGTAAAGAATATTTGATGAAGAAAATACCATTTACTATTAATGGTAAGGCATTGGCTGATGGTGAGACTGATGGTTTTGTTAAAATAATTATTGATAAAAAATATGGAGAAATCCTAGGTGCTCATATTTTATGTTCAACGGCTACTGATATAATTGCTGAAATTGTTAATATTATGCAAACGGAAGGTACTATTGTTGAATTAGCCTCTTCTTGTCATCCACATCCAACAATGTCAGAAGTAGTTATGGATGTTGCACAAGATTTAGAATTAGAATGATACAAAGTTAATAAAAAATAGAAAATAATAAAAATGTACCTAAAAATTTAAAGGTACATTTTTATTGTAAAATTAATATAATATTGATTAAAAAGTATTGCTTCTTCTTTTTTTATCAAAAAAATAATTAGTGGTATTACTGTTAATTTCTTTTTGTAAATATTTATTTCATGTAGTTATTTGTTCAAATTGTATATTTTCTAAATTTTCATTACATAAATTATTATTTTCTGACGTTCTTTTTTTAAATAGTGTTTGAAATGTTTTTACTTCATTTTGTTGCATTTCTGTTTTATCTTTATCTTCTAATAATTTGCATATAATAGTATTTTTTTCTGTTCGGCATTTAATAAAAATATTTTCTTTACATTTCACTGCTTGTTCTCAATTTTTATCTTTTTCAATATCAAAATCATATTTATTTGTTGACATTTTATTATTGTTCCTTTCGAGATAAAAATGTTAATTATGTCACTTTGGATAAAAAACCAATAGTAGTGACAAGTTAATTTTATAATGATATTTAAAAATATTTATATATGATCTATAAATAAAAAAAGTGTAAAAAAATTACTTTAATTTTCTAAGTAAAAAATTAAAGTAATCATTATTTTTAAATAACCTTATTGATTTGATTTTTTGTTTTATATTCAATAAATATTTTTTGAAAAAGAGGATCTGTTAAAACATTATTTAATACTAGTTGTTCATATGTTTCATAGTTGTGATTTCTTTGCACATAATATGTTTCATAAGCAAATAAGTGCATAATCATATTACCAATGGTAGGATTACTTTCTTTATTATTTTTTCAAAGTATTTCTTGTAGTTTAATACCGTGTTTTTTAAATAACATATTCATTGAATGTTTTATTTTATGTGGTCTAGTTAATATTAATTTTTCAATAGCACTACTAATATTAAGACCATTAGCAAATATATCATCTAAACTATGAATAAAGTTTCTCAATTGAATTAATTCGAGATCTTCAAATAATTGTTCATTATCTTGCAAAATTTTTTTCATTAATAACATTTTAACATGACTATCATTTTGTTCAATATAAATAGGAATTTTAATCATATTAGTGAAACTTCTAATGATTGGAATTAATTCTTGTTTAAATTGATAGCCTAAATGGTAGTGAATTATAAAAAATAATAATAAAAGATTTTCATATATTTTATTTAAATTCAAAAAGGTAAGTGATTTTTTATGTTCATCTATTGTTTTAATAAATGACTGATGGAATTGAGTGATAATATTAATAATATCTTGTGAAGTATTTTCCAAACATACGTTTTTAAAATTGGTAAGTATAGTTTTTTTATATATAAGATTTGCATTATTAAATTCTTTTAAAGCATTTTTATAATAATCTGTTGTGAATGTTTCTGAAAGTTCTTTTTGTAAACTATTAATTTTTTCTTCATCACAAAGAATAACTGCATCTTGATAGTTTAAAAATAAAACAATTCAATTTATACACATTTTTTTTTGATCAACAGTTAAATTTGTATCAACGAAACATTGGAATAAAGCACCGCCAGTTTCAATGATACACTCATCAGCTGTTTTGTTAATTAACATTATTTGGCACCTAACTTTCTTTTTTGTAGTTTTAATAATTTAATTAAAAAGTGTTTTAAGGTCAACTATCTTCTTTAATATTCTATCATTATAAATGACTTTTTTAAATTTTAGTAAAAATTACCAATTTTAATAATTTTTTTAAACAAGTTAAAAAATGACTATTAACTTTAGATTTTTAAATCACTTGAAAAAATATTTAAAAATTTTTTAAATCATTAGATAATCAGATGTATTTTTTTGTTCAATAGTTAAGTTTGCATCAATGAAACATTGAAATAAAAAATCTCTATTTTAATGATGTAATTATTAGTTGTTATATTAATTAACATTATTTGGCACCTAACTTTCTTTTATAATTTGATAACTTTTAATTAAAATATATTTTAAAAGTCAGTTATCTCTTTTAATCTCCTATCATTATAAATGACTTTTTTAAATTTTAGTAAAAATTACCAATTTTAATAATTTTTTAAACAAGTTAAAAAATATTATTAACTTTAAATTCTAAAATGTTATTTTTAAAATTATTTAATGATTTTAAAGTAGGTTACTA
This sequence comes from Spiroplasma endosymbiont of Andrena trimmerana, assembly GCF_964019575.1. Taxonomy (NCBI): domain Bacteria; kingdom Bacillati; phylum Mycoplasmatota; class Mollicutes; order Entomoplasmatales; family Spiroplasmataceae; genus Spiroplasma; species Spiroplasma endosymbiont of Andrena trimmerana. Next base: position 1,288,368 of record NZ_OZ026455.1, read on the forward strand.
TTATTATATTTATATAACATCAACATATACTTTAAAATTGAAGTAATGCTCATATTTTATCTCAAATTCTTTATACAAGGGAGTCTAATAATTTTTAAATAAGTATAATTTGTTATGCAAGTTTTTTATAAACTTTTATATTTTTTCTAATTTTTTAAATATTAATTTTATAATCAAAAACTTAGTTAAACACTTATGGGACAAGATGTGATAGTGTGAATCTTGTATTCTTATTCTAACACATAATATTTGAAACTTCTTCTTTTTGGAAATTATTATTAATTGTAATAAAAAACTTTAGTATTAGCGATAATTATTAATTAAAAGCATTTTTTACTATAAATTAATTATAAAATAGATTATTAAAATTATAGTATTTTGACTTTAATAAGAGTAAAAAAAACTAATTTTATGAAAAATAAATAAATTTTGTAAAACAAAAAATAATATGTACAATATAATTATTAAGTTTAATATAAGTTTTTAACCCATTGCTTTTTTTAAGTAAATGGGTTTATTAATAAAAAAAATAAGAGGTAAAGAAGAATGGTAAATGATTTAGTTAATATAAATAAGTTTATAAAAAGTTTAAATACAAATAATATTAATAGTATAGATTTGATGCAACAATATTATTATCATGAAATAAGAGAAAATATAGAAATATATAATGAATTAATTGAAAAATTAGACAATATTTTTTCATTATTTAATATAACTATAGAACAAGAACAAAAATATAACAATTTTTTTATTTTTTTAAAAGAAGAAATAATAAAAACTAAGAAAAAATATCAGGAAAATTATAAATATGAAATAGAACAAATTGCCAAAATTTTAGATCAAAATCAACAGACTATTGATAATTATTTAGTAGTCAATAATAAATATAGTATTATTATTGCAAGTTTAAATAATAAAAAAATTACTAAATGAAAAAATAATTTTTTAAAAATTATTACTTTTGGTTTTTGAGATTGAAATAAAAAAATAACAATTCAACAAGAAGAATTAGAAAATTATAAAATTAATAATGAAGAATTGATAAAAGGGAAAGAATTAGAAAATGAAAAACTAAAACAAGAAAAAACTACTATTTTGATTGAAAAACTAAAGAAAAATATGTTTGAAATAACTAGTGTTCTTGCAGAAGTTGACATTTTAGAAGAAGAATTTAAAAAAATGCTCAGTGAAAAAACTAATAATGAACCTGAATGTGAAATTGCAGAGGAAGCAATTGAAGTACTAAGTAAAAAAAGAAGTTCATTTTGTTCACAAGATAGTGGTTTTGATTCAAATGCAAGTAGCGATAGTGAAGAATCTTCTTATCCAGAAAAATTAAATCCATTTATTAATGATGATGACGTAAGTTCTCAATCAACCAGTATTTTTAGTAAACCAATTTTGCCAAAAATGTAAATAGATAAATATAGTTATTAAAATAATTGTTAATTTTAATAATTAAATATTAATAAATAAATTATTTAAATACTTACATCAGTAAGTGTTTTTAATAGAAAAACTTATTTATTTAGAAAAAATATGTAACTTAGTAAAAATAAAGAAATTATTATTTTAAAATCTTTTTATCTGTTAAGTATTTTAACTTGACATCATTATGTGAATAAGATATTATTAAAAAGGTTTATTTGCCACAAATTAATAGAAGGAGGTAATTTATGGTTAAATTACGCTTAATACCAACAGGAAAAAGTAAATCAGTGCAACCTAGTTACAGAATTGTTGCGATTGATGCAAGAACAAAACTAAATGGTAGATATATTGATAAATTAGGTACTTATAATCCAACAAGCAAAGAAAAACAAGTAACTATCGATGAAGTAAAAGCATTAAAATTTTTATCAAATGGTGCTCAACCAACAGAAACTGTTCGTAGTTTATTATCAGCAGAAGGAATTATGACTAAATTTCATAATTTAAGACAAGAGAGAAAAAGTAGCAAACCTAAAAAAATAACAAAAAAAGTTACTGTAAAAAATAAAAAAACTGCTACTACTGATTCTATTAAAAAAGAAGAAGCACCCGCTACTTAATATTAAAATATGCTACAAGTGATTAATTAATATGTATGTAACATTGTTAGAAGGTTTAATTGAACCAATTTTACTTGATAAAATTTGTGAAGTTGAGATTCGCGAATTAGTAGAAAAAAATCACTATGATTTAATATTAATGGTACCAATCATTAATATCAGTATTGATTGGTAAAAAAGGAAATACTATTCGTGCATTATCAACAATTATTGAAAGCAAAGCATATTTAGAAAACAATACTATTAAATTAGTAATTAATGAGTTTTAAGATGAAATATTTAGAATTAGGTACTATTGTTAATACTCATGGTCTTATTGGTGAAGTTAAGGTTTTATGTAATTATTATGGTAATAAATTTTCATGAAAAGAAAAAACAACAGTTTATTTAGAAGAAACTAAACAACTAACACCTTTAATTATTTCAAGAGTAAGAAATCATAAGCAGTTTTTATTATTAACATTTGAAAATTATAATACTATTGAGTTAGTAAAAGGTATGAAAAATAAAAATTTAGTTATTAATACTGAAGAAATAATTAATGACAACTTACCTTGATTTTATGAAGATATTCTAAATTATGAAGCATTTGATGCTAATAATAATGCTTTTTTAGGAAAAGTTATTGCTTTCTTAGATAATAATCATCAAGGTTTATGAGAAATAAAAATGACTAATAAAAAAACCTTTTTTATTCTTAATAATAAAGTATTTATTAATAAAATTAATAAAGAAGAACAAAAAGTTTATTTTAATATTATTGAAGGATTAATTAATAATGACTAAAAACCAATTCACAATTATAACTTTATTTCCCAATGCTTTTAATGATTTTATGCAAACATCAATCATCAAACGAGCTATTACTAAAAAACAAATTAGCATTGATATTATTGATATTAGAAGTTTTGCTAATAATAAACACCAACAAGTTGATGATGCTCCTTATGGTGGTGGCAATGGTATGGTTTTACAAGCAATGCCAGTAATTAATGCTATTAATAGCGTAAAACTTAAATATCCTAAGGCTAAAACAATTTTACTTAGTCCACAAGGTCAACAATGAAATCAACAATTAGCTTATAAATATAGTCAAAAAAATATTAATTATATTTTAGTTTGTGGTCATTACGAAGGTATTGATGAACGCATTATGTCTTATATTGATGAAGAGATTTCAATTGGTGATTATGTATTAACTGGTGGTGAATTACCAGCAATGGTTATTATTAATTGTATTACTAGGTTAATTCCTAATGTTATTCAACATCAATCTCATCTTAATGATTCTTTTAATAACTCATTATTGGATTATCCAACATATACAAGACCAGAAGAAGTACTAGGTATGAAAGTTCCAGAAGTTTTAATTGGTGGTCACCATGAAAAGATAGCAGAATATCGTCATCAACAAGCATTAATTAATACTTATAAAAAAAGAATTGATTTATTTAAAAAATATCAATTATCTGCAAAAGATAAAATAATAATTGAAGAATATAAATCTTCACTTAAAAAAAATAAATGAAAGGAGAAATAAAACATGCAAAATGCAATTATTAAATTAGTTAGCGAAAGTCAACTAAATCATAATCTTCCTAATTTTAAATCTGGAGATACAATCCAAGTTTTTTCTAAAATTAAAGAAGAAAAAAAAGAACGTATTCAAATGTTTGAAGGAGTAGTTATTGCTCGCAAAGGTTCAGGAATTACGCAAAATGTTATTGTTCGTAAAACTGTTGGTGGTAAAGGTGTCGAAAAAACATTTGCTTTACATTCACCATTAATTGATAAAATTAATGTTATTCGTAAGGGTAAAGTAAGAAGAGCACGTATTTTCTACTTACGTAAATTAAGCGGTAAAGCTGCTAGAATTAAAGAAATTAAAACAGTAAAACCCGTTAAATAATAATTAAACCACCGTTATTAAAATCAATGGTGGTTTTCTAAATTGATATAAAATAATAATAAAATGTATTAAAGGAGTTAAAAAAATGCCTAATGAAAGTACCCATAATCAAATTCATTGATTCCCTGGTCATATGATGAAAGCCATTAAAGCAATTGAAACTAAGTTACCAATTATTGATGTTGCAATTGAAGTTTTAGATGCACGAGCACCATTAGCAACAAAAAGTACTTTATTAGATCGTTTATTAGAGAAAAAAATAAGAATTATTGTTCTTAACAAAGTTGATTTAGCAGATGATAATTTTACTAAAGAATGAGTTACTTTTTTTGAAAGTCAAGGTTTTTCTGTTTTATTGGCAAAATCATTAACTACAAAAATGAAACCACAGTTGTTAAATTTAATTACTAAATTAATGGAACCGCAAATGGAAAAAGAATTGGCAAAAGGTATTGTTAATCCAAAAATTAAGGTATTAATTATGGGATTACCAAATACGGGTAAATCAACATTTATCAATAATTTATTGCAACGTAAAGTAACACAAACTGCTAATATACCTGGTGTTACTAGAGGTCAACAATGAATTAAATTAAATCCAACGATTGATTTGTTAGATAGTCCTGGTATTTTACCACCAAAAATGAATGATCAAAAAGTAGTAATGATTTTAGCTTTAATTAAAGCAATTCCTGTTAAACATTTATTTTTAGAAGAAATGGCTAATTTTGCTTTAACCTTTTTACTTGAGAATTATTATGAAAGATTAGTAAAATATTATAATATTAATTTTGAAATTAAAAATATTAATGATGAAACATTATTTCTTTATTTTAAGAAATTAGCACAAAAATATCATTTAAAATTGGCTAATGATGAAGATAATACTCATCGTGCCATGAATTTATTTATTAATGATTTACAAGTAGGGAAACTAGGATTAATTTCATTTGAAATACCACCTAAGATTTTAAAACATGAAAAGTAGTTTACGATACGAAATTGATAATTATTCATCAGGAACATTAATTGCTGGTTTTGATGAAGTGGGAAGGGGAGCTATTGCAGGACCAATTGTTGTTGCAAGCGTTATTCTTAAACCAAACTTTAATCATCCTTTAATTAAAGATTCAAAACAATTATCAGCAAAACAACGAATAGCAATGTATCAAATTATAATTGATAATGCACTAACAGTTGTTGTTAGTATTAAAAGTCATCAATTTGTTAATATTCATAATCCTAAGCAGACTAGTATTTTAGCAATGATAGAAGCATTTAATAAATTAAAAATAGTACCTGATGTGTGTTTAGTTGATTTTGAAAAACCGCAATTTCCTAATTTTCTAGGAAAAGTTGAAGCAATAGTTAAAGGTGATCAAAAATCACTTAATATTGCTAGCGCTTCGATTATTGCTAAAGTAGTAAGAGATAAAATTATGATTGATTATGATACTCAATATCCTAATTATGGGTTTAAAAATCATAAAGGGTATTATACAAAAAATCATCAGATAGCATTACAAAATTATGGTATTTGTGATATTCATCGTATTAGTTGTGCGCCCGTTAAAAAATATAGCGGAATTATATAATAGAGAAACTTTTATTATTACAATTATTTACTGGTAATAAGTTATTATCTAATTTATTTATATCTGTTGCTAATAATTTATTATTTTGAATATTAAAAATTTCTTTAATTGGTTTAGTTCCTTGATTTATTAAAATATTTTTAAATGATTGAAGTCCAATTTTTTGTAAATTCTTTTCTAATTGGCTTGTAGGTGTTTTAATATTATAGGCAACTTCTAAATAAAAGAATCTTTTTTGAAAGTCATGGTCAAAATCTTGATATTTTTTATAGATTTTTTCTATTTTATTTATTATATTTTTATTTAATATTTTTTGAAAGGCATTATTGTTAATAATGTCTTTGCTAATATTTTCTAATAAATAGTGTAGTGGAAATAATTCAGTAGAATAACTAGTAACATTTTTATATGGTAATAATAAGTCATTGATTATTTCTTTTTTAATATTGTATTTTTGTCTAATTTTATTAGAAGTTTTAATTATATTTATTTTAAAACAAAATTTATTATCTTTATTATCAATTACTAACATAGTTGAAAATATTTCTTTATATATTTTTTTTAACATTTTATTTTTCCTTTTTTATTTGGATATTTAATTTAATAAAAATCCTAATATAGAAAAATAGCTATATTAGGTATATACATTTATTAAATTAGAATAATTATAGCTAAATTGTAAAGGTAAGTGCAACTAAATTATTTTTCTATCCAAATATTCGATTGGTGAAAGATAATTTAGTATTTTTCTCGGTTTTTGATTTAAAGACAATATAAATTTATGAACTTCATTTTTATTAGTTTTTGAAAAAATAAATTTTTTAGGAAATTTTTCTCTAATTAAACCATTAGTATTTTCATTAGTACCTCTTTGTCAAGGTGAATATGGATTGGCAAAATAAATTTTTACATCTAAATTTTTTTCAAGTTGTTGTCAATTTGAAAATTCTTTGCCACGATCAAAAGTAATAGTTTTAACAATGTTTTTAGGAAGAATTGATAAATAATAACTGACATTTTTATTAATAACTTTAGTAGTTCTGTTTTTAACTAATATTGCTAAAGTAAATCGTGATACTCTTTCAACTAAAGTTATTAAACATGATTTGCTTTTACCTCGTGATGATACTATAGTATCTCCTTCTCAATGACCAAGTGTTATACGATCATTAACATTTATATCTCGTTCTTTAATTGATTTACCATTAAACTTGCCACGATTTTCTTTAGATTTTCGTTTTTTACCTTTTCTTCTTAAATTTTTACTAGTAACTTTATCAAGCATTCCAAAATAAATTCAAGTATAAATTGTTTTAAAACTAATAACTCATTCTTTATGAAAATTTTTAATTCTGCCATAAATTTGTTCAGGTGATCAACCTAATAGTAATTTTTGTTGTACATATTTTACTAAATTCTTATTTTTAAACTTATGAAAACTAATATGTGATTGTTTTCGATTTTCAGCTTTATTTTGTGCAATTAATGAAAAATAATGATTATTATCTTTATTTCTATTAATTTCTCGAATAATAGTACTAATACTTCGATTAAGATTTTTAGCTATTTCACTAATTTTAAATTTAAATTTCAATTGATTCTCAATATAAATTCTTTCATCTATGCCAAGATGTTTATAACTCATATAAAAACTCCTTACTTTTTTCTAAACTAAATTTAGCATTATGAAATTTTTATATGAGAATTTTTTGCAATTTTATTTACTTGCACTTACAAGTATAACTCAGCTATATCTAAAAATATGAAATAATACTATTTATTTTTACTATTTATTTTTTATTATTGCTTTTCTTAATGATTATGGACAAATCTTATTGAGATTTTTAATTTAATTTTTTTGAAATAAACTTATATGTTTATTAAATTTTCTAGTTCTGTTATAATTAAAGTATATTAATTTAAAGTAAAATAGTTTTTAATTTATAATTTAAGATAGTCAGGGGAATTATAATGACAAAGAGATTCGGTTATAATTTATTAGCATTTGTATATTTTTCAAATCAACGTCGCGGTACTGCTAAATTAGTTTTGAAAAAAAGTACATGTAAACGTATTATTAAAATTTACAAGAAAAATAAAAATTTACAAATAAGTGATAAGGTAAGATTATTATCTAATTTGTTAAGTAGTAATATTGTTTCTAAAATTTCAGCTTTAGCAGAAGAATCTTCAATGCCATATACTTTGATTGATGAAATAGTTTTTGTTATTCTTGAACAATGAGAACTATTTTTACAATGAAGTAAAAAAAATAACAAATGCTCTTATTATTATTGTTAATAAAAATCTAGAATTTAGCGCTGATTGAGTAGGTAACGAGAATATTTTTGCAGAGTTAATAACCGAATATACTATTAATTATAAAGAATTAGGAATGAACACCATTATTAAAAATAATGGTTTTTCTTACGAAAGAGATGGTATTAAGTATAGTGCTAATGGTATTGCTAAAATTATTTTAACACCATGTTTATGAAAACAATTAGATAAATTAAATAATAGTTTTGGGATATCGCAATATTTAAGGAATGAACAAATATTTTGTTATCTTTCTTTAGAACCAAATTTTGATAAAATTTTAAATTATGCTTTTGAACAATTGGCAGTTTTAATTTTTAATAATAAAAAATATGTTAATGATGCTTTTCTTAAGTTTAAAGTAGGTGTTGTTTTAGAATTTGAAGCAGTAGTGCATGAACAATTTCAATTAAAACAAATTTCAGCAATGAAAGTTAATAGCGAAGAATTAAAATAATATATATTATTTTGAAGTAAAAAATAAGGTAATACTAGACTAGTATTACCTTAATTAATATATTTTAGAAAAATTGAATAATGATTTTATGCTAATCATATCATTATTATTTTACTATTAATTGTTTATTCTTATTATTATTGTTGACTTTAAAGAAATAGTTTCTTGGTTTTTTACTAAAGCAATAGAAAGTGTTAGTTCATCTCCGTCTGTTAAATTATTTGGACGAGGGAATGCTCCTCTTCTTTCAAAACTTATAACATTAAATTTTGCTTTTCAACCAACTAATTGTTCAAAGTTATTAAATTTAATAGCTTTTTCAGTTCTGCTTTTGCTTATTAATGGTACTTCTGTTTTATCTTTTAATCATTTATTAACAGTTTCTTCTAATTTATAACCCGCTTGGAAATGCTCAATAGAACTTCCTTCATAAACAAATTCATTATAACTTAACTTAGCAGGACTATCACTTGCAAAAATATTAAATAAAGCATCAGTTCCAGTCATTACTTTTACTGTATATTTATCCCCTAAATTTGTTTTACCATCTTCTTTAAAGAATTGTAAATTATATGTCCCATCACCAACTACAAGTTTTTCATCATCATTTGGTTCTACAAATTTACTAGTAGAAACTTTTATATTAGATATTTTATTTTTAATTTTAGCAACTTCCGCTGCATCAAAAGTACCATCTTCAGGTGTTGTTCCTGATGTTAATTTCTGTTGTAAAACAGATTTTAAAAAATAGAAACTGTCTTTATCTTTAGCTTTGACTTGACCAGTAGTTGCCTCATTTTCTAATAATTTAGTAACTAAAATATCGGAATTATCAATTCAGAAAAAGGATGTATCTTTTTCTCAATCAAGTCTAATAGTTTTTAAACCGTTTCCTTCATCATTTGTTAAATCTAAATTTATTGATACTTGATCTAGTAATATTTTTACTTGATCTTCTTTGTTGTTACCACAAGCTATAACAGTAGTTACTGGCACTGTTGTTATGACACTAGCACCTAATAACTTTAATAATGTTCTCATATTCCTCATTTTTTTCTTAACCTCCTCAGTTAAATCTAGAATAGATGTGAGAAATTATCTTCAATAATCTTATGTAAAACATATTATTTTAAATAACTCACTAATACTATTATAATACATAAAAAAAATTTTATGGTTTTTTTACACCTTTAAGAGTGTATTTATAAATTATTAATAGTAAAATTAAATAAAAAACACTTATAATTTTATTTTTTAATATAATCAAAATATATTAAAAATATTTAAGATTTTAATTAAAAATTAAAATCATATTAGTATTTATTGTTATAAAGTAATATCTGAAAAAAATAAAAATAATAAAGTATAATATTTCTATAAATAAAAAAATATAAGTTTTTGACCTATTGTTTAAGTTTTAAGCAAGTAGGTTTTTTATTTTGAAAGGGGAAAAATATGAATTTAAAATCTTTACTATCTGAAATAAAAGTTGATTATAAAGAAATTATAGAAATTTTTAGAAAAATAGAAGCAAAAAAGGAAAATATTAAATCATTATGAGATGAATTAAGTAAGTATAAACAGCAATTACAGAAAGAAAAAAGTGATGATAATATTAACCAAAAATTATTAATTATTTATAAAGTTTCTGCTTTTGTTGAAGAAATGTTGTTAAATTCTTGTCAATCAACAGAATATGATCCTGCTACTGGAAAAATAATTAGAGACAGTAAAATGAGTGAAAATTTTGTAAATGATTGAAATAATTTTAATAAAATATTAGAACAAATTTTTTTACCAGAAGATGAAGTTGTAGAAATTTCAGAATTAGCAGATGATCAATTAAGTCTACTAAATAATGAATAAACGCAAACAGATCGTGAAAGTGAATGTTTTCCCAAACGATGTTTAATTTTATAAAAATGAAATAAAAATTAAAAAACTTTTCTCTAATTAGAGAAAAGTTTTAATTAACATAGTGCTTTAAATTCTACTAAAATATTGATTGAGGTAATAAAGTTCCAATACTTAACATTATTAAGGCAAAGACAGTAATACCAATAGTATATGGTCAGATTGATCGATAAAAACTTGTTAGGGGAACTTTAGCAATGGCAAGTCCTGCCATCATTACACCTGCACTTGGTGCAAATAAATTAATTCAACCACTAGCCATAACAAAAGTAGTAATCATTCCTGAACCTAATCCTAAAGGAATTACTATTTTTGAAACAATAGGGAAAACAGCTTTTGCAAATCCTGATGTTGAAGGAATAACAAAGGCAATCAAAAGAAAAGCAAAAAAACCAATAATAACAATAGCAAATCTTGGCAATTTATCAATACTTTGCAATTGACCAACAACAACATGTTGCATTCCTGAATGTTGTAATGATCAGCCAATTCCACCAGCAACAGCAATTATTAAAGCAACACCTAATAATTCTGAAGAACCACTAATAAAATTACGAACATATTGTTCTTCGCCTTTTCAATCAATTGCTGCAATGATAATTGAAACAAAGAAAAATAAGAAAGCTAACATTTCAATATTTCAGTCACCAAATGCATTAATTTGACTTGTGAAATATGGAAAATATTTAATTAATGTATTGTGAAAATCATCAAAAATAGTTGTTCCTGTAATTTTACCTCATGGAATAATACAAAGCACCATAATTAAAAATGTTAATCCAAATAGTGCTAAAATAATTTTACGACGTTTAGTAAATTCAGGTATTTCTTCTTTATTAATAAATTCTTCATGATGCTCACTATGTAAGTGAAAAACAACTGATTTTTCGGGATTACGTTTAACACGGATTGCATATCACATAACAAAAGCAATAGTACCGATAGTTGCTAAAAATCAACAAATTAAACGTCAGATGATTCCATCACCCGGATTTAAACCACTAGCTTGTGAAGCTGTGGCAATAGCAAAGGGATTAAGTGTTGAAAACATAACACCAACACCAGCACCCAATAAAATCATTAATACAGCTGTAACAACATCAAAACCAGCAGCTAACATTGCTGGAATAATAATTAAATAGTAAGGAATAGTTTCTTCACACATTCCTTCAACTGTTCCACCAATCGATAGGATAGTCATAATTGAAGGAATAATTCAAATTTCTTTTCCGTTTAGACGTTTAACTAAACGACCAATTCCTGCATCTAGTGCACCTGATTTCATAACTATGCCAATATATCCACCAATTACTAAAACAAAAACAATAATATCACTGCTACCAATGAAACCTTTAATTGGAGCCAAAAATAAGTCCATGATACCTAATGGCCCACCTTCTTGTCAGGGGTTATCAGTGCTTACAGGTTTTGATTCATCTTCTAATCATTTACCTGTTGTTCCTGGAATCCAAGAAATAATAATAATTAGAGCAATAATAAAGAATAAGACTGTAATTGCTGTTGGCATTTTAAATGGAAATAAACGAAATTTTTTCTTTTTGGTAATTCCCATATATGATTAATACCTCCTTCTTTATTTTTTTAAAAGTATTATTATATAATACACTATTTATCATGTAGAATAAAAGATGTTTAAGCTTATTTTTTAAAATAACTTATTAAAAAAGTAGTATTTTTATTTAAGTAACATTATTATAATAATAGTTTTTAAAAAAATGTTATTTTTTTATTAGTATTATTTGAAAATTTAATTAAATATTAGTAGTATTTTAAAATAAAATTAGTTATTATAAATTACATATATTTTTTTATTTTTTTGATTTTATTGACTATTTCATTAATTAATGAAATCACTTTAAAGGTATATAATTATTATAATTGAAAGGAGAATATTATGTTAAAACTTTTTAAGAAAAAAGAAAGGACAAATCATAAATTAACTTTATCAGAATTAGTCTGGTTTGGTTTTAATTATACTGTTGGAATTACTTTTACTGCTAACTTTGCAATTTTAATTAATAAAGATAGTTTAAATTTAGGTTCTCATATGATTTGAATTTTTTTAGTAGAAGGATTAATTGCAGGAACTTGTGCTTGAGCTTTCTCAAGACTTTCAAGAGTACATCCGGGTAATAATGGTGCTGCTTATATTTATGTTAGAAGTAGTTATGGTCGCTTCTGAGGTTGATTAATTTCTTTTTTACAGTATGCTACTTTACCTGTTATAGTTAGTTCACAAATTGTATCAATGATTAGAATTAACTTTACTGATCCATCTTCTTTTTTATATGCTAATTGAGGAGTATGACAACATTTAGGATTAGATTTGATTGGAATTCTAATTTATGGTTTAGCTTCTTGTGTATTATTTTTAGGAATGGCTGCATTTAAAAAATTTGTGAATATTTCTAGTTATTTAAAATGAGGAACAACTTTTTTATTAATCATAGCAACTATTATATTATTTGTGATGGCAGGAACTTCAAATTGAGATATGACTACTTCTCATCAACAATTAACTGCCAATAACTTTTCACAAGCTTTTGCCATGTGTTTCTTTTTCTTTTTAGGATTTGAAACCTATTCAACAATTGGTAAAAATGTTAGAAATCCTGAAAAAAATATTAGTCGTTCATTAGTTATTGTTATGATTTTATCTACTATTTTTTATATGGCAGTAACAATCCTTATGATTGGTGCTGTTGCTGGTAATTTTTCAGATAATCCCAACTTAAGTATTTTTAAAATTTTAGGTGATAAAGCTCATGCACAATGATTAGGAATAATTGGTATCCTTGTAATGTTAATTTGTACTATTTCATTAAAGTCTAATGCTGGAATGCAAAATGCTTTATATAGTGGTGCTATTTTAGAACCATTATCTGTTGAGGGATATATTTCACCTAAATATAAAGAATTATCAAAAGATAACATTCCATTTAAAGCTTCTAGATTAAATTTAATTATTACTTTTTCTTCAGCTTTTGTATGATTAATTTTACCTGATATTATTGGAGTAATAGTTGATACGTTACATCCTGTTTATAAGGATGGACAATTAGTTTTAAGTTCGATTGTTAATTATGGAACATTAACTGCTGAAGCCGGTATTATTATGGTTATTATTTATGTTTTTGTACTTTCCATTGCAATTAAACTATCTATAGAAAAGAAATTGAAAAAAAATATTTTTGAAATTATTATTTGACTTGCAGCAACACTTTTCTTAGTTTGACAATTTGAAGAATGATTAAGATCTTTAATCAATGGTTTAATTTCGGGTGCAAGTCTTATTGGTAAAGGTGGAACTGATACTACAAAAGGAATATCTGATATAACTTCTAATGTTTTACAATTAGTTTATTTAATTGCTAGCATTGCGTTTGCTCTAATTTGATACTTTGCTTATTATAAACCAATGCAAAGAAAAAGAATGCTTACAAATCCTAAATTACAAGAAGAATTGGATAGCGAATTTAGAGTGAAAGATGATTGACCTTTTGTTGCAAAAAATCTACAAAATGAAATTGAAAATTATTTAGTACGTAATGTTTTAATTAATGGTGATGATAAAAACCCTAATTATACGATTGCTAAAAATGTACGTAAAGAATTATTGATGTCAGAAGGCGAATGGCGTGAAGACGAAGAATAAAAAAAGTTTAAAAATGTATTGGTTATTATAACCAATACATTTTTAGTATTTATTATTTTTGACAAATTTTTATAGTAATATTAAAGGTGTTAATAATGAATATTTTTTTATATTATTATAAAGTATATTGATGGTAGAAAGTAAAATATGATGTATAATGTTAATTGGATTCATTTCAATATTATGTTTAGAAGTAATTCTAAATTGTGGTTATTGTATTTGTAGTTCAAAAGTCATATTATTGGAGGTACTATATATGAATATGAAAAATATATTAAGATTAATGGGTGCATTAACATTAACAACAGCAGCTACTACTTCGGTTGTTGCTTGTGGTGATAAAGCTGGTGTAGCCATGAACGTAGAAGTATCAAAACAATTAGGGTTAACAGATGAAAAAGGAGAAGATGTACAAACAGCTTCACTTGATACAACTGTCAAGGATAATGTTAGTTGAGCTGTTGCTGAAGCATCAGCAATTAAAGCTGGTAAATTATTAGGAGAAGGAGATAAAGCGGCAAATCAAGCATGTTTTGATTTTATTACTAATGTATTAAAAGTTAAACCAAAAGAGGGAACTACTTTTGCTGATGGAGTTTTTGAAAAAGCTGTATTAGACGCAATAACTGCTGAAGTTACTAATATTAAACCAGAATTAGCTAAAATGGATGATAGTAAAGATTATGCTATTACTGGTGGTACTTTTAACTTCCAATTTAAAAAAGGTGAAGAGGCACTTGGTGATGTTTATGGCATTAAGTTAAAAGCTGATAAAACAAAAGGTGTTATTGCTGCTGGTCTTGCTGCAATAGCTGGTAAAATTACAATAGCAGATACTGATGTTGTTACAAATTCAAATATTTTATTTGTAAAAGATGGAACTATTCCCGAAGGTGCTAAACAAGGAGCAGCAATAAGTATTGTTGATAAAACAGATAATGGAAAACAATTTATGGCTTTAAATACGTTAACTGGCTTAAAAATTTCTGCGCAAATGGAATCGACTGATGCTGAAGGAACATGAGCAGAAGGTAAAAAATTAGAAATAAGTTATAAAACAGGTGATGTTAATTTTGATCTACTACTGTAAAAACTACATTAACGGTTGCATAATTTTATAAAATAAAAATAATATTATTACTCCTTTTAATTTAAAAGGAGTAATAATATTATTTTTAAAAAATGTTTATTTTTCATATTTTTAAACATATAGTATATAATAAATATTGGAGAACTTATTATACGATGTTATATTAAAAAAAGTAACTAAGTTATTGATTTATAGTTATTATAATAAGTTTAAAGAATATTATTGGAGGTATATGTGAATATGAAAAATATGTTAAGATTAATGGGTGCCCTTGCATTAACAGTAGGAGCAACTCCTTCAGTTGTTGCGTGCGGTAATAATGGTTCAAATATTCCTAATAATCCGCAATTAAATGGGAAATATGCAGAATTATTAGGATGATATAGTGATGAAAATACAAGTATAATTGATGAAGTAATAAATTTTGATAATCTTGGAACTTGTATTATCACTGCTGACTCTACTAATCTTATTAAAGATAATTTGTTTAAAGAAAAGTTATTAGTTGAAGGTTCTGCTGCTGGTAAATGGAAAGCAAAAGATGTTGATGCTGCAACCTTTTTAAGGGAATTGGGATTTACATCTGGTAATCAAGATAATGATTATTCAGAATCCGATGTTGATGCTATTACCAATTTAATTGTAACAATTAAAACTGCTGCTCCAGGTGAAATATCAGTTGCTGACACAACTGACTTTAAAGTAGCAGATGGTATTTGTCAAATTGATATTATGAGTAGCAAAACTGCTGCTAAGCTTGTTAAATCTTATAATATTAATATAAAGGCAGCAAATTTAAATGTTTCAAAGGTAATAACAAGTAATATTATAAAAGAACCTTTAACTGATTTAAAACTAACTGCTGATCAAGGATTCAAGGCCGATCAGCCAACTTCTGGTTTTAAATTAGAGTTTACTGATGAATTAAACAAAACAAAGTTTGAGTCTTTACTTAAAGTATTAAATACATCTTTTACAACTCATTTTTTTAGTTCACCTACCGGCACAGAAGAAATAAAAACTTTTAATGATGGTGAACCCGCATTTTTACAGTTACATTTTGATAGTGTTATTCTTGCACAAAAAATGGCTGTTGGAACTCCAGGTAAATAATAAATTTTCTAATTAATATAAATTAAATTTAAATCTATAATAAAATAATATATTTTATTATAGATTTACTTTATTTCTAAATAATTTAGTTGTAAAATTAAATAAGAACTAATACTTGATTTTTTAAATCTCTTTTCATTTATTTAAATTGAAAAAGGATTTATTTTATTTAAAGGTGGTAATCAAATGGCAAACAAATCATATTATGTTAATGATAACAATCAATTAAAAAATTATAAATTAGAAAAATATAAAATTGATAATGATTTAAAAATTTTATATAAAGTAACAACAACTTATAATGATACTGAACCTAAAATTTTAAAAGCATTACCAATTGAAGAGTTGGATAATAATACTATTAATTCTTTTTTTATGTTGATCAAACAAAATCAATGTGATAATTTTGCTGTGTATTATGAAAATAATTATGATATTAAAAAAATTAATGATTTGATTACTAATCAAGAACTAAATTTTACATTTGAACAATTAGATTTTTTAAAGCAATTTTTTATTAGTATTAAAAATGTTGCTATTACTATATTTGATATGCGTATTAAGCCAATTATAAATAATACTGTTGATAGTAATAGTAGTAATAATGGTATTAGTAATACTTTTCAATCTAAACCACGAATTTTAAATTAATATTTTTTTAAAATGCTAAATTGTAAAGGTAAGTGCAACTAAATTATTTTTCTATCCAAATATTCGATTGGTGAAAGATAATTTAGTATTTTTCTCGGTTTTTGATTTAAAGACAATATAAATTTATGAACTTCATTTTTATTAGTGCTGAGTTATACTTGCACTTACAAGTATAACTCAGCAAATTTAATTTTAGAAAAAAATATCAAAATAAAAACTAAATATTGCTTAATTATAATTAGGTTTTACTGATTAAATATTCCCATATTATCATTTTTATTGACTAGACATTTATAAATGTCATTAGTTTTTAAAGCATTAATCTTATCTTTTGCATCAAATTTTAAACTTATTATTAATCCATTTATGCCTTTCATTTTTATGAATGTATTTTTATCATTAGTATATTTATAAATACCATAATTAGTTATTACATATATTTTGCCTTTATTATTTTTATATAAATCAGAAAAAATAAAATCATTATTGCTTTGATGAACATTATTTTTTTTAAACAATCATTTTGTAATGTGATTGTGCTTAAGTTAAAATTACTAATACAATTTTCAATAGTTATTGTAAATGCTAAGGTAGTTAATATTGTTAATATTTTTTTTCATTAAAATCTCTTTTTGTTTTTTTCTATAACTTTTATAATAATAGGTTATTTTATATTTTAAAAACGTAAAAAAGAAAATGCAATAAAAGTATCTAAAAACTAAAAAAATAGTTTAATAGTAATTTTTGAATCTTGAAAATTATAAAAAAATATGCAATTAAAAATTTTATCATTTATATTAGTTTTTTAATAATTGATTAGCGAAATATTTGATCAATAACTCCACCACCAAGACAAATATCACCATCATAAAAAACAGCGGTTTGACCGGGCGTAATAGCGCGTATCTTTTCTGAAAATTCAACCTTAATTTCATCGTTATTAATAAAATTAATAATAACAGCAATATCAGATTGACGATAGCGAAATTTTGCATTACATTTTAAAGAGTTTTTTAATGTACTATTATTAATTCAATTCAATGATTTAACAGTACAACCGCTATTCATTAGTCATTTATTTTCATTATCATTAGCAACATAAAGGATATTATTAGTAACATCTTTTTCAACAACAAAATACGGAACTTTCATTCCTGAAAGATTAATACCTTTTCTTTGACCAAGTGTATAGTAGTAAACACCATTGTGATTACCAATAGTAGTTTTGGTATTAATATCAACAATTTTGCCAGGATTAGCTGGTAAATAATTTGTTAAAAATGTCTGAAAATTACGATTACCAATAAAACATATGCCAGTAGAATCTTTTTTTGTTGCTGTTGGTAAATTATATTTTTTTGCTAATTCCCTAACTTCAGTTTTAGTTTTATTACCTAAAGGAAATAAACTATATTTTAATTGTTTTTGTGTTAATTGACATAAAAAATAACTTTGATCTTTATTATCATCAATTCCTTTTAATAACTGATATTGTTTAGTAATTGGATTGTAGTTAATTCGTGCATAGTGCCCCATTGCAATATAATCTGCTTGTAAATTTTTTTGTGCATATTTTAAAAAAGCATCAAATTTAATATATTTGTTACATAGAATATCGGGATTAGGAGTACGACTTTTTTTAAATTCTTCAAGAAAATAAGTAAAAACATTATCTCAATATTCCTTAACAAAATCAATTCTTTCTAATTTAATATTTAATTTTTGGCAAACAGCTAAAGCATCAAGATAATCTTGTTCTTGTGGACAAATATCTTGATTATTGTTACCTTGTAAATCATTATTTAAAAGTGAATCTCAATTACGCATAAAAAGACCAATAACTTCATGGCCTTCTGCTTGTAAAAGTGCTGCTGTTACTGATGAATCAACACCACCACTCATACCAACAACAATGCGTTTTTTTTCTGTCATTTTTACTCCTTAATACTTTTCATAAATGCTTAATAATTGTAACAAATATATAATAAATACCCAAATAAATATTTTTAAATTATTGAATTTATATATTGATTATTAAGTGATAATCCTTTATACTAATGTTAAAACACATAAAAGCAATTTAACAAAATATGGTTTATAACCACTTTTGTAAAGTTTGTTACTAATGTGTTTTTTATGTTTTAATAAAGAAATAGAGAGAAGAGAAAAAATGCCACAAGAAGAAGAGTTATTAATAAATAATGATATAGATAGCAATATAGAAGCAAATACTATTAATAATAGTTGAAGTAGTTTAATATGATCAGATACTAAAAAAATAATTGGAACAGCTAGTTTATTAACAGCAGCAGTTGGTTTGAAAACTGTACAACGAGTATTTCAGGTAGCAGTTACTAGTATTGGATCATTTGATTGAAATAAAGTAAATCCTTTAAATAATTTAGTTGATTTTGGAGTAACTCCAGTACAATTGGTAATTAGTACACAAGCAATGAATTTATGAAAATGGGGCGCAGAAAAAATTTGACAAGAGGGAAGAACAATATTTAATAGAACTGCTGATCAAGAAATGAGTCCGCTTTTATCTTTATATCCCGAAATTGGTGTTGAAGAAGGTTATTCATGTCTTTCAAAAACAGCTATCTTTGGAAAAATGCTAATAGCAAAAGCTGGATATTGAATTTCGAATCATTTTATGATTACGGCTTCTAGTATGTATTCAGTTGGTTCTTTAACTAGTTTAGCTGAATATTGAAG
Organism: Spiroplasma endosymbiont of Andrena trimmerana; assembly: GCF_964019575.1. Classification (NCBI taxonomy): domain Bacteria; kingdom Bacillati; phylum Mycoplasmatota; class Mollicutes; order Entomoplasmatales; family Spiroplasmataceae; genus Spiroplasma; species Spiroplasma endosymbiont of Andrena trimmerana. The sequence continues at coordinate 1,307,864 of NZ_OZ026455.1, forward strand.
TAAAATTATTTATGGCCCAAATATTTTATCAACAATTATACGAGCAGAAGTTTTATGTTATACTTCTATCTTAATAGATAAGGGTATAGAATATTTAACAAAAACACATATGTGGTTTGCTTTCAAAAGATATTTTAATTGTTTAAATAATAATAATGAAAATGATGAGTTAGAATCATTACTTTCTCAACAATCAAAATGTATGAGTCTTTTAAATTATGTTTGGTTTAATTATCAATGATACTATTGGTAATAAAGTATTAAATAAATATGCTAAAAAACAATGACAGAAATTTTTTACGTCTACTCCAAATAATGAATTAGAGGAAATAGTAACTAATAGTAATTATATGAGTATTAATAGTAGTGATGAACGACAATTAAGTAATAACTTTAATGATGAATTGGTAAGTGTTATTAATAGTATTAATGGTCCTGCTTTTGTTGGTTGTCCTAGAACTCTTTCAATTGCATAAAATTTATTTGAATGAAAATATAAAAAGTTAGAATAAACTATTCTAACTTTTTTTTATAATTTACCAATTTCTAAACTTCCCAGTGTACTAATAGCACGTACATAAATTAAAATTGATTTTCATAATTCGTCAACTTTAATACATTCATTATATTGATGTTCAGTTGAGTTAGTATGATCAAATATCGCACCAAATGCTACACAATTTGGCATTGCTCTAGCATAAGTTCCACCACCAATTGCAATTGGTTTTGCTTTTTTATCACCAGTAACTTCTTGATAAATTTCCATTAATTTAATAACAATTGTTGATTCTTGTGGCATATATAATGGTTTATCATAATGTTGTTGTTTTATTGTTAAATTATAAGGTTTTAATATTTTTGTTAATCTATTTAAAATTTCTTGTAAATCAGTTTTAACTGGAATACGGATATTACATCCTAATTTTGAACTTTTGCTATTAATTTCAACAATGCCAACATTAATAGTAAAACTTCCAGATTCATCATCTAAATCACCAAAATATTTTGTTAAAGCAGTATCTTCTTGTAAAATATCACCAACAAATTTAATTAGATTATGTTCAACTTTAAGTTCATTTAAAATTAATAAACTTCTTAATCCTGCATTAATTCCTTCATCTGGTCGTGACCCATGTGCTGGTTTACCATGAATGGTAATTTGTTGATTATTATTTTCAATTCGATATTTCTTATTTTTCCCAATTTTAACAAATGATTCAATATCAACACCATTAATATTACTAGTAGAACAAGTGACATTGTAAGCATCACCTGCATTAATAACAATGGATTTATGACCTGTACCAATAATATCTAAGTTAATAATTCCTTTTTCAGCATATACTAGCGGAAACATACCATCAGGAGTAAAACCAAAAGTTGGAGTACCTTCTTGCTTCATATATGTGTTAATTGAATCTCATGTTGTTTCTTCAGTTAAACCAAAGATAACTCTAATTCGACGATTTGGTTGATAGCCATGATCTTTTAAATATTTTAAACAGTATAGAATAATAATTGTTGGACCTTTATCATCTAATACACCTCGTCCATATAAAATATCATTAATAATTTCTGGCGAAAAAGGTGGAATTTTTCATTCTTCTAAATTACCTGGTGGTACAACATCAAGATGACCTAACATGGCAAATATTTCTTTACCATCACCATATTCTAAATATCCATACTTATTGTTTTTATCACGATAAGTTTTAAAACCTAATTCTTGTCCTAAATTAATAGCATAATCTAATACTTCCTTAACACCAGGCCCATAAGGTGCTGCTGTTGTGGGTGGTTGAGCATATGATTGAATTTTAACAATTTCTTTTATTTTTGTTAGTGCTTGTGGAAAATATTTTTCTTTTAGCAATTTTTCATTGAATTCCATATTTATTCACTCCTTGATATATAAATTTAAATAGTAGTATTAGTTATAATATCAACTATTAAATCATTTAACAATAATCAGGAACTATTTGTGCAAGATAAATGATTATTTTTTATTTTTATTTGTTTATTTTTGATTAATTTACTAATCAGTGGCTGCTCTAGAATATTATCATTTTTGTTAAATTTTATTCCCTTTTTTAGTAATAAACCTTGTATTAATTTTTGGATTAAAATTTCATTTGTTGATAAAATACTATTTTTTTGATTGTTATTATTAATGTTATTGCTATTAGTAATTATTATTGCTTTATCTTCTGTTTTAATATATGAAACAGCATTTGGACCAATTCCATAATAGTTTTCTAATAAACAATATGCAATAATATATTTTGATTGATTATTAGTATTTTTACTATAACTATAGTATTCATAGTTATCATATTTGTGCTTTTTTAAGAAATTATTAATATATCTTTTAATAGTAAGATTTTGTTTGTGATTATAACTATCATAGCTAATGTGAGGTGTTTTTAATTGCATACATATTTGTAAATCATTATTAACATCAATTACTGTTTGATGAGGAAGATTATATTTTAAATCAATTGAGAAATTATTAATTTTTAAGTTAATAGCATCATTAATAATTTTTATACTTTGTTGATAATTAAATTTGTTATTTAATTGATTTTGAAAACTAATTATTTTTCAAATTAAACGATTAATTTGAAATTTGGAAAATAATTGTAGAGTTGTGAAATTGGTATTATTAATAGTACATTCAAAGTTGTATTCTTTGATAGTGGTTGTCAATGGTTTAAGTATTATTAATAATTGCTCTAAAAAATTAATTGGTAAAACTGACTTATTTTTGTTAGCAAGATAAATTGTTTTTAAGTTTAATTGGTATTTATTTATTATTTTTGTTAATTCTTTTTTAATACTTTCTATAAAATAAGAATAGTTAGTATTTACTTCATGTTTAAAATTAGGTATTTCTATATATAAATGATACTATATTTATTTTAAATTACTATTAAATATTAAATATAATAAAAAAGATTTATTTTAGCTAAATTGTAAAGGTAAGTGCAACTAAATTATTTTTCTATCCAAATATTCGATTGGTGAAAGATAATTTAGTATTTTTCTCGGTTTTTGATTTAAAGACAATATAAATTTATGAACTTCATTTTTATTAGTTTTTGAAAAAATAAATTTTTTAGGAAATTTTTCTCTAATTAAACCATTAGTATTTTCATTAGTACCTCTTTGTCAAGGTGAATATGGATTGGCAAAATAAATTTTTACATCTAAATTTTTTTCAAGTTGTTGTCAATTTGAAAATTCTTTGCCACGATCAAAAGTAATAGTTTTAACAATGTTTTTAGGAAGAATTGATAAATAATAACTGACATTTTTATTAATAACTTTAGTAGTTCTGTTTTTAACTAATATTGCTAAAGTAAATCGTGATACTCTTTCAACTAAAGTTATTAAACATGATTTGCTTTTACCTCGTGATGATACTATAGTATCTCCTTCTCAATGACCAAGTGTTATACGATCATTAACATTTATATCTCGTTCTTTAATTGATTTACCATTAAACTTGCCACGATTTTCTTTAGATTTTCGTTTTTTACCTTTTCTTCTTAAATTTTTACTAGTAACTTTATCAAGCATTCCAAAATAAATTCAAGTATAAATTGTTTTAAAACTAATAACTCATTCTTTATGAAAATTTTTAATTCTGCCATAAATTTGTTCAGGTGATCAACCTAATAGTAATTTTTGTTGTACATATTTTACTAAATTCTTATTTTTAAACTTATGAAAACTAATATGTGATTGTTTTCGATTTTCAGCTTTATTTTGTGCAATTAATGAAAAATAATGATTATTATCTTTATTTCTATTAATTTCTCGAATAATAGTACTAATACTTCGATTAAGATTTTTAGCTATTTCAATAATTTTAAATTTAAATTTCAATTGATTCTCAATATAAATTCTTTCATCTATGCCAAGATGTTTATAACTCATATAAAAACTCCTTACTTTTTTCTAAACTAAATTTAGCATTATGAAATTTTTATATGAGAATTTTTTGCAATTTTATTTACTTGCACTTACAAGTATAACTCAGCTTTAAAATAAATCTTTTTTATTATATTTATGTTCGTGCTTTTCAATGTTGTTCTTTTGCAATATTTTTATTTCCTTTTGAAGAAATTTTAGTTTTTCAAGAAGGGTAATTTTCACCTTTACTTTTTGCATTAACAATATTCATTGGATCTAGATTATATAATTCAGTTGTTCCTTGTTGACTAGTAGGACGATGTAGAACAATAGTTCAAGAGTAAGTTTCTAAGTTATCTGCTGCGCTATAATCAGTGGTAAATGAATCACGAAACATTCAAGCACCACCATAATCTTTACGATATAATTTATCACTAACACCATCAATTATTTCCGCTTTTTCTCAAACAGCTTCAATTTGTTCTAATGTTCAATGGTGAGTAGTAACTTTTTGCACTTCGATTGTTTCTTTTTTTGTATTTGTTTTCTCTATTATTGGTTGTGTTTCTTCAACAGTTATTGTTGTTGCTTGTTCATTAAAATTAGATGTTTCAGATTCAGAATAACTATTGTCTTTAACATCAAAACCACCTTGATTTTTTGGTTGGTAATTAGTTTCGCTATTAATATTACTTTCTGTTGTTGGTGATTTTGAATATATTGTTGTATCTTCTACACTTGTTTTTTCAACTGTTGGTTCTGAATATATTGTTGCATTTTCGATATTATCATTAATTTCTTCTTCATTTGTAATAGATTCGGATTTAAGATTAGTAAGAGTACCTGGTGTTGGTGAAACAGTTTCGGCATGATAAGCACCTTGCGTTGGTGTTTGTGATAGTTCATGATTAGTATAATGGACAGTTGCTGTTGAAGGGTTAGTGATTATTTTTTCTTGTGTTAGATCTTGCTTAAGAACAGTATTGTTAGTTTCTTGGTTTGCTACTTGTTGTTCTTCATTATTTTGAGGTACTGGTATTGGTACGACGTTAGGAAGCGTTATCGTATCATCAACTTCTTGTTTTGCTATTACTGTTTCTTGTTTTGCTTTTGGTTTAGCAATAGGCATTAATAGTGTATTTGATTTGTATTTAGAGGTAATATTAATAATTAATCAGAGACTGTGGATTAATAAAAGTATTGCAAATAGTTCAGCCAACATTCATGGTAAAAAAGCTATTAGAAAGTTACCAGTTGTATTTATTATTTCGCCGTCTTTTTTATTAGCTAAGAAAGTAAAAGTTTTAAATCTAAAAATAAAAAATACAATAAGAAAGATAACAAATATTGCTGAAAAAATAAAACTTATTAAACAAAAAAGTGCTGATACACTATTTTTAGTTTTTAAAAAAATAAAAGGTACGACTACTAATGCTAAAGATAAACCAGAGACTATGAAAACAATAATACTTATTATATTGAAACTAATTTGTAAATTAGAATTAGGTTGTTGTGGATTATTGAATCATTTAATATAGTTATCAATTGCATCTCGACCAATAGTTGCTCATAAAGCCCAACCTATCATTAAACTCGTAGTAATTAGAAGGCCATTAATAAGAATTGTTAATTTGCTATATAGACCAATACGATAAATTTTTGGTTCTTTCATTGAACTAGAATTTATTTCCTCTATCATAAAAATACCCCAATCTATTTTTAATATACTTACTCTTTTTATAATTATATCAAATTAAAAATTAAGATAGTGTCGTGTAATTAATTGGACTGGAAAAATGAATAATATTAATATATTATTGACTATTAATATTAGTTTTTAAATAAAATGAAAGTCTTTTTATTAAATTAAAGTTTTAGAGAAAAGGAAGATAAAAAGATATGTTAAATAAAACAGTAAAATAAATAAAAATAATAATTTTCGAATAACTATGTTATTTAAATAATGAATTTATTAATAGTTAAAATATTAGGTATTAATGGAGAACTTGGTCATATAATAAAATTAAATAAGATTATTAATTTGAATGGAGAAAATTTATGAATAAAGAAAAAAGTCAAACAAAGATTAGTCATTTAGATAGATTAAAGTTAAAAACATCACCTAATAAAAAAGCGGCTGCGTTAAAAATACTTTGAGTAGCAGCAACACAAGTATTTCGTAAAGAATTAACAACAGAAATAACTATTTCAAAGCAATTATTAGGATTAGAAAAAGAATGTTTACAATCAGTAGTATTGAACTGTATTAATAAAGATTCTAAGCAAATAATTTGAACTAAAAATATTTCTTTACCCCTTGATGAACTATGTTTATCATTTGGTATGTATAAATTAAGTGTTACTTTGAAAAATCCAAATAAAGAGGAATCTAATTATTCTGGTTTATTAAATACAAATGATAAATCTGAAGAAACAATAGTATATGAATTATTATTTGATGGAAAATGATTTAAAATAAATGATATTGAAAGTTCCAATATGAATTTGGCAGAAAGATTAAAATACAAAATTAATGAATTAGAAAGTAATTTAGAATGTGATAGTGATTTTGATGACATCGAAAAAAAAGAAATTAGTGCAATTGATTTACAAACTCAATCATCAACAGTTAAATCTAAATTAAACTTACCAAACTTGTAAAAAATATTATATGGAAAAAAGATTTCAATTGAAATCTTTTTTTCTATATTTGTAAAATATTAAAAAGTTTATTGCATAATTTTAAAACTTTAGCAAAAATAAGTGTAAACTAAATAAACCTATTGTTTTTTATTTTTAAAATAATGGGTTTTTATTTAAATAAGGGGGAATCAAAATGAGTTTACAAACAAAAACTATTATTGAAGAAGAATTAAGAAATGTAGAAGATTTAACATGATTTACTAAAAATTTTATTAGGTGTCATAAAAATTGACATCATGGTGAAACATGTAAATTTGAAAATCATTTTGATGAAAAAGATAAAAAATGTTTTCAATTTAGAACAATTATCGAAAAACCAAATAATGAAAACTATTTTATTTATGATGAAATAGTAAAAATAAAAGATAAAACCTTTTTTTATTAAGATTACATGATGATAAAAGAAAAAAAGTTTGAGAATTATTAATTTATTTTGAAAATAATGAAATTGTTCAACAAATTAGACATTTACGTTATAAGCAATTTTTAAATGAAATTAAAAATAATGAAGAGCTTATAAAAAAAGAATCTAAACATACAACTATCATTAGAACACCATTTTTAGAATTTGTAAGAACTATTACAAATCAAAAACAAGAAAATATTATAGAAGAAGTACAAGATAAATATTGAATTTTTAAAAGGTTTATATGAAAGATTTTTCATGGTTTAATATTTTTTATTGCGTGGGGTGCTACATCTCCTATTGCTAAAATAATTATCACACCGATAATTAGTACATTTGTTGTGTCAAGTGCTATTATGGGTTGATTAACTTTTACTATTGCTGGTATTGTTGCTGGTATTTGTTACAAAATTTTATGTGAATGTGCTAAAAAATTAGGGAGCGTACCGAAGATGTCAATAAGATTTAAATTTGTCTGAAAATTATAAAGTTAGACGAGAATAATTTTGACTTCAATATGCAATTGTATGTTAATCTTAACACTTGAAAAATATTAGTCAACAATAATACTTACTTTGTGTCATTATTTAGTGATAATTTCCTATTAGTTATCGAGCAAAAATTTCCCAAAAGTAAAGTTAAATATACTTGGTGATAAATATGGAAAGAAGCATGACTATGAAAGAAAAATATAAGTTTAATATTATAAATGACATTATTATTAATAAATTATCTAAACATCAAGCTAAGAATAAACTTAACCTAACTATTAGAAGAATTAACCAATTAATTCAAATTTTCAATAGAGAAGGTAAAGTTGGTTTTATTCATAAATCCCGAAATAAAATTTCTAATAAAACAACAAATTTTGAAATCAAAATTAAGATTATAAATTTATATAAAACCAAATATTATAATTTTAATTTTCAACATTTCCATGAGAAATTAAACAATGAAGAAAAAATTAAAATTTCATATAGTACACTTTATACTATATTAATTAAAGAAAAAATTACTTCACCAAAAAGACATAAAAATAAGAAAAATAACTTGCATCCTACAAGAAACCGAAGAACAAATTTTGGTGAATTAATTCAAATGGATGCAAGTAATCATCATTGATTTGGTAAGGATAAACCAAAAGCTTTTTTACATGCTGCAATTGATGATGCTACAGGAAATATTGTCGGACTATGATTTGATCATCAAGAAACATTAGATGGTTATTATAATGTTTTTTATCAAATTTTAACTAAATATGGCATACCAAAAACATTTTATACTGATAATAGAACAGTTTTTGGATATAAAAAAACAAATCGATGCTGGCAAAATAAACACGGAAAATGATACTTATACTCAATTCCAAAAGTCTTGTAATGATTTAGGTGTTGAAATTATTAGAACTTCCATTCCACAAGCTAAGGGTAGAATCGAACGCTTATTTGGAACACTTCAAAGTCGCTTAATTAGTGAACTTAGACTTAATAAAATTAAAAATTTAGAAGAAGCTAATCAATTTCTTAAAATATATATAAGTATTTTTAATAAGCAATTTGCCTTACCTATTGATAATAATAAATCTGCTATGATTAAAGCTCCAAACCAAGAAGAAATAAATATTTATCTTTCAAGATTTTCTAAAAGAAAAACGGATAGTGGTTCAACTATAACATATTATGGTAAAAAGTATTTTCCTTATAAAAATAGCAAAGTTCAATACATACAACCTAGAACTGATGTAATTGTACTTAAATCGTTTATTAATGAGTTATATCTTAGTTATAATCATCAAATATATGAATTAAAAGAAATAGCACCAAAACCAATTATCAAAGAAGAGTTGATAAAAACTAAAAAGGTTTATATACCAAATAAAAACCATCCTTGAAGATATGGATACTAATAATACCAAATTAAAATTAGATAAAATTCTTTTTATAAAAGATTATTTTTGTGAATACTTAACTATATAAAATTTTAAATCGTTTGTCGAGCAGCAAATTTGATGGCTTAAAATTGATTTTAAAGATATAAAAAAATAAAATTATACACCACCAATAGCACAAGCACCAGAAGCCATTGTTGTAATACCACCAACAACATTACCAATTATGGGAATAGTATTTAAAGCACCATTAACAATAGTTAATGTGTTTTCACAATTTAAATTTGATTTATTTTCTAGATTTAGAAGTCTGTTGTCAAGTTCATTAACTTGTTTTTTTAAAGTTTCAAAATCTGCTTTGATTCCTTGAATATTTTTGTTTAATTCATCTAACTTTAATTCATGTTCAATTAAAGTTGAAATATAACTTCAATCTCTTATATAACCTTTTATTATTTCTTTTTCTTGTCTTTTTCAATTATATAATGCTTGAGGATTAAATGTTTTAGAATTATTGATTGCTTGTGGTAAAGTAGAATTTCATTCATTTATATGTGCAAATCATTGTTTAACTTTTGAATCATTTGCTATAATATTTGAAATTTCATTAAATTTATCTTGTGTTACATAGGTAAAAGTTGGTTTTGTCAAACCATAAGAATAGGGACTAAAAGTACCAACAATTATTTTTTTTCAAAATAGCCAATAAAGTGTGAGTAATTAGATTTATCCAATAAATAAACTTCTGATAATTTAAAATTATGATATTTTTTCTTTATGGCACTTTTAATTTCGTTATCAACGTTATGATTAATTTTTCCTAAATTAATTTTTATATCTTTATTTCAATCTGGAAAATCATTTTCTAAATTATCAAGACGATTATTTGGATAATATTTCTCATCTTCTGTTATTATTCTTACTGATTCAAAATCAAATCAATTAAATGGTTTTTCATAAAGTACAATTTCTATACGTTCTTTTCTAGAACTATCTGTATATACTTTTTCAATTTTTGAAAAATTATCTCAAATTGTTTTACCTACTTGTTGTATTTCTTTTCATGTTCATGGAAAAATTGCAGTAATTGAAATATCATTAGAATTATATCGTTGCATCATATCCTCTTTAAATTTTTCGCCAAGTTCTCATGCAGGATTATCTTTTCAATAATGATAATCAGCTATTATTCCTTCAAAAGTTTTTGGTGTAAATGAACAAGTTACTTTACCTCAACTACCCCTTATTTCGTTTTTACCATTTAATGTTCTTTTTAATCGATTTCTGTGTTTTTCATGACGATGTTTATTCATATTTATTTTGCTATTTGTTGTTGGGTTGTTAATAATAAAATCTGTTTGATTATTACTTGCAAAATTTAATTGTTGATTTACTAAATCTAAACTAGTCGTATTTTTTCTAACTCAATTTTTAATATTTGAATTATCAATTGACTTACCATTAATACCTTGTATTTTATTATTTAAAAGTGGAGCAGTTAATACTCACAATTTAAATCAATAACTTGGACTAAAATATTTCATAATTTTGTTCTCCTTTGAAAGTAAATATAAAAATATTTACTTTCAAAACAAAGCAACTTTTATTTGTTAAATTTTACTTCTTTTTTATTTTTTTTGATAAATATTTTTGGGAAATTTTCACTCGATATTGACACAATAATACTTACTTTTATAACTCAAAAATTCTTATTAAAATTTTTTTAATAAGTTTTATTTTATTTTTGGTTTTTTAAAATCTTTAATTTTAATTTATAATAACTGGATGGCAGTATTTATTTGATAGCATTTAAAATTAACCATTTTTGTATACATATCAATGTTATAGGTTCTATCACCAATCATTTTCTTTAAAATTTGTTTAATATTAGTTTCAGTAAAGCAACCAATATTTTCAACTAATGCTTGGTTTAATACACCATCTTTTGCATTAATAAAATAACCAACTTTTAATTTTTTATATTGTAAAGTTAATGATTGTAAAAAATCAATTAATTCATAATATTGACCTTTTTCAAATAAATTTATTGCATTTTGATAGTGTAATTTAGCAATTTGATTTTTTCTTCTTCCTGCCATTATACCAAGAAATAAAACATGAAAAGCATGAAATTTATCTAAAATAAATTTAGCATTTAAAATTGTAGCAGTTTTTCTAATTCATTTAGCACTATCACCACAAACTATTAAATTTGCTTGATCAAAGTTTTCAAAAAATAAATTACCATATTTTTCATTTAATTTTGCAGTTTTTTCAGCACCAATTTCTGTTTTTGATACTCTTATTTGACATGCAGCTCTTTTATTAATTAATTTTCCATTTTTCTTTTTACCAGTACAAAATACTATTAATCTCATAGAACATTTTTTACAATTTTTAGTATTGTGTTTTTCATTAAATTTAAATTTTCGATGTCCATCATCAATATTAATATATAATGTTTGATTTGGTTGTAATACAATTTTAGGAATATTAACTTTTGGTAATTCAAATTTTTGATATGTTCTACAAACTGTACTAGTACTTATTAAGTCTTCAATAAAAGTATCGCAAACATCACGATATTTTTTATCATCAGCAAAATATTTTAAAATTTGTTTAATAACATTTGGTGCAAGTTTGCTATATTTTTTAACACCAAGATAATTCTCTAATAAAGATACGTATTCAATTTTTTGTGTTTTTTTGTTATAATGTGTACAAATACGTCGTTTATAAGTTAATAAACCTTTTTTTGCTTTTAATTTTCTTTTTCTAAATCTATATGATTTATATTCAGATTTATCACATATACTTCATAAATAATCATCTATTTTTGCAAATAGTTCTTCTGTTTGTTTTAAACTTAATTCATCTTGAATAAAATCGTGTTTGTCTCAATCAAAATGATTGGGAAATGGTAATATAAACATTTTTAATGTTCCTTTCTAAATTTTTGTTTGTTAATAATTTAATTTTAATTTTTTTTAAAAATAAGGAGTAAATATGGCTTTTATTAGTAGTTATGCACAATTAAATAAAAAATATAATCTTAATTTTAGTGATAATAATTATGGTTTTAGTTGAGATATTTTTAAAAAATTTGTTGGTGATGAATGAGCAGAATTTTTTACAACTAATTGTTTTTATCGTTTTGTACCAACAGCACGAGGAACAAGAAAAACTTGAAACTGTTTAGCATTTGATTTATTTATATGTTGTAATTTTAGTGATAGTAGTGTCCAAGAAGTAAGACGCTATGAAAATACTCATAATGAAACTACAATTGGTGCTTTAATGAATGTTTGTCAAGTTTTACTAGATACATATAATATTAATTTATTACCTAATAATCCACATGGCATTAAATGAAAAATTACTAAGGATGGGGGATGTATTATATTTCCAAATAATCAACAAATTGATTTTATTGGTTATGCTAATGGTAATAAATTTTTTGGAAAAGAAGCAGGTGGGTCAAGTTTTTTAGGTTCAAGAACAGATGAAATAATCATGGCAGAAGAAAAAGAAACACTTACTGATAAAGAATTAACATATCGCTATGAGAGATTAGAAATATCTATGTTTAGAAGTAACAGAATTAAAGTTTCAAAAAAACCAATTAAAGAGTGAAGTTGAACATTTATTGATAAAAATATATATAGTCCTACTTTTGGACAAAAGATTACTCGTTATTTTTATAAATACTTTTTTATGACTTTTACATGTAATCCTTATGATAAATATCATCCATTTTATTTAAAATACTGTACGCCATTTTTACCATTAAATGATGAAGTCATGGGAAATCTTAAAAAAGTTGGTAAAGTTTATTATGAAAATAAAGATATGTTTAGTGGTTTAGGTTTATTTGTTTTAAGATTTACTATTCAACCATTTTGAGATAAGTTAATTGATATTCAAAAAAGAAAATTATTAGAAATGAAAAAAAGTAATCCTGATGAATTTAATACTGTTTTTTATGGTTTTGAATTTTTAGATAGTGATGCAACAATTTTTCCATTTCAAAAAACAGTAAAATATTGACAACCATATGATTTAAAACAATTTTATAATAAAGAAAAAGATATGTATAAATTTGATTTTTATTCTGTTGGTGTTGATTGAGCAACTGGACATAAAGACCATACTGTATTTATGGTCATTGGTTTTAAAGAATATAATAATACTGGTTATTATGATGCTTATATTATTTGTGAATTAGTAGTTACTGCAAATGATTTTATCAATGAAAATGAAAAAATTAATGCTTATGTTAATGAAATTTTAGGATTAATGGATAATTTTGAAAATTTTGAACAAGCAATTTATTTTTATGATGATAAAGCACGAACAGCAATAGATTGATTAAATCAAAAATTAATCGATGAATATAATACTATTTTAATAACACAAACTGCTATTAAACATGCTTCAAATTTAAATCAAGAAGCAGGATTAACTAATAGAGTAGTATGAATGAGAAATATTATGAGTTATGGAAACTTTTATGCAAATAAAGATGATTTGCCAAAAACTACTCAATGTTTAGAAGAATTACGTTATGATGAAACAAAAACTAACATTCCTGACAAAAATATGTATCAAGACCCTTACGATGCATTATTTTATGCACTATATCCATATAAAAATGTCATTCGTGGTAAAAATAATGCTACTGTGAAAAAAAGTATCTTCACATTTGCTATATAACAAACAAGTACAATATAATTAATAGTCTAGGTCTCATGAAATAAACTTCTTTAATTTAGGCGTTATTTTTTGTTTTAAAGTATACTTGTAAAAATAATGAAAAATCAGTACAATTTAAAAGTAAAATTAAGAAATAAGGAGTATTTTAATATGAGTGAATTTGAAAAACAAAAAGTAGAACAATCTATTAAAGATTTTAAAGAAAATGTAGAAAATTGTTATGTAAAAATTTCTTCTTTAGAAAATAAAAAAATATGAAGTATTGATTTTTATGATTGAAATAAAGAAATAAATTCTAAAATAAAATTACAAAATAATATAATAGAACATTTTAATGAAAAAATATCAAAAAATAAAGAATTATTATTAAAATTTAAAACTAAAAATATAAAACCTTTTTTCAAAAAAGGGATAAATAATTATGATAAAAAAATAGAAAAAAGTAAACTCACTAATATTAATAAAGGTCAAAAAATAAAACCAGAAATATTATTATAGAAAGGAAAATAAAAAATGAAAACATGAATAAAAATAAATTTAGGTAGAATAACATTAGTATTGGTTACTTTAACATTAATTATCGCTACAACTGGTTTAATACTTGGTGCAAAGTCTAATAGCAAAACAAGCGAATTATCTTATTATTTAGATTATGATTATGAAGCTCACTGGGGGGGGCTCCTATTTGAGCAGAAAAAGTTAGTAATTATCATAAAATAAAATTGTATTTTGGAATTAAACCATCAAAACAAGACGATATAAAATGAAATGGTATTTATCCTGATGGATATTTTGATAAGTAAAATAAATTTTAAGGATTTTGAACTATGATTGATGAAAAATTTTTAATTAAAAAAATACAAGAAAAAATTAGAAACAATAGTAAATTTTTTAAATTTTTAGAAACAGAACTTGAAAAAGAAGAATGTAAAAAAAATCCTGATGAAAACTTTATTTTTAATACAATGCAAATGATGGCACGTGCTGAAGTGACAATTGCTGTCTATAAAGATGTAATTAAAATAATTAAAAATAAAGAATTTGATAATAATGATTTGATTAATTAGAAATATTTTATATATAATTTAAATTATATTTCAATATTGATATAAGAAGTGTTTTCGATATATTTATCAAATAAATTTATATTAGTTAATTTTATATTTTGTTTATTTGTTATTAAAGTTAATTCATAATTTCCAGAACCAAATATGCCACTTATTTCAATCCGGTTTAAGTTATAAATCGGATTTTCGATTTGTAATTCAAATTCACTATTATTATCAATTTGTGAAATTTCTTTATAAAATTCTAATTTTGAAAATAATTGTGATTTATTTGAACCATATAAATTTAAAGCATTTTCAATTTTATTAGTAAAAATAATTGCTCTTGTAAAGTATTTTCCATATTCACCATTACCCAATGTTCAATCAGCAGGAATTAATGATGGTATATTATTACTTTCTAATTCATTTGTAATAGATAATCAGTTAAATTGATTGTCATCTAGTTTAAATAATTGATTTTGACTAATATCAATATTTTTTAATTTAATATTATTGATATCTATAAAATCAAAATATGCAGATTTTAATACAACTTTTACATTTTTAAATTCTCAAACTTTATCAGATGTAGAATGTATAGGATTTGATTTTAATTCAAAATAATAAGGCAATAATAATTTATAATCATCATTTAAACCTTTATTAATAGATAGCGTTGAATAAATATATTTAGATAACATAACAACTACTTTTTTAAATGTCTTAACTTGTGGAAAATTTATATAATTTGGATAATCTAATTCTCATTGTTTAAATAAATTAGTAATAACATCAGTTGGTTTTTGATTTTCAAATTTAGCACGAAGTTTAGCAATATCTCAATCTACATTTTTTGGGTCAAATGATACACCATCAAAGTTTCTATTGTAAGTATATGTATAAGTTAGCATATCTAATAATACTTTTTGTAAACTATCAATTGGTGGTTTATCGTTTATTTCAATTTCAATATCATGAAATTTATTAGTTGTAGCAATATTTAAAACAAAATCAGCAGTTAATCAAGGTAAATGTCATACTTCATTATCTTTTAATTCTTTTTCTTCACTTAAGGGTCATTCTTGTGGACTATTATTAACTTTATAACCTAATTTGGTATATGTAACTCTTGCATTATTAATAATTTCTTTTCTTGTTTCAGTTCCACCACCAATAGCAATTAAATCTAAAACTGATTTTTCTTGTCCAATAAATTGTTTTGCTAAATTTCAAGGTAATATTTGTTCACTAAATCATTGTTGTAATATTCTAACTTTTGGTTGAGTTTCAATAGGCATTGATAACAGCGGAAATGCTATCTTATCTTTAACAAATAAATTCGGGTATACTTCCATATTGTCAACTTCACCAAGTACCTTTATATTGCCAAAAATCATGCTTCTAGGTGCTTTAATTTTTAAACCAATTACTTTGGTATTTTTATCTAATGGTTTTTGTAATTTAATAATGATTGGATAACCATCTCTTGTTTTAAAATCTTTAATTTTAATAATAGTTATACTTTTAGTACTTCTTGTTTTTGGATTTTGATAAGGTTGTGAATAGTTATTAATGATATATAAATTATCAATATTATTTTCAGTTAATGGTTCATTAATAGATACTGCATATAACTTAAATTGATTTAATAAATTTATTTCTTGAAAAATTAAATTTTTAATATCAGTCATACTATATTCGATTGTATTATCATTAATATTAGTACTTGCTCTTTGATTTAACTGCATAGTAAAGTCTGATGTTTCAACAGCAGTAGTTTTTAATACTTTATCAATATCAATAAAACCTATTTTAATAGTATTTGCTGAAAATCTTAAACTATTATTTTCATTATTTTTAAATAAACGTTCAATTTCATAAATATAAATTGTTCTTTTTTTAAATTCATCGTATGCTCTATTAATATCTGGGTCACTAGTAGCACCCATCATATTTGTAAAATCATAAGGAATATTATCAATTAAATAATCGTTTTCTACTTCTGCTTGATTAAGTTTAGTTTGTTTCTGTGGAAACTTCGTTTGTGGTTTGTTGTTGTTTTCCATTGTTATCTCCTATTAATTGGTTATTTTCGGGGTTAAATAATCTTAATTTAACAGTTAAATTATTAATTTCTTGGTCATCATCAATATTAAATGTTTTACTATTTAATAAATCTTTATCTACACTTACTAATATTTGAATAAATTTAAGCATATCAATATTAAATTGTCATAATTTTTGTTCAATATAATTAATGGTTGAAATATTTACTGCTGTGCTTTCAGGTACTGATTGTTGTGCAGATTTCTTTTGACTTGGTATATGAATTCCACAACGTTTAAATATTTCATTAACATTTCAATCGTATATATCAGTTAAATTTTTACCTTTAAAATTACTACTTGTCATATTAATATTTTCGCTTTTTTCATTATTATCACCAGTAGTTTTTCAAATATAGTTTTTAGTAACTAATGTTCTTATAGCATTATCCATTGTAGATTTAGCATTACCATAAGTTTGGTCAAAAATAAATTTTGGTGAGTTTAAAATACTATCTAAAACAATTTGTTCATAAATAACATCTAATGCTTTAATTTTATCCATTACTTTATCACAATCTGCTAACTCATTTGCTTTATTTCTCATAATTGCTATTGGAATATAATTAATGTTTGTTCTTGTTCTAAATTAGGATTATTACTATATTCTTTAAAAGGTAATGGAAATTGTTTTTTATTATCACTAATACTATAAATTGCACGATTAATTGTTACTTGTTCATTATTTAATTTATAAATTTCAAATAATCTTACTGTTTGTGCATTTTTTTGATAATTATCATAAAAAATAGTACATTGAATTAATTTACCAGTAATATCATAAATTCTTTGTTGTATATCAACAACTTGAAAGTATAAATCATCATTAGCAATAAAAATTAAATAACCACTGATTCCTAACTTGCTTAACTTAAATATAGAATTTCAATTTTTTCTATAAAATTCTTGTTGAATTAAATATTGTTTAATAGTTTCATTATTAATATCTAATGGAGCATTATATAAATTAGCATTATTTTCTGCAACAAAATCAGTAAAATAAGTTTCATGATTAAAATCATTAAAACCAAAATAACTTAAAATTGAAGAATGTGTGGTTTTATCTTCTAAAAAAATTAATTTAGATTTTTCTTCATTATTACTATTATTTGTTTTATCTTTTCTTGGTCAAAAAGGTTTCATATTTTTTCTCCTTTCTAAAATATTTGATTAATTTTTAATACAATTTTTACAATAATAAATATAATTAAACCAGCAACAGCAGAAGATAATAAAACTCCAATTAAACTTAAAATAATTTTTATAATTTTTCAAATCATAATTTTATTCCTGTAACTCTTGTAATTTCCAAAAATTACCGTCATTTGAATTATTTTTTCATGATATTTTATGTTGATTAATTATTATTATTAAATGTGAAAGAGTAGTATCTTTTCAATGTGGTAAATTAATTCATAAATCATTAAAACTACTTCCATCAGTATAAATTCAATAAAATTCACTTATTAAACAAGGATATTTACCAATTAATCCAGTACTTCTTTTATTATTAACATCATAAAATATTCTATAATGTGTATTTGTTTTTAATTCATAAACAATTGTTTCTCTATCTTGTGATATTGCTACATCTTTTCATTGTTGATTACTTGGTAAATGTGCAATTTTATCTTCATCTATTGTTAATCTTTCATTAAATAATTTAAAATTTTCATTAATTTTTAAATTATTATCATTAATTAATTTTGTTAATACAGTAGTTAAATTTTGTTCAACATCATTAATTTGTTGATTTGTTTTTTCACCAGTTCAATATTTATCAAATGTTTTTAATATTTCATTAATAGCACTTACAACATTTTTATTAGTAGTTTTTAAATTATTATCTTCTATATTTTGTTTCTTATCTAATAAGTCATTAGTTTCTATTTTTGTATAATAATCACGTTCAGTACTTTCTGTTGCAATAAATTCAATTGGTTTTCCTTTACCAATATATTGATATAATTTATTATTATCTAATCAACCTTTATATTTTGTAGATGAAGTTTGTACTATAAAATTTCTAGTATTAAAATCAAAAGAAAGTGTAATGTTAATATTATCTTCAACAATAATTTTTTCAACAACAATGAACATTTGCTCTTTTGTCAAATTATATTCAATAATAACTTTTGTTAATTTTGAAACAGAACTACTTAATTGCTTACTATCAAAATAAACATAAGTTCAAGGAACAATATATCATTGGTTTGTATATAAGTCATTATTATCAATTTTCTTTCATAATGGACTAGTTTCAATATTAAATCAATTATTTTTAATATCATCAATACTTTCATTAGTTTTAGTTAATTTATCATTAAATTTAGTTATATTATTTTCATTTGTAGTAATTCTTTTTTGTTGTTTAGCAGAAAAGTCAGCAGTTGCAGCATGGGTAAAGTCACCAATTTGTGGATTATTTTGTAATGCTTCGGGTGGTAATGTCCCAATTTCATTTGGTCAATTTAAAATCATAGTTTCAGTTTCTTTATTATATTCTGTTGCTACATATCCTTTATTGATAAAATTAGTTACAGCACCACGAAAAACTTCATGTTCATTATTATTAACAACATCATCATATAGTTTAATTTGTTTTGATAATGTAAATTCTTTTTGTTGTTCAATCAATTCATCAACTTGATTTCTAGTATAAAATGCTTTTAAGTCAATTTTTTCAACATCTATTTCATCATCATTATAACTTGAAAATATTTGTTTTAATTCCGTTAATCTTGCTAATATTTTCATTCTACTGGGTGCTAAATCTAAAACATTAATTGTAGGAATACTACTTGCACTAAATTGACTACCATTATTAAATTGAATAGTAGCATCAACATTAAATTCAATTGGTGTACGATTAAATACTCAATGTTCAGCACATACATAAACCATATCTCTTAATGTTTCTTTAATTAATTCATCTTTAAAACTATCAAAAGGAAATTTAGATAAAATAAAATCAAGATAAGCATTAATATCATTTTGAGCACGAATAGCAAATGTTTTAAATCAATCATTAACATTTGGCCATGTTTTTATATATTTTTGTGGGGTTTCTGTAATTTTTCCAGTTAAAGGGTATCAGTTATTATAATTTTCTAAACTGACACCAGTTCAAAGTTTATTAATCATATTTTATCATTCCTTAAAAAATGCTTTTTTATAATGTTTAGTACGTGTTTTTGTTTTTCTATGTGCTATATGAATAATTTCTTTTTGTAATTTCTTTTTACCTTTTTCTACAACTTGACTATATGCAAATTTTTCTAAATGATGTAGTAGTCCTGTACCAAATAAAGTATTTACTGAAAATTTTAAACCAACGGTTTTAAATGATTTATCAATATTTTCAATAGGATTATTAATAACATTTACTACTTTATGATAAGTTCTAATTGTTCTAAATATTTCTCTATAAACTTTAAAACTATCTCTAATTACTTGTTGAACAACTGGCGTGCAAATGCTATTGATTTTAATCACTTATTATGATTTACTCCATAACCAATGTATCAGCCACTATATCATCTATATCAATGAAATGGATGTATTTGAGTAACAAAGGTTTCTGCTTTAACAATACTATCAACTACTACAATTAGTTTATATTTAGGATTACGATGATAAATACTAATAGCACATTTATCTAATGACAAAGGTTGAATTTTACAACCCATAAATACTGGTGAATTTAATGGAATTAATTGTGCATGTCTAATTGCTTTTTTCTCAGCATTACTAAATAAATCAGTTACTTTTTCTTTTAATTTGTTAATTTTTTCAATTGCTTTTTCTTCTAATTGTTCAAATTTTTCTTGTAATTTATATATACTTTCTCGTAATTTTTCAAAATATGGTGTATCTTTTCAAAATTTATTAAAACTCTTTTTTAAGTAAAATCGAATATCAAAATATTTAAAAGTTTGATTTGCTTTTAATACCAATTTATGAATTGAACTATTTTTAAAATTAAATTTAATAGCATTAGCACGAATTTTTTGTAAATCTAAAATTAAAGTTTTTCCATATCTATTATCAGCATGTATTGTATGAACTAAATTTAATCAATCATGTTGGTTCATCGATAATACTTCTTTTAAATCACTATTATATTTTTTTAAAAAGTTATTTGCTTTTTCAATATCTTTAATTTTAAACTTTGGAGTTAATTGTGGACTTAATTTTATTAATGTATTTTGTAATAATAAATAATCTTTTAATTCTTGTTCTTCTAGTTTTTGAAAATTATTTTTAAATTGTCTTTCTGCAACAAATCCTAAATTTTGAATTATTGTTTCACGATTAGGAGCAAAACTATAATTAAATAAGTAACGATTATTACCAATAATTTTATCTGTTAAAAATCTTTTTCCAGTTACTTGATTAATTATTTCTTGTAAGTTTTTAACTTCTTTAACACCAATTTGTTCTAAGGTTTTAGTTTTTTGTACTAATTTAATAAATTTTGTAGTCCGATAACCACGAGTAATTCTATTAAGACCTGAGAATGCTGGTAATAAATTAAAGAAAGTATTTAATGATGTTACATTTCCTTTTAAATAATCATAAACTTGATTAATAGTAAAATCAGTTGCAAACTCAACACCAGTAGCACTAATACTTGCAATTAAATCACTTGCACCTAATCCAAGTGCTAAATCTTCACTTAAACCACCAGTAAAAGGAGCAAGTGCTACTGCTATAACTTGTACACCAATCATTTCTAAAATTTCTCATCATAAACTTTTATGTTCTTGTTGTTGACTTATTCTAGTATGTTTTGGTTTATTTATTTTTAAGAATATTGCTGTATTAGTTGTACCAATTGGCATAATTAATTTCCTTGTTATTTAAGATTTATTTTA
This sequence comes from Spiroplasma endosymbiont of Andrena trimmerana, assembly GCF_964019575.1. NCBI lineage: Bacteria > Bacillati > Mycoplasmatota > Mollicutes > Entomoplasmatales > Spiroplasmataceae > Spiroplasma > Spiroplasma endosymbiont of Andrena trimmerana. The sequence continues at coordinate 1,329,520 of NZ_OZ026455.1, forward strand.
ATTGGATTTGTTGAACCTTGATAATTTTTATCAGTATCATTAGCAGTGATTACTACATATAAATCACCTGCTTTTTGGTTTTGATTACTTACATCAGTTTGACCTTGTGCATCACTAAAATAATTAATAATCGGACTTACTAAATTTGGATTTAAATTATTTAGTTCAGTTGTATTTTTAATTGTTGTGTCTAATAATTTATACTTTTTAGTAGTATCAGCATTAATATTAGTTGTTAATGTTGTAATTTCTGCACTTAAATATTTTTTATTAACAATACCACATAACATTCATCTTGATTCTGTTTCTGAGTTTGACATATAAGGAATAGATTCTCCTGTTACTTGTCCACCAACTAAATATCTTTTAGGAACTTTACCATCTTTAATATCTTCAACATATATACTAGTTTGTTGTAACATATATCTTTTCATTGCTTTTGGTGTTGCTAAAACAAAGTTCATAATTTGATTTTTATTTTCAGTATTTTTAAATGTCATATAATCATCCATAACAATTTGACATAATACACCTTTAATATATAAATTTGTTCCATTTAATCTTAATTGTTGTGCTAATTGATTATCAGTAATTAAACCTTTATTATCTGCTAAATAAACTAAACTATCATAAAGACTATTTGTTATAAAAAATTTACAATTATTACTATTTCTTAATTGAAATAAAGTATTTCATGCTGATAACATTGATTTTAAATATCCTACTGGTGTTGTATCAGTAATGAATACTTTTTTGGCAGATTGAGCAATTGTATTTGTATCATTATTTGCTAAATAATCTGCTAAATCATTAGCAACTTCATATTGCATACTTTCTAGTAAATTTTGCCCATTATCTGCAAATAAATCAACTTCACCAATCATTTCTCCTGTACTAGCTTCTTTTGTAATTTCTTTATTAATTTTATCAGTATCAACATAACCAACTTCTAATCCTTTACTTTTATCATTTCAATGAAGTATTTTGAATGTTGGGTCTTTTGGTTTTTTAACTATAAATTCAATGTTTGTAGAATTAACCATTTCAATTGGGAAAAAACTTGCTCATGGACTATTTGATTGTTTATAAAATTCTATAAATTCAGGTGCTTCTACTAATTTTGTAGTATTATCTAAATTTTGTTTAAATGGTACTGGATTTGGCATTTTAAATTTTCCTTTCTTTTATAAATTATTTTTCTTTTTATAATCTAATAAACTACTTTTTATTGAAGTTTGTTGATTTGTTAATATTGTTTCTTGTTTACCACCTGTATTAATTGGTTCTTTAAATAGTGGTTGTTCTTTAATCATTTTTTTAATTGGTTCTTCTATTTTTGAATTTTCTATATTACTTGTTTTAAATTTTAAAAAATCATAAAATTCAGTTTTAACTTGATATTTTTTAAATATATTAATCATTTCTTTTTCTTTAATTTCTTGATTAAGTTTATTTAACTTATTTTCTAATTCAACAATTTTGGTTTCTTGTTCTTGTTGTAAATCATTATTTTCAGTTAAAGGTTCAGTTGTTTCTTGAACATTAGTTTCATTTTCTAACATTTAACATTCTCCTAATCTTATCCCAATAATCAATCTTTAACTAATTGTGGCATTTCACTTATTAGTTTTTTATAATCATTAACTGCATTTTCTAATATATCAATATCAGAAAATTTAAAACAATTATCAATATGTAAATCAAAATCTCTATCAATACTGATATCTTTTTTTCTATATTTTTCATTAAATTCGATTTTTGTCATATTATTTTTCTCCTTTATTAATCTTTTCATTTAATTTTGCTAATTTTTTTTGATGTTTTATTACTTTATTATTTGCTCGAACATGTTTTGGAGTTGTAATAAATCGTTTAAATCAAACAATTAATTCTCTGCAAATTAATGTTCCTACACTTGTTCCTATAATTATTAATTCATGTATAAATTCTTTCATTTGAATATTTTCCTTTCAATTATTTATAATGGTACTGTTGTTGAACAATACACAGGTCTTTCATATATAACATTACTAGTTAAACTATCAATACTATCATTTGAACCATAAGTTTGTCTTTGTCTTTCATATTCTTGTTCAGTATTATTAATTAAATTAGCATGTTCATTAGTAAATGCTGTTTCTTGCATTTCAGTATTAATATGATTAGTTTCCATAGGTAATAAATTATGAATAATTTCAGTTGCTCCTGCTACTATTGTCGGAATAGCATAAGCATTATTAAAATCATTATTAATACCCATAGCAACACCACTTGAAATTAATGCTCCACCAGTAATCATATTTGCAATTTTTCTTATATTTTCAAATTTACTAGGTATTAATTCAGTAACTCCTGCAATTACATTAGCAATACCATAACTATTTAAAGATAAATATGTATCTCAATCCATTAAATTATTAGGATTATTATTTGCATTTAATAATAAATTTGGTGGTCATGGTGGAGTATCTGTTGTTGTAGTACTTGGTGTTGTTGGAGTAATTGGTTCAATTATTTCATTTATAAATTTACTATAATTTGCTAATCCAATTGTTCCTAATCCTAACAATATTTTTTTAGAACTGTTAAGTAATTTAGTTTTAGTACTAGGTATTTGATTTAAGTTTCATATATCAATTCCTAATTTCTTACTAAACAATAAAGCATTAATACTTCCTAATACTGGACTTTCTAATAATTGACCATAATAAGCACTTTACCAATCATTGCTGATAATGGACTTATTCCAGTTCTTATTAATTTCGTTAATGTATAATTATTTGATTGTACAATGGTATCATTTGGCATTTTCATTTACTCCTTCTAAACTTGTTCTTTTTTTAATAAATACTTCTACTCAACCTGTGTAATTAATATTATCTCCTACTAAAATAGCAGTATTTGCATGGGGTTGAGAAACAACTAAATATTCAGCAATTACATTAGGATATTTTCATAAAATCAATGCTTTTATATCTTTACTATCTGTTAAATCGTTTGGATTTGGTGAAAATATTTCTATTTTATCTTGACCAAATAAATCTTTTAATTTAATCATTATTTTTCTCCTTTATGTCAATAACATAATCAATTGTTATATTTCTATAATTATTAAAATGAGTTTTACATAATCCTAATTTTGTATCTTTTTTAATTGAACATACATATATCTCTTGTTTACTATTGTTATTTTTACAACCATAAGTATCACAATATCATAGTCAATCATACTCATTAGTCATTATCAAATTCACCTTTATTAATTCTTTCAATCATAGAACTGATTTCCATTAAAAGATTTTTTACTATACCTTCATTAAGTCTAAGTTCATTTAAATTTCTTTCATGTTGTTTTAATTTATCATGGTAATAGTCAAGTAATTTTTCTTTATTCATATTTATTTCTCCTTATTTTTATTTAAATTCATAACTAATATTTCTAAACAATTCATACATCAATAATTAGTTAATCAAATTCTTTTATTACAATATTTACATTTATTCATTTTTACTCTTTTCATTTTTTAAATCATTTAACATTGATTGAACAAAATGCACGATTTTTAGAAATATTTAAAGTATTAAATATTTCACCAGTTACTATAATTTCATCATTTTTGTTTAATAAAATACATCGGTTATAAAATTTTGGTTTATTAAAAATTAAAGTAACATAGTTTAAACCATTTCATTGACCTCGAACACTATAATATAATTCTTTGTCACCTTTTTCATAATGCTTTGCTTCAATAGTGTTACTCAGTTTTACTGTTAATTTGACATAATTTGCTTTATCTTTCATTTTTATAATTCCTTAAATAATATTGAATATGTTTATATGCATCTTGTTCATGTTTTGTAAATTTTATATTTCCTTTATAATTTTCTATTTTAGTTTTATTTTTTGGTTCACTTTCTAAATAATCTCAATTCATAACATCTTCTACTAATACCATTAATGAACCAATAATTTTAGGAGTTGCTAATGGATTAGTTAATAATTGTTTTGAACTTAAAAAGAAATTTTCTACAATAACTAGTATTTTTTTATTATCAAACTGTTTTTTAATTAATAAAAAGTATTCTTTATATAAATTTTTAGTTTCTAAAACTGTTTTAGTTTTAAATGTTTCATTAAAAAAATATTATTAGTTTCATTTGAATATATAACAATTCCATTATTGCCAATTCCAGCAGGGTCAATTCCAATAATTAATTCATATTCCATTATTAATCAAATTCACCATTTTGAATTTTTTCTTGTAATCTCATTATTAATTTCATTTTTCAATTACTAATATTAATTTTAATTTCATCACTAATATCATCTTTAAGTAATTCCATAAATTCATTATCAAGATAATAAATTAATTTTTCTTTATCCATATTTAGACCTCCTACTTAACCTAATATTTAAAATACAGTCATAACAAATTGCTTTACTATTTTTATCTCTTAAAAAATATTTTCTTGTTTTTATATCATTAGTATTAAAGAATAAATAATCTAATTTATTTTGTTTACATGTTCAACAAAAATACTTTTTCATTATGAGTTGAAATTTCCTTATAAGAAGTAACTATATAATTAATTGGTAAATCATCATGTTTATATGGATTATTTATTTTAAAACCTTTTCTGTTTTCTTCTCACGTAATGTTATATTTAAAACAAGGATTAGTAATGTTTGTTTTACTATCAGTTATTTCACCCATAAATCAACTATTATGCTGTTCATAAAATGTTAATGGTTCAAGTTTTATATCATTAAGATAATATTCTTTTGGAGCGGTTGGTTTATTAACAGTTATTTTTTGGTCTTTAATATATGGTTCTAATAATTTTATTAATTCATTACCACTTAATTCTCTTTTAATATTTTCTAAATGCTGAGTTATACTTGTAAGTGCAAGTAAATAAAATTGCAAAAAATTCTCATATAAAAATTTCATAATGCTAAATTTAGTTTAGAAAAAAGTAAGGAGTTTTTATATGAGTTATAAACATCTTGGCATAGATGAAAGAATTTATATTGAGAATCAATTGAAATTTAAATTTAAAATTAGTGAAATAGCTAAAAATCTTAATCGAAGTATTAGTACTATTATTCGAGAAATTAATAGAAATAAAGATAATAATCATTATTTTTCATTAATTGCACAAAATAAAGCTGAAAATCGAAAACAATCACATATTAGTTTTCATAAGTTTAAAAATAAGAATTTAGTAAAATATGTACAACAAAAATTACTATTAGGTTGATCACCTGAACAAATTTATGGCAGAATTAAAAATTTTCATAAAGAATGAGTTATTAGTTTTAAAACAATTTATACTTGAATTTATTTTGGAATGCTTGATAAAGTTACTAGTAAAAATTTAAGAAGAAAAGGTAAAAAACGAAAATCTAAAGAAAATCGTGGCAAGTTTAATGGTAAATCAATTAAAGAACGAGATATAAATGTTAATGATCGTATAACACTTGGTCATTGAGAAGGAGATACTATAGTATCATCACGAGGTAAAAGCAAATCATGTTTAATAACTTTAGTTGAAAGAGTATCACGATTTACTTTAGCAATATTAGTTAAAAACAGAACTACTAAAGTTATTAATAAAAATGTCAGTTATTATTTATCAATTCTTCCTAAAAACATTGTTAAAACTATTACTTTTGATCGTGGCAAAGAATTTTCAAATTGACAACAACTTGAAAAAAATTTAGATGTAAAAATTTATTTTGCCAATCCATATTCACCTTGACAAAGAGGTACTAATGAAAATACTAATGGTTTAATTAGAGAAAAATTTCCTAAAAAATTTATTTTTTCAAAAACTAATAAAAATGAAGTTCATAAATTTATATTGTCTTTAAATCAAAAACCGAGAAAAATACTAAATTATCTTTCACCAATCGAATATTTGGATAGAAAAATAATTTAGTTGCACTTACCTTTACAATTTAGCATATTTAAAAATTATATTTCAAATAATAAAGTAATATCTTGTTGTTTAAAAGCAGAACTATTAAAACCACTAGTAGTATCTGCTTTTACTGCTAATGAACATGTTGATTTATTAGCAAATATTAATGATAGTAAAATTTGAATGATGTTTTCACAAACTGAAATTAATGGGCCAATTATTGGTATTTTTCGTAGTAATTATATAAAAGTTAATACTGTTGCTCAACAATTTGGTGGTGGTGGACATGATCATTATGCAGGAGCCACTTTTCAAGATTGAATACAAGTTAATGAAATTATTGAAATGTATAATTTGTTAGTAAAATAATAAATTATATATGTCAATATCGAGTGAAAATTTCCCAAAAATATTTATCAAAAAAAATAAAAAAGAAGTAAAATTTAACAAATAAAAGTTGCTTTGTTTTGAAAGTAAATATTTTTATATTTACTTTCAAAGGAGAACAAAATTATGAAATATTTTAGTCCAAGTTATTGATTTAAATTGTGAGTATTAACTGCTCCACTTTTAAATAATAAAATACAAGGTATTAATGGTAAGTCAATTGATAATTCAAATATTAAAAATTGAGTTAGAAAAAATACGACTAGTTTAGATTTAGTAAATCAACAATTAAATTTTGCAAGTAATAATCAAACAGATTTTATTATTAACAACCCAACAACAAATAGCAAAATAAATATGAATAAACATCGTCATGAAAAACACAGAAATCGATTAAAAAGAACATTAAATGGTAAAAACGAAATAAGGGGTAGTTGAGGTAAAGTAACTTGTTCATTTACACCAAAAACTTTTGAAGGAATAATAGCTGATTATCATTATTGAAAAGATAATCCTGCATGAGAACTTGGCGAAAAATTTAAAGAGGATATGATGCAACGATATAATTCTAATGATATTTCAATTACTGCAATTTTTCCATGAACATGAAAAGAAATACAACAAGTAGGTAAAACAATTTGAGATAATTTTTCAAAAATTGAAAAAGTATATACAGATAGTTCTAGAAAAGAACGTATAGAAATTGTACTTTATGAAAAACCATTTAATTGATTTGATTTTGAATCAGTAAGAATAATAACAGAAGATGAGAAATATTATCCAAATAATCGTCTTGATAATTTAGAAAATGATTTTCCAGATTGAAATAAAGATATAAAAATTAATTTAGGAAAAATTAATCATAACGTTGATAACGAAATTAAAAGTGCCATAAAGAAAAAATATCATAATTTTAAATTATCAGAAGTTTATTTATTGGATAAATCTAATTACTCACACTTTATTGGCTATTTTGAAAAAAAATAATTGTTGGTACTTTTAGTCCCTATTCTTATGGTTTGACAAAACCAACTTTTACCTATGTAACACAAGATAAATTTAATGAAATTTCAAATATTATAGCAAATGATTCAAAAGTTAAACAATGATTTGCACATATAAATGAATGAAATTCTACTTTACCACAAGCAATCAATAATTCTAAAACATTTAATCCTCAAGCATTATATAATTGAAAAAGACAAGAAAAAGAAATAATAAAAGGTTATATAAGAGATTGAAGTTATATTTCAACTTTAATTGAACATGAATTAAAGTTAGATGAATTAAACAAAAATATTCAAGGAATCAAAGCAGATTTTGAAACTTTAAAAAAACAAGTTAATGAACTTGACAACAGACTTCTAAATCTAGAAAATAAATCAAATTTAAATTGTGAAAACACATTAACTATTGTTAATGGTGCTTTAAATACTATTCCCATAATTGGTAATGTTGTTGGTGGTATTACAACAATGGCTTCTGGTGCTTGTGCTATTGGTGGTGTATAATTTTATTTTTTTATATCTTTAAAATCAATTTTAAGGCATCAAATTTGCTGCTCGACAAACGATTTAAAATTTTATATAGTTAAGTATTCACAAAAATAATCTTTTATAAAAAGAATTTTATCTAATTTTAATTTGGTATTATTAGTATCCATATCTTCAAGGATGGTTTTTATTTGGTATATAAACCTTTTTAGTTTTTATCAAATCCTCTTTGATAATTGGTTTTGGTGCTATTTCTTTTAATTCATATATTTGATGATTATAACTAAGATATAACTCATTAATAAACGATTTAAGTACAATTACATCAGTTCTAGGTTGTATGTATTGAACTTTGCTATTTTTATAAGGAAAATACTTTTTACCATAATATGTTATAGTTGAACCACTATCCGTTTTTCTTTTAGAAAATCTTGAAAGATAAATATTTATTTCTTCTTGGTTTGGAGCTTTAATCATAGCAGATTTATTATTATCAATAGGTAAGGAAATTGCTTATTAAAAATACTTATATATATTTTAAGAAATTGATTAGCTTCTTCTAAATTTTTAATTTTATTAAGTCTAAGTTCACTAATTAAGCGACTTTGAAGTGTTCCAAATAAGCGTTCGATTCTACCCTTAGCTTGTGGAATGGAAGTTCTAATAATTTCAACACCTAAATCATTACAAGACTTTTGGAATTGAGTATAAGTATCATTTTCCGTGTTTATTTTGCCAGCATCGATTTGTTTTTTTATATCCAAAAACTGTTCTATTATCAGTATAAAATGTTTTTGGTATGCCATATTTAGTTAAAATTTGATAAAAAACATTATAATAACCATCTAATGTTTCTTGATGATCAAATCATAGTCCGACAATATTGCCTGTAGCATCATCAATTGCAGCATGTAAAAAAGCTTTTGGTTTATCCTTACCAAATCAATGATGATTACTTGCATCCATTTGAATTAATTCACCAAAATTTGTTCTTCGGTTTCTTGTAGGATGCAAGTTATTTTTCTTATTTTTATGTCTTTTTGGTGAAGTAATTTTTTCTTTAATTAATATAGTATAAAGTGTACTATATGAAATTTTAATTTTTTCTTCATTGTTTAATTTCTCATGGAAATGTTGAAAATTAAAATTATAATATTTGGTTTTATATAAATTTATAATCTTAATTTTGATTTCAAAATTTGTTGTTTTATTAGAAATTTTATTTCGGGATTTATGAATAAAACCAACTTTACCTTCTCTATTGAAAATTTGAATTAATTGGTTAATTCTTCTAATAGTTAGGTTAAGTTTATTCTTAGCTTGATGTTTAGATAATTTATTAATAATAATGTCATTTATAATATTAAACTTATATTTTTCTTTCATAGTCATGCTTCTTTCCATATTTATCACCAAGTATATTTAACTTTACTTTTGTGAAATTTTTGCTCGATAACTAATAGGAAATTATCACTAAATAATGACACAATAATAAATTATATACAAAAGTTTTAAAATATGTTAGTATTAACAAAAATATTTATTTAATATAAGTTTTAATTTAACTCATTACTTTAATTTTAAGGTAAATGAGTTTTTTTGTTAGGAGAAATATAAAATGGCACTTAAAAATGAATTTTTAAAAAATGAAAAAAACTCACAAAGTAATACTGATAATGATATTATTAGATATGATAGGGATTTTGATTATTTAATTAATAAAGGTGTTCCCTTAGATATGCAAAATCAAAATAAAGAAACATTATTACATATCGCTGTTTGAAAAGGGCAAATAAGAAGTGTTAAAAAGCTGATTTCACTTGGTGCAAAATTAGATATTGAAGATATAGATGGTAATACCCCTTTACATTTGGCAGTTATAAAACAAGATATTGAAATGGTAAAACTACTCATTAAAGCAAGGGGTATTAATACTAGTATAGATATTAAAAATAAAAATGGTGATACTCCTTTAGAAATTGGCGAAAAGAAGGATCATAAAGAAATAGTATTTATAATTTCTTTATTATTATCATTATTTAGTTTTGAAAATATAAATAGTGCTAATAGAGAATTATATAAGCAATTTACAAGTAAATTAGAGGAACTTGAAAAATTAGAATATTCAATTTTTGTTAGAAATTCATTCAATAATGAATTTAAAAGTTGTATTGATAACTTATCAAAATTAGAAAAAGACATTGATGCTTTAGTAATTGAACGTAAAGCATTAGAAAATGCAAGAAAAAGTAGAAAATGATTAAACATTTTAACATTTGGTTTTTACAAGAGAAAAATTACTAAAAAATTAATTAATTATTTTGAAATTAACTTTAAAAAAGTTGTGCAATTATCAACAGAAAGAGATAAGATAAAAAATCATATTCAAGAACTTGCAAGAATGATTGATAAAGAAAAAAAATTACGAACAGAAAATGAAGTATTAAGAAATGAAACTAAACAATTAAAAAAAGAGTTACAAAGTAAGGAAAAAAAATTGCAAGATATGAACGAAAAATATGAAAAAATAAAGCAAAAAATAGATAAAAATAAGACTAAGATTAAAGAATTGGAACAAATTTTAGAAAAAAATGAAGAGAGAATTAAAGAATTAGATTTTGAAAATAACGAATATAAAAAAGTTCAAAATGAACGTAATGAAAAAAATGTTAGTAAGTTTACAACTTTAGATAATATGCTAAGAGTCAAGGAACAAGAAATTGATTTTTTTAAAGAAAAAATTAGTATTTTAATAAGAGAAAATGCAATTTTAGAAAAAAAACTAAGAAATGTAAGTTTTGATGATTCTGGTATTGATTTAGATGAAGAAGTTAGTCCTTTTGACGCAAATAAAGTGAATAAAAATGAACCATTAGCATCATCAAGTACAGCTTCTGAAAAGAAATTAGTTGCATAATTTAAATAAAAAACACTTTCAAGGGTGTTTTTTATTTTTATACTTTGAATCTGTTTTTTTGTTTGTACTTATATACAAAATTTTTTCATTTTATATAATCTCCTTCTCTGCCACTATCAGGTCCAAGTCTTGTTCCAATAAAAATATTTTCAATAGAACCTAAATTAGTAGGTATATTTGCTAAAGTTCCAAAGTAATTAACTTTAGGATAGTATTGAAGGAAATGTCCAATTCCTGCATTATTTCATGTTCCCGCATAAATATTTTGTTTGCTATCAACAGCTAATGTAAAAACTTCTCCTTTACTTTTTTCATTAATTCTAATAAACTGTTTTTCTCCTTTTTTACATCTATAAATATTACCTAGGTGTTTTCCTTCTCTTGTTCCAATTCAAATATTTTCTTCTTTATCTATTAGTATTGCACGTATTGTATGAACATTAGGGTTTTCATATGGAATCTTTTCTGGACATTTAATAAAAATATTTTCTTGATTTATTTTGAATAGTCCTTGTGTTGTTCCTGCATAAATATTATTGCTTTCATCTATTGCTAATGATCATACTGCACCTGATGTTCCTTTTATTTCGGAAAAATCATTATTTCCAATTTCTAACTTATAAACTCTACCAGTTCCGGGTAAATCTTTTCCAGTGCTTCTATTTCAAGTTCCAACATAAATATTATGATCATTATCAACTTCAATTACATTAATAATTTCATTAAATTGTTTTATTTTAGTAAATTCTTCTTCTTTTGTATTATATTTATAAATTGTTCCATTAGTAGTACCAATAAAAATATTATCAAAACCATCATGTTTAATAGTAAAACCATCAGAATCTATTTTGCCGATTGTTTCTACTTTTTTATTTTTTTTCACTTTAAATACCATATTACTTTTTCCAACACAATAAACATTACCATTATTATCTTCTGTGATTGAATAAATCCCATTTTTGATTTCTGGAATTGATACTATAATATTTGTAGTTTGATTATTATCACACGGCTCATCGTTTTTATTTTTTTAATTGTTTCTAACTCTTTTTCTAATTGTATAATTTTTTGATCTTTTATTTTTAATTGTTCATTTGCCTTTTTTAATTGTTGTTCAAGTTCTTCTCTTTTTACTTTACATTCTTTAAATTGATTTTCTAATTCTTTTCTAATGTTTTTGCAATTATCTAGTTGTTGTTCAAGTTCTTGTTTTGTTTTTAATTCTTGTTCTAGTTTTTTTTGATAAATTGTTATACTATCGTTTTTTTCTTTTTTTAGATTTTCTAGTTGTTGTTCAAGTTCTTGTTTTGTTTTTAATTCTTGTGCTAGTTTTTTTTCAATTTCTTTTAATTGTGAGATGATTTTTTCTTTTTCTTTGTTGTTATTATTAATAATTTGATTTTTTTCATCAGTAAGTTTTTCAATTTCTTCAATTAAGTTTTTAATTTTATTTTTTATTTTTTCATTATTTGGATCTTGATTTAGTTCTTTTTCTAATAGACAAATTTGATGATTATTATTAAGCATTTTGTTATTAATATCTTCAATTTTTGATATTTTTATATTTCAATTATTTTCTTTAGGAATAATGTTATTTTTATCTTTTTTTAGATTTTCAATTATTTTATCTATGTTATTAATTTGATTAGAAATTTCATTTTCTTTTATCTTTTTTTGTCATTGATAGATTTCATCGATTTTTATCATTTTATCATTTTCATTTGTAACTAATTGTGCTAGTTTTTCTTTGATTTCTTTGCAACAATTGTTTTTTTCTTGATTACAATTCTTAGTGCTTTTTAATAGATTGATTCTTTCTTGAGTTTTTAATATTTCATTATTTTTAGCATTTATTAAATTTTGATAAAATTCAATTCCTTTATTTTCTTTATCACAATTATTTTTATTATTTTTAAGGTCTTCAATTTTCTTTTGATATTCATTAATAGTATTTTCATTTTCCACTAATATTTGTAATAATTGTTTGATTTCTTGTTGTATTGTTTCATCAAACTCTTGTTTTGATTTATCATTATTATTTTTTTGATTAAGTTTTTCTATCATTTCATAATTATTTTTTATTGAATCTTTTATATCATTTAATTGTTTTAATAGATCTTGACAATTGATTAAATGAACTCTATTTTTTTCTTCTTCAATTAATTTATTTATTTGATCTTTAATATTTTGTATTTGTTTTTCAATTGCTTCTTTTTCTTCAATATGATCTTCAATATTTTCTATTGTGTCTGAATTAGTTTTTATTTCTTCAATTTCTAGTTCTTTTTTTGATAATTTTTTTTCTAATTCTTCTCTCTTTTTAATATTTTTTAGTTCTTCATCACTTTTTTTACCATTAATCTGTTCTTTTAGTTGTTCGATTTCTTTGTTAGCTTCTTCTAACTTATTTTTTAGTTCTTGTATTTCTTCAATTTCGTTTAATAATGCTTGAATTTCTTTATTGGCTTCATTCAACTTAGTTTGCATTTCTTCTTTAGCTTTGTTAGCTTCTTCTAACTTAGATTCTATTTCTTCTTTTGCTTTATTAGTTTCTTCTAATTTAATTTCTATTTCTTTGTTAGCAACTTCTGTGTCTGCTACTTTTTTTTCTAATTCTTCTAATTTATTTTTTAGTTCTTGTAGTTTATCATTATCGGTAGTGTTTTCAATTTCTTCTAATAGTTTTTGGACTTCTTTATTAGCTTCTTCTAATTTAGTTTGCATTTCTACTTTTGCTTTGTTAGTTTCTTCTAGTTTATTTTTTAGTTCTTGTAGTTTATCATTATCGGTAGTGTTTTCAATTTCTTCTAATAGTTGTTCGATTTCTTTGTTAGCTTCTTCTAATTTAATTTGTGTTTCATTTAATTTAGATTGAATTTCTTCTTTTTCTTGTTTAATTTTTTCTAATTCTGTGTCAACATTTTCTTTTTCTTCCTCTTCAGTTTCTTCAAATTCATTTATTGTATTATCTATTTCATTATTATTTAGTTTACTTGACATAAAATTTGTCTCCTTTTTATTTATTAATTTGATTTATTTTTGGACTCCTTTTATAGTAATATGTTAATAAAACACAAATTTAGAGTAGAAATTAAATTATTTTTTTGTTTTTTGAAATAATAAATAAATTCAGTTGTTTAAAATTTCATTTTAAAAAAATGAATAGTAATTTAATAGTTATTGTTCTTACAAAGATTAATTTTAATAAATTAATAAAATTTTTAATGCTAGATTTAATTGTAAAATTTCAATTAATTATCATTTTTATTTTTTATAGCTAAATTGTAAAGGTAAGTGCAACTAAATTATTTTTCTATCCAAATATTCGATTGGTGAAAGATAATTTAGTATTTTTCTCGGTTTTTGATTTAAAGACAATATAAATTTATGAACTTCATTTTTATTAGTTTTTGAAAAAATAAATTTTTTAGGAAATTTTTCTCTAATTAAACCATTAGTATTTTCATTAGTACCTCTTTGTCAAGGTGAATATGGATTGGCAAAATAAATTTTTACATCTAAATTTTTTTCAAGTTGTTGTCAATTTGAAAATTCTTTGCCACGATCAAAAGTAATAGTTTTAACAATGTTTTTAGGAAGAATTGATAAATAATAACTGACATTTTTATTAATAACTTTAGTAGTTCTGTTTTTAACTAATATTGCTAAAGTAAATCGTGATACTCTTTCAACTAAAGTTATTAAACATGATTTGCTTTTACCTCGTGATGATACTATAGTATCTCCTTCTCAATGACCAAGTGTTATACGATCATTAACATTTATATCTCGTTCTTTAATTGATTTACCATTAAACTTGCCACGATTTTCTTTAGATTTTCGTTTTTTACCTTTTCTTCTTAAATTTTTACTAGTAACTTTATCAAGCATTCCAAAATAAATTCAAGTATAAATTGTTTTAAAACTAATAACTCATTCTTTATGAAAATTTTTAATTCTGCCATAAATTTGTTCAGGTGATCAACCTAATAGTAATTTTTGTTGTACATATTTTACTAAATTCTTATTTTTAAACTTATGAAAACTAATATGTGATTGTTTTCGATTTTCAGCTTTATTTTGTGCAATTAATGAAAAATAATGATTATTATCTTTATTTCTATTAATTTCTCGAATAATAGTACTAATACTTCGATTAAGATTTTTAGCTATTTCACTAATTTTAAATTTAAATTTCAATTGATTCTCAATATAAATTCTTTCATCTATGCCAAGATGTTTATAACTCATATAAAAACTCCTTACTTTTTTCTAAACTAAATTTAGCATTATGAAATTTTTATATGAGAATTTTTTGCAATTTTATTTACTTGCACTTACAAGTATAACTCAGCTATATTTAAGATTTACTTAAAATATTTTTTTGTTCAAAATTATAGATTTAAAAATATAAAAAATGCATTAATATATTAAATTAGTTACTATATTAAATAGTAAATAATATTGAATTAAATGAATTAATTTTATATAATTTAATAATAAATTTTTATTTTTTAAAAATTACTCTAAGCAAATCTTAACTAAAGTTTATATCTGAAAAAATGAATATACAATAAAAAAAATACCAGTTAAATTATATTTTTGATTAAATAGAAAAAATCTTTCTTGTAATTTTTATTCTATAAAGTTAATAATTAATATTTTTTTCTTTTTAATTTATAAAAATATTTCATAATTTTATCTTTTTGCTTGTAATAACTAATATTTATGGTTAATATTAAAATTGAAATTAATATTTATATTAATCTAAATTAGATAAGTATAATTAATAATAATTAGTTTTCAGCGAGAGTGAATAGTGTAAGCACTTAACCATTATTAATTAGAAGCTCCTAATTTAACAATTTTAATCATTAATTAAGTGCATTTACTTTGTAAGTGAATTAGGATGGTACCGCGTTAAAAAACGTTCCTATTTTGATAGGAATTTTTATTATTTTGAGGAGAAATTATTATGTCAATAAAATGAACAACAGATAAAGTTAGAACAACTTGATTAAATTTTTTTAAAAGTTATGATCATCACATTTTAGAAAGTGCATCACTTGTTCCAAATGATGATCCTTCACTATTGTGGATTAATTCTGGAGTTGCTACATTAAAACCATATTTTGATGGACGACAAACCCCAATTGCTAAAAGATTAGCAAATTCACAAAAAGCAATTAGAATTAATGATATTGAAAATATTGGTATTACAGCAAGACATCAAACTTTTTTTGAAATGTTAGGTAATTTTTCAATTGGTGATTATTTTAAAAAAGAAGCTATTGTTTGAGGATGAGAATTTTTAACTAGTAAAAAGTGATTAAATTTAGATGCTAATTTATTATATGTAACAGTTTTTAATGAAGATGAAGAAACATATAATTTATGATTAAATATTATTAAATTACCAAAAGAACGTATTATTAAAGGTACAAGATCTACTAACTTTTGAGATATGGGTCAAGGTCCTTGTGGTCCTAATACTGAAATTTATTATGATCGTGGTATTAAATATGATCCTAAAAATATTGGTATTAAATTATTAAAAGATGATATTGAAAATGATCGTTATATTGAAATTTGAAATATTGTTTTTTCACAATTTAATAATGATGGCAAAAATAATTATACTGATTTACCAAGAAAAAATATTGATACTGGTGCAGGATTAGAAAGACTAGTAGCAATTTTACAAGATGTGCCAACTAACTTTGATACTGATTTATTTCAAAATATTATTCATGAATGTGAAAAATTGACAAATTTTCGTTATGATATTAATAATTATTTTACACAAGAGATTAAACAAAAAACTATTAATACTGCATTTAAAATTATTGCTGATCATATTCGTTGCTTAGTTTTTGCAATTAGTGATGGTGTTTTTCCTAGTAATAAAGATCGTGGTTATGTATTACGAAGATTGATTAGAAGAGCTGTTGTATATGGACAAAAACTTAATATTAATGAACCATTTTTGTTTAAGTTAGTTTCAATTATTATCAAAGTTATGGGTCAACATTATCAAGAATTACATAAAAAAGTCGATTTAGTAACTAATATTATTAAAATCGAAGAATTAAAATTTTGAACAACATTGATAACAGGAAAACAATTATTATTACAAGTTATTAAAGATAATAAAAAAGTAGATGCAACTGCGGCTTTTAAATTATTTGATACCTATGGTTATCCTATTGAATTAACATTAGAGATTGCAAATGAAGAAAATGCGACTGTTGATTTAAAAGGTTTTCAAAAGTTATTGGATAACAGTAAAGATAATACAAGAAAGGTAAGAATTAATCATCAAGCATTAACAATTCAATCTTCATTACTAACTAATTTAAAAGTTCCTTCAACCTTTGTTGGTTATGATAAAGAACAAATAAATACAAATATTGTTTTTATGTTTAAATCAGAGCATGAGGTAAAATTTTTAAAAAATGAAAAAGGTTATTTAATTTTAAATGAAACACCTTTTTATGCAGAAAAGGGGGGGCAAGCATCTGATGATGGTATTATCAAAGGAGAAAATGGAACGGCCTCTGTTATTGATGTACAACAAGGACCACAAAAACAGCATATTCATCAAGTGGAAGTAAAAGGTGAATTAACACAAACAGAAATTGTTGAAGCACAAATTAATAGTTCACATCGTTTTTATACAAGAAAAAATCATTCAGGAACTCATTTATTACATGCTGCTTTAAGAAAATTATTAGGTTTACATGTTATGCAATCTGGAAGTTTTAATAATTATCAATATTTACGATTAGATTTTAGTCATTATGAAATGTTAACTTTAGAACAAATTATAAGTATAGAACAACAAGTAAGTAAATGAATTAAAGGTAAATATTCTTGTGAAATTATTTATTGTACATATGAAGAAGCAATCAAAATTGGAGCTTTAGCTTTTTTTGGTGAAAAATATGAAGAAAAAGTTCGAGTAATTAAGTTTGGTGATTTTTCAATTGAACTTTGTGGGGGTACTCATTGTTATAATTCACAAGAAGTAGAACAATTATTAATAACTAATGTTGAGTCAAAAGGATCTGGTTCTTATCGAATTCATGCTTTAACATCATTAAAAACTATTAATGAATACTTAACACAACAAATAATGATGATTAAAGAACAAAGCAATAGTTTATTTATTCAATATCAAAAAAATAAAGATAATTGTATGCAAGAAGAAGAAATTGAAAAAATATATGATGCTATTAATAATTTAAAAGTGGTAGCTGCTGATTGAAGAAAAGGAAAAATGTTATTACTAGAATTACATGGTTTATTTAAAAAATGACAAATTAATTTTGAAGAATTAAATCGTCAGAAGATAGTGAAAAAATATTTAACTTTAGTTCCAAAAAATGAAAATATTTATAAACTATTAATTGCAAATTTTGAAAATTTAGATATTAAAACATTAAGAGAAATAATTGAACATTATCGTAATCAATATCAAAATATTATTATTATTTTTATTAATAAAATTAATAATCAAGAATATTTAGTATTAGTTGCTTCAAGTAAAGAATTGCATAATAATAAACAGTATCAAAGTAATAATATTTTACAAAAAATATTAAAAACATATAATGGTAAGGGTGGCGGTACCCCAATCTTAGCGCAAGGGAAGATTGATAAGTTTATTACAGAAAAAGAAATTAATAAAATTATATATTAAACTTAATGCTTATATGTATTAATTTATATAAATATTATATGATATACAATAATATATGTTCAACATCAATAATGTTTTACAATCATATATAACATTATTACAGTAATTGCATAATCTTTTATAATTTCTTATTGATGAAATATAGAAAATAGTAGTGATAATAATTTTAGAAAAAATACATTTTTTAATTAATAACTGTCAATATCGAGTGAAAATTTCCCAAAAATATTTATCAAAAAAAATAAAAAAGAAGTAAAATTTAACAAATAAAAGTTGCTTTGTTTTGAAAGTAAATATTTTTATATTTACTTTCAAAGGAGAACAAAATTATGAAATATTTTAGTCCAAGTTATTGATTTAAATTGTGAGTATTAACTGCTCCACTTTTAAATAATAAAATACAAGGTATTAATGGTAAGTCAATTGATAATTCAAATATTAAAAATTGAGTTAGAAAAAATACGACTAGTTTAGATTTAGTAAATCAACAATTAAATTTTGCAAGTAATAATCAAACAGATTTTATTATTAACAACCCAACAACAAATAGCAAAATAAATATGAATAAACATCGTCATGAAAAACACAGAAATCGATTAAAAAGAACATTAAATGGTAAAAACGAAATAAGGGGTAGTTGAGGTAAAGTAACTTGTTCATTTACACCAAAAACTTTTGAAGGAATAATAGCTGATTATCATTATTGAAAAGATAATCCTGCATGAGAACTTGGCGAAAAATTTAAAGAGGATATGATGCAACGATATAATTCTAATGATATTTCAATTACTGCAATTTTTCCATGAACATGAAAAGAAATACAACAAGTAGGTAAAACAATTTGAGATAATTTTTCAAAAATTGAAAAAGTATATACAGATAGTTCTAGAAAAGAACGTATAGAAATTGTACTTTATGAAAAACCATTTAATTGATTTGATTTTGAATCAGTAAGAATAATAACAGAAGATGAGAAATATTATCCAAATAATCGTCTTGATAATTTAGAAAATGATTTTCCAGATTGAAATAAAGCTAAATTGTACATATAGTCCTTATGATACGTATTCACCACCTACGTTCAGTGGTGGGAAATTAAAAGATAAAATATCTACTTTTTTACACTTCCCAAGATTGATAAGATATTGTCAAAATGATTTATTTGGATATAATTGTTTAGAAAGTTTAATTAATAAAGCTAATGGAAAAAATTTTGTTCCTCATCGTAATTATGGTAAAAGTGAAGGAAATTATATAGAGGCTCATGTTTATTCTAGAATCTTATTTGCACGTGATATAAAACAAATTTGCTTATCAAAAGCGGAATTTGATACTCATCCACCTAATAAACAAAAACAAATATTAGAAAAAATAAATGAAATAAACTCATGTTTAGGATCTTCATTTATTATATTCATAACTGAAGAAGAATATAAAATAAAACAAGAAGAAAGACATTTAGAAGATAAATTATTATTAAAACAAGAAAAAATAACAAAATTAAAAAGTGATATTGTCAAGTTAGAGAAAAAAAAGATAACTCCAATTTTAAATTTTGTTATTAAAGTTTTTAGTTTTGGATGTATTAATAAAAATAAAGAAATTAAAGAAATAATAAATGCTAAAAATATTGAAATTAAAAATTTGTTGTTAGAGATAAAAAATAATGAAACACCACATTCACCATTAATTTCAACGGAAACTATGCCATTATTACAAGATCAAAAAGTAACTGATGAAAAAAAATTTGATAAACAATCAGCAAATGATGAAGAATTAAATAATCCCTTTTTAAACAGTTGTTCAAATTCACAACAAAATCTTCTTTAATAAAATATATATTGAACCATTTTAATAACCATACTGATATTATTATTTTTCTATTTTTTTTAATTAAATATGGTAAAGTTAAATCATAAAAATTATATATCATAGTTAGTATTAGTTACTATTAAAATTTTTTAAAATTTCTAATTTTTATTTACACTCTTTTATTGTAAAAAAATAAAAATAATTTAGTAACAATCTAGTTTATTAATTATAATTTTTATTTATAAGTATTAAAAGAGAATGTCATTCAATTGAAATGTATGTTTAAGTAGTCCTATTTTACTTATTAAAAGTAAAGCAGGACTTTTATAATTAAAAGGGGGAAAAATGAAAACAAAAAAGAATTCAGAACAAACACCTTTATTAAATAAAAATAACAATAATTACAATGCAATCAAAAATCAAGATCAACCTTCAACAAGTCAAGAACATGTTAATGGATATCATCAAGAAAATTTAGAAGTTAGAAATAAAGACAATATTAATTACACAAGAACAGAAAGTCAAGATCAATTTTCAACAAGCGATGAAGAAGAGTGAATAGATGATACTAATAGTTGTTATGGTGGAATAACACAAAAAAGATTGGATATTAATGAACGTTGAAAATATCGTACGAGATTTGAACCTGGTGTAGTATATTCTGGTATAATGATTCATGAAAATGTTATTGATATTTCTAATGATTTAAAATGACAGAAAACTATTCGTTTGAAAAACGGTAGAGTGATTTTAGAATTATCAAATTTAGATGAAAATAATCAATTTGAACAAAAATTTAAAATATATGAAAATGAAAATGCATACCTTAGTGATTTAAAATCATTAGATTTAACTACTTTTACAGAAATAAAACAAAAAACACCTATTAATTGATATTTTATTATCGCTGCATTAGGAATTATTCCTATTGTTGTGTTTGCATGAACTACACAAAGAGTATTTTCAGTTAATATTACAGATAATAAACCTCATCCATCTAATGATTGAATAACTAATATTCTTGACGTTACTAATGAAAAAACACAACATAATCTTATGATGGCAAGTGCTGATATTATTTTTAGTCTTCTTACTGGTGAAATTTTTAAATGATCGCGTAAGGTTATTAGTCCTTGTTGTCAAACTAGAAGTGTTGCTAATTCACCTGTTAATAATTCATACTTTATTACATCATTAATTCATCTTTGATCAACATTTAGTAATCATGTAGTTGTTACTGCTGCTGCAATGTATACTCTTGATAGTTTTACTTGACCAAATTATGGTTGAAAATTAATTGATAAATTTAATATCTTATCTACTATTGCTAGACTTTATGCTATGACAACTATTAATAATGGTTTTAAATGATCATTAAGTACATTAAATAATGAGTTTCAATTATCTGATAAGTTTAATTGTTGTTTAAATATTTTTAGTAAAATGGTTAATTTTATTAATGAATTATGTTACCCTTTAAAAGGTTTTATTGCACTTGTTAGTTTTGGTGCAATTACATTTAGTAGTAATGCACTTAAAACTTTAGCATCACTTGTTGCTGAAAATGGGTTTACAGATGGTTGTTTGATATTCCCTAATAAATTTTTTACTTTAGGAATGTTGGGAACAGCTACAGCAATGTCAATAACAGATGGTTTAAATTTACAGTTAGATAATTATAAAAAACCACTATTACAACCAATTCTAAATGGAGCAAAATGAATTTGAACTAAAACAAAATCATGTTGTATAAATAATGAAAATGATAATGGATATGGTTCTATAAATAATGATAATGTTGAAGATGGAGTTGTTATTAATAATCCTAAAAATGATATAAAAGATTTATTAGAACAACAAGCAATAACTGAAGCAAAAAAAACAAATTTAAATGGTTTATTTAAAAAATTTAATTCATTTAATATAAATGAAATCAATGAAACACAACCATCAGTAAGTGAGCATTTTTCAGATTCACGATATACTGTGATATAGTTTAGTTTAAATTAATATTAATCACTCTTATAAAAAGAGTGATTTTTTATGATTATATATTTTATTTTTTTAAAAAAATATATACTTTTCTTAGATATTTTTTAAGAGTTAGAAAAAAAATTTAAAATTTTATACTTGAAAGGAGTATTATTATGGATAACAAAAGAATAGAAGAAGAAAAAAAAACACGGATAAGAAGCAAAGAAATGAAGAGAAGAATGTAAAAAAATAGAAAACGAGATGAAGATGCGAGAAGAACAGTATAGAAAGAAAAATGAAACTAAAAAGAATTTATAATATTTACTAGAGTTTTATTTATGAACAAGTTTAATATAAATTATGAAAAAATGGTTGTTACCATTTTTTCATAATTTATATTAGGATTGAAATTTATTTTCTAGTTTTAGTATCTTTAAAAATTTAAATTAAATTTAATAAATTTGCTAAATTGTAAAGGTAAGTGCAACTAAATTATTTTTCTATCCAAATATTCGATTGGTGAAAGATAATTTAGTATTTTTCTCGGTTTTTGATTTAAAGACAATATAAATTTATGAACTTCATTTTTATTAGTTTTTGAAAAAATAAATTTTTTAGGAAATTTTTCTCTAATTAAACCATTAGTATTTTCATTAGTACCTCTTTGTCAAGGTGAATATGGATTGGCAAAATAAATTTTTACATCTAAATTTTTTTCAAGTTGTTGTCAATTTGAAAATTCTTTGCCACGATCAAAAGTAATAGTTTTAACAATGTTTTTAGGAAGAATTGATAAATAATAACTGACATTTTTATTAATAACTTTAGTAGTTCTGTTTTTAACTAATATTGCTAAAGTAAATCGTGATACTCTTTCAACTAAAGTTATTAAACATGATTTGCTTTTACCTCGTGATGATACTATAGTATCTCCTTCTCAATGACCAAGTGTTATACGATCATTAACATTTATATCTCGTTCTTTAATTGATTTACCATTAAACTTGCCACGATTTTCTTTAGATTTTCGTTTTTTACCTTTTCTTCTTAAATTTTTACTAGTAACTTTATCAAGCATTCCAAAATAAATTCAAGTATAAATTGTTTTAAAACTAATAACTCATTCTTTATGAAAATTTTTAATTCTGCCATAAATTTGTTCAGGTGATCAACCTAATAGTAATTTTTGTTGTACATATTTTACTAAATTCTTATTTTTAAACTTATGAAAACTAATATGTGATTGTTTTCGATTTTCAGCTTTATTTTGTGCAATTAATGAAAAATAATGATTATTATCTTTATTTCTATTAATTTCTCGAATAATAGTACTAATACTTCGATTAAGATTTTTAGCTATTTCACTAATTTTAAATTTAAATTTCAATTGATTCTCAATATAAATTCTTTCATCTATGCCAAGATGTTTATAACTCATATAAAAACTCCTTACTTTTTTCTAAACTAAATTTAGCATTATGAAATTTTTATATGAGAATTTTTTGCAATTTTATTTACTTGCACTTACAAGTATAACTCAGCATTTTATATTTTTTAAATAGAAATAACTAGTTAAATTTTTTTTAATTTAAAGATAAAGAATAAGATAAAAGTTTATAAAATTATGTAGTAGATATTAAAGCTGGTTGATGACAAATTAAACTATGAATACCACTTTTACCAAGAATAAGTTCTCGAGCATCAAATAAAACAATTTGTTTATTATTAAATACATTTGTTTTTGATAAAATATCTAGAAGTTTAGTTTCACTTTCTTCATCATTGAAAGTAGGAATAATAACAACTTTGTTACTTATATATAAGTTAAGATAACTAGTGACAAGTTTTTGATTTGCTAGGATACGATTATGATAAATGTTAAAATCAATCATTTTAATATCATCACTATTACGAACGTCATTTTTTGGTAAAGGAATTTTTATAATTTTATATTTTTTGCCATGAGCATTTATTGATTTTGATAATACATCTCAACAATTTTTAACAGCAAGATAACGATCATCAATAGTATTTTCTGTTCAACTTAATAAAATAGTATTACTATCAACTATACACATGATATTATCTAATCTTCCTTTGGTTTCATCATATGGTAATCCATAAGGTATTCAAATAATATTTACAACATTTAGATAGTCTTTTAAATATATTTCTATTTGTTCTTGTGATAAATTAGGATTACGTTCTTGGCATAAAATACCTTCATAACTAGCAAAACAAGTACCTTCACCATCTAACATAATCATGCTAGATTCTAAAATGATTGGTAGAAAATAGTAATCAATTTTTTGTAGTTCAAATATTTTGTATGCTACCATATCATCATAATTTCAAGGTGAATAAATACCTGCTATTTCTCCACCTCAAGCATTAAAATTAAATTTTAAGCCTCTAATATTCTTTGTTTCTTTATTTTGAAGAAAGATTGGACCATAATCACGAATAAAGCAATCATTAGTAGACATTTCGATAATTGTAATATTTTTATTTAATAAATTTCTAGCATTATTAAATTGATTTTTACTAACAATCATATTTACATGTTCATGTTCACTAATAATATTAGCAAGTTTACTTATTTTTTCTTGTGCTGGTTTAGCGCCTAATCTTCAATTATCAGTTCTTTCTGGTCATACCATTCAACATTGTTGATGTTCTAAAAATTCAGGAATAACATAAAAATCATCACTATTTGGTGTTGAATAAATTTTTTGTGCCATTAATAGTAGCTTTCCTTTCTTACTTAGTAGCTACTGAATAATTCCCTTATTTTATTGATGATTCCTTTTTTATTATACTAATAATTTTATTTTTTTAAATAGTGTTTTATAGTAATTATTAAATAATTACTATAAAAAAATTTTAAATTTAAATAATTAAAATGAGATTATAAATCTCATTTTAATTATTTTTATTCATTTGAAGAATTATTATTTTTGATATTTTTTAATATTTCTTCAATGTTTTTAACTCTAGTGTTGGTATTATCATATTTAAAGCGTAATTCTGGAACTTTATATTTATTACTTGTTTTGGCAAGTGCGCTTCGACAAAAACCTTTCGCTTTTTCTAAAGCATTACTAATAGTTTTAATATCTAAATTATCTAAGTAAACTGTTCAATAAATGGTAGCATAACTGTTATCTTTTGTTATTTTTACATTAGTAATAGTGATATCTTTGAAAAGAATATTTTTTGATTCTTTTTTTAATATATTAGTAATTTCTTTTTTTAAGAAACTTTCTTGTTGTTCAAATTTAATGATAGACATCCTATTTTGTCTCCACTTCTTCTACTAAATATGATTCAATAATATCATTTTCTTTTAAGTCATTAAAATTTTTAATAGTAATACCGCATTGAGTTTCTTTTTTAGCAATTTTTAAATCATTTTTTTCATGTTTTAAACCACTGATTTCACCGTTATAAATAACAACATCATCACGAATGATATGAACTTTGCTATTACGTTGAATGAAACCATTAATGACAACACAACCAGCAATTGTTCCTACTTTTGAAAAATGAAAAGTTTTAATAACTCGTGCTTGACCAAGAATTTTATCTTCATAAGTTGGTTCTAATAAACCTTTAGCAGCCAATTCTAATTCTTCAGTTATTTTATAAATGATATTATGTAATCTAATTTCAACACCGGCATTGTTAGCAGCTTCACGAATAACATGATTGGGACGAACATTGAAACCATAAATAATACTTCCTGAAGTTTGAGCAAGTTTAATATCTGATTCACTAATACCACCAATAGTTGCTCTAATAAACTTAACAGTAATATCATTAACATTAATTTTATTTACTGCTTGAACGATTGCTTGCACTGAACCTTGAGTATCTGCTCGTAAAATAACATTAATTTGTTTTAATTCACCTGTAGCAACATCTTGTGTTAAATTACCTAAACTAATTTGTCGATTATTTCTAATTTTATTTGTTTCTTCTGTTTGTCGTACTAGTGCTACTTTTCTTGCTAATTTATCATCATTAAAAACAATAAAAGATTCACCAGGAGTAGGGGCTGTTTCAAATCCTAAAACTTGAACAGGCATTGAAGGTCCAGCTTTAGTAATTATTTTACCAGTATCATTAATAAGGCGTTTAATTTTTCCTTTAACACTACCAGCAACTACAATATCAGTAACTTTTAGTGTTCCACCTTGTATTAATAAAGTACAAATTGAACCAACATTTTTATCATGATGAGATTCGATAACAGTTCCATTAGCAAATCGATTTGGATTAGCATTTAGTTCTTTTAATTCAGCAATTACTAATATGGCTTCTAATAATTCATCAATTCCTTGATTTTTTAAAGCACTACCATAAACAAAAATAGTATCGCCACCTCATTCTTCACTAGTTAAATCACAATTAGCTAGTTCATTCATAATGCGATCAGTATTAACATTTCGTTTATCCATTTTATTAACAAAAACAATAATTGAAACACCAGCTACTTTTGCATGGTCAATTGCTTCACGAGTTTGTGGCATCACACCATCATCACCAGCAACTACTAGAACAACAATATCAGTAATTTTAGAACCACGTGAACGCATTTCAGTAAATGCTTCATGACCTGGGGTATCAATAAAAGTAATTAATTTATTATTAGTTTTAATTTGATAAGCACCAATATGTTGAGTAATACCACCGTGTTCTTGATTAGTAACTTTAGAATTACGGATAGTATCTAATAGTGTTGTTTTTCCATGATCAACATGGCCCATAATTGTAACAACAGGTGGTCGAGTTACTAAATTTTTTTTATCATCTTCTAGATTAATATTTTCTAATAAGTTTTCATATGTTACCACTTTAGCTTTTTCAAAATCAATATTTCATTCCAAACAAAGTTCAAGCATTAATTCTTGAGTTAATATTTGATTTTGATTAAATAGTTTGCCTTGTTTCATGAAGTATTTAATAATGTCAGTTACTGGATGATGCAATGCTTTAGCAAATTCTGAAATAGTTAAAGGTTCGTTATATAAAAATACTCCTTTTTCATTAATTTGAGATGTTTTTTGTTTTAGTTGTTGATTAATATTTTGTGTTTGTTGAGATATTCGTTTTTTTGCCATTTGCATCCCGCCTTTCGCTTGGGAAAATTAATCTCAATTTTTTTTAATTTCATTAATTAATTGTTCATAAAATTCATTTGGAATTTTTGTTTTTAATGCTCGTTCTAATGCCTTATTTTTAATAAGCAAAGGTATTAATTCAAGTTTAGGTTGGATGTAGGCACCTCGACCATTTTGTTTGCCAGTTTTATCAATGAATAATTGTCCTTCTTTATTAATAACAATTCTAATTAATTCACGTTTAGGTAAAATAGTATTTGTAACTATACATTTACGCATTGGTATTTTTTTACGTTGAATTAAAGGTATTTTATTCATAACGACCTACTTTATTGTTTATTGATTTTTATTTTTTCATTGTGTTTTTTTTAATAATTCAGATATAAACTTTTCATATTCACTTTCTTTAATATTACCATTTCAAGTAAATTTAATATTATTTTCATTTGCTTGTTCTAATGAAGTAATATTAATATTTCAGTGAGTTACACCGGCAACTAATTTAGCAGCCATACCATTTTTACCAATAGCTAATGATAATTGTTCAGTAGGAACAATAATATTTGCTTGTTTTTCTTCTTCATTAATATCAATTGAAATAACTTTAGCTGGTGTTAAAGCGTTAATTATATATTCTTTTATATTAGGATTTCAGGCAATAATGTCAATTTTTTCGCCACTTAATTCTTGCGTAATTAATTTTGTTCTTTCGCCTTTTGGACCAATACATGCACCAATACCATCAATGCTTGGATCATGACTAACAATTGCAACCTTAGCTCTAATTCCAGGAATACGAGCAATATCTTTAACTTCGATTACACCTTGTGCTATTTCAGGAACTTCTAATTCTAGTAAACAACGTAAAAAATTAACGTGAGTTCTTGATGCTAAAATTTGACCATAGTTTTTATTTTTAATAATATCTTCAACATAAAATTTGATGTAAGTATTATTAGCGATTGGTTTATTTTTTGGTAAGATCTCACTAGGGATTTGATTTTGTTTTGGTAAGAAAGCATAGGCTCTACCAATTTTAATTAACATATAAGTTTCTTCAACGCTTTCAATAGTACCAATTAATATGTGATCTTTTTTATCAATAAATTCATCATAAATTGATGTTTTTTCTGCTTCACGAATTGATTGTTTCACTACTTGAATAGCTTTAAAAATTGATAAACGAGAGAATTGATCACTAGGAATTATTTGCGTATATGTATCACCAATTGTTAAGCCGGGATTCTTTGTTTTAATAGTTGAAAGTGCAATTTCTAATTCAGGATCTTCAACTTTTGGAACAACAATTAAATCCTTTAAAATTTTAATAGTACCTTTATTTTGATCAATTTCAATTCTGATATTTGTACTATCATCACGATAACTTTGATATTCATATGCTTTTTTTAGTCCTTCTTTTAAAGCTTCAATGATATCTTCTTTTGCTATTTGTTTTTCTTCAGCAATTTCATTTATGGCATTTAAAATGATTTGACTAATTTCTTTGTCCACTTTTTCTCCTCCTTGTTTTTTATAAACATTGTTGTTTATTATTTAATAGTATTTGAAATAGATTTATTTCAAAATGAAAATATACTTAAATAAAAAAATAAAATATATTACACTAGAAATAATAAAGACAGCTGGTAGCTGTCTTGCTATAATTCTAATTCATTGTTCATTATACAATATTATTAATTTGAAAACAATAGAAATTTATTAAATGATAGAGTTTTATTATCGTAGATTATATTGTATAAATATCTTTCATTATATTAATGGTAATTTTCAAGTTTTAAACTGATTAAATATAATTATTTATATAGTAGTAATTGTTTTTGTTCTATTATCATTGAAAGATATAACATTCATTTTAAAGTTTCTATTTTTTAAAATCAATGGGAACTAAATTGCTTTTCAATACTAATTTGTTCTTATATTGATATTAATCTCCTATATATTCTGCTTATCAAAGATTAGACATTTTTTTAAAATATTTTCAAACATTAGTAAAAATGTTAAGATTTATTTATTAAATTTTATTAAATAGCTAAATTGTAAAGGTAAGTGCAACTAAATTATTTTTCTATCCAAATATTCGATTGGTGAAAGATAATTTAGTATTTTTCTCGGTTTTTGATTTAAAGACAATATAAATTTATGAACTTCATTTTTATTAGTTTTTGAAAAAATAAATTTTTTAGGAAATTTTTCTCTAATTAAACCATTAGTATTTTCATTAGTACCTCTTTGTCAAGGTGAATATGGATTGGCAAAATAAATTTTTACATCTAAATTTTTTTCAAGTTGTTGTCAATTTGAAAATTCTTTGCCACGATCAAAAGTAATAGTTTTAACAATGTTTTTAGGAAGAATTGATAAATAATAACTGACATTTTTATTAATAACTTTAGTAGTTCTGTTTTTAACTAATATTGCTAAAGTAAATCGTGATACTCTTTCAACTAAAGTTATTAAACATGATTTGCTTTTACCTCGTGATGATACTATAGTATCTCCTTCTCAATGACCAAGTGTTATACGATCATTAACATTTATATCTCGTTCTTTAATTGATTTACCATTAAACTTGCCACGATTTTCTTTAGATTTTCGTTTTTTACCTTTTCTTCTTAAATTTTTACTAGTAACTTTATCAAGCATTCCAAAATAAATTCAAGTATAAATTGTTTTAAAACTAATAACTCATTCTTTATGAAAATTTTTAATTCTGCCATAAATTTGTTCAGGTGATCAACCTAATAGTAATTTTTGTTGTACATATTTTACTAAATTCTTATTTTTAAACTTATGAAAACTAATATGTGATTGTTTTCGATTTTCAGCTTTATTTTGTGCAATTAATGAAAAATAATGATTATTATCTTTATTTCTATTAATTTCTCGAATAATAGTACTAATACTTCGATTAAGATTTTTAGCTATTTCACTAATTTTAAATTTAAATTTCAATTGATTCTCAATATAAATTCTTTCATCTATGCCAAGATGTTTATAACTCATATAAAAACTCCTTACTTTTTTCTAAACTAAATTTAGCATTATGAAATTTTTATATGAGAATTTTTTGCAATTTTATTTACTTGCACTTACAAGTATAACTCAGCAATAATAAAAATTTGGAGTAAATATTATGAGTAAAAATAAGAAAAAGAATGAAAATATTGGTATTATAATTTTTATTTGTTTAATAATTATTATCACTATTATATTTTTGATTAAGTCATTATTTAAAGGTTTAGAAAAATGAATTGTTAATAATGTTTGAATAACTATAATTATTATATTTTCTATAATTATTGTTTCAATTTTAACTACTATTATATTGACAAATAAATATTTAAAATATAAAAAAAATTATTTTAATTTAGAAAAAAGTAAAGAAATAGAATATTCTTATCAAATGATAGAATTAGAAAATCGAATTAAAAATTATGAAAAAATTTATCCAAATTTAAAAAATTTTGAACATCCTTATCAATATAATGATAATTTAAATAATACGTTAGGTATTAAAGGTGAATTAATTGTTAAAGAAAAAATAATAAGTATGTTTAATGAAGAAGATTTACAATTATTTAACAATTTATATTTACCATCTATTGAAGGAAAAATTAATCAAATTGATCATTTATTAATTTTAAATAGTTGTATTTTTATAATTGAGACTAAAAATTGATCTTTAAAAACTTATGGAGATTATTTTAAAAAAAACTGAATCCAATATCATGGTGAAAGACAAGAATTTATTCCATCACCTCTTTATCAAAATAGAAGTCATGTTAGAACTATTCTGTATCTTTTAAAAAAAGAAAACATTAATTTAAAACAATTTAAATTTTTTAGCCTTGTAGTATTTGTTCAAAATAATTTACAAATTACTGAAAATAGTAACTTAAAAATAAATGAGAAAGCATTAAATTTATTTGAATTATCTGAATATATTAAAAATAAAATTGAAGAAAATTCAGGAAAATGTACTTCTACTTCTAATAGTCAAAGAAATATAATGAATCAAATTATTTTAAATAATAATAATCCAGAAAACATTCAAATTCATAAATAACAATTAGACTATTAAAAACACAGTTATAAGCGAACAAATTTAATAAATTAATTTTTCTAATAATTTTCTGTCCTTGAAATTTTAATTAAAAAAATGTATTTTTATTTTCTGTTCTTAATTTTTAAATATAAAAAAACCTGAAAAATTTTCAGGTCTTTTTACATTATATTACTCAATAATCTTGGAAGTACTGTAGAGTATATATAAAAAATAATAAGAATGTTCAGTTAATGAACAATTTAATCCTAACATTTTTGAAATTATTTTCTTAAAAAAATCAAAATAACACTTAATAATGAAAAATATTATAAAAAGAGCACCAAATAAAAAAGAATGTATAATTAAGAGCAGAAAATAGTTTATATTTTTCAGAAAAATTATCTAAGGGGGAAAAACAATATGAGAAACATGAAAACATTACTACGACTAATGGGTGCTGCTGCTTTAACAACAGTTGCAGCAAGTTCAGTTGTTGCATGTGGAACTCAAACAAAAGCGCCAGCATTGAATGGCAAATATGCAACATTACTAGGATGATATAGTGATGAAAATACAAGTACAATTAATCAAGAATTAAAAAAGGATGATACTGCTGGTAAAGAAAGTTATTCAATTGCTGTTAGTGCTGTTGATAATACAAAAATTACAGCAACTAAATTTAACGAAAAATTATTAAAAGCAGGTACTGGTACTGATTCTGATAAAAGTCAAGCAGTAAGTGATGATGCTGCAGCCTTTTTAAAAGATTTAGGATTTACACCTGATAGCAAGAAGTTTTATTCAGCTGATGATGTTAAAAAGATTACTGCTTTATCTGCAAAAGTTGAAAGTACTGAAGCAGGTAAAATTGAAGCTGCTGGTACAACTGATTTTAAAGTTGAAGCTGGTACTTGTCAAATTAATATTATGGATAAGGCAACTGGAGATGATGCCAAATCTGTAAAAAAATATACTATTAACACTCTTAAGAAAGATGCATTAAATATTTCAACTGAAGTTATTGGTACTGATAAACTTATAACAGATAAAGATAGTTTAGAATTAACTGATGCGCAAGGATTTAAACGAACAAAACCTGTTTCTAGTTTTAAATTAAAAATAAAAAATGCAGTTAAACAAAAGCAATTTGATTCTTTAGTTAAATTATTAAAAATAAATGTTACTACAAAGTTTTTTGATAATGCTTCTGCAGGAACAGAAGTAACAGGAAATTTTCCAAATTCAAAAGTTTATTTACAAATAAGTTTTGGTAGTGTAGTACTTTCAAGTAGAATTGATTGCGATATTGCTCCTGCTTAATCATTAAATATTTTAAAAGATTGCAATTGCAATCTTTTTTAATTTATATTCTTTTTTATCACTTAAAAAATTTTATTAATTTATTAAAATTATAAAAATAGTTTCAATTTAAGAATAATAATAAATAGCAGAAAATAATTTATATTTTTTAGAAAATTATCTAAAAGGGGAGAAAACATTATATGAAAAATATAAAAACATTATTACGATTAATGGCTGCTACTGCTTTAACTACAACTGCAGCAAGTTCAATTGTTGCCTGTGACTTTGAAACAAAAGCACCAATATTAAATGGTAAATATGCAAAATTATTAGGATGATATAGTGATGAAAATACAAGTTTAATTAATCAAGAATTAAAGAAGGATGATACTACTGGTAAAGAGAAGTATTCAATTGAGGCTGATGACACAAAAATTATAATGACTAATTTTAAAAACAGTTTATTAAACGCAAACGAAATTAGAAATCCAAATCAAGCAAAAGATGCTGATGCTGCAGCATTTTTGAAAGAATTAGGAATTACAAGTGGTAGTGAAAATGAAGAATATTCACCTGATGATGTTAAAAAAATTACTGCTTTATCTGCAAAAGTTACAAGTACTGAAGCAGGTAAAACTGAAGAAAATAATACAGGAACTGATTTTAAAGTTCTTGTTGGTACTTGTAAAATTGATATTATAAGTAAAGATGATGATAGTGTATTAAAATCTTATACTATCAATACTGCTAAAAATGATGGGTTATACATTTCAAAAATAGTTATTACTGAACTTATTAGTGATAAAAATGGTTTAAAATTAACTGCTGCGCAAGGATTTAAACAAGGTGAATCTGTTACTGATTTTAAATTAGTAATAAAATCAGAAAGTAAACAAAAACAATTTGATTCTCTAGTTCAACTATTAAATACAAATGTTAGTACCCAGTTTCATGCTAGAGTTGCTGATGGTCCATTAGTAACAGGAAATTTTAGAAATTTAAAAGTTTATTTAGCAATATATTTTGGTGATGTTCATCTTTTACCTAGAATAGACTGTGGTATACCATCAACTGTTTAAATCATTAAATATTTTAAAAAATATAATGACAGTTGTTGTTAATTATCATATTTTTTTGTTACTATTAATATAAATGAAAATTATTAATAATTAGACATTTGAAATCGATAGTAATTAAAGTGATAACATTGATAAGTTAAAAAACTAAACTTTAAATGAGGACACAATTGTATATTTCAATTTTATTAAGTGATATTATTAATTATAAAAATTAAAGAAGGAGAAAAAAATGTTAAAAGCAGGAAGTATATTAATATTTATTGTTTTTATTTTAGAATCAATATTTATAATTCCTTTATTATGAACAATACCCGGTTTTATTTTATACAAAAAAGTAAGTAAAGGTGAAGCGACTACTGATCAAAAAATTGCTTTAGCAATATTAGGAATTATCTTTGGTGCTGCATTAGGTATTATTGGTGGTATTTTTATATTAGTTGATTTAAACAATGAAGAAAATAAAATCCAAAGATATTAATAAAAAAACATCATTAATTAATGATGTTTTTTATTTTTTTAAATAGTTTTCCATTGGTTTTAATAAAAATTATTATATAATTTTTATAGTTTGATTTAAAAACAACTTAAAATTATTAACTAGGAGGAAAACAAATATGGAAGTTATTATTTTAGAAGCCACAAATCTGATGAATGAAATAATTTTACGTTATAAAAATGAAATTAACAA
This sequence comes from Spiroplasma endosymbiont of Andrena trimmerana, assembly GCF_964019575.1. NCBI lineage: Bacteria > Bacillati > Mycoplasmatota > Mollicutes > Entomoplasmatales > Spiroplasmataceae > Spiroplasma > Spiroplasma endosymbiont of Andrena trimmerana. The sequence continues at coordinate 1,363,988 of NZ_OZ026455.1, forward strand.
AATTCGCACCGGAAGAGCTAATCCTAATATCTTAGAAGGAATTAATGTTAGATGTTATGGTGGTGTTGATAGTTTAAGTAATATTGCCCAAGTTAAAGTAGCAGAAGCACATCAATTATTAATTAAACCATATGATCGTAGTTTAATTAAAGACATTACAGAAGCTGTTACAAAAGCTGATTTGAAATTACAAATTAAAAGCGAAGCAGAGAATATACGTTTAATTTTCCCACAATTAACAGAAGACGTTCGTAAAACTTTAGTTAAAGATTTGAGTAAAAAAACTGAAGAATATAAAGTTAAAATCCGTAATTGTCGACGTGATGCTGTTCAAAATCTGAAAAAAATAAAATTACCAGAAGATCAAGAAAAGCATGCAGAAACTACAATTCAAGATTTAACTGATAGTAAAATTAAAGAACTTGTATTAATAGAAAACAATAAAAAAGCCGATTTAATGAAAATTTAGCAATAAAGCAATAAATAGTTAGGGGTTAAATATTGTGAAAAAAAAGATAATAAATAAAGAAAATATAAAATCTAAAGTTTCTTTTTTTGCAAAACTTAGTAATTTTTTTAGAACCTATCGAAATCGTATTCTTACAAGCTTTATGTTAATTGCTTGTGGTGTATTATGAATGTTTATTGGGGCAGTTTATTTAGAACCAATTTTTGGTAATAAACCACAGTGATCAGCGTATACATTTATGATAATTAATACTTTAATTTTTATTGGTTGTTTATGAGAAATTATTAATTTAAAAAAAGAATCAAATTGATCAATTGTACTTAAAATTTCTATAATTTTAACAGGAATCATACTTTTATGAGTTCCGCTTGGTAAAGAAACTTTTGGTCCATATATTTATAATCATTATTGATTTGAAACTTGAATGACTTTATTAATTTTATTACTTTTCATTTGTATGTTTATTTTAATTGCTTGACGAAGTAAAAATTTTCAATTAAGTGATGTTATTTTTATTTTTACTTGAATTATTTATTTAGTGTTTGTTGTTAAAGCTGTTAATTTTTTAATGTTATCAGAAATTAAACTTTCAAAACTAGGATGACCAACATTATTGTTTTTATTCATTATTGTTATGTCTAATGATGTTGGTGCTTTTATTGGTGGTATAATTTATGGTAAAACAAAAATGGCACCAAGTGTATCACCAAATAAAACTTGAGAAGGTGCTATTACTGGTTTAATAACAGCAATTATTTTAAGTATGATAACAGTAACTGTTTTTTTAGAAACAAGTAATTATAATCCCTTACCTTTTTTAGAAGTTAATAGTAAAGCACCAATCTATATTGCTTATTTTGCTACTAGTTTTATTCTTTCAATTGCTAGTCAAATGGGTGATTTATTATTTTCTTATTTGAAACGTAATTATCATGTTAAGGATTTTTCAAATATTCTACCTGGACATGGAGGATTATTAGATCGTTTAGATTCATTTTCAACAGTAGTTATTTTTGGTTTTCTAATTACTCTAGCAACTATTGCTTAATATATAAAATTTAAGGATGAAGTTATGTATATATTTTTAGCCATTTTAATTGGTTTATTTACAATATTATTTTTAATTACCTTGCATGAATTTGCTCATTTTGTAATTGCTAAATTATCAGGAGCATATGTATATGAATTTGCTATTGGTATGGGACCAAAACTTTTGCAGTGAAGTAAAAAAGAAACACGTTATACTTTAAGACTATTACCATTGGGTGGTTATGTTTCTATTGCTTCAGAAATTGCTGATGCTCCTAAAGGACGAGAAGATGAAGTAATTGATAGTAAACGAATGATGGAAAACTTGCAACGTGGTAAAAAAGCAGCTTTCATTAGTGCAGGTGCACTAATGAATTTATTATTAGCTTTTATTTTATTAATGATTGGATATGGAATTTATCCACATAAATATGATCCTAACTTGCCACCAACCTATGCAACAACAGGACCATTATATGAAGCTGTTCAAAAATATAATAAAGATAATCCAAGTTTACCAATTTTAGATACTGATGCTATTACTGGTATTTATAATACTGGTGATATTGAATCTAAACAATCAATTAAATCATATTATGATTTACAAACATGATTAAGTAAATATAATAAAAAGACTACTAATGGTACAGTTATTGCTGACTACAAAATTACTTTTGATAGTAAAGATGATAAAACTGTTACTTTTAAACCTGTAGAACAAAAAGGAGTATTATTCATTGGTGTTAGTCAAGGTAGTTATTATTTAAATGCAGGGCAAGTTATTAGTAATGGTATCATTGATACTTTTAAAGATAGTTACAGTCTTTTACAAGCATTAGGACAATTAGTTACTTTTCATTGACAAAATTTATCAGGACCTGTTGGTATTGTTAAATCAACTAATAGTTTTTTAAATCCTGATTTATCATCAACACAAGCAGCAAGTACATATTTTCGTTGAGCAGCATTATTATCATCTAATTTATTTTTATTAAATATGTTACCAATTCCGCCATTGGATGGTTATAAATTTGTTGAAAATGCAGTTGAAGCGGTAACAAGAAAAAAATTAAATGAAAAATATAAAATTATTGTCAGTATTGCTGGAGCTATATTATTTTTAGTTATCTTTATTGCTATTACTATTAAAGATATATTTTTTTAATCTTTACTTTATAATAAAATCCTATTATAAATAGGATAATAAATTTGAATGAAAAAGTTTTGAGCAATTTTCTTAATTATTTATATTTTAAAAAAATAAAATAGTAACTATTTTAAGTGAACAATATTGTTCACTTTTTATTTTGAAATAAAATCTATAAGTATAAAAACTAAAATTTATATCGATTATTTGCTCCTAAGAGAATTATTTTTTCTTCAACAAATTTCTGAATAGCTATCATTGCATTTTCTATTAAGGTATTAATATTAGATAAATTAGAGTTAGTTTGCAAACTTTTTTTTAGACTTTCAACATAAATCTTTCTTAAATCACTGCTAATATTAACTTTAGTAATACCAGCTTTAATTGCTAGAGTTAATTGTTCATTATTAATAGTAACATTATCATGTAATACTAAAAAAATTTCAGGCATTTTAATAGCAATTTCTTTAATTAGAGAAATTTTTAAATCTTGTCTATTATCTTGATGATGACTATTGATAGCAGTAAATACAAGACCATTAATATTAGTTTTATTTCTAAATAATATTGCTTGTTCAATTAAATTAATATCATTAGTAATATCTCCTTTTGTATTATTGTAAAAAATCTCTGATTCAACAATAATACCCAAAGGAGCAGCAAAATGAACAATATCTTTAGTTTTTTCAATATTTTCTTTAATTGGATAGTTACTGTAATTTAACATAACTGAACTAAAATCAGATGTAATTTTAGTTTTAATAAAGTGTGGATCAAGACAGTGGTCTAGTTGTAAAAAAATTGGTACTTTTGCACGATTAATAACATTGTTAGTAATAGCAAGTACATATTTTAAATCAATACAATTAATAGTGTTAGGTGTTATCATTAAACATATTGGTGCTTTTTGTTTTTCGGCTGCATTAGTAATTGCAATTAACATTTCTAAATTATCAAAGTTAAAACTTGGGATTGCGTATTTGTTAATTTGTGCATGTTTTAACATTGTTTTCAAGTTAATTTTCAATTACAATCACCTAACTTTTCTTTTTTATTTAATTATATCAATAATATTTATCATGTAAGGAATATAAGATATGCTGAGTTATACTTGTAAGTGCAAGTAAATAAAATTGCAAAAAATTCTCATATAAAAATTTCATAATGCTAAATTTAGTTTAGAAAAAAGTAAGGAGTTTTTATATGAGTTATAAACATCTTGGCATAGATGAAAGAATTTATATTGAGAATCAATTGAAATTTAAATTTAAAATTAGTGAAATAGCTAAAAATCTTAATCGAAGTATTAGTACTATTATTCGAGAAATTAATAGAAATAAAGATAATAATCATTATTTTTCATTAATTGCACAAAATAAAGCTGAAAATCGAAAACAATCACATATTAGTTTTCATAAGTTTAAAAATAAGAATTTAGTAAAATATGTACAACAAAAATTACTATTAGGTTGATCACCTGAACAAATTTATGGCAGAATTAAAAATTTTCATAAAGAATGAGTTATTAGTTTTAAAACAATTTATACTTGAATTTATTTTGGAATGCTTGATAAAGTTACTAGTAAAAATTTAAGAAAAAAAGGTAAAAAACGAAAATCTAAAGAAAATCGTGGCAAGTTTAATGGTAAATCAATTAAAGAACGAGATATAAATGTTAATGATCGTATAACACTTGGTCATTGAGAAGGAGATACTATAGTATCATCACGAGGTAAAAGCAAATCATGTTTAATAACTTTAGTTGAAAGAGTATCACGATTTACTTTAGCAATATTAGTTAAAAACAGAACTACTAAAGTTATTAATAAAAATGTCAGTTATTATTTATCAATTCTTCCTAAAAACATTGTTAAAACTATTACTTTTGATCGTGGCAAAGAATTTTCAAATTGACAACAACTTGAAAAAAATTTAGATGTAAAAATTTATTTTGCCAATCCATATTCACCTTGACAAAGAGGTACTAATGAAAATACTAATGGTTTAATTAGAGAAAAATTTCCTAAAAAATTTATTTTTTCAAAAACTAATAAAAATGAAGTTCATAAATTTATATTGTCTTTAAATCAAAAACCGAGAAAAATACTAAATTATCTTTCACCAATCGAATATTTGGATAGAAAAATAATTTAGTTGCACTTACCTTTACAATTTAGCATATATTTTAAATTTTTACTTTTTGCTTTTCTTTTTAATTTTGCTTTTCTTTTTTTTATTAAGTTGACGTAATATTTTTTGATAAAAATCATATAAACGATGTTCAGAAGTTTGATAACGTTTGAACATTAAGTTATTAATTCAAATATAAAAATATTGTAAACTGAAAACTAAACCAAAAACAAAAACAACGGCACTAGCAGCGATTAATCATCCATATTCACCATTTGAATAATCAAAGAAAAAATATGGATATCATGTATCTCTTGGTGGATGACCAGTTTCTATAAAATCTAAATAACGTAAATGACCTCTAATTAGAATAACAATACAATAAATTGCTGGATAAATAACAATTAATCATAAATATATTTTATGTTGTTGTTTCATATTAATATATTGATGACCTGATGTAACAATAAAGCTAGTAATCATAATTATTGGCATTAATAAGTGTAAAATTAATGTTGCAATTCAATTATAAGCACTGTATTGTTTTGGATCTTGCTCAGCAGTGAAAATACCTATTCAAAATACTAACATCGTAATAGTAATATAAACAGTTACTGCTAATCGAGTTTGAAAACTTGGTTTAGTACCACGAAAATAAGAATCAAATAAATAAACACAAAAATAAATAACAACCATATAATTACTCTCAGTAGTAAAAAAAGCATAGTAGTTACTTACTCGTTCACCATATCCTAAATCTTCAAATTTTTCCATTGGATAATATATTGCACTAATTAAATCAATAATTAAAAATAAAATTATCATTATTAATGCAGATAAACGTATATAAAAGTTGGCTTTGTTACTTAATTTATACATAATAATCCCACATCTTTTCTTTTTTCTTTGTATTATAATTCTAACATTAATTGTGTATTTTCTTCTAAATGTTCTAATACTCCTAAGTCATTTAATAGTTGATAATTAGTTTTAGTAATATTAGTTCGTAGTTGTAAATCATTTTTTGAAGTAATTGCTTGTTCACTCCTTGCTTTAACAATTGAATTAGCCACAATTTCACCCAATCCATCTAAAGTAATAAAAGGTGGTAAAATTTGTTTTTCACCATTTATTACTTTAACTTGAAAAAGTTTAGCATCAGAATGTTCTAAACTAATATTGCTAAATTTAATATTTCTAGCATTCATTTCTAATGCTACTTCTAATAATGGGATTAAATCTTTTTCTTTAGTAGTAACTGTATTTTTTTGACCATCATTTTTTCTTAATCTGTTATTAATATCTTTTAATTTATTAGTAATAGCACCAATGCCTTGTAACATAGTTTTAATATCAAAAATTTCACATCTTGTTGTAAAATAAGTAGCATAATATTCATGCGGATAATAAACTTTAAATCAAGCTACTCTTCATGCCATTAATACATAAGCAGTAGCGTGTGCTTTAGGAAACATATATTTAATTTTTTTGCAAGATTTAATGTATCAATTAGGAACTTTCTTTTCTTGCATTAACTTTTCATATTCTTGTTTAATGCCTTTTCCTTTACGGACATCTTCCATAATGTTAAAGGCAATTTTTGCTGGTAACCCTTGATATACTAAATAAGTCATAATATCATCACGACAACCAATTACATCTTTTAGTTTTAAACCTTGTTGTGAAATTAATTCATCAGCATTATTTAATCAAACATCAGTACCATGTGATAAACCAGATATTTGTACTAATTCAGAAAATGAAGTAGGTAATGTATCACTTAACATTTTACGAACAAAACCAGTACCAAATTCAGGGATACCAATTGCTCCTGTTTTTTCGCCAAGTAAATCATCACTAGTAATATTTAAGGCACTTAAATTAGAAAATAATGATAAAACTTTTTCATCTTGATTAGGAATAGTTTTTGGATCAATACCAGTTAAATTTTCTAACATTTTTAATGCTGTTGGATCAACGTGACCTAGAATATCTAATTTTAATAAATTATCATGAATAGCATTAAAATCAAAGTGGGTAGTTTTTCATGTAGAACTAGTATCATCAGCTGGAAAATTAATTGGTGTAAAATCGTTAATATTATATTCTTTTGGTACAACAATAATACCACCAGGATGTTGACCAGTTGTTCTTTTAATACCAACACATCCTTGACTTAGTAACTCTAGTTTTGCTGCACGCATATCTGATTGACCAATTTTTTCTGCATAAGCTTTAACATAACCATAAGCTGTTTTATTGGCAATTGTTGAAATTGTTCCAGCACGAAAAACATTTTCTTCACCAAACATTTCTTTAGTAAAATCATGAGCTTTATTTTGATATTCACCAGAAAAGTTTAAATCAATATCAGGTGTTTTATCACCATCAAATCCTAAGAATGTTTCAAAAGGAATATCATGACCATCAGTAATTAAATCAATATTGCATTGTGAACATATTTTTTTTGGTAAATCATAACCACACTTATAAGAACCATTACTAATAAATTCACTAGTTTTACATTGTGGACATAAATAGTGTGGTTGTAGTGGGTTAACCTCAGTAATGTTAGCAAAAGTAGCTACTAAAGATGAACCAACTGAGCCACGACTACCAACAAGATAACCATCTTGTAAAGATTTTTCTACTAATTTGTGTGCAATTCAATAAACAACAGCAAAACCATGAGTAATAATTGCATCTAATTCGCGAGTTAAACGTTTTTCTACATATGTTGGTAATGGATTACCGTAACGATTTCATGCTTGTTCATAACAAAGATTACGTAATTTAGTATCAACATTAACAATACTTGGTGTAAATAAGCCATCTTTAATTGGTTTAACCATTTCAAATTGTTTTGCTAATTGCAAAGGATTATTAATAACAATATCATTAATTAAATTAGGGTCATCTAAAAAGTTAAATTCTGTTAACATTTGATTAGTAGTTCTTAAATGTTGATCGGGATATGATGTAACTTTACCTTTACGATCAAATAATGGGTGTAACAAACCACCAATTGCTTTACTATTAATAATAACATCACGATACATTTTTTCATGGGGATGTAAATAGTGGGCATCGCTAGTAGCAATTACTAATTTATTTAATTTAAGAGCATTATTAATAATTTTTTTAATAGTATCATGTAATTGTTCTTTAGTAATATTTCCTAACTGTATTAAGTGTTTATAAACAGCAGGTGGTTGGATTTCAATAAAATCAAATCATTTCATTATTTTAATTAGTTCTTCTTCACTTTTATTTAATGCTGTTTCAAAAACAGCACCATTTATACAACTACTACCAATTAATAATTCTTTTCTATTTTCATTAATTGCTTCTGATATGATTTTTGGTGTTTTATAAAAATACTTTGTATGAGATAGTGAAACTAATTGATATAAATCTTTTAATCCTAATTGATTTTTTGCAAAAATAGTAATATGTTCACCACGAAGTTTAAAATTAATTTGTTCATTAATTAAGTTATTAATTTCTTGTAAATTAATACAATTAAATTCTGTTTTTAATTGTTGTAACATTTTTAAAAATACTTGTGCTAATACATTAGCATCATAATCAGCACGGTGGGCAATTTCATCATCATATTTAATGCCATAAGTACGACAAATAGTACCTAATCGATAATATTTTAGTTGTGGTAGAATTGCTCTAGATAATTGCAAAGTATCAATGACAGGATTATTTAAAGGCATGAAACCCAATTGTTTCATTGCTGCTTGTAAAAAACCAAAGTCAAAGTTAGCATTATGAGCAACTATTGTTTTATTGCCAATTATTTCAATAATTGTTGGCAATATTTGTTGTAATGTTTGTTTATCTTTTAACATAACATTGGTAATACTAGTAAGTTCAGTAATATGTTCAGGTACGGGATTATTTGGTTTAATTAAAATTGTATCTTGTTTTAAAATCATATTGTCTTTAACAATTGTATAACCAAATTCAATAATTTCGTGGTAATTGGTTGATAAACCAGTTGTTTCTAAGTCAAGAACAATGTATTCTAAATCTAATAATGATGTATTAATATTATTTTTAGTAATACTAATATTATTGGGGATTAAATCCATTTCAACACCATACATTACTTTTAAGTTTGGATGTTTTTTAGCGGCATTAGCAATATCTGGGTATGCTTGTACATTTAAGTGATCAGTAAAACCAATTGCTTGGTGTCCTCATTTAGCTACTTGATTAATATAATCACTTGCTGAAGTAATACCATCCATAGCACTCATTTTAGTATGAGTATGAAATTCAATTCTTTTAGTTTTAGCATCATCATTATTGTTAGTATTTTTATTATTTAAATCAATAATTAAATCATCAATTCATAGTACTTGTTCTTTACTATAATTATCATAACGACTATTAGCATTAATTTTTATTCAATCATCAACTTTAATATTATCAAATTTCTCATCTGGTTGATCGCTATTAATAAATGCTTTGCAAGTAATTGCATCACTATAATCAGTAATTCAAAATGAATAAAATCATTTTTGAGTTTTAGTTAAAAATTTATTAATTTTAAAAACTTTACCACTAATAATAATATTGGGTTCATCGCCAATGATATCTTTAATGCTATGAGTTGGGTCTGTTATTTCTAAATTAACTTTTGCTTTTTTGCGATAAGTAGTTGTATTAAAATTTTTACTTATATTATTGTTAGGAATTTTAGTTTTTAAATTGTTAGTAATTTTGCTAATTTCTGCTTTAGATTCATTTTCATAACTAATAAATGGTTGCTCTGCTTTATTTATTTTAGTTTTTAATTGAATTTTTTTAAAACCATATTGTTGAAAGTAGTTAATAAATTGTAAAAATTCATTAGTTATTAATTTTTCTTCAATACTATTATGAATGGTAATGGTAATAATATTATTTTTATAATTAATTGCTGAGTCGGGTAAAGAATAATAAATGCCAGCTAATAGTTGCAATTTATGAGTTTTAATATAATGAAAATATGTTAATACAGTTGATTCATCAGCAGTAAGGGAAACATTAAAATCGACACTAATATTCGAAACAGGTAATTTTTCAAAATGTTGTTCAAAACTTTTTAAAGTAGTAGTTGTTAGAAAATTAGGTAAGTTGATGGTAATTATTACTTGTTGATTATGATGAAAATATTGTACTTTTTTAATAGTAGCATGATTAAATTCATTATTAACATCATTAAAATCCATTTCATGGAAAAGTTTTTGTAAATCTTGATTCATATATTTTTCCCTCTCTTAATACTAAATAATTGACAATAATAACTATATTTTAATTAAAATATATTAAATCATTATTCTAATGTTTAATCAAATTTCATATTTTAATTATAACTTAATTAAAATTCTTATTCTTATTCTTATATAAAAAAAGTATGAAATTTTAGTTATAAAAAATAAAAACAAAATAATTCAATAATACCTTCATGATAAAAAGTAATGCCTAAATATTAGGCATTACTTTTTATCATGAAGGTATTATTGAATTATTTGTTTTAGGTAATGGTTCAGTTTCAAAAATAGCATTTATATTATTCACATTAAAATTTGAATTTAATTGTTGATTTCTTGTTTGTATAGATGGTTTATTAAAAGCTTTTTTTGTTCTTTTGTAAAAACTTGTATTTGTTCTTTGGTAAATGCTGCCTTTTGATTAGAAGTAAATCATTCTAATTGTTTTGGAGTTAATGATTCAATTTGAAATTTAAATTCATAAAAATCATATTCTATTGTTAATTGATTATTAATTGTTTTTAATGCTTTTCTCATTCCTTTTTCTAGTAGCGAAAACTTATTATAACTGAAATTTTTTATTTGTTCTGTTGTAAATGCTTGAATTTGTTTTTTTGAAAAAGCATAAAGCAGTAAATTATTTTTTGTAAATAAGGGAATTAAGTTGGTGTTAATTGTTGAAACTTGATATGGACTTAATAGTTGCAATAATTGTCTTCAAATTGGTAACCCATTATTATCATTTGCTTTAATGATACTTAAAATAAATTTATCAATTTCTTGTTTATTGACAGTGTTTGTAAATGATTGTATTTGTGTTTTAGTAAGCCCTTTAAGTTCTGCTTTGCTAAATAATATTTGATTTTTTGTAGGCATATCTTTTAATCTTTGTCCTTTTCATTTAAATTTAATTTAATAAAAATCCTAATATAGAAATTATTTCTATATTAGGTATGAACATTTATTAAATTATAAAGTAATTATAATATAAATTAATTATTTTTGTTATATTATGCATTTTATGAATTATAATTTAATGTTTTTTAAATGAATATGTAATTTGTTTTCTTTTTAGACAGAAGTTACTGTTAAACTTCTGGTTCTCATAACTGGTTCTTTTGATGAATTTGCTAGTTCATTAGATACTTTAATGTAATCAGGAGTAATATTTGCTTTTGATACTCTTTTTGTAGAAACAAAACCACTTAATCTTAAAAATTCGTTAAATCGTGATTCTTTAATGTCATTAGGATTAACATTTTCTTTTGATACTCTTACTGTGGGGATAGTAGGATTTATTCTTAAAAATTTGTTAATTCTTGATTCTTTTCTTTCAAAATTTGTAGTAGTAGCCATTCCACTAGCTATTAAAGTTGTACCAACAGCAATTCCACCAATAGCAGCTGGTAATAATGAAGCACCACCAGTCATAGGTGCTGCAGCAACACAAGCTGCTGTTATTCCTGCGGTTGTTGTTAATGTTCCTGTAGTTATTGTGACACCAGCAATTATTTTTCTTTTTGTACTTATTTCACTAGACATAATATTTTTCTTCCTTTTCTTTTTCAATATTTAATTTAATAAAAATCCTAATATAGAAATAATTTCTATATTAGGAATGAACAATTATTAAATTACAAAAATTATTATAATATAAAAAAATGAAAATATTTTATTTTTTTAAAAAAAATTATTGTTTAAAAGTACATAATGAAATATCAAAATAATATTAAATATAATAATATTATTTTTTTATTGAAAAGTAACCAATTAATAATTGCATTTTTTAATCAAACAAGTTAAGATTACTTATGGTAAATGTTATGCCCACGTAGCTCAGTGGATAGAGCACCGCCCTTCTAAGGCGGGGGTCAGAAGTTCGAATCTTCTCGTGGGCGCCATTAAATTTTAAAATACTAAGAAGGTTTAACTAAATAATGATAAATCATGACAATTATTATCAAGACATTATTGGTAAAATTAACCACCTCATTAGTGAAAATAAATGAGATCAAGCAATGAAGTTGGTCAAACATGAATTAGAGATGCCTTATATTCCTATTCATCATGAAATTACATTACAAGAGTTACATCATAATATTACTACTCATATTAGATTAAATAGTAAAAATGAAAGTCATGAGTGAAATTTAGAGAGAATAAGTCGTGTATTAATGAATCCATTTGATGAAGATCTTCATCCGGTGGCATTTTATTATTTACAAAGTCATAATGCTAGGTTAATTTTGCCAACAATTAAGATTTATCTTACAAATAAAAATATAAATAATATAAATAAAACACAACTATTATTTATATTAAATAATCAAGGTATTGATGAAGAAATAGAAGTAATAAAAGGTCATGATACATTTAAAATTAATCCAAAAAAAATAACACAATGACAAGAATCACTCGTTTATTTAAAAATTACAAAAATATTTGAAGATGAAGTTCATATTGATAATCCAGGTATTTATGGTATTTGCTTATTTTTATTGGATAGTTATTTTGAGAATTTGTTTCCAACATTACCTAATAAAAATCAAGCAGCAGTATTAGCAGCTGCTTTGTATATTCGTGCTTGTAGTTTCCAGTTTATTAGTGTAAAATTGGTAGAAAGTGCTAAAAAATTTAAAACTACTACTACTTTAATAAAAAAATACTTAAGTATTATGATTCAACAACAAATTACATAAGGAGAGATTTGAAAAATGACATTAAATATTATAAAAGATGAAAAAAATGGTCTTGGAAAATGACATGTTACCATTGATGCTAAAACTTGAAAAGATCAATTGGCAAAAGCTGAAAATAAATTGATTGCACAAGTAGAAATTCCTGGATTTCGTAAAGGAAAAGTTCCTACTAAAATGGCTAAAAAACATGTAACTGAAGAACAAACTTTACAAACAGCAACTAAAGCAGTTATTACTATTGCTTATGATTTTGCCTTAAAACAAAAACCTAACTTAATGCCTACTAATCAACCCGAAGTTAATGTGGAAAAATCTACTATTAAAGAGTGTGAAATAATGTTTGTATTTGATTTACCAGCAGAAATTACTATTGGTAAATATCGTGGTATTGATATAGTAAAACCTGTAGCAACTGTTAATCAAGAAGAAATTGATACTCAAATTAAACTATTACAAGATCGTTTTGCTATTTTTAATCCAAAAGAAAAAGGAAAATTAGAAAAAGATGATACTGCAGTTTTTAATTTCACTGGTTTTTTAGACGGTAAAAAATTCCCTGGCGGTGAAGCTAAAAACATGGAATTAGAAATTGGTTCTGGTAAATTTATTCCTGGTTTTGAAGAAGGAATGATCGGTATGGAACCTAAATCTAAAAAAACTATTGAAGTAACTTTCCCAGAAGATTATCATGTTCCAAATTTAAAAGGTCGATTAGTACAATTTGAAATTGAATTAAACGAAATAAAAACAAAAGTTATTAATGAAGATTTAGAAGAATTAGTAAAAGATGTTAACATTCCAGATCTTACTACTACTGAACAATTATTAGAAAATATTAAAAAACAAATTGAAGTACAAAAAACAATGACAATTAAGGAACAATTTATGGAAGAACTTATTGCTAAAATTGTTAAAGATTCAAAAATAATAATTCCAAATTTTGCTGTTAAAAATGAAACTGAACGTTTAGAAAATGAATTTAAAAAACAATTAGCTAATCAAAACTTTACAATTGAAAACTATATGGCAGCAACTGGTTTATCTCATGAAGAAATTATTAATGAAATAAAAAAGGATGCAATTATGCAACTTCAGAATTTTTTAGTTATTGAAGAAATTATTAAACAAGAAAAAATAGAAATTACCGAAGAAGAAGTTCAAAAACAATTAACAACATTTGCCGACCAATTTAAAATAAGTATTGAAGAAGTTAAAGCAAATATTAAAGATTTAAGTTTAGTTACTACTACCCTAAAACGTAATAAAGCCTTTGATTTATTATGAGAAAGTAACGGTAAAAACCAAAAGCAAACAACAAGTGCTTAATTTAATTTGATAATTATTATATAACCTAATTACCAATTTAATAATTAGGTTATTTTATCGTTTATTTTTTTCAAAAAGTAAAAATTATCAAAAAAAATAAATTTAATAAAATACTACTAGTATAAATTAAATATGAATTAATAAGTGCTGCTGTAATAGTATAGTATAAATCAAAAATTAGATATTTTAGCAATTAACTATTGCAAGTGCTAATGTTTTATATTATAATCCAGTTAATACATTATTTGAGGTGAGACAATGAAGATAAAAAATATTACTAATATTCCAGTACTAGTAACAAGAGGAAGTTTTGTTTTCCCAACAGTTGAAATAGAACTAGAAGTTGGCAGACATAAATCAGTAGCGGCAATTAATGAATCGGTAGCTAAGTTTAATTCAGAAATTATTTTAGTTTCGCAAAAGGATCCGAAAGTAGATAATCCGCAATTAAGTGAAGTCTACAATCATGGTACTTTGTGTAAAGTGCAAATTCAAAAAAGTCATAATGATGGTACACTTACCGTATCTTTTTATGGACAACAAAGAGTTAAAGTTTCTAAGTTTTATGATGATAAATTTTATACAGGAGATGCTGAAACTTTAGTTAGTCCTAATGTTTCAAAATCATTAGAAGAAGAGTTGATTCAAAGAATTGTAAATAATTTACAACAGATTTTAGATGTTCATGGTTCAATTCCACAAGGTGTAATTAGTCAAATCACCGATGGAATGAAAGCTAGTGAAATTATTGATAAAATGGCTCAATTTTTACCATTTTTAACTATCAATAAACGCCAAGAAATTTTACAAGAAACTGATATTAATAAACGTTTAGATTTATTATTGAAAGATGTTGGTGGTCAAAAACAAGTTGGTGCCATTGAAAAGGATTTAACAGCTAAAATTAAAGATCGTATTGATGAACAACAACGTGAATATTATTTACGAGAAAGATTGCGTGCTATTAAAGAAGAATTAGGCGAAATTGATGGTAAGTCTAATGAAATGAAATGTTATTTAGAACGCTTAGAAACAGAAGAGTTTCCTGAAGCAATCAAAACGCGTGTTAAAGAAGAAATTAGTCGTTATGAAGATATGCCGCAAGCTTCAAGTGAATCAAATATAATTCGTACATACATTGATTGAATGATGACTTTACCTTGATTTCAAAAAAGTGAAGAAAAATTTGATTTAATTAATGCAAAAAAAATTCTTGATAAATATCACTATGGTTTAGAAAAAGTTAAAGAAAGAATTATTGAATATCTTGCTGTTAAAAAAATGGCTAAGGCAATGCCAGGACAAATTATTTGTTTAGTTGGCCCTCCTGGTGTTGGTAAGACTTCTTTAGCTAAATCAATTGCTGAAGCGATGGGGCGTACTTTCGTTAAAGTTTCACTTGGTGGAGTTAAAGATGAATCTGAAATTCGTGGTCATCGTAAAACTTATATTGGTGCGATGCCAGGAAGAATTATCCAAGGTATGAAACATGCTAAAGTTATTAATCCATTATTTTTATTAGATGAAATTGATAAAATGTCATCTGATTATCGTGGTGATCCAGCTAGTGCTATGTTAGAAGTATTAGATCCTGAACAAAATGCTAATTTTTCAGATCATTATATTGAAGAAAATTATGATTTATCACAAGTTATGTTTCTAGCAACAGCTAATTATATGGAAGGTATCCCTGAACCATTAAAAGATCGAATGGAAATTATTGAACTTTCTTCATATACAGAATTAGAAAAACTTGAAATTGCAAAAAAATATTTAATTCCTCGTGTTATTGAAATTACTGGTTTAAATAATAAAATGTTAAAATTTAAACCAAATTCAATTGAAGAAATAATTAAATATTATACAAGAGAATCAGGTGTTCGACAGTTAGAAAGATTATTAAATAAAATTGCTCGTAAATTTATTGTTAAACTTTTAAATAAAAAAATTAGTACTGAAGAAATTGTTGCTGATAATGTTAAAGATTATTTAGGAAAACAAATTTTCGATTATACTAAAAAAGAAAATGAATCACAAATTGGAGTGGTAACTGGTCTTGCTTATACTCAATATGGTGGTGATATCTTACCAATTGAAGTAAACTACTTTAAAGGAAAAGGTAATTTAGTATTAACTGGTAAATTAGGTGAGGTCATGAAAGAATCTGCTACTATTGCTTTAGATTATATTAAAGCAAATGCTATTACTTTCAATATTCCTGATACTTTCTTTGCAGAACATGGTATTCATATTCATGTTCCTGAAGGAGCAGTGCCAAAGGATGGTCCAAGTGCTGGTATTACTTTAACAACTGCAATTATTTCTGCTCTGACAAGTAGACCTGTATCAAAAGATATTGGTATGACAGGTGAAATTACACTTCGTGGTCATGTATTACCAATTGGTGGATTAAAAGAAAAATCAATTTCTGCTCATCGTAGTGGACTAAAAACAATTTTAATTCCAAAAGCTAATATAAAAGACTTAGAAGATATTCCAGAAGAAGTAAAGAAAAAATTAAATATTGTTTCAGTTGAATTTTATTCTGAAGTATATGATTTTATTTTTAATAAACATAAATCAAAAATTCACTCACCTATTAATAATATTAAACCAACTTCAAGTATTATTGATGAAGGTTAAAATCTAATTAAATTATTAATAACTATAACTTTAAAAAAAGTAAATACTAAAAACAAGTATTTACTTTTTTTATATTTGTGATAAATTTGATTTGCTTTTATTTGTTACAGAAAAATTAATTTCTGAATTTACATTATTAATTATATTTTTTTTGTTAATTCGTAATATTAGTTCATTTATTTTTACTAAATTTTGTTGTTTAATTTCTTTGATTTTTGTTAAAATAGTTATTTTTGTTTTTATTTTTTTATTTCAATTAAATAATCCAATAGTAAGTACTTTTATTATTTTATTTATTATTTTATTATTTAATTTTTTTGATAGGTTATTTATTGAATTTATAAAATTATTTTCTAATTTTTTTAAAGATTCTAAAGTTTTTATTTTTTTATTTAAAAATTGATAATGATTTTGAGTATTTTTTTTATTATTTTCTCAAAAGTCAAAAATATCATTGTAATCTTTACTATAAGTTTCAATTGGAAAATGTAAATAAAGATTAATAATATGATAGTTATCTGCTATAAAGTTAACTTCTCTTTCTAAGTCATTAATATCCATTTTTTAATGTCTCCTCTTTTAAAAAATAAAAAACCCTTTACTTTTAAAATAAAGTAATGGGTTAAAACTTTGATCAAGTTTGTTTTTATATTATATATTATTTTAATTTTATAATTCAAAAATTAAATTATAAATAATAAAAGTGTTGTTATTAATAATTATTTAAACTTTTATATAAAAATGTTTAAAATTAGAAAATTGTGCATGGTGGACAACATTTTTTACCATATTGCATATTAATTAATTCTTCTGAATTTATACTATTTATATCATCATTAGTTATTAGAAAAGTACTATCTTTTAAATATTGATCTTCATTATTTAACTGTTGGATATTAAAATTAAATTCTAGATTTCCATTTTCAATTTCATCTAAATCTTCTTCATAATCTACTAATAATTTTTGTTTTAAGTTAATAATTTTTTCATTGATTAAAGCAATTTCTTTTAATACCTTTTCTTTATTATTAAGACTAAAATTTTTGTTAAATGGATTCAAACTTTTTTCTAATTCTTTTTTCTCTTTTTTTAATTTTTTTATTTCTTTTTTTTGTACATTTTTTTTCATAATTTTCTCCTTTTTTAAAAATAAAAACTCATTTACTTTTTATGAAAATAATGAGTAAAAACCTAATAAAGTTTACATTATATTATATAATATTTTAATTTTTATATCTTAAAAAACAAGTAATATTTATGTAGTAATTATGATAAAATTATAAAGTTATAGGAAGGAAGTAATTATGATTAAAGATGCTGAGTTATACTTGTAAGTGCAAGTAAATAAAATTGCAAAAAATTCTCATATAAAAATTTCATAATGCTAAATTTAGTTTAGAAAAAAGTAAGGAGTTTTTATATGAGTTATAAACATCTTGGCATAGATGAAAGAATTTATATTGAGAATCAATTGAAATTTAAATTTAAAATTAGTGAAATAGCTAAAAATCTTAATCGAAGTATTAGTACTATTATTCGAGAAATTAATAGAAATAAAGATAATAATCATTATTTTTCATTAATTGCACAAAATAAAGCTGAAAATCGAAAACAATCACATATTAGTTTTCATAAGTTTAAAAATAAGAATTTAGTAAAATATGTACAACAAAAATTACTATTAGGTTGATCACCTGAACAAATTTATGGCAGAATTAAAAATTTTCATAAAGAATGAGTTATTAGTTTTAAAACAATTTATACTTGAATTTATTTTGGAATGCTTGATAAAGTTACTAGTAAAAATTTAAGAAGAAAAGGTAAAAAACGAAAATCTAAAGAAAATCGTGGCAAGTTTAATGGTAAATCAATTAAAGAACGAGATATAAATGTTAATGATCGTATAACACTTGGTCATTGAGAAGGAGATACTATAGTATCATCACGAGGTAAAAGCAAATCATGTTTAATAACTTTAGTTGAAAGAGTATCACGATTTACTTTAGCAATATTAGTTAAAAACAGAACTACTAAAGTTATTAATAAAAATGTCAGTTATTATTTATCAATTCTTCCTAAAAACATTGTTAAAACTATTACTTTTGATCGTGGCAAAGAATTTTCAAATTGACAACAACTTGAAAAAAATTTAGATGTAAAAATTTATTTTGCCAATCCATATTCACCTTGACAAAGAGGTACTAATGAAAATACTAATGGTTTAATTAGAGAAAAATTTCCTAAAAAATTTATTTTTTCAAAAACTAATAAAAATGAAGTTCATAAATTTATATTGTCTTTAAATCAAAAACCGAGAAAAATACTAAATTATCTTTCACCAATCGAATATTTGGATAGAAAAATAATTTAGTTGCACTTACCTTTACAATTTAGCAGATAAAAAAAATAATGTTGAAATCATTAATGTCAGTAAAAACTATGATAGTAATGAAGTCATTAAAAATGTTAGTCTGAATATTGCTCTTGGTGCCAAAATTGGTATTGTTGGCCCCAATGGTACTGGAAAAACAACATTATGTGAAATGATTTCCCAACTTCGTAAACCAACAATAGGTACTATTAATATTAAATCTGATTTAAAAATAGGCATGCAATTACAAGAAACTAAATTTCCTCGTGGTTTAACTGGTTGAGATATGGCCCAATATTATATGAGAGCTTATCGTTTAAATAAGTCTGTTGAAGACATTCAAAAGTTATTGTACTATTTGGACGCCGAAGCATTTATTAATAAACCTATTATTACTTTATCGGGTGGTCAACAACAAAAAATAAATATTTTATTAGCATTAATTGTTGAATCAGATTTATTAATTTTAGATGAATTAGCTACGGGATTAGATTTAGAGGTACGTGAGCGAATTTATGAATTACTAGAAAAAGAAGTTTTTATTAAACCTAATCTTTCAGTATTAATTGTTTCACATAATATGCAAGAAATTGAACGTTTTTGTCAACAAATTATCTTCATGTTTGAAGGTTCAATTATTAGTATAAATGATGTTAAAACTGTTGTTAAAGAATATGGAAGTATTGAAGAATATGTTAAAACTAAATTTAAAGAATATAAAATAGGTATGTATGATAGCGAAGCGTTATTAAAAAGATTAGGAGGGGAAAATAATGAAAAATGAGCTAAGTCTTGAAAAAACACCTTAAAAAACAAAAATAACGATTGATCTCTTCTTAATTTATTTTGAAGTTATTTAAAACGTAATCGTTCAATTATTATTTTTTCAGTTTTCGTTTCACCATTGATTTTTATTGGTGCATCAATTGGTGGAAATAATCAAATATTATCATCACCTGCTGGTAAAAACATTGGACGATTTATTTTGATGATTATTTGATTGACACAAACTGCTTCCTTTTCAATTCAAACTTTTTTAGCTATTTTATTAGATTTAAAACAAAGCGTAGTTTATTGACGCATTGGTTTGACAAGAATTAGCAAAACCAACTTTATTATTATAACATCAATATTTAATTTAGCTTTAGTTTTAATTTCTGATATTATTATTTTTAGTTAAGTATCATTTTTCACCGCAAGTGTAAAGTTTGATACTTTTTTTATTTTCTATGATAAGATATATAAAGATTTATATTTATTTATAAATCATTCAATTTTATTTTTATAAAAATTTCATGCGAGGAATGTTTATAAATGAATATTTCATATAATTTTTATGTTAAAAAAATTTTTTATGCTTGTTATGTTAAAAATGTTGTTTTACCTATTGATATGTTAAAAAATGAAAGAAATAAATTAGGTATAAAGAATATTGGTAATATTACTAAGTTAAGAAATAATAACGTTCGTACTAAATGTAAATTAGTTCAAAAAGCATTACATAATTTTTATAATGCAAGAATTTTAAGTTTTTTAACTTTAACTTATCATAAAAATGAAACTGATATTAGAAAAGCAAAACATGATTTACAATTATTTTTTAAACGTTTAAAACGTTGATGAAATGACCCTAAACGTTCTAAACATTTAGGTGAATTAAGATATTTTTATGTTTATGAATATCAAAAACGAGGAGCCGTACATTTTCATATATTATTTAATCGTAAAATACCTTATAGTATGATAACTAAATGATGACCACATGTTGGTAATAATAAAGGTATTGATTTAAAAGTTGTACATAAAGGTACAAATGAATTTGTGGTTAAATATTTGAGTAAATATGTAACAAAAGTACAAGAAAATATTAAATCTTTAAATCAAAAAGATGTTGGTATTCAAGCATATTCTTTTAGTAGAAATTGTAAAAATCCGCTTGTAGTTCGTGGTACTAAAATGTTAAGTTTACAAAAATTAGTACAAGCATGTGAAAAAGCAAAAGAATTTTATTTATTTAAAACTAAACCAAATGAACAAGGTAATACTCAATTAATTGGCGGAAGTTATGATTATGTTGTTACTAGTGATTATTTTAAAGATTTTAACTATTATATAAGTTTAGATAGTTTAAGATTTAGGTATTGATTAAAAAATAAATTTAATAAAAATGAAGTTTTAGATTTTCTTTATAAAGTTTTTGATAAAACTAAAATTGAAAAAATATTTTTAAAAAATCGTATTCTACATTAATTTTAAATTTTTTCAAGTAATATATATACTATATTTGTATTTTATTTTGTTTTTGTTATACTTTTATTATAGTAAGTAATGTTTATTTTACTCGCATGGAATAAAATATTACTTACTTTTTCATTTTTATATTTATTGATTTTTTTATAATATTTGATATTATTAATTTATAAGTTTATATTGTTTTAGATTAGTTTTTAAATAATATTTTACTTATTTGAATTGGTAACAGTTCCATGCGAGGAATAGTTAAATATTAATATTAAAAACTTTTTATTTATTAAATTAATTTTGTATTTATAATATTTTTAATTTAATTACTTAATTGTTTGCCAATTCAATCTATTATTTTTTTTATTAAAATTTATAGAAAGGATTGGCAATTTTTATGTTTAAAACTCAATTAGTTAATATTGAAAAAGATAAAATGATACCCGATAAAAATAATCAAGGTAAGTTTTTAAATTTTGATGTTTTAACTTTTTTGGAAATTAATAAACAAACAAATATACCTACTGGTAAAGTAAGAGACAAATGGTATAATCCAACAGTTGTTAATGATTTTTCAAAATATTTACATAAATTAAATTTAAAAGTTGGTAATTATTATAATTTAGTTTTGGATTTATCCGGTACTATTGTAGATATTACTGAATGAAAATAATGTATAAAATAAAAATTAAATAAGGGGCTTATATATGGATTATATATTTTTCATTTTAAGCCCCTAATGGATTAGATTATAATTCATATATAAGCTCCTTATTAATAAAGTAAGGAGTTTTATTTATGCCTAATGAGTTAGAACAAACTAGTAATTATACTTTAACTAAAATTTTAAGAATTGGATTAAGTCCATTAAGTGCTATGGTTGGAGTTAGTGCTTATTATGGTCAATATTTAAAAGACCCAGTATTAGGTTCTATTAATTCTTTGTTATTTAGTAAAAAGTTAGGAATTGATATATGGAATATTAATCAAAGACTAACTACTAGAAATAAAGTTATTAATAGTTATAAAAAGATATTTTTAGGTTTAGGAACAATTGGTTTAATAAATTATGCTAAGTTTGTTCAGTATGTAGATAAGTTAGTTTCTTTATTAAGAGATGAACCTTGTTTTTGACCACCATGTCCTACTGAACCACCTAAAACAACGTATCCACCATTTACAACTGTTAAACCGATAATTGATGTTCCTTTTGTAGATTGAGATACTTATATATCTTTAAATAGTTTTGGTATAGCAAATGTTATTAGTGGTTTAACTGAGTTAATCCCTAATAGATTTCAAAATATAAGAAAGATAGCAAATATGGGTACTGGTGGATGTTTGATTAGTAGTGGTGTTGCTATGGGTATTAATAATAATTTTAATAATTATTTTGCTATTCCTACGATTATTGCCGGTGCAAGTGAGATTATTAATACTTTATTATTGCCATTGGGAAGTACACATAATAACAGTGAATTACAAGAAATATTTACAGATGAAAGAGCAAAATTAATTAATGCTAGTGTTAGTGATTATCAAAGTACAAATGACAGTATGGTTGATGTTGATTTAAATGATGATAATATGTCGGAGATTAATTTAGATAGAGCAAGTTTAAATTGGGATTATTCTTATGCTTATACATTAGGTGGTGTTTAATAATGGAAAATAAAGAAATTAAAAAAAAGTGGTATGACACTCCTAAATTTCATGTTTTTTTGTTTTATTGTTGGTTTTTTTCTATGGTTTGAACTGTTGCTGAAATACATAATATTATAAATGGTAATTTTGATTTTTTTATTGGTTTAGATTTAGGCATTAATATTTTACTTTTTGTTTTAGTAATTTTTTATGAGTTATTTAGTTTAATTGATTTTTAAAAAAAAAGAAAAAAAGGAAGTGATAAATAATGGATATGAAAGAAATTATAAAATATGTGTTATATATTGGTGGTTTTTGTTTAATTCTTTGATTTTGTAGAAATTGAATACGTGAAGGTATAGAAAAATATAAACATAGAAAACATGTAAAGGAGAATGATAGTGAGCCTGATTGTATTTTTTGTCGTAAAGATTTTGAAAAGAAGAAACGTAAATTAGAAATGGAAAAACAACAAAAAGAATTAGAGAAAGGGGGTGATTAATATGCCCGCTGGACTATCAGCATTATTAACCATGATAGGTGGTGTAGGACAACAATTATTAAATGCTTTTACTTATATTTTTGGTTGAGTATTTACTACTGGTGATGGTGGAACACTTACAAATTGACCAGTGTTAATTTCAATTGTATTTATGGTTCTTGTATTTATTAAGCAGTTTGTTGGTCATATTATCCATGGAACTCATTAGTAATTAGAAAGGAGTAAGCAAATGGTAAAGTTATTTTTTAGTTTGGTTTTTGTTTTACCATTATTGGGTAGACTTTTACCAGTTGTTAATACTTTGGTACAAACTATTTATATGCAGTATTTAAGTTCTTTTGCTGGATTACATACTGTGACACTTTTTATTAAGTCGTTTTTTTATGATAGTTTATACACTTTACCTTTGCCTATTCTTGCTTTAATAAATGTTAGTTTTGTATTTTATTTAATTTTAGGATTATTTAGATTTACAAGACATTAGGATGTGAAATTATGTTTATACCTTTTATTACAACTGTTATGCAATTATTTGCTTCAATTTTTATGAAGTTTTTTAGTTTTCCACTTGGTGATTTAGGTTTTAATTTAGGTACGTTAATGATATTTTTGATTTTGCTTAGATTTGCATTTAGGGTTATTTTACCCGAATTAATGTTACCAACATTAGGTTTAGGATATGCTGTTAAGTTCATTGGTAAAAGTTCTGTTTCTTTGGGTGTTGGTACTGGTCAACAAATTGCTAAGAGTTATCAAAGACGCGTTGAAAAAGTAAAAACAAGAAATAAACAACAAGGTAAGTTTAAAGGTGGTGCTGGCGGTAATAAGTTTACTGGTAGTTCAACTCGTGACTTTGGTATTGGTGATTAATTATGTCTAATTTTGTTATTAGTATATTGCATTTTATTTTTATATTTTCTAGTAATGATATTGGTATATTTTTAAATCAAACTAATATTACTGATGAAGTTTATATTTTGTTTAATTTGACTTTTTGATTGGTATTAGGTGTATTTTTAATTTTATTTATCGTGTTATTAAATTTGTTTTTAGGTCATTGTTTGGGTAGGTGTTAAGTATGAGTGTTTTAGAAATTTACAATAAAATACATCAATGTATAGTTGATTATTGAACTATGTTTATAGGTAATCCAGTTGATGATTTTACTACTATTTTATGAAATTTAGTAGTTTATGGAACACAGTTTTTTATTGGATTTGTTTTGTTTTATGGTTCATGGTGAATTTTAAAATGTTTGTTTGGTAAATAATTATGTGATTTAAATTTGCTAAATTGTTTTTTGTTGTAAATACTTCTGTTCAAGCACCAACTTCTTTAATTGTTTCAAATGACCCTAATGTTGTTAATTATGATATTAAAAAAGAAATGATTAAACACGTTAAGTATAATGATTTTAATGATTGAGCAACTATTCCATGAAATTCTGCTTATTTTGACATTGACCAACCGGATTTAAAATTAGTTAGTGGTGAAATTATAGGTGGTGTAGATAATGATTTGGATTTTGAATATCAAAGTGATGTTGTAGGTGTTAAAAAGACAACACTTAATACTGGAACTGGTGTTTATTCTTTTAGGAGATATCAGTTAGATGATATTTCCCGTATTATGTTCAATCATAATTTTATTCAATATGGTAAAAAAAATCGACTTCTTATTCATAATGTAAATCATTGAGTTAAACCTTTAAATTTACGTTTTGAATTAAATTTTGAAATTGATAAACCTTTAAGTTTTTATATTCAAGGTTTTATGTTTTATTTTAATTATGAGGCTTTTTCTACATTTACTGGTGATTTTTCTTTTAGTTTTTTAGATTATGTTGGTGATACAAAATATGTTTTTAAAGGAAAGATTGGTAATGATGTTTATATGCAAGATTTGTATAATTTTGTTACTATGCCGGTTCGTGTTCCAAATTTAAGACATTTAACTGTATTTTTTGATATTCATGGAACTACAAATTTAACTATTCCACCAGAGGTTTCATTTGGTCAAATTAATATTTTTTCAAGTGAGAAAGTAACACCAGTTCCGCCAAATAGTCCTTTTAACCCTGAGTATGAGCGTGTTAGTTGATATGATGTTTTTGGTCATTTGCGTAATGCTTTTAGATGAGTACTTTATGGTGTTGTTGGTAAAGTTTTACCAGTTGAACCATTAAGAGAATTTTTTACTAAACTTGATGGATTATTGAGGCGTATTTTTGATGATACTATTAGTTCTGTTTTAAATGTTGATTTTACTAGTGGTTTAGAACAAGTTTTAACTTTATGAGTATTTTTAAAAGCAGTTGGATTTTTAGTTGGTTAGGAGTTTATTATGAAAAAGAAAGATTTATTTGAAATTTGTAGTGGAGTTATTTTTTGTTTTTTAATATCATCGTTTACTGCGTTATTTTTTGATTTTGATGTAGATAAATTAAAGTTATTTTTTGAAAATGCTAGTTTTGGTTCAAAAATTTTATTTTTCCTTTTATTTTAAGTTCATATTTTGTAGATTTTTGTTTTTGAATTAAAAATAAGTTTAAAAATAAAAGTAAGGTGGTTAAATAATGCCTTGATATGGTTATTTACTTTTAGGAGTTATATTATTAATAATACTTTATCCATTTTTAATAACTAGAAAAAATATAAAGATATTACAACGTGTAGGTAGTTATATTATTTCAGCACCACCACGTACTGGTAAATCTGCTCTTGCTTGTTGTTTAGCACAAAAACATAAGGGTAGGGTAGTAAGTCCTATTCCTATTAAAGTTCGTAATGAATATAGTTATCGCTGTTCTTATGATGATGTTTTTAAATTTAATCAATTAAATAGTAATTATGCTTTTAAAGAGTGTGATATGGTTGTTTTAGATGAGTTAGGTTTGAAAATTAATAGTAATGATTTGTCGCCCGAATTTAAAGAAACACAAGAAAGTTTAGGAATGTTTTGTAAATTAATAGGTCATAATTTTAATGGAATTATGTATATGATTGAACAACACCCCGATAGAATACCAAAACAAGCACGTGAAAAAGTGGAATATATTGTGCAAGTTAAAAGAATGCGTATTTTGTTATTTTTAGTTAAGTTTAAACTAAATATTTATACTAATGTTGATGATTATAATAAAGTTGTATTATCTAAAAGACAAACAAAGCGAATAATTAAACGTGGTGGATTACCACCTAGTTATAGTGGTGAAACTATGACTTTTAGTTTATGATTTCCTAGGTCTTATTTACAAAGATATAATAGTCGTGCTTTAAATTATATTCATTCTTTAAAGAGTGAATTAAGTACTGTTAAAGACTATGAACAATCACAAGCATTAGATTTTACTGTTGATGATATTAGAGCAGTAGGATTAGATAAGTTGGATAATATATTACAAACTGAAAAGAAAGAAACTCAAAATACTGTATGCCGTACTTGTTATTATAGAAATAAATATTCTAAGAAAAATAAGAAAGATGTTAAAATAGAGTAAACCTATATTATTGGTCGAAGCCAACCAACCAAGGTTCTGGTTGGCTGTGGCGTTTACGCCACTGGGGTGAGTTGCGAAGCAACGAGGGGCAAAGCCCCTATATACTTGGTTAAGTATCATTTTTCACCGCAAGTGTAAAGTTTGATACTTTTTTTATTTTCTATGATAAGATATATAAAGATTTATATTTATTTATAAATCATTCAATTTTATTTTTATAAAAATTTCATGCGAGGAATGTTTATAAATGAATATTTCATATAATTTTTATGTTAAAAAAATTTTTTATGCTTGTTATGTTAAAAATGTTGTTTTACCTATTGATATGTTAAAAAATGAAAGAAATAAATTAGGTATAAAGAATATTGGTAATATTACTAAGTTAAGAAATAATAACGTTCGTACTAAATGTAAATTAGTTCAAAAAGCATTACATAATTTTTATAATGCAAGAATTTTAAGTTTTTTAACTTTAACTTATCATAAAAATGAAACTGATATTAGAAAAGCAAAACATGATTTACAATTATTTTTTAAACGTTTAAAACGTTGATGAAATGACCCTAAACGTTCTAAACATTTAGGTGAATTAAGATATTTTTATGTTTATGAATATCAAAAACGAGGAGCCGTACATTTTCATATATTATTTAATCGTAAAATACCTTATAGTATGATAACTAAATGATGACCACATGTTGGTAATAATAAAGGTATTGATTTAAAAGTTGTACATAAAGGTACAAATGAATTTGTGGTTAAATATTTGAGTAAATATGTAACAAAAGTACAAGAAAATATTAAATCTTTAAATCAAAAAGATGTTGGTATTCAAGCATATTCTTTTAGTAGAAATTGTAAAAATCCGCTTGTAGTTCGTGGTACTAAAATGTTAAGTTTACAAAAATTAGTACAAGCATGTGAAAAAGCAAAAGAATTTTATTTATTTAAAACTAAACCAAATGAACAAGGTAATACTCAATTAATTGGCGGAAGTTATGATTATGTTGTTACTAGTGATTATTTTAAAGATTTTAACTATTATATAAGTTTAGATAGTTTAAGATTTAGGTATTGATTAAAAAATAAATTTAATAAAAATGAAGTTTTAGATTTTCTTTATAAAGTTTTTGATAAAACTAAAATTGAAAAAATATTTTTAAAAAATCGTATTCTACATTAATTTTAAATTTTTTCAAGTAATATATATACTATATTTGTATTTTATTTTGTTTTTGTTATACTTTTATTATAGTAAGTAATGTTTATTTTACTCGCATGGAATAAAATATTACTTACTTTTTCATTTTTATATTTATTGATTTTTTTATAATATTTGATATTATTAATTTATAAGTTTATATTGTTTTAGATTAGTTTTTAAATAATATTTTACTTATTTGAATTGGTAACAGTTCCATGCGAGGAATAGTTAAATATTAATATTAAAAACTTTTTATTTATTAAATTAATTTTGTATTTATAATATTTTTAATTTAATTACTTAATTGTTTGCCAATTCAATCTATTATTTTTTTTATTAAAATTTATAGAAAGGATTGGCAATTTTTATGTTTAAAACTCAATTAGTTAATATTGAAAAAGATAAAATGATACCCGATAAAAATAATCAAGGTAAGTTTTTAAATTTTGATGTTTTAACTTTTTTGGAAATTAATAAACAAACAAATATACCTACTGGTAAAGTAAGAGACAAATGGTATAATCCAACAGTTGTTAATGATTTTTCAAAATATTTACATAAATTAAATTTAAAAGTTGGTAATTATTATAATTTAGTTTTGGATTTATCCGGTACTATTGTAGATATTACTGAATGAAAATAATGTATAAAATAAAAATTAAATAAGGGGCTTATATATGGATTATATATTTTTCATTTTAAGCCCCTAATGGATTAGATTATAATTCATATATAAGCTCCTTATTAATAAAGTAAGGAGTTTTATTTATGCCTAATGAGTTAGAACAAACTAGTAATTATACTTTAACTAAAATTTTAAGAATTGGATTAAGTCCATTAAGTGCTATGGTTGGAGTTAGTGCTTATTATGGTCAATATTTAAAAGACCCAGTATTAGGTTCTATTAATTCTTTGTTATTTAGTAAAAAGTTAGGAATTGATATATGGAATATTAATCAAAGACTAACTACTAGAAATAAAGTTATTAATAGTTATAAAAAGATATTTTTAGGTTTAGGAACAATTGGTTTAATAAATTATGCTAAGTTTGTTCAGTATGTAGATAAGTTAGTTTCTTTATTAAGAGATGAACCTTGTTTTTGACCACCATGTCCTACTGAACCACCTAAAACAACGTATCCACCATTTACAACTGTTAAACCGATAATTGATGTTCCTTTTGTAGATTGAGATACTTATATATCTTTAAATAGTTTTGGTATAGCAAATGTTATTAGTGGTTTAACTGAGTTAATCCCTAATAGATTTCAAAATATAAGAAAGATAGCAAATATGGGTACTGGTGGATGTTTGATTAGTAGTGGTGTTGCTATGGGTATTAATAATAATTTTAATAATTATTTTGCTATTCCTACGATTATTGCCGGTGCAAGTGAGATTATTAATACTTTATTATTGCCATTGGGAAGTACACATAATAACAGTGAATTACAAGAAATATTTACAGATGAAAGAGCAAAATTAATTAATGCTAGTGTTAGTGATTATCAAAGTACAAATGACAGTATGGTTGATGTTGATTTAAATGATGATAATATGTCGGAGATTAATTTAGATAGAGCAAGTTTAAATTGGGATTATTCTTATGCTTATACATTAGGTGGTGTTTAATAATGGAAAATAAAGAAATTAAAAAAAAGTGGTATGACACTCCTAAATTTCATGTTTTTTTGTTTTATTGTTGGTTTTTTTCTATGGTTTGAACTGTTGCTGAAATACATAATATTATAAATGGTAATTTTGATTTTTTTATTGGTTTAGATTTAGGCATTAATATTTTACTTTTTGTTTTAGTAATTTTTTATGAGTTATTTAGTTTAATTGATTTTTAAAAAAAAAGAAAAAAAGGAAGTGATAAATAATGGATATGAAAGAAATTATAAAATATGTGTTATATATTGGTGGTTTTTGTTTAATTCTTTGATTTTGTAGAAATTGAATACGTGAAGGTATAGAAAAATATAAACATAGAAAACATGTAAAGGAGAATGATAGTGAGCCTGATTGTATTTTTTGTCGTAAAGATTTTGAAAAGAAGAAACGTAAATTAGAAATGGAAAAACAACAAAAAGAATTAGAGAAAGGGGGTGATTAATATGCCCGCTGGACTATCAGCATTATTAACCATGATAGGTGGTGTAGGACAACAATTATTAAATGCTTTTACTTATATTTTTGGTTGAGTATTTACTACTGGTGATGGTGGAACACTTACAAATTGACCAGTGTTAATTTCAATTGTATTTATGGTTCTTGTATTTATTAAGCAGTTTGTTGGTCATATTATCCATGGAACTCATTAGTAATTAGAAAGGAGTAAGCAAATGGTAAAGTTATTTTTTAGTTTGGTTTTTGTTTTACCATTATTGGGTAGACTTTTACCAGTTGTTAATACTTTGGTACAAACTATTTATATGCAGTATTTAAGTTCTTTTGCTGGATTACATACTGTGACACTTTTTATTAAGTCGTTTTTTTATGATAGTTTATACACTTTACCTTTGCCTATTCTTGCTTTAATAAATGTTAGTTTTGTATTTTATTTAATTTTAGGATTATTTAGATTTACAAGACATTAGGATGTGAAATTATGTTTATACCTTTTATTACAACTGTTATGCAATTATTTGCTTCAATTTTTATGAAGTTTTTTAGTTTTCCACTTGGTGATTTAGGTTTTAATTTAGGTACGTTAATGATATTTTTGATTTTGCTTAGATTTGCATTTAGGGTTATTTTACCCGAATTAATGTTACCAACATTAGGTTTAGGATATGCTGTTAAGTTCATTGGTAAAAGTTCTGTTTCTTTGGGTGTTGGTACTGGTCAACAAATTGCTAAGAGTTATCAAAGACGCGTTGAAAAAGTAAAAACAAGAAATAAACAACAAGGTAAGTTTAAAGGTGGTGCTGGCGGTAATAAGTTTACTGGTAGTTCAACTCGTGACTTTGGTATTGGTGATTAATTATGTCTAATTTTGTTATTAGTATATTGCATTTTATTTTTATATTTTCTAGTAATGATATTGGTATATTTTTAAATCAAACTAATATTACTGATGAAGTTTATATTTTGTTTAATTTGACTTTTTGATTGGTATTAGGTGTATTTTTAATTTTATTTATCGTGTTATTAAATTTGTTTTTAGGTCATTGTTTGGGTAGGTGTTAAGTATGAGTGTTTTAGAAATTTACAATAAAATACATCAATGTATAGTTGATTATTGAACTATGTTTATAGGTAATCCAGTTGATGATTTTACTACTATTTTATGAAATTTAGTAGTTTATGGAACACAGTTTTTTATTGGATTTGTTTTGTTTTATGGTTCATGGTGAATTTTAAAATGTTTGTTTGGTAAATAATTATGTGATTTAAATTTGCTAAATTGTTTTTTGTTGTAAATACTTCTGTTCAAGCACCAACTTCTTTAATTGTTTCAAATGACCCTAATGTTGTTAATTATGATATTAAAAAAGAAATGATTAAACACGTTAAGTATAATGATTTTAATGATTGAGCAACTATTCCATGAAATTCTGCTTATTTTGACATTGACCAACCGGATTTAAAATTAGTTAGTGGTGAAATTATAGGTGGTGTAGATAATGATTTGGATTTTGAATATCAAAGTGATGTTGTAGGTGTTAAAAAGACAACACTTAATACTGGAACTGGTGTTTATTCTTTTAGGAGATATCAGTTAGATGATATTTCCCGTATTATGTTCAATCATAATTTTATTCAATATGGTAAAAAAAATCGACTTCTTATTCATAATGTAAATCATTGAGTTAAACCTTTAAATTTACGTTTTGAATTAAATTTTGAAATTGATAAACCTTTAAGTTTTTATATTCAAGGTTTTATGTTTTATTTTAATTATGAGGCTTTTTCTACATTTACTGGTGATTTTTCTTTTAGTTTTTTAGATTATGTTGGTGATACAAAATATGTTTTTAAAGGAAAGATTGGTAATGATGTTTATATGCAAGATTTGTATAATTTTGTTACTATGCCGGTTCGTGTTCCAAATTTAAGACATTTAACTGTATTTTTTGATATTCATGGAACTACAAATTTAACTATTCCACCAGAGGTTTCATTTGGTCAAATTAATATTTTTTCAAGTGAGAAAGTAACACCAGTTCCGCCAAATAGTCCTTTTAACCCTGAGTATGAGCGTGTTAGTTGATATGATGTTTTTGGTCATTTGCGTAATGCTTTTAGATGAGTACTTTATGGTGTTGTTGGTAAAGTTTTACCAGTTGAACCATTAAGAGAATTTTTTACTAAACTTGATGGATTATTGAGGCGTATTTTTGATGATACTATTAGTTCTGTTTTAAATGTTGATTTTACTAGTGGTTTAGAACAAGTTTTAACTTTATGAGTATTTTTAAAAGCAGTTGGATTTTTAGTTGGTTAGGAGTTTATTATGAAAAAGAAAGATTTATTTGAAATTTGTAGTGGAGTTATTTTTTGTTTTTTAATATCATCGTTTACTGCGTTATTTTTTGATTTTGATGTAGATAAATTAAAGTTATTTTTTGAAAATGCTAGTTTTGGTTCAAAAATTTTATTTTTCCTTTTATTTTAAGTTCATATTTTGTAGATTTTTGTTTTTGAATTAAAAATAAGTTTAAAAATAAAAGTAAGGTGGTTAAATAATGCCTTGATATGGTTATTTACTTTTAGGAGTTATATTATTAATAATACTTTATCCATTTTTAATAACTAGAAAAAATATAAAGATATTACAACGTGTAGGTAGTTATATTATTTCAGCACCACCACGTACTGGTAAATCTGCTCTTGCTTGTTGTTTAGCACAAAAACATAAGGGTAGGGTAGTAAGTCCTATTCCTATTAAAGTTCGTAATGAATATAGTTATCGCTGTTCTTATGATGATGTTTTTAAATTTAATCAATTAAATAGTAATTATGCTTTTAAAGAGTGTGATATGGTTGTTTTAGATGAGTTAGGTTTGAAAATTAATAGTAATGATTTGTCGCCCGAATTTAAAGAAACACAAGAAAGTTTAGGAATGTTTTGTAAATTAATAGGTCATAATTTTAATGGAATTATGTATATGATTGAACAACACCCCGATAGAATACCAAAACAAGCACGTGAAAAAGTGGAATATATTGTGCAAGTTAAAAGAATGCGTATTTTGTTATTTTTAGTTAAGTTTAAACTAAATATTTATACTAATGTTGATGATTATAATAAAGTTGTATTATCTAAAAGACAAACAAAGCGAATAATTAAACGTGGTGGATTACCACCTAGTTATAGTGGTGAAACTATGACTTTTAGTTTATGATTTCCTAGGTCTTATTTACAAAGATATAATAGTCGTGCTTTAAATTATATTCATTCTTTAAAGAGTGAATTAAGTACTGTTAAAGACTATGAACAATCACAAGCATTAGATTTTACTGTTGATGATATTAGAGCAGTAGGATTAGATAAGTTGGATAATATATTACAAACTGAAAAGAAAGAAACTCAAAATACTGTATGCCGTACTTGTTATTATAGAAATAAATATTCTAAGAAAAATAAGAAAGATGTTAAAATAGAGTAAACCTATATTATTGGTCGAAGCCAACCAACCAAGGTTCTGGTTGGCTGTGGCGTTTACGCCACTGGGGTGAGTTGCGAAGCAACGAGGGGCAAAGCCCCTATATACTTGTTGGTGTTATTATTATTGGTTATGTTGTTCCTTTATCTGGAATGATTAGTTCCATTTTTAATTGACAATTATTAATTATTATTTTATTTACATTATTTTTTTCTATTACTATTACTAGTATTGCTTTGCTAATGTCAGTTATTATTAAAAGTCGTACTGGACAAGCAATTGTTAGTTTATTTACTAGTTTATTAATTGTTGCACCATTAATTATTTTAACTTACTTTTTAGCTAGTCTTATTGGTGAAGGATTAGTTTCAAGTATTGGTGTTGGTGCTGTTGTTGGTATTTTAGTAGGTATATTTATTGCTTTAAATCTTATTAGTTGTGGCATTTATTATTTAACTTAAAAACTATTTAAATGATTTGATTAATTTTTATAAAAGTATGTAATGAATTATAAAATAACAAAGGAGTGAAAATATACAATGCCTAAAAATATAAGAAATTATGTTATTGATGAACAACCAATTAATTATTTTGATAAAGTTAAAGCATGATTAGATAATCAAAATAAATTTGAAAATTTAGAACTATTGTCAGAAATTGCATCTCAACAAAACTATTTAAAACAAAGTGATAAGTTAAATACTAAAGTAATAAATCAATTAGAAAATAAATATTTGGCAAATGTTTCAAATTTAAATCAAAAATTGAAAATGTTTTAATATAATAACTTACTTATTTTTATTAATTTATAATCTAATTATTTTTTATAAATAATTAGATTTTTTATATATTAACAATATTTTGAAACAATAGGTTTATTAAAAATACTCCTTTAAATTTATTTTTAAAGGAGTATGAATATTTAAAAAAATAAATTATGAGTATAATCGAAAATCGTTTCCTAAAATTGTTTTAATTTGTCCTCCACTTTCAGATCCTCATGTTTCACCATAATGAGCAATGATAATTTGAAAAAATCATTTTCCATTTTCTTCATAAAAAGTTAACCCTAATTTAATAGTTATTAATAAACTGGCAAGTAGGAAATTTTCTTTATTATTACATATGATAATATTACAAAAATTTGCTGGGTTAATAGGTCCATTTTTTGTTACTTTTGCATTTATTAAATATTTTTGAAAATTTAGATTTTTAACAACTTGATTAATGTTAATAGTTGGATATCCTGTATCACCTCAACTATAAGATGAATCTACATAATCTTCTGTACCATTTTCATTAAAAAAAGTAATATATCGATAATCAATTGGTAAACCATATTCTGTATTTCATTCAAATGTATGGATAAATGAATTATTTCTAGTCTGTTTTCAATAACTTATATCAGTTAGTTTTCCGTTATTAAAATGAAATTCTGTTGTTTTTCATCATATTTTTGTCATTTTTTTAAATTCTGTTTGTTCTACTGGACATTTATAAATGCCATTAATAGTTAAAACATAAATATTTTTATTACTATCAAAAGTAATATTACTAACATCATATGTATCATTATCAATTACTTTCATTTCAATAAAATTTGATTGTAAAAAATCAAATTTATAAACTTTATTTATTACAGAGTTATTATTAGTTATTATATAAATATTTTTATTATTTATTATTATTTTTTTGATTATTCCATCTATTGATGAATTATTTATTTTCTTTCATCTGTTACTAAAATAGCATTAACAGGTAGTCCTCAATGTTCACTTATTATTATAAATTCTGTTTGTTCTGCTGGACATTTATAAATACTATTATTTGCAATTACATAAATGTGTCCGTCTTTACCAGTTGTTAAAAGAGAAATTTGTAGTGTTTCTTTATTTGTATCTATATTTAATTGTTTAAATTCGTTGTCATTTTCTAAACACTTATAAATACTATTCGCAAAAGGAACATGAAGAGTATTATTAGCAGTGATATAAATATTTCCATATTTATCAATACTTATGTGACTCAGAAAATTAATATTAGTTGGTAATGTCATTTTTTAAATTCTCATTCTCCCGCTAAACATTTATAAATATTATTATTAGCTATTATAAAAACATTTCCGTCTCTCTCATTAATTTTTAAAAATCTAATATTTTCTAATTCTTTAGGTATTATCATTTGTTGAAAATATGTTTGTGTTGCAAGACATTTATAAATATTATTATTAGTTGCGACATAAGTATTTTTATCTTTATCAGTTTTTATAAATTTACCATTAGCAAATTCTTTAGGTACTATCATTTGTTTGAACTCTGTTTGTTCTGCTAAACATTTATAAACAGTATTATTAGCAAGTGCATAAATATTTCTATTTCTATCAGTTGTTAAAGACTTAATTTCATTTATTTTTCAATTATTATTTTCATTTTTAATACTTGTTTTAATTTTATTATTTGTGTTATTGATAAATAAGGTATTTAAACTTTTTGTTTTTCTATTCATACTTTTTTAAACTGTTCTTGTTCTTTTTTTATAGTGTCTTCTTTTTCATATTTTAAAAACTCCTTTTTATTTTTTCCCAATAACTTCTTATTTTTAAGAAGTGAATATATTTTATTTTTTTTCAAATAAATTTCAAATAAAAATAGAGCAAATTTTAATTTAAACTAAAAATCATAAAAAAAATATATTTTATATTTAAAAAAATATTTTGAATGTTATAATAGTAGTAAATATGGATTAATTTGCATATATTATATAAAGCAGGGGTGGCATTGCCTGAGAAATACCCTATAACCTGATCTAGTTAGTACTAGCGGAGGGAGACTTTATTTTTTATATTTTAAAAAATGATAACTCCTTTTTTGTTATGTAAGATAAATTAAAGGAGTTATCATTTTATTATGTTTAAAGAACAACAATTAACAACTATCAATTATAATAAAGTTAAAAGCAAACTGGAGGTAGGAATGTTAATTAAAGCATCAGCCATTTTTAGTTTAATTACTCTTCTAACATTAACAGTTATTATTAGTATTTTACCTGCTAGTAGTATTAATCACTTTTTTAAAGTTACTACTATTACTGGTTGACAATTTTATAGCAGTAAAATTTATTTAATATTAATTCTTTGTTTATTATTAATTTCATCAATTTTATTATCTGTTATTACATGAACAGTTAAAATAGAAGATATTCATAAAAATATTGTTATTGTTACATTACTATCAATTTTTAGTATCAATCCCATTGCATTAATTTTTAATTTAATTAAACATTATCAATGACAAAAAGAAGAAACTTTTGCCATTTTAAAAACAAGATGATGAACTAATTTTAAATTTGCATTTGGTATTAAACGATGATTAGTTATTGATTATACAATTATTGGTTTATTTACTGGTGTAACTATTGCTTGTGCTTTTATTGAACAAAATTTATTACCAAAAATGCCATACGGCGGCGGTATTGCTATTAAATATATACCTTTAATGGTTATTAGTTATATTATTGGCTTTGCAGGTGGATGATTAACGGGTATGATTAGTGCTTTAATGTCATTATTATTTATTAGTGGTGGTTATGTTATTAGTGCTTGAAGTTATTTATTAGATTATTTTTTGCCAATGACAACACCCGCTATTATTTCATTATTACGTTTTAATTTAAAATCTGATAAATCAATTTTTACTTATATTAATTATTTTTTACATTGTTTTTTAGTTTGTTTAATTATTTATTTTTGACAAACAATAGCAGGATATTTTATTTGATCACAAATTACTAATGCTGATGGAAGTAAAAATATTTGATCAGGATTTAATCCTCTTTTTTACTCATTAGTTTACAATTTTATTCATATTTTTTTGTTTACTTATCCAATTATGCAATTAACAATACCTTTTATTTATCGTGGTTTAGTTAGTCACTATGTAGAAAGATATCGTTAGAATAGTAATTCCAATTACTATTTCTTTTTTTTAAATAGCGTTATAATATTAATTGATAGAAAGGGTGATTATAATGAAAAATGATGAAATAATCAAAGAAGATATTATTATTATGGATGGTAATATTAAATTAATGAATAAAGCATTAAATGAGAAAAAGGTTGTATTAGCAGCAATTGAATTAGGAAAACATGCTCAACATACAATTGATATTGGTTGATCTGAACATTTTCAAGCATATGCTAAATTAAAAAGTACAACTACTACTGGTACTTGTTTTTGTAAAAAACCAGCAACTCATTTAGTTTATTTTTGACGATAATAAGATAATATAATTTTTAAATAATTTAATTAACTACTAGATGAGAATTAAAAATAAATTCTTTATCTAATTGATTTTGATATTCTGGATTTGTTATTAATCTTTGTTTTAGTTTTGGTTTATAATAAGTAAAATAAATAATAGTAGCAATTATAATAAATACTCAAAACATTAAAAACTTAATTGTAATTGCAATTAATATGATTCCTCTGTTGCTTACTAAATCATGAATCATATTATAATTAAAAATAATGAATTGACTAATTAAAAATAATAAACAGATAATAAACATAATTCATTCGATAACTTTTATTTTTATTTTTTTATAATAACCCATAACACAAGTTGCTGTTATAACAAAAAGATAAACAAAGATTGTTATATTAGTTGTAAATCCCAACATTTGGTTGTAATTAAAACTAATTCCAATTAAATCCGGAATTATTAGCATAATAATACAAACTATAATTGTAATTATAAAATTAATAGTATTACCATACATTGCAATATTTTCTTTATTTAATTTGGCTATTTTTTCACTAATGTATCCTTCTTTCGCTAATGGTTGTAGCATAGCTCCAGAATATAGCGCTACTTGTATTACACCATTCAATTTAATTGATAAAGTACAAATAACTAGTAAAATGATACCTGTTGTACCAGCAATCCCAACAATAACATTATTTGGATTATAATTATTATCACCATTTGCTCATCCGTTATTACCATTAGGTCCCTGTGAACTGATGGCACCAATAATTAAAATTGTAATAATTAAATAAAAAATAGTTGTCAAAAATAAGACAATAATTGTTCCCCTACCTAAATTTTTATTAGGATTTTTAACATTTTTTCCAATAACAGTAAAGGTCTCAAAACCAAGGAAAAAGTAGAAAAAATTGCTAAAAGCATTATTAAAAATATTAATTGTAAAATGAAGATGTTTAGTACCAACAAATGCTTGTTGATAAACTATAGTGCCATTTTTGATTACCAGAATAATGGCACAAATAATCAAAAAACAAGTTGACAGTCATTTAATGATTCCTGAAATATTAACAAATCAACGAAAACCTCTTAATCCAAAATAGATACAACTTGTAACCAAACAATAAACTATAATTCCTAAACTATCAATAAATAAATTAGATCATCTATCAGGTAATCAAGAAAAAAATGATAATTGGTTTAAGTTAATTCTAAACATTGAAATAATACCACCAATAACAGTAGATGGTAAAATGATATATTGCATAAAGCCGATTATTCATCCTCAAAAACGACCAAAAGTTGCCCTAACATAAATATATGCTCCAACCATTATTACCAGCATAAACTTTACTACATTTTAAAAAAGCACATGCACTAATACTAGCCATTATAGCTCCTAAAATCATAATTCAGATTAGATGTAATCCAACTCCACCATTATTTCAATAATATATTCCTATAAAAGACATAGGAAAAGCTATTGTGCAAGTATAATTAAATCCAAAGTCACACCAGTTCTCCTAAGCCTATTTTTTGCTGCTTTGTTTTTTGTTTTAAAGACTTATTTAAAACTTTTTGTGTGTTCATAGAATCCTCCTTTGAATTTATTTAATATTAACGATAATTATATAGTATATTTTATTTGAAATACAATAAAAACTATTTCATTTTTGTAGAAAATAAATATTAGTAAATAGTTTAATAACATTGATTGATAATTAACAAAATATTTAAAATATAATTTAATCAATAAGTAAACATTGCAACTTGTTAAATGATTATGATATTATGGTTTTATGATTACTTTACCTGAACATATTAAAGGAGAAAAACATGAGTTATAATCACCAACAAATAGAAAAAAAATGACAGCAGTATTGATTAAAAAATGAAACTTTTAAAACAAACATTGATGATAATAAAAAACCAAAATCATATATTCTTGATATGTTCC
This sequence comes from Spiroplasma endosymbiont of Andrena trimmerana, assembly GCF_964019575.1. Lineage (NCBI taxonomy): Bacteria > Bacillati > Mycoplasmatota > Mollicutes > Entomoplasmatales > Spiroplasmataceae > Spiroplasma > Spiroplasma endosymbiont of Andrena trimmerana. The sequence goes on from NZ_OZ026455.1 coordinate 1,403,994, forward strand.
CTTATCCTTCAGGATCAGGTTTACATGTTGGCCATCCTAAAGGTTATTGTGCTACTGATGTTATTTCACGAGTTAAAATAATGAATGGTTTTAATGTTTTGCATCCAATTGGTTGAGATGCTTTTGGTTTACCAGCTGAACAATATGCCTTAAATACAGGTAATAATCCAGAGACATTTACTAAACAAAACATTAATAATTTTCGTAAACAATTACAAAGTATTGGTCTAAGTTTTGATTATAATAAAGAAGTTAATACTACAGATCCTCAATATTATAAGTGAACACAATGAATTTTCATTAAACTTTATGAACAAGGGTTAGCTGAAATTAAAGATGTTGAAGTTAATTTTTGTGAACAGTTAGGAACTGTTTTAGCTAATGAAGAAATAATTAACATTAATGGTCATATGGTTTCTGAACGTGGTAATTTCCCAGTTATTAAAAAACCAATGCGTCAGTGGGTTTTAAAAATTACTAAGTATGCTGAAAAATTATTAAAAGGATTAGATGATTTAGACTGACCAAATAGTGTTAAGGAATTACAACGTAATTGAATTGGTAAAAGTGTTGGAACACTAGTTGATTTTATAGTTGAAAATAATAAATGTAAGGTTTCTATTTTTACTTCAAGGGTTGATACTATTTTTGGTGTTTCATTTTTAGTACTTGCCCCTGAACATCCATTAATTCATGATTTAACAACTAGTGAATATTCGCAAGCAGTTACTCAATACTGTTTAGCTGCTAAAACTAAAACAGATTTAATGCGTCAAGGAGATGATACTTTAAAATCTGGTGTTTTTACTGGAAGTTATGCTATTCATCCTTTTACTAAAAGTAAATTACCAATTTGAGTTGGTGATTATGTTTTAAATCATTATGGGACAGGAGCCATTATGGGTGTTCCTGCACATGATAGTCGTGATTTTATTTTTGCTAAAAATAAAAAGTTACCAATCAATTTTATTATGAAAACTAATAATAAAAATGAACCATTTTTGGGTACTAGTGAATATATTAACTCTGATTTTATTAATGGTAAGGATTTAGAAACAGCTACTAATTTAATTGTTAAAAAATTACTAACTTTAAAACAAGGAAAAGTACATACTGCATATAAGTTACGAGATTGACTTTTTTCTCGTCAACGTTATTGAGGTGAACCTTTTCCGATAATTTATTGAGAAGATGGTACAATCTCAACAGTAGATGAACAACAATTACCAGTATTATTACCAAAAATGACCAATATTAAGCCATCTAATTCGGGGAATGCACCTTTAACTAATGCACCAAATTCCTGATTACATGTAACTAGAAAAGATGGTGTAAAAGGAAAAAGAGAAATTAATACAATGCCACAATGAGCAGGTAGTTGTTGATATTATTTAGCATATATTTTAAAAAATGATGATGGTACTTATTGTGATTTTAATAGTGCTATTGCGCAAAAACGTTTTAACTATTGATTACCGGTTGATTTATATATTGGTGGTCAAGAACATGCTGTTTTACATTTATTGTATGCTCGTTTCTGACATTTAGTGCTATATGATTTAAAGTTAGTTAATGTTAAAGAGCCATTTTTAAAATTGGTAAATCAGGGTATGATTCTTGGTGAAAATAATGAAAAAATGTCTAAATCACGCGGTAATGTTGTTAATCCAGATGATATTATTAATGAATATGGTGCTGATACTTTGCGAATATATGAAATGTTTATGGGGCCATTAACAGCATCTTTACCGTGATTAAATAGTGGTTTAGTTGGTTGTTATAAGTTTTTAATGCGTATTTATCGTCTTGTTAATAAAGATGAGTATAAAATAAAAATTACTACTAAGAATGATAAATCATTAGATACAATTTATCATCAAACTGTAAAAAAAGTAACTAATGATATTAATGATTTAAATTTTAATACTGCTATTGCACAACTTATGATTTTTATCAATGCTTGTTATAAAGCACCAACTATTTATCAACAATATTTAGTTAATTTTTTAAAATTATTAAATCCATTTGCTCCACATATTGCTGAAGAATTATGATTTCAATTTGGTAATAAAGAAAGTATTAATAAAAGTCAGTTTCCAAGTTATGATGAAAAATTTTTGATTACTAGTGAAGTTACTATTGCTATTCAGATTAATGGTAAAACAAAAATAACTTTAGTAGTAAAAGAAAATTTAAATAATCAAGAACTTTTAAAAGCAGTTAATAATGAAGAAAAAGTAAAACATTGATTGCAAGATAAAACAATTATTAAGACAATTTGTATACCAAATAAGATTGTTAATTTTGTTGTTAAGTAAAGGAGGAATAATGAAAGTTGCTATTATTTTTGCAGCAGGAATTGGCAGTAGATTACAACCTGTCTCAAATAATGTTCATAAATCGTTAATTAAATTTAAAGGTTTAACTTTAATTGAACATATAATTAATCATTTAATTGAAATACATGATTTAAAAAAAATTATTGTCATTACTGGTCATTTAAAAGATGAATTTAATTTTCTTACTCATAAATATTCAAAATTAATCTTAATAAATAATCAACATTTCCTTGATTATAATAGTGGTTATGCTTTGACATTAGTATCATCATATTTTAATGGTCAAGATGATATTTTTATTATTTCTGGTGATATGATTAGTACAAAAAATATTTTTTTAAATAATTTTTCAACTAATATGATGGCCGCTATTAAGCGTGATCATGATAATATCAAAGAAAATTGAAGTTATAAATTAAACAAGAATGGTAATATTATTGATATTATTAAAAGTAAAAAAAAGGATAGTTTCTTGGCGGGAGAATGAAGTTATATTACTAAAAAATGAGCAAAAGTTCTTGGTGAAGATTTAATAAATCCACAACAAGAACTTGTATTGCAAACAACAATGGTTGGTAAATATTTAATTAGTAATAGTATTAAACATAATTTTGAATTAAAACCTTATGTTTTATCATTTGATTGTCATTGGGATGTTGATAATATTATTGATTTAGAACGAACTAATAAATATTTTAAATAATTTAAGTAGTTAATTTTTTTCCAGAAGTTGTTGTTGAAACTACTGGAATTTCTTCACGATTACAACTATGTGCAACATTTTGGAATGGATTAGTAGTATTACCATTTAATTTTAGTGCTTCTGCTGTTGTTTCTGCTACTGATTCATTTTCTGGATCTAGTGCATCTACTTCTTTAAAACTAACTTGTCCATTACTATTTGTAGAAACATTATTTTTTTGATTAACATTATCTTTATTTTTAATAATATTAACTGATTGATTTAGTTTAGGCTTTTTAGTTCGATTATTAAATAGTGAAACTAAAAGTTTTTTTAATCATATGTATGGAAAAAAAGAAATATAAGCGACATCTTTTGCAAATTTTACAATTCAATTTCTACTACCACCACCAGAAGAAGTTGCTTTTTCTTTTTTATCTTTTTCACCTTGTAATTTATCAAAAATTTCTTTACTTGGTTGTTGCTGTTGTTGTGCTGACATAATTTTCACATCCTTTTTTATTTAAAAATAATTAGGTTCCACTTATCTAATAAAAAAGAATAACTCGAACCTAATGGTCTTTAATAATTTAGTTTATTATGATGTTAGTATAACATATTTTCAATTTTTAAGCACAACAATTAAAAAAAATAACATCCTTACTTTTGAGTTAATAAATCATAATTTTATTTAAAAATATTTATTTTATCTGCTAAATTGTAAAGGTAAGTGCAACTAAATTATTTTTCTATCCAAATATTCGATTGGTGAAAGATAATTTAGTATTTTTCTCGGTTTTTGATTTAAAGACAATATAAATTTATGAACTTCATTTTTATTAGTTTTTGAAAAAATAAATTTTTTAGGAAATTTTTCTCTAATTAAACCATTAGTATTTTCATTAGTACCTCTTTGTCAAGGTGAATATGGATTGGCAAAATAAATTTTTACATCTAAATTTTTTTCAAGTTGTTGTCAATTTGAAAATTCTTTGCCACGATCAAAAGTAATAGTTTTAACAATGTTTTTAGGAAGAATTGATAAATAATAACTGACATTTTTATTAATAACTTTAGTAGTTCTGTTTTTAACTAATATTGCTAAAGTAAATCGTGATACTCTTTCAACTAAAGTTATTAAACATGATTTGCTTTTACCTCGTGATGATACTATAGTATCTCCTTCTCAATGACCAAGTGTTATACGATCATTAACATTTATATCTCGTTCTTTAATTGATTTACCATTAAACTTGCCACGATTTTCTTTAGATTTTCGTTTTTTACCTTTTCTTCTTAAATTTTTACTAGTAACTTTATCAAGCATTCCAAAATAAATTCAAGTATAAATTGTTTTAAAACTAATAACTCATTCTTTATGAAAATTTTTAATTCTGCCATAAATTTGTTCAGGTGATCAACCTAATAGTAATTTTTGTTGTACATATTTTACTAAATTCTTATTTTTAAACTTATGAAAACTAATATGTGATTGTTTTCGATTTTCAGCTTTATTTTGTGCAATTAATGAAAAATAATGATTATTATCTTTATTTCTATTAATTTCTCGAATAATAGTACTAATACTTCGATTAAGATTTTTAGCTATTTCACTAATTTTAAATTTAAATTTCAATTGATTCTCAATATAAATTCTTTCATCTATGCCAAGATGTTTATAACTCATATAAAAACTCCTTACTTTTTTCTAAACTAAATTTAGCATTATGAAATTTTTATATGAGAATTTTTTGCAATTTTATTTACTTGCACTTACAAGTATAACTCAGCATCTTTTAATTTTTATGAAAAATTTTATACTGTATTTTGGATATTTTTAAAAATAAATATTTAAAAGAAAGGGAGAAAAAATATTATGAATGAAAAAGAAAAAGCAGCAAAATTATTACATGATGTAGAACAAGAAAGTAGAAAACTTGATTTATTACTTGCAAAAGCTAAAAAACAAGAAGAGACATTAAAAAAAATTGAAGAAGAAAAACAAATAAACAAACATAAATCAAGAAATCCGAAAATTTAAATTTCATTATTTAATTTTAGATAAAAACTCATGTAATAAAATTGTAATTTTATATAGTTTTAATACAATTTTAAATTTATTATTTTTTTTATTTTAAAAATAAATATATTGAAATTAAAGGTTATTCAGAAAAATTAAATAACATTTATAAATTCAAAAAATATCCATAAATTAAAATAATTAAAAGCTTAGTTACTATGTTAATATACTTACTGACAATAGATATTTTTCATAAATTAAATAAATATTAATTTAAATAAAATATGTCAATATCGAGTGAAAATTTCCCAAAAATATTTATCAAAAAAAATAAAAAAGAAGTAAAATTTAACAAATAAAAGTTGCTTTGTTTTGAAAGTAAATATTTTTATATTTACTTTCAAAGGAGAACAAAATTATGAAATATTTTAGTCCAAGTTATTGATTTAAATTGTGAGTATTAACTGCTCCACTTTTAAATAATAAAATACAAGGTATTAATGGTAAGTCAATTGATAATTCAAATATTAAAAATTGAGTTAGAAAAAATACGACTAGTTTAGATTTAGTAAATCAACAATTAAATTTTGCAAGTAATAATCAAACAGATTTTATTATTAACAACCCAACAACAAATAGCAAAATAAATATGAATAAACATCGTCATGAAAAACACAGAAATCGATTAAAAAGAACATTAAATGGTAAAAACGAAATAAGGGGTAGTTGAGGTAAAGTAACTTGTTCATTTACACCAAAAACTTTTGAAGGAATAATAGCTGATTATCATTATTGAAAAGATAATCCTGCATGAGAACTTGGCGAAAAATTTAAAGAGGATATGATGCAACGATATAATTCTAATGATATTTCAATTACTGCAATTTTTCCATGAACATGAAAAGAAATACAACAAGTAGGTAAAACAATTTGAGATAATTTTTCAAAAATTGAAAAAGTATATACAGATAGTTCTAGAAAAGAACGTATAGAAATTGTACTTTATGAAAAACCATTTAATTGATTTGATTTTGAATCAGTAAGAATAATAACAGAAGATGAGAAATATTATCCAAATAATCGTCTTGATAATTTAGAAAATGATTTTCCAGATTGAAATAAAGATATAAAAATTAATTTAGGAAAAATTAATCATAACGTTGATAACGAAATTAAAAGTGCCATAAAGAAAAAATATCATAATTTTAAATTATCAGAAGTTTATTTATTGGATAAATCTAATTACTCACACTTTATTGGCTATTTTGAAAAAAAATAATTGTTGGTACTTTTAGTCCCTATTCTTATGGTTTGACAAAACCAACTTTTACCTATGTAACACAAGATAAATTTAATGAAATTTCAAATATTATAGCAAATGATTCAAAAGTTAAACAATGATTTGCACATATAAATGAATGAAATTCTACTTTACCACAAGCAATCAATAATTCTAAAACATTTAATCCTCAAGCATTATATAATTGAAAAAGACAAGAAAAAGAAATAATAAAAGGTTATATAAGAGATTGAAGTTATATTTCAACTTTAATTGAACATGAATTAAACAAAAATATTCAAGGAATCAAAGCAGATTTTGAAACTTTAAAAAAACAAGTTAATGAACTTGACAACAGACTTCTAAATCTAGAAAATAAATCAAATTTAAATTGTGAAAACACATTAACTATTGTTAATGGTGCTTTAAATACTATTCCCATAATTGGTAATGTTGTTGGTGGTATTACAACAATGGCTTCTGGTGCTTGTGCTATTGGTGGTGTATAATTTTATTTTTTATATCTTTAAAATCAATTTTAAGGCATCAAATTTGCTGCTCGACAAACGATTTAAAATTTTATATAGTTAAGTATTCACAAAAATAATCTTTTATAAAAAGAATTTTATCTAATTTTAATTTGGTATTATTAGTATCCATATCTTCAAGGATGGTTTTTATTTGGTATATAAACCTTTTTAGTTTTTATCAACTCTTCTTTGATAATTGGTTTTGGTGCTATTTCTTTTAATTCATATATTTGATGATTATAACTAAGATATAACTCATTAATAAACGATTTAAGTACAATTACATCAGTTCTAGGTTGTATGTATTGAACTTTGCTATTTTTATAAGGAAAATACTTTTTACCATAATATGTTATAGTTGAACCACTATCCGTTTTTCTTTTAGAAAATCTTGAAAGATAAATATTTATTTCTTCTTGGTTTGGAGCTTTAATCATAGCAGATTTATTATTATCAATAGGTAAGGCAAATTGCTTATTAAAAATACTTATATATATTTTAAGAAATTGATTAGCTTCTTCTAAATTTTTAATTTTATTAAGTCTAAGTTCACTAATTAAGCGACTTTGAAGTGTTCCAAATAAGCGTTCGATTCTACCCTTAGCTTGTGGAATGGAAGTTCTAATAATTTCAACACCTAAATCATTACAAGACTTTTGGAATTGAGTATAAGTATCATTTTCCGTGTTTATTTTGCCAGCATCGATTTGTTTTTTATATCCAAAAACTGTTCTATTATCAGTATAAAATGTTTTTGGTATGCCATATTTAGTTAAAATTTGATAAAAAACATTATAATAACCATCTAATGTTTCTTGATGATCAAATCATAGTCCGACAATATTTCCTGTAGCATCATCAATTGCAGCATGTAAAAAAGCTTTTGGTTTATCCTTACCAAATCAATGATGATTACTTGCATCCATTTGAATTAATTCACCAAAATTTGTTCTTCGGTTTCTTGTAGGATGCAAGTTATTTTTCTTATTTTTATGTCTTTTTGGTGAAGTAATTTTTTCTTTAATTAATATAGTATAAAGTGTACTATATGAAATTTTAATTTTTTCTTCATTGTTTAATTTCTCATGGAAATGTTGAAAATTAAAATTATAATATTTGGTTTTATATAAATTTATAATCTTAATTTTGATTTCAAAATTTGTTGTTTTATTAGAAATTTTATTTCGGGATTTATGAATAAAACCAACTTTACCTTCTCTATTGAAAATTTGAATTAATTGGTTAATTCTTCTAATAGTTAGGTTAAGTTTATTCTTAGCTTGATGTTTAGATAATTTATTAATAATAATGTCATTTATAATATTAAACTTATATTTTTCTTTCATAGTCATGCTTCTTTCCATATTTATCACCAAGTATATTTAACTTTACTTTTGGGAAATTTTCACTCGATAACTAATAGGAAATTATCACTAAATAATGACAAATTTAAATAAAATATTGTAAATTATATAATATTTGATAAAATGTAAATATTAAACATATAAGTTTTTTACCCATTGCTTTATTTTAAAGTAAATGGGTTTTTTAATTAAAAGGAGATACCAAAATGGCTTTACCAATAAAAACAATTCTTGCAGAACAATTCAAAACTGCAGAAAGTGAGTTCACTAATAAATTCAAGAAAAATAATGAAAATTGACATAATGGTGAAACGTTTATGTTTGAAAATCAATCAGGTGAAGATAATGAACTAAAATATCTTCAATTTGAAACTTCTATAGTAGAGGGAGGTAAAGAGTATTTTGTTTATGATGAAATAATAGAAATTAATAATAAACCAGTTTTATTATTAGAAATTCATGATGATGAAAAAAAAGAAATTTGACAACAACTAATTTATCTTGAAGCAGATCAAGTAATTAAACAAATTAGACATTTAAGTTATGAACAATTTTCTAATGAAGTAAAAAATGATGAAAGTTTTATTAAATTAGAAGAAAATAAGGATACAACTATTATTAGAATACCATTTTTTGATTTCATTAATAACCTTAATGAGAAACAAAAAGAAGAACAAGTAGATATAAAAAATAAAAAAGTAAGAAAAGTTTTATGACAAGTATTAAAAATAACAATATTTGTAGTTGCTTGGGCTGGTATTGGTATTTTAAGTAGTTTAGTGGTTACTCCATTAGTAGCTCCTGTTGTAGCAACTTTTTATGCACCGTCAATATGTGCTTTAATTTCTGGAGTTATTGTTGGTGGAGTTGTTACAGGATGGATGAGAAAAGTATAAAGAAAAAATAAAAAAATTCTTTTTGCCTAATTGAAAATCAAAAAGTGAAATAAATCTAGAAAATAAACTACAAGAACAAAGATTTTTATTAAAAAGAGAACAACAAGAAGAATTATTTTTAAGCTTACCTCCAGAAGCAAAACAACAAAGAATTTTGAATAGTTTTCAACAAATTTGAAATAATAATAAAAATAAAAATTTTATGGATATGCAAAATGAATTAAGTCAAAGATTTGAAGAAAATAAAAGAGAATTAAAACAGCAAAATTTGGAAAATATTTATAAAAGAAAAGATGAATTACAAGAACAAGTAGAAGCAGCAAAAAAAGATTTAAGTGCAGAGCAAAATGGAGCAATACAAAATAAATTAGAAATGATTACTTTTGTGGCAAGTGTAATTGAAAAAGAAAATCAAAAACCTCAATCTGATGAACACGATTTAAGAATTTTTGAGAAAGAAGTTGTTGCTTTTACCAATGAAATAGAAGAAATTTTGAAAAATAATAAAAAAAGTGATAATCTTGTGAAAGAAGATGTTAGAGAAAAGTCACCAAGTAGAAAGATGAGACAAATATCTTTATAATCTAAAAAGGAGATAAAGTTATGAATAAAGAAGAAAAAGAAAAATCTGAAAAACAAAATAAGACTTCAAAAAGTCGTAGTTGATTTTCAAAATAAATAGTTTTTTAAAAGTCTACTGATAAATAAAAAAAAGTTAGGTAATACTTATTTTAAAAATATTACCTAATTTTTTTATGTTAAAGTTTTAATAAATTTTAGAACTTCATCATAGTTTGGTTCTAATGTTACTTCTTTAACAATTTGTAAATATATAACTTTGTTATTTTTATCAACAATGATAATAGTACGTGCTAATAATTGGATTTCATCAATTAATAAATTAGTAGTATTACTAAAATTATTTTCATTATTACGATAATCACTTCAAATATGAAAATTATTATTCATTTTTAGTTTTTCACAAAAGCGACTTTGAGCAAATGGTAAATCTTTGGAAATAGTAATGATAACTAAATCTTTTAATTTAGTAGCCTCTTTATTAAAGTGTATAGTTTGTAAAGCACAAGTTTTAGTATCAATGCTTGGTACACTAGAAATAATTTTAAATTTATTAGTGAATTGTTCTAAATTCATATTATCCATTGTTTTATTAACTGCAGAAAATGATAAAGTATCTCCAACTTTGATTATTTCATTTTTAATATGAACGGGTTTACCTTTAATTGTTAATTGCAACATAATATTTTTTTCTCCCTTTTTATCAAATGTATTTATAATATTATTATAACTAAATTTATTAAAGATAATCTATTAAGGAGTAACAAAGTGTTAAAAATTTTAAATTTATTTAAAATTGCTATTCAAGAATTTAAAATGGTTTTTAAAGCAGTGGGGACTAAACACATTTATAAAAATAAAAGAACAATTATTAAAAGTATTGCACTATGTTTTATTCCATTTTTATATGCTTTTATTGCTTTATGAGCTTTTTTTAATCCATTGGGAAATATTAATCGTTTACCAATTGCTTTAGTTAATAACGATAGTTCTGCAGTAGGAATTAATCGTGTTATTAATTGACATAATTTAAATTTGGATAATGAAAATCCTAATAGTAGTGGTGCTTATGAATTTAAAATTAATGATTTACAAATTAACAATGAGAAAAAAACATTTACTGTTTATTATTATGATGATTGAAAAAGTTATTATCAACATCAAAATGACAAAACTTTTTTAACTGAAATTATTATTGATAGTTGTTTTACTAAGGATTTTAATGATTTTTTTAAACAAGCTTTTAAAGTAGTTATTGATAATATTAAAACTCCAGAAAGAATTTGGAATCTTATTAATCAAATTACTATTAGACCAAAAATTAGTTTACAAGCTTCATATAAAGTTAGTCCGATTTTAGGTGAAATTAATGATTTTGCTTTAAATGCATTAAAAGATAATATTTTTAGTAAGTTTTTACCTGTTGTTATTAGTGATCAAGTATTTGATTATTGAGATAAAGATGCTTCTGATTCAGGTTATCACCATTTACAACCAATTTTAAAAGAAATTTATGGTATTCTTTCAATTGCTGTTCCTGGTTTAGGTCCTCATGCTGAACAATTTAATGATAATATTGATAGTGTAACAAGAAACGAAGAGATTAAACATATTAAAGTTTTAGAACATGATTATTGAATGAATCATACTTTATTGGCACCTATTAACTTTATTAATTTTAATATTAATATTGAAGGTCAAGATAAATCTCCTTATGGATTTGGTTTGGGTCCATATTTCATGTGTATTGGAATGTGAGTAGGTACTTTATTATTAACTTTTACTTTTATTAGAAATAAAGATATTCCAAAAACTAAATTTTGATCAAACTATTTAGCTAAATCAGCATGAATGATTATTTTTGGTTTAATTCAGTCAACAATTTTAGTAACTTCATTATTACTATTATTTAATAATATTGATTTATGACAACGATTTTGACAAATGTTTTTATACATGTGATTAATAGCAATTATTTTTGATTTGGTTGTTCAATCAATTGCTCACATGTTTCGTAATCATGATTTGGGTAGATTTTTAATTGTTATTCTTTTAATACTACAACTTTCTTCATCAAGTGGTACTTTTCCTGTTGAATTAGAACCCAAGTTTTTTCAAGTAATGTATAAATTTTTACCATTTAGTTATGCAATAAAAGGATTAAGAGAAATTCTTATTAATCCTAATCCAATGACTATTTTATGAAGTATTGGTTGTTTATTAATATTTATTATTATTTTAGTACCATTATCGTTGTTACTTAATTGATGACATGATCATAAAGATGCAAAAATGAAGTTGGAAATAAAAAAAATAAATTAGTTGTTAATGATTCTTCATCATTAAAAAATAAAACTACTACTGATGAGAACTAAACATTATATTTTTAGGTGTCCTTTTTATTAATACTTTCTAATAAAAATAGAGTATTTAAAAGAATGTTGTATATTATTTTTTTCAATTATAAACTTAAATTAATATCTACAAAAGATATATCTTTTGTAGATATTAATTTATAAAATAAAAAACATAAATATTTAAAAAAAATAATAAAAAAGTAAAAGAGGAAAAAAACTTATGCATTTTAAAAAATTATTAACAATGTTTACTATAACATTTTTTGCTAGTTCAGGGACTATGCTTTCAATTAATACTCATGTTTCTAATAACAAATTAATTAAAAATTGTTTGGTTAATAACCATGAAACATTTTCAAAATTGGAAGGAACTAGTGGTGTAATTCAATCAATAACTAGTGATCAAAAAGGCAATGTTTATGCTGCTAATGATGAAGGTATTATTTATTATATTAGTGAAAATAATAAAGATATTAAACCAATATTTAAAAGTGAAGGTATTATTCAAGCAATAGCAACTTCTAATAATGGTAATGTTTATGTAGCTATAAAAGAAACAAAAAATGAAACAAAAATTTATATAAAAAATAATGATAGTAATAATTTTAAACTACTTGAAAAATTTGATTTTAACTTATTATCAATGATAGTCTATACTTCTAATGATGGTGAAGAATATCTTTATATGGGTACAGATAATGATGTTAAAGCATATTATCAATCATTTGGACAAGAATGATTGCAAACTATTCCTGGAACTAAAGGAAAAATTTCTGCAATAATTAAAGATAATAACAATGATAAATGTATTTACGCTGCTACTACTGATGGTCAAATTTATAAAACTATTAGTGGTGATCAAAAATTTGTGGAACTTCTTACTACTGGTAGTAAAATTACTGATTTAACATTTGATAATTTAGGTAATGTTTATGCTACTGAGATGTCAGGGCAAGTTTGAAAAAAAGATAATAATAAGAATTCTTTTTTTAGATTTCAATTACATCCATTATCAAATTGTTTAACATCTATTGTCATTAATAATGATAACTGTATATATGTTGGTGATAATACTGGTAATCTTTGAAAAAGTTATGGATCATCAACCTTTGATAAACTTCAATTTAAAGTTAATATTAGTATTAAAAAATTAATATTCAATTGTGCAACTAAAAAAATATATATTGGAAGTAGTAATGGTGTTTATTTTTCAGATTAAGTAAATTAGATATTTTTATTATTTCTTTTATTTTTTTGCAAAAAAATAAAAGAAATAAGTTATAGATGAAGAAAATTATGGGCGGTTGTCAAAGTTACGAAATAATTTATTATCATATTAGTAACTTATTTCCAAAAATGAATTATTTGAAAAATAATGAAAATTAGACAAAATTACTCTCTTTTCTTAAAACATTAAATTTATATTTTATATTCGACGTATTTAAAAAAAATAAAATATACATTTTGTAAGTTAAATTAAAATTATCAACAAGGAAAAAGACAAGAAATAATCTTGTCTTTTTTTGTAATTGTAAAATTTTAAAATTTTTAATAACAATCTTTAGCACTATTATCAACACGTGTTAGGGAACTAAAAAAGTGAACTACAACACAGTTGTTAAAAATAGTAGCTAGAACATGTGGACTTGCATGGATAAATAAAAAGTGGAGTGATACCTAATAAAATATACTAACCATTAATGGTAATTCTTGGGGTGGGAGCGAATTGGAAACTAGTATATATAGACCTGTTGTAGGGACCCATTGTATTAATTCTATTCTTTATTTAACCAACCTTGCCACTCCCCAGTGAGCAAGTGTTGGTTTTATTTTTTATTTTTTTTGAAAAATTTTTTTGGGCGAGAAAATAAATTTCAAACTTGTAAAAAAAATTGAGCGGGGCCGGTTCAATTAAAATATTAATTTGTTTAACACAAATTAAATAAATATTGAATCGAATGCCTCAATGTTTTTTAAAATTTCACAATTTATTTTTGAGCCCAGTTTTCATGGAATGAATAAAACGAATAGTAGTAGTATTAATAATCTAAACATCAAAATATATGTTCTTTATGCTAGAAGCAACAGAACATATTAGGAAAGGATTATTATGCAAATAGAATTTAAAAAAGAACAAATTGTTAAAGATAAACCACAATCTATTCTTATTGATTATGTTGAATATAAATTATCACTTCCAAAATGAATGATTAAAAATAATTCTTTTATTGTTGATAACAGTTACACATATTGAGTTTTTAATTTAGAAAATATTAAAAGAGAATTAAGTGGTAATGAATTAATAAAATTATTAGAACCATATATTAAAGACCAAAAAATAACTGTTAATAAACCAATTACTCCAAAAGAATATTATCTTAATGATATAAAACTTGAACCATTAACATTTTATGAACAGCATAATAGTTGATTTATGGGTGAAATAACTGATAACAAAACTAAAATTACTAATCCTTGTTTTAAATATAACATTACGTGAGAAGAAAACAGAAAAGGTTTTAAAATAAATAATCCATATAAGCATAATGATTTAGCAATTAATTATATAGTTACTTCTTATAAGGAAATTTCAAATCATAATGAAAAAGTATTTTTGTTGAACATGTAAACAAAATAAATTAGATTATTTATTCTTTAATACTAATGATATAAAAACAAGAAAATATTTTTTAAGAGATAAAAATAGTAAAGCAATTTGTTATGACTGTATTTTAAATATTAAGTTAATTAGGAGGTATAAATATGGATAAAGAATATTTAACTAAAAGAGAAACGATTTGCATACCAGACAGTGATGATATTGAATTTAAAATAGGGCTAATTAAACTGATTGATGATTTAAAAAAAGATAATTTAGTTTGTGGTCATAAAGAATTTATTGAAGAATGTAAATATTGTTGATGTAATTGTGATTTAAAAATTATTAAAACGGTTATTAGAGGTTAACTTAATTAATGCAATATGACTTAATTATTGGAATTGACCCTGCTGGAATTGGTAATAATGGAATGGTTATATATTCAAGTGAAACTAATAATATTGTTTTTAATGAAACATTTAATACATTAACTGTTTTATGAACTAAAAATATGTATAAAGAAAAATTGCAATTAATTAAAGAAAAATTTATTGATAAAAAAATATTAGTTATTGTAGAAAATTTCTTTTTAAGTTCAAAACAATTATTAACTAATCCATTATCAACACCTAAAATTATTGGTGCATTAATGGTATTAGTTCAAGATGTTTTTAACTGAGATTATTTCGAAAATCACCCAAAAAATAAAAATAAAATAACAGATTATAAAGGAAATATAAAATTAACAAAACATGAACAAGATGCTTATAAGCATCTTCAATATTATTTAAAAAATCATAAGAAAATATTGATTTTTGATAATTATTTAAGGAATTCTAAAAATGAAAGATAAAGAAAATTATGTCAAATTAAAAGTAAAACTGAGTAACACTATTGAAGCAAAATATTACGAAAAAGGTAATAAGGAATTATATTATAGTGTTCGTGGTCAATGAAATGGATTAAATTATGTTACTTTAATTTTTAATAACCCAAAACTTTATAGACGCTGTATTTTATTAAACAAAAATGATGAAATTTTAGTAACTGGTCAAATCTTTAACACTTTAAACATTCCTAAAAATCGTGCATTTTGTTCAATCAATGTTAAATGATTTAAAAAATGAAAAGAGTAAAAAATGATATTATGAAAAATTTTATTGATAATACCAATATTAATAACATCTATAACACTAATAATAATTTTAATATTTATTATTAAAGAATTAAAAAATGAATATAAAGTATTAAAAATATTAAGTGAAATTGCTAATAAAATTAAAAATAAGGAGAAAAAATAATGATTAAACAAAAATTAATTGATTATATTGAAGAGGAATGAAATATTAATGTACATCATTGTGATTGTTGTGATTATTCTTATGAAAATGATAAACCAGAAAGAATTATGAAATTACTTGAATTAATAAGAAATGGAGAATTTGATAATGAGTAATAATAAAAATGAATTAAAAATTCCTAATTTTATTAAAAGTAATAAAGAATAATAAATGTGGTTATGGTAGATTTTATGCACATAAATGTAATAACTTTTGTAAACAAAAACAAAATAAAAGAGTTAGAAAAGAAAAGTTAAATTATGAATAAAGAAAAATTAATTATTTCTATGAAAGAAAGAATAGATTTATTAAATAATTCATTAATAGAATATTCATCCAAACTTTATGAGTTAGAAAACTGAATTATAAGACTTGAAAGAGGTGAATTTGACTAATGATAATATTACCTACTTTGTTTGAAAATAAAGATGAAATTGAAATATTATCACCATTTCCAAAAGCAATTCATACAAGTAATGATATTAGAGCAATTATTTTAAGACAATACCCAAATGTTAAATCCAAACACATAATTGTTTCTGACCCAGAAAGTAATGTTGCATTAATAGTTGGTGATAATGATTTTTATCAAGGTTGAATTAAAGTAACAATTAAAAAATTAGAAAATTAAAGGAGATTAAATATGACTAAACGCGAATTTTTAATTAAATGAAATGTAGATGAAAAATTATTTTTTATTGATAATGTTGAATTTTTACATTCAGATACACATATAATTTTTAATTGAAATGATGATTATTGAAGCATTGATTATCATTCAAAAGAGATGAAAAAATTTATAGAACTATTAAATGATTTAAAACAAATTAAAGGAGAATAAAATGCCAAGTATAGAAAATCAATCAAATTATACTTTAACTAAATTAATTAGAACTGGATTAAGTCCAATTTGTGCAATGATTGGTACAAGTGCTTATTATGGTCAAGTAATTGCAAATCCAGTATTAGGTTCAATTAATAGTTTATTATTTGGTAAAAAATTAGGTTTAGATATATGAAATTTAAATCAAAGACCAAATACTAAAACTAAATTAATTAATAGTTCTAAAAAAATTATTTTAGGTTTAGGAACAATTGGATTAGCAAATTATAGTAAATGAACTGAAAACAATATTAATCCTATTATTCCAACAACACCAATTCCAATAACTACTACAACTACAACAGAAGGTCCACCATGATTACTATTAAACAAGCAAGAAAATCAGTCATTAATGGATTGAGATACATATATTAGTTTAAATGCTTATGGTATATCAAATCTTATTAGTGGATTAACTGAGTTAATACCTAATAAATTTGAAACAATAAGAAAAATTTGTAATATGGCTACTGGTGGTTGTTTAATTTCAAGTGGTGTTGCTATGGGTATAAATAATGATTTTATGAATGCTTATGCAGTACCTACCATAGTTGCTGGTGCAAGTGAAATAATCCATAATTTATTACCTATTGAAACTATACATCATAATCAAGAAATGCAAGAAACACCATTTACAAATGAAGCTACAAGATTAATTAATGATAATAGATTTACTATTAATAGTGAAACTGCAAGTCAATATTATGGTAGTGATAATATGAGCGAAGTGCCATTAAATCATGATAATGCTTCATTAAATTGAGATTATAATCACATGAGTTTATAAAGGAGGTGAATAATTTATGAATAAAGAAAAATTAATTGAATATTATAATAATGAAATTCAGACATATAAAGAGAGAATGGAACAGTTAAATAAAGAAATGGCCTTATTAGTAAGCATTATAAGTAATTCAAAATCGATGATTGAAAGAATTAATGGTGGTCAATTTGATGAATAATTAAAAATTAAAAAGCTAAATTGTAAAGGTAAGTGCAACTAAATTATTTTTCTATCCAAATATTCGATTGGTGAAAGATAATTTAGTATTTTTCTCGGTTTTTGATTTAAAGACAATATAAATTTATGAACTTCATTTTTATTAGTTTTTGAAAAAATAAATTTTTTAGGAAATTTTTCTCTAATTAAACCATTAGTATTTTCATTAGTACCTCTTTGTCAAGGTGAATATGGATTAGCAAAATAAATTTTTACATCTAAATTTTTTTCAAGTTGTTGTCAATTTGAAAATTCTTTGCCACGATCAAAAGTAATAGTTTTAACAATGTTTTTAGGAAGAATTGATAAATAATAACTGACATTTTTATTAATAACTTTAGTAGTTCTGTTTTTAACTAATATTGCTAAAGTAAATCGTGATACTCTTTCAACTAAAGTTATTAAACATGATTTGCTTTTACCTCGTGATGATACTATAGTATCTCCTTCTCAATGACCAAGTGTTATACGATCATTAACATTTATATCTCGTTCTTTAATTGATTTACCATTAAACTTGCCACGATTTTCTTTAGATTTTCGTTTTTTACCTTTTTTTCTTAAATTTTTACTAGTAACTTTATCAAGCATTCCAAAATAAATTCAAGTATAAATTGTTTTAAAACTAATAACTCATTCTTTATGAAAATTTTTAATTCTGCCATAAATTTGTTCAGGTGATCAACCTAATAGTAATTTTTGTTGTACATATTTTACTAAATTCTTATTTTTAAACTTATGAAAACTAATATGTGATTGTTTTCGATTTTCAGCTTTATTTTGTGCAATTAATGAAAAATAATGATTATTATCTTTATTTCTATTAATTTCTCGAATAATAGTACTAATACTTCGATTAAGATTTTTAGCTATTTCACTAATTTTAAATTTAAATTTCAATTGATTCTCAATATAAATTCTTTCATCTATGCCAAGATGTTTATAACTCATATAAAAACTCCTTACTTTTTTCTAAACTAAATTTAGCATTATGAAATTTTTATATGAGAATTTTTTGCAATTTTATTTACTTGCACTTACAAGTATAACTCAGCAAAATAAATAGTTGAAAGGAAAATATTCAAATGAAAGAATTTTTACATGAATTAATAATTATTGGAACAAGTGTTGGAACATTAATTTGTAGAGAAATTATTGTTTTATTAAAAAGATTTATCACAACTCCAAAACATGTTAGAGCAAATAACAAAATTATTAAACATCAAAAAAAATTAGCAAAGTTAAATGAAAAGATTAATAAAGGAGAAAAATAATATGACAAAAATTGAATTTAATGAAAAATATAGAAAACAAGATATCAGTATTGATAGAGATTTTGATTTACATATTGATAATTGTTTTAAATTTTCTGATATTGATACATTAGAAAATGCAGTTAATGATTATAAAAAATTAATAAGCGAAATGCCACAATTAGTTAAAGATTGATTATTAGGATAAGATTAGGAGAATGTTAAATGTTAGAAAATGAAAATAATGTTCAACAAACAACTGAACCTTTAACTGAAAATAATGCTTCTTCACAAGAAATAGAAAATAAAGTTAATGAAGCAAAAAATAAATTAAATAAACTTAATCAAGAAATTAAAGAAAAAGAAATAATTAATATATTTAAAAAATATCAAGTTAAAAATGAATTTTATGATTATTTAAAATTTAAAACTAATAATTTAGAAAATTCAAAAATTGAAGAAACTATTAAAAAAATGATTAAAGAGCAACCAGTATTTAAACAAACAATTAATACAGGTGGTAATAAACAAATAATTATTAATAATAAAACAAATGATAAAGAAAATTTTTTAATTAATTATAAAAAGAAAAATTATTTATAAACGAAAGGAAAAAATAAAATGTCAGTACCATTTAATCAAAATTTAGACAATACAGAGAGATTAGTAGAAGCACCAGAATTTATAGAGTTTTTTAAAATTTCAAATAGTCCATGGGCAAACTTTTTTCCTACTGAAATTGTTGACTCAGTAAATATTGAGTTTATTGTTAAAAAACCAAAAAAACCGGAAGTAAAAATTATTGCTTGGGATGATAAAAGTAAAAGATATGAATTACCATATGTTGATACAGATAAAATTAGTAAAAAAATAACTAAAAAATATCTTGCAGGAGAAATTATTGCAGATGTAGATTTAAAAGCAAATAATGGACAAAATTTATTAGATAGTATGCAATATGAAGTTGCAAATGATTTAGCAGATAAATTGGCAATTGATGATACACAAGCAATTGCAAAATTTGCTACTAAAATTGATATTGAAGATACAACACCAGTAGGCTATTTAAAATCAATGTTATCTGCTTGAAATACTTTGTTTCAATTTAGAAATATTGCAAATAGTAAATTTTTTATTACTAATGGTCTTTATGATAGTTTAGTTTATTTAGCAGATAATAAAGGTTTAATTACCGATAATCAGTTGGCACAACAATTACGTTTAAATGGAAATAATTTATATGTAAAAGGTGTATTATGTGAAATCGTTCTTGATGACTATATGATTTTTACTAATGATAAAAATGAACAACAATTAATGACCTTTATTTTAGCAACACCAAGAGCAATGAAAAGATACATGATAGAAAATACAGTTATTTATGTAGATTTTATTAAAGATGATAAAGCAGGAAGAGCATATAAAGTTGCTGGTGAAGTTGTTGGAGAAGCAATACCATATATTTCTAATAATGAAACAACATCAAGATGAATGTTATGTGGAGTTATTAAAACAGAAAAAACTGATTTAAAAACTAAAATTACAAGTTTAACAATTGATATTACTGCAAATGTTAATAACAATAATAGTGAATTAAATACACAAATAAAAAGTACTAATGAACTTAAATCATTAAATCCAAATTTAACAAATCCAACTATTAAATATTTTAGTGATGCACAAGGAAAAACTAATGTAAGTAATCAAAAACAAAAAGCGGGTGACTTATACATAGTTATTTCTTCAAATGTTAATGATTTAAATTATAAAGGTTCAACAAATCCAATTAAAATAACTCTTAAATAAAGGAAATTAATATCATGCCAATTGGTACAACTAGTACAGCAATACTTTTAAACATAAATAAACCAAAACATACTAGAACAAGTAACCAACAAGAAAATAAAAGTTTTTGATGAGAAATTTTAGAAATGATTGGTGTACAAGTTATAGCAGTAGCACTTGCTCCTTTTACTGGTGGATTAAGTGAAAGTGTAGCCCTTGGATTAGGTGCAAGTGATTTAGTTGCTAGTATTAGTGCTGTTGGTGTAGAATTTTTAACTGATTTTACTATTAATCAAGTTTATGATTATTTAAAAGGAAATGTAACAAAATTAAATACTTTTTTTAATATATTACCTGCATTTGCTGGACTGAATAAAATTAGTCGTGGTTATCGTACAAATAAATTTATTAAGTTAGCACAAAAAACTAAAACATTAGAACAAGTTGGTATTAAAGAATCCAAAAATTTACAAGAAGTTATTAGTCAAGTAAGTGGAAAAGAAATTTTAACAGATAAAATTATTGGTAATAAACGTTATTTAATGAATTATAGTTTTACTCCTAATCGTGAAACAGTATTACGAGATTTAGGTTATGTTGCTGAAAGACAATATAAAAATAATTTTCAAAAATTAGAAGCACAAGAATTAAAAGATTATTTATTATTACAAAATACATTAATAAAATTAAGTCCACAATTAACTCTAAAATTTAAAATCAAAGATATTGAAAAAACAAATAACTTTTTAAAAAAATATAATACTGATTTAAAAAAAGTACTATCTATGAACCAACATGATTGATTAAATTTAGTTCATACAATACATTCAGAAAATAGATATGGAAAAACTTTAATTTTAGATTTACAAAAAATTCGTGCTAATTCTATTAAATTTAATTTTAAAAATAATGTTATTCATCAACTTGTTTTAAAAGCAAATCAAAGTTTTAAATATTTTGATATTAGATTTTATTTAAAAAAAGGTTTAAATAAATTTTGAAAAGATACACCATATTTTGAAAAAATAAGAGAAAGTATATATAAATTACAAGAAAAATTTGAAAAGTTAGAAAAACAAGCATTTGAAAAAATTAATAAATTAAAAGAAAAAGCAACTGATTTATTTACTAGTGCAGAAAAAAGAGCAATTAAACATGCACAATTAATTCCATTAAATTCACCAGTATTTATGGGTTGTAAAATTCAACCTTTGTCATTAGATAAATGTGCAATTACTATTTATCATCGCAATACTAAATATAAACCAATTACAGTTGTTGATAGTATTCTTAAAGCAGAAACTTTTGTTACTCAAATACATCCATTCCATTGATATCGTTGATATAGTGGTTGATACATTGGTTATGGTGTTAATCATAATAAATGATTAAAAGCAATAGCATTTGCTCCACCAGTGGTTCAACAAGTAATTAGAGATAGTTTTAAAGTATATAGAGAAATATTTAGAATAGTAAGAACTTATCATAAAGTAGTAAATGTTATTAATAATCCTATTGAAAATGTAAATAAATCATTTAAAAGTGTTGGTTTAAAATTTTCAGTTAATACTTTATTTGGTACAGGATTATTACATCATTTAGAAAAATTTGCATATAGTCAAGTTATAGCAAAAAGTAAGAAAAAATTAAGAAAAAACAAAAATAAAATACAAAAAGAAATTGAACATATAACACATAGAAAAACAAAAAAACATACTCATCATTATAAACAAGCATTTTTTAAGGAATGATAAATTATGATTAATAAACTTTGAACTGGTGTCAGTCTTGAAAATTATAATAACTGATATCCATTAACTGGAAAAATTACAGAAACTCCACAGCAATACATACAAACATGACCTAATGTTAATGATTGATTTAAAACTTTTGCTATTCGTGCTCAAAATGATATTAATGCTTATCTTGATTTTATTTTATCTAAATTTCCCTTTGATAGTTTTAAAGATGAATTAATTAAAGAAACATTAAGAGATATGGTTTATGTTATGGTTGAACATTGAGTATTTAATCGTACACCAATTGAATTTAATGTTGATGCTACTATTCAATTTAATAATGGTAGTCAATTTAGTGCAAATAGTACTCCTACGATTAATGTTTGAGATTTAGCACCTAGTAGAATGAAAATATGAGCAAGATTAACTGAATTAAAACAAATATTTTCAAGTTATAATGATGATGAAATAGATGTTGAAAAAATTGACTTAAAAGCATTTTATACTAGAAATCAAGTTGATGAATTAATTGAACAACAAAAAGAATTTACATTATTAAAACAAATTAAATTATATGATGATTTAGTTGATGATAATGAAAATGAAATATATAGAGGTCCTGTTAGTAAATTTATTAATAAAGGTTATGTTACAACAGATTACGATAAAGAAACTGAAACAATGATTTTAGATTGACCTGATGAAATTGGAACATTACCACCAGAAGCATTACAAAATAATCCACAAATTGGTGATTATACACATGCTCCAACTTGTGATTTTTCTGCTAAACAACAAAAAAATATTACAGCTTTAACTAATACTAAACAAAATAAATTAAGTACTGGTCATGGCATTAATATTACAGAAGATAATGTAATATCTGTAAGTTCTTATTTAGTAACACCACAAGATTTTTTAAATAATCCACAATGAGAAGAACAAAAATCAATGATTTTAACAAGAAATACATATTATCAAATTTTTTGGTCACCTAATATGTCAAACAGTCAAGGACATAAAGGAGTATTTTTCTTTTATGGTGCAGTACCAACAGCCCATAATGTAGCTATTGATTCAGCAGGTTATTATTCAAATTCTACTAATGAAATTAAAGCTCATTTAAGTGTCCAACCCGAAAATGATGAATTAATACTATCATATTTTGATGGTAATTCTTGAATAGTAACTAATCTAGATGGAAATAAACTAGGAACTAAAATATATAAGCCTAAGACAAATAATAAAATTTATAGAATTAAAAGTAATACATTAGATATTACTTCACCAAGTGTAATTAATATAAATAAACCTATAAAAATTAATTCAAAAAGTTTAGAAACTAATGAAATAGAAGAAAATAATTGAGATATTGAATTAAAAGATATTCCTCCAACACCAAGTCCAAGTAGTTCAAATTGAAAAGATGTAGGAACAAGAGAGAAAAATAAATGAGATAATTGACAAATTACTTATGATTTTCAAGAAAATAAACATTATAGAGTTTATTATTCTTGAAGTATATATAATCCAGTTTATACTATTCAAGAATTTATTATAACTGATAAAAAAATTGCTGGTGTACAAATACAAACCTTTAATGATAGTACTAATATAGTAATTTTATCAGTTCAACATGCAAAATGGATTACTATTTATACTGGAAAAGGTAATTTAAAAGGTAATGTATGAAAATTAGAAGAATTACAGGAATAATATTATGTTTTTTAAAATTATAAAAATTATTTTAGGTTTAATAGGAGTAATTTTATCATCAGCAACAGCAGGTTTAATTATATTTATCATTGTAAAAATCATATTAAAAATTAATCAAATATTTTAAGAAAGGTGGTGAATATTATGTTAGGTAAATTTTTTAGAAAAGATAAAAGTAATATTAGTGATAATCAAAATGAAAAAGTAAAATTTTTAAATAATAAAAGCTAAATTGTAAAGGTAAGTGCAACTAAATTATTTTTCTATCCAAATATTCGATTGGTGAAAGATAATTTAGTATTTTTCTCGGTTTTTGATTTAAAGACAATATAAATTTATGAACTTCATTTTTATTAGTTTTTGAAAAAATAAATTTTTTAGGAAATTTTTCTCTAATTAAACCATTAGTATTTTCATTAGTACCTCTTTGTCAAGGTGAATATGGATTGGCAAAATAAATTTTTACATCTAAATTTTTTTCAAGTTGTTGTCAATTTGAAAATTCTTTGCCACGATCAAAAGTAATAGTTTTAACAATGTTTTTAGGAAGAATTGATAAATAATAACTGACATTTTTATTAATAACTTTAGTAGTTCTGTTTTTAACTAATATTGCTAAAGTAAATCGTGATACTCTTTCAACTAAAGTTATTAAACATGATTTGCTTTTACCTCGTGATGATACTATAGTATCTCCTTCTCAATGACCAAGTGTTATACGATCATTAACATTTATATCTCGTTCTTTAATTGATTTACCATTAAACTTGCCACGATTTTCTTTAGATTTTCGTTTTTTACCTTTTCTTCTTAAATTTTTACTAGTAACTTTATCAAGCATTCCAAAATAAATTCAAGTATAAATTGTTTTAAAACTAATAACTCATTCTTTATGAAAATTTTTAATTCTGCCATAAATTTGTTCAGGTGATCAACCTAATAGTAATTTTTGTTGTACATATTTTACTAAATTCTTATTTTTAAACTTATGAAAACTAATATGTGATTGTTTTCGATTTTCAGCTTTATTTTGTGCAATTAATGAAAAATAATGATTATTATCTTTATTTCTATTAATTTCTCGAATAATAGTACTAATACTTCGATTAAGATTTTTAGCTATTTCACTAATTTTAAATTTAAATTTCAATTGATTCTCAATATAAATTCTTTCATCTATGCCAAGATGTTTATAACTCATATAAAAACTCCTTACTTTTTTCTAAACTAAATTTAGCATTATGAAATTTTTATATGAGAATTTTTTGCAATTTTATTTACTTGCACTTACAAGTATAACTCAGCAGGTAAAAATTTAACTGATATATATGATTGAAATGTTAATGAAATATTTAAACGTTGTGGTATTCATATACCAAGTCAAAAGAAATCTGCACAACAATCAGTACCTGAAAGTACAGCAGTAAATATTTCAACTATTAATTATATTGAACAAAAATTATGACAATTTAATATTGATATTCTTAAATTTATTCAAATATTAGTAAGTATAGATAAAGATTTATTAAATAGTAAAACATTTAATATTAATGATGAACAAGAAATTAATAATTTAACAGTTAAATTAAAATTATTTAATCCAGAAAATAACCAATTAATAGGAGATAACAATGGAAGACAACAACAAACCACAAACAAAGTTTCCACAGAAACAGAAGCAAACTAAACTTAATCAAGCAGAAGTAGAAAATGATTATTTAATTGATAATATTCCTTATGATTTTACTAATATGATGGGTGCTACTAGTGACCCAGATATTAATAGAGCATACGATGAATTTAAAAAAAGAACAATTTATATTTATGAAATTGAACGTTTATTTAAAAATAATGAAAATAATAGTTTAAGATTTTCAGCAAATACTATTAAAATTGGTTTTATTGATATTGATAAAGTATTAAAAACTATTGCTGTTGAAACATCAGACTTTACTATGCAATTAAATCAAAGAGCTAGCACAAATATTAATGATAATACAATTGAATATAGTATGACTGATATTAAAAATTTAATTTTTCAAGAAATAAATTTATTAAATCAATTTAAATTATATGCAGTTAGTATAAATGAACCATTAATTGAAAATAATATTGATAATTTATATATCATTAATAATTATTCACAACCTTATCAAAATCCAAAAACAAGAAGTACTAAAAGTATTACTATTATTAAAATTAAAGATTTTAAAACAAGAGATGGTTATCCAATTATTATTAAATTACAAAAACCATTAGATAAAGATACAAAAGTTATTGGTTTAAAAATTAAAGCACCTAGAAGCATGATTTTCGGCAATATAAAGGTACTTGGTGAAGTTGACAATATGGAAGTATACCCAAAGTTATTTATCAAGGATAAGATAGCATTTCCGCTGTTATCAATGCCTATTGAAACTCAACCAAAAGTTAGAATATTACAACAATGATTTAGTGAACAAATATTACCTTGAAACTTAGCAAAACAATTTATAGGAGAAGAAAAATCGGTTTTAGATTTAATTGCTATTGGTGGTGGTAAAGAAACAAGAAAAGAAATAATTAAAAATGCAAGAGTTACACACGCTTGATTAGGATATGAATTTAGTAATGTTTTAGGTGGTAAATGACCACTAAAAAGTCAAAAAGAATTAAAAGATAAAGAAGTTTGAGATTTTGTAGGTGAAAGTCAATTTTATCAATATGTTGCAACTAATAATAGATTTGATGATATTGAAATTGAAATAAAAGATGCACCAACTAATGATAGTTTACAGAAACTATTATTAGATATGTTAAGTTATATATATAACTACAATATAAATTTTGAAGGTGCTACATATGAAGATAAAAATGGTAAACCAAAAAATGATATTGCAAAATTACGTGTAAAATTTGAGGGACAAAAGCCCGAAGATGTTATTACTAATTTATTTAAACAATGAAAATTAGATTACCCAAACTATATTAATTTAAAACAAGTAAAAATTTTCAAACAAATATTTATCATGTTATCAGAATATATTTATTCAATGTTATCAATTAATAAAGGTTTAAATGATGATAATAAAATATTGTTACCTTATTATTTCGAACTAAAATCAAGTCCAATACATCCTAATGAAAATAAAATTTGGGAATATAAAGATGCAAAAGTTATATTAAAATCTGAATATTTTGATTTTACTGATGTTAATAACATTAAGTTAAAAAATAATGATATTAGTCAAAATGAATTATTTAAATTAGATGATAATCAATTTAATTGATTATCTATAACTAATGAATTAGAAAGTAATAATATTCCTTCATTAATTCCAGCAGATTGAACATTAGGTAATGGTGAATATGGTAAGTATTTTACAAGAGCAATTATGGATAAAAGTAAAATTGAAAATGCTTTAAATTTATATGGTTCTAATAAATCACAATTATTTTCTAAATTTGAATTTTATAAAGAAATTTCGCAAATTGATAATATTAATGAATTTGAATTACAGACTGAAAATCCGATTAATAATTTAAATCGGATTGAAATCAGTGGAATATTTGGTGCTGGTAATTATGATTTAATTTTAATTACTAATAAACAAGAAATAGAATTAAATAATATTAATTTATTTGATAAATATAATGAAAATATTTCTTATATAAATCTAGAAATTTAATTATCAAAATATCCATTAGGATAAATACCGTCCCATTTTATATCAGTACTATCTATTGGCTTAATTCCAAAATATAAATTTATTTTATGTTGGTCATTTGTTTTTTCTGACCATATTGTTGTTCCACCCCCCCAGTAGACTGTATAGTCATGTCCTAAATATGATTTATAATTATAAGTTTTATAGTACGACATTATACTTAATAATAATGCAGTTATAACAGCAGTTCATAATATTATTTTTTTATAATTTGTTTTAATTCATTTTTTTAAATTATTTATTTCTTTTCTTTTTGGTTCATTTTTATTTTCTACGTTTTTTATTATTTCTTTGCTATCTTGCATTTTAATTCTCCTTTTTTCCTTGATTTTACTTTTAAATTGTACTATTTTTGATTATTTTTACAAGTATGCTTTTAAACGCAAAATAACGCTTAAATTAAAGGCGTTTATTTTATGATACCTATACTATTAATTATATTGAAATTGTTTGTTATATTTTAAATATGAAAGTGGTTTTTTAAATAATTTTTATTTTATTTAAAATTACACTTATATATTTATATAATAATTAAGTAAATTAATTTTTTAAATATATTTACAATAAATTTAGATTTTTTTAAAATAGTTAGGAGAAGTAAATATGAATTTTAATTATAAATGAAATTTTAGAGAACAAAGTGCAAAAATTGATAAATTAGTTTTAGAACATATAACAAAAAAATGAGAAAAATGAGATTGAAGAATAAAAAATACAAGAGATAAAAAGAAATATAAAATTGTTGATTATCAATATCGAACAAGAAAAATAATGTATGGATTAGTAACTTATAAAAGAAGAATTTATGAATATTTTGATGAAAAATTACAAAAATGAGTTCGTGTTTGTTTAGTTGATGAATGACTAGAATTACCTAAATATAAAAGAATTGGTGAAGATGTTGAACAAACTATTATTGAATATTTTGCTGATGGAAAAAGATATCATGATATTTGTGCTATTTGTAAAAAAGCAGGTATTAGTGTTAGTACTGTTCATAGAGTTTTTAAAAATTTAGAAGTAATTGAAGCAAATCCAGTAAAAGTAAAATTAGAAAAAAATCAACCTATTTTTGTAGCAATTGATGATGGACATCGAAAGTTTTGAGATTTTAAACGTAAAGGTATAAAACACTCTATGAGATTAATAACAACATATACAGATAATATTAATCATAAAGTACAAAATAAAAGAGTAAAAGCAATTATTAGACCAACAAGAACAGCAATTGGAGTTAAAAAAACTGCTGAATTTGTTAAAGAACATTGTCAAAAATTTTATGAAAATGTTGAACAAGCAAAAATAATTATTTGTGGAGATAGTGCTGGATGAATTAAAGATGTAGCAGATTATCTTGGTGCTGAGTTTGTTTTAGATAAATTCCATTTAATTAGAACATTATATCTTGGTATAATGGCGGGAAATAAAGGAAAATATTGAAGTGAATATAATAATTGTAAAGATTTCATTAATAATGGTCAATATGAACAATTAATTGATTATTTATATAAAGAATTAGATAATCATAAAAAGTTAAAAAAACAATATTTTAAAAATAATAAAAAAGGTATTGTTAATCAAGGTGCAAAATGAAATATTGGTTGTTTTACTGAAACAAATATTTGACATGTTTTAAAAGAAATGATTGTTAATAGAACATATAGTATTTTTATTTATATAAAAATGGTTATTTTTAAATGTAATCAAATAAATTTAAAAACATAATTTTACTTATTTTAAAATAAAAAATTAAAAAAACTTATTAAATTAAAAGTTAATAAGAATTTTTGTTATATATTTATGTTAATTAAATTATTAAAATGTTTTTATAATTTATAAAATTGAGTATTTTAATTGTAATATTTTTAAATTAGTAGTAAGATAAAATTACAATTTCATAAAAATCCAAATTATTTCTTGTCTAAATTTATAATAAGACTACAACGATTTAATTTATTCCGGATTTTTGACAACTGCCAAAAATTATTAATTAAAAAAGAATACTAACATTAATATTAGTATTCTTTTTTAATTAATATATAGTTTTCTAGTATTTTATTTATTAATAATATATTCATCATTTCTATATTATTTTAGAAAAAGTAATAAATAAAGTTTAATATAATTTTTGCTAAAAGTTTTTAAAAAAGAATAACTTTAATATGTGTAGAAATATATGATATATTCATATAGTTTAAAGATAATTTTATGATGTATTGTTAGTTGTTTAATAGTAAAAATAAAAGTACTTTAATTATTAATCAAAGTGAAAAATTTTCTTAGACCACACTTTATATATAATTTGATAAAATAGACTTAGAAAATATTAGAGTTAGGAGTAGAAAATGAAGAAAATTATTTTAAATCCAAATATTTGTGCTGATGAGATTGAACTTACTATTAAAAAACAAGGATGAGAAATTATTGATAAAAAATATGATTTTTATCAACCATACGTTAGTATTTTTGATAATTTAAATTATGAAGCAAAAGTAGATTTATATATTGCTTTTAAAACTGCAGGTAACTTTGTTCATAAGGTATATTGCTATTTTTTAGAATTTGATACAAATAATATTTTTAAAATATCAGAAATTAAATCACCAGAGCATCCTAAGGGACAAATGACAACACGAGTTGCTGATTTTAAGTATTATAAAACTACTGGTAATCTAGGTTTTACTCCTTATAAAAGCCCAATATCTGGTCAACCATATAACTTAAGTCATAATTATCACAGTTTTTTTAATTCATTAATTGAATCAGAAGCAAGAAATGAATTAAACTATGTTTGTATTTTATTAAAATATGATAATCATGCTCGAAGCAAGAAAAGACTTCGATATTTTGTTAATTCGTATAAAAAGTTTATTAAATCATTTCTTTTTAAATTTGAAAAATTTGAAATTAGAAAAACACGTGCTTTATTAAGAGCAGAAATATTAAAAGGACAAAAAAAGAAAAAAGTTAGCAAGCCCGCAAAACGAAACGTTATTAAACCTAATAATACTGAAACTGTTATTATTGAAGGTAATTTAAAAACTATTTTTGATCATAAAAATATGACTGTTAAAGTTATTAAAGAAACAGATAATATAGAAAAATCTACTTTAGTATCTAAAAATAAACTTAAAAATAGTAATCAAAAAAATAAAAAATAAATGTTGATAAACCTTCACTTAAAATTGTTAAAGAAGTGTTATAATTATTTATAAAAGAGAGGAAATATTTATTATGCTACTAAGTTTTATTTTATATACAACTTCATTTGAATCCGAGCACTTAGATTCTTTTTTAGCAAAGATTTTTGTAAATAAAAAAACTAATTTTGAAGTTGTTGTTGTTGATGATGGCATTAACAATGAAAATTTGGAGATATTTAGTAAATATTTTAAATTATATCCACAAAATTTAAAAATGATTACTAATTATCAAGTATCAGGTATTGCCATTAGTCGTAATCTTGGCCTTAAATATATTTCCGGACAATATGTAGTTATTTTAAATCCAACTGAAATTCTTAGCGTTAATTTTGTTGAAACAGTTAATAAAATTTTAGATAATAATAAGGATTTAGATTGTATTGAATATTGTGTTCGTTATGAATTTGATATAAATAATGTTTTTCATTCAACAATTAGAACTGAAGTTAATAAAATATATAATTTAAATACAACACAAGGAAAAATAGTCTTTGCTTTAACAACACCAGTTTTAACAACAAAAATCATGAAAGTTAGTATTATTAATGAATATAATTTACAATTTCGTAAAGAAATCCAATTTGATAGTTTATTTTTATACTCATTTTTAGCACATTGTAAAACATATTATGCAATTAATGAAACATTATTAACGTCTAAAAATAACACATTGGAAAATGATAATATTTTTGAACTAATGCATCAATGAATACATATTTTAAACTATTATAATAATTATAAAATTAAAAAAGTTTTATATGAAGAGTTGGAATATGCTTTTGTTAGATACTATCTATATACTCTTTTAAGATTTATTAGTATTTCTAAAAAACCTGCATTAATTGAAAAAACATATAATCGTGTCAAAGAAATTATTGAATTTAAATTTAAAAATTTTAAAAAAAATTCTTATTTTAATACTATTAATCCAAATGATAAATTTACCACTTATGCTCCTGATCTAAGTACTTATTTTAAGAAATATTTTAAAGATAATAATATTAGAGATGATTCAAAATATTGAGAGTAAAAAAATGAATATTAAAAAATTAGATACAACCGAAACATATATAATAGCTAAAACATGAAAACGTATTATTGCACGTATTTTTGACGTGATTTTTGTTAGTTTAATCCCATTAATAATTGGATTAGCAATCCATTATTTAGATAATAAAGGTAATCAAGAATCATGACAATTAATAATTATTTTTATTATTAATATAATTGTTGTCATTATATATTTTGTTATTATCCCATGAAAATGTAAGGGTCAAACTTTGGGAAAATTAATTTTTCAAATAAGATTAGTAAATGAAAAAAATCAAGATTTAAAGTTAAAACATTTTTTTTATCGTGAACTATTTTTAGTTTTTATTCCTCTATTATTAACCACTTCAATAATTCTTTTTATGAAATTGACTTTTAATGAAAACATTGCTACTATTAATAGTAATAGTACTTTAAATTCTTGATTAAATATTCTTATTCGTTCTGTAGTTAGTTTTGATTTTGCTTGGTATTGTGGGATTATGATCGTCACTAAAATTGATAAATATCATCAGCTATTCTTTGATCGTTATCATAAAACTTTTGTCATTAACAAGAAACCACTTGCAACTAATAAAAGGAAGATATCAACTAACGTTAATGATCCACATATTCATTTAGTTTATTCTCAACCAGGAAATATTAATGATGACGAATTAGAAAATATAAATAGTCTTTAATAGTATATACTCTTACTAACTTAAGGATAAATAACATGGATAAAACAAAACTTTTAGAAAATCTAAATGAACAACAACTACAAGCAATTATTAATGTTGATGGCCCATGTCGTATTATTGCGGGGGCTGGAGTTGGAAAGACGCGGGTTATAACATATAAGATTGCTTACTTAATTAATGTAATTAAAATTGCTAGTGAAAAAATATTGGCATTAACTTTTACTAATAAAGCAGCACGTGAAATGAAAGAACGAATAATGCAACTTTTAAATGATACTAACATTAATGTTAATATTGTTACTTATCATGCATTATGTGCCAAAATATTAAGAAGAGATATTCATCATTTAAATATTAATAATAATTTTAATATTATTGATCAAGAAGATCAACGAAAAATATTAAAAGATATTTTTCAAAAAGAATTTTCACATAAAGCTGAATTGCAGGAGTTAAGATTATTAAGTTCTAATATTTCTAACTGAAAAAATAATTATCTTTCTCAAGATCAATTATTAGCTGATTATCAAAATCAAGATGAGTGAATTTTACGTATCAAAGTTTTTGAATCGTATAAAAAATATCAATTTATTAATTCATGTTTAGATTTTGATGATTTATTATTATTAGTTGAACGTCTATTTAAAGAATTTCCACATATTTTAACAAAATGAGAAAAGAAATTTGATTTTATTTTAGTTGATGAATTTCAAGACACTAATGATATTCAATATAATATTTTATTATCACTTGCTAAAAATCATAAAAATATTACTGTAGTTGGTGATCCTGATCAAACTATTTATAGTTGAAGAGGAGCAAATATTAATTTAATATTGAATTTTACTAAACAATTTCCTAATACACAAACATTTATTTTAAATCAAAATTATCGTTCAACAACTAAGATTTTAAATACAGCTAATAGTTTAATTAAAAATAATGTTCAACGTATTGAAAAAGAACTGTTTACTAAAAATGATCTTGGTAATGATATTGTTATGTATCATGCTAGTAGTAGTGATCAAGAAGCACATTGAGTTGCAACAACTGTTAAAAAAATTCATTTAAAATATCATTTAGATTTGAATAAAATTGCTATTCTTTATCGTAATAATTATTTATCAAAAGATTTAGAACAAGCTTTGATTAATAATAATATAAATTATAAAATTTTTGGTGGTTATAAATTTTTTGAACGTAAAGAGATTAAAGACATTTTGGCATATTTAAAAATTATTGTTTGAAATGATAATATATCAATGATTAGAATTTTAAATGCAACACCTAAAATTGGACCAAAAACTATTGATAACTTATTATTACTTGCTAATGAACAATTACTAACTTTAAATGAATACTTATTTAAATTTCAGTATGGATTACCAAAAAATTATCGTCAACATTTACAACCTTTAATTAATTTAATTAATGAGATGCAAACTAATATCAAAGATGTTACCTCTTTACATAACATGGTTGAAAATTTATTAAATAAAACTAATTATTTAAAAAAACTAGAAGATAATCTTGAAAAAGAAAGAATTGAAAATGTTCAACAATTATTAGAACAATTGCTTGAATATGATAGTAGTAATAATGAATTACAAGGCGAAGAATTATTAACGTCATTTTTACAAGAAGTAAGTTTATATACTGATTTAGATGAAAATAGTACTAATAAAGCCGTTAACTTAATGACAATTCACAGTGCTAAAGGTCTAGAATTTGATGTTGTTTTTATAGTTGGCATTAATGAAGGTATTTTACCTGGAATAGGTAAATTTAGTATAGAAAACTTAGATAAAATTGAAGAAGAACGACGACTTTTTTATGTTTCAATTACTAGGGCAAAAAAATGATTATTTTTATCTAGTGCCAGTGGATATTCATATATCTTGGATCGTATGAAACAACCATCTCGTTTCTTAAAAGATTTAGATCTTAAATATTTAAAAATCATTAATAACGAACACCAAGAAATGGCAGCAACTTATCAAAATCGTAATCATTCTAAATTTAATTACTATAAAGCTGATAATAAAGATAAGGTTGAAATAACTAATAATTGAAATGTTGGAGATATAATTATTCATGAAATTTTTGGAAAAGGTATTATTACTAAATTAATTGGTGATAAAATTCAAGTTGCTTTTCATAAAAATCATGGTGGTATTAGAATTATTAGTTCTAATCATATTGCTATTAAAAAATTTGTATAAATTTATTTTTATTAAAAATGTCTATTTTTTGGACATTTTTAAGTATAAAATTAGAATTAAGATTTATTTTAATTTAATTTTCCTAATAACATTTTAAAATTGGTGCTAAATTGCCAATTATTTTTTATTTTGAAATAACTTTAGAAAAATTAATATTTTAATAAATCTTATTATTTTAATAAATCTTATTATTTTAATGAAAGGAAAAAAGTAATTATGATAAAAATAAATTTAGAAGCGTGAAAAGGTTTAATTCGTAATTAAATTGAAGTTAACCCCAATCGTGATGGTCAATCAGTTACTAATAAAGTTAAACAACATGCTAACTATTTATTCCAACCTTATTATGATGGAGGATTATGAATAGGAACAACTCCTAGAGACTTAATTAATGGTAAAGAAATTATATTACATGATGGTAAAAAAGTTTTTAATAAAATAAAAGATTTAAAATCTATTACTTTGTCTTTTGTTCAGCAAGCAATTGCAATTAAAGATAAGTTAGAATTAACTATTGCTGGACAGTCTTTGGGCGCTGGATATGATTATTGAGTAGAAAATAAATTAAAACCAGAAGTGCTTAAACCTTTAGTAAAGAATGATGGCTTTAATAATATTGTTGTTGCATATGGTGGAGCTGCTTCAGCGGTTGGATATAATCCATGAGATGTTGCATATGGGCTATCTAATAAAGATATTAATAAAGCAGTAGCAATGTTACAACCAGCTTTGATTGAGTATCAAGAACGAATTACTAAATTTGCAGGTTTTGAAACTAAAGATATGCCGTTAAATTTAGACTTAGATATTGAAGGTATAAACTTTGATAGTGATCATATTAATGGAATGAAGGTTTTATTTACTACATTAACAAAAATGAAAAGAAATAATCAAAATTGAAACTTTAGTGTTACATTACCAGTAATGCCAACGGGGCTAGTTGGTAGAGATATTGAGAATGTTATTAAAATAGCTTTAGAAATATATCAAAAAGCAGATTTAAAAGTTGAAGATTTATTTACAATTAACATTATGGCTATGGATTATGGTGAAATTGTTGGACAAGAAGTAATTGATAAAGGTTTAACTTTTTTTGATATTGCTAAACAAGCAATTAAAAGTACTGCTAACCAATATTTTGAATTAATAAAACAATATTTTCCAAAGTCTAATTTATTACTTACTGATGTTTATCAAAAACTAGGTATTACACCAATGATTGGTATTAATGATGTAAATAATAACTATTTTATTTTAGAAGATGCTAAAGATTTATATAATTGAGCACAAACAAATAAATTAGCAAACATTAGAATATGATCACTAAATCGTGATAGTAATGGTAAGATAGATGAAGTTTGAGGAACAAATAATCACGGATTAAAATATTTAAATGAAGGTGATTTTTCAAATGTTTTTACTGGTAATTGAACTTATTGAGTAAAAAGTCCAGTTCGTAAAGTTTAATGTTTTTTTGATAATTATTATAAAAAATATCAAAATTTAAATAAAAAGAAATTAAGTTTTTTTACTCATTATTTAGGGAAAATTAAAACTAAAATAATTAGTAATTATTTATATAACAAATTATATTATTATAATTTGTTATATTTTATTGTTCAATTTGCTAATCACTTTAAAACTACTTTTGTTCTAATATCATAAAATTTTGATAATTAAAAAATAAAAATATTTTTTTTAAGTTATAATTAAAAATAATTTATTTTTTGAAAGGAATTACTAATTGAATGTTTAATTTAAAAAAATTAAAATTTTGAGCAAAATCATCTCGTGCTAATAATGAAAAAATTAGTCTTAATGAATTAATATGCTGAGTTATACTTGTAAGTGCAAGTAAATAAAATTGCAAAAAATTCTCATATAAAAATTTCATAATGCTAAATTTAGTTTAGAAAAAAGTAAGGAGTTTTTATATGAGTTATAAACATCTTGGCATAGATGAAAGAATTTATATTGAGAATCAATTGAAATTTAAATTTAAAATTAGTGAAATAGCTAAAAATCTTAATCGAAGTATTAGTACTATTATTCGAGAAATTAATAGAAATAAAGATAATAATCATTATTTTTCATTAATTGCACAAAATAAAGCTGAAAATCGAAAACAATCACATATTAGTTTTCATAAGTTTAAAAATAAGAATTTAGTAAAATATGTACAACAAAAATTACTATTAGGTTGATCACCTGAACAAATTTATGGCAGAATTAAAAATTTTCATAAAGAATGAGTTATTAGTTTTAAAACAATTTATACTTGAATTTATTTTGGAATGCTTGATAAAGTTACTAGTAAAAATTTAAGAAGAAAAGGTAAAAAACGAAAATCTAAAGAAAATCGTGGCAAGTTTAATGGTAAATCAATTAAAGAACGAGATATAAATGTTAATGATCGTATAACACTTGGTCATTGAGAAGGAGATACTATAGTATCATCACGAGGTAAAAGCAAATCATGTTTAATAACTTTAGTTGAAAGAGTATCACGATTTACTTTAGCAATATTAGTTAAAAACAGAACTACTAAAGTTATTAATAAAAATGTCAGTTATTATTTATCAATTCTTCCTAAAAACATTGTTAAAACTATTACTTTTGATCGTGGCAAAGAATTTTCAAATTGACAACAACTTGAAAAAAATTTAGATGTAAAAATTTATTTTGCCAATCCATATTCACCTTGACAAAGAGGTACTAATGAAAATA
Organism: Spiroplasma endosymbiont of Andrena trimmerana; assembly: GCF_964019575.1. Taxonomy (NCBI): domain Bacteria; kingdom Bacillati; phylum Mycoplasmatota; class Mollicutes; order Entomoplasmatales; family Spiroplasmataceae; genus Spiroplasma; species Spiroplasma endosymbiont of Andrena trimmerana. Next base: position 1,441,944 of record NZ_OZ026455.1, read on the forward strand.
CTAATGGTTTAATTAGAGAAAAATTTCCTAAAAAATTTATTTTTTCAAAAACTAATAAAAATGAAGTTCATAAATTTATATTGTCTTTAAATCAAAAACCGAGAAAAATACTAAATTATCTTTCACCAATCGAATATTTGGATAGAAAAATAATTTAGTTGCACTTACCTTTACAATTTAGCATATGAATTGGTTTTAACTATACTTGTGGTATTGCATTTCCAATGGCATTAATTGGCATTTATTATTGAAATAATGGTGGCGTTGGTTTACATATGCTATGAGTTATTTTATTATGTGCTTTAATTGCTGCGGGAACTGCACTTGCTTTTACTAAATGTAGTCGTGTTTATCATGACACTAATGGTGGTGCTTATGTTTATGTTCGTGGAGTTTTTGGTCGTTTTTGAGGATGAATAATTGGTTTTATTCAATATATTACTTTACCTTCAACAATTATTGTAACTATTATTTCTATGTTTCGAGTGAATTTAGATCAATTATCAATTTTTAATTGAGTTCCTGAACGATGATCGAGTTTAATGATTGATAGTTTTGATATTTTTATTTATGCTGCTGTTGCTAGTTGCATGTATTTTGGAATGAAGGGATTTCGTTGATTTGTTAATATTTCTGGTATTATTAAATGAGGTTCTGCTTTGTTTTTAATTGTTTGTGCTATTATTTTGGTAGTAACTAATAAAGGTTTAGCATTTTCACAAGCGGCTGAAGGAACAAAAAACATTAATTTAACTTTACCAAAAATTAATAATGCATTTAGTGGCTTCTTCTATTTCTTTATTGGTTTTGAAACTTTTATTGTTGTTGGAAAAAATGTTAAAAATCCAACCAAAAACTTTGGTAAAGGTATTTTAATTGTTTTATTATTATCAACTATTTTTTATTTAGCTGTATCAGTATTAGTATTTGGTGCCATTACTATTGACGGTACAAATGGCCAAAATGGTTGATCTGGAGCTACTAATGAATATAATCCAAATAATGTTATATCAGGAATTGCTGGTATTACTGGTATGATTGTACTAGTTATTTCTACTTTATCATTGAAATTAAATGGTGCTATGCAAAATTCTTTATATTCTGGTGGTATGATTCAACCATTAGCCAAAGAAGGATATATTACCGAAAAATTAGCCAAATTAAATAAAGAAAATATTGCAATGCGTGCTAGTACAGCTAATTTAATTATTACTATTATTGCTTGTATTATTATGTTAATAATCCCAGATTTAATTGGTGCACCTTTTGATTTTAATACAGTACTAGGATTTTCTACTAACATTACTATTGCTGTATATATTTTTGTGTTAGCTGCCACGTGTGTTATGGGTTATCGTAAACAAATTAAAATTAAAATTTGAGAATGAATTGTTTTTGTTGCTTGTGGTTTATTTTTACTTAGTCAGTTTGTTGTTTTTAACTATGGTATGATTAATGACATGATTAATAAAAGAGGGGAAGTATTAATAGCTGTTATTATTGAATTCTTAATGTTTTGAATGTTTATTGTAATTGCTGTTATTTGATATTTTATTTATTATCAACCAAAATTAAAAATGCGTTTAGCATCAAATTTAGATTATCAAAATCAATTAGATCAAGAATTCATACCAATGACTGAAGAAGAAGCAATAAAATATTTACTTAATGAACCCGAAACAGAATTAGAACGAATTAAAATTCATGAAAATGAAGCCAGATCAGTTACAACTTAATTTCTTTAAATTATATTTTAACTTTTAAGAGTAATCATTAATAAATGATTACTCTTTTTCATATGCTCTTATCATTAATATCAATATTTTTAATTATATTTTAAAGAAATTAAAATCTATCATAAAATAATTATTACTGTAATCTATTTTATTTTTTGTTAAAAAATGATTTAATTACTATTATATTTGGAGGAAAAAAATGATAAATACACAAGTATTGATTTTAGATTTTGGAAGTCAATATACACAATTATTAGCAAGAAGAGTAAGAGAAGCAAATGTTTATACTGAAGTTTTATCTTTTAATATTAGTTATCAAAAAATAAAAACATATCCCAACTTAAAAGCAATTATTTTATCTGGTGGACCATCAAGTGTTTATTTACAAAATGCTTATAAAATTGATCAAGCGATTTTTAATTTACCAGTTGCCATTTTAGGAGTTTGTTATGGCATGCAATTATTAACAAATCATTTTAAAGGGAAAGTAGAATTGGCAGATGAACAAGAATTTGGAAAATCAATTTTATATCTTGATCAACCAAATAATAAATTATTTAAAAAAGTTGCTAATCAATCAAAAGTATGAATGAGTCATGCTGATCATGTAACAAAAATTCCAAAAGATTTTATACAAATAGCTCATTCTGATTCTTCAATTTCAGCAATTGCACATTTGACTAAACCAATTTATGGTATCCAATTTCATGCTGAAGTTACCCATTCAGAATTTGGTAAGCGAATAATCGAAAATTTTTTATTTACAATAGCAAATTGTACAAAAGATTGAAGTTTAGATGATTTTATTAGTAATCAAATTTCAGAAATTAAAAATAAAGTCCAAGATAAACAAGTTATTTTAGGTTTAAGTGGTGGAGTTGATTCTTCAGTTGCCGCTGCCATTATTTCTAAGGCAATTGGTAAACAGTTAACTTGCATTTTTGTTGATACAGGTTTATTGAGAAAAAATGAAGCAATTGATGTCATGGAAATTTATAAACAAAATTTTAAACTTAATCTTGAAATGATTGATGCAAGTAAACATTTTTTTACTGCTTTAAAAGGTGTTAAAAATGCTGAAGAAAAAAGAAAAATTATTGGTAAACAATTTATTGATGTATTTACAACAGCAGCAAGAAAATTTAAAACGGCTGATTTTTTAGCACAAGGAACAATTTATCCGGATATTATTGAATCTTCAAGTAAACATGCAAGTTCAAAAACAATTAAAACTCATCATAATGTTGGTGGTTTACCTGATGATTTACAATTTAAATTGTTAGAACCATTAAAAACCTTATTTAAAGATGAAGTAAGAGAAATTGGTTTAAAACTTGGATTACCTGAAACATTAATTAATCGTCATCCTTTCCCTGGTCCTGGCTTAGGAGTTAGAGTTATAGAAGAAGTAACAAAAGAAAAATGTTTAATTTTACAAGAAGTTGATCATATTTTTATTACCAAATTGAAAGAAAAAAATATATATAATCAAGTATCACAAGCATTTGCCACTTTGCTACCAGTTAAAACTGTGGGCGTAATGGGTGATAATCGCACTTATGATTATGTTGTTAGTTTAAGAAGTGTTAATACAATTGACTTTATGACAGCAACAAGTTCACATTTACCATGAGAATTTCTAGATGAAGTTGCAAATGAGATTATTAATAAAGTAGATGGTGTTAATAGAGTAGTTTATGATATTACATCAAAGCCACCAGGTACTATAGAATGGGAGTAAACTATGAATAAAGATTTAAATCAAAAAATAATATGTGAAGGAATTACTTTTGATGATGTATTATTAGTTCCAGGATATTCAGAAGTTTTACCAAATCAAGTTTCTTTAAAAACTAAATTAACAAATAAAATTGAATTAAATATTCCAATTTTATCTGCTGCTATGGATACAGTTACTGAATCTGATCTAGCAATTGCCATGGCAAGAGTTGGTGGTATTGGCATTATTCATAAAAATTTATCAATTGCTGAACAAGCTTTAGAAGTACAAAAAGTGAAAAGAAATGAGTCAGGTTTTATTACTGATCCAATTACTATTGGTGTTCAAACTTTAATTAGTGAAGCAAAATCAATTATGAGTACTTATCGAATTTCTGGATTGCCTGTTGTAAATGAAGAAAATCAACTAATTGGAATTGTTACTAATCGTGATTTAAAATATCTTGATAATGATAATGCATTAGTTAAAAATATTATGACTACCAAAAATTTAATTGTTTGTGATAAAACAACAACAATCGAACAAGCAAAACAAGTTATGTTAAAAAATAAAATTGAAAAACTACCAATTGTTGGTTCAAATAATAAATTGATTGGTTTAATTACAACAAAAGATATTGATAAAGCTATTGATTATCCAAATGCTTGTAAAGATGATCAAGGACGATTAAGAGTTGGTGCTGCTGTTGGTGTTGGTGAAGACACTTTAGCAAGAGTTGAGGCATTAGTTAAAGCAAAAGTTGATGTATTAGTTGTTGATTCAGCACATGGTCATAGTTTAGGGATTTTAAAAACAGTTAAAATAATTCGTAAAACTTATCCAAAATTAGATATTATTGCTGGAAATATTTGTACTGCAGCTGGAGCACAAGCACTTTATGAAGCTGGCGCAAATTGTATTAAAGTTGGTGTTGGTCCTGGTAGCATTTGTACTACTAGAATAATAGCAGGAGTTGGTGTGCCACAAATTACTGCTATTAATGATGTTTATAATTGAGCAAAAAATAAAAACGTAACTGTCATTGCTGATGGTGGTATTAAATATTCTGGTGATATTGTAAAAGCAATTGCTGCTGGTAGCAATTGTGTAATGTTAGGTAGCATTTTAGCTGGAACAGAAGAATCACCAGGTGAGAAAATTATTGTCAATGGTAAAAAATATAAAAATTATGTTGGTATGGGTTCATTAGTTGCCATGAAACGTGGTAGTAGTGATCGTTATTTTCAAAAAGGAATTAAAAAATTAGTGCCAGAAGGAATTGAAGCACGCGTTCCTTTTAAAGGAAAAGTACAAGATGTTGTTTTTCAATTAGTTGGTGGTATTAGAAGTGGTATGGGTTATGTTGGTGCTAAAAATATTTTATCTTTAATCCAAGATTCTAAATTTGTAAAAATTTCAAGTGCTGGTTTAAGAGAATCACATCCTCATGATGTTGAACTAACAAAAGAAGCACCAAATTATAATAAATAAAAAATTTGTATATTTAAAAAAACTAAGTTTTAATAAAACTTAGTTTTTAATTTTAATTAATATTTAATTTTTTTATTAATAACAATTTCATCGTTTTGTTGTACGTTATGACGCTTAATTGTAATTTCTTTGTTAGTTTTATTTATAGAAATTTCAGAATAACCACCAAAAAGTGCAGTACCACTTAAAACATCATAAATTGTCTTTTTACCAACATTAACTGCAATTATTTTTTCATCATATTTGGTTGATACAAAGTGTTGATGTCCAGTTAACATTAAAATAACATTATATTTTGCTAAAATTTCATTTTCAAATTCAGTTCTTTGTTCTTTACTTCATCATTCTTGATCAATTGAAAAATCATCATATCCATAATGAAAAGCTAAAACAATTGGCATATTACTCAAACCAACATTTATTTCTAAATCTTTTTGTAATTCAGTTAATGCTGGCCCAGGATCACTTCTTCCAAAATTTCAACCTGAAGTATCTTTATTAATTGGCGCTAAACTGCATTGAACAAAATGTATACCTAATCAATTTCAAGAATATACAGGAACTTCATTTTTTGAAGTGCTGAGTTATACTTGTAAGTGCAAGTAAATAAAATTGCAAAAAATTCTCATATAAAAATTTCATAATGCTAAATTTAGTTTAGAAAAAAGTAAGGAGTTTTTATATGAGTTATAAACATCTTGGCATAGATGAAAGAATTTATATTGAGAATCAATTGAAATTTAAATTTAAAATTAGTGAAATAGCTAAAAATCTTAATCGAAGTATTAGTACTATTATTCGAGAAATTAATAGAAATAAAGATAATAATCATTATTTTTCATTAATTGCACAAAATAAAGCTGAAAATCGAAAACAATCACATATTAGTTTTCATAAGTTTAAAAATAAGAATTTAGTAAAATATGTACAACAAAAATTACTATTAGGTTGATCACCTGAACAAATTTATGGCAGAATTAAAAATTTTCATAAAGAATGAGTTATTAGTTTTAAAACAATTTATACTTGAATTTATTTTGGAATGCTTGATAAAGTTACTAGTAAAAATTTAAGAAGAAAAGGTAAAAAACGAAAATCTAAAGAAAATCGTGGCAAGTTTAATGGTAAATCAATTAAAGAACGAGATATAAATGTTAATGATCGTATAACACTTGGTCATTGAGAAGGAGATACTATAGTATCATCACGAGGTAAAAGCAAATCATGTTTAATAACTTTAGTTGAAAGAGTATCACGATTTACTTTAGCAATATTAGTTAAAAACAGAACTACTAAAGTTATTAATAAAAATGTCAGTTATTATTTATCAATTCTTCCTAAAAACATTGTTAAAACTATTACTTTTGATCGTGGCAAAGAATTTTCAAATTGACAACAACTTGAAAAAAATTTAGATGTAAAAATTTATTTTGCCAATCCATATTCACCTTGACAAAGAGGTACTAATGAAAATACTAATGGTTTAATTAGAGAAAAATTTCCTAAAAAATTTATTTTTTCAAAAACTAATAAAAATGAAGTTCATAAATTTATATTGTCTTTAAATCAAAAACCGAGAAAAATACTAAATTATCTTTCACCAATCGAATATTTGGATAGAAAAATAATTTAGTTGCACTTACCTTTACAATTTAGCAAGTATAATAGAGTAAGTGAGCTGCTGTCATAGCATTTTGTTTAACAATATTTTGGTTAAGTCAAGTTTGGTTAACTTTACAAGTAGTATCAGAATCATGGTTACCAAAACCTGCTAAAAGATGATTAGAGATTGATGCTAACATTAATTTATAAGAAAATAAATTCCCTGTATATTTAACATAACCTGTTAAATCACCAGAAATAATAACACCTCTATTATTATTTCTGGTAAATGTTTAGCAAGGACACTAATTGTTTTGTCACTAACTGATTGAGGATATCCAGCATGAATATCTGCTGTAGCTAAAAAATTAATTTCATCACTACTTTTTATTGTGCTTGTTAAATTTGAATTAATATTATAAGAAAAATTACTATTGGTCATTGATAAAGTATTACTTATTGCAAGTAGTAATAATATTTTTTTCATATCTTTTTCCGCTCCATATTAATTATAAACTTACACTTATTGCTGGATTTAATACTAATGGTGGTTCTACTTCATTATTATTTATTGAATTTATTTGTGTTTGTGATAGTAAAGGTGTTGTTTCATCAATTTCTCTACTATTTGTTTGTCTTCAATTTTTATAAAGTACTTTTACATATTCAACAGTTTTTACACTAACAGTTGAAGTTATTGCCATTGTTACTGCTGAAATTAAACCTCATATTAAAACACCTTTAACTGTAGAACGATATGGATTAAAATCATTGTTTATATAATTATCAATAAAATCATATTCCATAATATCTAATCATTCAGCAATCATTGTTGGGATTGAATATCATCCAGCAATATTTCCTATAACTTCACCGAAAATGGTTGAACTTAGTATAATTTTATTTTGTATTTTCATTTTTCTTTTTATCTCCTTTTTAAAATATAAAAAACCATTTACTTTTAAACTAAAGTAATGGTTAAAATTTAAAACTTATATTCAGTTTACAATTAAGTACTATATCAGAAAAAATAAAAGATATAAGAAATTAGATATATGTGTAATAAATTAATAAAATTGGTAAATTTGGTTTATATTCTTTTACTGTATGTTGTATATTTTGTAAATTATCTATTTTTTCATCATTTGCCTTATTTTTTATATGATTAAAATTATCATTAAGAATGATAGGTATTTTATCTAATTTTTGGTTAAGTATTATTTCTAATTCATTAATTTCTTTTTCCAAAATTTGGCATTCTTCTTTTAATTTTAGTGCTCTTTTTTCTTGCTCCATTACTTTTTTTCATTTCATTGTATGTCTTTGTCCACTAATTTTCATTTCTTGTCCTCATTTTTTACTTAATTCTGGATTATCTTCAATTAAATATTTATTACGTATTATTTTATATTTAGAATATAATTTTTCTTGTTCTTTTTTAGTATTTGATATTTTTATTTTTTGCTGTTTATAAAGATTATTTAATTCATTAAATTTGTCGATAAGAATTCATATTGATTCATGATATTTTTTAATTTCTAAATTTAGTTGATTAATTTCTATTTTCTGTTTTTCAGTCATTTTAACTACCCTTTATAAATTAATTATTTTTTAAATAATTAATTTATATTTCCTTTCATTTTTCTAAATAAAAAACTATTATTTTTATTTAAAAATAATAGGTTAAAAACTCATATCAAGTATATAGGGACTACGTCCCTCGCCACTACGTGGCTCACCCAAATTATAGTCCCAGTAGGTTCACTGGGACTATAATCATTTTTATTTATCTTTATTTTTAAGTTTATCTTTTTTCTTTAAAATATTATCCAATTTATCCAAACCAGCAAATTTAATATCACTATAAGTCATATCGATACTACTTGCTTCTTTAAGGTATTTCTTAGGTGATAATTCACTTTTAAGTTCATGCACATAATGTAAAACCCTAGAATTATACCTTTTCAACCAATGTCTAGGAAAAAATAAAGTCATAGCCATTGCTTCACCGCTATAACTTGGAGGCATTATGCCTTTTTTAATCATTTTCTTTGTTCTACGTCGTGAAAACACTACTTTATTATAATCCTCAATATTAGTATATAAATTAAGATTAAATATAACAACAAAGCCCAAAAAACGCATTCTTTTAACTTGCACAACATACTCTACTTTTTCTCTTGCTTGTACTGGTATTCTATTAGGGTGTTGTTCAATCAAATACATTGTACCATTAAACATGTGACCTATTAACTTACAAAATTGTCCTAAACTTTCTTGTTGATTTTTAAACTGTACTCCTAAATCATTAGAATTTATTTTTAATGCTAATTCATCTAAAATTATTAAATCTTGTTCCTCAAAAGCATAATTACTTGCTAACTGATTAAAAGTAAAAACATCATCATAATTAACCAAATAAGAATAACCATTTTTTAATTTAATAGGAAAAGGACTAACTACTCGTTTTTTATGAGTTTGTGCTAAACAACAAGCAAGAGCAGATTTACCAGTGCGTGGTGGCGCTGAAATAATATAACTACCTACACGTTTTAAAATTTTAACATTACGAATAGTTATAAGAATTGGATAAATAATCATAATCAAACCTATAACCAATAACACGTAACCATATCAAGGCATTATTTAACCACCTTATTTTTATTTTTAAACTTACTTTTAATTCAAAAACAAAATTTCATAAAATATGAACCAAAAACAAAAGAAAAAATAAAATTAAAAATAAACAATAAAAATTGAACATCAAAACCAGAATTTTCATAAAATAATTTTAATTTATCTACATCAAAATTAAAAAATAATGCAGTAACTAATGATGTTAAAAAACAAACAACAACTGTAATCAAAATTTCACATCAAAACAATCTTTTATTTTCCATAATAAACTCCTAACCTATAATTAAACTAATTGCTCTAACAAATAACCATAAAGGTATAATATTTTCTATTCCACTAACAATATCAACATTTAAAGCAGTACTAATCGTATCTGAAAAAATATGTCGTAATAAACTATCTGTTGTAAAAAGAAATTGTCTTAATGGTTCAACTGTAAAACTTTACCAACAACACCATAAAGTATTCATCTAAAAGCATTACGCAGATGACCAAAAACATCATATCAACTAACACGTTCATACTCAGGGTTAAAAGGACTATTTGGTGGTACTGGAACAATATCTTTGGAAGAAAAAATATTCATCTGACCAAATTTAACATGCAAACCGTCACGATTAGTTAACGAAGATAAATCAAAATCAATTGTTAAATGCTTTAAATTTGGAACACGAACCGGCATAGTAACAAAATTATATTTTCCTAAATTATAAACACTATCTTTATCATTTAATACACCTTTAAAATTATAACGAATATTACCCTCATAATCTAAAAATGAAAATGTATAAATAAAAGAAAAATAACTAAAATATTCAGCAGAAATATAAAACATAAAACCTTGTATATAAAAACTCAAAGGTTTTGTAATTTCAAAAGTCAACTTAAAACTTAAATTATTAGAAACATTATAATTTCAAAAAACTAACTCATTAAACTTACCAGTTTGTATATAATTATGATTAAATAAAATAAGAGATAACTGGTTTAAATCTTGCTCTGTAAAATCATAATTTGTAGACAAATCACTAACTCGTCTATCAAAATTACCTACCACATCAGAATGAAATTGAATTGAATAAGGAGTATCAGTAGTTTTATGTACAACAGCAGAAACTAATTTTAAATCTGGTTGGCCAACATCAAAATAAGCAGAGTTTCATGGAATAGTTGCTCAATCATTAAAATCATTATATTTAACGGGTTTAACCATATCGCTAGTTATAGTGTAATTACTTTCACTAGGTGCATTAAAAACAATTAAACTAGTTGGTGCTTGAACAGTACTATTTACAACAAAAAATAATTTAACAAACTTAAATCACATAATTATTTACCAAATAAACATTTTAAAATTCACCATGAACCATAAAATATAATAAATCCAATAAAAACTGAGTTCCATAAACCACTAAATTTCATAAAATAGTAGTAAAATCATCAACTGGACTACCTATAAACATAGTTCAATAATCAACTATACATTGATGTATTTTATTGTAAATATCTCAAACACTCATAATTAACACCTACCCAAATAATGACCTAAAAACAAATTTAATACTACGATAAATAAAATTAAAAAATACACCTAATACCAACCAAAAAGTCAAATTAAACAAAATATAAACTTCATCAGTAATATTTGGTTGATTTAAAAATATACTAATATCATTACTAGAAAATATAAAAATTAAATGCAATATACTATTAACAAAATCACTCATAAATTAAGCACCTACAAACTTCCCTTTTTTATTTTCAACACCCTTAGCCTTATTTCTTAAACGTTTTCTTTCATGTTGTTTAGCAATTTGCTTTCCAACAAATTTTGAACTTCCTTTAATATTTCTATAACTTTGCTTTACAGTACCCGATGTAAAAACTGGCTGAATATCAATATTTAAAAAAACTGACATAGCAAACTTTATTAAAAGAATAAAAACAACAAAAGTCCCCAAATTAAAACCCAAATCTGCCATTGGCAAATTTCAAAATTTCATAAAAATTTGCGCAAATAATTCTAAAATTTTTGAAATAAAAGCAACACCCATAATAAACTACTCCTATATTATTTTTAATAATTTTAAAATTAATGAAAAAGTAAAAAGTACTAAAATAATTGCTAACAATGGTGCTGGCATAGAAACTATTTGTTGTGAACTATCACCAAAGATAAATTATGTAAACCGGAAAAATCAGTAATATAACTTTGCAAAATATTTTGCACAATATTATTTAAAGAAGGTAAAAGTTTACCTAATAAAGGAAAAACAAAAATTATTGCAAAAAATAATTTAATCATAACTATTACCTCCTAAAAACAACTTTAGTTTTTTCTACCTAAATCCACGAATAATATGTCCTATAAATTCTTTAATAAATACTAAGACCATCATAAATATTGGAATTAAAACTGGTCAATTTGTCATAATTGAATCACCAGCAAATACTCAATCAAATACATAACTAAAAGATTCTAATAATTTTTGGCCAATACCTCCAATCATATTTAATAGTGCGGTTAAACCTGCGGGCATTTTAATCACCTCCCTCCTCTAATTCTTTTCTTGCTCTTTCTTTCCGTTTTTGTTCTTTACAATATCAACAATCGGGATCAACTATATCATGTTTTTTATGTTTAAATTTTCAAACTAACTTTTTAATAGTACCTTTAAAAAACCAAGAAGTAGCAAACACAGCCAATATTACAACTATTCATTTAACCATTATTTTTTACCTCCTAAAAAATTATCAAAACTCATATTTTCACTTAATCTTTGTTCAAAATTTCGCTTTGCTTTTTTCTTATGTAACTTTTGTCTTGGCATATTTTTTCATTTATCTTTTTTCATTTTAAACACCACCTAATGTATAAGCATAAGAATAATCCCAGTTTAAACTTGCTCTATCTAAATTAATCTCCGACATATTATCATCATTTAAATCAACATCAACCATACTGTCATTTGTACTTTGATAATCACTAACACTAGTGTTAATTAATCTTGCTCTTTCATCAGTAAATACTTCTTGTAACTCTATATTATTATGTGTATTGCCTAATGGCAACAATAAACTATTTATAATTTCACTTGCTCCCGCAATTATCGTAGGAATAGCAAAATAATTATTAAAATTATTATTAATTCCCATAGCAACACCACTACTAATCAAACATCCACCAGTAGCCATATTACATATCTTTCTTATTGCTTCAAATTTATTAGGTATTAACTCAGTTAAACCACTAATAACATTCGCTATACCAAAACTATTTAAAGATATATAAGTATCTCAATCTACAAAAGGCTTATCAATTACTGGATTAGGAGTTGGAATTGGAGTAGGAATTGGTGGTTCAGTAGGACAAGGCGGCCAAAAACAAGGTTCATCTCTTAATAAAGAAACTGACTTATCTACATACTGAACAAACTTGGCATAGTTAATTAAACCAATAGTCCCTAAACCTAAAAATATCTTTTTATAACTATTAATAACTTTATTTCTAGTAGTTGGTCTTTGATTAATATTCCATATATCAATTCCTAACTTTTTACTAAATAACAAAGAATTTATAGAACCTAATACTGGGTCTTTTAAATATTGACCATAATAAGCACTAACACCTACCATAGCACTTAATGGACTTAATCCAGTTCTTAAAATTTTAGTTAAAGTATAATTACTAGTTTGCTCTAATTCATTAGGCATAAATAAAACTCCTTACTTTATATACTAATAAGGAGCTTATTTATGAATTATAATCTAATCCATTGGGGCTTAATGAAAAATATATAATCCATATATAAGCCCCTTATTTAATTTTTACTTATTTCTTTTATTCTCTTTTTTTATTCGTTCCATTTCATTAGCAACTCTGTAACACATTTCACAACCATATACTCGTTCATAAGTTCAATCACTACATTTATGTCTCATAATTTAACTTACTTTCTTGCTGTCTCATTGCCTTATTTAAAGCAATATCTAATATACAATTTGGACAATAATATTTTCTAGTATATAAGTTTTGTAAAACTCTTTTAGGACAAATAACTTGGTCACAAAGTTTACACATATAAATAGCTAAATGAAACGGTTGTCCACAAGAACAATTATTACTTCTAGCCATAATTTAAAATTAACTCCTAACATAAAATAATTATTTAAAATTACCCTTTTAATAAATAACTATTTTCAATTAGAAAGTTTTTTAATATTACCGCTTAAATCAAGTTCAAGTGAATAAAAATTACCAACTTTTAAATCAAGAGTAGATAAACAATTATTAAAATCACTAGCAAATTCCGGATTATATCATTTATCACGTGTTTGACCAGTTGGCACACTTGTTTGTTTGTTTATTTCTACAAACTTCAAAACATCAAACTTTAATGTTTGACCTTTATTATTTTTATCGGGAATAATACGCCCTTTTTCAATATTAACTAATTGAACTTTAAACATAAAAAAATACTTAACCTTTCGCGTTCATTAAAATTTAATTTAATAAGTCAAGCATAGTAGGGTAAACCTATACTTACTAATAATATATCATAAAAATATAAAATTTCAACTAAAAATAAAAAATGAACATTAGTAAGAACGCGAATAATCACTAATGTTCATTAACCATTATATATATATATATATATATATACAAGTATATTCTTTAATAATTTAATTTTTTATGATAAAACTTAAAATTTTTAAATTTATTATTTTAAATCATTTTTTAAACAATTCGGGCAAATAGCAATCATAATTTTTAACTTGTTTTTTTCAGTTACTAAAAAGAATTTAAAAATTACACTTCAATCAATTATTTTTTTCCTATTATATAATGAATTAGTAAATTCATCTCATTTTTTTGTATCAATAATACTTCTACATTGAGAACATTCATATTTATTTTCGAAATTAAAAATAGATAATAAAATATTTACTTCTCACAAATACGAATTAAAATGTGTTATAAATTGTTTTGACATTTCTTTTACTGAAAGTTGTTTACTACCTATTATTTCATTTTTATAATCTCTAAGTAAATTTTTCTCTTCATAAGAAAAAAATTGATATTTATTTCAAATCTTTTCTAATTCTTTATATAATTCTGTTCTAATTGTTCTTTTTCTATTTTCAAATTGAAAATATATAGTAATTCCTAAAGTTATAATAACAGACATAGCACTAATAATACTAGTACAAATTTCAATTATTGTTTTAGTATCCATTTTTTTCTCCTTTTATATTTTATTATAATTTAAAAAAATAAAAAAAATACTAAAAATTAAACTAATGTAAAACTTTTTTCTTAAAATTTATTTCTTCAACTTTACTACCAAAAACTTTATAAACCCAAGTCAAAACATCTCTATCTCTATGATTTAAATAACCAATTTCACTAGTCCATAAATAATGTTTATACGATAAAGCACTTAAATATACATATTTTTCGTAATCTTCATATTCTTTAAAATAATCATTTACAACAGTACTCTCAATAATAGCACCAATCATCACAGTATCACCATTACTATCTCTTTGAGTTTTAAAATAAAATACATTTGTTGCATTAAAACTTGCTTTAATTATATCTCCAATTGTCAATTTTTTAATACCACGAACAACAAGAGGATTTTTACAATTACGACTAAAAGCATAAGCCTTTACACCTACATCTGTCTGATTTATAGATTTAACATCATCCATGGCTTTTGTAACATATTTTCCTAAATATTTAATAACAAATTCATTTGTACCTTTTTTAACTACTTTTAAATCATTAAAACCATGAGTTCATCATTCTGCTAACATACTTTTATATATCTTTCTATTAAAAATTATATGAAAATGAATAGCACCACGAGATTGATATTCATAAACATAAAAATACTTTAATTCTCCTAAATTTTGAAAACGTTTAGGGTCATTTCATCACTTTTTTAATTTAATAAAAAATAAACCAATATCTTTTTTTGCTTTTTTAATATCTTGCATATTATTTTTATAAGTCAAAGTAACAAAACTTAACATTTTACTATTATAAAAATTATGTAATGCTTTTTGAATTAAATTAGTTTTAGTACTAGAAGTATTATTTCTCAATTTTTGTTTATTTCCAACATAACATTTACCTTTTTTATTTCCAATATTATTTAAAAAAGAAATAGGTAAAACAACATTTTTAACATAACAAGCATAAAAAATTTTTTTAACATAAAAATCTTGTTGAATATCCATATATAAAACTTCCGCGTTCTAGGTTTTAAAAAACCAATTTTATACATTTTAATAATAAACAAATCTTAACATAAAAAATTATAAAAACAAATAATAAATGTCATTATTTAGTGATAATTTCCTATTAGTTATCGAGTGAAAATTTCCCAAAAGTAAAGTTAAATATACTTGGTGATAAATATGGAAAGAAGCATGACTATGAAAGAAAAATATAAGTTTAATATTATAAATGACATTATTATTAATAAATTATCTAAACATCAAGCTAAGAATAAACTTAACCTAACTATTAGAAGAATTAACCAATTAATTCAAATTTTCAATAGAGAAGGTAAAGTTGGTTTTATTCATAAATCCCGAAATAAAATTTCTAATAAAACAACAAATTTTGAAATCAAAATTAAGATTATAAATTTATATAAAACCAAATATTATAATTTTAATTTTCAACATTTCCATGAGAAATTAAACAATGAAGAAAAAATTAAAATTTCATATAGTACACTTTATACTATATTAATTAAAGAAAAAATTACTTCACCAAAAAGACATAAAAATAAGAAAAATAACTTGCATCCTACAAGAAACCGAAGAACAAATTTTGGTGAATTAATTCAAATGGATGCAAGTAATCATCATTGATTTGGTAAGGATAAACCAAAAGCTTTTTTACATGCTGCAATTGATGATGCTACAGGAAATATTGTCGGACTATGATTTGATCATCAAGAAACATTAGATGGTTATTATAATGTTTTTTATCAAATTTTAACTAAATATGGCATACCAAAAACATTTTATACTGATAATAGAACAGTTTTTGGATATAAAAAACAAATCGATGCTGGCAAAATAAACACGGAAAATGATACTTATACTCAATTCCAAAAGTCTTGTAATGATTTAGGTGTTGAAATTATTAGAACTTCCATTCCACAAGCTAAGGGTAGAATCGAACGCTTATTTGGAACACTTCAAAGTCGCTTAATTAGTGAACTTAGACTTAATAAAATTAAAAATTTAGAAGAAGCTAATCAATTTCTTAAAATATATATAAGTATTTTTAATAAGCAATTTGCCTTACCTATTGATAATAATAAATCTGCTATGATTAAAGCTCCAAACCAAGAAGAAATAAATATTTATCTTTCAAGATTTTCTAAAAGAAAAACGGATAGTGGTTCAACTATAACATATTATGGTAAAAAGTATTTTCCTTATAAAAATAGCAAAGTTCAATACATACAACCTAGAACTGATGTAATTGTACTTAAATCGTTTATTAATGAGTTATATCTTAGTTATAATCATCAAATATATGAATTAAAAGAAATAGCACCAAAACCAATTATCAAAGAAGAGTTGATAAAAACTAAAAAGGTTTATATACCAAATAAAAACCATCCTTGAAGATATGGATACTAATAATACCAAATTAAAATTAGATAAAATTCTTTTTATAAAAGATTATTTTTGTGAATACTTAACTATATAAAATTTTAAATCGTTTGTCGAGCAGCAAATTTGATGCCTTAAAATTGATTTTAAAGATATAAAAAATAAAATTATACACCACCAATAGCACAAGCACCAGAAGCCATTGTTGTAATACCACCAACAACATTACCAATTATGGGAATAGTATTTAAAGCACCATTAACAATAGTTAATGTGTTTTCACAATTTAAATTTGATTTATTTTCTAGATTTAGAAGTCTGTTGTCAAGTTCATTAACTTGTTTTTTTAAAGTTTCAAAATCTGCTTTGATTCCTTGAATATTTTTGTTTAATTCATGTTCAATTAAAGTTGAAATATAACTTCAATCTCTTATATAACCTTTTATTATTTCTTTTTCTTGTCTTTTTCAATTATATAATGCTTGAGGATTAAATGTTTTAGAATTATTGATTGCTTGTGGTAAAGTAGAATTTCATTCATTTATATGTGCAAATCATTGTTTAACTTTTGAATCATTTGCTATAATATTTGAAATTTCATTAAATTTATCTTGTGTTACATAGGTAAAAGTTGGTTTTGTCAAACCATAAGAATAGGGACTAAAAGTACCAACAATTATTTTTTTTCAAAATAGCCAATAAAGTGTGAGTAATTAGATTTATCCAATAAATAAACTTCTGATAATTTAAAATTATGATATTTTTTCTTTATGGCACTTTTAATTTCGTTATCAACGTTATGATTAATTTTTCCTAAATTAATTTTTATATCTTTATTTCAATCTGGAAAATCATTTTCTAAATTATCAAGACGATTATTTGGATAATATTTCTCATCTTCTGTTATTATTCTTACTGATTCAAAATCAAATCAATTAAATGGTTTTTCATAAAGTACAATTTCTATACGTTCTTTTCTAGAACTATCTGTATATACTTTTTCAATTTTTGAAAAATTATCTCAAATTGTTTTACCTACTTGTTGTATTTCTTTTCATGTTCATGGAAAAATTGCAGTAATTGAAATATCATTAGAATTATATCGTTGCATCATATCCTCTTTAAATTTTTCGCCAAGTTCTCATGCAGGATTATCTTTTCAATAATGATAATCAGCTATTATTCCTTCAAAAGTTTTTGGTGTAAATGAACAAGTTACTTTACCTCAACTACCCCTTATTTCGTTTTTACCATTTAATGTTCTTTTTAATCGATTTCTGTGTTTTTCATGACGATGTTTATTCATATTTATTTTGCTATTTGTTGTTGGGTTGTTAATAATAAAATCTGTTTGATTATTACTTGCAAAATTTAATTGTTGATTTACTAAATCTAAACTAGTCGTATTTTTTCTAACTCAATTTTTAATATTTGAATTATCAATTGACTTACCATTAATACCTTGTATTTTATTATTTAAAAGTGGAGCAGTTAATACTCACAATTTAAATCAATAACTTGGACTAAAATATTTCATAATTTTGTTCTCCTTTGAAAGTAAATATAAAAATATTTACTTTCAAAACAAAGCAACTTTTATTTGTTAAATTTTACTTCTTTTTTATTTTTTTTGATAAATATTTTTGGGAAATTTTCACTCGATATTGACAATAATAAAAGAAAAACGATACTTAATCAAGTTTAACTAAATACTATCATATTTGATTAATAAATATAGAAAATTGATTAGAAGATTTATAATTATATTTCAACTCCTTTTAAATCATTGATGTTTACTCCTATTTTTGATATAAATAATTTGTATTTAAAAATAATACAAATTTTTTATTGAAAATAGAAGAATATTATTCTTAAATATTTGGTAGTTTTAAGAACTTTATTCACTAAAATAAAGTTCTTTTGATTTTAGTATACAATTAAATTATACGTTTGAAGAAAGGTTGGTTGATAATGCAATTTTTTAAAAAGAAGCATATAGAACAAAAAACAACAACCATGTTTAAACAATTTTCGCAACTATCGAAAGAAGAAGTTATCCAACAATTAGATGGTAGTATGTACGGATTAAAAAAGGAAGAAGTAGAAGACAGACTTAAAAAATATGGTAAAAATGTTTTTTCTCATAAACGATTTGTTTGATACAAAAAATTAATGCACAATATTTTTAATCCTTTTATTATTGTTTTAATGATAATAGTTATCTATAATTTTATTAGTTACAGTATTATTGATACTAATACTGATAAAAATGTTGATTTGTACAGTGCTATTATTGTTTTAGTAATGATTATTTTGAGTGTTTTTATATCTTACTTTCAAGATTATCGTTCCTATAAATCTTCAGAAAAATTACGACAATTAATTGAAACAACAGCCAGTGTTTTTCGATTTAGTAATAAAAATAAAAAAATTGATTTTAATGCTTTAAATAGTGTTGCCAATTTTACAAAAGAAGTATTAATTGAAAATTTAGTACCAGGTGATATTATTTTCTTATCTTCTGGTGATATGATTCCTGCTGATGTTCGAATTTTAGTTTCAACCGATCTATTTATTAATCAATCAGCACTAACTGGTGAAACATTTCCTGTTGAAAAACATGCTATTAATACTAAAGATGATAATAAAAAAAGTAGTATCCTAGAATTAGAAAACATATGTTTTATGGGTACTAGTATTGTTTCGGGCGGTGCTATTGCTATTGTTATTGCATCAGGTGTTAATACTTATTTTGGATCAATTGCTAGTGCAGTAACTAGTAAACGTCCTGTTACTAGTTTTAGTAAAGGTATTAAAAAAGTTACCTACATTCTTATTGGTTTTATGTGTGTAATGGTACCATTAATATTTATTGTTAATGTAATTACTAAAAATAATATTTTAACAGCGTTAATATTTTCAATATCAGTTGCTGTTGGTATTACCCCCGAAATGCTGCCAATGATTGTTAGTGCTAACTTAGCAAAAGGTGCAATTAGATTATCACATAAAAAAGTAATTGTTAAAAATTTAACTAGTATTCAAAGTTTTGGTGCAATGGATGTTTTATGCACTGATAAAACCGGTACTTTAACTGAGGATAGAATTGAGTTAGTTAAACACTTAGATCCAGAAGGTGTTGAATCAAACAAAGTTTTAGAAATGGCATATTTAAATAGTTCTTTACAAACTGGATTAAAAAATAATATTGATAAAACAATTGTCCAACACATTAAAGCTCATCATAATAAAATAGTTGAAATGCCCTATCGTAAAATTGATGAAATACCTTTTGATTTTATAAGAAGACGAATGTCAATAGTAGTTTCAAAAGATAAAATTAATAATACTTTAATTTGCAAAGGAGCAGTAGAAGAAATATTAAAAATTTGTACTAAAGTTGAAATTGGAGGGAAAGTAATTACCTTAACTGATAAAATTAAAGAAAATATTTTAAAATTAAGTACGGAATTAAATAATGATGGTTTACGAGTAATTGCAATTGGCTATCAAGATTTTGCTAGTGACAAAACAGTTTTTAAAATAGAAGATGAATCTAATTTAGTTTTATTAGGATATATAGGTTTTTTAGATGTACCTAAACCTAGTGCTATTAAAGCAATAACAACTCTTAATCAACACGGAATTGATGTTAAAATTTTGACTGGTGATAATGAAATTGTTACTAAAGCAATTTGTAAAAAGGTGGGATTAGAGCCAGGAATTCCTTTATTAGGTAGT
Organism: Spiroplasma endosymbiont of Andrena trimmerana; assembly: GCF_964019575.1. Lineage (NCBI taxonomy): Bacteria > Bacillati > Mycoplasmatota > Mollicutes > Entomoplasmatales > Spiroplasmataceae > Spiroplasma > Spiroplasma endosymbiont of Andrena trimmerana. Next base: position 1,462,515 of record NZ_OZ026455.1, read on the forward strand.
GACATTGAAGATATGGATGATCAACATTTACAAGCATTAGTAAATAAAACTACTATTTTTGCGAAAATGGATCCATTACAAAAATCAAGAATTATTGATATTTTAAAGTTAAATGGTCACACTGTTGGCTTTTTAGGTGATGGTATTAATGATGCTGTTGCTTTGCATCACGCTGATGTTGGAATATCTGTTAATAGTGCTACTGATATTGCCAAAGAAGCATCTGATATTATTTTATTAGAAAAAGATTTAGATGTTTTAGAACAAGGAGTGATTAGTGGCAGAAATACTTTTGGTAATATTTTAAAATATATTAAAATTACTATTTCTTCTAATTTTGGTAATTCATTAAGTATTTTAATTGCTTCAATTTGATTACCTTTTTTACCAATGATGGCAATTCAAATTTTACTACAAAATTTATTATATGATATTTCTCAATTAGCAATTCCTTGAGATAGGGTTGATGAAGACTTTATTAAAAAACCACAAAAATGAAATGCAAAAAGTATTTTACCTTTTGCATTCTGGAATGGACCGCTAAGTTCAATATTTGATATAACCACCTTTTTATTTTTAGGATATGGTTTACATATCTTTGCCAATTTTGCTAATGTAGATCCTAATAGTGATGCTGGCATATATCAACAATCATTATTTCATACTGGATGATTTATTTTAGGAGTTACTTCACAAACATTAATTGTACAATTATTACGAACTTCTAAGGTACCTTTTATTCAAAGTATGCCATCTCATCAGTTATTTTTAACAACAATTATAATTACTATTATTGGCATTAGTATTCCATATACACAATTAGGAGCTACTATTGGTTTAACACCAATTCCTTTAATTTTTTATGCTTATTTAGCTGGTGTTGTCATTGTTTATTTCATTGCTAGTCAATTATTAAAAATGATATATATAAAGGTTAATAAACGCTGATTATAAACTAAATTTTAATTTTAAGAAAAATGTATTGGATTTTTTTAAAATTATGATACAAATAAATGTAAAACTAAAGAAAGTTTTTGTATTCCTGTTACTTTTAATAAAGTAACAGGAATTTCATATTATAGATAGGAACAGATAAAAGTATGCTAACATTAAATTACCTTATTGATCAATTTCAAAAGAAAAGAATTCAATTTTCTATTATTGAAGATTTTATGAATAATCCAAACATTAGTGATGAGGAAGTTATTAGTTTAGATAATAACAATAGAAATGCCCTTCATAATAGTTTTTTATTAGATTTAGATGAAGGAGCAGAAATAGAAGATGAATATAACTATGATCCACATGAGGAAGGTTGAGAAACTTCAAGTGAATTAATAGAATTTACAACTAATAAAATAAAACTTATTAATTGATTAATAAATTTTAAAAAAAATGATAAAAATTTTTTAAATCAACAAGATATTGAAGGAAATTCACCCTTACATTTAGCAATTATGAAACAATATATTGTAGACTGAAAACTTGGAGGAGAGTTTAAAAATATAGCAAAACAACTAATTAATAATTCACAAGTTAATCCCAATTTAGTAAATTTGCAAAATGAAACCCCATTTTGCAAATTATTAATACAAGAGATTAATAAAGCTGATGCATATCCGACAAATGAAGAAATTCGTGAATTAGTTAATGATTTTCAAAATAATTCTCATTTTAATATTAATAGTATTAATAATAAAAATCAAAATCTTTTACATATTATTGCTAAAGAGGGTAATAAAACTGATTTTAGAATTAATTTTGCCATCACTAAAAAAACTAATTTTTATCAAATAGATGATAATGGTAATATACCTTACGAAATAGCAATCCTAAACAACAATTTTGATATGTTAGAAATAATAGAAAATTGCAAATATTTTGATATTAATACACCTATTGATGAGTTTAATAACACTATATTACATAGAGCAATTAAAAGTAATAATAAAAAAATTATAAGAACACTACTATTAAAAAATGAAAATGGTGATTTAGAAATTAATTTTGATATTAAAAATAAAAATAATGAAAAACCTTTTAAATTTGAAGATATGATAATTGATTGATTACATCAATTACCAAGAAATCAAAATCAAATTGAAATGATGATTATTGATTTCTTAATAACAAATGAATGTAATTATAATAATTACATAACTAGAGAAGGATTAACTTGATGAACTTTAGCTATTAAATATAACTTAAAAGAAGTTACTAATTATTTGGTTAATAGTGTATTAACTGATATTAACAAAATAGATAGTAATCCTTTTAAAAATAAAAATTATCTTTTTGATAATGAGATAAAAGAAGAAGTAGATAGTATGTTAGATGATTTATCATATGTTGATTCAAAAATTATAACATCTATTAAAAAACTTCCAAATTGTCCTAATTTTAATGAATTACAAAAAGATGTTTTAGAACAACGAGTAACTGCTATCCATAATTTCAAAAAATATCAAACTGATCAAAATTTATCTGATAATGAAAAAGCAATTTTTAAGATATACCTAGATGCAATATTAGATGAAGATGATACAAATTGATCAGAAGAAAAGAAAACAGATTTTAATAAAGTAAAAGAATGATTAACAAAAGAAGAAGTTAACAAAGAAAAGCGTAAATTAGAAAATACAGAAAAAAATGATAGCAAAAAAAGAAGAAAGTTATCAATTGCATAACTACTGCTAAAACTTTTCTTAAAAATTAATATTTTAATAAAAATAACTGCAAAATAATAGTAAATAGTTTCCGTATTATTTATAAAAATAGATAAAAATTATTGTAAAGTTAATTAAATTTGTTAATATTGTTACGTTGTATAAATAAAAATATTTTTATTTTTCAAAATATATATTAATTTTCTTTATTATATTAGATTTAAGGGAGTAAAAAGAAATGAAAAAAATACAAATAATAACAATATTATTATTTATTTTAACTATTTTACTTATAATTTCTGGTTTAATTCTCATAGATTTTTGTGATTATCATTCTCATATGCGTAATCAAACAACGTTAAAGTTTGAAAATATAGAAAGAAATGGATTTCAAATATTAGCTACAACCAGCATATATCATATTTTAGAATATTCACCAAAATACGTATGTTATATAAGTCAAAATATTGGAAATTATTATAATTGAGTAGAATTACAAATTGGAGTTATTTTCTGTATAATTTTAGTACCAACTTTATTTTATGTAATTACATTATTCTTTTTCCAATTATTTGTTTAAAAATAAAAAATAAAAGAAATAACAATTTTTGAGATGCAATCGAAAATTGTGAAATAATTAACAATTACTATATTCATTAAAATTTAATAATTTATATTTATTATTTTTTACTATTATTATTTTTCTACATTTCAATAATGTTAAATGTTATTATATTTATATAGTTTAAAATGATATATAGGTGATATAAATGAAATTAAAAATAAAAAATATTGGTCCTTTTAATGATACTTCTTTAAATATTGGCGATATTACTATTATTGCTGGTGTTAATGACACTGGTAAAAGTTACTTAAGTAGGTTAGTTTTTGCAATGGTAAAAATTGCTACTAGTGATATTAAGTCAGAAATAATTAAGAATTTTTTTAACTTTGCTGAAGATAATTTTACACAAATTGAAAATACTGGTAGTAATTTTCTTGAAACAAATTTTAATAGTAGTGAAAAAGAAAGTGCTTTATTTAAAGAAATTGAATCTATTTATAATAATATTAATTTAAATAATAAAACATTTATGCAAAAATGAATAACAAATTTTAATTATAAAATTGAAAAATTTAATAATTTTTGAATTAATTTATTAACAGACTATCATCAATTGCTAAAAATAAATGATGATTTAATTACCAAAACATTACAAAGAATTGAATTAGATACTAATAAAGATAGTTACAAAATTAAAATTATTAAATATACAATTAATATTATTAATAATGATATTTTACAAACCTTAGAATTATTTAATAATAAAGATACTGATATCATTTCATATTTAATGGCTAATATTCTTCGTGAAAACTTTCATGGTGAAAACTTAAGAAATAAAAAATATAATAATAAAGATAGTTATTTAAAACTTAGTTTAGACAATAACAAAAGTTTAACAATTAATATTAATGAAAATAATAAATTTTCTTTAGAACATGAGTTTAATTACTTAGAAAATATTATTGAAAACCCAATAATTGATGCTACTTATATTAGTGATACTGACCAAATTTTAAATTTAATGATTGAAGAAAGTCTTAGTAAAAAACAATCATCATATATGTTAGAGAGTGAAAAATTAAAATTATCATTAAATAACATTTTCAAATTTAAAAAGTGTCACTACTTAGATGATTTTAAAAATAAAATTAATATTCAAAAAAATATTGAACAGTATAGTAATTTGAAATTAGTATTAATTAAACAAAAAATTAATCAAGAACTTGAAAACTATTTTGGTAATGAAAATAAAATTAACTTTGAAAATGGTAGTTTAACTAAGAATGGTATTACTATTAAACTTGCTAACTCCTCACGTGGATTAAAAATTATTGAATCATTTAAAGAAATGGTTAAAAGTGACTTTTTTAAAGAAGGTAACTTAGTAATTATTAATGAACCTGAAGCCTATATTCATCCAGAATGACAATATTTATTTACTAAACTATTATTAAATATTGCTAAAATAATTAATTTTAAATTAATTATTTCAACACATAGTCCATATATTCTTGAAACAATAACTTCACTAGCAAGTCGTGACTTTAAAAACTTAAATTTTAAATATAATTTTATTAACAAAGATAAAAATTTTGATTCTTGTATAATTGAAGAGAATAGTTTAGATCACATTAATGAAGCTTTAAGTTATCCATATAGGGAGTTAGACGAATATGAATTTAAATGAGACATTAAAAAATAATTTAATATTTATTTATAAAAAAAATAAAAAAACATTTCGTTTGTTATCTTATAGTACTGCTTCTAAAACATATTCTTCAGATTCTGAAGAATATGCAATTGATGGTGATAATTTTAAACTTTTATGTTGTAGTCATTCACGTGGTATTAAATCAATTGATGCTATCACTTATAATAAAAGAAATGAATTTTTATTCATTGAATTTAAAATTCAAAAACATTTTCATGAAGACATTATTAATGATTTATCAAAAAAATTTACTGATACCTTTATTTGTTTTCAACATAATATTGATAAAAAACATGAAATTTCTTTTGACAAAATTAAATGTTTTTTTGTATTTAATATTAGAAGAGAAACTGATCGTAATATTAGAAATATCAAAAGAATTAAAAAGAAATTAAATAATAAAGTTGATGAATTAAATAAAGAACATCGCATTTCTTTAAATTTTAAAATCATTTATTCATCAACTTTTGATCATAGTATTGATTATTTTAAAATGGATGACTACTTTAGTGAAGTTAAGTAAAATTTATATTTTAAAATGAAAAATGCACCATATTGATTTTATAATCTAATTACGGTGCATTTTATTTTTTATTTTACTAAAATTTTTTTAGTAAACTTTTTTGATTTACTTGTTGTAAGTTTTGTATTATTTACTACTGGTTTTAATTTATCAAAATTAACATTTTTAATATCATTATTTAGTTCTTGATTTTTACAAATTTTATATATTTTTCTTATTCTTTCATTTTTTAACATTGACTTTCTTGCTTTATAAATCTTAAATGCTATAACTGATCCAATTACTCCACCAATTGCATAGGGCATAATTTTAATTAAATTTTCAATTCCTAAAAAAAATGAAGTAATACCGTTATAAAATGATTCAATATTATTACCAATATTATTAAAAAAAGTTTTTATATTATTACCAAAATCTTTAAAGGCAGTTTCAAAATTATGAACAAATGTTTGAAAACCTTCACTAATTTCATTACTCAGAGATTGAAACTCCTTACCTAGATCATTAAAGACATTACTTGCATCATTGCTAAAAGATTGAAAATTAGTATTTAAATCTTTTGTAAATACTTCAAATTCTGAACTTATATTATCACCAAAATTATTAAATAAAGTTTCAGTATCATTTCCAAAAGACTGAAACTGTGAACCTAAATCATTAAACAAGTCTTCGATAGGATCAAAATGCATAAGTAATCCTCCTTTAAACTATATCTGATTTTATTATTTGTTTCATTAATGTATATGATATTACATAGAAATAAGAGGTTTTTGGTTTTCTTGTTTATCAGCAACAGGTTTTGAAGATGGACTTATAGACATTAAATTAGCAGCATTTATTACATCTTGAGAAATAGGATTACCCTTATTTAAAGTAGCAAAAGTCATAGGAACAGTAGATAATGTGTTTGCTAATTCTTTTGTAAGAATATCATCGACTGAATTATTTTGAATACTCAATTCTTTTAATTGTTGTTCTTGCTTTTGAAATTTTGCATCTAATTTCATGTTTCGTAATAAAAGTTCTCTCTTTTTTATTGCTTCTTCTTTTAATGTTATTTTTTTTCAAAATCAGTATACAAACTATTTTCTTTGTTTTGTTCAAATTCTTGTTCTGATTCTTCTTCGGATTCTGAATCTGATGAATTATTTATATTTTCTAATAGCATGTATTGTAATTTTTCTTGTCGTTTTGCTTTTTTTTCAGCAATATTAGCTTTGTAATTTTGTTTTACAACAGATCCAATTATTGCACCACCAACACCTGAAGAAATTGCAACAGGTATATCAAAAATAGTATTATAATTATTATCAGTAAGTCCTGCACCAAATCCACCCGCTAAAAACCCCAACGTACCACCTATTGTTGGCGCATGATTAATAGCAATTTTCCCCGCTTTTTTTGCTGTACTTTTTGTTTTTAATATCATTTCTTCTTGAATTGCTTTTTGTTTTTTATAATTTTTAAAATTTTTATATTCTTTTTCTGTCATTTGTATATTTTGTATATTTTTAGGCATATCTTTTAATCTTCCTTTCAAATATTTTAATTTAATAAAAATCCTAATATAGAGAAATATCTATATTAGGATTGGACATCTATTAAATTATAATTAGAATTGTAATTTATTTTTTTTAATGTGTCAATTAAAAGCTTTTTTTAGTTTAAATAGTTAAATTATCAATAATACTCTTAATTTCTTCTGCTTCTTTAAATTCATTTTTTCGTTTGAAGGCTATACATAAATTAGATAATAAAATTTCTTGATTATTAGTTTTTTCAATTTCATTTTTTAAAACAAAATAAAGGTACCCACACTGTCAAAAAGTTGGCTTTCTAAGAACTAAATAATTAATATTATTAATCATAATAATATTTTTAGTTTGTTTTTTTAAACTAAAAGTTGTTAATCCTTTATGATAAATAGTTATTTTTTTATCATCAATAGTTATTGAACTTCGACTATATTGATTTTCAAATCATCAATTTTTTTTATTATTCATATATTAATATTATTTTCTTTTTTTATTTTTAGTTTTAATTCCAATTTTATTTAATAACGTTAAAATTGAAGATCTATATAATCCTTGCTTTTGCAATAAAAGTGAAGTATAAATAATAGATTGTACTACCGTACCAATAATAATAGCTACTGCATATCATAAAATACCAATATAACTACCATCAATATTAGTAACACCACCAAATAAAGCAATAATAAAAGAACCTCAAGCCCCAACATGACCAAGTACACCAAAACCAAATGCTAAAGCACCCGCAACAGCACTACCAATAACATTAGCAACTATTGTTCTTCATGTATCTCTCACTGCAAATGGAATAGCAGATTCAGAAATTCCCATAAACCCTAATAATCAGGCATTTCACCCTAATGATTGTTCTTGTTTTGTAAATAATTTACGACTAAATACTGTTGATGTTAATGCACAACCCAATGGTGCAATCGGAATCGCTGCTGCTACTGGTCCCATTAATCGACCACCATCTTGTACCATTAATGATGTTGCAACAAGAACAGCTGTTTTATTAATTGGACCACCCATATCAAATCCAACCATTGCTCCTAATAATAATCCAACTAAAAACCCTATATTTGGATGTAACCCCATTCAACTTAAACCATAATCCAATGCACCCATTACATATCCAAACGGTGCTGCTAAAAAGAAAGCGGTTGGAATTGCAATAATTGCTGTACAAAAAACAGGAATAATAATAATTGGCATAATTGGTAATAATCATTTTGGTACTTTTCATGAATTTACAAATCTAACTAAATAACCAGCCATTAGTCCTCCATAAAGAGCACCAAATAATGTTCATGAAACATTAGCGTTACCCTGAAAAGGTTGACTTGCATCAATTTTAGAACTAGCAGTAAGATTAAATACTTCTCATCCAAATCACATTCCCGTACCAGGTGATACTAATAAAAATGTAATAATCATTAATACATGCATTAGCGTTGTACCACCAATTAATCCAGAATTAACTCCTGGTGGATTTGTTTTTAATCAAACAAGTTGTTCTTCTCATGAATTTTTAAATTCAAATCCATTACCAAAAGTACCTTTTGCGATACCACCAACAATAGCAAAAATTAAACCAGCAAAAACAACAAATGGTATCATATATGATACTCCACTTAATAAATGTTTTAAAATTGCTGGTTTACCTTTCGAAGCATTTAAAATGAAATCACCACTATTACCATTAGGTTCAGCGTATATTTTTGCTTTTGTTAAACTTTCTTTAATAGTTTGTTTAGCATCTTTAACTACTGGTTTTGTACCACAAGTATATGTTTTTTTACCAATAAAACGTTCTAAGTCAATTGCAACATCTGTTGCTAAAATAACGACATCCGCTTCTTTAATTTCTTGTTCTGTTAGTACATATTCTGGTCCTTTTTGACCTTGACATTCAATATGTACTTGATAGCCTAGTTCTTTTCCTGCGGTTTCTAATAATTCTTTACACATGTAAGTATGAACTACTCCAGTTGTACAAGAAGAAACTCCAATAATTTTTTTTGTTTCCTTATTTTTCATTGTTTTTATTTCTTTTTTAGTACTATTTTTAACTGTTTCATCATTAATAAGCGATATTATTTCTTGTGAATTTTTTGCATTTTTTAATTTTTTACGAAAATCTTCATTTACAAGTTTAATTGCAAGTGTACTTAAAATATCTAAATGTAAATTTTCTGCTTGTGTTTCAGGAATTATTAAAGCAATAATAAAAGTTGTTAATTGTCCATCTATTGCTTTTCAGTCAACACCATTATTATTACATAATATTAGAATTGCAGGTTTTTTAATTGATTTAATTCTAGCGTGTGGAATTGCAATTCCACCTTCAAAACCTGTTGATGATTCTTGTTCACGAGCAAGAAATGCTTTTAGTAATTCATCACGATTAGTAATATAACCTAATGAAAATGCCAAATCAGTAATTTTAGTTAGTGCTTCTATTTGATTTTTAATATTAGATTCAAAAATAATATGTGAGTTGTTTAATAAATCATTAGTTATTTTCAATTTTACCTTCCTTTCCAATGATTATTTTATCTCCTTTTTTTAATAAAAACCAGAGATTTTTTAAGATAATTAAAATATATTTTTAACTATTTATTCAATTAAATTTAATATTTATAAAATTAGATATATTACATACTTCAAAGTTTTTGCTGTTTTTTAAACAAAATATAATAAATAAAAATTATCAACATTAATCCCATATTTCCTTATAAATTAATATAAATAACTTATTTATAAAATAATGTAAAATTAATTTAGTTAAGTATCATTTTTCACCGCAAGTGTAAAGTTTGATACTTTTTTTATTTTCTATGATAAGATATATAAAGATTTATATTTATTTATAAATCATTCAATTTTATTTTTATAAAAATTTCATGCGAGGAATGTTTATAAATGAATATTTCATATAATTTTTATGTTAAAAAAATTTTTTATGCTTGTTATGTTAAAAATGTTGTTTTACCTATTGATATGTTAAAAAATGAAAGAAATAAATTAGGTATAAAGAATATTGGTAATATTACTAAGTTAAGAAATAATAACGTTCGTACTAAATGTAAATTAGTTCAAAAAGCATTACATAATTTTTATAATGCAAGAATTTTAAGTTTTTTAACTTTAACTTATCATAAAAATGAAACTGATATTAGAAAAGCAAAACATGATTTACAATTATTTTTTAAACGTTTAAAACGTTGATGAAATGACCCTAAACGTTCTAAACATTTAGGTGAATTAAGATATTTTTATGTTTATGAATATCAAAAACGAGGAGCCGTACATTTTCATATATTATTTAATCGTAAAATACCTTATAGTATGATAACTAAATGATGACCACATGTTGGTAATAATAAAGGTATTGATTTAAAAGTTGTACATAAAGGTACAAATGAATTTGTGGTTAAATATTTGAGTAAATATGTAACAAAAGTACAAGAAAATATTAAATCTTTAAATCAAAAAGATGTTGGTATTCAAGCATATTCTTTTAGTAGAAATTGTAAAAATCCGCTTGTAGTTCGTGGTACTAAAATGTTAAGTTTACAAAAATTAGTACAAGCATGTGAAAAAGCAAAAGAATTTTATTTATTTAAAACTAAACCAAATGAACAAGGTAATACTCAATTAATTGGCGGAAGTTATGATTATGTTGTTACTAGTGATTATTTTAAAGATTTTAACTATTATATAAGTTTAGATAGTTTAAGATTTAGGTATTGATTAAAAAATAAATTTAATAAAAATGAAGTTTTAGATTTTCTTTATAAAGTTTTTGATAAAACTAAAATTGAAAAAATATTTTTAAAAAATCGTATTCTACATTAATTTTAAATTTTTTCAAGTAATATATATACTATTGTCATTATTTAGTGATAATTTCCTATTAGTTATCGAGTGAAAATTTCCCAAAAGTAAAGTTAAATATACTTGGTGATAAATATGGAAAGAAGCATGACTATGAAAGAAAAATATAAGTTTAATATTATAAATGACATTATTATTAATAAATTATCTAAACATCAAGCTAAGAATAAACTTAACCTAACTATTAGAAGAATTAACCAATTAATTCAAATTTTCAATAGAGAAGGTAAAGTTGGTTTTATTCATAAATCCCGAAATAAAATTTCTAATAAAACAACAAATTTTGAAATCAAAATTAAGATTATAAATTTATATAAAACCAAATATTATAATTTTAATTTTCAACATTTCCATGAGAAATTAAACAATGAAGAAAAAATTAAAATTTCATATAGTACACTTTATACTATATTAATTAAAGAAAAAATTACTTCACCAAAAAGACATAAAAATAAGAAAAATAACTTGCATCCTACAAGAAACCGAAGAACAAATTTTGGTGAATTAATTCAAATGGATGCAAGTAATCATCATTGATTTGGTAAGGATAAACCAAAAGCTTTTTTACATGCTGCAATTGATGATGCTACAGGAAATATTGTCGGACTATGATTTGATCATCAAGAAACATTAGATGGTTATTATAATGTTTTTTATCAAATTTTAACTAAATATGGCATACCAAAAACATTTTATACTGATAATAGAACAGTTTTTGGATATAAAAAACAAATCGATGCTGGCAAAATAAACACGGAAAATGATACTTATACTCAATTCCAAAAGTCTTGTAATGATTTAGGTGTTGAAATTATTAGAACTTCCATTCCACAAGCTAAGGGTAGAATCGAACGCTTATTTGGAACACTTCAAAGTCGCTTAATTAGTGAACTTAGACTTAATAAAATTAAAAATTTAGAAGAAGCTAATCAATTTCTTAAAATATATATAAGTATTTTTAATAAGCAATTTGCCTTACCTATTGATAATAATAAATCTGCTATGATTAAAGCTCCAAACCAAGAAGAAATAAATATTTATCTTTCAAGATTTTCTAAAAGAAAAACGGATAGTGGTTCAACTATAACATATTATGGTAAAAAGTATTTTCCTTATAAAAATAGCAAAGTTCAATACATACAACCTAGAACTGATGTAATTGTACTTAAATCGTTTATTAATGAGTTATATCTTAGTTATAATCATCAAATATATGAATTAAAAGAAATAGCACCAAAACCAATTATCAAAGAAGAGTTGATAAAAACTAAAAAGGTTTATATACCAAATAAAAACCATCCTTGAAGATATGGATACTAATAATACCAAATTAAAATTAGATAAAATTCTTTTTATAAAAGATTATTTTTGTGAATACTTAACTATATAAAATTTTAAATCGTTTGTCGAGCAGCAAATTTGATGCCTTAAAATTGATTTTAAAGATATAAAAAATAAAATTATACACCACCAATAGCACAAGCACCAGAAGCCATTGTTGTAATACCACCAACAACATTACCAATTATGGGAATAGTATTTAAAGCACCATTAACAATAGTTAATGTGTTTTCACAATTTAAATTTGATTTATTTTCTAGATTTAGAAGTCTGTTGTCAAGTTCATTAACTTGTTTTTTTAAAGTTTCAAAATCTGCTTTGATTCCTTGAATATTTTTGTTTAATTCATGTTCAATTAAAGTTGAAATATAACTTCAATCTCTTATATAACCTTTTATTATTTCTTTTTCTTGTCTTTTTCAATTATATAATGCTTGAGGATTAAATGTTTTAGAATTATTGATTGCTTGTGGTAAAGTAGAATTTCATTCATTTATATGTGCAAATCATTGTTTAACTTTTGAATCATTTGCTATAATATTTGAAATTTCATTAAATTTATCTTGTGTTACATAGGTAAAAGTTGGTTTTGTCAAACCATAAGAATAGGGACTAAAAGTACCAACAATTATTTTTTTTCAAAATAGCCAATAAAGTGTGAGTAATTAGATTTATCCAATAAATAAACTTCTGATAATTTAAAATTATGATATTTTTTCTTTATGGCACTTTTAATTTCGTTATCAACGTTATGATTAATTTTTCCTAAATTAATTTTTATATCTTTATTTCAATCTGGAAAATCATTTTCTAAATTATCAAGACGATTATTTGGATAATATTTCTCATCTTCTGTTATTATTCTTACTGATTCAAAATCAAATCAATTAAATGGTTTTTCATAAAGTACAATTTCTATACGTTCTTTTCTAGAACTATCTGTATATACTTTTTCAATTTTTGAAAAATTATCTCAAATTGTTTTACCTACTTGTTGTATTTCTTTTCATGTTCATGGAAAAATTGCAGTAATTGAAATATCATTAGAATTATATCGTTGCATCATATCCTCTTTAAATTTTTCGCCAAGTTCTCATGCAGGATTATCTTTTCAATAATGATAATCAGCTATTATTCCTTCAAAAGTTTTTGGTGTAAATGAACAAGTTACTTTACCTCAACTACCCCTTATTTCGTTTTTACCATTTAATGTTCTTTTTAATCGATTTCTGTGTTTTTCATGACGATGTTTATTCATATTTATTTTGCTATTTGTTGTTGGGTTGTTAATAATAAAATCTGTTTGATTATTACTTGCAAAATTTAATTGTTGATTTACTAAATCTAAACTAGTCGTATTTTTTCTAACTCAATTTTTAATATTTGAATTATCAATTGACTTACCATTAATACCTTGTATTTTATTATTTAAAAGTGGAGCAGTTAATACTCACAATTTAAATCAATAACTTGGACTAAAATATTTCATAATTTTGTTCTCCTTTGAAAGTAAATATAAAAATATTTACTTTCAAAACAAAGCAACTTTTATTTGTTAAATTTTACTTCTTTTTTATTTTTTTTGATAAATATTTTTGGGAAATTTTCACTCGATATTGACAGTAATATATATACTATATTTGTATTTTATTTTGTTTTTGTTATACTTTTATTATAGTAAGTAATGTTTATTTTACTCGCATGGAATAAAATATTACTTACTTTTTCATTTTTATATTTATTGATTTTTTTATAATATTTGATATTATTAATTTATAAGTTTATATTGTTTTAGATTAGTTTTTAAATAATATTTTACTTATTTGAATTGGTAACAGTTCCATGCGAGGAATAGTTAAATATTAATATTAAAAACTTTTTATTTATTAAATTAATTTTGTATTTATAATATTTTTAATTTAATTACTTAATTGTTTGCCAATTCAATCTATTATTTTTTTTATTAAAATTTATAGAAAGGATTGGCAATTTTTATGTTTAAAACTCAATTAGTTAATATTGAAAAAGATAAAATGATACCCGATAAAAATAATCAAGGTAAGTTTTTAAATTTTGATGTTTTAACTTTTTTGGAAATTAATAAACAAACAAATATACCTACTGGTAAAGTAAGAGACAAATGGTATAATCCAACAGTTGTTAATGATTTTTCAAAATATTTACATAAATTAAATTTAAAAGTTGGTAATTATTATAATTTAGTTTTGGATTTATCCGGTACTATTGTAGATATTACTGAATGAAAATAATGTATAAAATAAAAATTAAATAAGGGGCTTATATATGGATTATATATTTTTCATTTTAAGCCCCTAATGGATTAGATTATAATTCATATATAAGCTCCTTATTAATAAAGTAAGGAGTTTTATTTATGCCTAATGAGTTAGAACAAACTAGTAATTATACTTTAACTAAAATTTTAAGAATTGGATTAAGTCCATTAAGTGCTATGGTTGGAGTTAGTGCTTATTATGGTCAATATTTAAAAGACCCAGTATTAGGTTCTATTAATTCTTTGTTATTTAGTAAAAAGTTAGGAATTGATATATGGAATATTAATCAAAGACTAACTACTAGAAATAAAGTTATTAATAGTTATAAAAAGATATTTTTAGGTTTAGGAACAATTGGTTTAATAAATTATGCTAAGTTTGTTCAGTATGTAGATAAGTTAGTTTCTTTATTAAGAGATGAACCTTGTTTTTGACCACCATGTCCTACTGAACCACCTAAAACAACGTATCCACCATTTACAACTGTTAAACCGATAATTGATGTTCCTTTTGTAGATTGAGATACTTATATATCTTTAAATAGTTTTGGTATAGCAAATGTTATTAGTGGTTTAACTGAGTTAATCCCTAATAGATTTCAAAATATAAGAAAGATAGCAAATATGGGTACTGGTGGATGTTTGATTAGTAGTGGTGTTGCTATGGGTATTAATAATAATTTTAATAATTATTTTGCTATTCCTACGATTATTGCCGGTGCAAGTGAGATTATTAATACTTTATTATTGCCATTGGGAAGTACACATAATAACAGTGAATTACAAGAAATATTTACAGATGAAAGAGCAAGATTAATTAATGCTAGTGTTAGTGATTATCAAAGTACAAATGACAGTATGGTTGATGTTGATTTAAATGATGATAATATGTCGGAGATTAATTTAGATAGAGCAAGTTTAAATTGGGATTATTCTTATGCTTATACATTAGGTGGTGTTTAATAATGGAAAATAAAGAAATTAAAAAAAAGTGGTATGACACTCCTAAATTTCATGTTTTTTTGTTTTATTGTTGGTTTTTTTCTATGGTTTGAACTGTTGCTGAAATACATAATATTATAAATGGTAATTTTGATTTTTTTATTGGTTTAGATTTAGGCATTAATATTTTACTTTTTGTTTTAGTAATTTTTTATGAGTTATTTAGTTTAATTGATTTTTAAAAAAAAAAGAAAAAAAGGAAGTGATAAATAATGGATATGAAAGAAATTATAAAATATGTGTTATATATTGGTGGTTTTTGTTTAATTCTTTGATTTTGTAGAAATTGAATACGTGAAGGTATAGAAAAATATAAACATAGAAAACATGTAAAGGAGAATGATAGTGAGCCTGATTGTATTTTTTGTCGTAAAGATTTTGAAAAGAAGAAACGTAAATTAGAAATGGAAAAACAACAAAAAGAATTAGAGAAAGGGGGTGATTAATATGCCCGCTGGACTATCAGCATTATTAACCATGATAGGTGGTGTAGGACAACAATTATTAAATGCTTTTACTTATATTTTTGGTTGAGTATTTACTACTGGTGATGGTGGAACACTTACAAATTGACCAGTGTTAATTTCAATTGTATTTATGGTTCTTGTATTTATTAAGCAGTTTGTTGGTCATATTATCCATGGAACTCATTAGTAATTAGAAAGGAGTAAGCAAATGGTAAAGTTATTTTTTAGTTTGGTTTTTGTTTTACCATTATTGGGTAGACTTTTACCAGTTGTTAATACTTTGGTACAAACTATTTATATGCAGTATTTAAGTTCTTTTGCTGGATTACATACTGTGACACTTTTTATTAAGTCGTTTTTTTATGATAGTTTATACACTTTACCTTTGCCTATTCTTGCTTTAATAAATGTTAGTTTTGTATTTTATTTAATTTTAGGATTATTTAGATTTACAAGACATTAGGATGTGAAATTATGTTTATACCTTTTATTACAACTGTTATGCAATTATTTGCTTCAATTTTTATGAAGTTTTTTAGTTTTCCACTTGGTGATTTAGGTTTTAATTTAGGTACGTTAATGATATTTTTGATTTTGCTTAGATTTGCATTTAGGGTTATTTTACCCGAATTAATGTTACCAACATTAGGTTTAGGATATGCTGTTAAGTTCATTGGTAAAAGTTCTGTTTCTTTGGGTGTTGGTACTGGTCAACAAATTGCTAAGAGTTATCAAAGACGCGTTGAAAAAGTAAAAACAAGAAATAAACAACAAGGTAAGTTTAAAGGTGGTGCTGGCGGTAATAAGTTTACTGGTAGTTCAACTCGTGACTTTGGTATTGGTGATTAATTATGTCTAATTTTGTTATTAGTATATTGCATTTTATTTTTATATTTTCTAGTAATGATATTGGTATATTTTTAAATCAAACTAATATTACTGATGAAGTTTATATTTTGTTTAATTTGACTTTTTGATTGGTATTAGGTGTATTTTTAATTTTATTTATCGTGTTATTAAATTTGTTTTTAGGTCATTGTTTGGGTAGGTGTTAAGTATGAGTGTTTTAGAAATTTACAATAAAATACATCAATGTATAGTTGATTATTGAACTATGTTTATAGGTAATCCAGTTGATGATTTTACTACTATTTTATGAAATTTAGTAGTTTATGGAACACAGTTTTTTATTGGATTTGTTTTGTTTTATGGTTCATGGTGAATTTTAAAATGTTTGTTTGGTAAATAATTATGTGATTTAAATTTGCTAAATTGTTTTTTGTTGTAAATACTTCTGTTCAAGCACCAACTTCTTTAATTGTTTCAAATGACCCTAATGTTGTTAATTATGATATTAAAAAAGAAATGATTAAACACGTTAAGTATAATGATTTTAATGATTGAGCAACTATTCCATGAAATTCTGCTTATTTTGACATTGACCAACCGGATTTAAAATTAGTTAGTGGTGAAATTATAGGTGGTGTAGATAATGATTTGGATTTTGAATATCAAAGTGATGTTGTAGGTGTTAAAAAGACAACACTTAATACTGGAACTGGTGTTTATTCTTTTAGGAGATATCAGTTAGATGATATTTCCCGTATTATGTTCAATCATAATTTTATTCAATATGGTAAAAAAAATCGACTTCTTATTCATAATGTAAATCATTGAGTTAAACCTTTAAATTTACGTTTTGAATTAAATTTTGAAATTGATAAACCTTTAAGTTTTTATATTCAAGGTTTTATGTTTTATTTTAATTATGAGGCTTTTTCTACATTTACTGGTGATTTTTCTTTTAGTTTTTTAGATTATGTTGGTGATACAAAATATGTTTTTAAAGGAAAGATTGGTAATGATGTTTATATGCAAGATTTGTATAATTTTGTTACTATGCCGGTTCGTGTTCCAAATTTAAGACATTTAACTGTATTTTTTGATATTCATGGAACTACAAATTTAACTATTCCACCAGAGGTTTCATTTGGTCAAATTAATATTTTTTCAAGTGAGAAAGTAACACCAGTTCCGCCAAATAGTCCTTTTAACCCTGAGTATGAGCGTGTTAGTTGATATGATGTTTTTGGTCATTTGCGTAATGCTTTTAGATGAGTACTTTATGGTGTTGTTGGTAAAGTTTTACCAGTTGAACCATTAAGAGAATTTTTTACTAAACTTGATGGATTATTGAGGCGTATTTTTGATGATACTATTAGTTCTGTTTTAAATGTTGATTTTACTAGTGGTTTAGAACAAGTTTTAACTTTATGAGTATTTTTAAAAGCAGTTGGATTTTTAGTTGGTTAGGAGTTTATTATGAAAAAGAAAGATTTATTTGAAATTTGTAGTGGAGTTATTTTTTGTTTTTTAATATCATCGTTTACTGCGTTATTTTTTGATTTTGATGTAGATAAATTAAAGTTATTTTTTGAAAATGCTAGTTTTGGTTCAAAAATTTTATTTTTCCTTTTATTTTAAGTTCATATTTTGTAGATTTTTGTTTTTGAATTAAAAATAAGTTTAAAAATAAAAGTAAGGTGGTTAAATAATGCCTTGATATGGTTATTTACTTTTAGGAGTTATATTATTAATAATACTTTATCCATTTTTAATAACTAGAAAAAATATAAAGATATTACAACGTGTAGGTAGTTATATTATTTCAGCACCACCACGTACTGGTAAATCTGCTCTTGCTTGTTGTTTAGCACAAAAACATAAGGGTAGGGTAGTAAGTCCTATTCCTATTAAAGTTCGTAATGAATATAGTTATCGCTGTTCTTATGATGATGTTTTTAAATTTAATCAATTAAATAGTAATTATGCTTTTAAAGAGTGTGATATGGTTGTTTTAGATGAGTTAGGTTTGAAAATTAATAGTAATGATTTGTCGCCCGAATTTAAAGAAACACAAGAAAGTTTAGGAATGTTTTGTAAATTAATAGGTCATAATTTTAATGGAATTATGTATATGATTGAACAACACCCCGATAGAATACCAAAACAAGCACGTGAAAAAGTGGAATATATTGTGCAAGTTAAAAGAATGCGTATTTTGTTATTTTTAGTTAAGTTTAAACTAAATATTTATACTAATGTTGATGATTATAATAAAGTTGTATTATCTAAAAGACAAACAAAGCGAATAATTAAACGTGGTGGATTACCACCTAGTTATAGTGGTGAAACTATGACTTTTAGTTTATGATTTCCTAGGTCTTATTTACAAAGATATAATAGTCGTGCTTTAAATTATATTCATTCTTTAAAGAGTGAATTAAGTACTGTTAAAGACTATGAACAATCACAAGCATTAGATTTTACTGTTGATGATATTAGAGCAGTAGGATTAGATAAGTTGGATAATATATTACAAACTGAAAAGAAAGAAACTCAAAATACTGTATGCCGTACTTGTTATTATAGAAATAAATATTCTAAGAAAAATAAGAAAGATGTTAAAATAGAGTAAACCTATATTATTGGTCGAAGCCAACCAGAACCTTGGTTGGTTGGCTGTGGCGTTTACGCCACTGGGGTGAGTTGCGAAGCAACGAGGGGCAAAGCCCCTATATACTTGGTTAAGTATTTAAAGAAAGGGAAAATTAGAGAAATGTTTAAAACAAGAAAAGAAAATTTAAATCAGAAAAATAACAAACTTAAATCAATAACTGATTATCAATGATTAGCTTTAGATATCGGAACAGAAAACTTTAAAGCTAGACATATTAATATAGGTCTTAGATATGATGCTCCAACCTATTTAGCTGAAGACTATGAAAAAAATAGAATTCTTTACGGTGAAGAGGCTAAGGCTTTAACTGACAAAACAAATGAAAACGTTATTATTAAACGTCCAGTTCGTGATGGTAATATTGCTGATCCAGATGCTTTACAACGTATTCTTACTAAAATTTTTCAAGATTTCAGACTTGAAATTAAAAATTTAAAAGAAATTAATAACAATTCTATAAAAAAACATGAAAAATTAGATAAAAATCGTAATTTGATTGTGTTGATGGCAACACCAAGTGAAATTAATTCAGTACAAAAAGAAGCTTTAGAAAATATTGTATATCGTTTAGGAGCACTCCGTGGATTTGTACAAGAAGAAGTAAAAATGGCAGCCTTAGGTTCAGGGCAAGATATTTTTGGAAGTGCAATTATGTGTATTGATATTGGTGGTGGCAGTACTGATGTTGCTATTATTAGTAATAATTCAATATTATATTCATATACAACACATTGTGCTGGTGACTATTTAATACAAAAAGTTCAAGAATATATTATAAAAAAACATGCCTTAAAAGTTGGAATAAAAGAAGCTGAAGATGTTATTAAAAATATTGGCTCACTTATGAAATATCAAGATGAAAAACCATACACAATTTCGGGTTTTTCATTACCTAGATTAAATTCTCAACCAGGAGAAACAATGTCAATTTCTAAAACTATTGAAATTACACCAGAAGAAATTCGTGAAAATGTTATGCAAGTTCAATTCAAAGAACATATTATTCCAGCCATTCGCAGAGTACTAAGAACTGCTGGTGACAAGGCTGCTGGAAGTATTAGTGATTTAAAGAAAAAAGGTAAGGGAATCACAATTTGTGGTGGTGGAGCTTATATTAAAAAAGTTGATAAATTTATTCAAGAAGAATTAGCTAAAGAATATTATATTGAAGTTAAAACTGAAAAAGGTACAAAACCAATGCGTCAAAAATATGAAGGAGATCTTTTTGAAGTGCGGACTGCTCTAAATCCTTTAGATAATGTTATTGATGGTTGTGTAAAATATCGTGATACAATTTACAAACAATTAATAATTGAACAAAATCCTAATCGTGAAATTCTAATAAAGGACGAAGATTTAGGATAAAAAACTATAAAAATCTTAAATTAATTTAAATTATTAAAAATTTTTTTTAAACTTTGGTAATTTTTTTGAGTTATGAAGTCCTGAATCAAAAGAAAAACTTTCGTATTTCATAACATTTGATACATTTCACTTTGATAAATTTTGATTAAATTTTAAAGCATGAGCAAACATTAAATTCATATTCGTAACATTTGAAGTATCTCAAGATGAAATATCTCCATTAAATAAAAAAGCGCATGAAAACATTCAACCCATATTTTTTACTTTTGAAGTATCTCAAGTTGATATATTTTGATTAAATGCATTTGCAGCGGAAAACATTCAACTCATATTTTTTACTTTTGAAGTATCCCAAGTTGAAATATTACCGTTAAACTTTAAAGTACTGCAAAACATTCAACTCATATCTATTACGTTTGATGTATTTCACTTTGATAAATCTTGATTAAATACTCATGCATTACTAAACATATTGTTCATATTTGTTACATTAGATACATCTCATTTTGATAAATCTTGATTAAATGATGTTGTATGAGTAAACATATAACTCAAAGAAGTTATTTCTGGTGGTAATTGTTCTGGAACTTCTTTAATTGTTCTTGGCATATTAACAACTTGAATTTCTCCCTGATCATTTTTATAAAATCCAATTTGAGTAATTTTGGTAGTTTTTATATCTGATAGATTATGCTTATTAGTTATTACTTTTTTGCCATTTTCATCAATGTAAATAGTGTCTTGTTGAGTTTTATTATTTAAAACATCATTTTTTTGTGAACTTGTGTTTAAGACAGTTACAGTTAAACTTCCTATAGTTGATGCAAATGTTAAAACACTTAATGCTGTTAATATTTTTTTCATTTTTCCATCCTTCTATTTTATTTTGACTTTATTTAAGAAGTCAATTTTACTTTATTACTTTTTGAAGACAAATTCACAAAAATTATATTTTTTAAAGTTAAAACTTTTTTGCTGCTTCTTTAATATACTGTTCAAATTTATCCATCGTTTTTTCTGGCCCTAATGCTGACAAACCTCCACCTTTTGCTAATATTTTAGAACCAATAAGTAAATTAGCATCATTTTGATGAAGTTCTTGAACCTTAGTACCACAAATAAGAATTGGTTCTACTACTTTAGCACCTACAAATTCTCATGTCCCTTTTAAATAAGTTGCATGATTACCTCATAAATATCAGCCATATGGTGCTCCTTGTGTCGCCAAAATTTGAACTTTTAAATGTGGTAATAATCCTCTAGCTTCACCTTGTTTGGTATATTTATAATCAAAAGTTTTACCAGCAACTAAGATGTGATCTAAATAATTTTTTGTCATGCTAGTAACATTAAAATTTGTCATTGGTGTTGTATATATAACTTTATTAACATTTTTTAGTTGATTAATATAATAATCAGAATCTTTTTCATTAAAATATGAAGTAAAGTTTTTTTGCGTAATAGTAATACTTGCCATTGGTATTTGATTTAAATCTAATTCAATTATTGAATCTTCTGGATGAAATTCACGATAATATTTAACAAAACGAGATACTAAACTTTCAGAATAAGATAGTTCTTTTTTAATCATAGAAGAACGAATTACTAATATTTTATTTGCCATTATTTTTGCCTCCGAAATATCTAAAATAACTTTATAATTTGATTTTATCAGTTTTTATTTATTATTTTTTAAAAAAATGAAATATTTATTATAATTTTATCAATTTCTATAAAGTGTTATCATTAAAGTGTGTAAAACTTTTAAAAAAGTTTATAGAAAAATTTTAAATTAAATAGATATTAATTCTAAAAAATAGATATAAGTAGTTATTATAGAAATTTTAGTATTTGTACACAAATTATAATTATTAAGAAATTTGAGATTAGACTATCAAAAATATAGAAAGAGGCAAAAATTACTTGAATTGATGAATAGAAATTTAAAAATTAGTACTTTAATTAATTACAAATTTAAAATTTCTGAAATAACTAATGCAATTGCAAGTATCAATAATGATTTATATAAACAACAAAAATATTTTTTAGAATTAGAAAATATTAGAAAATACAGAAATAAAATTCAAAGAAAATTTAATAAAAACAAAAAGATAAAAAAGAAATTAAATAAAATTTTAAACAAATATTTAGCACAAATAAAAAAATTTAGTTTTTTTATTAGCTAAATTGTAAAGGTAAGTGCAACTAAATTATTTTTCTATCCAAATATTCGATTGGTGAAAGATAATTTAGTATTTTTCTCGGTTTTTGATTTAAAGACAATATAAATTTATGAACTTCATTTTTATTAGTTTTTGAAAAAATAAATTTTTTAGGAAATTTTTCTCTAATTAAACCATTAGTATTTTCATTAGTACCTCTTTGTCAAGGTGAATATGGATTGGCAAAATAAATTTTTACATCTAAATTTTTTTCAAGTTGTTGTCAATTTGAAAATTCTTTGCCACGATCAAAAGTAATAGTTTTAACAATGTTTTTAGGAAGAATTGATAAATAATAACTGACATTTTTATTAATAACTTTAGTAGTTCTGTTTTTAACTAATATTGCTAAAGTAAATCGTGATACTCTTTCAACTAAAGTTATTAAACATGATTTGCTTTTACCTCGTGATGATACTATAGTATCTCCTTCTCAATGACCAAGTGTTATACGATCATTAACATTTATATCTCGTTCTTTAATTGATTTACCATTAAACTTGCCACGATTTTCTTTAGATTTTCGTTTTTTACCTTTTCTTCTTAAATTTTTACTAGTAACTTTATCAAGCATTCCAAAATAAATTCAAGTATAAATTGTTTTAAAACTAATAACTCATTCTTTATGAAAATTTTTAATTCTGCCATAAATTTGTTCAGGTGATCAACCTAATAGTAATTTTTGTTGTACATATTTTACTAAATTCTTATTTTTAAACTTATGAAAACTAATATGTGATTGTTTTCGATTTTCAGCTTTATTTTGTGCAATTAATGAAAAATAATGATTATTATCTTTATTTCTATTAATTTCTCGAATAATAGTACTAATACTTCGATTAAGATTTTTAGCTATTTCAATAATTTTAAATTTAAATTTCAATTGATTCTCAATATAAATTCTTTCATCTATGCCAAGATGTTTATAACTCATATAAAAACTCCTTACTTTTTTCTAAACTAAATTTAGCATTATGAAATTTTTATATGAGAATTTTTTGCAATTTTATTTACTTGCACTTACAAGTATAATTCAGCATTAATAAATATAAAAAAGAACCTCAACAATTATTTGAAATATTAAGTGAATTAAATTTATTTGTAGGTGAATTAATAAATCAAGAAAACATAACAGATGAAGAATTACAATATTTATTTACAATATCTCATCAATTTTCAGAACAATTAAAAAATGAAAAACCATTAGATTTATCACTATCAAGTAAAAAACAAAGACTGCAACAAGAACCATTAGATTTATCATTACCAAATAAAAATCAAATATGAGAATTAACAACAAAAATTAACACATCTTTAATTAATAAAAACATTATACTAATACATTAGAAACACACACTAAAGACAGTTTATTTATCGAAATAAAAATATCAAAACCTAGTAGTAGTTTTATATATACAAATAATTTTAATGATATACAAACATATTTATTAACCGAACAAATACAACAAAATAATTTTTTAAATAATAATTGAAAAAAGTAAATATAGAAATAAAACTCATGAAAATGAAAAAAAATCACAAATCATAAGATTTAAATAATTATTATATGTCAAAAAAATCATTTTAAATAAATTATTTTTTTAATTATTTTACTAAATTTAAAAATATTGCGTATAATTTATATAATGTCAAAATTTAAGAATAACGGAGAATGAAAAATGTCTGAACAAGAAAAAGTTTCTGCTGAACAAAAAATTATTAATATTGCAGTGATAGCACACGTCGATGTTGGAAAGTCAACATTAGTTGATGCTTTATTAAAGCAATCAAATATTTTTCATCAAAACCAAGTTATTGTTGAACAAATAATGGATAGTAATGATCAAGAACGTCAACGAGGAATTACTATTTATTCTAAAAATTGTTCAATCATGCATGGTAATACAAAAATTAATATTATTGATACACCTGGTCATGCTGACTTTTCCTCTGAAGTTGAAAGAATTATGAAAACAGTAGACTGTGTTATTTTACTAGTTGATAGTGTTGAGGGACCAATGCCACAAACTCGTTTTGTATTGCAAAAAGCACTAGAACATAACTTAAATCCAATTTTAATGATTAACAAAATTGATAAAAAAGATCAAAGAATTGAAGAAGTAAAAGATGAAGTATTAGAACTTTTTATGGAATTAAATGCTAATGATGAACAGTTAGACTTTCCAACACTTTATGGAATTACTAAACAAGGTATTGCCCAATATGAATTAAATCAACCAAGTGAAAATTTAGAACCATTATTTGAAACAATTATTAAACATGCTAAAATTTCTAAATTAGTAAAATATAATGAGCCTTTACAAATGCAAATTAGTTCATTAGATTATGATAGTTTTATTGGCAGAATTGGAATTGGTAGATTATTTCAAGGTACTATTTCTGAAGGACAAGAAATAATTGTTGATGATGATTATGATTTAAAAAGAAAAGCTAAAGTAAAATATTTATTTGTTTATCAAGGATTAAAACGAGTAGCTGTTAAAAACGCTGTTGCTGGTGATATTGTTTGCATAGCGGGTATTGAAAATATAACAATTGGTAATACTATTTGTGATAAAGATAATGTTGTGCCAATGGAACCAATTACAATACAGGCTCCAACAATGTCAATGAATTTCCTTGTTAATAATTCACCATTTTCTGGAACTGAAGGTAAACTAGTAACTAGTAATAAAATTAAAGAACGTTTAACAAGAGAATTAAAAACTAATGTTGGTTTAAAAATAGAACAATTATCTGGAAGTAATGCTGATGGTTTTAAAGTTTTTGGTCGTGGTGAATTACATTTATCTGTTTTAATTGAAAATATGCGTCGCGAAGGCTTTGAATTAGGTATTTCTAAACCGGAAGTAGTATTTAAAAAAGATGAAAAAGGACACACCACTGAACCAGTCGAAGAAATTATTTTAAATCATCCTACTGAATATAGTAGTACTGTTATTAATAATTTAAATCTAAGAAAAGGTATTATGACTAATATGGATTCTGATAATGTTCGTGATAAAATTATTTTTCATATTCCAACAAGAGGATTAATTGGATTTGGTCGTCAATACGTTAATATTACTCGCGGAACTGGTGTTATGGTTCGTAGTTTCCTTACATATGAACCATTAAAAGGCGAAATTAATAATAATAGAAATGGCGTTCTAGTAAGTATGATTACAGGGACAACATTACCTTATGCTTTAAATTCTTTAGAAGAACGTGGTACTTTATTTGTTAAACCACAAACTAAAGTTTATGAAGGAATGATTATTGGTTTAAGTAATCGTGATAAAGATTTAGATGTTAATCCTTGCAAAGCAAAACAATTAACAAATACTAGAAGTTCAGGTAATGATGAAGCTGTTAGATTAACACCACCAACTATTTTTAGTTTAGAAGAATCTTTAGAATTTATTGCTAGCGATGAATTAGTTGAAGTAACACCACAAAATATTCGTATGCGTAAAAAATTCTTGACTGAAAATGAACGTAAACAAAATAGAAATCGTAAGTAATACTTACGATTTTTTTAAAGATTAAAAGGATTATAATTTACACAGTTAACTGTAGATACTCAATATTCTGATTCAATATCAATAATATCATTTAAAGACAGAATTTTTTGATTTTCTTGCAATATATCTTCTATCTGTATTGTTTCATAATTAGCAAAGTTATTAACTTCATTAATCATTAATTGAATTTGCTTATCAATAAGTTCTTTATTTTTTTTCTTTTCAATATATTTTTTTCTCCTTCTCTTTTTTTTCTAATAAATTCAGGATTTGATTTATTTTTTTCTAAATATTTTTTTGTCTTTCTGCATGTTTTTGTTTTTTAGTTTTAATGTTTTCAAATGAAATTTCTACAAAAATAGCGGGAGAAGGTACAAAAATAGATTCATTTTTTGTTTTTTCGTTATTGTTATTCTCTAAAATTATATCCATATTTTATATTTCCTTTTTAAAATAAATAGTGTATTTATAAACTTATATTAAGTTTATGTTCTTGATTTTATCATCTTTTTTAATTTAGAAAAATAGTTACCATTTTGGTAACTATTTTTATTTTGCTATAAATTTATTATTAATTTTAGTTTTATGTTGGATTGATAAACTTATTTTATTTATTTCATCAATAAAATTATTATCTTTTTCTATATCTCAACCATTTTTTTGATCAATTTCTTTTGTTATTGCTAAATTGTAAAGGTAAGTGCAACTAAATTATTTTTCTATCCAAATATTCGATTGGTGAAAGATAATTTAGTATTTTTCTCGGTTTTTGATTTAAAGACAATATAAATTTATGAACTTCATTTTTATTAGTTTTTGAAAAAATAAATTTTTTAGGAAATTTTTCTCTAATTAAACCATTAGTATTTTCATTAGTACCTCTTTGTCAAGGTGAATATGGATTGGCAAAATAAATTTTTACATCTAAATTTTTTTCAAGTTGTTGTCAATTTGAAAATTCTTTGCCACGATCAAAAGTAATAGTTTTAACAATGTTTTTAGGAAGAATTGATAAATAATAACTGACATTTTTATTAATAACTTTAGTAGTTCTGTTTTTAACTAATATTGCTAAAGTAAATCGTGATACTCTTTCAACTAAAGTTATTAAACATGATTTGCTTTTACCTCGTGATGATACTATAGTATCTCCTTCTCAATGACCAAGTGTTATACGATCATTAACATTTATATCTCGTTCTTTAATTGATTTACCATTAAACTTGCCACGATTTTCTTTAGATTTTCGTTTTTTACCTTTTCTTCTTAAATTTTTACTAGTAACTTTATCAAGCATTCCAAAATAAATTCAAGTATAAATTGTTTTAAAACTAATAACTCATTCTTTATGAAAATTTTTAATTCTGCCATAAATTTGTTCAGGTGATCAACCTAATAGTAATTTTTGTTGTACATATTTTACTAAATTCTTATTTTTAAACTTATGAAAACTAATATGTGATTGTTTTCGATTTTCAGCTTTATTTTGTGCAATTAATGAAAAATAATGATTATTATCTTTATTTCTATTAATTTCTCGAATAATAGTACTAATACTTCGATTAAGATTTTTAGCTATTTCAATAATTTTAAATTTAAATTTCAATTGATTCTCAATATAAATTCTTTCATCTATGCCAAGATGTTTATAACTCATATAAAAACTCCTTACTTTTTTCTAAACTAAATTTAGCATTATGAAATTTTTATATGAGAATTTTTTGCAATTTTATTTACTTGCACTTACAAGTATAATTCAGCATTAATAAATATAAAAAAGAACCTCAACAATTATTTGAAATATTAAGTGAATTAAATTTATTTGTAGGTGAATTAATAAATCAAGAAAACATAACAGATGAAGAATTACAATATTTATTTACAATATCTCATCAATTTTCAGAACAATTAAAAAATGAAAAACCATTAGATTTATCACTATCAAGTAAAAAACAAAGACTGCAACAAGAACCATTAGATTTATCATTACCAAATAAAAATCAAATATGAGAATTAACAACAAAAATTAACACATCTTTAATTAATAAAAACATTATACTAATACATTAGAAACACACACTAAAGACAGTTTATTTATCGAAATAAAAATATCAAAACCTAGTAGTAGTTTTATATATACAAATAATTTTAATGATATACAAACATATTTATTAACCGAACAAATACAACAAAATAATTTTTTAAATAATAATTGAAAAAAGTAAATATAGAAATAAAACTCATGAAAATGAAAAAAAATCACAAATCATAAGATTTAAATAATTATTATATGTCAAAAAAATCATTTTAAATAAATTATTTTTTTAATTATTTTACTAAATTTAAAAATATTGCGTATAATTTATATAATGTCAAAATTTAAGAATAACGGAGAATGAAAAATGTCTGAACAAGAAAAAGTTTCTGCTGAACAAAAAATTATTAATATTGCAGTGATAGCACACGTCGATGTTGGAAAGTCAACATTAGTTGATGCTTTATTAAAGCAATCAAATATTTTTCATCAAAACCAAGTTATTGTTGAACAAATAATGGATAGTAATGATCAAGAACGTCAACGAGGAATTACTATTTATTCTAAAAATTGTTCAATCATGCATGGTAATACAAAAATTAATATTATTGATACACCTGGTCATGCTGACTTTTCCTCTGAAGTTGAAAGAATTATGAAAACAGTAGACTGTGTTATTTTACTAGTTGATAGTGTTGAGGGACCAATGCCACAAACTCGTTTTGTATTGCAAAAAGCACTAGAACATAACTTAAATCCAATTTTAATGATTAACAAAATTGATAAAAAAGATCAAAGAATTGAAGAAGTAAAAGATGAAGTATTAGAACTTTTTATGGAATTAAATGCTAATGATGAACAGTTAGACTTTCCAACACTTTATGGAATTACTAAACAAGGTATTGCCCAATATGAATTAAATCAACCAAGTGAAAATTTAGAACCATTATTTGAAACAATTATTAAACATGCTAAAATTTCTAAATTAGTAAAATATAATGAGCCTTTACAAATGCAAATTAGTTCATTAGATTATGATAGTTTTATTGGCAGAATTGGAATTGGTAGATTATTTCAAGGTACTATTTCTGAAGGACAAGAAATAATTGTTGATGATGATTATGATTTAAAAAGAAAAGCTAAAGTAAAATATTTATTTGTTTATCAAGGATTAAAACGAGTAGCTGTTAAAAACGCTGTTGCTGGTGATATTGTTTGCATAGCGGGTATTGAAAATATAACAATTGGTAATACTATTTGTGATAAAGATAATGTTGTGCCAATGGAACCAATTACAATACAGGCTCCAACAATGTCAATGAATTTCCTTGTTAATAATTCACCATTTTCTGGAACTGAAGGTAAACTAGTAACTAGTAATAAAATTAAAGAACGTTTAACAAGAGAATTAAAAACTAATGTTGGTTTAAAAATAGAACAATTATCTGGAAGTAATGCTGATGGTTTTAAAGTTTTTGGTCGTGGTGAATTACATTTATCTGTTTTAATTGAAAATATGCGTCGCGAAGGCTTTGAATTAGGTATTTCTAAACCGGAAGTAGTATTTAAAAAAGATGAAAAAGGACACACCACTGAACCAGTCGAAGAAATTATTTTAAATCATCCTACTGAATATAGTAGTACTGTTATTAATAATTTAAATCTAAGAAAAGGTATTATGACTAATATGGATTCTGATAATGTTCGTGATAAAATTATTTTTCATATTCCAACAAGAGGATTAATTGGATTTGGTCGTCAATACGTTAATATTACTCGCGGAACTGGTGTTATGGTTCGTAGTTTCCTTACATATGAACCATTAAAAGGCGAAATTAATAATAATAGAAATGGCGTTCTAGTAAGTATGATTACAGGGACAACATTACCTTATGCTTTAAATTCTTTAGAAGAACGTGGTACTTTATTTGTTAAACCACAAACTAAAGTTTATGAAGGAATGATTATTGGTTTAAGTAATCGTGATAAAGATTTAGATGTTAATCCTTGCAAAGCAAAACAATTAACAAATACTAGAAGTTCAGGTAATGATGAAGCTGTTAGATTAACACCACCAACTATTTTTAGTTTAGAAGAATCTTTAGAATTTATTGCTAGCGATGAATTAGTTGAAGTAACACCACAAAATATTCGTATGCGTAAAAAATTCTTGACTGAAAATGAACGTAAACAAAATAGAAATCGTAAGTAATACTTACGATTTTTTTAAAGATTAAAAGGATTATAATTTACACAGTTAACTGTAGATACTCAATATTCTGATTCAATATCAATAATATCATTTAAAGACAGAATTTTTTGATTTTCTTGCAATATATCTTCTATCTGTATTGTTTCATAATTAGCAAAGTTATTAACTTCATTAATCATTAATTGAATTTGCTTATCAATAAGTTCTTTATTTTTTTTCTTTTCAATATATTTTTTTCTCCTTCTCTTTTTTTTCTAATAAATTCAGGATTTGATTTATTTTTTTCTAAATATTTTTTTGTCTTTCTGCATGTTTTTGTTTTTTAGTTTTAATGTTTTCAAATGAAATTTCTACAAAAATAGCGGGAGAAGGTACAAAAATAGATTCATTTTTTGTTTTTTCGTTATTGTTATTCTCTAAAATTATATCCATATTTTATATTTCCTTTTTAAAATAAATAGTGTATTTATAAACTTATATTAAGTTTATGTTCTTGATTTTATCATCTTTTTTAATTTAGAAAAATAGTTACCATTTTGGTAACTATTTTTATTTTGCTATAAATTTATTATTAATTTTAGTTTTATGTTGGATTGATAAACTTATTTTATTTATTTCATCAATAAAATTATTATCTTTTTCTATATCTCAACCATTTTTTTGATCAATTTCTTTTGTTATTGCTAAATTGTAAAGGTAAGTGCAACTAAATTATTTTTCTATCCAAATATTCGATTGGTGAAAGATAATTTAGTATTTTTCTCGGTTTTTGATTTAAAGACAATATAAATTTATGAACTTCATTTTTATTAGTTTTTGAAAAAATAAATTTTTTAGGAAATTTTTCTCTAATTAAACCATTAGTATTTTCATTAGTACCTCTTTGTCAAGGTGAATATGGATTGGCAAAATAAATTTTGGCAGTTGTCAAAAATCCGGAATAAATTAAATCGTTGTAGTCTTATTATAAATTTAGACAAGAAATAATTTGGATTTTTATGAAATTGTAATTTTATCTTACTACTAATTTAAAAATATTACAATTAAAATACTCAATTTTATAAATTATAAAAACATTTTAATAATTTAATTAACATAAATATATAACAAAAATTCTTATTAACTTTTAATTTAATAAGTTTTTTTAATTTTTTATTTTAAAATAAGTAAAATTATGTTTTTAAATTTATTTGATTACATTTAAAAATAACCATTTTTATATAAATAAAAATACTATATGTTCTATTAACAATCATTTCTTTTAAAACATGTCAAATATTTGTTTCAGTAAAACAACCAATATTTCATTTTGCACCTTGATTAACAATACCTTTTTTATTATTTTTAAAATATTGTTTTTTTAACTTTTTATGATTATCTAATTCTTTATATAAATAATCAATTAATTGTTCATATTGACCATTATTAATGAAATCTTTACAATTATTATATTCACTTCAATATTTTCCTTTATTTCCCGCCATTATACCAAGATATAATGTTCTAATTAAATGGAATTTATCTAAAACAAACTCAGCACCAAGATAATCTGCTACATCTTTAATTCATCCAGCACTATCTCCACAAATAATTATTTTTGCTTGTTCAACATTTTCATAAAATTTTTGACAATGTTCTTTAACAAATTCAGCAGTTTTTTTAACTCCAATTGCTGTTCTTGTTGGTCTAATAATTGCTTTTACTCTTTTATTTTGTACTTTATGATTAATATTATCTGTATATGTTGTTATTAATCTCATAGAGTGTTTTATACCTTTACGTTTAAAATCTCAAAACTTTCGATGTCCATCATCAATTGCTACAAAAATAGGTTGATTTTTTTCTAATTTTACTTTTACTGGATTTGCTTCAATTACTTCTAAATTTTTAAAAACTCTATGAACAGTACTAACACTAATACCTGCTTTTTTACAAATAGCACAAATATCATGATATCTTTTTCCATCAGCAAAATATTCAATAATAGTTTGTTCAACATCTTCACCAATTCTTTTATATTTAGGTAATTCTAGTCATTCATCAACTAAACAAACACGAACTCATTTTTGTAATTTTTCATCAAAATATTCATAAATTCTTCTTTTATAAGTTACTAATCCATACATTATTTTTCTTGTTCGATATTGATAATCAACAATTTTATATTTCTTTTTATCTCTTGTATTTTTTATTCTTCAATCTCATTTTTCTCATTTTTTTGTTATATGTTCTAAAACTAATTTATCAATTTTTGCACTTTGTTCTCTAAAATTTCATTTATAATTAAAATTCACATTTACTTCTCCTAACTATTTTAAAAAAATCTAAATTTATTGTAAATATATTTAAAAAATTAATTTACTTAATTATTATATAAATATATAAGTGTAATTTTAAATAAAATAAAAATTATTTAAAAAACCACTTTCATATTTAAAATATAACAAACAATTTCAATATAATTAATAGTATAGGTATCATAAAATAAACGCCTTTAATTTAAGCGTTATTTTGCGTTTAAAAGCATACTTGTAAAAATAATCAAAAATAGTACAATTTAAAAGTAAAATCAAGGAAAAAAGGAGAATTAAAATGCAAGATAGCAAAGAAATAATAAAAAACGTAGAAAATAAAAATGAACCAAAAAGAAAAGAAATAAATAATTTAAAAAAATGAATTAAAACAAATTATAAAAAAATAATATTATGAACTGCTGTTATAACTGCATTATTATTAAGTATAATGTCGTACTATAAAACTTATAATTATAAATCATATTTAGGACATGACTATACAGTCTACTGGGGGGGTGGAACAACAATATGGTCAGAAAAAACAAATGACCAACATAAAATAAATTTATATTTTGGAATTAAGCCAATAGATAGTACTGATATAAAATGGGACGGTATTTATCCTAATGGATATTTTGATAATTAAATTTCTAGATTTATATAAGAAATATTTTCATTATATTTATCAAATAAATTAATATTATTTAATTCTATTTCTTGTTTATTAGTAATTAAAATTAAATCATAATTACCAGCACCAAATATTCCACTGATTTCAATCCGATTTAAATTATTAATCGGATTTTCAGTCTGTAATTCAAATTCATTAATATTATCAATTTGCGAAATTTCTTTATAAAATTCAAATTTAGAAAATAATTGTGATTTATTAGAACCATATAAATTTAAAGCATTTTCAATTTTACTTTTATCCATAATTGCTCTTGTAAAATACTTACCATATTCACCATTACCTAATGTTCAATCTGCTGGAATTAATGAAGGAATATTATTACTTTCTAATTCATTAGTTATAGATAATCAATTAAATTGATTATCATCTAATTTAAATAATTCATTTTGACTAATATCATTATTTTTTAACTTAATGTTATTAACATCAGTAAAATCAAAATATTCAGATTTTAATATAACTTTTGCATCTTTATATTCCCAAATTTTATTTTCATTAGGATGTATTGGACTTGATTTTAGTTCGAAATAATAAGGTAACAATATTTTATTATCATCATTTAAACCTTTATTAATTGATAACATTGAATAAATATATTCTGATAACATGATAAATATTTGTTTGAAAATTTTTACTTGTTTTAAATTAATATAGTTTGGGTAATCTAATTTTCATTGTTTAAATAAATTAGTAATAACATCTTCGGGCTTTTGTCCCTCAAATTTTACACGTAATTTTGCAATATCATTTTTTGGTTTACCATTTTTATCTTCATATGTAGCACCTTCAAAATTTATATTGTAGTTATATATATAACTTAACATATCTAATAATAGTTTCTGTAAACTATCATTAGTTGGTGCATCTTTTATTTCAATTTCAATATCATCAAATCTATTATTAGTTGCAACATATTGATAAAATTGACTTTCACCTACAAAATCTCAAACTTCTTTATCTTTTAATTCTTTTTGACTTTTTAGTGGTCATTTACCACCTAAAACATTACTAAATTCATATCCTAATCAAGCGTGTGTAACTCTTGCATTTTTAATTATTTCTTTTCTTGTTTCTTTACCACCACCAATAGCAATTAAATCTAAAACCGATTTTTCTTCTCCTATAAATTGTTTTGCTAAGTTTCAAGGTAATATTTGTTCACTAAATCATTGTTGTAATATTCTAACTTTTGGTTGAGTTTCAATAGGCATTGATAACAGCGGAAATGCTATCTTATCCTTGATAAATAACTTTGGGTATACTTCCATATTGTCAACTTCACCAAGTACCTTTATATTGCCGAAAATCATGCTTCTAGGTGCTTTAATTTTTAAACCAATAACTTTTGTATCTTTATCTAATGGTTTTTGTAATTTAATAATAATTGGATAACCATCTCTTGTTTTAAAATCTTTAATTTTAATAATAGTAATACTTTTAGTACTTCTTGTTTTTGGATTTTGATAAGGTTGTGAATAATTATTAATGATATATAAATTATCAATATTATTTTCAATTAATGGTTCATTTATACTAACTGCATATAATTTAAATTGATTTAATAAATTTATTTCTTGAAAAATTAAATTTTTAATATCAGTCATACTATATTCAATTGTATTATCATTAATATTTGTGCTAGCTCTTTGATTTAATTGCATAGTAAAGTCTGATGTTTCAACAGCAATAGTTTTTAATACTTTATCAATATCAATAAAACCAATTTTAATAGTATTTGCTGAAAATCTTAAACTATTATTTTCATTATTTTTAAATAAACGTTCAATTTCATAAATATAAATTGTTCTTTTTTTAAATTCATCGTATGCTCTATTAATATCTGGGTCACTAGTAGCACCCATCATATTAGTAAAATCATAAGGAATATTATCAATTAAATAATCATTTTCTACTTCTGCTTGATTAAGTTTAGTTTGCTTCTGTTTCTGTGGAAACTTTGTTTGTGGTTTGTTGTTGTCTTCCATTGTTATCTCCTATTAATTGGTTATTTTCTGGATTAAATAATTTTAATTTAACTGTTAAATTATTAATTTCTTGTTCATCATTAATATTAAATGTTTTACTATTTAATAAATCTTTATCTATACTTACTAATATTTGAATAAATTTAAGAATATCAATATTAAATTGTCATAATTTTTGTTCAATATAATTAATAGTTGAAATATTTACTGCTGTACTTTCAGGTACTGATTGTTGTGCAGATTTCTTTTGACTTGGTATATGAATACCACAACGTTTAAATATTTCATTAACATTTCAATCATATATATCAGTTAAATTTTTACCTTTAAAATTACTATTTGTCATATTGATATTTTCGTTTTGTTCATTATTATCTCCACCACTTTTAAATATGTAGTTTTTAGTAACTAATGTTCTTACTGCATCTTCAATTAAAGATTGAACATTACCATAAGTTTGACTAAATATAAATTTAGGTGAATTTAAAATGGTATCTAAAACAATTTGTTCATAAATAACATCTAATGCTTTAATCTTATCCATTACTTTATTACAATCTGCTAACTCATTTGCTTTATTTCGCATAATTGATATTGGTATATAATTAATATTTAATGTTTGTTCTTGTTCTAAATTAGGGTTATTAATATATGATTTAAAATCTAATGGAAATTGTTTTTTATTATCACTAATACTATAAATTGCACGATTAATAGTTACTTGTTCATTATTTAATGTATAAATTTCAAATAATCTTACAGTTTGTGCATTTTGTTGATAACTATCATAAAAAATAGTACATTGAATTAATTTGCCAGTAATATCATAAACTCTTTGTTGTATATCTACTACTTGAAAATATAAATCATCATTAGCAATATAAATTAAATAACCACTAATTCCTAATTTGCTTAATTTAAAAATAGAATTTCAATTTTTTCTATAAAACTCTTGTTTAATTAAATATTGTTTAATAGTTTCATTATTAATATCTAATGGAGCATTATATAAATTAGCATTATTTTCAGCTACAAAATCAGTGAAATAAGTTTCATGATTAAAATCATTAAAACCAAAATAATTTAAAATTGAAGCATGAGTACTTTTATTTTTATTATTTAAAAATTTTACTTTTTCATTTTGATTATCACTAATATTACTTTTATCTTTTCTAAAAAATTTACCTAACATAATATTCACCACCTTTCTTAAAATATTTGATTAATTTTTAATATGATTTTTACAATGATAAATATAATTAAACCTGCTGTTGCTGATGATAAAATTACTCCTATTAAACCTAAAATAATTTTTATAATTTTAAAAAACATAATATTATTCCTGTAATTCTTCTAATTTTCATACATTACCTTTTAAATTACCTTTTCCAGTATAAATAGTAATCCATTTTGCATGTTGAACTGATAAAATTACTATATTAGTACTATCATTAAAGGTTTGTATTTGTACACCAGCAATTTTTTTATCAGTTATAATAAATTCTTGAATAGTATAAACTGGATTATATATACTTCAAGAATAATAAACTCTATAATGTTTATTTTCTTGAAAATCATAAGTAATTTGTCAATTATCTCATTTATTTTTCTCTCTTGTTCCTACATCTTTTCAATTTGAACTACTTGGACTTGGTGTTGGAGGAATATCTTTTAATTCAATATCTCAATTATTTTCTTCTATTTCATTAGTTTCTAAACTTTTTGAATTAATTTTTATAGGTTTATTTATATTAATTACACTTGGTGAAGTAATATCTAATGTATTACTTTTAATTCTATAAATTTTATTATTTGTCTTAGGCTTATATATTTTAGTTCCTAGTTTATTTCCATCTAGATTAGTTACTATTCAAGAATTACCATCAAAATATGATAGTATTAATTCATCATTTTCGGGTTGGACACTTAAATGAGCTTTAATTTCATTAGTAGAATTTGAATAATAACCTGCTGAATCAATAGCTACATTATGGGCTGTTGGTACTGCACCATAAAAGAAAAATACTCCTTTATGTCCTTGACTGTTTGACATATTAGGTGACCAAAAAATTTGATAATATGTATTTCTTGTTAAAATCATTGATTTTTGTTCTTCTCATTGTGGATTATTTAAAAAATCTTGTGGTGTTACTAAATAAGAACTTACAGATATTACATTATCTTCTGTAATATTAATGCCATGACCAGTACTTAATTTATTTTGTTTAGTATTAGTTAAAGCTGTAATATTTTTTTGTTGTTTAGCAGAAAAATCACAAGTTGGAGCATGTGTATAATCACCAATTTGTGGATTATTTTGTAATGCTTCTGGTGGTAATGTTCCAATTTCATCAGGTCAATCTAAAATCATTGTTTCAGTTTCTTTATCGTAATCTGTTGTAACATAACCTTTATTAATAAATTTACTAACAGGACCTCTATATATTTCATTTTCATTATCATCAACTAAATCATCATATAATTTAATTTGTTTTAATAATGTAAATTCTTTTTGTTGTTCAATTAATTCATCAACTTGATTTCTAGTATAAAATGCTTTTAAGTCAATTTTTTCAACATCTATTTCATCATCATTATAACTTGAAAATATTTGTTTTAATTCAGTTAATCTTGCTCATATTTTCATTCTACTAGGTGCTAAATCTCAAACATTAATCGTAGGAGTACTATTTGCACTAAATTGACTACCATTATTAAATTGAATAGTAGCATCAACATTAAATTCAATTGGTGTACGATTAAATACTCAATGTTCAACCATAACATAAACCATATCTCTTAATGTTTCTTTAATTAATTCATCTTTAAAACTATCAAAGGGAAATTTAGATAAAATAAAATCAAGATAAGCATTAATATCATTTTGAGCACGAATAGCAAAAGTTTTAAATCAATCATTAACATTAGGTCATGTTTGTATGTATTGCTGTGGAGTTTCTGTAATTTTTCCAGTTAATGGATATCAGTTATTATAATTTTCAAGACTGACACCAGTTCAAAGTTTATTAATCATAATTTATCATTCCTTAAAAAATGCTTGTTTATAATGATGAGTATGTTTTTTTGTTTTTCTATGTGTTATATGTTCAATTTCTTTTTGTATTTTATTTTTGTTTTTTCTTAATTTTTTCTTACTTTTTGCTATAACTTGACTATATGCAAATTTTTCTAAATGATGTAATAATCCTGTACCAAATAAAGTATTAACTGAAAATTTTAAACCAACACTTTTAAATGATTTATTTACATTTTCAATAGGATTATTAATAACATTTACTACTTTATGATAAGTTCTTACTATTCTAAATATTTCTCTATATATTTTAAAACTATCTCTAATTACTTGTTGAACCACTGGTGGAGCAAATGCTATTGCTTTTAATCATTTATTATGATTAACACCATAACCAATGTATCAACCACTATATCAACGATATCAATGGAATGGATGTATTTGAGTAACAAAAGTTTCTGCTTTAAGAATACTATCAACAACTGTAATTGGTTTATATTTAGTATTGCGATGATAAATAGTAATTGCACATTTATCTAATGACAAAGGTTGAATTTTACAACCCATAAATACTGGTGAATTTAATGGAATTAATTGTGCATGTTTAATTGCTCTTTTTTCTGCACTAGTAAATAAATCAGTTGCTTTTTCTTTTAATTTATTAATTTTTTCAAATGCTTGTTTTTCTAACTTTTCAAATTTTTCTTGTAATTTATATATACTTTCTCTTATTTTTTCAAAATATGGTGTATCTTTTCAAAATTTATTTAAACCTTTTTTTAAATAAAATCTAATATCAAAATATTTAAAACTTTGATTTGCTTTTAAAACAAGTTGATGAATAACATTATTTTTAAAATTAAATTTAATAGAATTAGCACGAATTTTTTGTAAATCTAAAATTAAAGTTTTTCCATATCTATTTTCTGAATGTATTGTATGAACTAAATTTAATCAATCATGTTGGTTCATAGATAGTACTTTTTTTAAATCAGTATTATATTTTTTTAAAAAGTTATTTGTTTTTTCAATATCTTTGATTTTAAATTTTAGAGTTAATTGTGGACTTAATTTTATTAATGTATTTTGTAATAATAAATAATCTTTTAATTCTTGTGCTTCTAATTTTTGAAAATTATTTTTATATTGTCTTTCAGCAACATAACCTAAATCTCGTAATACTGTTTCACGATTAGGAGTAAAACTATAATTCATTAAATAACGTTTATTACCAATAATTTTATCTGTTAAAATTTCTTTTCCACTTACTTGACTAATAACTTCTTGTAAATTTTTGGATTCTTTAATACCAACTTGTTCTAATGTTTTAGTTTTTTGTGCTAACTTAATAAATTTATTTGTACGATAACCACGACTAATTTTATTCAGTCCAGCAAATGCAGGTAATATATTAAAAAAAGTATTTAATTTTGTTACATTTCCTTTTAAATAATCATAAACTTGATTAATAGTAAAATCAGTTAAAAATTCTACACCAACAGCACTAATACTAGCAACTAAATCACTTGCACCTAATCCAAGGGCTACACTTTCACTTAATCCACCAGTAAAAGGAGCAAGTGCTACTGCTATAACTTGTACACCAATCATTTCTAAAATTTCTCATCAAAAACTTTTATTTTCTTGTTGGTTACTTGTTCTAGTATGTTTTGGTTTATTTATGTTTAAAAGTATTGCTGTACTAGTTGTACCAATTGGCATGATATTAATTTCCTTTATTTAAGAGTTATTTTAATTGGATTTGTTGAACCTTTATAATTTAAATCATTAACATTTGAAGAAATAACTATGTATAAGTCACCCGCTTTTTGTTTTTGATTACTTACATTAGTTTTTCCTTGTGCATCACTAAAATATTTAATAGTTGGATTTGTTAAATTTGGATTTAATGATTTAAGTTCATTAGTACTTTTTATTTGTGTATTTAATTCACTATTATTGTTATTAACATTTGCAGTAATATCAATTGTTAAACTTGTAATTTTAGTTTTTAAATCAGTTTTTTCTGTTTTAATAACTCCACATAACATTCATCTTGATGTTGTTTCATTATTAGAAATATATGGTATTGCTTCTCCAACAACTTCACCAGCAACTTTATATGCTCTTCCTGCTTTATCATCTTTAATAAAATCTACATAAATAACTGTATTTTCTATCATGTATCTTTTCATTGCTCTTGGTGTTGCTAAAATAAAGGTCATTAATTGTTGTTCATTTTTATCATTAGTAAAAATCATATAGTCATCAAGAACGATTTCACATAATACACCTTTTACATATAAATTATTTCCATTTAAACGTAATTGTTGTGCCAACTGATTATCGGTAATTAAACCTTTATTATCTGCTAAATAAACTAAACTATCATAAAGACCATTAGTAATAAAAAATTTACTATTTGCAATATTTCTAAATTGAAACAAAGTATTTCAAGCAGATAACATTGATTTTAAATAGCCTACTGGTGTTGTATCTTCAATATCAATTTTAGTAGCAAATTTTGCAATTGCTTGTGTATCATCAATTGCCAATTTATCTGCTAAATCATTTGCAACTTCATATTGCATACTATCTAATAAATTTTGTCCATTATTTGCTTTTAAATCTACATCTGCAATAATTTCTCCTGCAAGATATTTTTTAGTTATTTTTTTACTAATTTTATCTGTATCAACATATGGTAATTCATATCTTTTACTTTTATCATCCCAAGCAATAATTTTTACTTCCGGTTTTTTTGGTTTTTTAACAATAAACTCAATATTTACTGAGTCAACAATTTCAGTAGGAAAAAAGTTTGCCCATGGACTATTTGAAATTTTAAAAAACTCTATAAATTCTGGTGCTTCTACTAATCTCTCTGTATTGTCTAAATTTTGATTAAATGGTACTGACATTTTATTTTTTCCTTTCGTTTATAAATAATTTTTCTTTTTATAATTAATTAAAAAATTTTCTTTATCATTTGTTTTATTATTAATAATTATTTGTTTATTACCACCTGTATTAATTGTTTGTTTAAATACTGGTTGCTCTTTAATCATTTTTTTAATAGTTTCTTCAATTTTTGAATTTTCTAAATTATTAGTTTTAAATTTTAAATAATCATAAAATTCATTTTTAACTTGATATTTTTTAAATATATTAATTATTTCTTTTTCTTTAATTTCTTGATTAAGTTTATTTAATTTATTTTTTGCTTCATTAACTTTATTTTCTATTTCTTGTGAAGAAGCATTATTTTCAGTTAAAGGTTCAGTTGTTTGTTGAACATTATTTTCATTTTCTAACATTTAACATTCTCCTAATCTTATCCTAATAATCAATCTTTAACTAATTGTGGCATTTCGCTTATTAATTTTTTATAATCATTAACTGCATTTTCTAATGTATCAATATCAGAAAATTTAAAACAATTATCAATATGTAAATCAAAATCTCTATCAATACTGATATCTTGTTTTCTATATTTTTCATTAAATTCAATTTTTGTCATATTATTTTTCTCCTTTATTAATCTTTTCATTTAACTTTGCTAATTTTTTTTGATGTTTAATAATTTTGTTATTTGCTCTAACATGTTTTGGAGTTGTGATAAATCTTTTTAATAAAACAATAATTTCTCTACAAATTAATGTTCCAACACTTGTTCCAATAATTATTAATTCATGTAAAAATTCTTTCATTTGAATATTTTCCTTTCAACTATTTATTTTTAATTTTTAATTATTCATCAAATTGACCACCATTAATTCTTTCAATCATCGATTTTGAATTACTTATAATGCTTACTAATAAGGCCATTTCTTTATTTAACTGTTCCATTCTCTCTTTATATGTCTGAATTTCATTATTATAATATTCAATTAATTTTTCTTTATTCATAAATTATTCACCTCCTTTATAAACTCATGTGATTATAATCTCAATTTAATGAAGCATTATCATGATTTAATGGCACTTCGCTCATATTATCACTACCATAATATTGACTTGCAGTTTCACTATTAATAGTAAATCTATTATCATTAATTAATCTTGTAGCTTCATTTGTAAATGGTGTTTCTTGCATTTCTTGATTATGATGTATAGTTTCAATAGGTAATAAATTATGGATTATTTCACTTGCACCAGCAACTATGGTAGGTACTGCATAAGCATTCATAAAATCATTATTTATACCCATAGCAACACCACTTGAAATTAAACAACCACCAGTAGCCATATTACAAATTTTTCTTATTGTTTCAAATTTATTAGGTATTAACTCAGTTAATCCACTAATAAGATTTGATATACCATAAGCATTTAAACTAATATATGTATCTCAATCCATTAATGACTGATTTTCTTGCTTGTTTAATAGTA
Organism: Spiroplasma endosymbiont of Andrena trimmerana; assembly: GCF_964019575.1. NCBI lineage: Bacteria > Bacillati > Mycoplasmatota > Mollicutes > Entomoplasmatales > Spiroplasmataceae > Spiroplasma > Spiroplasma endosymbiont of Andrena trimmerana. The sequence continues at coordinate 1,505,798 of NZ_OZ026455.1, forward strand.
ATCATGGTGGACCTTCTGTTGTAGTTGTAGTAGTTATTGGAATTGGTGTTGTTGGAATAATAGGATTAATATTGTTTTCAGTTCATTTACTATAATTTGCTAATCCAATTGTTCCTAAACCTAAAATAATTTTTTTAGAACTATTAATTAATTTAGTTTTAGTATTTGGTCTTTGATTTAAATTTCATATATCTAAACCTAATTTTTTACCAAATAATAAACTATTAATTGAACCTAATACTGGATTTGCAATTACTTGACCATAATAAGCACTTGTACCAATCATTGCACAAATTGGACTTATTCCAGTTCTAATTAATTTAGTTAAAGTATAATTTGATTGATTTTCTATACTTGGCATTTTATTCTCCTTTAATTTGTTTTAAATCATTTAATAGTTCTATAAATTTTTTCATCTCTTTTGAATGATAATCAATGCTTCAATAATCATCATTTCAATTAAAAATTATATGTGTATCTGAATGTAAAAATTCAACATTATCAATAAAAAATAATTTTTCATCTACATTTCATTTAATTAAAAATTCGCGTTTAGTCATATTTAATCTCCTTTAATTTTCTAATTTTTTAATTGTTACTTTAATTCAACCTTGATAAAAATCATTATCACCAACTATTAATGCAACATTACTTTCTGGGTCAGAAACAATTATGTGTTTGGATTTAACATTTGGGTATTGTCTTAAAATAATTGCTCTAATATCATTACTTGTATGAATTGCTTTTGGAAATGGTGATAATATTTCAATTTCATCTTTATTTTCAAACAAAGTAGGTAATATTATCATTAGTCAAATTCACCTCTTTCAAGTCTTATAATTCAGTTTTCTAACTCATAAAGTTTGGATGAATATTCTATTAATGAATTATTTAATAAATCTATTCTTTCTTTCATAGAAATAATTAATTTTTCTTTATTCATAATTTAACTTTTCTTTTCTAACTCTTTTATTTTGTTTTTGTTTACAAAAGTTATTACATTTATGTGCATAAAATCTACCATAACCACATTTATTATTCTTTATTACTTTTAATAAAATTAGGAATTTTTAATTCATTTTTATTATTACTCATTATCAAATTCTCCATTTCTTATTAATTCAAGTAATTTCATAATTCTTTCTGGTTTATCATTTTCATAAGAATAATCACAACAATCACAATGATGTACATTAATATTTCATTCCTCTTCAATATAATCAATTAATTTTTGTTTAATCATTATTTTTTCTCCTTATTTTTAATTTTATTAGCAATTTCACTTAATATTTTTAATACTTTATATTCATTTTTTAATTCTTTAATAATAAATATTAAAATTATTATTAGTGTTATAGATGTTATTAATATTGGTATTATCAATAAAATTTTTCATAATATCATTTTTTACTCTTTTCATTTTTTAAATCATTTAACATTGATTGAACAAAATGCACGATTTTTAGGAATGTTTAAAGTGTTAAAGATTTGACCAGTTACTAAAATTTCATCATTTTTGTTTAATAAAATACAGCGTCTATAAAGTTTTGGGTTATTAAAAATTAAAGTAACATAATTTAATCCATTTCATTGACCACGAACACTATAATATAATTCCTTATTACCTTTTTCGTAATATTTTGCTTCAATAGTGTTACTCAGTTTTACTTTTAATTTGACATAATTTTCTTTATCTTTCATTTTTAGAATTCCTTAAATAATTATCAAAAATCAATATTTTCTTATGATTTTTTAAATAATATTGAAGATGCTTATAAGCATCTTGTTCATGTTTTGTTAATTTTATATTTCCTTTATAATCTGTTATTTTATTTTTATTTTTTGGGTGATTTTCGAAATAATCTCAGTTAAAAACATCTTGAACTAATACCATTAATGCACCAATAATTTTAGGTGTTGATAATGGATTAGTTAATAATTGTTTTGAACTTAAAAAGAAATTTTCTACAATAACTAATATTTTTTTATCAATAAATTTTTCTTTAATTAATTGCAATTTTTCTTTATACATATTTTTAGTTCATAAAACAGTTAATGTATTAAATGTTTCATTAAAAACAATATTATTAGTTTCACTTGAATATATAACCATTCCATTATTACCAATTCCAGCAGGGTCAATTCCAATAATTAAGTCATATTGCATTAATTAAGTTAACCTCTAATAACCGTTTTAATAATTTTTAAATCACAATTACATCAACAATATTTACATTCTTCAATAAATTCTTTATGACCACAAACTAAATTATCTTTTTTTAAATCATCAATCAGTTTAATTAGCCCTATTTTAAATTCAATATCATCACTGTCTGGTATGCAAATCGTTTCTCTTTTAGTTAAATATTCTTTATCCATATTTATACCTCCTAATTAACTTAATATTTAAAATACAGTCATAACAAATTGCTTTACTATTTTTATCTCTTAAAAAATATTTTCTTGTTTTTATATCATTAGTATTAAAGAATAAATAATCTAATTTATTTTGTTTACATGTTCAACAAAAATACTTTTTCATTATGATTTGAAATTTCCTTATAAGAAGTAACTATATAATTAATTGCTAAATCATTATGCTTATATGGATTATTTATTTTAAAACCTTTTCTGTTTTCTTCTCACGTAATGTTATATTTAAAACAAGGATTAGTAATTTTAGTTTTGTTATCAGTTATTTCACCCATAAATCAACTATTATGCTGTTCATAAAATGTTAATGGTTCAAGTTTTATATCATTAAGATAATATTCTTTTGGAGTAATTGGTTTATTAACAGTTATTTTTTGGTCTTTAATATATGGTTCTAATAATTTTATTAATTCATTACCACTTAATTCTCTTTTAATATTTTCTAAATTAAAAACTCAATATGTGTAACTGTTATCAACAATAAAAGAATTATTTTTAATCATTCATTTTGGAAGTGATAATTTATATTCAACATAATCAATAAGAATAGATTGTGGTTTATCTTTAACAATTTGTTCTTTTTTAAATTCTATTTGCATAATAATCCTTTCCTAATATGTTCTGTTGCTTCTAGCATAAAGAACATATATTTTGATGTTTAGATTATTAATACTACTACTATTCGTTTTATTCATTCCATGAAAACTGGGCTCAAAAATAAATTGTGAAATTTTAAAAAACATTGAGGCATTCGATTCAATATTTATTTAATTTGTGTTAAACAAATTAATATTTTAATTGAACCGGCCCCGCTCAATTTTTTTTACAAGTTTGAAATTTATTTTCTCGCCCAAAAAAATTTTTCAAAAAAAATAAAAAATAAAACCAACACTTGCTCACTGGGGAGTGGCAAGGTTGGTTAAATAAAGAATAGAATTAATACAATGGGTCCCTACAACAGGTCTATATATACTAGTTTCCAATTCGCTCCCACCCCAAGAATTACCATTAATGGTTAGTATATTTTATTAGGTATCACTCCACTTTTTATTTATCCATGCAAGTCCACATGTTCTAGCTACTATTTTTAACAACTGTGTTGTAGTTCACTTTTTTAGTTCCCTAACACGTGTTGATAATAGTGCTAAAGATTGTTATTAAAAATTTTAAAATTTTACAATTACAAAAAAAGACAAGATTATTTCTTGTCTTTTTCCTTGTTGATAATTTTAATTTAACTTACAAAATGTATATTTTATTTTTTTTAAATACGTCGAATATAAAATATAAATTTAATGTTTTAAGAAAAGAGAGTAATTTTGTCTAATTTTCATTATTTTTCAAATAATTCATTTTTGGAAATAAGTTACTAATATGATAATAAATTATTTCGTAACTTTGACAACCGCCCATAAATTTTTTACATCTAAATTTTTTTCAAGTTGTTGTCAATTTGAAAATTCTTTGCCACGATCAAAAGTAATAGTTTTAACAATGTTTTTAGGAAGAATTGATAAATAATAACTGACATTTTTATTAATAACTTTAGTAGTTCTGTTTTTAACTAATATTGCTAAAGTAAATCGTGATACTCTTTCAACTAAAGTTATTAAACATGATTTGCTTTTACCTCGTGATGATACTATAGTATCTCCTTCTCAATGACCAAGTGTTATACGATCATTAACATTTATATCTCGTTCTTTAATTGATTTACCATTAAACTTGCCACGATTTTCTTTAGATTTTCGTTTTTTACCTTTTCTTCTTAAATTTTTACTAGTAACTTTATCAAGCATTCCAAAATAAATTCAAGTATAAATTGTTTTAAAACTAATAACTCATTCTTTATGAAAATTTTTAATTCTGCCATAAATTTGTTCAGGTGATCAACCTAATAGTAATTTTTGTTGTACATATTTTACTAAATTCTTATTTTTAAACTTATGAAAACTAATATGTGATTGTTTTCGATTTTCAGCTTTATTTTGTGCAATTAATGAAAAATAATGATTATTATCTTTATTTCTATTAATTTCTCGAATAATTATAAATGAATTATTACTTTAATTGTAATATTGTTTTATAAAAGTATAATTTAGTAATGTAAATAAAATAAATAAATAATAATATACATTTTTTAAAAAAAATGATTATAATAAAATTAGTATTAAAAAATAATGGCTAATTAAGTATTTAGTTTTTAAACTCCTGTTAAGTTTATTTTAACTTAAAGTTTTTTTTATATATAACTAGACACATTTTTTAATATTAACCTTTGATAAGTTTTAAGTATAGTATTAAAACTAAAAATAATTACTTTAATTTTATATGAGTTAGGAGTAAGTTATGAAAGATACATATGCATCTGTTCGTTTAGCACAAAAGCCAGAAAATGCTTTTGCTTGTCATCGATGTGGTAGGGTTATTTTAATTGCCGAATTTTTAGAAGCAAAAAATATTCAATTGAATTGTAATCGATGTGGTTTTAAAAAGCATGTTGAAAAAATTAAAATAGAAAAAAAAGCAGAAATTGAAAAAACTAGAATTGCTGCTATTTCTTCGAAAAATTCTTCTAAAAAATAATTTAGATTAGATTAATATTAATAATATTATAAAAAAAGAACTCAATTGAGTTCTTTTTTACTTATTTTTTAGTTTTTTCATTTAAATACTCTTGATAATTGTTATTTACTTGTTCTCAATTGATAACTTTTAATAATGCTTGTAAGTATTTCTCTTGTTCGTTTTTATATTGTAGATAATGTGCATGTTCTCATACATCAATAGCGATCAATGGATACATATTCAAGAATCATGGATTGTCTTGATTAAAAGTTTTGCATAGTCTTAATGTACCATTATTGTCAATTACTAATCATGCTCAACCACTTCCAAAAATATCTATGGCAGTTTTTGTTAAAGCAGCTTCAAATTTTTCATAAGATTCAAAGCGATTAATTATTGCTTTACCAATAGCTGATTTTTCATTAAAACCTTTATTTTTCCCCAATAGTGAAAAGAAAAGATTATGATTAATTACTCCCCCACCAAATTGTCGAATGCTACTTTGTAATTTTTTTACATTACAAGTTTCTTTATCCTCACATATATCTTCTAATTTACAATAATTACTTAATAAACGATTTAGTTCCCCTTTAGTTTCAAGATTATAATCAGAAAAAACTTTCGGATGTTTATCCATCACTAATTTTAAAGAAGTTAAATATTTCTTATGAAGTTCTTCATAATGATGTTTCATTGTTTCTTGTGAAATATAAGGTTCTAAAGCATCATAATTATATGGTAAATCGATAATATTAATCTTGTATTTAGGCATTCTTTTCTATCCTCCTTTTCTTTTTAAACTCTTCACATATAAATATTGCATTACATTATAATAAATTAATGTAAAATTACAAGTTTATTATATTACAAGATTTCTCACTATATGTTATACTAAAAATTAATATTAAATACTAATTTTACTAACAAAGGGTGAAAGTTTTCGTGCAGTACTTATACATGTTTAATAAAAAATCTAATCAAATTAATGTTTCTCACAACAATGATATCATACGTAGAATTAATGTAAACCAAACTGATAACATTAATAGTAATAATTTAGAAAAAAATGAACAAAAACAGTCATTTATTGATAAATTTACTTCAAAATCACTTAGTTGTGATGACACCAATAACTTTAATTTCAAAACAGCCAGTTGGACTCTAACAATAATTTATCTTATATCTTTTATTATAATTCCAATTCTTTATAGTTTAATCAAAACTTATGCTGTAAAAGATACTAGTCAAAGTTCATTTCTTAGTCTTTTTATTTTTAGTTTATTGCCAATTTTTGGGTTAGTTGTTTCACTTGGTATTGATTGAGAAACTATGATTAAAAAAGGTGGGTGGGCTGCTTATAGTCATAGTGTGTTTGGTTTTATTAGTGTAGTATTTGTTCTTTTATTTTTTATTGCAACAAAAGTTATTAGTGGTAAAGATGATGATGTAACTTCGCTTGCTACTACATTTTTAATTCAACAGTTATTTCAAATGTTAGGATCAATTTTAGTATTAATATTTTGTAGATCATTACGTGAGAGAATTATTACTACTTTAAAAGAAGCAAAATTAGATTTAATAACTTGAGTTACCATTTTTGCTGTTATTGGTACTATTTTAAATATTATTTTCAACATAATTCCTAAATTTAGTGAATTTAATATGTTAACAAGTAATAATACTTCAAAAAATCAAGATGTTTTAAACTTATTAATGAATAGTCCATATGGCATTTTTGTTTTAGTTCTTAGTACTATTTTTATTGCTCCAATTAATGAAGAAATATCATATCGTCATGGTACTTTTACCATTGTTCGTTATCGTTGGTTAGCATATGCTGCTTCGTTAATTTATTTCCCATCAATGCATGTTATGGATAGTGGTGATTGAAATAATATTATTGGTTATTTAGGATTTAGTATTATATTACCCTTATTATTTATAATGACACGCGGTAATACTACATATACTATTGGTTTACATGCTTTTTCTAATCTAATTGCAACTATTTCTGGTTTTATTAATAAAAATTAAAAGGAGAAATTATGACTACCCTAACAATTACTGCCAATGATGCTGATCAAACTTTAATTAATTATTTAAAAAAAGTATTTAAAACACTACCACTCTCAAAAATTTATCGTTTATTTAGAACAAAAAAAATCAGAGTTAATAATAAAACTACTACTGATTTTAAATATCGCTTACAAGAAAATGATTTAGTAGTCATTTATGAAAGTAATTTAGTTGTTAACTATAAACCAGAAAAAATTACTAAAGAAGCACCAATTGAATTGTTTTATGAAGATGATAATTTTTTAATTGTTAATAAAGATCATAATATTGTTGTCCATCAACCATATGGTTCTTGCTTAGATAACATGGTAAAATATTATTTACAACAAAAATACCCGAAGAAGAAACGTGAGCAAACATTTAATATTAGTCATCAGTATCGTTTAGATAAACTAACTAAGGGTTTAATTATTTATCCAAAAAATAAAATGACACAAAACGCACTTCATAATGCTACCAAAAATGGTCAAATTATTAAAAAATATTTGGCTATTTGTTCTGGCCAATTAACTAAAAATTTAAATATTTCTGGTTATATTACTCATGATGAGTTAACAATGAAGATGAAATTTTCAATTGAACCAAGTGAACAAAGTAAAAGTTGTAGCACCATCTTTACACCAATATTTAATACTAAAGACTTTACTTTAGTTGAGTGTCAATTAGTTACTGGTAGAAAACATCAAATTCGTAGTACTTTACAATTTTTAAATTTACCAATTGTTGGTGACACTAAGTATGGGTCAACAATAGTTACTCCTAATAAAATTGCATTATTTGCTTATTATTTGTCATTTAATGATTTAGAAGAACCATTTACTTATTTGAATGATCAAAATTTTATAATAAAAGATTTAAAAACAGATTTAATTAAACAGATTAAAAAAGAAAAATGATAAAATTAATCTATACTAATATATAGATTACATTTTTATTTTTTTGCTATTTTTTTATTTTTAATAGTGATTAATAATATTGAACTTTTAATTTTGGGTTGTTAACATATTTAAGTAAAAAACAAAATTAATTTTATTTATATAGATTGGGTGAAGTAATGACAACTAAAAAAGGTATTTTTAATACAATTGTTGGTGTTATCATGACAATTGTTATCTCTATTTTACAGTTAACTTTTCTTTATGTTACTGGTTTAGCATACGGTGAAAAAATTAATGGTTTAATTCGTGTTATTATTTCTTTTTTGACTTACCTTAGTTTGACAGAAGGAGGACTTGGTTTAATTACCATTTTTTCTTTATATCGTCCTTTACAAAATGATGATTATGAAACCGTCAACGATATTATTAATACGACAAGAAAAAATTATCATCATTCAGGAAGAATATATTTAATTATTCTTGTCAGTGCTGGTTTTATTTTAGGATTAGCTAGTGTTCATTTACCAGAAATTGGTTTAGATATGGAAATTCCTTTTTGACAAGTAGCACTTATTATTATTTCTTTAGGATCACGTGAATTAATCTTTTTTTATTTTAGTGGTGCTTATCAAAATTTAATTCAAGCTGATCAAAAAGGTTATTTAAATCGTTTAATTTTTATTTTTTCAGAGATTATTATGTATATTTTACTAATGACGTTATTAGTTATTAGAAAATCTGATGGTAAACCAATAGATATGTATATTCCTTTTTTTGCTTATTTTGTTTGTGGTGTATTAAAAGCATTTGTTACTTTTATCGTTATTAAAATTGAATATCCATGATTACAACATAAAAAATGAACACAACAAAAAAGGATGCTAAAACAATCATGATGAGTAGCCCTGAATCGTTTACCTGACATGATTATTTCTAACATTGATATTATTTTAATTACTTTATTTTTATCACTGACAACAACATCAATTTACACTATTTATATTATTATTGCCACAACAATGCGCTCAATTGCTTTAATTTTAATTAGTTCTTTTCGCGAAGTTTTTGGATATTGAATTGCCAAAAGTGGACGAATTAGATGAACTGTGTATACTAAATTTGAGTTATATGCTTATATGATTGCTGGTTTTTTATTTATTAATCAATTTATTATTACTCAATATTTAGTGTCTGCTTTAAGTATTACAAATATTAATAATTCTGATGGTAATTTTGATTCTTCAAAAAATCTTTTTATTAATTTATTTTTGTCACAACCATGATTTATTTTACTTTTATCTTTAAAAAATACAATTCAAGTGGCAACCGAACCAGGAAAAGTTATTGTAAATGCTACTGTAAAACACAAAGAAACAATTTGAGGTTCATATATTCAATCAATAATAAATCTTGTTTTAGGTGTTATTTTGGGTTGAATACTATCAAATTTAGGTTGAAAACATCAAAGTTATCAATATTTATCATTAAGTTTATATATGATTCTTTTATCAAGTTGTATTGGTTGAGTTTATCGTTTAATTTCAATCTGAGTTTATGTTTGAAAACATTTGACGTATAATAGTGATTTACGTTTTATTATTCAAAATACTTTAGTGTTAATTATTCCAATTTTAGCAGTAACATTATTTGGATGTCTTTATTTCTTTGATAAATATCCACCAACATATAATTTCACAGATTATAGTTTTGTATTACGAGTTATCGGTTATTCATTATTATATTCATCAATTTTAATTTTTGGTTTAGCAATGACTATTAATTTTCGTCAGTTTTGATCAATTTTTAATTTTAAGAAATTCTTTACTAATTTATTTTCACGTAAACGTAAGCAAAAAGCATTTATGAATCAAGAAGTACAAGAATTTTTTAAAGATAGTAATAAACCTAAAAATAACTTTACTAATAAAACATTTGATTGAACTGCTACTTATCAAAGTACCAATATGAACGTTGATGACTTTATTGAACAAGAGTTGTTACGAAGAAAAAAAGAAGTAGATATTAAAAGTGAAACAAAAGAATCTGAAAATTCTTCTATTCGCGTTGGTATTTATAAAATTAGAGGTTAGTTTATTTAAGGAGTGAATTACATGTTATTAAATGAAGAATGATTTGCAGAAAATATTGTTGAAGAAAAATATTTAGAATTATTAAAGCATAATTATCCTCAACATCAACTTAAAGATTTATTATTATTAAACATTGATTTACGTTTATTGTATTTAAAACATATTTTAATGATTGAAAATTCTTTAAAAAATGCTTTATTACATCAACTTTTTAATGATAATGTTCAAAATTTAGATAATGCTACTTTTCTTAATCCAGAACACCTAGCTCAAATGAAAACAGCTTTACGTTTGATTCGTGCTGGTTATAATAAATATAATAGAAGTGGTGTTTTAAAATCACGAACAATACGCAGTTTAATAGAAGTTATGTCATTTGAATGAACAATGAAATTATTACAAACTTTAAATGATAAAAGTATCGCTAAGATTGCTCATTATTTTGGTATCAAAGAATTTAATGATAGTAAAATTTTATTAGAACAGTTAGAGTATATTAAAGATGTTCGTAATTATTTATCACATAATTTTAAAGTATTAGCAATTCAATTTAAGTATAAAGAACGGTTCGCTTATTATGAACAAACTTTAAATGCCAATAATGATCATCATTATTTGCACTTATTAATTACTCGTTTTTCTAGTAAAAACCAATTACTAGTGCCATTTAATGTTGATTATGAAAATTTATTTAATAGTTATGATGTTAAAATTCATGATTGTGTTAAGGAAGATAATCAAAGTATAATCCATACTTAGTATAGAAAAATTATTAAATTTTAGTAGATTTAATTTAATAAGTATATTATAATTATATCAATTAATTACTAGTGTAAAATAAACCATTGTCATTTTTAAATGACAATGGTTTATTTTATTTAGAATTAATGAAACTTGAAGAAAGTAGGAAAAAAATGAAATCAGAGTATAATGAAAAAAAAGATTTAAATATTACAGAATTAAAACGACTTGATTTATTAAAAGAGTTATTTCCCGAAGAAATTATTAGTAAAAAAAATCTTTTTCAGATAATGAATCATTTTTATAAAAACTTAGAAGTAAAATATAAAGGTATATCTAATTATTTTGCTCCAACTATTGAAAAAACTGAAAATAGTATATTACTTAATACAATTTTTAATTTAAATAAAATGAAAATCACAGATAATATACAAAAGGGTTTTTTAAATTGTTTATTATTGAAAGGTAATGCTGAACAATTATATGCAAGTTTGTTAAAAATATCAGAAGTACAAAAGGCGCTTGATCAATTTATTGAAAGAAATAGTCAATCAGTTACAAAAAGTTTTTCTGCAACAGTAGTATTAGATATCAATAAAGAAGATACAGTATCTACTTCCGTTATTGAAAAAAATAATATTTCTTTATAATTAATTATATTTATAAACTTAAAATATTAGAAAATAATAAAAAAACATTAAAGAAAATGGCTTAAATATTTAAATATTTTATTAAAAAAAGAATTATAAAAATTACTATTATCCTATTTAAAATTTATTTAAATAGGATATTTTAAGTTATAAAAATAATTAGAAATACTTAATTGTTTATTTGATAGTATGTTGTAAATAATTAATAATTTTGTTTTTTTTATATAAAAGCTAAATTGTAAAGGTAAGTGCAACTAAATTATTTTTCTATCCAAATATTCGATTGGTGAAAGATAATTTAGTATTTTTCTCGGTTTTTGATTTAAAGACAATATAAATTTATGAACTTCATTTTTATTAGTTTTTGAAAAAATAAATTTTTTAGGAAATTTTTCTCTAATTAAACCATTAGTATTTTCATTAGTACCTCTTTGTCAAGGTGAATATGGATTGGCAAAATAAATTTTTACATCTAAATTTTTTTCAAGTTGTTGTCAATTTGAAAATTCTTTGCCACGATCAAAAGTAATAGTTTTAACAATGTTTTTAGGAAGAATTGATAAATAATAACTGACATTTTTATTAATAACTTTAGTAGTTCTGTTTTTAACTAATATTGCTAAAGTAAATCGTGATACTCTTTCAACTAAAGTTATTAAACATGATTTGCTTTTACCTCGTGATGATACTATAGTATCTCCTTCTCAATGACCAAGTGTTATACGATCATTAACATTTATATCTCGTTCTTTAATTGATTTACCATTAAACTTGCCACGATTTTCTTTAGATTTTCGTTTTTTACCTTTTCTTCTTAAATTTTTACTAGTAACTTTATCAAGCATTCCAAAATAAATTCAAGTATAAATTGTTTTAAAACTAATAACTCATTCTTTATGAAAATTTTTAATTCTGCCATAAATTTGTTCAGGTGATCAACCTAATAGTAATTTTTGTTGTACATATTTTACTAAATTCTTATTTTTAAACTTATGAAAACTAATATGTGATTGTTTTCGATTTTCAGCTTTATTTTGTGCAATTAATGAAAAATAATGATTATTATCTTTATTTCTATTAATTTCTCGAATAATAGTACTAATACTTCGATTAAGATTTTTAGCTATTTCACTAATTTTAAATTTAAATTTCAATTGATTCTCAATATAAATTCTTTCATCTATGCCAAGATGTTTATAACTCATATAAAAACTCCTTACTTTTTTCTAAACTAAATTTAGCATTATGAAATTTTTATATGAGAATTTTTTGCAATTTTATTTACTTGCACTTACAAGTATAACTCAGCAAAATATAATATTAAATTAATAAAAAGAATAAACTTATCAAAATATAATTTGATATTGATAGTTGAACATAAAAAATAAAAACGTTATACTATCTCTGGAGTTAAATGGTAAAAGAATTAGTGTTAAATATATTTAAATATATTTAAATATATTAATTATTAATGTTTTAAATTATTATCAAAATAGTATTTAAAAATATTAACAAAAGTTAATTTATAATTAAAGTCAATTTTTATTAACAATATTAAAATATTAATGTAATTTTATAATTAATAATAACTTACAGTCAAATATTAATTTAATTGAATATGCTTTTATAAAACATTCTAATGTTTAAAAATTTTCTTATCAAAAACCATAAAAATAATCTTAGTTTGAAAAAACCAAAAACTATTTTTTAGATAGTTTTTTATTAATAGTTAATAATAATTATCAAAGTTTGCAAAAAATCATCATAATGTTTTATAAAACAAAATTAAAAATAAACTTGATAAAAATAATTTCAAAGATAAGAATAGTTGTTGTTTTTAGTTACACTTAAAAATTTAAATGTAGCTTAAAGAAATAGAAATTAAAAAAAATAAAATTTAATTATTAATTTAATTTATTTTTTATTTAAATCAATAACTAATAAAAAGGAATTTTAACTAATGAATGACAATGAAGTTAATTTACTAAATGAAATTAAAAAACAAATAGAAAGATTTGATGGAAAGGCTAGCATATTATCAGCTATTGCCGGTGCTCTGTTAGGACTGTCTTTTGGTTGAATACCAATATTTAAAAATATTGAAAATTGTAATATAACAATTAAAACATGTTTTTTATTTACTTTTGTACTTTTATATGTAGTGTTTTTATGTTTAGCATTTTTATTTTTTATTTTAACAATTTTTCCAAGAAGTACACCTAAAAAACTTAATAAAATAAGAAAAAATGATTATACTCTTTATTATAAAGATTTACAAAAAATGAAACCTGATAGTATTAAAGAAATAATTTTACAAGATCAAGAAACTGACTTATTGAAACGAATTCAAATTAATTCTATTATAGCTTGTAAAAAACATAAAATGTTAGTTTTAGGTATTTTATTTTTAATTTTATCAACGCTTTCAATAGTTATTTCATTTTTACTTTATATGTTTATATAAAATAAACTAGAAAAATTAATAAAAAAGACTATTTTTAAAAATAGTCTTTTTTCCTTTTTGTTTTTAAAAATGTTTACACTTATTTAGGATATTTTTTATAAAATTAGAAAAATAATTCCAAAAATATTGATAAATTAATGTTTTAGTTACAAAAAAAGTAATAAAAAAGAAAAGAATTTTTCTTTTTTTTGAAGTGTAATTAACAGATAAAAAGAAAGAAGGAGAAATAAAAAACTATGGAAATTTATGTTAATGATGAAGTTAAACAATGCAAAAATAATGGAATTTTTGAAGAACATTTTGCAGGTTTTATTAAAACTGCTCAAGAAGAAAATGTAGTTCTTATTGTAAGAAATGTTAATCCAATAACAAAAGTATTAATACCTCAAAAATATCCAGCAAAACATTTTAGTATTAAAAATAAAAGTTCTGATTGAGGTGTACAATCTGGCTTTATAATTTCTTTAGATGAGTTAACATTTTTAAGCAAGATAGGATTAAAAGATAATGAAACACAAACTGAAAAAATAAATCTTCTTTGTAAGAAATTTTCAATAAAATTAAATAAAAATAATAAAGATAATAAAATAAATCCTGTTTCTTTAAAATTAAAAAATAATGAAACTATTTTAAAAATTACTAATGAACATTTTTTCTTTTTATTAGTTAATATGGAAAAATTTGGAATTATTGATGCTGAATTTTTTTTGGATCAAATTTTTATTAAATGTTGTCAACCAAAAAATAAAAAAAACGAGATAGTACTTTATTTAGAAAAAGAAAAAAATGATAATACATATAATGTTTATTATATTTTTGCGCTTGATGAAGAAAATAATATTAAAAATTTAAATAATAGAGATTTAAAAGAAATAATAGAAATTGAAAAAAATAATTTAATTTATTTTCCAATTTCTATTTTTTGTCAAGAAATTTCTAAAGAAAAAAAACCAATAATTCCTGATTATGATCTTTTTGCAGTTTGTTGAACAATAGATGAATCAATAAAATATCATCAACCACCAATACCTACTAATTCATTTGCAGCATTGAAAATAGATAGTTGATCAAATAGTTATAGAGAAAGAGATTTGAGTAAAATTTTTAAAAAAGGTCATAATTATGAAAATTTTTTTGATTTTAGATACTCTTTAGAAATATCAAATACTTTAGAAAACAAAGTATTTCTTGATAAATTAAGTAAAAATTTGGGTTATGAAGAGGCAATAAATGATCAATTATGTCCAATCCAGCATTCTTTTGAACTTGTTAATATTAACGTTAGAGATTTTAATGAAAATTTTTATACATTTTTTTTACCTAATCAACAATTATTAACTGATTTTACATTTCCTAATGGAATAAAAGTAGATAAACAGACTATTTCTTATTTTGCTGTTTATGAACCTTTTAATGATGGAATTTTTTTATGAAAAAAATTTCTAGAACCTTTTTTGTTTTATATAAAAACAAAAGGATATTATGTTCCAAATAATTGTTTTGTAAAACAAACTGATTTTTTAGGTTTTGCTAATTCATTTAATCCTTGAGTTAGAAAAATAAGAGAAGAACAAAGTGAAAGACGGAAATCTAATGAACTAAGTTTATCAGTTAATGTTGAAGCAGTAAATAGCTTAGAAAATGATAAACCTAATTCCAAAAAAATAAAAGAACAGTTATTTTGTATTAATTCACATTTGTCTTTGTGTTAGATTTCTTTTTTTTAAATTGTTGTTTTAAGTATCAATCATAAATAATAGCAATAATAGTTAAAATGAAACCAATACTAAGAAAACCAGAAATAATATAACCTAAAGTATTACCACGCGCTTCATTAATTGTTCAATTAACTGATAAATTTCTTAGATTATTAATTTCTGTTGCATTCATATTTTCTAGTTCCTTAGAAGTATAATTAAGTTTTAAAGCAGCATTTCATAATTTTATACCAGTATCAGTAGTTCAAAATTCAATAATAGGTAAATTATTACCATGATAAATAGTAAAATATTGTCAGTTGCTAATATTATTTCAATTAACAGTTTGTAGTAAATATACATTATTATTGCTTTTGGCATTTAATTTAAAAGTAGTTTTTGGTTTTAATGTTCATAAATTCATTTTATTCATAGTAGTACTATCAATAGTAATAATATTTACAAATTGGATAGTATTATCATAGTTAAAATTAATTGTAAAACCGTCATTAGTATTAGTGCTATTAATGTCATATAAATTATTATTTACTATTCCAACATATTTAATATTAGTATTAGTACTATTATCTAGTGTTGGCAAAATATTTTGATTATATATTAATACATGGTAAGTTATTATTTCATCTTTAAATTTAATATTAATTTCAGAATTACTATTAATAATAGTTGTAATACTATTATTAATATTTGGTAATAATGGTTGATTATCATTAATAGTAATATCTTTTAGTTCATCATTAGTTACATTTAAAATTAGATTATTATTACTAATTCAATTATTAGTACGATTAACTGCAGTAAGTTTATCTTTATCAATATATGAATTAATAAAATTAGTCAATTGTTCATTTTTAGTTTTAGTAAATTTAATAGTATTAATTCGACTTCAATTGTTATTTTTACTATCACTTAGTAATAATTTACTTGTATTATTATTAATAAAACCAAGATTATCATTTATTCTTTGGAAATTGGCACAATAACCAATTTTAGTAAAAGCACCTAATTCATTTACAAAATAGCCAATTTCTTGTTCATCAATAAAAATACCTAAACCATCATGAAGTAAAATGAAATTATTCATATAATGTTCATTAATTTTTGTAAGTTTAATATCATTACTATCAGTAATGCTTAAATGATAAGGTTGTCCAAAAAATTTGGAGCTATTTTTGAGATTTACATTTAAAATTCCTTGATTGTTACCAGTCTTGCTAAAAAAAACAGTAGTAGTACTAAACAGTGGCTCCTTATTAATAATTAATGGTTTTGTTGTAGCATTACCATTATCTTCTATTGTTAAATAAAATAATTGACCATTAACATCACGAATAATGCCACCATTATTATTAATGGCAACAAAAGAATTTAATAGTATTGGATTAGGAACATTCATATTAATTGGCTTGATATTACCATCAACTTTTAGAATATAAGAATTTTGATCACCACCAACAAAAACACCAAAAGTATCATTTATAGTAGTAAAACTAGTTTTACCTTTTCCATAGTGATAGGGAGTAACTAAGTTAGTTACTTTTCCGTCTGTATTAATTAAGTCAACACCAATATCGGTACTAACGATATTATTACCAAAGTTAGTAAAAGTATGATTTGGAGTTTCAATGGCAGTAGCATCATCACTAATACCATTTTTAGTCATTAAAAATGAATTATTAATAAAATTAGTATCATCACTTTTATGAAAATTATTTAAAGTAGCAATTCCTAAGTTATCATCAAATCTAATAAAATTATTAATTTGTAAGTCTAAATTATTATATGTGCCATCCTTATTTAATAAATAAGATTGTGCTTGTGAATTTGTAAAAATACCAGCAATAGAATTAGTTGAATCATTTTCATTTCAATTATAAAAATTTCCACTTTCAAAAGCTAAGGTTAAACTTTGTTCATTTAGGATAGTATTTTCTGATTTTATTTCTTTATGATGATAATTATTTATTTTCACTTGGCTTAAATTAGTAAAAGCGGCTAGTGAAATAGTAACTAGTGTATATAAAATTTTAAACATATTATCAATTCCTTTAATATAAACTAATATTAATTATAAAGATTTTGAAGATAGTGTATAGCAAAATAATAAAAATAAGTTACAATTTATATATGATATTTTTTAAATTAAGGAATGATTATAATTATGAAAAAAATTTTAACATTAATGGGTACTATTGCTTTTGGTAGTGGAATAGTAACGCCAGTTTTAGCTTGTTCTGATCAACAACAAGATAGTATTTTAAAAGCAATTACTAATGGTAATTATAATGGTTGAGAATCAACTTTATCAAAAGTTGGTATTAAAAAACCAGTGGGTGTTCCTATTGATGGTCAAAGACCTGAAAAAGAACAAGTTATTGAAAATAAAGCATTAGAAAGCAGTCTTGCACAATCACTTGCCAAATTAATTTTAGATAAAGCAAATATTAAAGAACCAACTTGATTTGATAGTCAATTAGAAGTAGGTACTAAATGTTATTATTTTACGATTGATAATGGTAAAATAGATGAATCAACAAAAGCAAGAACTTGAAATGTTGATACTTCAACCGGTAGAATTAGTATTAATATTACTTATCAAGTTGGAGTAGTAAATAATGATAAAAGTTTTAAAGTTGAACAATACATAAAAAAAACTTTTAATATAAAATGTTCTTATACACAAAGCGATTACATAGTTTATAGTTGTGTTAGTGATGTTACTAAATTATCAGAACAAATAGTACCAATTAGTGTTGATGATGAAACTAAACCTGATATTGATAAAACATATGCTGATTTTTCTCAAAAAACTAAAACTTTAGTTCAAGAAGGAATAAGTTTAGCATTAAATAATAATCCTTATGTTAATTCTGTTAATATTAATATCAAAGGAATTGATGGTCAAAAAGTTACAAGCTCTGGTCCTAATAAATTAGAACTTAAAGTTAATTTTGTGATTAGTTTTCAAGATTCATTAATTGACATGTCTTTACCTTCGCCTTATGATGATAGTAATTATGTTCCAACAATACTTCAATTTAATAGTTAAAAAGGAGTTTAATATGTCCAATAATTCAGAAGCAAAAAATAAAGATAAAGAGCCACCGTTAATTGTTGATGCCTTTACTTTTAAAAATATTGGTGTTAAACAAGAGATCCATTCTTCATGAAAAAATTTTAATTGAAAAATAACTTCCAAAAATTTATTATTAATTTTTATTGGTGCTTTTTTAACAACTGTTTCCTTTTTTTATTTTATTAATCGTGCTGGTTTATATACTAATGGTTTATCAGCTTTTGCACAATTAATAGCTAAATTTATTGCCTTATCTTATAATGGCAGTATTACTGAACAAGAAACAACGCAAGCATTTTGATTTTATCCAGTATATTTTCTTATTAATGGTCCTATCATTATTTGAGGATTATTCAAGGTTGGATTTCGTTTTACTCTTTATACTATCATTTATTTGTTATTTCAAAATGGAATTAACTTTTTGTTAACAGCAATTGATGCTCTTAAAAATTTTCAAGTTTTAGGTAATGAGCCATTAAAAGGTACTACAGATTATTGGCACTTAGTTTTACCACGTACTTTTATTTTTGCTGCTTTAGGTGGATTAATTTATGGTGCTGGTATTGGTATTTTATTTAAAACTGGTGGATCTAGTGGTGGTATGGATTTTATTAGTACTTATATTTCTATGAAACGTAAATATTCAATTGCTACTATTATTAGAAATACTAATATTATTATTGTTGTTATTGTTTTAATTCTTGATGGAACTTTTTTACAGAAAACTAGTCTTGTTGATAATTTTTTAGTTAGGCCTTATTTTATGTCAACGCTTGTTTATATTTATGTAGCAGCTTTTGTTATGAATAGAGTTTATCCAAAATATATGTTGATGAGTGTATTTATTATTTCTAATGAATTAGAGCAAATCCGTAATGATATTTATCGAAATAATTATTTACGTGGTGGTAATGTTTGAAATGTGAAAGGTTTGTATTCAGGTAATGAATATAAAATGATGATGACAACAATGTCATTATTAGAATATAATTTTTTTAAAACAAAAATAGTTCGAATCGATCCTAAAGTTTTTATGGTAGCAGTTCCTGCAAAATATATGCATGGTGGTAATGCAGGTAAACCTCCACAAAATGCACCTGTTAATATTACTGAAATTAATGATTTTTTAGAAAAAAACTAATAATATATATGTTATAATGTAATTAGTTTTATAATAGTAGGTTTTTAGACTTCTAAATAGATTATTACATCTATAGTTAGTCTTTTTCTATTTTTTTATAAAACAAAATTAATTATAAGCTATATTAAGAATTAAAAAAGAATGGAATAATTATGAAACATAATTTATCGCCAAAGGTTGTAAATGAGATTGTTAATAATATTCATACTGACTATAATAATAGTAGTAATCATTGATGAATTAAATTAATAAATAATCGTTTATGAATTAGTTTATGAATTATTACTACCATTATTGCTCTAATTGCTATTGGTGCTAGTATTGGTATTAACAAATCATCATTTATTAAAAAACCATTTACCATTATTAGTATTATTGGATTCATTGTTGGATGCTTTTTATTAGTGCAGAGTTTTGTATTAAAAACTAAAATTCATGAAAAATTAATAGAAGAATTACCAATTATTAACTATTATCAATGAGTTATTAAAGATAATAATTCACAAATGAATTTAACAACTATTAGTGATTATTGAACAATTGAACCACAAGGTAATTTACCTTTAGATGAACAACCTAATTATTATAATTATTGCGAACAAATAATGATAGGAAGTATTAATGGTCAAAATTTTAACTATGGAAGTATCATTAACCAAAAAGTTATGTATGAGACAAGTTCTGGATATAATAGTGCTGCTCAAGTTATTGAAACAGAAAAAATTACTTGTTATTATGCACGTTTTGTTTATTATACAACTATTATTAGGAATAATAATTTTACAATGACATTAACACCACGTAATATATTTTCAAAAAAATTTCGTAGTAAAAAGAAAGTTCAATTAGAATCACATTTATTTGAAGATTTATTTGAAGTAAAATGTGATAATCAAATTAAATTAAGATTAATTTTAGAACCAAAAGTAATGAATTTACTTAATGAATTTGCTTATAGTTTAGGAAATAAGGATTTACCAGTTATTCACATAGAAAATGAACAATTAACATTAAGTTGAAAATATGAATTAGGAAAAAATCCTTATAATGATGGAAAAGGCAAATTGATGGTTTTACCCACCACTACTAATCTTGAAAAGTTTATTAATAAATTATTAGCAATGATTAGTAAAGATATTTTAAATTTAACGCAAGCACAAATGTGAGTTAATAACTTACAATTATTATAATAATAATTTATATAAATTACTTTACAATAATTTAAAAATAAGGTAGATAAAATTATGAATAACTATCAATTATTAAAATCAAGCTGAAAATGATTTAACAATAAATATTTGATGCAAACAATTTTATGAATGTTATTAACAATTTGTTTGATTATTTGTGCAATTTTATGAGAAGTTAAAAGTAGTATTTTTAATAAAATTTTAACATTTGATTTTTTTAATAATGCTAGTATTACTGATGAAACTATTATTACTTTAAAAACTTATTTATATATTGCTATTTTTAGTAGTTGTATTGCAAGTAATACTTTAATATTTATTCAAATCAGATGTTGAATGAAAAAATATATTGAAAATAAATATAAGGTAATTTCAAATTTTGAAAATAATTTTTTTATTTTTAAAGCTTTATTAGTATTAAATGTTGCTAGAAACATTACTTATATTTTTTGTTTTACTAATGTTTTTACCACATTATTTGTTTTAACTTATTGATTTTGTTATTTTATTATTTATATTATTTTAGAAAAAATATTAGAAGAAAAAAATCAGATTCTTGGTAATCCTTGATGAAAAGATATAGAAAAACGATCATTATTTATTATTTTAGGTTTTGAAGTTTTATATTTAATTGTAAAAAATTCAATTTTAAATTTTACTAAGGGTACTATTAACATTGATCAAGTTTTAAAGTACTTTATTCCCGCTAGTTCTTTAGCATTAATATTAGCAGTCTTCATTCAAAGTTTAGTTAAAAATGATGTTAAAACTATTTTAAATAATATTAAAAATGTTAAAACCAAAGTTGATGATTTTAAAATATTTTATAATTGAGATTATAAAAATATCATTAGTGATTTTCTATTTGTTAAAGAAGCACCATTAATTATTCGAAATGAATTAAAACAAAAAGTATTAACTAATGAAGAAAAAAATAAAATATTTGAACTTTTACATGAAATTTATCAATTTCTAATATTTGTTGAAAAACAAAATATTAAAGTTAGTGAGTTGAAATATATTTATTATCATTTATTTTATGAAATAACAAACCGTGATGAAATTTCACAAATTAAAAATAGAATTATTAATACAAAAAAGAAAAATTTGAAGATAATAGTAAAAAAGTAGTGATTATCTAAGGAAGTTTATTATGAAAAAAATATTAAAAATTATAAGTGTTTTTGCATTTACTAGTATTACTAGTATTAATATTAGTGCATGTGATGTTTTTCACAATTCATCAGTTGATTATCAGCAATTATTAGAAGATGCTGCAAATTTAATTGCTAATAATACTTATCCCAATTTTAATAATTTTTTAAAACCCGAAAATAAAAATCATGTTTTTGATTTTAAAAAATTAATTGAAGACAATATTAGTAACTTGTTTAATACTGCTCCAGAAGATTTTAGTAATATTACTTATGAAATTACTAATGGTCAAGATGAAATAAAAAAAATTAGTACTACTAATATTAAAATTCATTTAGCTGTTTATAATAATTCTACGGTAAAAGATTGTAGTTTTGATGCTAATTTTAGTCCATTACAAGATTATATAAATGAAAAATTAGAACCATTAGTTAATGGAACACAATATTTATCAATTAACAAAAAAGACAGTGGTGGATTTTATAATGACTTAGTTACTGCTGGTGCTACTTTTAAAAGGGAAGAAAAAAATCAAAAAGAACAATATTTAAGAAATAATTTAGATAAAGCTAAAAATTTTTGAAAATTATTTCAAGAGTGAATTCCTTCTGAAGAAGTGAAAAACCCTTTACTTGGTAATATTTTAGTTCCATTATTAAATTTTATTCCAAAAAAACCCTTTACTTGGTTAACTTTTGATAATTTTAAACCATATTTGTTAAATGCTGGCGGCTATAATAATGTTATTGCTATTACTGGCAATAAAAAATTTGGTGATAAATATTATGATTATATAAAAATTCGATTAGAGGGTAAAAATTCAAAGGATATTGCTTTTGGTAATAAATATGAAGGTTTAACTTTTATTTTTACTACTAATAGTTAATTAATAAATTTTTAGTTCCTTTTTGAAAAGATAAAAATTAATAATAAAAATTACTTTTATAACTAATTTTGTATTAAAAAAATTAAAAAAATATAGACAAGTTATAAAACACATGCTATTATTTTTTCATACCTTTTTAGGTTAAATAATATATGCGACTAAAAGAAGTAGTTTCACGTAATAATTATATTACTGGATGCTACTTTTTTAAAATAAAAAGTAGCAACTTAAGAAAATTATTATTATATATGAAAGAAGTGTTTAAAATGTCTCCTTTATTTACAGGTAATCAAAATCTTAATATTCGTAGAATGTCTGACGATAGTGCAATAAGTTTATTGGCTTCAAGTGGTGATTTTTCTAGCATATCTAATAGTAGTACAATATCTATTTTTGAAGAAACTGCTATTAGAGAAAACAAATATTTGCTAAATTGTAAAGGTAAGTGCAACTAAATTATTTTTCTATCCAAATATTCGATTGGTGAAAGATAATTTAGTATTTTTCTCGGTTTTTGATTTAAAGACAATATAAATTTATGAACTTCATTTTTATTAGTTTTTGAAAAAATAAATTTTTTAGGAAATTTTTCTCTAATTAAACCATTAGTATTTTCATTAGTACCTCTTTGTCAAGGTGAATATGGATTGGCAAAATAAATTTTTACATCTAAATTTTTTTCAAGTTGTTGTCAATTTGAAAATTCTTTGCCACGATCAAAAGTAATAGTTTTAACAATGTTTTTAGGAAGAATTGATAAATAATAACTGACATTTTTATTAATAACTTTAGTAGTTCTGTTTTTAACTAATATTGCTAAAGTAAATCGTGATACTCTTTCAACTAAAGTTATTAAACATGATTTGCTTTTACCTCGTGATGATACTATAGTATCTCCTTCTCAATGACCAAGTGTTATACGATCATTAACATTTATATCTCGTTCTTTAATTGATTTACCATTAAACTTGCCACGATTTTCTTTAGATTTTCGTTTTTTACCTTTTCTTCTTAAATTTTTACTAGTAACTTTATCAAGCATTCCAAAATAAATTCAAGTATAAATTGTTTTAAAACTAATAACTCATTCTTTATGAAAATTTTTAATTCTGCCATAAATTTGTTCAGGTGATCAACCTAATAGTAATTTTTGTTGTACATATTTTACTAAATTCTTATTTTTAAACTTATGAAAACTAATATGTGATTGTTTTCGATTTTCAGCTTTATTTTGTGCAATTAATGAAAAATAATGATTATTATCTTTATTTCTATTAATTTCTCGAATAATAGTACTAATACTTCGATTAAGATTTTTAGCTATTTCAATAATTTTAAATTTAAATTTCAATTGATTCTCAATATAAATTCTTTCATCTATGCCAAGATGTTTATAACTCATATAAAAACTCCTTACTTTTTTCTAAACTAAATTTAGCATTATGAAATTTTTATATGAGAATTTTTTGCAATTTTATTTACTTGCACTTACAAGTATAATTCAGCATTTATCAAAAATAACTAAACTTTTAGGTAAAAATATTACTTTTATTGTTGCTCTTTCTGGTAATATCACTGCTCAAATGATAATTAGTACTACT
Source organism: Spiroplasma endosymbiont of Andrena trimmerana (assembly GCF_964019575.1). Lineage (NCBI taxonomy): Bacteria > Bacillati > Mycoplasmatota > Mollicutes > Entomoplasmatales > Spiroplasmataceae > Spiroplasma > Spiroplasma endosymbiont of Andrena trimmerana. Next base: position 1,530,465 of record NZ_OZ026455.1, read on the forward strand.
GTTGCTAAAACACCATGAAATTGACAAACTATTAAGGATAGTTTGATATTTAGTGGTATACTTATTGGTTTTGATACAGCTATTGAACCTTTTATTTTTGGTTCAATCGAAAATATTGAAAATTGAGTTATAGATAAATGAAAAAACAATGAAAATAATATTAATGTAGGAAAAGAAATAATAAAAGTTATTCCTTTCTTATTATTTTTAAGTTATTCTGGTGTAATTTTGGATAGAGCTTCTAATAATATTTTAGATAATTGAATTTCAATGGAAATTCTTGGACAGACAACTATTGAATTTACTAGTTATGTGTTAAATATGACTTTTCATGGTGCAATCATTTCTAGGATAGAAAAAGTAATAAAATTAGGTTGAGAAAAGTTAAAAGATTATTTAATAACAATATTAATGATATAGAAAATCAACTTCTTAATAGTGAACAAAATAGTGATGAAAATAGTAATTTTTTTTATAAAAATATTTTACCATTATTTTTTATAACACCAATATCAATGGCTATAACATGAGGTACTGAGAATTATATATCTAATCAAGAATTTACTTGAAAAAAACTGTCAACAGATGCTCCAAAAGTTATGGGTGGTATAACTCTTTCTCTAGTTTCATCTTTACTTAATTGTATGGTTAATAAAGAAGGAATACCATTTCTTCCAAAACTGAGTACTGTTATAGATACTATTAAAAGATGAACTGGTTATCAACAAAATAATGGTAATATTGAACAATCAGTAACATCATGTCAATCTTCTATTAATGATTCTTGTTTAGTAGATGTTTTTAGTGAATTAGAAAGTATTGAAGAATTTTCTAGTATTATTGGACAATTATGTAATGAAGAAGAATGAAATTTTAAAAATGATGAAGAAAAAGAAATCTTTTTTGATGCTGTTGAAGAGCAGAAAAAAGTAGATAGTAATTTTGGATCTACTACTAAACCAAGAAATAATTATGGAACATTCAATAACTATTGTGAGCCTACAAATTCTTTGGATAATGGAATTAGTAGTTCAATTCTTAAAACAGAGTTTGATGAACAATCACTTCTTTCAAAGCCACGCTCATTTACTATATAAAAACAGTATATAATAAATGTATAATAATATTTCTATATTATATAATTATATGATTTTGAAATTTAATAAATCAGAAAAAAGTATTTTAGTAAATTAAAGTACTTTTTTTATTGTATATTTATTTTTTCAATTATAAATTTAAATTGGGATTTAATCAAAATACCATATAATTCAATATTATTTTATACTTTTTTAAATTTACAATTGTTTATATTAAATAAAGTTAGAAAAATTATATTTTTGATGAATCTTAATATTGGTACAAGGAAACCACTAATATAAATTAGAACTATTCTGATATTTTTATTTTTAAATTTAATTAAAAATCAGATTATAAAAAATGTTATTTTTAACATATATAGAAGGAAAAAAAATTAATGGATACTAGTGATGAAGAAAATATTTCTGTAGAAGATTTACAAAAGCAACTAGAAAAGATTACTCAAGAAAAAGAGGAAGTTCAATCTAAATTAGATGAAACTAGTAAGGCTAAAGAAGAAGTAGAATCTAAGTTAGAAGAAGCTAATAAAGAAAAAGAGGAAGTTCAATCTAAGTTAGAAGAAGCTAGCAAGGCTAAAGAAGAAGTAGAATCTAAGTTAGAAGAAGCCAATAAAGAAATTGAAAAATTAAAAGAAGAAATTGATAATGCTAATGATAATGAAAAAATAAAAGAATTAGAAATTAAATTAGAAGAAGCTAATAAAGAAATTGAAAAATTAAAAGAAGAAATTGATAATGCTAATGATAATGAAAAAATAAAAGAATTAGAAATTAAATTAGAAGAAGCTAATAAAGAAGTATCTAAATTAAAAGAAGAAATTAAAAACTGTAGTGATAATGAAAAATTACAAGAACTAAAAAATAAGTTAGAAGAAGCTAATAAAGAAATTGAAAAATTAAAAAAACAATTAAATGAAAAAGATAATAATGAAATAAAGCCTAATCATAAAATTGAATTATTAAAAGAGAAATTAGAAAGACTTGAAAAGAAATTAAAAGAAAAGGAAAAAGAAATTCAAAATATTAAAAATGATCCAGAGTCATTAGAGGACTTAGAAGCTAATATAGAAGAAAAAGAAGCTATTGAAAAACAAATCAATAGTGTTAAAAAACAATTGGAAATTTTAATAAAAGAAGAAGAAAAAAATAAGATTCATTTAATTAATTGTCAAATTTTACAAGAACAATTAAAAGAAATAAATGAAAAACTTGATAATTGTCAATCTAATGAAAAAAATGATAATAGTCAATGTTGTGAAACAATTAATAAAAAAATGGATCAACTTCTAAACTATAATAATGATAAATCTATGAAAGAAATTGAAAAATTAAACAAAAATATTGAAGAAAAGAATAAACAAATTAAAGAATTAGAAGCAAAAATAAATAATAATAATACTAATAGTCAAGAAATTAAAGATAAGTTAAGTGAATTAGAAAATAATAAAAATAATTTAATTAAAGAAAAAGAACAATTTGTAAAAGATGCTGATTATGATAAAGCAGCTAAAATTGATAAAGAAATTAAAGATTTAGAACAAAAACAAAAAGATTTAGAAAAAGAACTTTTAGCAAATAATAAAAAAGAACTTGAAAAAAAAGAACTTCAAGAAAAAATAATTAAAATTCAATCAGAACTTGAACAAATAAAAAAAGAAAAAATAGATTTAGAAGAAAAGATAAATAATAATAATAACAATAATATTTGTTCTAAAGAAGAAGTTATTGGTGAATTTACTATTACAAAGGTAACCACAATTGAAGAATTTAATAGTACTAATAGTATTAGAGAAATGATTGCTAATAAAATAAAAAATCTTTATCCTAGCGCTGTTATTAATGAAGATTACAAAATTGAATTTGAAAATTTAAATACTAATGATATTGTACAAGGAAAAGAATTAAAAATAAAAATTAAACCAACAAAAAATAGTAAAGTAAAAGAAGAATTAAATTTTATAGTTAAAATTAATTATAAATATGATGCCGAAGAACAAAAAAGAGCAGCAACTGGTATTTTAAGAAAAGCAATACCCACAGAATTTTGAAATGATAGAAAAAATAATAAATATCTTGCAATTTGACGTGCTGAAGGTCGATATGCAGCAGTAGCATCAATGATTCAAAATGTTAGACCATTACCTATATTATTAAGCGAACCTCATTTTGCAAGTAAAATTATAGTTGAAACATTTGCAGCTAGTTATTGAACTAATTATCATACACAATTTTGAGGATTATGAGTAAATGCTGATAATGGTTATTGACCTTAATATACTACTATACCTAGTTCAAATGATACTAATAAGATAAAAAATGTTAAAATTCTTTCTGAATTAAATAATACTTATTTTAATAAATTATTCTTTGTTATTGAAAAATATTTAAATGATTCAGGTATTAAATGTCGTATTTCTAAAAAAGCAGTAAAAGATTGATATTCTAGTTTATATTTATATGGAGTTGGAAATATTCAATTTAATAATCAATATGACGATTATGATAATGGCAAAAAACGACAATATTATATTCAAGTTAATTTTGATGTTTTATTCTTTGATAATAATGATTCTTCTTCAGATATTTCACAAGAGTTTGCTGGCGTAGTATTTACTTTAAGTGATGAATTAGATTTATATTCTTAACAACTAAAAAAACAAAATAAAATAATTAAGTAAATTTACTTAATTATTTTATACTGTCAATTCAGTTATTTTTATTTAATAGAAGTAGTTCAACCACGTGTTCTTTTAACTGCTTCTTGTCAACCCTTATAAAAAGTTTCTGCTTTTTTTTCTGTCATAATTGGTTTATATTCTTTTTCAATTTTATTTATTTTTTTAATATCATTAATATTTCAAAATCCAATTGCAAGTCCTGCTAAGTAAGCAGTACCCATTGCTGTAGTTTCAGTATTTTTAGGTTTAATTAAATTAGTACGACTAATGTCACTTTGGAATTGCATAATATATGAATTATTACTTGCTCCACCATCAACTTTAATCTTAATTTTTAAATCTTTTAAATCTTTATTTAATTTAACATCTGCTTGCATTGCCAGAATAACATCTTGTGACTGGTAAGCTAATGATTCAATGGTACCTTTAACAATATGTTCACGCTTCGTACCACGTTCTAAACCAAATATAGCGCCACGTGCTGTTGAATCTCAATAAGGGGCACCCAAACCAACAAAAGCAGGTACTACATAAATACGTTGTTCTTCTTTGGGATCAACAATTTGTGAATATCATAGACTTTCATCGGAACGATATAACATTCGTAATTGATCACGTAAAAATTGAACAGCAGCCCCTGCAATAAAAACTGAACCTTCTAAAGCAAAAACTGGTTCTTCGCCTGATATTTGATAAGCAATAGTCGTTAGTAAACCTTGTTTTGAAAAAAGAGGAGTATTTCCAATGTTCATTAAAATAAAACAACCAGTACCATAAGTATTTTTGATTTCACCAGGTGTTAAACATAATTGACCAAATAATGCAGCTTGTTGATCACCAATTGCAGCAGTAATAGGAATTTCTTGCTCATCATTTTGGAATAACATTCCTTTATAAGTAGTTCCAATTTTACCTGAACTGGGAACTACTTCTGGTAACATATTTTTAGGGATATTAAATAATTCTAGTAATTCTTCATCTCATTTTTTAGTATTAATGTTGAATAACATTGTTCGTGAAGCATTTGTAATGTCAATAACATGTTTAGTTTTTTCAACATTATTTTCAATACCATTTGTCATTTTATAAATTAATCAACTATCAATAGTACCAAAAGCTAGTTTTCCTTTTTTTGCTAATTCACGTGCATTTTTAACATTATCTAAAATTCATTTTATTTTAGTAGCAGAAAAATAAGAATCAATTAGTAAGCCGGTTTTTTTATGAATTTTTTCTTTTCATCCTTTTTTTGCTAATTCTTCACAGTAATCTGCTGTTCTGCGATCTTGTCAAACAATAGCGTTATAAATTGGTAAACCTGTATCACGATTTCATACTACTGTTGTTTCACGTTGATTAGTAATACCAATTGCTTCAATTTGATTAGATTTAATATTACTTTTATTTAAAGCTTGTTGCATTGTTGTTAATTGATTATTTCAAATTCCAAGTGCATCATGTTCAACTCAACCTGATTGAGGGGGATAATGCTGAGGTATATCAATTTGATGGATACCAGTAATTTTTCCTTCTTTATCAATAATTAAAGTACGACAACTAGATGTACCTTCATCTAATGCCATAATATATTTTTTTTCTTCTGACATATTATTTATCCTTTCTGTACTTTTATTAAAGTATTTCAATTACTTGAATTAAACCACCAGCAATAATTGCTCCTAAAATTGGTCCAATAACCATAACAGGAGCATATTTTCAATCAGAACTTCCTTTATTTGCTATTGGTAAAATACCATGAATAATTCGTGGTCCTAAATCTCGAGCTGGATTAATAGCAAAACCTGTTGGTCCACCAATAGCAAGTCCAATAACCATAACACCAATACCAACAGTCGCAGGTCCAGTAATAAACGCAGAACCACTATTAAATATTTGTGAATTAATAACTAAATTTTTAATACCAATAGTAGCACAAACAATCATAACTAGCATAAATGTTCCAATAATTTCTGTTATAGTATTTCAAATATAACTACGTTCGGCTGGAGCTGTTGCAAAAGTTGCTAAAATTTTATTATTATCTTCAGTAATGTTATATTGTTTAAAATATGCTAAGTAAACAACTAATTGTCCTAACATTGCACCTAAAAATTGAAATAAAATCTAAAATGGAATATAAAAGAAGTTTTCCCCAATAAAAGCTGTTTTTTTATTAGCAACTCATAATCCAATAGTAACAGCTGGATTTAAATGTGCTCCTGAAATTCCACTTAACATTGCAGCAATAGCAACAGCAAATCCTCATCCAGTACAAATAACAAGCCAACCGCTATTTTCTCCCTTTGTTTTTTTTAATAAAACGTTGGCAACAACACAATTTCCTAGTAAAATTAGGATAAATGTGCCAAATAGTTCACCAATAATTACTTGTGAGACTTCTGGCATAATATTTTCCTCCTTAAATTAAATATTTTTTATCATATTTGCTACTAGTAAAGCAATTGCTGGTGCTGAACTTAGACCTGGTGATTTAATACCAGCAACATTAATAAAGTTAGGATTATTACTAGCAAATTTTATGAAAAAATCATCAGTTTCAACACAAATTGCTCGTGAACCACTAATTACTTTACAAGTTTTATTAATATTTAAAGTTGGAATAATTTTTAGACCAATTTTATTAATAAGTTCAATATCTTCAATTGTAATTAATCTAGTATCACTTTTCGGTACATTTTCATGAGAAGTAGGACCCACCAAGATATGACCATCAAGCATTGGAGCAACTATTACTCCTTTACCATGAATAGTAGGTATCATAAATAGAATGTGATTATTTATAATATGATTTTCGGTTTTTTCAAGAATACAATACTGTCCTCTTCTAGTTTTTAAAGTGAAATCTTGACAATTTATTAACTTTGCAATATCATCAGCATAATGACCAGCAGCATTAATAATATATTTTGAAGTAAAAGTTACTTTTTTTTGATTATTTAAACAAGTAACTCGAAAACCTGAATTTAATGTTTCAATATTAATTACTTGATGATCAACTTTTAGTTGTCCTTTATTTTTAATCATGCGATTAATTAAAGATTGTGTTAATAATACTGGATCAACAGCATATGAAGCAGAACAAAGTAGTGCACTAGTAACTTTTGGGTTAACATTAGGTTCTAATGAAATTACTTCTTCTCTTGTTAATATTGATAATTCTTTTTTAGCAAGACCATTAGTAATACCACGTGCATATAATTTTTGTATTTCTGAGTTTTCTTCTTTGCTAAAAGCAAGTATTAAAGAATCATTTTTTTTTCATGGAAAATCTAAATTTTTAAATCAATCATTTTCATATAATTTTCTGCCCTCTAGATTTAATTTAGCATTTAGTTTTCCTGGTGTTGGATCAAATCCACCATGAATGACTCCAGAATTTCCTTCTGATGTTTCTTGGGCAATTCTTAAATTTTTTTCTAAAATAACTACTTTTAAGTTTCTTTTTGATAATTCATCACTAATAGCAGCACCAATAACACCAGCACCAATAGTAATCACATCAAAATCAAATTCCATTACTTTCACCTCTCTCTAAACATCATTAAGAACAAAAGTTCTATCTGTGTATAGTTTAATTATAATATATTTTTTTATTATTAACTTAATTCAAAATATTAGATTAATTTTTAAACATTTTTAAATGAGATTTTATTAAAAAAAATAAGAAAAATTTGTGTTATATTATAAAGCTGAGTTATACTTGTAAGTGCAAGTAAATAAAATTGCAAAAAATTCTCATATAAAAATTTCATAATGCTAAATTTAGTTTAGAAAAAAGTAAGGAGTTTTTATATGAGTTATAAACATCTTGGCATAGATGAAAGAATTTATATTGAGAATCAATTGAAATTTAAATTTAAAATTAGTGAAATAGCTAAAAATCTTAATCGAAGTATTAGTACTATTATTCGAGAAATTAATAGAAATAAAGATAATAATCATTATTTTTCATTAATTGCACAAAATAAAGCTGAAAATCGAAAACAATCACATATTAGTTTTCATAAGTTTAAAAATAAGAATTTAGTAAAATATGTACAACAAAAATTACTATTAGGTTGATCACCTGAACAAATTTATGGCAGAATTAAAAATTTTCATAAAGAATGAGTTATTAGTTTTAAAACAATTTATACTTGAATTTATTTTGGAATGCTTGATAAAGTTACTAGTAAAAATTTAAGAAGAAAAGGTAAAAAACGAAAATCTAAAGAAAATCGTGGCAAGTTTAATGGTAAATCAATTAAAGAACGAGATATAAATGTTAATGATCGTATAACACTTGGTCATTGAGAAGGAGATACTATAGTATCATCACGAGGTAAAAGCAAATCATGTTTAATAACTTTAGTTGAAAGAGTATCACGATTTACTTTAGCAATATTAGTTAAAAACAGAACTACTAAAGTTATTAATAAAAATGTCAGTTATTATTTATCAATTCTTCCTAAAAACATTGTTAAAACTATTACTTTTGATCGTGGCAAAGAATTTTCAAATTGACAACAACTTGAAAAAAATTTAGATGTAAAAATTTATTTTGCCAATCCATATTCACCTTGACAAAGAGGTACTAATGAAAATACTAATGGTTTAATTAGAGAAAAATTTCCTAAAAAATTTATTTTTTCAAAAACTAATAAAAATGAAGTTCATAAATTTATATTGTCTTTAAATCAAAAACCGAGAAAAATACTAAATTATCTTTCACCAATCGAATATTTGGATAGAAAAATAATTTAGTTGCACTTACCTTTACAATTTAGCTAAATAACGATATAAATTCAATATCGTTATAATTTTAATGAGTATATATAAAAAGATATCTAATTATTAAAATTGTATTATTTAAAAGGTAGGTATATGAATGAAACAATTATTAATTACTTTAAGTACATTAACAACATTAACTTTAACAAGTAATACTGTTATTAATAGTATTAATGATAATATTGTTAATAACAGTAGCTTAACAAATAAATCATCAATAAAGAATTCTACAAATTCATTATTTAATAATCAATGAAATATTTTAGGTACTAGTGATTGAATTACTAACCAATCAATAACCGATTATAAATTTTACAGTTATGATACTTCAGCATTAAAAAGTTATACTTTTGCCAATGCTCAAAATACTTTTTTAGTAGATACAACAGGTAATCTAGTTTATAATACCAAAGTAATTGTTCCTGATAAAGATAAATCAGATATTGAAAATACAAAACAAGAAATGAATAATACTAAAAAAGTAACTACTATTAAAGATACATATAATCCATATAGTAAAAGTGAATATAGTACTTCTTACTTTAGTGGTGATAATCAAGATTGAAAGTTAATTCAGCAAGGTGGAATTGAAAAACACATTGATATTTCACAACAAACAGGTGGTCATAAAGTTGAGCATAGTGATAATTTAAGTGAAACATTGGGTCTATATTATATTGCTAAAGCAACATTATCTAATAAAATTGATAGAACAATTGCTGAGAAGTTGTCTAATTATTTTATTAGTCAAAGTAGTTTAAAAGCAAAAATTAATAATGAATTAGCTACTAAAATTGTTGATTTAATTGTTGATAATAAAGATATTTATAATTTTATTTATAATCTTCCATTTAATATTAGTGACAAGAACTATTCATTAAACTATATTTTTGATAATAATAATTTAATTGAAATTTATTATAATAAATTTAAAAATGATAATATTACACAAAATGTAAATTTTAATTATACTACTAATTATAATGGAACAGATTCTACAAATGTTTATAATAGTGAGCAAAAAAATATATTTTCAAATTGAACTGACTATGCTAAATCTTGGGATGATTTTACTACTTTATTTCCTAGTATCAGCTTTGATAATAATTCTTTTATTTCTGCTAGTGATTCAAGTCAAAGTACTCAAAAACATAATATTAAAATTAGCACAAAAGATATAACAGAAGCGATTGATAATTCTGCTAAAATTCAAAATAATTTTTCTGTAAGTGGTTTTATGTGACATGCATATATTAATTCATCTGTTTTTATTTGACATGATTCTTCTGGTATTTACATTAAATTTTGAATTGGTGAAGATTCATTTTTTTATAATGATAGTCTTATTTTTTCTATAGTATTAGATAAAGCTACTTTTAATAATTCAATGAATAGTTAGTTTATATTAAAAGAATGCAAATTTGAAAAATATTTATTTAAGTATAAAAGATATTGAATTAAAAATGCTGGACAATTACCAGCATTTTTAAAGTTATATTTGATAATAAACTATATTAGAAAATTAAACTATTATTTATTCAAACTCTGATTTAGGAAATACATATTTATCGATAGCTTTTGCAACACCACCACAAGTATTTTTACTAGTAACATCATATGCTATTTCTTTTAAATTAGGATGAGCATTTTGCATTGCAATACCATATTTAGCCCATTTTATTAATTTATAATCATTCATACCATCACCACAAGCTAGTACTTGGTCAGGAGTAATATTTCATTTTTTGCATAAAAATTGTACAGCAGCAGCTTTATTAACACCAATTGGATTAATTTCGATAACACTATGAGAAGAAGTAGCAAGTTCTAAATCTTTTATAGTATTTAATTGTTCTAAAATTGTATTAACTTGTTTTTTCTTTTTACAAAATAATAAAATTTTATACATACCCTCATCGGTATTCTCATCAATTTGTTTAGTTGGTAGGTTATTAAAATTTTCCATAATTTTAACTTTTAGTGATCTGCGATTAATTAAGCCTGTTTTATTATCGGTACTATATCCTCACATTGCTAAATTATTTTTATTAGCAAATTTAACTATTGTTTGTATTTGTTCTTTTGTTAATGATTTTTCATACAATATATCTAATCTATTATCATTAGTAATATCAAGGATGTTACCACCATTATAACAAATAATATGACCGGTTTTTTCATGCATTAAACATGATTTTGCAATATCAATGGTTGAACTTGGTGCTCTTCCTGTTGCAATAATAACTTTAATATTTTTTTGATATGCTTTTTGAATTGCAATTAGATTTTTAGGATGAATTTTTCATCTACTTTTCAATAAAGTTCCATCTAGATCAAGAACAATTAATTTAATAGCCATTATAAATACCTTATTTTCCTATTTCTTCGATAATATTAGTCATATCTTTTTCAGAAACTAAACCAAAAGTTTTTTTAACTTCTTTTCCTTCTTTATTAAAATAAATTAATGTTGGAATTGATTGGATTTCATAATCTTTTGCTAGTTCTTTAGCTTTGTCAACATCAACTTTAATAAAATTAATATTTTTGTGTTTTTCGTCATTAGCAACATTTTCAAATCTTGGCCCTAACATTTTACAAGGACCACATCATTCTGCTGAAAAATCAATTACTGTTATTTTTTTTGATTGTAAAAGTTGCTCAACTTCTTTTATAGAATTAATATGTTGTATTTTGCTTTCATTATGCATGTGTTCACTACCTTTTCTTTTAATTTATTTTATGGTTTAATTCTATCATTAGTTTTAATTTTTAAAACATTAAACGATAAAATAATTTTTTTAATTTTAGTTATTACTATATAAAAATTTATAATTTTTTTAGAATAAATTCATAAGAAAATTGTAAATTATTTTTTTTAAAATTAAAGAAATATCTTTTCAATTTTAGAATATATCTGTTATAATCTGAAATATATAGGTTAGGACTAAACAATTTGAGAAGGGGAAAAATAAATTATTAGTACATTTTACAAAACTGTTTAATAAATAAATGTAAATGAATTTTAAAAGGTGTAGAGTTAATATTTATTTATGGTATTTCAAAAAAATAGTTTGGTAGAGAGTTATTTTTTAATTTTTAATATTATTTATTTTTCCACAAAAACAAAAATTGTAAAAACCTATGTGTTAAAGTATGTTTATATTAAGTTTTTAAGAGCAGGTTATTTGGGTTACTATAATTTATGCATCCTTTTAGAAGGAGAGTAAAAAAAATGTCTGTTTTTAATAGACTTGCATGTGTTTTTAAGCCACCTGCAAAAAAAGAAATTTTTAGTGAAGACTTAAAGCAAGTTAATAAAAAATTTATTATTTTACGTAATCAAGTTTTTGGTTTTAGCATTTTATCATATATTCTTTACTACTTTACTCGTCAAGCGTATACAGTAGCGGGTTCTGCTTTAGAAAGCAATGGTAGCATAACTAAAATGGAGTATGCTTTAATGGGAACAATTTTTGCCGTTGTTTATGGTGGTGCTAAATTTATTGTTGGAAATGTTGCTGACCGTAGTTCAGGAAGAGTAATCATGATTTTTGGATTATTTGTTTCTTCTATTTTAAATATTATTATGGGTGGTGTAGTTGCTTTTGCTGGAACTAAAATTAGTGTTGGCCCATTTGTAATGATGTTGAGTTTGATTGCGATGTTAGCTGTTTTCCAAGGCATGGGCTGACCAGCTACAGCTAGACTATTTTCTCATTGATTTACTGATAAAGAACGTTCGGGACGTATTGGAATTTGAAACTCAGGACAAAATATTGGTGCTGCTTTATTACCGGTTGTTGTTATTTCTTTAGTAACATTACTTGATCCGGGTGGAACAATTTATGGTTTATATTTTTGAATTCCTAGTATTTTTGCTTTAGCTATGATTCCATTATGTTTATGAGGATTGCGTGATCGCCCCGAAGCAGAAGGGTTACCTACTGTTGAAAAATGAAAAGGTGTTCTAGAACATAAAGAAGAAAGAGTAGAACTTAATTGAAAAGAAATTTTTGTAAAATATATTTTAAAAAATAAATTTTTATGAATATTAGCATTTGCTAATATTTGAGTATATGTTGTACGACAAGGACTGGCAGGATGAACATTAATTTTAATGAAAGATATTCATGGCTTAGATTTAAAACACAGTAAATGATTTGCTGCCTGTTTTGAATTATCTGGTTTATTTGGTGGTATTTCTGCAGCATATTTTGCTAAGTGATTTTTTAATAATCGTAAAGCACCATTAATGATATTTGGATTATTAATTGCACTTTGTGGACTAGTTTTATTGCAAGTTGCTCCTCGTGGTAATATGCCTATGCTTATTACTGCTTTAATGATTGCTGGTTTTGGTATTTATATGCCACAAGCGATGATTGGTGCTACTGCTATTGAACTAACAAATAAGAAAGCAGCTGCTACTGCTTCAGGATTTACAGGATTATCTGGTTATTTTCTTGGTGATGCTCTTTTTTCAAAAGTAGTAATTGCTGGTATTGGTAATGAAAACTGAGATTATGTATTTTATTACTTTTATGGTTGTATTGCTGCTGCTATTATTTCATTAGCTTTACTATGAACAAAAAATCAAGATAATAAAATATTATAAAAATATTATTAGATTAGCACCATAATAAGGGTGCTAATTTTTTTTATTTAAAATGATATTTTAATAATAAAATTAATAAAATTTTATTAATTTTCAAAGTTACGGTGTTATAATAAATTTAAGACACACAAAATTATTGGTTATTAGCCTACTAGTATTATTTTTTATTTTTACTAAGTAGTTTTTTTATGTTTTTTTGTAATGTCTTATAAAAAGGAAAAATATATTGTTATTTTTAAATAAATCTAGTTATATATTCTTATTTTTTATTTAATGAAATTACAATATATTATTTATGGGATTTTTCTTTTACATATTGATAGAAAAAATGAAATTTAGTTGATTCAATTATTCTTTGTAAGTAAAACAATAATTTCTTATATATAAAAAATATATATTATGAACTTTTAGTTTTAATTTAAATAGTTCTATTAAAAAGAGATATTGGAATAAAATCAAGAAATATAAGCGAATTGAATTAATATAGAAACATATAAATAGAACATTTAACATAAATATTAAAATTTCAAAATAAAACCTATATTTCTTTAAAAAGAAAATGAAAATATTGTGTTAATTTTAAAATATGTTTAAAAAATCTTTGGAAACTTTTCTCAATCTTTATGCAATAAAATTTTAATTATACATAATAGAGAAAACGTGTTATTAATATAAGTTTAAAAAGGAAAGAAGCAAAGACAAATGTGTCCAATAAATGGTAATAGTGCCAGTATAAGAAATCAAAATATGGAATCTTTAGTGGTAGGAATAGAAAATAATAATGAAATAGTTATTACTAAAACGCTGAATTATACTTGTAAGTGCAAGTAAATAAAATTGCAAAAAATTCTCATATAAAAATTTCATAATGCTAAATTTAGTTTAGAAAAAAGTAAGGAGTTTTTATATGAGTTATAAACATCTTGGCATAGATGAAAGGATTTATATTGAGAATCAATTGAAATTTAAATTTAAAATTATTGAAATAGCTAAAAATCTTAATCGAAGTATTAGTACTATTATTCGAGAAATTAATAGAAATAAAGATAATAATCATTATTTTTCATTAATTGCACAAAATAAAGCTGAAAATCGAAAACAATCACATATTAGTTTTCATAAGTTTAAAAATAAGAATTTAGTAAAATATGTACAACAAAAATTACTATTAGGTTGATCACCTGAACAAATTTATGGCAGAATTAAAAATTTTCATAAAGAATGAGTTATTAGTTTTAAAACAATTTATACTTGAATTTATTTTGGAATGCTTGATAAAGTTACTAGTAAAAATTTAAGAAGAAAAGGTAAAAAACGAAAATCTAAAGAAAATCGTGGCAAGTTTAATGGTAAATCAATTAAAGAACGAGATATAAATGTTAATGATCGTATAACACTTGGTCATTGAGAAGGAGATACTATAGTATCATCACGAGGTAAAAGCAAATCATGTTTAATAACTTTAGTTGAAAGAGTATCACGATTTACTTTAGCAATATTAGTTAAAAACAGAACTACTAAAGTTATTAATAAAAATGTCAGTTATTATTTATCAATTCTTCCTAAAAACATTGTTAAAACTATTACTTTTGATCGTGGCAAAGAATTTTCAAATTGACAACAACTTGAAAAAAATTTAGATGTAAAAATTTATTTTGCCAATCCATATTCACCTTGACAAAGAGGTACTAATGAAAATACTAATGGTTTAATTAGAGAAAAATTTCCTAAAAAATTTATTTTTTCAAAAACTAATAAAAATGAAGTTCATAAATTTATATTGTCTTTAAATCAAAAACCGAGAAAAATACTAAATTATCTTTCACCAATCGAATATTTGGATAGAAAAATAATTTAGTTGCACTTACCTTTACAATTTAGCAAACTAAAAAAATTATTGCAGAACTTGCAAATATTAATTTAAGAATTCGTTATTATACCAATTACATTAATCAATATTGAAATAGTGATGAACAAAAATATAAAAATAAGGTAAGAATATATTTTAATGATTTAGGAGAAATTTATGAAAATTTACCAAAATTTATTAAAAAAGAAAGTGAAATAAGTTCAAATAATTGTTGTTGAAAAACTATTGAATATTTATCTTCTCCAATTGTATTGTTAACAGGTATTTCAATTAGAGTAGCACAAAGATATTTTTCAATAGCTGTAGTATCAGAAAAGTCTATAATAGGTAAAACTTTTATAGAACAATTAGAAATATTAGGCAAAGGAATGTGAGAATCATTAAAAATTCCTGAAAATTATGCTATGGCTGGTGTTGATACACTTACATCTTATTTTTTATCTTACTATCCATTTGGATTAAAAAGTATTATTGATTTATTACCTTCAAATCAATTAACACAAAAAAAGAATTAGATGAATATTTACCACTTGAAATTATTATTAAAAAATTAGAAAAACATTTAGAACTTAAAGAATATGAAAAATTAAATAAAATTAATTCGAACTTAGATAAGTTGTGTACTAATTTATCAACAATTATCAAAAAACATGATGTAATAAATCATATTAAAGATGAATTAAAAAATATTGATTTTAATGATGAATTTACTTTTGAAAAATTTAATTCTTTAATTAGTGCAGAAATCAGTAATGATTTTTTAAAAGAACTTTTAAATGAATTAAGTGAATTATCAAAAACTGATTTAAAAAATGAAGACTATTCTATTAAAGAAATTATAAAAAATAGTTTATCCAATACTAACTTTTTTTTGACAACATTATTAATAAATCATTTAGTTATTACTGCTTCTTCTGCTTATACTGCTGAAACATTAACATGAGAATCTTATAAAGAAGATATAGTATCAATTAATAAATATTATTTCAACTATTGTTCGTGCTACAGTAATGAAATTTGTTAATGAATGTTTTATTAAAAATTCATTAAATACAATTTTTGAACCAGTAAAAAATTATTTTTGCCCTCAAAATAATGATCATACATTGCTACAATCATTTAAAAATTGAGTTAAAAATCAAAATAAATTAAGTCAATTAGGAGTCTTTATCGTTAGTTTTCTTTTTATTAGCGCTATTACTAATGCTATTAAAACTTATGCAGCAGATGTTACACAAAATAAAGGTGATTGAAAAAAAGCTTGAATTCAATTTAAAGAAACATTTCCAAAATTAGGAATGGTATTATCAGCACTTGGTGTAACTAGTTCTGATTTATATAATTTAACAAATAAAATGAAACCAGCTTTTAAATTAATATATAAGCAAGAAGAGCAACAAAAGATTATTGATGAAGTATTATCTGAATTACCAAATATAATAAATCAAGCAAATGGGAATGCTGCTAGTGATGGAAGAGATTTTCTTACTAGAAGAATAAATGGTCATATTAATAATATTAATGAATGAGATGAAAATGATGTGCAAGATATAAATAACTCAGATAGAGAATATCTTATTCCTAATAATAATCGTAATCATGATCGTTCTCTTATCCAATGCGTAACTATCTAATTATATTAATATAGTGAAAAGATTCCTACTTTTAATTTCATTAAAAGTAGGAATTAACATATATGAAAATATTTAAAAATATTAAAATCATTTTTATTTACAAAAAGTTTAAATTATAATAAATATTTTATACAATATTTCATTTTTTTTATTATAATTTAGTAGACTATTAATAAACATATTTTATAAGGAGTGAAATATATATAATGTTAAAAATGAAAGGTATTGGTGCTAGTAATGGCATTGCTCTAGCCAAAGCATTAATCTTAAAACATGAAACTATCAAAACTAATCCTAAAAAAATTAATGAAAAAGAAATAGAAGGAGAAGTTAAAAAGTTACATGATGCCTTAAAAATAGCAGGTGATGAAATTAAACAACTCATCCAAAATACAACAAAAACTTTAGGTGAAGAAAAAGCCGCTGTTTTTGAAGCTCATTTTTTAGTAACAACTGATCCAGTATTAATTGAAGATACTGAAAAGTTAATTAAAGAAGAAAAATATAATGCTGCTAATGCTTTAGAAAGTACTGCTAATAAAGCAATTGCAACAGTGCAAGCAATGGATGATGATTATTTTCGTGAACGTGCTGCTGATGTTATTGATGTTCGTGATCGAATTTTACGTAAAATTTTAAATATTAAAACTATTGATTTAAGTGCAATTAAAGAAGAAACAATTATTGTTAGTCATGATCTAACACCTTCAGAAACAAGTCAATTGAATCCTAAATTTGTTAAAGGATTTTTATGTGATATTGGTGGTAGAACTTCTCATGCAGCAATTATGGCTCGTAGTCTTGGTATTCCAGCAGTTCTTGGGTTAAAAAATGTTACTACAAAAGTAAAAAATAATCAATTTTGTGTATTAGATGGTAATACTGGTGAAATTGAAATTGATTTAAATAGTAGTGAAAAAAATAAATGAGTTGCTAAACAAAGCGCATGAATTGAAGAACAAAAAGAATTATTAGTATTTAAAGGTAAATTAACTAAAACCAGTGATAATCATGAAGTAAAGTTAGAAGCAAATATTGGTTCACCCAAAGATATGATTAAAGCAATTGAATATGATGCACAAGGAGTAGGACTTTTTAGAAGTGAATTTCTTTATATGGAAAGTAGTGATTTTCCAAGTGAAGATATTCAATTTGAAGAATATAAAAAAGTATTGTCTGCTACTAAACATAAAGTTGTTATTAGAACTTTAGATATTGGTGGTGATAAAGAATTATCATATTTAGATTTATCAAAAGAAATGAATCCTTTCCTTGGTTATCGTGCCATTCGTTTGTGTTTAGATCGTAAAGATATTTTTAAAACTCAATTACGTGCTTTAATTCGTGCTTCAGCTTTTGGTAAATTAGCTATTATGTTTCCAATGATTGCCACTGTTGAAGAATTTAAAGCAGCTAAAGCATTATATGAAACTTGCAAAAAAGAATTAATTAAAGAAAAAGTTAAAGTTAGTGATGATATTCAAGTTGGAATGATGATTGAAATTCCAGCAGCAGCAGTTAATGCCGAAATATTTGCTAAATATGCAGATTTCTTTTCAATTGGAACTAATGATTTAATTCAATATAGTTTAGCCGCTGATCGTATGTCAGAAAAAGTGTCTTATTTATATCAACCATATCATCCATCAATTTTACGTTTGATTAAGATGACAATTGATGGTGGGCATAAATATAATCGTCCTGTTGCCATGTGTGGTGAAATGGCTGGTGATAAAATTGCTGTTCCACTACTAGTTGGTCTAGGGCTAGATGAATTTTCAATGTCTGCATCTAGTGTTTTAGAAACTAGAAAAATTATTAGTACTTTAAATAAAAAGGATACAGAAATATTAGCATCAAAAGCATTACAATGTGAAACCAATGAAGAAGTTAAATCATTAGTAGAAAAATTTTTATCAAAAAAATAAAAATATTATTTATTTTTAAAGTTACATTATTTAATGTTAAAATTATAAACATCTAATTTACATAATTTTGAGGAGAATCGACATATGTTTTTCAAGAAAAAAAAACAATTACCTTTATTAATTTATGCGCCAGTTACTGGTAAAGTTATTAACCTTAGTAAAGTTGAAGATCCAGTATTTGCTCAGGAAATGTTAGGGACTGGTTTTGCTATTATTCCTGAATATAAAGATAAAGATGGAGTTGAATTTGTATCACCATTTGATGGAAAATTAGCAACAGTATTTAATACAGGACATGCTTATGGTATTAAAGATGTAAATACAGGTATTGAATGTTTAGTTCATATTGGTATTGATACTGTTGAATTAGCTGGTAAGGGCTTTGATATTAAAGTTGAACAAGGTAAACCAATTAAAAAATCAGAAGTAATGGTAGTTGCTAATTTACAAGAAGTTAAGAATAAAGGTAAAAAAGTAACAACACCAATTGTTTTCACTAATGAAACAATGGAAGGTTATGTTGTAAAGCAAGTAGTAAAAGATGATGAACAAGTAACGGTTGGTCAATTAATTGCTGAAGTCACTAAGAAATAAATATTTTTATTAAAACAAAATTAATTTGATAAAATATTAGTAAGTATTTATATATTATTGGAGGGTATCATTTATTATGGATAATTTTTGGCAACATTATTGATGAGCAGTACTTATTGTAGTTTTAGCTATGTTAATAATACTTTATATTTTATATAGAATTTATCAAATTTTCCATATTGATTATCACTGAGAACTGAATCGTCATTTTCCACAATGAAGTAATGAGGGAATCATTACTAGGGATAACTATTTTTTACATACTGAATTTAAATTTGTTGATAATAGTAAATATATTATTATTGGTATTCATGGTATGGGTGCCTCTTTAACAGACTTTAAAACAGCTGCTAAGTTTTTTACTAAACATGGTATTTCATTTTTAAGTTTTGATCAACGAGGTTGAGGAGAAAATGAAAAATGAAAATATCATACTTTAGGAACAACTATTAATGATATTAAAGATATTATAACGGTTTTGAATGAACGTTATCCTAATAAAAAAATTTTATTAATGGGTGAATCATTAGGTTCAGCATTAACAGCATTAGCAATTAAAAGATTACCAAAAATGATTGATGGTGCAATTTTAACTAATTTTGTTACTAAGAAACAAATATTTAAAATAAAACCTTCATTAGTTTGTCATGCAATTTGAGGATTTCTATTTTATAAACATCATCCATTACCTATTACTTTTGATATGGAAACAATTTCTATTAACTCTAATTATATTAAAAAAGGGAAAATTAGAGCAATGACTAATATGAAATTTACATTATTATTTTCTTTACAAGCACAAAAATTAAGTAAACAAGTACCAAAAAATCTTAATAATGCTAAATGTCCGGTTTTGATTGTTCAATCTGCAAAAGATATATTTGCCGATTTTGATAAAATTGAAAAAAATAATAAACGTTGAAGACAGGGGATAACTTATAGTTTTTATGAAGAAGGTAATCATGCGATTTTAAATGAACCCAATATTAATATTATTTTAGAAGATGTTTTAACTTGAATAGAAAAAGAACATATATAATGATTATTTATGTTATTAGATCAAAAAAATAATTAGAAAATTTAAAAATAGTAAATAATAGTTGATTGAGTAATTTTTACTTTATAGTTATAATAGTATTTATAATTTAATAATTGTTCATACCTAGTATAGTAATTTAACTATACTAGGTTTTATTAAATTAAAATTATATGTGAAAAGGAAGATAAAAATTATGAATATTATTGCAGATCAAAAAGAATTAATGAATAGAATTGAAGGTTTATTAGAAGAAATTGAAAATAAAATTGAAGTAGAAAGAAGAATTGATAAAACTAAAAAAGAAATATTAGGTGATATTTCAGATTCTGTAGGTACTCCTGCCTATATGCAAACAGCTGGACTAGTACAATATATTAAACAACAATTAAACGAGGAGAAGTCAAAAACAAATCCTAATATTAAACAATTAATGTCAATTATGTCAGAACTTAATGAAGTAAAAGAAAAAATAGATGTCACAGGTAAAGAGCATAATTGACGTAATGCTAGAAAATATCAAACATCTAATAATCCTGAATTTTTAAAAAGAATTGAAAAGCTTAAAGTTGAGTGTTTAGAAATTCACGAAGAATATTTAATTAATAATTCTAATCAAATGGCAGAAAACCAATCATCAGCATCTAATCAAAGTACTGTAAGACAACATTCATTGTAAAAATAGTGCCTTAATTAAGGCACTATTTTTTATATATTAATTTTAATTATTTTTTAAATTGCTAAACTACAACCAGCAATTAAATTTGGTGATGAAGTAACACGTGCATTTCATTGATAATAAATATTATTATCATCATGGTATACATAAAGATCAATAATTGGAAGTTGAATAATAAGATCAGAAATTGCTACAACATTATAAGGATTTTGTAGTTCATATTTAATATTTTTATTAGTAGTAATATTATTAGTATCACCAGTAAGATTATTATTTTCTTTATATGTACCCATATTATTAATTGATAGTTTAGAATTATTAAAATTAAATTTAGGATAAAGTTGTGAAAATTGTTCTCAATTTTTTGCATATTTAGTTCAATTTAAAACGATTTGTTGATCACTATTTTTTAATCAATCATTTTTATTAATATTGCTAAAGTCTTCTTTATAATGATAGTTAATATTTTGATTTATATTTTGGACATTTCATTTTGTATAGTAAATTGCTACTAAGTTATTATCATTATCAAAAATAAAATTTAATGAGTAATCTTTTATATTTAGGAAAAGAGGTGAATTTTTAATAAAGTTAAAGATATTAGTATTTTCAACAATTAAGTTAATAATATTATTTGTTAATTGGTTACTAATTAGTTTGTTTAAACTGCTTTTATTAATGAATTGTTGGCTGATATTATAAGCTATTGCTAAAGAAATTTTATTATTAATAGCAGCATCAGCAATGTAATATAATCCTAAGTTCTCACTAAGATTGTTATTATTTTCAATTTTAGAAGCACCAGCAATGTTAGAAATATCAATATTTTGTTCAAGACCACCAAATTGTAAATATGTTCAATTATTGTCACCAATAAAATTATTTTGTTGATATTCGCTAAAATTGTAAGCATCAGAATAATTAGGATTGCTTTTAAGTGATGTTACTTTCTTCTTGGTAATCATTTCTTGTTTTGTATTTTCAATATCTGATTTATCTTTATTAGGAATAGTAACTTTGGTATTATAAACTAGATTTCCAGTTGTATCTACTAAGAAGACGTTTCTAGCATTGGTAAAAGTATAACTTTTTAATGCTGAAGTATCATAACTATAAAATTTATGATCGGTTGTTGATTGGTTAGTAATTCAGTCACTATTATTTAAATATTGATATTGATTATTAAATAATGATGTTTGATTAGCTGTGGCGTTTGCTTTTTGTAAATCATTTTTGCTAGTATTAAAGTGATTCACACTAGTTAAAATAGTGGTACTTGTTGCTAGTGAAAAAATACCAACTGTTAAAATATTTATTGTTTTTCTCATATTTTATACCTTTAAAGTTAATATATAATTTTAATAAAGATATAAAGTTTATATCATCATTAAAATTATAACGATATTAAACTATCGTTATTTATATTATAGTACTTTTAGTGAAATTCTACAATGAATTTTAAAGGATGGTAAAGTTTTTATTTTGGTAGATTTGCTTTTTAATTCATAAGGAATTCTAAAAAAAATTTATGAATTGTTTTTAGAATTAATTGGTATATTAATTTCATTTTCATAATAAAAAACTCTTGTTTAAAAGAAAAATTATAAAAATTAATAAATTTATTAAAATTCTTCAAATGAATTAATTAATAAAATAATCATTCCTATTACTTCTTGAATACTAGTAATTAAGTGAAGATAATTAAAATTCTCAGGTATAAGTCCATGTTCTAAATTATTTCTTATTTGTTGTAAATATAATAATGCTGGATGATATTCATAACTTTTTTTTAAAATAGTTTTTTCTTCTATTAATTCTATTATTTCATTTTCTAAATTAATATTTTTTACAATTCAATATTTAAATTTATCATTTTTTGTTCTATATATTGCTAACAAATTATTAAAATATAAATACATTGTTGGATGTTTTTTAAGTATGCTAATGTTTTCACTTTCATTAATTTTAGATATACTATATTCTCAAGTAATTTTATCAAGAAGAGAATATAGTGTCATAAATAATTTTATATCTTCATTAAAAACTGTAGGTATTTTAGTTTTAATTTTACTTATTAATTTTTTGTTGATTTGGATTTTTAGATAAATTATAACCAGCATCATATGTTTCTTTAATAATTCTTTGATAAAGAAAAAAATATTTTTTTAAACCAATTAAGAAGTCAAATGTAGTTTTTTTTAAAAATTTACATTTATTATTAATAATATTAATATAATCTTTTTCTTTATTGAATATTTTTTGACAAAATTCATTTATAGAATTTTGATAAGAAGCGTTTTTAAAATTTATATCATTTTGATTGAATTTTATTATTTGTGTTTCTAATTTTTTTGTTTCATCTAAATATCATTGACTAGTTTCTAAGTAAATTTGATCTTTCAAATTTATAATTATTTTATTTGAATTTTTATCTTGTTTAAATCTTTTATTAATTTTTTTAATATATATTTTTTTTATATCTTTATCACTGTTTATAATTTCAGAATTTTTGTTTATGTTTAAAATTTCTTTATAATTATTTACTATATTTTTTCATAATTGATTTCATGTATTATTTGACATTATATATTTCCTTAAGTAAGAATATTTTTTCTTATTCTATTAACAATTTTTTATTTTATTAAAAATTTTAGGGTTTATTTTTATCAAATATTAAAAAAATAAATCTATATTTTTAATATCTATTTTTAGCATTTCTTAATAAACTAAAAATAAATATAAGGTTGCTAAAACAATACCACGCTTAAAAGATAAAAATAATAAACTAGTTTTAAATGGAATTTTATTATTTGTATTATTTTGTAAGTTAAATAAAATTATTTTGAATTCTTCATTATTTTTTAAACTATGATTAATAATTGGATAGTGTGTAATTTGATTTCTAGCATCTGCTAAGTAATGTTCGTAAAAATTAATTTTATCTATGTTTTTATTGAAATATTTTTTATAGAATCTGTTTTTAAAATAATCAGTTTTAACTTTTTTCAAAAATTGAATATCTTCTGCATCAAATTCAGTTCAATTTTGTTTTTTTGAAATTTTTATTGCTTGTTCTTTATTTTCTTTTGTTAAATTAATTTGGATGGGTATTAAATTTAATTTATCTAAAATATTAACTAGTGAATTAAATATATCTTGAATTTGAATATATTCATAATCTAAAAAATCATAAGTTTGATTAAAGTTAATTTTATTTTCTGTCTTAATTAATCTTATTAAAAAAATTGATAATTCTGTTGACAAGAAAGTTTGAAGTATATTTTTATTATTAACTTGCTGCATATTATTTAAAGAAATATTTTTAAATGCTTTTCAAAGATCATAAATTTCAATATTATAAATTGAATATTTTTTTCAAAAAGAAGCTAATAGTTTATTATCAATGAGATGAATATTTTTTATTTTTTTATTCTCATTCTTTTCTTCAGTATTAGTAACTGAATGAAGTTCTTTAATTCAAGAATCTTGATTTAATAATTGTTTAAAAAAAGAAGACATTTCTTTTAATTGTTGCTTTTGTTCTTTCATTATAATTTATCTTCCTATCTTTATTACCCCATAATTCCAGCTTCATATAAATGTTTAAAGTGACCTTCTTTAACTTTTAATTCATCAAAAGTACCAACTTGAACTAAACCTTTTTCTTTTTCTAAAACTAAAATCTTATCAACAGTTTTAATTGTTGATAAACGATGGGCAATAATAATACTAGTACGACCAATCATTAATTTATTAAATTGTGCTTGTATTTCCTTTTCGACAATATTATCTAAAGCACTAGTAGCTTCATCTAAAATTAATAGTTCTGGATTTTTTAAAAAGATACGAGCAATAGCTACTCTTTGTTTTTGACCACCAGATAAGTTAATCCCACGTTCACCTAAAATTGTATTATAACCATTAGGTAATTGTTCAATGTAATCATGTAAGTTAGCTTTACTTGCAGCAATTTTGATTTCTTCTAAAGTTGCTCCTTGCTTAGTATAACTAATGTTTTCGGCAAATGTGCCAAATAAAATTTGTGGATCTTGTTCAATATAGCCAATATGATGTAAGTATTGTGCTAAGTCAATATCACGTAAATCAGTATTATTATTAATTAAAATTCTTCCTTTAGCAGGGTCATAGTAACGTAGTAATAACTTAGAAATAGTAGTTTTTCCGACACCAGTTGCACCAACAATAGCATAACTTTTACCTTTTTCAAAAGTGAAAGAGAAGTTATTTAAAATTCAGTCTTCTTTTTCATCATAGCGGAAATTAACATTTTCAAAAATAATATCACTAGTAATTTGTTTTACTGGTAAGGCTTTTTCTTTATTAACTATTTTTGGTTTAATATTAAGAATTTCATTAACTCTTAAAATTGAAGTTGATGTTTTAGCTCAATTACCTAAGAATTGAATACTTTGAATAACTGGGAAAATTAAAGTGTTGACTGCTAATAAAAAAGCAATTAGTGTTGGAACACTAATGATGTGTTTACTTACAAACATGAAACCAGCAACTAAACCAACAATGTTAATTCCTGTTAGCAATGTAATTAGTAATGCTCTAGTAAAACTTTCAAAAGTAATAGTTTTTTTTGCTGCTTGGTAATATTTAAGATGTTCATTAGAAAATCTTTTATTTTCACTTTTTTCTGTAGCATTACTTTTAATTAAAGTAATAGTATTTAGTCGATCAGTAATATCAGCATTAACTTCAGTGTAAACTTTTCTTCATTTATAGTTTAAATAACGAATAATTTGAACATTTAATACTGATATTATTAAAATTGATAAAACAATACCTAAAACAATTAATGATAATTGTCAATTTAAAGAAAAAATAACGTAAATTGAACCAAAAAAAGTCACAATTGAACTAAGCATAGTTAAAGGAATAGATTGCATATTTTCACCAATAACACTAGTATCACTAATTAGTTTTGTTAAAGTGTCACCAATTTTGCGATCTTCATAATATGACATATCTAAATCTAGTAAATGTTTTAAAACTTTATTTCGATATTCAATTTCAACTTTAACACCAATGATGCTTCCTGTTAAATTACGAAAGTACATAAATAATCCTGATGCAATTTGTAAACTAATTAAAATATAAGCTAAAGTAGTAATTTTTTCTCATTGAAAACCATCGGGGGTAGCTAAAAAATTATTAGTAATTTTAGGAATAATCACTGAAATTATTGAAGAAGCAATAGTAGTTAGTATTGCAATTAGATAAAGTAGTGGATATTTTTTAAAGTATTTAATAACTGCGCTTAAGAAACCACTTTTTTTTATTTTTAATTCATTATAATCAGTCATGCTTTTTTTTATT
Organism: Spiroplasma endosymbiont of Andrena trimmerana; assembly: GCF_964019575.1. Taxonomy (NCBI): domain Bacteria; kingdom Bacillati; phylum Mycoplasmatota; class Mollicutes; order Entomoplasmatales; family Spiroplasmataceae; genus Spiroplasma; species Spiroplasma endosymbiont of Andrena trimmerana. The sequence goes on from NZ_OZ026455.1 coordinate 1,556,736, forward strand.
TTTGCTGTTGTTTTTTCTTTTGTCGGCGAAGCAGTAATTTTTGTTTTATTTTTTTTGGACATAATATTTGATCTCCTTATTAATAATTTATTTTTATTTGTTATAGTGGTAAACCCAATTCTTTTAATGGAATATAATTAAAAAAATAACGACAATTACTATCTATTATATAATTTAAAGTATCTTTATATTCTGGTTTTTTAAATCAATCACTTAATAAATATCAGTATTCAATTTTGCAATTTAATATTGATAAAAGTTTTTGTCATTGTTTTCTTTTAAAATCACAAGTTTGTAGTTTTTCATCAACACTTCCAGCAACATTTTGTGTTTTAATTTCAATAATGAAAAAAGTATTATTCTTATATACAAAAATACTGTCATCTGGTAGTAATTTTTTTGATAAAAAGTAATTTCAGTTTAAATTGTGGTGTTTTTCTAAATAAACATAGATTGCATGTTTTTTGAAAATATTAGCAACATGTTCTCCCATATAAAACAATTCAAATGCATCATTTCTTTTTAAATTGTGAATTCCAATCATATTTTTAATTTCATAATTTTCCTGTTTTTTAAAAAATGAATATAACTCTTTTTCTCCTTCAAAAGCGAGACCAGTTTTTGTATTTGCACCACCGATTCCATTTTTAACCATTATTATCATCCAATCTTTTTTTTGCTAGATTAAAATATTCAATATTATTTTCAATTCCTATGAAATTTCTATTGTGTATTTTACATGCAAGACCAGTTGTGCCACTGCCCATAAACGGATCTAAGACAATATCATTTTCATTAGTACAAGCAATTATAATTCTTTTTAAAAGATCTAATGGTTTTTGTGAAGGATGTTTACCATAAATTTTTTCAAATGGTTTAGGGGTGGTTATTGCTCAAACACTTCGCATTTGCTTATCTTCATTCTTAAAATTATCTTCTTCTCATTTAGAATATTTCATATCTTTGTAATTAAAAACATGTTTAGAATTACTATCTTTTTTTGCTCATATTAATGTTTCATGACTAGCAGTAAAATTTCTACAACCAATATTAGGTGTACAATTAGGTTTGTATCAAACTATGTCATTAAGAATGTGAAAATTTAGTTCTTGTAAAATAAAACCACAAATATAAATAGAATGATAAGTTCCAGTAATTATTAAAGTTCCATTTGGTTTTAAAATTCTTTTGCATTCTTTAATTCATTTTTGATGAAATTTATAATTTTCAAGAAAACCTTTACTTTTATCTCATTCACCTTTATTAACAGATGTTCTTTTGCCAGCGTTAACACTATAACCATTATTTGATAAAAAATAAGGTGGATCGATAAATATAAAATCAACTAATTCATTTTTCATTTTTTTCATTTCAACAAAACTATCTCCAAAAATAAGATTTATTTTTTTAACTTGATTTGAATTTGAATTATCTATTTTAAGTTTAATTGTTTTTCCATTTTTGGTTTCTAATTCTTTACTCACTAAACTCATTATTAGTACTCCTTAGTTACAATTATTTGTTTATATTATTACAATACTATTTAGTTTATTATACTTCCCTTTTCTTTAATATTATATATTAAATAATTAATAAATAAGTATTTTACTGTAGATACTATTTGTTAATTTTTATTACTTCACGTTTCATATATTGTTAAAAACTTATTATTTAATGGTTTTTTTTGTTCTAGTAAATGCTTTTTTAAAATTTCTAGATAGTATTTAAAAGCAACAGTTAAATCTTGGAAGGCAAGTTTTCTTAATTCTTCAACATAATAATGGTTACGTTCAATTGATATTTTATCTGCTAATAATACTATTAATTCTAAAGGTTTCATTTCAGTTGCACCAGTAGTATGTTTAGCAATTGCATGAAGAACTAAATCATCATGGTACTGATAATGATTTTTTAAATACAATGCTGCTACATAACCATGTCAAATTGGAAATGGTTCTTGTAAAATTTCTTTATTATATTTTGTTAAAAATTTAGTCATTTTATTTTTACTTCATTGTTTGCAAAGGTCATGATAAGTTCCTGCAATTAGGGCTTTATTAGCATCTTCGTTATAATGGATTGCTAATTTAACAGCCATTTTACCAACATTAATACAATGTTCAGTTCTATTGTTATCCAAATTTGCTTTTAAACGCTCATAACTATATATTAAATTATTGTTAATATAATTATTAATTTTTATATCAATTTGATTAATAATTTCACCATTTCTAATTTTGGCAGAGCTAATATCACTACTTGGTCGAACTACTAAATTTTGACACTTGTATTTTGACATTAGTTCTAATGTTTTACGATAATGAGGGCGATTAACAACAATAATTTTAACTAAATTAATTAACTGTTCAATTCCTTGTCATTTATTTAAGGTATATAAATTATCAGAACCGATAATAAAAAAGAATTTGTGATTTGGATAGTTTTCAATAAAGTAGTTAATAGTATTAATAGTATAACTAGGTTGTTTACTTGTTAGTTCATAATCATTTAATTTTATTCAAGAATAGTTTTTAATAACTAAATTAATCATATCGACTCTTTGTTGATCGCTGGCACTGACACTGTCTTTTAACGGATTTTGTTTTGTTGGTAAAATTCAAACTTCATCAAGTGAAAGTTTATGATAAGCTGTATTTGCAATGTTTAAATGTTGATTATGAAATGGATCAAAAGTTCCACCAAAAATGCCAATTCTTTTCATTATTTGCTAGTTCCTAATGATTCTAAAATTTCTTTATTATATTTTTTTGTTCTTATCATTTTAATTTCATGTAAATAAGGTGGATGTCCATTAATTCATGGCGTTTCTAAAATTTTTATTTTAGTAAGCAACAATGGATGATAAATAATGTTAATTAAAGTTTGAAAACCAAGGTAACCCATTCCTAAGTTAGCATGACGATCTTTATGAGCATTGATTGGGTTTTTAGAATCATTAACATGAATAACTAATAATTTATCTAATCCAATAAGTTGATCAAATTGTTGTATTACTTGTTCTAAATTATTATTAAGATCATAACCAGCATCAGATAAGTGACAAGTATCTCAACAAACACCAATTAGTTCGGGTCTTTTTACATTATTAATAATATATTGAAGTTGTTCAAAAGTAGTTCCTACTTCACTACCTTTTCCTGACATTGTTTCCAAAGCAATTTTTACAGTTTGTTTTTCTAAACATGCTGCATTTAGTCCTTTAACAATTTGATCTAAAGCAGTTTGTGGTAAAGCACCAACAGCGCTACCTGGATGTAAAACCAAAGTTTTAATGCCAATATCTTGACAGCGAATTATTTCTTGTCGTAAGAAATCTACTGCTAATTGATAAGTACTTTTATTAATACTATTAGCCAGATTAATAATATAAGGAGCATGAACAATAAGATTATTAATATTAATATTTTTTTCAATTAGTTTTTCTGTAAATTCTTTAATAAATAATGCTTTGGTTGGTTTACGAATTGTATTTTGTGGAGCACCTGTATAAAACATAAACGTATTTGCATTATAACTTAGAGCTTCTTCAAGAGCACCTAATAAATATTTTGGTGCTTTCATTGAAACATGAGATCCAATAATTAATTTGTCATTTTCCATCTTGCTTCCTCTTCCATTATTAATTTTCATCAAAAAGTTTTTTTCTTCTTGCAATTGCTTGTGTTTTTTTAATTTTCTTAATTGATGCTTTAATGTGTTGTTTTCTTGTTTCTTTTTTTATTGCTTCTAAATCTTTATTAAATTTTTTCTTATAACCAGGAGTTACATTTTTATTTTTTTTAAAGCGATTAATAACATATTGCTCTTCTTTATTTCTTTCTATTTTTCGTTTATGAGCAATGATGTTGTCATTAGTAATTTCTGGTAGTAACTTATTATCTTTAATTTTATAGTATTCTATTGGAACGTTTAAATTTTTTAACTTATGAATAGTAGAATTATCACTCTTATCATAAAATACATAAGAAATACCTGAATAGTTAGCTCGTCCTGTTCGCCCTGCTCGATGAAAATAATATTCTAGATTATTTGTCGGTAATTGTAAAGAGATAACATGAGATACCCCTTCAATATCAATACCACGTGCTGCGATATCTGAACAAACAACATATTGATATTCAAAATTTTTAATACGTTTAAAAGTTTGAGAACGTTCTCGTGCTGGTAATCCACCATGTAAGATTGCTACTTTTTTATTTTCTTCAATTAAGACGTTTGCAATTTCTTCAATATTTTCTTTGTTATTAACAAAAATTAAACATAAATAAGGATCAAACATTGTTAATAATGATTGTAGTTGTTTTTTACTATCTTGATGATGACGATTAATAAAAATATGTTGAATTTTTTGAGATTTGTTATCAATACTAATTGTAGTAGCATTAGTAATATATTTTTTTAATCAAGTAACTAGTTGGGGTAATATTGTTGCTGAAAAAGTCATAATTTGAGTATTTTTATTCATTTTAGTAATTAAAAAATCTAAATCTTCCATGAATCCCATATCAAATAACATATCACATTCATCAATAACTAAAGTGTTAGTAGTAGTAATTGCTAACATATTAAGTTCATATAAACGTTTTAATCTAGTTGGAGTGCCAATTACAATTTGTGGTTGATTATTACTTAAATTATTACTTTGACGAATAATATCTTTGCCACCCACTAAACAAGCAATGCTAATATTTTGATCTTTGATTAAAGCTTTTAAAAAATTGAACGTTTGTTGAGCAAGTTCACGAGTAGGTGTAATAATAACTGCTTGTGTTACTTTTAAAGTAACATTACAATTATTTAAAATTGGAATTAAATAAGTATGAGTTTTACCACTACCAGTAGCACTTTTAATAATTAAGTTTTTATTAGTTAATGCTAAAGGAATGATTTTGGTTTGGACTGGTGTTGGATTAATTAGTTTTTCTTTTTTTAAATTTTCAATTAGTCATGGTTGTAAATTAAATTGTTGAAATGACATACGTTCACCTTTTTCTTTAATGCAATATTAATATTTTATCTTATTTTTACTAAGTTCTTTAAAAAATAAGATAAAAAACTTTATTAAAAGTAATAATAATTACTATTTTAATGTTTAAGATTATTAATTTTCAAAAAATAAAAAAATACATCAGTAATTTATACAACTAATTGTTTATCTAAATTTCTAATCTAATAAAAATAAAATGTCAATAGATTATTTTTAATCATGTAAAATTAACTTAGAAAAGAGGTTTGTAATTTATGTCAGAAGAAGATGAAGAAGAAAAGAAAAAGAAGAAGAAATCAACAAAAATTATTGCTGGTCTTATCGGCTCTGTAGCTTTAATTGGAGCCACCATTGCTGGTGGTATGACAGCTATTGCTGAAACAGAAGGAGAAAAAGAAGAAGAAGAGGAAGAAAAAAATAAAAAAAAATCAAATGGTTCGATCTCTAAACAATCATCAATTAGTGATAATAAACGAATTTTAGCAGTAATTTTAAAAAGCAAAACAAATTTGCAATTAAAAACTGAAGACAAATTGAAAATGACAAGTCCAGAAACTGTAAAGGAGGTTATTAAAGAGAGACTAATTGAAAGTAATCCACAATCAAATTTAATAAAAGAAAAAATTATTTTAGGTAATTTAAAATATAATAATATGAACATTAAACCAACTACTTTAACAGTTGAAATGACTTATGATGACCCTTTAGTTATTGGAAGTGTAATTTTAAATGTAATTTATCCAAAATAAAAGATAAGAAGAACTTGTTTATAAAATGACGCAAATTTATATATTAAGAAAATTTAGGGGGTTATTTATATGCAAAATAATTTAAATATAATGTTTTTAGTTAATTGATCAGATTTTTCAATAAAGGACTGAATAATCATAGGATTATCAATATTATTAATAATAACTTTTATTTTTATTTTAGTTATTTTTCTTTTTAAAAGAAAAAGATTTAAGTTTAAAATAAACAATATTATAAGTGATAATTTAGTAAAAATAGGTAAAAATAATTATAAATTTTCAAGTAGAAATGCTTTTATACTCTTTAATGAAATTAAATCAATAATTTTAGATAAGCGTTATAAGTATTTTTATAAATTTAAAAAGAGATATAAAGATGGTAGTTTAAATAATGAACTTTTTGATATAGTTCAAAAATATTATTTAAAAAATGAAAAAGAATTAAAGAAAAAACCAAAACCTTTATTTGAAAATAAAAAAAATGATAAACCCAGTGATGCTGTTAATAAAAAAGATGATAAAAAAGTTAAATTTGTTTTTGATGATCAAGAAATGACAGTAAAAATTGAAGAAGATAAATAAAACTACTCAACTGAGTAGTTTTATTTATTTATAACTATTTTTTATCTTTTAAAAATATGTATAAAAATTTAACACCAAATATTCTAGATATTATGATATAATTCTTTAAACTTAATTTAAGTTTTCAACTCATTATTTTATTTTTTAAAGTATATGGGTTTTTTATTTTTTTGAAAGGAAGATTAAAAGATATGTATAGTAAAGTTAAAAAAATAAAAAGTATATATAAATTAATTGCTGAAATTAAAGAAGAAATAAAACTTCCAGAAGGATTTGAAGAAAGAAAAATGTACCATGCTTGAGTACAAGAACCACTTTGCAATGTTTTAGATACCACTTGATATCATGAAATTGATATAAAAATTCAAAATATTGAAAAGAGATTAAAAAATAATATTAATAAAACTAGTTTAAAAGAAATCAAAATAGAATTGGAAAAAATAGCTGAGTTATACTTGTAAGTGCAAGTAAATAAAATTGCAAAAAATTCTCATATAAAAATTTCATAATGCTAAATTTAGTTTAGAAAAAAGTAAGGAGTTTTTATATGAGTTATAAACATCTTGGCATAGATGAAAGAATTTATATTGAGAATCAATTGAAATTTAAATTTAAAATTAGTGAAATAGCTAAAAATCTTAATCGAAGTATTAGTACAATTAATTATGTCTTATTAACAAACCAATTAGGGGAGAAAGTAATATGAGTAACAAAAATAATGATATTAAAAATGAAATAATACAATTAAGAAACCAAATTAAACAATGAAATTATGAATATCATGTTTTAGATAAACCTACTGTTAGTGACGAACTTTATGATAGCGCCTATCATAGATTAATAAAATTAGAAGAACAATATCCCCAATTTAATAGTAATGATTCTCCAACTAAAACTGTTGGTAATAAACCACTTAATTCTTTAACAAAAATTTTTCACCAACAACCAATGCTAAGTTTGGGTAATGCCTTTAACTATGAAGATTTACTAAAATTTGATCAACAAATTAAAAAAACATTATCAGAAAATAACATTGAATATGTTTGTGAGCTAAAAATTGATGGTCTATCAATTTCTATAACTTATGAAAAAGGAAAAATAAAAACTGCTGCTACCAGAGGTGATGGTATTGCTGGTGAAGACATTACCAATAATATTTTGACAATTAAAACAATACCAAAAACAATACCAATTAATTCTAAATTAGAAGTAAGAGGAGAAATATATTTAAGTAAAGAAGAATTTAATCGCATTAATGAAAAACAACAACAACAAAACTTACCACTCTTTGCTAATCCTCGCAATGCTGCAGCCGGTACTATTCGCCAACTTGATATTAATATTGTTAATTCAAGAAAATTAGATGGTTTTCTTTACTATTATATTAATGCTACTAATGAGAATATTAAAACCCATGAACAAGCATTATTTACCTTACAAAAATATGGTTTCAAAATTAATGAACAATGACAGTTATGTAAAAATATTGAAGAAGTATGAACTTATATTCAAAAATATGAAAAGTTAAGAAATACATTACCATATGAAATTGATGGTATTGTCATTAAAATTAATGATCTAACCAGTTATGATATGTTAGGAAGAACTAATAAGGCACCAAAATGAGCAATAGCTTATAAATTTCCTGCTGTTACTAGTGTTACTAAGCTTTTAGATATATTTCCAACTGTTGGTAGAACAGGAAAAATAACCTATAATGCTAGATTACAACCAGTGATAATTGCTGGTACTACCGTTACTTTTGCCACACTTCATAATGGTGATTATATTATTAATCGTGATTTACGTATTAATGATTTAGTAAGTGTTAAAAAAGCGGGTGATATTATTCCAGAAGTAATTGCCCCAATTATTAGTAATCGTCAAATAAACAATATTATTTTTAAAAAAGCTATCCATTGTCCAGTGTGTAAAACAAAATTGGAACAAGTTCCGCCAGAAGTTGATCAATTTTGCATTAATAGTGATTGTCCATCACGAATTCTTAAATCATTAATGCACTTCTGTTCAAGAAATGCTATGGATATTATTGGTTTAAATGAAAAAATATTATTACGTTTTTTAGATTTAAAATGAATTAAAACTATTAGTGATATTTACAATTTAGTTAATTTACGAAAACAAATACTATCATTACCACGTTTTGGTGAAAAATCTTTCACTAATCTTGCTAATTCAATTATTCTATCAAAACAAAATTCCTTAGAAAGACTTTTATTCGGTTTGGGAATTCGCCATGTTGGCCAAAAAACAGCAATTATTCTTGCAAAAAAATATTTAACTTTAAATAACTTAATGGAAGCAACCTTTGATGATCTAGCTAATACTAATGAAATTGGTCCAACAATTGCTACTAGTGTTATTGATTATTTCCTTAATCCTACTAATCAACAACTAATTACTAACTTGCAAAACTTTAAACTTAACTTTAATTATTTACAAAAAAACCAATCACAAGTATTGAATGGTAAAACTTTTGTCTTAACAGGAACTTTAACTAAAAGTCGTAACGAATTCATTCAATTATTAAATAACTATGGTGCTAAAATTACCAATACTATTAGTAATAATACTTCTTATTTAATTGTTGGAGAAAATCCAGGAAATAAATTAGCACAAGCACGCAAACTTAATGTTAAAATTATTAATGAAGAGCAATTACAAAATTTATTGAAAGAGGTAGCAAAAAATGGATAAAATTGAAAAGAAAATGACAACAAAAATGCTACATGAATTTGCTAACGAACTTATGTTCAATTTAAGCGAAGAACAATGTGAAAATCTTTTACTAGAATTTAAAGCTATTGAAAAACAAATGGAAATTGTGACAAATATTAATACAAATGATATTGAACCTTTAAATTACCCATTTCCTATTATTAATAATTTATTACGTTCCGATAATGTTGGAACTCATTTAACATCTAAAACTGTTTTAAATATTGCTCCAGAAGTTGAAAATAATTACATTAGTATTAATCAGGTGATTAATCATGAAAATTAATTACCACCAACTTTCAATTCGTCAACTTCATGAATTATTAAAAACAAAAATACTTACTCCAGATCAATTAACTAAATTAGTATACAAACGATTAGAACAATTCAAAAAATTAAATGCTGTTGTTACTTCACTGGAACAAAATGCCATTAAACAAACAAAATCAATTACTGAACAAGAAATTAATGATAATTTATTAGCAGCAATTCCATTTGTAATGAAAGATAATATTGCTACTATTAATTTCTTAACAACAGGTTCATCAAAAATTCTTGCTAATTTTATTCCTAATTATGACAGTACTGTTAATATGTTATTAACAAATAATAAAGCCATTAATATAGCTAAAACTGCTCTTGATGAACTAGGAATGGGTGGAGATGGTTTATATGCAGCTACTGGTCATGTCTTAAACCCTTGGAATTTAAAACATATCACTGGTGGTAGTTCTAGTGGCAGTGCAGCTTTAGTCGCTGCTGGAATTGTACCATTTGCTTTAGGAACAGATACTGGTGATTCAATACGTAAACCTGCCGCTTATTGTGGTATTGTTGGTTTTAAACCAACATATGGTTTAATTTCAAGAAATGGTGTTTTTCCTTATGCTCCAAGTTTAGACACAGTTGGTATATTTACTAATCATGTCGAAGATATTGCCATTGTCTTGGATAGTATTGCTTTATTTGATGAACAAGACTTTACTAGTGTTCAAAGTAAAGAAAAAGATTATACTCAAAACTTAAATCAAAATATAGAAGGTAAAAATATTGCTATTTTAAATTATAATGATTATCAGTGAAATGATATAGTTAAATCTAGTTTTGATGAAGCAATAAAGCATTTAACTGATGGTGGTGCAAAAGTTCAACAAATTGAATTTAATAAAGAATTATTACAATCTTTATTACCAGTTTATATGATTATTTCTTTTGCTGAAGCAACTAGTTGCCACGCAAATCTAACTGGTATTAATTTTGGTGTTCGTAAAAATGGTAAAAATTATCAAGAAGTTATGACAAATTCACGAACATTTGGTTTCGGTGATATGGTAAAACGCAGATACATTATTGGTGCATATGCTTTATCTGAAAATCATCAAGAAGAATTATTTAACAAAGCTAAAAAAGTAAGAAGATTAATTGTTGAACATTTAAATACTATCTTTAAAAAATATGATGCTTTCATTATTATGCCAAATATTAATCCAGCTCCAAAAATTAAAGATGTATTAGAACAAAAAAAAGTTATTAAAAGTGAACATGATTATTTAGAAGACTTACTACTACTTTCTAATTTAAATGGTGGACCAAGCATTAATATTCCATTAACTACTGTTAATGGTTTACCGATTGGTTTTAATATTAATGGTGCACCTTTCAATGATCAAGTTATATTGAATATTGCTTCATTTTTAAGTAAAAAAATTAATTTTAATAATAAACTACTAGGTGATGATCATGAATAATAAATATGATGTTGTAATGGGTATTGAAATCCACTGTGAATTAAAAACTAAAACTAAATGTTTTTCCAACGCCGCCAATACTTTTGGTCAAAAACCAAATACTCAAATTAATGCCATTGATTGCGGATATCCAGGAACATTACCAACAGTTAATCAAGCTGTTATTATAATGGCAATTCAAACATGTACTGCTTTAAAAATGAATATTGATCCACTCTTACGTTTTGATCGAAAAAGTTATTTTTATCCCGATTTACCTAAAGGTTATCAAATCACACAATTTTTTCATCCAATTGGCACAAATGGTGAATTACCAATAGTTGTAAATAATGAAGAATTTATTGTTAGTTTTGAACGCTTACATATTGAAGAAGATACAGCAAAACAAATTCATAATAATAAAAAAACATTATTAGACTATAATCGAGCGGGAATTCCCTTATTGGAAATTGTTACTAAGCCAATTTTTAACACAAGTGAACAAGTAGTAGCATATATTAATACTCTACGTCAATTATTAATTCATTTACAAGTTAGTGATGCTAAAATGAATGAAGGCTCATTACGATGTGATATTAATATATCGGTAAAACCACATGGTAGTGATATTTTAGGTACCAAAGTTGAAATTAAAAACTTAAATTCTACACATAATATTACTTTAGCAATAAATGATGAAATTAATCGTCAAACTAATATTTTAAATAAAAAACAAAAAATTAATCTTGAAACTAGAAGATTTGATGAAAAAACTAATAAAACCGTTAGCATGCGTAGCAAAGAAAATAAAATTGATTATAAATATTTTCCTGAACCAAATATTTTTCCAATTCAACTAGATGAAAAATGAATCAAAATGATTGCTAAAAATCTTCCTGAATTGCCTAAAGAAATAATGGAAAGATTAAAAAAACAATATAATCTACCAACAAAAGATATTAATTTATTAATTGACAAAGTAGAAATATTAACTATTTTTGAACAAACAGTTGCCATTAATAATTTAGCATTACCTACCTTTAATTATTTAGTAGGTCCTGTGCAAGCTTATTGTAATACTAATAACACTACTATTAAAAACAGCGAACTTACTGCTAATAATCTATCACAATTAGTTAGTCTGGTTTATGAGCAAAAAATTAATGATAAACAAAGTAAACAGTTATTAAATGCAATTATGATTAATAGTGAAAAAAGCCCTACCGATCTTATTAGAACATTAGGTATTACTTTAGTAAGTGATAGTAATGATTTAGAAAAAATATTAATCACAATTTTAAAAGCAAATGAAAACATGATTACTATTTATAAAGTCAATCCAGAAAAAGCAATGAAATTTTTTATGGGTCAATTAATGAAACTAACTAAAGGACAAGCAAATCCACAAGTTTCTAAAGAAATATTAAAAAAATTGATTGAAAACTATAATTAGTTTCAATCAATTTTTAATTAAGAATTTTTATATTATACTTTGAATATTTTTATTATCAATTTTATATACTAATATTTTATTTAAAATCTACATTTTCAATTAAATTTCCTTAAATTACTAAATCATCATTTGTCTTATTAACAATTAATGAATATTTTAATAAAATATTTATTTTTATTCTTTTAAGTAACTTTCTTAATTTTAATTAAAATTACTTGTTGGTCTTAAAAATTGTAATGACATTGTTAAATTATTAACTAATGTTTTATTTGTCAATTCTGGTTTATTTAATTGGATAGTTATTGTTTGATTATTAATATTTCTTTGATTCAAATTTGATTCATTATTTTTTTGTTGTAATGTTTGCATTTGAACATGTAATTCATATTGCTTAATTTCTAAATTAGTAATTTGTTTTTCTAAAGATGCTATTTTAAAATTTGCTTTTTTTGGTATTTCTAAAAGAACTTTAAAATTAGTAAGTTTATTATTTTGATAATCAGCTTTTAATTCTTTTTCTAATTTATCTTTAATATTTTCTTTTAATTTTGTCTTTTGATTTTCTATCAAGATATTTTTTTGTTTTAACTTCTGCTGTTGTTTTTGTAAAATTTTATGTCCCTATCAAAAATTTCTTTTCATAAAAGTTTTATTTTACTATTAAAATAAGATCTAAATCTTAATACTTTCAATAAAATTTTCTTTAAATGTTTTTTAGAAAAATCATCTTTTTCAATTTGTTTATTAATAAATAAATTTAATACTTTTATTTTTTTGAAATGCTGAGTTATACTTGTAAGTGCAAGTAAATAAAATTGCAAAAAATTCTCATATAAAAATTTCATAATGCTAAATTTAGTTTAGAAAAAAGTAAGGAGTTTTTATATGAGTTATAAACATCTTGGCATAGATGAAAGAATTTATATTGAGAATCAATTGAAATTTAAATTTAAAATTAGTGAAATAGCTAAAAATCTTAATCGAAGTATTAGTACTATTATTCGAGAAATTAATAGAAATAAAGATAATAATCATTATTTTTCATTAATTGCACAAAATAAAGCTGAAAATCGAAAACAATCACATATTAGTTTTCATAAGTTTAAAAATAAGAATTTAGTAAAATATGTACAACAAAAATTACTATTAGGTTGATCACCTGAACAAATTTATGGCAGAATTAAAAATTTTCATAAAGAATGAGTTATTAGTTTTAAAACAATTTATACTTGAATTTATTTTGGAATGCTTGATAAAGTTACTAGTAAAAATTTAAGAAGAAAAGGTAAAAAACGAAAATCTAAAGAAAATCGTGGCAAGTTTAATGGTAAATCAATTAAAGAACGAGATATAAATGTTAATGATCGTATAACACTTGGTCATTGAGAAGGAGATACTATAGTATCATCACGAGGTAAAAGCAAATCATGTTTAATAACTTTAGTTGAAAGAGTATCACGATTTACTTTAGCAATATTAGTTAAAAACAGAACTACTAAAGTTATTAATAAAAATGTCAGTTATTATTTATCAATTCTTCCTAAAAACATTGTTAAAACTATTACTTTTGATCGTGGCAAAGAATTTTCAAATTGACAACAACTTGAAAAAAATTTAGATGTAAAAATTTATTTTGCCAATCCATATTCACCTTGACAAAGAGGTACTAATGAAAATACTAATGGTTTAATTAGAGAAAAATTTCCTAAAAAATTTATTTTTTCAAAAACTAATAAAAATGAAGTTCATAAATTTATATTGTCTTTAAATCAAAAACCGAGAAAAATACTAAATTATCTTTCACCAATCGAATATTTGGATAGAAAAATAATTTAGTTGCACTTACCTTTACAATTTAGCAAATAAATAAATTTTCCTTAATTTAGTAAATTATTAAATATTAATAGAATTTACTTATACTTTTGATATTTTTTCCTTTTAAATACTATTACTAATTACTTTACCATTGACATTAGAAAATATCTTATTTTCTGACATGTCTAAAATGATATCAATAATCTCGGGCGTTTTAGGTACCTCTGGTCTTTCAAACATATTAGTTTCAATGTTATTAATACCATTAGATAAATCTTTAACGTTAAATATATCTGCCTTGTGTACTATTTCTTGTTCTTCATTACTTTGAGTTACTGGCATTGGTACGATGTTAGAAAGCATTATCTTATCATCAACTTTTTGCTTTACTATTACTGTCGCATATTTTGTTTTAATGTCTTTTGAATTTTTGCAAATTTGAGTATCATCTCACTCTATAGGAATTTGAATATGTTCTCTCATTTTTTCTTTATTTTTTTGACATCATCTGTAATAATATTCTCGTTTTCTTGCTTTCACTTCTGACTTTTGATTATATTCTCGTTTTCTTGCTTTCACTTCAGGCCTTTGATCATATTTTAATTTTTTAGTTCCAACCTCAGGTTTTTGGTTATGTTTCCGTATTCTTTCTTTGCTGAAATTTTTTTTGATTAATTTGAATTATTTCAAAAATTTGTTCTATTTTTTTAATTAGTACTTTCTTATTTTTTTCCATTGTATACATAATATTTTCCTTTCAAAAAATAAAAAACCTATTTACTTTAAAAAATAAAGCAATCGGTTAAAAACTTATATTTAAATTAAAATATATAAATTTTATTACAATGATAATACATTAATATTTCTAAAAATAAAAAACAATTTTCTTATAATTAATTTTTTTTATTAGTGTTTTTTTCTTTCTTAACTTCCTTTTTCTTTAATTTTTTATTTTTTTTCTTTTTCTTATTTCTTCTGAATCAATTTCAAAATGAACGCTTTTTCTTTACCGCTTTAATAATAGTAGGCTCAAATATTTTATTAGTATCACCAATTGAAAAATCATTACAAACAGAATTAATATTTTCATTAGAACTAATAAATAATAGTTCATCATTTAACATTAATATTTCATTTCTACTAGGAATAATAACTTTACCATGACGTTTAATTGCAACTAAGTTAATTTTATAATTGCTAGGAATTTTTAAAGTTTCTAGTTTTTTATTTGTAAACTTAGTATTTTTAACAATTACATTAGCTATTGAGTACTTTTCATCAACTGTAGTTAAATCTACTCCTAATTTTCAAATAGCACGATATGCAGCTTTCTTACCAGCTTCTGTTTCAGATAAAATAATATTAGTAATACCAATTGCTTCTAAAATTAGTTGGTGAGTACTATCAACAGCTTTAGCAATAAGATTAAGTGATGATAATGTATTGTGTTCACGATGAATTGCTAAAACATGAACAGCAGTAACAATTGAAGCTGCTAAATCAGAACCAATAGCAATAATAATATTTTGCACTTTGTGAATTCCGGCATCATCTAATGCATCACGATTAGTTGAATCTAAAATTAAAGTTTCAGAAGCTATTGATGAAACTAATTGACAACGGTCTTCTCTTTTATCAATAGCTAATGTAACTTTACCTAATTCTTCTAAAGTTTTAACAACTGAAATTCCGAATTTACCTAAACCAATGACACAAAAATCATTTTCTGATGAAGACATCTATTTAAATCCTTCTTCCTTAAATAATATTTACTTAAATATGTTATATTATACTAAATTATAAACTAATTCTTAAAATATTGGTATTTTAAATTTAAAACTAATATTTAATAGAAATGACTATAGTATAGTATAATAATAAAAGAAAATGTTATTTTAGGAGTTTTTTGATGCTATCTAAGGTTAATTATCGTAGTGTAAAAAATATTTTTAAAATTATTTTTGTTGGTAAAACTCGTCCCCGACAAATGTTTAATTTATATTTTTTCACTTTATTAGTTGGAACAATACTTTTAATGACACCAATTGCCACAACAAAAGGACAATGAAACTTTTTGCCTGCCCTTTTTACTGCTAGTAGTGCGTTTTCTGATACTGGTTTAACAGTAAAAAGCACTGCTAATGACTTTACTTTCTTTGGGCAATTTATTATTTTAATTTTAATTAAATTTGGTGGTATTGGTTTAATTACAGTTAAACTAGCAATATTATCCTTATTTGTATTTAATCGACATACTAGTTTAAGAGAAAGATTACTAATGCAAGGTGAACGTGGCTCTAATAAATTAGGAACGACTATTGATGTATTAAAAATTGGGATTATTGTTATGACAATTACTGAATTTTTGGGAGCAATTGTTTTATTTTTATATTTTTATTTTGTGCCTATCTCAGGAATAGAATATGGTCTAAACAATAATACAGGTTACTATAATCACATACTATTAGCATTATGATCGGGAATTTTCCACTCGATTTCTGCTGTTAATAATGCTGGTTTTGATATAGTTGGTATAACTTCATTAGAACCTTTTCAGAGTGATTATTTTGTGCAGTGAATTTTTATTATTGAATTTGTAATTGGTGGTATTGGTTTTCCTGTTTATTATGATTTATATCATTGAATTAAAAATAAAACTCATGGTAAAAAATTTAGATTTAGTTTATTTACTAAACTAACATTAATAACATATTTTTTAGTTGCGATATTGGGTGTTAGTAGTGTTATGTTTATTGAATATTTTTCACGTAATGTCATAACTCCATCAAGGCAAGAGCCCATTTTTAAAAATTTATCGACATCTGATGCAATTATGGCTGTTTTTTTTAATACAATGTCAACAAGAAATGCTGGATACTATACAGTTGACTTAAATAAATTTCACCTTGCCTCACAAATGATCCAATCATTAATGATGTGAATTGGTTCTTCACCAGCAAGTACTGCCGGAGGAATTAGAACGACAACTTTAGCAATCATTCTTTTAACAATTTTTAATATTGCCCGTGGCCGTAATGATGTTTTTGTATTCAAGCGTAAAATTCCTAATCAAACTGTTCGTATGTCATTTATAGTCGGCACACTTGGTTTTATTTTAGTTTTTGTATCAGTAATGATTATCACAATTGAAAATGTTTTTATAATAGATAATTCTGATATGACCTTTGCACAAGTAATTTTTGATGTTTCAAGTGCTTTTGGAACAACAGGACTTTCATTATTTGATAATTCCAAATTAGGTATTTTTAGTCAACTTAGTTTAATTTTTGTCATGTTTGTGGGACAATTAGGAGTATCAACTACTGTTCTTGCTTGAAGTGATCGTAAATCAAAACCAACGATAAGTAGAGTTGAAGAAAACGTATTAATTGGATAAATTAAGAAACGGTGAACACATATGATAAAAATTTTAGATGGTAAAATAATTGCCCAGCAAATTAAAGCAAAAATTAAAGCACAAGTAACAACTATTACTAATCGTAAACCTAAACTAGCAGTAATAATTATTGGTGAAGATTTAGCATCACAAATGTACGTACGAACTAAAATTAAAGCATGTCAAGAATGTGGTATTGATGGACAAGTATTTTCACTAACAACAACAGTAACACAAAAAGAAATAATTAATAAAATTGAACAATTAAATAGTGATAATAATATTGATGGAATTTTAGTACAATTACCACTACCAAAACATTTAGATACATTAGCAATTATTAATAGCATTACTATTAATAAAGATGTTGATGGTTTAACAAATATTAATGCCGGAAGATTATTACAAGGTGATAAAAAAGCAATGTTGCCTTGTACAGTAAAAGGTATTTTAAAATTACTAAATCACTATCAAATTCCCATTTCTAAACAAAATATTACTATCATTAACGATAGTAATATTGTTGGTAAACCATTGGCTTTATCATTAACTAATATGGGAGCAACTGTTAGCATTGTTCATAAATTAACTAAAGACTTAACTCTTTATACTAAAGAAGCTGATATCATTTGTAGTGCTACTGGTGTTTATAATATTATTAATAGTAGTCAAGTTAAACGTGATGTTGTTATTATTGATGTAGCAATTAATTATCAAGGTAAAGAAAAAAAAGTTGTTGGTGATATTAATTTTGAAATAATGAAAAATACCGCTTCAGCAATTACTCCTGTGCCTGGTGGTGTTGGACCAATGACTATTGCCATGTTATTAGAAAATTTAATGATTTGCTATCAATTAAATAATAAATATAATTAAATTGGAAAATTAAATGTTAAAGAAAAATTGGATTAAAAAAAGATTAAATAATATTGAAAAAAATAATTTAGAATTATTAAAATTTAAGTTTTTAAAAGAAACTATTTCAACAAATAGTGTTTATTTTGATAGTCCTTTACATTTTTTAAAACCAGAAAATTATTCAGATTATCAAATACATAATGAAAATAATACTATTATTTTTAAAATAGAAGTTAATATACAAAAATTATATGATGATTGAATAAAAGGAATGAATAATTTTGCTTGAGATTATATTTTAAGTAAAAAATATATAAATATTAACACTGAATATAATTTAAAAACTAATGAGTTTATTAATAAAATTAATCAAAACTTATTTCTTTTAAAAAATAATTTAATATCAAAAAATAATATTTACGTTGTAAAAGTTTGAACCTCAAAAATAGTAAAAAATAATTTCAATATTTCTTCCTTTGAAAAAGATTGAGAAGAATTTAACGATGTTGGATATTGATGAATAGATAAAGATACTTTAAATAAAGAAGTTTCTTTAAATGAAAAATTACGTTTTACTTTTAGAAATTCATCAGATTCTTTAATAAAAGAACTATTATTTAAAGGAAATCATGAAATTACAATAAAATATGTTGAAACTGAAACTGAAATTACTACTAAAGGTTATAAATATAAAAATTCTAATTGATGAAAAAGAAATTGATCATGATTTATTTCAATATTTATTTCAATTTTAGCCCTTTTATTTACAATCATATTTAACTTTTTAAATTAATATAAAACATTAAAGTTCTAAATCAAAAAATAAATCATATTGTATGCAAAAATTATAAAATTTGTTATAAAAATAATCATAAACTAAACTTATAGTTTTAACTCATTACTTTATTTTTAAAGTATGTGGGTTTTTTATTTTTTTAAAAGAAAGAGTACAAAAATTATGAAATATTTTAATCCAAACTATTGATTTAAACTATGATTATTAATCACACCAGTTTTTAATAATCAACTACAAAATACTAATGCTAAAACAATTTATAATAAAGAAACTATTAAAGATTGAAAACCTAAAAATATATCTATTGCAGATTGTACACAATCTAATGATCAAGACATTACTTGTATTCATGAAGCAGGACATACAACAATTATTTTAGATTCTAAATTTAAAAACAAATTTCAAAAGTTAGAATCTATCACTTCAGATTTCCAATACCTTGGAAGAACAATATCTGATCAGTTTATACCTTTAAATCAAATTAAAAATATAAGTGATAATGACTTATATACCTTATTACGAATTGATTTAGCTGGATTTGCCGCTGAATCTATGTTTTTTGATAGTAACCCTTTAAAATATATTATTGGACAAGCAAGAATTATGGATTCAAGTGACTTACAAGACTATCACAATATTTATCAAGAAGAGTTTGAAGTTAGAAAATTAAAACCCTACAATGAAGAACCTTTAAATTTTATAGGTAAACAATTAAATGAAACAAGAAAAATAATAAATAATAAACCAGAATTTGAAAAAATTCTTAAAACATGTTGTCTAATAAACTACGTTAATAAAGAACACACTGATTATATTTTAAATCATAAAGAAATACCTATTCCACTATTTAAAAAAGATGAAATTAAAAGTTTTACAAAAGAACAAATAGTAACTTTTACTGAAAAACAAATAACAACATTCACTACTGAACAAATACCATATTTCACAGAAAATCAAATTCAAGCATTTACAACAGAACAAATACAAGCGTTTACAAAAGAACAAATAAAAGTATTTACAGAAAAACAAATACAAGCATTTACACAAGAACAAATGCAAAGTTTTACACAAGAACAAATAAAAGTATTTACTGAAAAACAGATAATTTCATTTACAGAAAAACAAATACAAGCATTTACACAAGAACAAATTCCATATTTCTCAATAAAACAAATAACATCTTTTACAAGTAAACAAATACAAGCACTCACAATTAAACAAATACGATCATTAATTCCAATTCAAATTCCATCATTTACTAAAGTACAAATCCAAGCACTCTATTTGGGAGCATACCGATGTTGTCAATAATATTCAAATTTGTCTTTAAATTATAAGTTTAGACGAGAATAATTTAGACTTCAATATGCAATTGTAAGTTAATCTTAACACTTCAAAAATATTAGTCACAATAATACTTACTTTGTCATTATTTAGTGATAATTTCCTATTAGTTATCGAGTGAAAATTTCCCAAAAGTAAAGTTAAATATACTTGGTGATAAATATGGAAAGAAGCATGACTATGAAAGAAAAATATAAGTTTAATATTATAAATGACATTATTATTAATAAATTATCTAAACATCAAGCTAAGAATAAACTTAACCTAACTATTAGAAGAATTAACCAATTAATTCAAATTTTCAATAGAGAAGGTAAAGTTGGTTTTATTCATAAATCCCGAAATAAAATTTCTAATAAAACAACAAATTTTGAAATCAAAATTAAGATTATAAATTTATATAAAACCAAATATTATAATTTTAATTTTCAACATTTCCATGAGAAATTAAACAATGAAGAAAAAATTAAAATTTCATATAGTACACTTTATACTATATTAATTGCTGAGTTATACTTGTAAGTGCAAGTAAATAAAATTGCAAAAAATTCTCATATAAAAATTTCATAATGCTAAATTTAGTTTAGAAAAAAGTAAGGAGTTTTTATATGAGTGCTGAGTTATACTTGTAAGTGCAAGTAAATAAAATTGCAAAAAATTCTCATATAAAAATTTCATAATGCTAAATTTAGTTTAGAAAAAAGTAAGGAGTTTTTATATGAGTTATAAACATCTTGGCATAGATGAAAGAATTTATATTGAGAATCAATTGAAATTTAAATTTAAAATTAGTGAAATAGCTAAAAATCTTAATCGAAGTATTAGTACTATTATTCGAGAAATTAATAGAAATAAAGATAATAATCATTATTTTTCATTAATTGCACAAAATAAAGCTGAAAATCGAAAACAATCACATATTAGTTTTCATAAGTTTAAAAATAAGAATTTAGTAAAATATGTACAACAAAAATTACTATTAGGTTGATCACCTGAACAAATTTATGGCAGAATTAAAAATTTTCATAAAGAATGAGTTATTAGTTTTAAAACAATTTATACTTGAATTTATTTTGGAATGCTTGATAAAGTTACTAGTAAAAATTTAAGAAGAAAAGGTAAAAAACGAAAATCTAAAGAAAATCGTGGCAAGTTTAATGGTAAATCAATTAAAGAACGAGATATAAATGTTAATGATCGTATAACACTTGATCATTGAGAAGGAGATACTATAGTATCATCACGAGGTAAAAGCAAATCATGTTTAATAACTTTAGTTGAAAGAGTATCACGATTTACTTTAGCAATATTAGTTAAAAACAGAACTACTAAAGTTATTAATAAAAATGTCAGTTATTATTTATCAATTCTTCCTAAAAACATTGTTAAAACTATTACTTTTGATCGTGGCAAAGAATTTTCAAATTGACAACAACTTGAAAAAAATTTAGATGTAAAAATTTATTTTGCCAATCCATATTCACCTTGACAAAGAGGTACTAATGAAAATACTAATGGTTTAATTAGAGAAAAATTTCCTAAAAAATTTATTTTTTCAAAAACTAATAAAAATGAAGTTCATAAATTTATATTGTCTTTAAATCAAAAACCGAGAAAAATACTAAATTATCTTTCACCAATCGAATATTTGGATAGAAAAATAATTTAGTTGCACTTACCTTTACAATTTAGCTAATTAAAAAATTTTCTTTATCATTTGGTTTATTATTAATAATTATTTGTTTATTGCCACCTGTATTAATTGTTTCTTTAAATACTGGTTGTTCTTTAATCATTTTTTTAATAGTTTCTTCAATTTTTGAATTTTCTAAATTATTAGTTTTAAATTTTAAATAATCATAAAATTCAGTTTTAACTTGATATTTTTTAAATATATTAATCATTTCTTTTTCTTTAATTTCTTGATTAAGTTTATTTAACTTATTTTCTGCTTCATTAACTTTATTTTCTATTTCTTGTTGAGCATTATTTTCAGTTAAAGGTTCAGTTGTTTGTTGAACATTATCTTCATTTTCTAACATTTAACATTCTCCTAATCTTATCCCAGTAATCAATCTTTAACTAATTGTGGCATTTCACTTATTAGTTTTTTATAATCATTAACAGCATTTTCTAATGTATTGATATCAGAAAATTTAAAACAATTATCAATATGTAAATCAAAATCTCTATCAATACTGA
Organism: Spiroplasma endosymbiont of Andrena trimmerana; assembly: GCF_964019575.1. Lineage (NCBI taxonomy): Bacteria > Bacillati > Mycoplasmatota > Mollicutes > Entomoplasmatales > Spiroplasmataceae > Spiroplasma > Spiroplasma endosymbiont of Andrena trimmerana. The sequence continues at coordinate 1,579,406 of NZ_OZ026455.1, forward strand.
TATCTTGTTTTCTATATTTTTCATTAAATTCAATTTTTGTCATATTATTTTTCTCCTTTATTAATTTTTTCATTTAATTTTGCTAATTTTTTTTGATGTTTTATAATTTTGTTATTTGCTCTAACATGTTTTGGAGTTGTGATAAATCTTTTTAATAAAACAATAATTTCTCTGCAAATTAATGTTCCAACACTTGTTCCAATAATTATTAATTCATGTAAAAATTCTTTCATTTCAATATTTTCCTTTCAACTATTTATTTTTAATTTTTAATTATTCATCAAATTGACCACCATTAATTCTTTCAATCATTGACTGTGAATTACTTATAATTTTTACTAATACAGATATTTCTTTATTTAATTGTTCCAATCTTTCTTTATATGTCTGAATTTCATTATTATAATATTCAATAATTTTTTCTTTATTCATTGCTTTTCACCTCCCTTATAAACTCATGTGATTGTAATCTCAATTTAATGAAGCATTATCATTATTTAATGGTACTTCGCTCATATTATCACTACCATAATATTGACTTGCAGTTTCACTATTAATAGTAAATCTATTGTCATTAATTAATCTTGCAGTTTCATCATTAAATGATGTTTCTTGCATTTCTTCATTATGATTTGTAGTTTCCATAGGTATTAAATTATGGATAATTTCACTTGCACCAGCAATTATGGTAGGTACTGCATAAGCATTATTAAAATCATTATTAATACCCATAGCAACACCACTTGATATTAAACATCCACCAGTAGCCATATTACAAATCTTTCTTATTGTTTCAAATTTATTAGGTACTAACTCCGTTAATCCATTAATAAGATTTGATATACCATAAGCATTTAATGAAATATAAGTATCTCAATCCATTAATGACTGATTTTCTTGCTTATTTAATAATAATCATGGAGGACCCTCAGTTGTAGTTGTAGTAGTTATTGGAGTTGGTGTTGTTGGAATAATAGGATTAATATTATTTTCAGTTCATTTACTATAATTTGCTAAACCAATTATTCCTAAACCTAATAGTATTTTTTTACTACTATTAATTAATTTAGTTTTTGTATTTGGTCTTTGATTTAAATTTCAAATATCTAAACCTAATTTTTTACCAAATAATAAACTATTAATTGAACCTAATAATGGATTATCTATTACTTGACCATAATAAGCACTTGTACCAATCATTGCACAAATTGGACTTATTCCAGTTCTAATTAATTTAGTTAAAGTATAATTTGATTGATTTTCTATACTTGGCATTTTCTATTCTCCTTTAATTTCTAATTTTTTAACTGTTACTTTAATTCAACCTTGATAAACATCATTATCACCAACTATTAATGCAACATTACTTTCGGGGTCAGAAACAATTATGTGTTTTGATTTAACATTTGGGTATTGTCTTAAAATAATTGCTCTAATATCATTACTTGTATGAATTTCTTTTGGAAATGGTGATAATATTTCAATTTCATCTTTATTTTCAAACAAAGTAGGTAAGATAATCATTAGTCAAATTCACCTTTTTCTATTTTTTCAATTAATAAATTTAAAATATTTTTGTCAAAATGAGAGTTTGTATAATTAATTTTTTTAGTTCATTTAATTATATCTTTCATATATTTAAGTAATTTTTCTTTATTCATTATCAAATTCACCAATTTCAATATTTTTGTTTTTTATTTTAATTAAAAAATCTTTTAAACATATTTCTTCTCATATATAAAATTCTATTTGTTTAAAAGATTTAACATTAGTTATTTCATTTTTAAGTCATATTATACGGTCTTCAATAATCTTAATTATTTTTTCTTTATTAATACAATTTTCATGATTATTCATTATTTATTATTTATTATCCTTATTTTCAATTTGATTAGAAATTTCACTTAATATTTTCAATACTTTATATTCATTTTTTAATTCTTTAATAATAAATATTAAAAATATTATTAATGTTATAATTGTTATTAATATTGGTACTATTAATAAAATTTTTCATAATATCATTTTTTACTCTTTTCATTTTTTAAATCATTTAACATTAATTGAACAAAATGCACGATTTATATTCATATTTCAATTATTAAAGATTTCACCAGTTACTAAAATTTCATCATTTTTGTTTAATAAAATACATCGTCTATAAAATTTTGGGTTGTTAAAAATTAAAGTAACATAGTTTAAACCATTTCATTGTCCACGAACACTATAATATAATTCTTTATTACCTTTTTCGTAATATTTTGCTTCAATAGTGTTACTCAGTTTTACTGTTAATTTGACATAATTTGCTTTATCTTTCATGTTTATAATTTCCTTAAATAATATTGAATATGCTTATATGCATCTTGTTCATGTTTTGTTAATTTTATATTTCCTTTATAATTTTCTATTTTAGTTTTATTTTTTGGTTCACTTTCTAAATAATCTCAATTCATAACATCTTGTACTAATACCATTAATGCACCAATAATCTTAGGTGTTGCTAATGGATTAGTTAATAATTGTTTTGAGCTTAAAAAGAAATTTTCTACAATAACTAATATTTTTTGATTAATAAATTGTTTTTTAATTAATTTAAAATATTCTTTATATATATTTTTACTTTGCTGAGTTATACTTGTAAGTGCAAGTAAATAAAATTGCAAAAAATTCTCATATAAAAATTTCATAATGCTAAATTTAGTTTAGAAAAAAGTAAGGAGTTTTTATATGAGTTATAAACATCTTGGCATAGATGAAAGAATTTATATTGAGAATCAATTGAAATTTAAATTTAAAATTAGTGAAATAGCTAAAAATCTTAATCGAAGTATTAGTACTATTATTCGAGAAATTAATAGAAATAAAGATAATAATCATTATTTTTCATTAATTGCACAAAATAAAGCTGAAAATCGAAAACAATCACATATTAGTTTTCATAAGTTTAAAAATAAGAATTTAGTAAAATATGTACAACAAAAATTACTATTAGGTTGATCACCTGAACAAATTTATGGCAGAATTAAAAATTTTCATAAAGAATGAGTTATTAGTTTTAAAACAATTTATACTTGAATTTATTTTGGAATGCTTGATAAAGTTACTAGTAAAAATTTAAGAAGAAAAGGTAAAAAACGAAAATCTAAAGAAAATCGTGGCAAGTTTAATGGTAAATCAATTAAAGAACGAGATATAAATGTTAATGATCGTATAACACTTGGTCATTGAGAAGGAGATACTATAGTATCATCACGAGGTAAAAGCAAATCATGTTTAATAACTTTAGTTGAAAGAGTATCACGATTTACTTTAGCAATATTAGTTAAAAACAGAACTACTAAAGTTATTAATAAAAATGTCAGTTATTATTTATCAATTCTTCCTAAAAACATTGTTAAAACTATTACTTTTGATCGTGGCAAAGAATTTTCAAATTGACAACAACTTGAAAAAAATTTAGATGTAAAAATTTATTTTGCCAATCCATATTCACCTTGACAAAGAGGTACTAATGAAAATACTAATGGTTTAATTAGAGAAAAATTTCCTAAAAAATTTATTTTTTCAAAAACTAATAAAAATGAAGTTCATAAATTTATATTGTCTTTAAATCAAAAACCGAGAAAAATACTAAATTATCTTTCACCAATCGAATATTTGGATAGAAAAATAATTTAGTTGCACTTACCTTTACAATTTAGCCTTTCTAAAACTGTTTTAGTTTTGAATGTTTCATTAAAAGTAATATTATTAGTTTCATGTGAATATATAACAATTCCAGCGGGGTCAATTCCAATAATTAAGTCATATTGCATTATTAATCAAACTCACCATTATTTATTTTTTGAATTAATGAATAATATATTGAATCATTATTTGCACTTCTATATCCATCATTTTTAATTTTATTTTCTAAATATGTAATTAATTTTTCTTTATATTCATTAATAATTTCTTGGTCTTTATAAGAAAATGGTTTTTCTTTATTCATATTTATACCTCCTACTTAACCTAATATTTAAAATACAGTCATAACAAATTGCTTTACTATTTTTATCTCTTAAAAAATATTTTCTTGTTTTTATATCATTAGTATTAAAGAATAAATAATCTAATTTATGTTGTTTACATGTTCAACAAAAATACTTTTTCATTATGAGTTGAAATTTCCTTATAAGAAGTAACTAAATAATTAATTGGTAAATCATCATGTTTATATGGATTATTTATTTTAAAACCTTTTCTGTTTTCTTCTCACGTAATGTTATATTTAAAACAAGGATTAGTAATTTTAGTTTTGTTATCTGTTATTTCACCGATAAATCAACTATTATGCTGTTCATAAAATTTTAATGGTTCAAGTTTTATATCATTAAGATAATATTCTTTTGGAGCAGTTGGTTTATTAACAGTTATTTTTTGGTCTTTAATATATGGTTCTAATAATTTTATTAATTCATTACCACTTAATTCTCTTTTAATATTTTCTAAATTAAAAACTCAATATGTATATTTATCATCAGCAATAAAACTATTATTTTTAACCATTCATTTTGGACATTGTAATTTATATTCACCATAATCAATAAGAATAGATTGTGGTTTATCTTTAACAATTTGTTCTTTTTTAAATTCTATTTGCATAATAATCCTTTCCTAATATGTTCTGTTGCTTCTAGCATAAAGAACATATATTTTGATGTTTAGATTATTAATACTACTACTATTCGTTTTATTCATTCCATGAAAACTGGGCTCAAAAATAAATTGTGAAATTTTAAAAAACATTGAGGCATTCGATTCAATATTTATTTAATTTATGTTTAATAAATTAATATTTTAATTGAACCGGCACCGCTCAATTTTTTTTACAAGTTTGAAATTTATTTTCTCGCCCAAAAAAATTTTTCAAAAAAAATAAAAAATAAAACCAACACTTGCTCACTGGGGAGTGGCAAGGTTGGTTAAATAAAGAATAGAATTAATACAATGGGTCCCTACAACAGGTCTATATATACTAGTTTCCAATTCGCTCCCACCCCAAGAATTACCATTAATGGTTAGTATATTTTATTAGGTATCACTCCACTTTTTATTTATCCATGCAAGTCCACATGTTTTAGCTACTATTTTTAACAACTGTGTTGTAGTTCACTTTTTTAGTTCCCTAACACGTGTTGATAATAGTGTTAAAGATTGTTATTAAAAATTTTAAAATTTTACAATTACAAAAAAAGACAAGATTATTTCTTGTCTTTTTCCTTGTTGATAATTTTAATTTAACTTACAAAATGTATATTTTATTTTTTTTAAATACGTCGAATATAAAATATAAATTTAATGTTTTAAGAAAAGAGAGTAATTTTGTCTAATTTTCATTATTTTTCAAATAATTCATTTTTGGAAATAAGTTACTAATATGATAATAAATTATTTCGTAACTTTGACAACCGCCCAATTTTCTATGGAAATATATAGTATTTTATTATTTTATCTTTATAATATTAATAAAATAATAGAAAAAAGAAAGCAGGAAATGATTGATGGTAAAAATAATTTTTACTGATGTAGATGGTACTTTATTTGATAGTGGCAGTGCCTTAAGTGAAATTAATCTTAATGCTTGTTTAAAAGCTCAAAAAAATAATATTAAAGTTGTAATTAATACAGGTAGATATGGTGAAAATGCTATTCGTGTTGGTAAAATGATTAATGCTGAAAAATATGATGGTTATATTATTGGTAATGATGGCGCTGAAATTTGATCATATACTAAACAAAAATGAATTTATTTACAACAATTAAATTCAGAAACAACAATTAAACTTTATGAATGATTAACCAAATATAATAAACAAATGATTTTACATTTTAATAGTATTGATACTTTGTATGTTAACCATGCGGCTAATAGTTGAAGTACATGAGTTGAAAATCTGCAAATTAAAATTATTAAGTTAACTAATAGTACTGATATTAAAATGCCAATTTCAAAAGTAATGGTTATTTTAGAAAAATATTGAAAGGCTAATGAAATTACAAAATTCATTAATAATTTTGAAACTAACTTTCCGGATTTAACAATTGTTCAATATCATACAAATGTTTTTTCAATTGGTAATAAAAACATTAATAAAGGTTCAGCACTACAATGATTATGTAATCATTTAAATATTGACACTAAAGATGCATTAACGATTGGTGATGGATTTAATGATTTACCAATGTTTGAAGTATCTGGTCATCCAATAGTAATGGAAAATGCTAATATTGCTTTAAAACCATATGGTAAAACTATTGCTCCAAATAATGATGAACATGGAGTTGGATATATTATTAATAATTATGTTTTTAAAAAATAAAAACTTAATATTTTTAAAAATATACTCTTATAGTTTATTAACACACTAATAATTAAAATATATTATAAGCTAAATTGTAAAGGTAAGTGCAACTAAATTATTTTTCTATCCAAATATTCGATTGGTGAAAGATAATTTAGTATTTTTCTCGGTTTTTGATTTAAAGACAATATAAATTTATGAACTTCATTTTTATTAGTTTTTGAAAAAATAAATTTTTTAGGAAATTTTTCTCTAATTAAACCATTAGTATTTTCATTAGTACCTCTTTGTCAAGGTGAATATGGATTGGCAAAATAAATTTTTACATCTAAATTTTTTTCAAGTTGTTGTCAATTTGAAAATTCTTTGCCACGATCAAAAGTAATAGTTTTAACAATGTTTTTAGGAAGAATTGATAAATAATAACTGACATTTTTATTAATAACTTTAGTAGTTCTGTTTTTAACTAATATTGCTAAAGTAAATCGTGATACTCTTTCAACTAAAGTTATTAAACATGATTTGCTTTTACCTCGTGATGATACTATAGTATCTCCTTCTCAATGACCAAGTGTTATACGATCATTAACATTTATATCTCGTTCTTTAATTGATTTACCATTAAACTTGCCACGATTTTCTTTAGATTTTCGTTTTTTACCTTTTCTTCTTAAATTTTTACTAGTAACTTTATCAAGCATTCCAAAATAAATTCAAGTATAAATTGTTTTAAAACTAATAACTCATTCTTTATGAAAATTTTTAATTCTGCCATAAATTTGTTCAGGTGATCAACCTAATAGTAATTTTTGTTGTACATATTTTACTAAATTCTTATTTTTAAACTTATGAAAACTAATATGTGATTGTTTTCGATTTTCAGCTTTATTTTGTGCAATTAATGAAAAATAATGATTATTATCTTTATTTCTATTAATTTCTCGAATAATAGTACTAATACTTCGATTAAGATTTTTAGCTATTTCACTAATTTTAAATTTAAATTTCAATTGATTCTCAATATAAATTCTTTCATCTATGCCAAGATGTTTATAACTCATATAAAAACTCCTTACTTTTTTCTAAACTAAATTTAGCATTATGAAATTTTTATATGAGAATTTTTTGCAATTTTATTTACTTGCACTTACAAGTATAACTCAGCATTAATTATAAAAAGAAAAATTATTTATAAACGAAAGGAAGAAATAAAATGTCAGTACCATTTAATCAAAATTTAGACAATACAGAGAGATTAGTAGAAGCACCAGAATTTATAGAGTTTTTTAAAATTTCAAATAGTCCATGGGCAAACTTTTTCCCTACTGAAATTGTTGACTCAGTAAATATTGAGTTTATTGTTAAAAAACCAAAAAAACCAGAAGTAAAAATTATTGCTTGAGATGATAAAAGTAAAAGATATGAATTACCATATGTTGATACAGATAAAATTAGTAAAAAAATAACTAAAAAATATCTTGCAGGAGAAATTATTGCAGATGTAGATTTAAAAGCAAATAATGGTCAAAATTTATTAGATAGTATGCAATATGAAGTTGCAAATGATTTAGCAGATAAATTGGCAATTGATGATACACAAGCAATTGCAAAATTTGCTACTAAAATCGATATTGAAGATACAACACCAGTAGGCTATTTAAAATCAATGTTATCTGCTTGAAATACTTTGTTTCAATTTAGAAATATTGCAAATAGTAAATTTTTTATTACTAATGGTCTTTATGATAGTTTAGTTTATTTAGCAGATAATAAAGGTTTAATTACTGATAATCAGTTGGCACAACAATTACGTTTAAATGGAAATAATTTATATGTAAAAGGTGTATTATGTGAAATCGTTCTTGATGACTATATGGTTTTTACTAATGATAAAAATGAACAACAATTAATGACCTTTATTTTAGCAACACCAAGAGCAATGAAAAGATACATGATAGAAAATACAGTTATTTATGTAGATTTTATTAAAGATGATAAAGCAGGAAGAGCATATAAAGTTGGTGGTGAAGTTGTTGGAGAAGCAATACCATATATTTCTAATAATGAAACAACATCAAGATGAATGTTATGTGGAGTTATTAAAACAGAAAAAACTGATTTAAAAACTAAAATTACAAGTTTAACAATTGATATTACTGCAAATGTTAATAACAATAATAGTGAATTAAATACACAAATAAAAAGTACTAATGAACTTAAATCATTAAATCCAAATTTAACAAATCCAACTATTAAATATTTTAGTGATGCACAAGGAAAAACTAATGTAAGTAATCAAAAACAAAAAGCCGGTGACTTATATATAACTATTACTGCAAATGTTAATGACTTAAATTATAAAGGAACAACAAATCAAATTAAAATAACTCTTAAATAAAGGAAATTAATACCATGCCAATCGGTACAACTAATACAGCAATACTTTTAAACATAAATAAACCCAAACATACTAGAATAAGTAAACAACAAGAAAATAAAAGTTTTTGATGAGAAATTTTAGAAATGATTGGTGTACAAGTAATAGCAGTAGCACTTGCTCCTTTTACTGGTGGATTAAGTGAAAGCGTAGCCCTTGGATTAGGTGCAAGTGATTTAGTTGCTAGTATTAGTGCTGTTGGTGTAGAATTTTTAACTGATTTTACTATTAATCAAGTTTATGATTATTTAAAAGGAAATGTAACAAAATTAAATACTTTCTTTAATATACTACCTGCATTTGCTGGACTGAATAAAATTAGTCGTGGTTATCGTACAACTAAATTTATTAAATTAGCACAAAAAACTAAAACATTAGAACAAGTTGGTATTAAAGAAGTAAAAAACTTACAAGAAATTATTAGTCAAGTAGGTGGAAAAGAAATTTTAACAGATAAAATTATTGGTAATAATCGTTACTTATTTAATTATAGTTTTGCTCCTAATCGTGAAACAATAATTCAAAATTTAGGATTTGTTGCAGAAAGACAATTTAAAAATAATTTTCAAAAACTAGAAGCACAGGAGTTAAAAGATTACTTATTATTACAAAATACATTAATAAAATTAAGTCCACAATTAACTCCTAAATTTAAAATCAAAGATATTGAAAAAGCAAATAATTTTTTAAAAAAATATAATACTGATTTAAAAAAAGTATTATCTATGAACCAACATGATTGATTAAATTTAGTTCATACAATACACACAGAAAATAGATATGGAAAAACTTTAATTTTGGATTTACAAAAAATTCGTGCTAATGCTATTAAATTTGATTTTAAAAATAATGTTATTCATAAACTTGTTTTAAAAGCAAATCAAAGTTTTAAATATTTTGATATTAGATTTTATTTAAAAAAAGGTTTAAATAAATTTTGAAAAGATACACCATATTTTGAAAAAATAAGAGAAAGTATATATAAATTACAAGAAAAATTTGAAAAGTTAGAAAAACAAGCATTTGAAAAAATTAATAAATTAAAACAAAAAGCAACTGATTTATTTACTAGTGCAGAAAAAAGAGCAATTAAACATGCACAATTAATTCCATTAAATTCACCAGTATTTATGGGTTGTAAAATTCAACCTTTATCATTAGATAAATGTGCAATTACTATTTATCATCGCAATCCTAAATATAAACCAATTACAGTTGTTGATAGTATTCTTAAAGCAGAAACTTTTGTTACTCAAATACATCCATTTCATTGATATCGTTGATATAGTGGTTGATACATGGGTTATGGTATTAATCGTAATAAATGATTAAAAGCAATAGCATTTGCTCCACCAGTGGTGCAACAAATAATTAGAGATAGTTTTAAAGTATATAGAGAAATATTTAGAATAATAAGAACTTATCATAAAGTAGTAAATGTTATTAATAATCCTATTGAAAATATTAACAAATCATTTAAAAATGTTGGTTTAAAATTTTCAGTAAATACTTTATTTGGTACTGGATTATTACATCATTTAGAAAAGTTTGCATATAGTCAAGTTGTAGCAAAAAGTAAGAAAAAATTAAAAAAAGGCAAAAATAAAATACAAAAAGAAATTGAACATATAACACATAAAAAAACAAAAAAACATACTCATCATTATAAACAAGCATTTTTTAAGGAATGATAAATTATGATTAATAAACTTTGAACTGATGTCAGTCTTGAAAATTATAATAACTGATATCCATTAACTGGAATAATTACAAAAACACCACAGCAATATATACAAACATGACCTAATGTTAATGATTGATTTAAAACTTTTGCTATTCGTGCTCAAAATGATATTAATGCTTATCTTGATTTTATTTTATCTAAATTTCCTTTTGATAGTTTTAAAGATGAGTTAATTAAAGAAACATTAAGAGATATGGTTTATGTAATGGTTGAACATTGAGTATTTAATCGTACACCAATTGAATTTAATGTTGATGCTACTATTCAATTTAATAATGGTAGTCAATTTAGTGCAAATAGTACTCCTACAATTAATGTTTGAGATTTAGCACCTAGTAGAATGAAAATATGAGCAAGATTAACAGAATTAAAACAAATATTTTCAAGTTATAATGATGATGAAATAGATGTTGAAAAAATTGACTTAAAAGCATTTTATACTAGAAATCAAGTTGATGAATTAATTGAACAACAAAAAGAATTTACATTATCAAAACAAATTAAATTATATGATGATTTAGTTGATGATAATGAAAATGAAATATACAGAGGTCCTGTTAGTAAATTTGTTAATAAAGGTTATGTTGCAACAGATTATGATAAAGAAACTGAAACAATGATTTTAGATTGACCTGATGAAATTGGAACATTACCACCCGAAGCATTACAAAATAATCCACAAATTGGTGATTATACACATGCACCAACTTGTGATTTTTCTGCTAAACAACAAAAACGAATTACTACAAATGAAAATGAAATTACCAAATTAAATAATGAATTAATTAAAGCAAATGAAAATATTAATGATGTTAAAAATAATTGATTTAATATTGAAACTAGTCCCTTATGAAAAAAAGTTGAAAATAATAATATAGAAACATTTAAATGATATTTTATTAAAATCAGTTATCAATATTCAACAGAAAATAACTTTATGAAATTTTATAAAGTAATTAAAATTTATTTAAATAATATTTTTCATGAATTTGAATTGTTAAATGTTGATTCCATGACTTATAAAGAACAAATACAAAATAAAAATATTTTAAATATTGGAACTATTTACTATAACAATAGAAATAAAACATTTAGTGGTGGCGGTAATTCTTATCCTGAACGTGGAAAAATTAATTTAATTGGTGATATACAAGAAATATATCAATATATTGGAAAAGGTACACCAACTGAATTTATAGTAGAAGATAGTACTGAACGTGATTACTATACAAAACTAGAAACTAATAATTTATTAGATAAAAAACAAGATAAATTAATTGCTGGTACTAATATAACTATTGATGAAAATAATAAAATTAGTGCTACTGGTGGTAAAGTAGATTTATCTGATTATTATAAAAAAGAAGAAGTAGATAAAAAATTAGAAGATACAAAAGCACAATTTCCGATTGCATTTCAAATAAATGCTCTAAGTCAAGAAATTCCTAATTTAAAAACTACTGATAAAACTATTGCTGGGGCTATTAATGAAAATAAAACTAATATTGATAAAAAGAAAGATAAAGAAAATTGAGTTGTAATAGGAAATAGAGTTGATAATAGAACATGAAGTAATTTTGATATTAATCTTGGTAAAACATATCGTGTATTTATAACATGAGAAAGACTTGCACCATTACAAAATGGTTATCCATTAATGTTATTGTTTAAATCAGCACAAGCAGTTGGAACTGGTACGTGAACTCTTATTATTGGTAAAATTGATAATAAAGAAGCTTCTTTAATTCTTAATGCTGATTATACTAAGGTTAATAAATGAAGTTTATTTATTAAATGTGAAATTGATGGTGGTGCTATATTTAATTTTGAGGAATTAAAAGAAAATACTTATCAAATTACTAGTGATACATTAGATATTACTTCACCAAGTGTAATTAATATAGATAAACCAATTAAAATTAATTCAAAAAGTTTAGAAACAAATGAAATAGAAGAAAATAATTGAGATATTGAATTAAAAAATAATCCAACACCAAGTCCAAATATTCCACAATGAAAAGAAGTTGGAACAAAAGAAGATAATAAAACTATTAAGCATAATTTTATTAAAAATAAAAGATATCGTATTTATTATAATTTTACTCCTACAAATGATAATACAAAATCTTCTTGAATATGTACAGAATTTATATATGTTAATACAACACAATATTTAAATTGTATGATTACACAAGATTATATTTATATTTGATTACAATTAAATATATATAGTATATTTTTAACTACTGCACCATATCCACATTTATATGGAAAAATTTTAAAATTAGAAGAATTACAGGAATAATATTATGTTTTTTAAAATTATAAAAATTATTTTAGGTTTAATAGGAGTAATTCTATCATCTGCAACTGCTGGTTTAATTATATTTATTATTGTAAAAATCATATTAAAAATTAATCAAATATTTTAAAGAAAGGTGGTGAATATTATGTTAAGTTTATTTAAAAGAAAAGATAAAAGCAATATTAATGATAATCAAAGTGAAAAATTAAAATTTTTAACTAATAAAAATAAAAGTACACATGCTTCTATTTTAAATTATTTTGGTTTTAATGATTTTAACCATGAAACTTATTTTACTGATTTTGTAGCAGAAAATAATGCTAATTTATATAATGCTCCATTAGAAATTAATAATGAAACCATTAAACAATATTTAATTCAACAAGAATTTTATAGAAAAAATTGAAATTCTATTTTTAAATTAAGTAAATTAGGAATTAGTGGTTATTTAATTTATATTGCAAATGATAATTTATATTTTCAAGTAGTTGACATACAACAAAGAGTTTATGATATTACTGGTAAATTAATTCAATGTACTATTTTTTATGATAATTATGAACAAAATGCACAAACTGTAAGATTATTTGAAGTTTATACATTAAACAATGAACAAGTAACAATTAATCGTGCAATTTATAGTATTAATGATACTAAAAAACAAAATAAATTAGATTTTAAATCATACATTAATAATCCCAATTTAGAACAAGAACAAATACTAAATATTAATTATATACCAATAGCAATTATGAGAAATAAAGCAAATGAACAAGCAGATTGTGAAAAAGTAATGGATAAAATTAAAGCACTAGATGTTATTTATGAACAAATTGTTTTAGATACTATTTTAAACTCACCTAAATTTATATTTAGTCAAACTTATGGTAATGTTCAATCAGCATTAGAAGAAGCAGTAAGAACTTTGGTTACTAAAAACTACATATTTAAAAGTGGTGGAGATAATAATGAACAAAACGAAAATATCAATATGACAAATAGTAATTTTAAAGGTAAAAATTTAACCGATATATACGATTGAAATGTTAATGAAATATTTAAACGTTGTGGTATTCACATTCCAAGTCAAAAAAAATCAGCACAACAATCAGTTCCCGAAAGTACAGCAGTTAATATTTCAACCATTAATTATATTGAACAAAAATTATGACAATTTAATATTGATATTCTTAAATTTATTCAAATATTAGTACGTATGGATAAAGATTTATTAAATAGTAAAACATTTAACATTAATGATGAACAAAAAATTAATAATTTAACAGTTAAATTAAAATTATTTAACCCCGAAAATAACCAATTAATAGGAGATAACAATGGAAAACAACAACAAACCACAAACGAAGTTTCCTCAGAAACAGAAACAAACTAAACTTAATCAAGCAGAAATAGAAAATGATTATTTAATCGATAATATCCCTTATGACTTTACTAATATGATGCGTGCTACTAGTGACCCAGACATTAATAGAGCATATGATGAATTTAAAAAAAGAACAATTTATATTTATGAAATTGAACGTTTATTTAAAAACAATGAAAATAATAGTTTAAGATTTTCAGCAAACACTATTAAAATAGGTTTTATTGATATTGATAAAGTATTAAAAACTATTGCAGTTGAAACATCTGATTTTACTATGCAATTAAATCAAAGAGCAAGTACTAACATTAATGATAATACAATTGAATATAGTATGACTGATATTAAAAATTTAATTTTTCAAGAAATAAATTTATTAAATCAATTTAAATTATATGCAGTATCTATTAATGAACCATTAACTGAAAATAACATTGATAATTTATATATTATTAATAATTATTCACAACCTTATCAAAATCCAAAAACTAGAAGCACTAAAAGTATAACTATTATTAAAATTAAAGATTTTAAAACAAGAGATGGTTATCCAATCATTATTAAATTACAAAAACCATTAGATAAAGATACCAAAGTAATTGGTTTAAAAATTAAAGCTCCTAGAAGCATGATTTTTGGCAATATAAAGGTACTTGGTGAAGTTGACAATATGGAAGTATACCCAAAGTTATTTGTGAAAGATAAGATAGCATTTCCACTATTATCAATGCCTATTGAAACTCAACCAAAAGTTAGAATATTACAACAATGATTTAGTGAACAAATATTACCTTGAAATTTAGCAAAACAATTTATTGGAAAAGAAAAATCAGTTTTAGATTTAATTGCTATTGGTGGAGGTACTGAAACAAGAAAAGAAATTATTAATAATGCAAGAGTAACAAATGCTAAAATTGGTTATGATGTTACTAAAAATTCAAAAGTATGACCCTTATCTGATGAACTAGAATTAAAAGATACAAAATTAGAGTCATGATTTTTAGCAGGTAACTATAATTTATTTATTTCTACAACAAATAAATTTCATGATGTTGAATTAGAAATAAAAGATAGACCACCAATTGATAGTTTACAAAAAGTATTATTAGATATGTTAACTTATACATATACTTATAATAGAAACTTTGATGGTGCATTATTGGACTCAACTAAATCTCCAAATGATTTAGATATAATGCGAGCAAAATTTGAAGGTCAAAAACCAGAAGATGTTATAACTAATTTATTTAAACAATGAAAATTAGATTATCCAAATTATATAAGTTTAGAACAAATAAAAATATTTAAACAAATAGTGATTATGTTATCTAGTAATATTTATTCAACAATGTCTATAAATAAAGGAATGAATGATGATTATAAACTTTTATTACCTTACTACTTCGAATTAAAATCAAATCCTATACATTCTACACCTGAAAAAGTTTGAGAATTTAAAGATGCAAAAGTATTATTAAAATCTGAATATTTTGATTTTACAGATGTGAATAACATTAAATTAAAAAACAATGACATTAGTCAAAATGAATTATTCAAATTAGATGATAACCAATTTAATTGATTATCCATAACTAATGAACTAGAAAGCAATAATATTCCTTCATTAATTCCTGCTGATTGAACATTAGGTAATGGAGAATATGGTAAATATTTTACAAGATTAATTATTGATAAAGTTAAAATTGAAAATGCTTTAAATTTATATGGTTCAAATAAATCACAATTATTTTCAAAACTAGAATTTTATAAAGAAATATTACAAATTGACAATGACAGTAAATTTGAATTGCAAATCAAAAATACGATTAATAATTTAAATCGGATTGAAATTAGTGGAATGTTTGATGCTGGTAATTATGATTTAATTTTAGTAACAGATAAACAAGAAATAAATTTAAAAAATATTAATTTATTTGATAAATATAATGAAAATATTTTGGGAGATTGTCAAAAATCCGGAATAAATTAAATCGTTATAGTCTTATTATAAATTTAGACAAGAAATAATTTGGATTTTTATGAAATTGTAAATTTATCTTACTACTAATTTAAAAATATTACAATTAAAATACTGAATTTTATAAATTATAAAAACATTTTAATAATTTAATTAACATAAATATATAACAAAAATTCTTATTAACTTTTAATTTAATAAGTTTTTTTAATTTTTTATTTTAAAATAAGTAAAATTATGTTTTTAAATTTATTTGATTACATTTAAAAATAACCATTTTTATATAAATAAAAATACTATATGTTCTATTAACAATCATTTCTTTTAAAACATGTCAAATATTTGTTTCAGTAAAACAACCAATATTTCACTTTGCACCTTGATTAACAATACCTTTTTTATTATTTTTAAAATATTGTTTTTTTAACTTTTTATGATTATCTAATTCTTTATATAAATAATCAATTAATTGTTCATATTGACCATTATTAATGAAATCTTTACAATTATTATATTCACTTCAATATTTTCCTTTATTTCCCGCCATTATACCAAGATATAATGTTCTAATTAAATGGAATTTATCTAAAACAAACTCAGCACCAAGATAATCTGCTACATCTTTAATTCATCCAGCACTATCTCCACAAATAATTATTTTTGCTTGTTCAACATTTTCATAAAATTTTTGACAATGTTCTTTAACAAATTCAGCAGTTTTTTTAACTCCAATTGCTGTTCTTGTTGGTCTAATAATTGCTTTTACTCTTTTATTTTGTACTTTATGATTAATATTATCTGTATATGTTGTTATTAATCTCATAGAGTGTTTTATACCTTTACGTTTAAAATCTCAAAACTTTCGATGTCCATCATCAATTGCTACAAAAATAGGTTGATTTTTTTCTAATTTTACTTTTACTGGATTTGCTTCAATTACTTCTAAATTTTTAAAAACTCTATGAATAGTACTAACACTAATACCTGCTTTTTTACAAATAGCACAAATATCATGATATCTTTTTCCATCAGCAAAATATTCAATAATAGTTTGTTCAACATCTTCACCAATTCTTTTATATTTAGGTAATTCTAGTCATTCATCAACTAAACAAACACGAACTCATTTTTGTAATTTTTCATCAAAATATTCATAAATTCTTCTTTTATAAGTTACTAATCCATACATTATTTTTCTTGTTCGATATTGATAATCAACAATTTTATATTTCTTTTTATCTCTTGTATTTTTTATTCTTCAATCTCATTTTTCTCATTTTTTTGTTATATGTTCTAAAACTAATTTATCAATTTTTGCACTTTGTTCTCTAAAATTTCATTTATAATTGCTGAGTTATACTTGTAAGTGCAAGTAAATAAAATTGCAAAAAATTCTCATATAAAAATTTCATAATGCTAAATTTAGTTTAGAAAAAAGTAAGGAGTTTTTATATGAGTTATAAACATCTTGGCATAGATGAAAGAATTTATATTGAGAATCAATTGAAATTTAAATTTAAAATTAGTGAAATAGCTAAAAATCTTAATCGAAGTATTAGTACTATTATTCGAGAAATTAATAGAAATAAAGATAATAATCATTATTTTTCATTAATTGCACAAAATAAAGCTGAAAATCGAAAACAATCACATATTAGTTTTCATAAGTTTAAAAATAAGAATTTAGTAAAATATGTACAACAAAAATTACTATTAGGTTGATCACCTGAACAAATTTATGGCAGAATTAAAAATTTTCATAAAGAATGAGTTATTAGTTTTAAAACAATTTATACTTGAATTTATTTTGGAATGCTTGATAAAGTTACTAGTAAAAATTTAAGAAGAAAAGGTAAAAAACGAAAATCTAAAGAAAATCGTGGCAAGTTTAATGGTAAATCAATTAAAGAACGAGATATAAATGTTAATGATCGTATAACACTTGGTCATTGAGAAGGAGATACTATAGTATCATCACGAGGTAAAAGCAAATCATGTTTAATAACTTTAGTTGAAAGAGTATCACGATTTACTTTAGCAATATTAGTTAAAAACAGAACTACTAAAGTTATTAATAAAAATGTCAGTTATTATTTATCAATTCTTCCTAAAAACATTGTTAAAACTATTACTTTTGATCGTGGCAAAGAATTTTCAAATTGACAACAACTTGAAAAAAATTTAGATGTAAAAATTTATTTTGCCAATCCATATTCACCTTGACAAAGAGGTACTAATGAAAATACTAATGGTTTAATTAGAGAAAAATTTCCTAAAAAATTTATTTTTTCAAAAACTAATAAAAATGAAGTTCATAAATTTATATTGTCTTTAAATCAAAAACCGAGAAAAATACTAAATTATCTTTCACCAATCGAATATTTGGATAGAAAAATAATTTAGTTGCACTTACCTTTACAATTTAGCAATTAAAATTCACATTTACTTCTCCTAACTATTTTAAAAAAATCTAAATTTATTGTAAATATATTTAAAAAATTAATTTACTTAATTATTATATAAATATATAAGTGTAATTTTAAATAAAATAAAAATTATTTAAAAAACCACTTTCATATTTAAAATATAATAAACAATTTCAATATAATTAATAGTATAGGTATCACAAAATAAACACCTTTAATTTAGGCATTATTTTGAGTTTAAAAGCATACTTGTAAAAATAATCAAAAATAGTACAATTTATAAGTAAAATCAAGGAAAAAAGGAGTAATTAAATGAGCAAAATAAATAAATGTTTAATAATAAATTGTAATAAAAGAAAAGAATTTTTTAATAAAAAATATGATATTTTTTGTAATGAGCATAATATTAAATTTACAGATTTTATTGGTAATCAATGAATTCCAAATGCAACAATAGAAAAATGAAGAAAATATCCAAAATTACATACAGAATTTGTTAATTTAAAAGCAGCAGAGTTTATTCACCAAGAAAATAAAAAAATAAATCCCAAAGTTAGTTTTAGTCAAACAGGAAAAGAAATTTTAAAAAGGGAGAATTTAAATGCAAAATAGTAAAGGAAAATCATTAAAAGTTGTAACTAATTTAAAATCTTTAAAAAAGATTTTGAAAAATGAATGTTGTTTGTCAAAGTAAAAATTGTAATAACAAATGAAGTAATATTGTTTTATTAGAATTAAAATCAACAACATTTAGTCTTTTTCTTTGTGAAAATCATGCAATTAATTTAGAACATGAATTATTACCAAAATGATTAAAAACTTGTGAAAAATTAAGAAAAAATAAAAAGGAGAAATTTATTATGAAAACATGAATAAAAGCAAATTTAAGTAAAATAACATTAGCATTAGCACTAACTGGTGCTACAACTGGAACAATAGGATTAATCATGGGGGGGTGCTTACCCATAATATAGGTACTAATGTTAAACATTATTTAGACCACAATAAACAAATTGTTTTTGGTACTTCAACAATATGAGAAAGAAAAAATCATAGTAAAGATATAATGGATTTATATTTTGCAATTAATAAATTTACAGATGATGCCATAGAATGAGATGGTACATATCCTGATGGATATTTTAATAAATAATCTAAATTTCTAAATTAATATAGGAAATATTTTCATTATATTTTTCAAATAAACTAATATTGTTTAAAGTGATATCAATATTTTTATCAGTTATTAAAATTAAATCATAATTTCCGGCACCAAATATTCCGCTGATTTCAATCCGATTTAAATTATTAATCGGATTTTTAATTTGCAATTCAAATTCATTATCATTGTCAATTTGTGAAATTTCTTCATAAAAGTCTAATTTAGAAAATAATTGAGATTTATCTGAACCATATAAATTTAAAGCATTTTTAATTTTATTTTTATTAATAAGTGCCCTTGTAAAGTATTTTCCATATTCACCATTACCAAGTGTTCAATCTGCTGGAATTAATGAAGGTATGTTATTACTTTCTAATTCGTTTGTAATAGATAATCAGTTGAATTGATTATCATCAAGTTTAAATAATTCATTTTGACTAATATCATTATTTTTTAATTTAATGTTATTAATATCTGTAAAGTCAAAATATTCAGATTTTAATATCACTTTTACATCTTTAAATTCTCAAACTTTATCAGATGTAGAATGAATAGGATTTGACTTTAATTCAAAATAATAAGGCAATAATAATTTATAATCATCGTTTAGGCCATTATTAATTGACATTGTTGAATAAATATTTTTTGATAACATTGTAACTATTTGTTTTAATACTTTAACTTGTGGTAAATTTATGTAATTTGGATAATCTAATTCTCACTGTTTAAATAAATTAGTAATAACATCACTTGGTTTTTGACCCTCGAATTTAGCACGCATTTTATCTAAATCATTAATTTTAGTCGTGTCATTGGTTAATGATGTACCATCAAAGTTTCTATTATAAGTATATGTATAAGTTAACATATCTAATAATACTTTTTGTAAACTATCAATTGGTGGTCTATCTTTTATTTCTAATTCAACATCATGAAATTTATTTGTTGTAGAAATAAATAAATTATAGTTACCTGCTAAAAATCATGACTCTAATTTTGTATCTTTTAATTCTAGTTCATCAGATAAGGGTCATACTTTTGAATTTTTAGTAACATCATAACCAATTTTAGCATTTGTTACTCTTGCATTATTAATAATTTCTTTTCTTGTTTCAGTACCTCCACCAATAGCAATTAAATCTAAAACTGATTTTTCTTTTCCAATAAATTGTTTTGCTAAATTTCAAGGTAATATTTGTTCACTAAATCATTGTTGTAATATTCTAACTTTTGGTTGAGTTTCAATAGGCATTGATAATAGTGGAAATGCTATCTTATCTTTCACAAATAACTTTGGGTATACTTCCATATTGTCAACTTCACCAAGTACCTTTATATTGCCAAAAATCATGCTTCTAGGAGCTTTAATTTTTAAACCAATTACTTTGGTATCTTTATCTAATGGTTTTTGTAATTTAATAATGATTGGATAACCATCTCTTGTTTTAAAATCTTTAATTTTAATAATAGTTATACTTTTAGTGCTTCTAGTTTTTGGATTTTGATAAGGTTGTGAATAATTATTAATAATATATAAATTATCAATGTTATTTTCAGTTAATGGTTCATTAATAGATACTGCATATAATTTAAATTGATTTAATAAATTTATTTCTTGAAAAATTAAATTTTTAATATCAGTCATACTATATTCAATTGTATTATCATTAATGTTAGTACTTGCTCTTTGATTTAATTGCATAGTAAAATCAGATGTTTCAACTGCAATAGTTTTTAATACTTTATCAATATCAATAAAACCTATTTTAATAGTGTTTGCTGAAAATCTTAAACTATTATTTTCATTGTTTTTAAATAAACGTTCAATTTCATAAATATAAATTGTTCTTTTTTTAAATTCATCATATGCTCTATTAATGTCTGGGTCACTAGTAGCACGCATCATATTAGTAAAGTCATAAGGGATATTATCGATTAAATAATCATTTTCTATTTCTGCTTGATTAAGTTTAGTTTGTTTCTGTTTCTGAGGAAACTTCGTTTGTGGTTTGTTGTTGTTTTCCATTGTTATCTCCTATTAATTGGTTATTTTCGGGGTTAAATAATTTTAATTTAACTGTTAAATTATTAATTTTTTGTTCATCATTAATGTTAAATGTTTTACTATTTAATAAATCTTTATCCATACGTACTAATATTTGAATAAATTTAAGAATATCAATATTAAATTGTCATAATTTTTGTTCAATATAATTAATAGTTGAAATATTAACTGCTGTACTTTCTGGAACTGATTGTTGTGCTGATTTCTTTTGACTTGGTATATGAATACCACAACGTTTAAATATTTCATTAACATTTCAATCATATATATCAGTTAAATTTTTACCTTTAAAATTACTATTTGTCATATTGATATTTTCGTTTTGTTCATTATTATCTCCACCACTTTTAAATATGTAGTTTTTAGTAACCAAAGTTCTTACTGCTTCTTCTAATGCTGATTGAACATTACCATAAGTTTGACTAAATATAAATTTAGGTGAGTTTAAAATAGTATCTAAAACAATTTGTTCATAAATAACATCTAGTGCTTTAATTTTATCCATTACTTTTTCACAATCTGCTTGTTCATTTGCTTTATTTCTCATAATTGCTATTGGTATATAATTAATATTTAGTATTTGTTCTTGTACTAAATTGGGATTATTAATGTATGATTTAAAATCTAATTTATTTTGTTTTTTAGTATCATTAATACTATAAATTGCACGATTAATTGTTACTTGTTCATTGTTTAATGTATAAACTTCAAATAATCTTACAGTTTGTGCATTTTGTTCATAATTATCATAAAAAATAGTACATTGAATTAATTTACCAGTAATATCATAAACTCTTTGTTGTATGTCAACTACTTGAAAATATAAATTATCATTTGCAATATAAATTAAATAACCACTAATTCCTAATTTACTTAATTTAAAAATAGAATTTCAATTTTTTCTATAAAATTCTTGTTGAATTAAATATTGTTTAATGGTTTCATTATTAATTTCTAATGGAGCATTATATAAATTAGCATTATTTTCTGCTACAAAATCAGTAAAATAAGTTTCATGGTTAAAATCATTAAAACCAAAATAATTTAAAATAGAAGCATGTGTACTTTTATTTTTATTAGTTAAAAATTTTAATTTTTCACTTTGATTATCATTAATATTGCTTTTATCTTTTCTTTTAAATAAACTTAACATAATATTCACCACCTTTCTTTAAAATATTTGATTAATTTTTAATATGATTTTTACAATAATAAATATAATTAAACCAGCAGTTGCAGATGATAGAATTACTCCTATTAAACCTAAAATAATTTTTATAATTTTAAAAAACATAATATTATTCCTGTAATTCTTCTAATTTTAAAATTTTTCCATATAAATGTGGATATGGTGCAGTAGTTAAAAATATACTATATATATTTAATTGTAATCAAATATAAATATAATCTTGTGTAATCATACAATTTAAATATTGTGTTGTATTAACATATATAAATTCTGTACATATTCAAGAAGATTTTGTATTATCATTTGTAGGAGTAAAATTATAATAAATACGATATCTTTTATTTTTAATAAAATTATACTTAATAGTTTTATTATCTTCTTTTGTTCCAACTTCTTTTCATTGTGGAATATTTGGACTTGGTGTTGGATTATTTTTTAATTCAATATCTCAATTATTTTCTTCTATTTCATTTGTTTCTAAACTTTTTGAATTAATTTTAATTGGTTTATCTATATTAATTACACTTGGTGAAGTAATATCTAATGTATCACTAGTAATTTGATAAGTATTTTCTTTTAATTCCTCAAAATTAAATATAGCACCACCATCAATTTCACATTTAATAAATAAACTTCATTTATTAACCTTAGTATAATCAGCATTAAGAATTAAAGAAGCTTCTTTATTATTAATTTTACCAATAATAAGAGTTCACGTACCAGTTCCAACTGCTTGTGCTGATTTAAACAATAACATTAGTGGATAACCATTTTGTAATGGTGCAAGTCTTTCTCATGTTATAAATACACGATATGTTTTACCAAGATTAATATCAAAATTACTTCATGTTCTATTATCAACTCTATTTCCTATTACAACTCAATTTTC
Source organism: Spiroplasma endosymbiont of Andrena trimmerana (assembly GCF_964019575.1). Lineage (NCBI taxonomy): Bacteria > Bacillati > Mycoplasmatota > Mollicutes > Entomoplasmatales > Spiroplasmataceae > Spiroplasma > Spiroplasma endosymbiont of Andrena trimmerana. The sequence continues at coordinate 1,603,332 of NZ_OZ026455.1, forward strand.
TTTATCTTTCTTTTTATCAATATTAGTTTTATTTTCATTAATAGCCCCAGCAATAGTTTTATCAGTAGTTTTTAAATTAGGAATTTCTTGACTTAGAGCATTTATTTGAAATGCAATCGGAAATTGTGCTTTTGTATCTTCTAATTTTTTATCTATTTCTTCTTTTTTATAATAATCAGATAAATCTACTTTACCACCAGTAGCACTAATTTTATTATTTTCATCAATAGTTATATTAGTACCAGCAATTAATTTATCTTGTTTTTTATCTAATAAATTATTAGTTTCTAGTTTTGTATAATAATCACGTTCAGTATTTTCTTCTGCTATAAATTCAGTTGGTGCACCTTTTCCTATATATTGATATATTTCTTGTATATCACCAATTAAATTAATTTTTCCACGTTCAGGATAAGAATTACCGCCACCACTAAATGTTTTATTTCTATTGTTATAGTAAATAGTTCCAATATTTAAAATATTTTTATTTTGTATTTGTTCTTTATAAGTCATGGAATCAACATTTAACAATTCAAATTCATGAAAAATATTATTTAAATAAATTTTAATTACTTTATAAAATTTCATAAAGTTATTTTCTGTTGAATATTGATAACTGATTTTAATAAAATATCATTTAAATGTTTCTATATTATTATTTTCAACTTTTTTTCATAAGGGACTAGTTTCAATATTAAATCAATTATTTTTAACATCATTAATATTTTCATTTGCTTTAATTAATTCATTATTTAATTTGGTAATTTCATTTTCATTTGTAGTAATTCGTTTTTGTTGTTTAACAGAAAAATCACAAGTTGGTGCATGTGTATAATCACCAATTTGTGGATTATTTTGTAATGCTTCGGGTGGTAATGTTCCAATTTCATCAGGTCAATCTAAAATCATTGTTTCAGTTTCTTTATCATAATCTGTTGCAACATAACCTTTATTAACAAATTTACTAACAGGACCTCTGTATATTTCATTTTCATTATCATCAACTAAATCATCATATAATTTAATTTGTTTTGATAATGTAAATTCTTTTTGTTGTTCAATTAATTCATCAACTTGATTTCTAGTATAAAATGCTTTTAAGTCAATTTTTTCAACATCTATTTCATCATCATTATAACTTGAAAATATTTGTTTTAATTCTGTTAATCTTGCTCATATTTTCATTCTACTAGGTGCTAAATCTCAAACATTAATTGTAGGAGTACTATTTGCACTAAATTGACTACCATTATTAAATTGAATAGTAGCATCAACATTAAATTCAATTGGTGTACGATTAAATACTCAATGTTCAACCATTACATAAACCATATCTCTTAATGTTTCTATATTATTATTTTCAACTTTTTTTCATAAGGGACTAGTTTCAATATTAAATCAATTATTTTTAACATCATTAATATTTTCATTTGCTTTAATTAATTCATTATTTAATTTGGTAATTTCATTTTCATTTGTAGTAATTCGTTTTTGTTGTTTAACAGAAAAATCACAAGTTGGTGCATGTGTATAATCACCAATTTGTGGATTATTTTGTAATGCTTCGGGTGGTAATGTTCCAATTTCATCAGGTCAATCTAAAATCATTGTTTCAGTTTCTTTATCATAATCTGTTGCAACATAACCTTTATTAACAAATTTACTAACAGGACCTCTGTATATTTCATTTTCATTATCATCAACTAAATCATCATATAATTTAATTTGTTTTGATAATGTAAATTCTTTTTGTTGTTCAATTAATTCATCAACTTGATTTCTAGTATAAAATGCTTTTAAGTCAATTTTTTCAACATCTATTTCATCATCATTATAACTTGAAAATATTTGTTTTAATTCTGTTAATCTTGCTCATATTTTCATTCTACTAGGTGCTAAATCTCAAACATTAATTGTAGGAGTACTATTTGCACTAAATTGACTACCATTATTAAATTGAATAGTAGCATCAACATTAAATTCAATTGGTGTACGATTAAATACTCAATGTTCAACCATTACATAAACCATATCTCTTAATGTTTCTTTAATTAACTCATCTTTAAAACTATCAAAAGGAAATTTAGATAAAATAAAATCAAGATAAGCATTAATATCATTTTGAGCACGAATAGCAAAAGTTTTAAATCAATCATTAACATTAGGTCATGTTTGTATATATTGCTGTGGTGTTTTTGTAATTTTTCCAGTTAATGGATATCAGTTATTATAATTTTCAAGACTGACATCAGTTCAAAGTTTATTAATCATAATTTATCATTCCTTAAAAAATGCTTGTTTATAATGATGAGTATGTTTTTTTGTTTTTTTATGTGTTATATGTTCAATTTCTTTTTGTATTTTATTTTTGCCTTTTTTTAATTTTTTCTTACTTTTTGCTACAACTTGACTATATGCAAACTTTTCTAAATGATGTAATAATCCAGTACCAAATAAAGTATTTACTGAAAATTTTAAACCAACATTTTTAAATGATTTGTTAATATTTTCAATAGGATTATTAATAACATTTACTACTTTATGATAAGTTCTTATTATTCTAAATATTTCTCTATATACTTTAAAACTATCTCTAATTATTTGTTGCACCACTGGTGGAGCAAATGCTATTGCTTTTAATCATTTATTACGATTAATACCATAACCCATGTATCAACCACTATATCAACGATATCAATGAAATGGATGTATTTGAGTAACAAAAGTTTTTGCTTTAAGAATACTATCAACAACTGTAATTGGTTTATATTTAGGATTGCGATGATAAATAGTAATTGCACATTTATCTAATGATAAAGGTTGAATTTTACAACCCATAAATACTGGTGAATTTAATGGAATTAATTGTGCATGTTTAATTGCTCTTTTTTCTGCACTAGTAAATAAATCAGTTGCTTTTTGTTTTAATTTATTAATTTTTTCAAATGCTTGTTTTTCTAACTTTTCAAATTTTTCTTGTAATTTATATATACTTTCTCTTATTTTTTCAAAATATGGTGTATCTTTTCAAAATTTATTTAAACCTTTTTTTAAATAGCTGAGTTATACTTGTAAGTGCAAGTAAATAAAATTGCAAAAAATTCTCATATAAAAATTTCATAATGCTAAATTTAGTTTAGAAAAAAGTAAGGAGTTTTTATATGAGTTATAAACATCTTGGCATAGATGAAAGAATTTATATTGAGAATCAATTGAAATTTAAATTTAAAATTAGTGAAATAGCTAAAAATCTTAATCGAAGTATTAGTACTATTATTCGAGAAATTAATAGAAATAAAGATAATAATCATTATTTTTCATTAATTGCACAAAATAAAGCTGAAAATCGAAAACAATCACATATTAGTTTTCATAAGTTTAAAAATAAGAATTTAGTAAAATATGTACAACAAAAATTACTATTAGGTTGATCACCTGAACAAATTTATGGCAGAATTAAAAATTTTCATAAAGAATGAGTTATTAGTTTTAAAACAATTTATACTTGAATTTATTTTGGAATGCTTGATAAAGTTACTAGTAAAAATTTAAGAAGAAAAGGTAAAAAACGAAAATCTAAAGAAAATCGTGGCAAGTTTAATGGTAAATCAATTAAAGAACGAGATATAAATGTTAATGATCGTATAACACTTGGTCATTGAGAAGGAGATACTATAGTATCATCACGAGGTAAAAGCAAATCATGTTTAATAACTTTAGTTGAAAGAGTATCACGATTTACTTTAGCAATATTAGTTAAAAACAGAACTACTAAAGTTATTAATAAAAATGTCAGTTATTATTTATCAATTCTTCCTAAAAACATTGTTAAAACTATTACTTTTGATCGTGGCAAAGAATTTTCAAATTGACAACAACTTGAAAAAAATTTAGATGTAAAAATTTATTTTGCCAATCCATATTCACCTTGACAAAGAGGTACTAATGAAAATACTAATGGTTTAATTAGAGAAAAATTTCCTAAAAAATTTATTTTTTCAAAAACTAATAAAAATGAAGTTCATAAATTTATATTGTCTTTAAATCAAAAACCGAGAAAAATACTAAATTATCTTTCACCAATCGAATATTTGGATAGAAAAATAATTTAGTTGCACTTACCTTTACAATTTAGCAATAAAATCTAATATCAAAATATTTAAAACTTTGATTTGCTTTTAAAACAAGTTGATGAATAACATTATTTTTAAAATCAAATTTAATAGCATTAGCACGAATTTTTTGTAAATCCAAAATTAAAGTTTTTCCATATCTATTTTCTGTGTGTATTGTATGAACTAAATTTAATCAATCATGTTGGTTCATAGATAATACTTTTTTTAAATCAGTATTATATTTTTTTAAAAAATTATTTGCTTTTTCAATATCTTTGATTTTAAATTTAGGAGTTAATTGTGGACTTAATTTTATTAATGTATTTTGTAATAATAAGTAATCTTTTAACTCCTGTGCTTCTAATTTTTGAAAATTATTTTTATATTGTCTTTCAGCAACATAACCTAAATCTCGTAATACTGTTTCACGATTAGGAGTAAAACTATAATTTATTAAATAACGTTTATTACCAATAATTTTATCTGTTAAAATTTCTTTTCCACCTACTTGACTAATAATTTCTTGTAAGTTTTTTACTTCTTTAATACCAACTTGTTCTAATGTTTTAGTTTCTTGTGCTAATTTAATAAATTTAGTTGTACGATAACCACGACTAATTTTATTCAGTCCAGCAAATGCAGGTAGTATATTAAAGAAAGTATTTAATTTTGTTACATTTCCTTTTAAATAATCATAAACTTGATTAATAGTAAAATCAGTTAAAAATTCTACACCAACAGCACTAATACTAGCAACTAAATCACTTGCACCTAATCCAAGGGCTACGCTTTCACTTAATCCACCAGTAAAAGGAGCAAGTGCTACTGCTATTACTTGTACACCAATCATTTCTAAAATTTCTCATCAAAAACTTTTATTTTCTTGTTGTTTACTTATTCTAGTATGTTTGGGTTTATTTATGTTTAAAAGTATTGCTGTATTAGTTGTACCGATTGGCATGGTATTAATTTCCTTTATTTAAGAGTTATTTTAATTTGATTTGTTGTTCCTTTATAATTTAAGTCATTAACATTTGCAGTAATAGTTATATATAAGTCACCGGCTTTTTGTTTTTGATTACTTACATTAGTTTTTCCTTGTGCATCACTAAAATATTTAATAGTTGGATTTGTTAAATTTGGATTTAATGATTTAAGTTCATTAGTACTTTTTATTTGTGTATTTAATTCACTATTATTGTTATTAACATTTGCAGTAATATCAATTGTTAAACTTGTAATTTTAGTTTTTAAATCAGTTTTTTCTGTTTTAATAACTCCACATAACATTCATCTTGATGTTGTTTCATTATTAGAAATATATGGTATTGCTTCTCCAACAACTTCACCAGCAACTTTATATGCTCTTCCTGCTTTATCATCTTTAATAAAATCTACATAAATAACTGTATTTTCTATCATGTATCTTTTCATTGCTCTTGGTGTTGCTAAAATAAAGGTCATTAATTGTTGTTCATTTTTATCATTAGTAAAAACCATATAGTCATCAAGAACGATTTCACATAATACACCTTTTACATATAAATTATTTCCATTTAAACGTAATTGTTGTGCCAACTGATTATCAGTAATTAAACCTTTATTATCTGCTAAATAAACTAAACTATCATAAAGACCATTAGTAATAAAAAATTTACTATTTGCAATATTTCTAAATTGAAACAAAGTATTTCAAGCAGATAACATTGATTTTAAATAGCCTACTGGTGTTGTATCTTCAATATCGATTTTAGTAGCAAATTTTGCAATTGCTTGTGTATCATCAATTGCCAATTTATCTGCTAAATCATTTGCAACTTCATATTGCATACTATCTAATAAATTTTGACCATTATTTGCTTTTAAATCTACATCTGCAATAATTTCTCCTGCAAGATATTTTTTAGTTATTTTTTTACTAATTTTATCTGTATCAACATATGGTAATTCATATCTTTTACTTTTATCATCTCAAGCACTAATTTTAACTTCTGGTTTTTTTGGTTTTTTAACAATAAACTCAATATTTACTGAGTCAACAATTTCAGTAGGGAAAAAGTTTGCCCATGGACTATTTGAAATTTTAAAAAACTCTATAAATTCTGGTGCTTCTATTAATCTCTCTGTATTGTCTAAATTTTGATTAAATGGTACTGACATTTTATTTCTTCCTTTCGTTTATAAATAATTTTTCTTTTTATAATTAATTAAAAAATTTTCTTTATCATTTGGTTTATTATTAATAATTATTTGTTTATTGCCACCTGTATTAATTGTTTCTTTAAATACTGGTTGTTCTTTAATCATTTTTTTAATAGTTTCTTCAATTTTTGAATTTTCTAAATTATTAGTTTTAAATTTTAAATAATCATAAAATTCAGTTTTAACTTGATATTTTTTAAATATATTAATCATTTCTTTTTCTTTAATTTCTTGATTAAGTTTATTTAACTTATTTTCTGCTTCATTAACTTTATTTTCTATTTCTTGTTGAGCATTATTTTCAGTTAAAGGTTCAGTTGTTTGTTGAACATTATCTTCATTTTCTAACATTTAACATTCTCCTAATCTTATCCCAGTAATCAATCTTTAACTAATTGTGGCATTTCACTTATTAGTTTTTTATAATCATTAACAGCATTTTCTAATGTATTGATATCAGAAAATTTAAAACAATTATCAATATGTAAATCAAAATCTCTATCAATACTGATATCTTGTTTTCTATATTTTTCATTAAATTCAATTTTTGTCATATTATTTTTCTCCTTTATTAATTTTTTCATTTAATTTTGCTAATTTTTTTTGATGTTTTATAATTTTGTTATTTGCTCTAACATGTTTTGGAGTTGTGATAAATCTTTTTAATAAAACAATAATTTCTCTGCAAATTAATGTTCCAACACTTGTTCCAATAATTATTAATTCATGTAAAAATTCTTTCATTTCAATATTTTCCTTTCAACTATTTATTTTTAATTTTTAATTATTCATCAAATTGACCACCATTAATTCTTTCAATCATTGACTGTGAATTACTTATAATTTTTACTAATACAGATATTTCTTTATTTAATTGTTCCAATCTTTCTTTATATGTCTGAATTTCATTATTATAATATTCAATAATTTTTTCTTTATTCATTGCTTTTCACCTCCCTTATAAACTCATGTGATTGTAATCTCAATTTAATGAAGCATTATCATTATTTAATGGTACTTCGCTCATATTATCACTACCATAATATTGACTTGCAGTTTCACTATTAATAGTAAATCTATTGTCATTAATTAATCTTGCAGTTTCATCATTAAATGATGTTTCTTGCATTTCTTCATTATGATTTGTAGTTTCCATAGGTATTAAATTATGGATAATTTCACTTGCACCAGCAATTATGGTAGGTACTGCATAAGCATTATTAAAATCATTATTTATACCCATAGCTACACCACTTGATATTAAACATCCACCAGTAGCCATATTACAAATCTTTCTTATTGTTTCAAATTTATTAGGTACTAACTCCGTTAATCCATTAATAAGATTTGATATACCATAAGCATTTAATGAAATATAAGTATCTCAATCCATTAATGACTGATTTTCTTGCTTATTTAATAATAATCATGGAGGACCCTCAGTTGTAGTTGTAGTAGTTATTGGAGTTGGTGTTGTTGGAATAATAGGATTAATATTATTTTCAGTTCATTTACTATAATTTGCTAAACCAATTATTCCTAAACCTAATAGTATTTTTTTACTACTATTAATTAATTTAGTTTTTGTATTTGGTCTTTGATTTAAATTTCAAATATCTAAACCTAATTTTTTACCAAATAATAAACTATTAATTGAACCTAATAATGGATTATCTATTACTTGACCATAATAAGCACTTGTACCAATCATTGCACAAATTGGACTTATTCCAGTTCTAATTAATTTAGTTAAAGTATAATTTGATTGATTTTCTATACTTGGCATTTTCTATTCTCCTTTAATTTCTAATTTTTTAACTGTTACTTTAATTCAACCTTGATAAACATCATTATCACCAACTATTAATGCAACATTACTTTCGGGGTCAGAAACAATTATGTGTTTTGATTTAACATTTGGGTATTGTCTTAAAATAATTGCTCTAATATCATTACTTGTATGAATTTCTTTTGGAAATGGTGATAATATTTCAATTTCATCTTTATTTTCAAACAAAGTAGGTAAGATAATCATTAGTCAAATTCACCTTTTTCTATTTTTTCAATTAATAAATTTAAAATATTTTTGTCAAAATGAGAGTTTGTATAATTAATTTTTTTAGTTCATTTAATTATATCTTTCATATATTTAAGTAATTTTTCTTTATGCTGAGTTATACTTGTAAGTGCAAGTAAATAAAATTGCAAAAAATTCTCATATAAAAATTTCATAATGCTAAATTTAGTTTAGAAAAAAGTAAGGAGTTTTTATATGAGTTATAAACATCTTGGCATAGATGAAAGAATTTATATTGAGAATCAATTGAAATTTAAATTTAAAATTAGTGAAATAGCTAAAAATCTTAATCGAAGTATTAGTACTATTATTCGAGAAATTAATAGAAATAAAGATAATAATCATTATTTTTCATTAATTGCACAAAATAAAGCTGAAAATCGAAAACAATCACATATTAGTTTTCATAAGTTTAAAAATAAGAATTTAGTAAAATATGTACAACAAAAATTACTATTAGGTTGATCACCTGAACAAATTTATGGCAGAATTAAAAATTTTCATAAAGAATGAGTTATTAGTTTTAAAACAATTTATACTTGAATTTATTTTGGAATGCTTGATAAAGTTACTAGTAAAAATTTAAGAAGAAAAGGTAAAAAACGAAAATCTAAAGAAAATCGTGGCAAGTTTAATGGTAAATCAATTAAAGAACGAGATATAAATGTTAATGATCGTATAACACTTGGTCATTGAGAAGGAGATACTATAGTATCATCACGAGGTAAAAGCAAATCATGTTTAATAACTTTAGTTGAAAGAGTATCACGATTTACTTTAGCAATATTAGTTAAAAACAGAACTACTAAAGTTATTAATAAAAATGTCAGTTATTATTTATCAATTCTTCCTAAAAACATTGTTAAAACTATTACTTTTGATCGTGGCAAAGAATTTTCAAATTGACAACAACTTGAAAAAAATTTAGATGTAAAAATTTATTTTGCCAATCCATATTCACCTTGACAAAGAGGTACTAATGAAAATACTAATGGTTTAATTAGAGAAAAATTTCCTAAAAAATTTATTTTTTCAAAAACTAATAAAAATGAAGTTCATAAATTTATATTGTCTTTAAATCAAAAACCGAGAAAAATACTAAATTATCTTTCACCAATCGAATATTTGGATAGAAAAATAATTTAGTTGCACTTACCTTTACAATTTAGCTTATTCATTATCAAATTCACCAATTTCAATATTTTTGTTTTTTATTTTAATTAAAAAATCTTTTAAACATATTTCTTCTCATATATAAAATTCTATTTGTTTAAAAGATTTAACATTAGTTATTTCATTTTTAAGTCATATTATACGGTCTTCAATAATCTTAATTATTTTTTCTTTATTAATACAATTTTCATGATTATTCATTATTTATTATCCTTATTTTCAATTTGATTAGAAATTTCACTTAATATTTTCAATACTTTATATTCATTTTTTAATTCTTTAATAATATTTTTAATATTTATTATTAAAAATATTATTAATGTTATAATTGTTATTAATATTGGTACTATTAATAAAATTTTTCATAATATCATTTTTTACTCTTTTCATTTTTTAAATCATTTAACATTAATTGAACAAAATGCACGATTTATATTCATATTTCAATTATTAAAGATTTCACCAGTTACTAAAATTTCATCATTTTTGTTTAATAAAATACATCGTCTATAAAATTTTGGGTTGTTAAAAATTAAAGTAACATAGTTTAAACCATTTCATTGTCCACGAACACTATAATATAATTCTTTATTACCTTTTTCGTAATATTTTGCTTCAATAGTGTTACTCAGTTTTACTGTTAATTTGACATAATTTGCTTTATCTTTCATGTTTATAATTTCCTTAAATAATATTGAATATGCTTATATGCATCTTGTTCATGTTTTGTTAATTTTATATTTCCTTTATAATTTTCTATTTTAGTTTTATTTTTTGGTTCACTTTCTAAATAATCTCAATTCATAACATCTTGTACTAATACCATTAATGCACCAATAATCTTAGGTGTTGCTAATGGATTAGTTAATAATTGTTTTGAGCTTAAAAAGAAATTTTCTACAATAACTAATATTTTTTGATTAATAAATTGTTTTTTAATTAATTTAAAATATTCTTTATATATATTTTTACTTTCTAAAACTGTTTTAGTTTTGAATGTTTCATTAAAAGTAATATTATTAGTTTCATGTGAATATATAACAATTCCATTATTACCAATTCCAGCGGGGTCAATTCCAATAATTAAGTCATATTGCATTATTAATCAAACTCACCATTATTTATTTTTTGAATTAATGAATAATATATTGAATCATTATTTGCACTTCTATATCCATCATTTTTAATTTTATTTTCTAAATATGTAATTAATTTTTCTTTATATTCATTAATAATTTCTTGGTCTTTATAAGAAAATGGTTTTTCTTTATTCATATTTATACCTCCTACTTAACCTAATATTTAAAATACAGTCATAACAAATTGCTTTACTATTTTTATCTCTTAAAAAATATTTTCTTGTTTTTATATCATTAGTATTAAAGAATAAATAATCTAATTTATGTTGTTTACATGTTCAACAAAAATACTTTTTCATTATGAGTTGAAATTTCCTTATAAGAAGTAACTAAATAATTAATTGGTAAATCATCATGTTTATATGGATTATTTATTTTAAAACCTTTTCTGTTTTCTTCTCACGTAATGTTATATTTAAAACAAGGATTAGTAATTTTAGTTTTGTTATCTGTTATTTCACCGATAAATCAACTATTATGCTGTTCATAAAATTTTAATGGTTCAAGTTTTATATCATTAAGATAATATTCTTTTGGAGCAGTTGGTTTATTAACAGTTATTTTTTGGTCTTTAATATATGGTTCTAATAATTTTATTAATTCATTACCACTTAATTCTCTTTTAATATTTTCTAAATTAAAAACTCAATATGTATATTTATCATCAGCAATAAAACTATTATTTTTAACCATTCATTTTGGACATTGTAATTTATATTCACCATAATCAATAAGAATAGATTGTGGTTTATCTTTAACAATTTGTTCTTTTTTAAATTCTATTTGCATAATAATCCTTTCCTAATATGTTCTGTTGCTTCTAGCATAAAGAACATATATTTTGATTTTTAGATTATTAATAATACTACTATTCGTTTTATTCATTCCATGAAAACTGGGCTCAAAAATAAATTGTGAAATTTTAAAAAGAAATCGAGCATTCGATTCAATATTTATTTAATTTGTGTTAAACAAATTAATATTTTAATTGAACCGGCACCGCTCAATTTTTTTTACAAGTTTTAAATTTATTTTCTCGCCCAAAAAAATTTTTCAAAAAAAATAAAAAATAAAACCAACACTTGCTCACTGGGGAGTGGCAAGGTTGGTTAAATAAAGAATAGAATTAATACAATGGGTCCCTACAACAGGTCTATATATACTAGTTTCCAATTCGCTCCCACCCCAAGAATTACCATTAATGGTTAGTATATTTTATTAGGTATCACTCCACTTTTTATTTATCCATGCAAGTCCACATGTTCTAGCTACTATTTTTAACAACTGTGTTGTAGTTCACTTTTTTAGTTCCCCAACACGTGTTGATAATAGTGCTAAAGACGGTTATTAAAAATTTTAAAATTTTACAATTACAAAAAAAGACAAGATTATTTCTTGTCTTTTTCCTTGTTGATAATTTTAATTTAACTTACAAAATGTATATTTTATTTTTTTTAAATACGTCGAATATAAAATATAAATTTAATGTTTTAAGAAAAGAGAGTAATTTTGTCTAATTTTCATTATTTTTCAAATAATTCATTTTTGGAAATAAGTTACTAATATGATAATAAATTATTTCGTAACTTTGACAACCGCCCATTTCTATATAAATTTAGAAGTTTAATTATCAAAATATCCATCAGGATAGATTCCGTTTCATTTTATATCTTTATCTTTATTAGGTTTAATTGCAAAATATAAATCTATTTTATAATGGTCTCCTCTTTGACTTTCTCAAATAGAAGCTCCCCCCAGTGCGCATTATAATGATGGTCTAAAAAATAAGTTAAATCATTAGTTTTATTATGTGCTATTGAACTAATTATTAAACCAGTTACTCCACTTACAGCACCAGTTAGTGCTAATGCTAATGTTATTTTACTTAAATTTGTTTTTATTCATGTTTTCATCTTAAATTACTCCTTTTTTCCTTGATTTTACTTATAAATTGTACTATTTTTGATTATTTTTACAAGTATGCTTTTAAACTCAAAATAATGCCTAAATTAAAGGTGTTTATTTTGTGATACCTATACTATTAATTATATTGAAATTGTTTGTTATATTTTAAATATGAAAGTGGTTTTTTAAATAATTTTTATTTTATTTAAAATTACACTTATATATTTATATAATAATTAAGTAAATTAATTTTTTAAATATATTTACAATAAATTTAGATTTTTTTAAAATAGTTAGGAGAAGTAAATGTGAATTTTAATTATAAATGAAATTTTAGAGAACAAAGTGCAAAAATTGATAAATTAGTTTTAGAACATATAACAAAAAAATGAGAAAAATGAGATTGAAGAATAAAAAATACAAGAGATAAAAAGAAATATAAAATTGTTGATTATCAATATCGAACAAGAAAAATAATGTATGGATTAGTAACTTATAAAAGAAGAATTTATGAATATTTTGATGAAAAATTACAAAAATGAGTTCGTGTTTGTTTAGTTGATGAATGACTAGAATTACCTAAATATAAAAGAATTGGTGAAAATGTTGAACAAACTATTATTGAATATTTTGCTGATGGAAAAAGATATCATGATATTTGTGCTATTTGTAAAAAAGCAGGTATTAGTGTTAGTACTGTTCATAGAGTTTTTAAAAATTTAGAAGTAATTGAAGCAAATCCAGTAAAAGTAAAATTAGAAAAAAATCAACCTATTTTTGTAGCAATTGATGATGGACATCGAAAGTTTTGAGATTTTAAACGTAAAGGTATAAAACACTCTATGAGATTAATAACAACATATACAGATAATATTAATCATAAAGTACAAAATAAAAGAGTAAAAGCAATTATTAGACCAACAAGAACAGCAATTGGAGTTAAAAAAACTGCTGAATTTGTTAAAGAACATTGTCAAAAATTTTATGAAAATGTTGAACAAGCAAAAATAATTATTTGTGGAGATAGTGCTGGATGAATTAAAGATGTAGCAGATTATCTTGGTGCTGAGTTTGTTTTAGATAAATTCCATTTAATTAGAACATTATATCTTGGTATAATGGCGGGAAATAAAGGAAAATATTGAAGTGAATATAATAATTGTAAAGATTTCATTAATAATGGTCAATATGAACAATTAATTGATTATTTATATAAAGAATTAGATAATCATAAAAAGTTAAAAAAACAATATTTTAAAAATAATAAAAAAGGTATTGTTAATCAAGGTGCAAAATGAAATATTGGTTGTTTTACTGAAACAAATATTTGACATGTTTTAAAAGAAATGATTGTTAATAGAACATATAGTATTTTTATTTATATAAAAATGGTTATTTTTAAATGTAATCAAATAAATTTAAAAACATAATTTTACTTATTTTAAAATTAAAAATTCTTATTAAATTAAAAGTTAATAAGAATTTTTGTTATATATTTATGTTAATTAAATTATAAAAACATTTTAATAATTTATAAAATTGAGTATTTTAATTGTAATATTTTTAAATTAGTAGTAAGATAAATTTACAATTTCATAAAAATCCAAATTATTTCTTGTCTAAATTTATAATAAGACTACAACGATTTAATTTATTCCGGATTTTTGACAATCTCCCAATAAATTTCTTAAATTAAAATAAAATATTATATTTTAAACATAATATTTTATTTTAATTTTTATATAATAAAAATTTCAAAAAAGAAAAAAACCTTTAATGAAAAACATAAAGGTTAATAAAATAATGTATGGTGCGGAACAAGGGACTTGAACCCTCATGCCTTTCGGCGCCAGAGCCTAAATCTGGTGCGTCTGCCAGTTTCGCCAATTCCGCATTTTGGTGTCCCGTATAGGCCTCGAACCTACAACTCTCAGATTAAGAGTCTGATGCTCTGCCAATTGAGCTAACGAGACATCTAGGGGAATAAAAAACAAGTAATTATAATACTTGCAGTCTAAATATTAATTAATGGTGACTCGTACGGGGATCGAACCCGTAATGTAGGAATGAAAATCCTATGTGTTTACCAATTCACCAACGAGCCGTAGAAAACAAGAGTTTAGAATAATGGCGCCCAGTATAGGATTTGAACCTATGACACTTCGATTAACAGTCGAATGCTCTGCCGCTGAGCTAACCGGGCATTTACTAAACCTTAATTATTATATTGAAGAAAAGTATAATTTGCAATAACTAATAAAGTTTTTTTTATTTTTTTCTTGATTACGGCAATGTATATGCTTTATTAATCATTTTTTTAAATTAAATATAATAATAACTTAAGTATTATTTGTAATAATGAATACTATTAATGGTAAAAGTAATTAGAAAGAAGTAAACATAGAAATCATGTAGAATTACATTATTAATATAAAGGGGTTTTAATTTATGAAGTTATTATTAGCAACATTAAGTTTTTTAACATTTGGAACAACTGTAGGAACTTTTGGAAATGTATTAAGTACGAATCTAAGCAAAATAAATAATAGTATTAAAGAAACTTATAATATAATTCCTAATTCATTTAGTTTGAAAAGT
The DNA here is from genome assembly GCF_964019575.1 of Spiroplasma endosymbiont of Andrena trimmerana. Lineage (NCBI taxonomy): Bacteria > Bacillati > Mycoplasmatota > Mollicutes > Entomoplasmatales > Spiroplasmataceae > Spiroplasma > Spiroplasma endosymbiont of Andrena trimmerana. Next base: position 1,618,541 of record NZ_OZ026455.1, read on the forward strand.
GAATTAAGAAAAGAAAAAATGAATACTGATAATATTGATGTTGATATGTTAGATGGAATGACAAAGGCTATTATTCGTTATATGCCAGATACAACAGATTTACCTTTTTTAGTTAAAGAGGTTAATTTGCTTTGACTAAGTAATGATATTAGTCAAATAATAACTAAAAAAGCATTGCCTTATAGTAAAAGTTTTGAAAAAAACGGAATAGTTGATAAAGATTTAATTTTAGAAGCAATTAATATTATGAATGGTACTAAGTTTTCTAATAATGATTTAGATGTACTAATTAATCAAGATAATAAAAATATTTCTTTAATAGCAAAAAGTAATAGTCACTTTCAAGGGAAAATAGATATTTTAAATAAGCCAGTAGAATTTTCGGATATTTTTTATGAACAAAATCTTGGAAAAATTTATTTTAATACTGATATGTATGAAAAAAGCACATTCTTACATCCAACAAGTCAATTTGGGAGATTTGCAACAGTTATGGAATATTTAGGAAATCGTAATAAATTAATAAAATTTTATGAAAATGAGATTACATCTGCTTTAACTAGTTCAGCATTAAAAATATATGAGTTAAGTTTTCCCAATTTTAATAATGAAGGAAAGATTGAATTTAGTTTTGCAATTGAAAATATTATGAATTATTCATCATTTAAAGCAAACTTTTTACCATTACCAACAGAAAATAATCGAGTTTTTATTAACTACCAAGGTAAACAACCAAAAAATGATGAAGAAATTGACATTAAGTTAGAAGGATTATATACAGAAAATAATAAAAATAAATTATTTTATGATGTTGTAGTAAAGACACTTGGTAAAAAAATTGCTGATAAGTATAAAGATATTTTATATAATGAATTTCTTATTGAGAGTTTTAATAAAAAATTAAAAACTGCAAAAATAACTCCTAAACCAGGATCAAAAATATTTGCTTTTTCAACAAAAGTATCAGAAAGTTATACAGAAATACCTTATTATAAGTTAAATATTTCATGATAGCATAATTAAATTAATATAAATCCCTAATTATTTAAATATAGATTCAGGAGATAAAGTTATGAGAAAAATAATTAGATTTTTTTTAAATTATATTTTGGTTAGTGCAACAACAATAAATGTTATTGCTTGTAGGTGAGGTTGTACTAATAATGATTATGATTTAGCTGATGAAAATGAGCAAGATATTTCTGGTAATTATATTGTTCCTGATATCAATAAGAGAATTAATAAAGTAGTAAGTGATCGCATAAATTTTATTGAAGGTGAAGATGCTGCTAGTTTAAAACAATGATATTTAAAAAATCCGCAAAATTGATTTAATAAAACTAGTAAAAAACTAAACTTTGTTACTAATTTAGAAGAAAAAATTCAATATCAGGCAAAAAAAGAATCGATTAATGAATTTAACTTGTTAGCAAATAATAAGAGTAATTTTACAGATTTTTCTGATTTACAAAATCAAATTAATATTACTAATCTTGGCAAAACTTATACAAATATTAATTGGGATACATTAATTAATTCATCTACAATAAATGCTAATGAAAAAGCAGAGATAAAAGATAAATTAGTTCGATTTTATAATATATTTGCACAAATTTATGGTAAAAAAAATGTTCTTAAACTTTTATATCGAGTGGCTAAAATTAATAAAAATGGCTTATTTGGTTTTGTTAAATCTGGTTATGTTTATGATTCACAATTTCAAAATTATTCATTAGTTCAAGTTATGGCAATAAATCCAAATTCTCTTAGTAAAAGAACTCAATATTGGCAATATGTTAGTGGTTATAAAGCTTCAAAAAGTATTATTAGAACAATTGTTCATGAATGTGGTCATGCTTTAGGTTCTTTTATTCGTTTAAATTTTCAAGGAAAACAAAGAATAAATTCACTTGCAGATAATGATCCTAAAAAATGATGAAATAATTATTTTAATTCATCTTATTTATTAAAAGATAATCTAGAAAAAGGAGAAATAACTGATGAAACTAATTATATGATTTCATCATTAGCAAATGGTACAAAAATTAACGATCCAATTTATCAAAAACTTTTAGCATATGGTATTGTGAGAAGTGAATATGGCCGAGAATCACATCTTGATTTATTTGCCGAAGCCTTTGATCAGTGAATAGATACTGAAGAAAGTCAACGTAATATTGCATGAGAAAAATTAGATAATTTTTTTAGAATTGATTTGCCTAGAATATTATAAAAAATATGAATCTAAAATTTAAGTTCAAATTAATAAAAGAAAAAAGAAAATATCTTATTAGAAACAATAAGAATTTATATAAAATAAATTTTATAATTTTCTTGAATTATTCTTAATTTCACTACTTAAAGTTTCATTATTTAAATTATATTTATTTATTTCTTTTGAATTAAAACTTTTAATTTCTTCTTTTCTTAATAAAAGTTGTGGTGAATTTTTAATTTGTTCTTCTGTAAATGACTCAATTTGTGTGGGTGTAAATGCTTGTATTTGTTTTTCATTAAAATATGGAATTTGTCAATCTGTAAATCAGGGTATTTGTTTTTCATTAAAATAAGTAATTTGTGTGGGTGTAAACTCTTTAATTTGTTGTTCTATAAATGCAGATATTTGTTTTGTTGTAAATGTTAAAATTTGTGTGGGTGTAAATGCTTTGATTTGTTTTTTATTAAAATATGGTATTTGTTCTTCTGCTATTGCTAAAACTTGTTTTGATGTAAAAACCGAAATTTGAGTTGGTGTGAGTGCTTGAATTTGGAGATAAATAAGTCAATGAATTTGTTCTTTTGTAAAAGTTTGTGTTTGTTTTTTGGTGAATCAAGAAATTTGTTCTTTTGTTAGCCAAGTAATTTGTTCTATTGTAAGTGACAAAATTTGTGTCTCTGTTAATGTTTGAATTTGTTTTTCATTAAAAAATGGTATTTGTTCTTTTGCAAAATATGAGATTTGTTTTTCTGTAAAAACTGAAATTTGTTGTGGTGTTAATGTTTGAATTTGGATAAAAATAAGTCAATAAATTTGTTCGTTTGTGAGCGCTCGTATTTGTTGATTTGTGAATGATTGTATTTGCAATGGCAAAAATGAAGCAATCTGAATAGGTATAAATCACCCAATTTGGATAGGCATAAATGAACAAATTTGTTCCTTTGTAAACGCTTGGATTTGTTCTTTGGTAAAAGCTTGTATTTGATCTTCTGTGAAGTGTGGTATTTGTTCTGTTGTAAATGCTTGTATTTGATTTGTAGTAAATCATTGAATTTGTTCGTTTGTGAACTGTGGAATTTTTTTACTTGTAAATCAATTAACTTGTCAATCTGTGAGTGTTTGAATTTTAATTTGAGTGAATCATGAAATTTGTTCTTTTGTAAAGTTTTGATTTTCAATGAATCAATAAATTTGTTCTTTTATAAATCACTTTATTTGTTCGATTGTGAGTGCTTGAATTTGTTTTTTAGTTAAGTTTTGTATTTGTTCTACTGTTAGTGCTTGTATTTGTTCAATTGTAAATAATGGAATAGGTATTTCTTTATGTTTCAAAATATAATCTGCGTGTTCTTTATTAACGTAGTTTATTAGACAACATGTTTTAAGAATTTTTTCAAATTCTGGTTTATTATTTATTATTTTTCTTGTTTCATTTAATTGTTTACCTATAAAATTTAAAGGTTCTTCATTGTAGAGTTTTAATTTTCTATTTTCAAATTCTTCTTGATAAATATTATGATAGTCTTGTAAGTCACTTGAATCCATAATTCTTGCTTGTCCAATAATATATTTTAAAGGGTTACTATCAAAAAAGATAGATTCAGCAGCAAATCCACCTAAATCAATTTGTAATAAAGTGTATAAAAGTCATTATCACTTATATTTTTAATTTGATTTAAAGGTATAAACTGATCAGATATTGTTCTTCCAAGGTATTGGGAATCTGAAGTGATAGATTCTAATTTTTGAAATTTGTTTTTAAATTTAGAATCTAAAATAATTGTTGTATGTCCTGCTTCATGAATACAAGTAATGTCTTGATCATTAGATTGTGTACAATCTGCAATAGATATATTTTTAGGTTTTCAATCTTTAATAGTTTCTTTATTATAAATTGTTTTAGCATTAGTATTTTGTAGTTGATTATTAAAAACTGGTGTGATTAATAATCATAGTTTAAATCAATAGTTTGGATTAAAATATTTGGGAGCGTACCGAAGATGTCGATAAATAAAAATTTTTAAAAATAACTCCTTTCTTTTTTAAACTATTAAATTAAAAAATAAATGACAAAAGACGAGAATAAAATTCTTGTCTTTTTTTGTAATTGTAAAATTTTAAAATTTTTAATAACCGTCTTTAGCACTATTATCAACACGTGTTAGGGAACTAAAAAAGTGAACTACAACACAGTTGTTCAAAATAGTGGCTAGCATGTGGACTTGCATGGATAAATAAAAAGTGGAGTGATACCTAATAAAATATACTAACCAGAAATGGTAATTCTTGGGGTGGGAGCGAATTGGAAACTAGTATATATAGACCCGGAGTGGGGACCAACTATTATTCTTTATTTAACCAACCTTGCCACTACCAAGTGAGCAAGTGTTGGTTTTATTTTTTATTTTTTTTTGAAAAATTTTTGGGCGAGAAAATAAATTTCAAACTTGTAAAAAAAATTGAGCGGGACCGGTTCAATTAAAATATTAATTTGCTAAACGCAAATTAAATAAATATTGAATCGAATGCCTCAATGTTTTTTAAAATTTCACAATTTATTTTTGAGCCCAGAATTGCTGGAATGAATAAAACAAATAGTAGTATTATTAATAATCTAAAAATAAAAATATATGTTCTTTATGCTAGAAGCAACAGAACATATTAGGAAAGGATTATTATGCAAATAGAATTTAAAAAAGAACAAATTGTTAAAGATAAACCACAATCTATTCTTATTGATTATGTTGAATATAAATTATCTCTTCCAAAATGAATGATTAAAAATAATTCTTTTATTGTTGATAACAGTTACACATATTGAGTTTTTAATTTAGAAAATATTAAAAGAGAATTAAGTGGTAATGAATTAATAAAGTTATTAGAACCATATATTAAAGACCAAAAAATAACTGTTAATAAACCAACTGCTCCAAAAGAATATTATCTTAATGATATAAAACTTGAACAATTAACATTTTATGAACAACATAATAGTTGATTTATGGGTGAAATAACAGATAACAAAACTAAAATTACTAATCCTTGTTTTAAATATAACATTACGTGAGAAGAAAACAGAAAAGGTTTTAAAATAAATAATCCATATAAACATGATGATTTACCAATTAATTATATAGTTACTTCTTATAAGGAAATTTCAACTCATAATGAAAAAGTATTTTTGTTGAACATGTAAACAAAATAAATTAGATTATTTATTCTTTAATACTAATGATATAAAAACAAGAAAATATTTTTTAAGAGATAAAAATAGTAAAGCAATTTGTTATGACTGTATTTTAAATATTAGGTTAAGTAGGAGGTATAAATATGAATAAAGAAAAAATACTTGAATGTCTTAAAGATGAATGAGAATGAAATAAAGAAATGAGAGACGATGAAAAAGTAACTAAACTTTGAAAAAGTTGTTTTAATGGAAGATTAAATCTTATATCTCAATTAAATCAAAAAATTAAAAATGGTGAATTTGATTAATAATGCAATATGACTTAATTATTGGGATTGACCCCGCTGGTATTGGTAATAATGGAATTGTTATATATTCAAATGAAACAAATAGGATTATTTATACAGAAACATTCAACACAACACATGTTTTTGAAAGTAAAAATCGTTATAAAAGAATATTATCAATAATCAAAGAACAATTTTTTGAAAACAAAATATTAGTTATTGTAGAAAATTTCTTTTTAAGTTCAAAACAATTATTAACTAATCCATTAGCAACTCCTAAAATTATTGGTTCATTAATGGTATTAGTACAAGATGTTTTCAACTGAGATTATCTAGAAAACCAACCAAAAAATAAAAATAAAATAACAAATTATAAAGGAAATATAAAATTAACAAAACATGAACAAGATGCATATAAACACATTCAATACTATTTAAGGAATTATAAAAATGAAAGATAAAGCCAATTATGTCAAATTAACAGTAAAACTAAGTAACACTATTGAAGCAAAATATTACGAAAAAGGTAATAAAGAATTATATTATAGTGTTCGTGGTCAATGAAATGGTTTAAACTATGTTACTTTAATTTTTAATAATCCAAAATTTTATAACCGATGTATTTTATTAAACAAAAACGATGAAATTATTGTAACTGGTCAAATTTTTAATACTTTAAACATTCCTAAAAATCGTGTATTTTGTTCAATTAATGTTAAATGATTTAAAAAATGAAAAGAGTAAAAAATGATATGATGAGAAATTTTATTAATAGCACCAATATTAATAACAAGTATAACACTAATAATATTTTTAATATTTATTATTAAAGAATTAAAAAATGAATATAAAGTATTAAAAATATTAAGTGAAATTGCTAATCAAATTGAAAATAAGGAGAATAAATAATGAAATGTTTTCTTTGCATGCATGGAGAAATATATTCTCCAAAAACCTTGTATAAAATAAAAAAATTGAAAAAAATAATTTACCAAGATAGAGATATTGATAGTGAAGATTTTAAGAAAAGATATGAATATCTTTTAAAAAAATTAGGTGATGGTGATAATCAAATTATTTGAATAAATTTATTAATGCTAAATTGTAAAGGTAAGTGCAACTAAATTATTTTTCTATCCAAATATTCGATTGGTGAAAGATAATTTAGTATTTTTCTCGGTTTTTGATTTAAAGACAATATAAATTTATGAACTTCATTTTTATTAGTTTTTGAAAAAATAAATTTTTTAGGAAATTTTTCTCTAATTAAACCATTAGTATTTTCATTAGTACCTCTTTGTCAAGGTGAATATGGATTGGCAAAATAAATTTTTACATCTAAATTTTTTTCAAGTTGTTGTCAATTTGAAAATTCTTTGCCACGATCAAAAGTAATAGTTTTAACAATGTTTTTAGGAAGAATTGATAAATAATAACTGACATTTTTATTAATAACTTTAGTAGTTCTGTTTTTAACTAATATTGCTAAAGTAAATCGTGATACTCTTTCAACTAAAGTTATTAAACATGATTTGCTTTTACCTCGTGATGATACTATAGTATCTCCTTCTCAATGACCAAGTGTTATACGATCATTAACATTTATATCTCGTTCTTTAATTGATTTACCATTAAACTTGCCACGATTTTCTTTAGATTTTCGTTTTTTACCTTTTCTTCTTAAATTTTTACTAGTAACTTTATCAAGCATTCCAAAATAAATTCAAGTATAAATTGTTTTAAAACTAATAACTCATTCTTTATGAAAATTTTTAATTCTGCCATAAATTTGTTCAGGTGATCAACCTAATAGTAATTTTTGTTGTACATATTTTACTAAATTCTTATTTTTAAACTTATGAAAACTAATATGTGATTGTTTTCGATTTTCAGCTTTATTTTGTGCAATTAATGAAAAATAATGATTATTATCTTTATTTCTATTAATTTCTCGAATAATAGTACTAATACTTCGATTAAGATTTTTAGCTATTTCACTAATTTTAAATTTAAATTTCAATTGATTCTCAATATAAATTCTTTCATCTATGCCAAGATGTTTATAACTCATATAAAAACTCCTTACTTTTTTCTAAACTAAATTTAGCATTATGAAATTTTTATATGAGAATTTTTTGCAATTTTATTTACTTGCACTTACAAGTATAACTCAGCTATAATAAAGTAGTGTTTTCACGTCGTAGAACAAAGAAAATGATTAAAAAAGGCATAATGCCTCCAAGTTATAGCGGTGAAGCAATGGCTATGACTTTATTTTTTCCTAGACATTGGTTGAAAAGGTATAATTCTAGGGCTTTACATTATGTGCATGAACTTAAAAGTGAATTGTCACCTAAGAAATACCTTAAAGAAGCAAGTAGTATCGATATGACTTATAGTGATATTAAATTTGCTGGTTTGGATAAATTGGATAATATTTTAAAGAAAAAAGATAAACTTAAAAATAAAGATAAATAAAAATGATTATAGTCCCAGTGAACCTACTGGGACTATAATTTGGGTGAGCCACGTAGTGGCGAGGGACGAAGTCCCTATATACTTGAAGAAAAGTGAAAGGAGAAGGAAAATATGACAGCAAAAAAACCTACTGTTTTTAATATTTTTATGAAAACTACATTGCCAAAAGTTAAAGCAGAACACCCAGAATTAAAACATACTGAGGCTTTTGGAAAAGCAGCAGCATTATGAGCTAATGCTGAAGAAAATCCTAAAAACAAATAGATAAACAGATAATTCCTTAAAAGAGTCAGATTTAAAATCTGACTCTTTTAAATATAAAAAAATATTGAAATTTTAAAAAAACACTAAAATTGCTATACAAATCAACAATGATAAAGTATAATCAAAATACTTACCTAGTAGGGTTATAGAGAAAGGTAACTTTTTTTATATTTTTGATAAACTTCATTTATTTTGACTTGTAGATGGTTTATCAATATCTTCTAAATTAATTGTTTCTCAATCATTATTTTCTCTTTCTTTTACTAATAGAGAAAGTTTGTTCTTATAATCATCAATTATCAGTTGATTAATTCTAATCAACTTTTCATCAGGGTTTGGTTCAACATTATTTTTTTCTTCTATAATACGTATCATTTCCTGTAAAATAGATATCTTTTGATCAAGCTCTGCTCTTTTTTCTTCATTTTGTCTAGCCATTTAAATTTCCCCTTTCAAAAAAATAAAGTACTTTTTTATTTATTATTAATTTATATATTATCTAATATTTATATTTTCTTCATTTAAAAATTAATGAATTTCCAACAACAGTTATATCAGAAAGAGCCATCGCAATTGCAGCCAACGGTGGAATAATAAATCCGGCAGCAGCTAATGGAATAATGATAATATTATAACTAAATGCTCAAATAAAATTCATTCAAATATTATTTTTAGTTTTTTTAGTTAAAACAATAGCCTTATAAATAATACTAATATCATTATCAAGAATAGTAATATCACCAATTTTTTTAGCAATATCACTACCAGAGCCCATTGCAATTGCTAAATCAGATTGTTCTAAGGCAATAACATCATTAATACCATCACCAACAAACGCTACTTTTTTCCCTTTTGCTTGTAAATCAGCAACAATTTGTGATTTACCTTGTGGTGTAACATTAGCAAAGTATGTTTCTATCCCAACGCGATTAGCAATAGCAAGTGTTTGTGATTCATTATCACCACTAATTAAAATAACCTCAATTCCCTGTTTTTTAACTTTTTCAATTGTTAATAATGCATTTGTTTGTAATTCATCTTCTAAAATAAAAATATTAGTAACAACTTTATTAATTGCCAATGCCAATACTTTCTGGCTAGGAGTAACTGTTTCAAAATCAAATGTTTTTAGAAATGGACTAAATGGCATTTTTGCTTTTTGTAAATTTTCAAGTGATGAAATTTGTAATTCTTCAGTTTGATATTTTGCTTTAATACCAAAACCAATTTGTTCTTTAACTTCGGTAATTGTCAATGATTGTCCAACATTATTAGTATTAGCATATAAAGAAAAAGCTAAAGCCAAAGGATGTGTTGAATGTTTTTCCATAGCAATTGCCTTATTAACATGTTTTTCTTGACCATAAATTTTAGTAATAACCAAATTACCAGTAGTTAATGTTCCTGTTTTATCAAAACAAATGGTATCAATCTTAGTAATTTTTTCAAAAGCACTAGCCTTATTATAAATAATTCCTATTTTTGCTGCTTTATTAATTCCAACAGCAACTGCTAATGGTGTTGCAATCCCTAATGCACAAGGACAAGCAATTATTAAAGTTGCAATTGCAATTTCTAATGATTCTTGCACACCATTACCTACTGCAAAATAACGAATAAGAAAAACTAAAATGGCAATTAAAATAACAGTTGGTGTAAATCACCCAGAAATTTTATCAGCCAATTTTTGTAATTTTGGTTTCTGAGATTGTGCATCTTCAACTGCCTTAATAATACTTGCTAATACTGTGTCTTTACCAATTTTAGTTGCTTTCATTCTAAAACTATCACCAACATTATTAGTTCCACCAATTAAATTTTGGTTAACTTGTTTCGTAATAACTTGCGATTCACCAGTTAACATTGATTCATTAATAAATGCTTCTTCACTAATTAATTGACCATCAGTAGGAATATTTTCACCTTTTCGAATAATTAAAATATCATTTAATTGTACATCTTCAATATTAATAAAAGTTTCTGTTTTGGTATTATAATCATATTTTAAGATTGATTTTGGCTTTAATGACATTAAACTTTCTAAGCCACTAGTAGCCCTTTTCTGTGCAACAGCACTAATTAAATCACCAAGTAAAACAATCATAATAATTGAAGCACTAACTTCAAAATATAAGTGTTCGGTTTTATTAATTATCATTAAATAAATAGAAAAAATAAATGCCGTTGTTGTTCCTAGTACTACTAAAGTATGCATACCGGGTCATTTTTGTTTAATTAATTCTCGATAAATACCAATATAAAATTTACGACCAAAATAAAATTGAATTGGAAGTGCTAGTGCAAGTTGGACATAAGGATTACGTAAACTATCAAAAAATGAAGTATTAGGTATCATAATTAATAATAATGGTAGTAACAATATTCAACCAATAATAAGTTCAATTAAATCACGTAATTTAACATTATGTTGATGATTATGATGTTGTTCTGACATATGAGATTGATGTTGTTCACTACTATGACTATGACTACTATGATCATCTGTAATATCTTTCATATCAACTTGGTGACTCGTTTTTATATCTTTAATCTCAGTTTCAAACTTACAAATTTCATATCCTAAATGATGCATTGCTTTTTTAATTTTTTTTTCATTTCAAAACTTAGGATCATAACTAAATTGTGCTTTTTTAGTAGCAAAATTGATACTAACAGTAATACCATCTTCTTTGGTAAAATGTCTTTCGATGACACTAGCACAAGAGGTACATGAAACATCTGACAGTACTGCTCTACTAATAACAAAATTATCATTTATATCACTTGTATTATTCATATTAACTTCATCTCCTCAAATTTTAATATTTTAATCTTTTTTATTATTTTTTAACACACAATATATACAAAAATAAATTATACACATTTTAATGTTAAAAAATATTAAAAACACTAAATCCCCAATAACATGATTGGGGATTTATTACCTTAAAAAGTAATATACTTATATTATAACATAGACTATCTTAAATCTAAAAATTAATTATAAACTGGCCATTTTCTTTGATTCTATTTTTACTTCAATTTGTGAATCTATATTATTTATAGCGGTTTTTTTATCTGCAAACTTATCATTGTCAACTTCAATTTGTCTTCTTTGTTTTTCATCAAATTTTTTTGCTGCATCTATGCCAAAAGTAATAGCACCAACAGCAGCACCAACAGGAATACAAACAGGTAATATTACAGCATTGGCAATCCCACCAACAGCACCAGCACTAGCAGCAGCAGTTATTATATCAGTTTTTAATTGTTCTTCAGAACGGTCACTAACACCACCCGCAACAATAGCAGTAACTAAAGCGCTTATTTGAGCAATAGGATTAATATACAAAGCACCAACAGCAGCACCTTTAGTCACTTTTATAATTTTTGCGGTTGTTCGATGTTTTGTTTTAAATTTTTTTCATTTTGTAGGTTTTTGTTCTACATTTTCTTCTGATTTTGCTTCAAGATTTTGTAAAATTTCATTTTTTATAGGCATTTCTTTTAATCTTCCTTTCAAATAAAAACTCATTTATTTTTATCAAAATAATGAGTTAAAAACTTATATTAAGTTTAATTATTATTATATTCTTTTCTATACTGAATATTGATATTTTTAATAATTGCAAACTATCATATACAATTTATAGATATACTGGTTTATAATCAATATAAATAAAAAATAGATAAGAATATATACATATTAAACAACTTTTATCTTTTTTATAGCAACAAATATTATACTATTAAGTTTCTACTTCAACTTCATCAGTATTAACATCATCTGTTAATTTACTAATTACTAAATCAATTCCTTGTTTACTAATACTAGAAAATAAAATAATAGGAGTATTAGTGCTAAGTTTTAAAGTTGATAATATTAATTTTTTATTTTTTACTAATTGACTATTTTTCACTTTATCAACTTTAGTAGCAATTAAATGAATTTTTAAATGATAATGTTGTAAATATTCCAACATATCAATATCATCTTTACTGGGTGCATGTCTTAAATCTAATAATAAAAAAACTGCTTTTAAATTTTTTCGTGACTGAAAATATTCATCCATCATTGTCGCAAATTGGATTTTTTTTTCATTTGATACTTTAGCAAAACCATAGCCAGGAACATCAACAAAGCGACAAATATTATTATTAATTGTAAAAAAATTTAGCATTTGTGTTTTACCAGGTGTTTGTGAAACTCTAGCTAACTTACCATTATTACAAATTGTATTTAAAAATGTTGATTTACCAACATTACTGCGACCAACAAAACAAAATTCAGGAATTTCATCCTGCGGCCATTGTTCTTCTTTAATAGCACTAGTTAAAAATTGTGCTTGCTTAATTCGTTCCATTTTTTACCTCTTATTCAAAAATATATTATAGTCAATAGTTAAAATTTAAACTAATTATTATTTATTATTTTAATTTTTATTAATATTAATAAAATTAGTAAAATGAATATTATCTAATGGTCATATACCAAAACCAAAAAATAATGCAGCCAAAATGATACCACCAACAATAATACAAATAGCAAGTCATTTTATAATTTTAAATAATAACATAAAACTAATAATAGCAATAGCTATTATAATAATACCAACTATTACAAATGTATTCATGTTTACCTCCTATTATTTTAATTATTAAAGTAACACGTAACATTAATTAATAATAACATAAAATAAATTTGAATATTTTATAGTAATCATCTTTTTCCTAAAATTATATAAATTAAAAAAAGTTATCTTTTTAAAGAGAAACATGTTAAAATGTCAAAGGATAAAGGAGAGTGATATCATGACTGACAGCGATTCCATTTATAATAATAAAAACAATACTAATTTAAAAATTAGTAATTTTAAAAGTGTACTTTTAAATAAAGATTCAGTCAAATATTCTCCTAGTATTTTTACTAAAAAAATATTTTTTTTACCGTGTTAATAAATTTCTAAATCCTTATTTAAAAGTCTTAAAATAAGAAAAATAAGGAGGTAAAGAAATTATGAAGATTTTTTTAAACAAAATTTATTTTAAATTACAATTTAGTTTTAAAAAACCATTAGTTTACACAAATGGTGATTATATTAAACAAATTGCACAATTTAACCAAAAACAATTACTAAAAAATTTAGATTTACATAATTTTGGTCTTAAAACAGACCAAATTGAAATAAGAAGAAAAAAATATGGTATTAATACTTTAAAAAATACAAAATTTAATTGAATTTTAGAATTTTTAAAAGCATATTTTGGACCATTCAATATAATTAATAGTATAGGTATCACAAAATAAACGCCTTTAATTTAGGTATTATTTTGAGTTTAAAAGCATACTGTCAATATCGAGTGAAAATTTCCCAAAAATATTTATCAAAAAAAATAAAAAAGAAGTAAAATTTAACAAATAAAAATTGAAAAAGGGCGTATTATTCCCGATAAAAATAATAAAGGTCAAACATTAAAGTTTGATGTTTTGAAGTTTGTAGAAATAAACAAACAAACAAGTGTGCCAACTGGTCAAACACGTGATAAATGATATAATCCGGAATTTGCTAGTGATTTTAATAATTGTTTATCTACTCTTGATTTAAAAGTTGGTAATTTTTATTCACTTGAACTTGATTTAAGCGGTAATATTAAAAAACTTTCTAATTGAAAATAGTTATTTATTAAAAGGGTAATTTTAAATAATTATTTTATGTTAGGAGTTAATTTTAAATTATGGCTAGAAGTAATAATTGTTCTTGTGGACAACCGTTTCATTTAGCTATTTATATGTGTAAACTTTGTGACCAAGTTATTTGTCCTAAAAGAGTTTTACAAAACTTATATACTAGAAAATATTATTGTCCAAATTGTATATTAGATATTGCTTTAAATAAGGCAATGAGACAGCAAGAAAGTAAGTTAAATTATGAGACATAAATGTAGTGATTGAACTTATGAACGAGTATATGGTTGTGAAATGTGTTACAGAGTTGCTAATGAAATGGAACGAATAAAAAAAGAGAATAAAAGAAATAAGTAAAAATTAAATAAGGGGCTTATATATGGATTATATATTTTTCATTAAGCCCCAATGGATTAGATTATAATTCATAAATAAGCTCCTTATTAGTATATAAAGTAAGGAGTTTTATTTATGCCTAATGAATTAGAGCAAACTAGTAATTATACTTTAACTAAAATTTTAAGAACTGGATTAAGTCCATTAAGTGCTATGGTAGGTGTTAGTGCTTATTATGGTCAATATTTAAAAGACCCAGTATTAGGTTCTATAAATTCTTTGTTATTTAGTAAAAAGTTAGGAATTGATATATGGAATATTAATCAAAGACCAACTACTAGAAATAAAGTTATTAATAGTTATAAAAAGATATTTTTAGGTTTAGGGACTATTGGTTTAATTAACTATGCCAAGTTTGTTCAGTATGTAGATAAGTCAGTTTCTTTATTAAGAGATGAACCTTGTTTTTGGCCGCCTTGTCCTACTGAACCACCAATTCCTACTCCAATACCAACTCCTAATCCAGTAATTGATAAGCCTTTTGTAGATTGAGATACTTATATATCTTTAAATAGTTTTGGTATAGCGAATGTTATTAGTGGTTTAACTGAGTTAATACCTAATAAATTTGAAGCAATAAGAAAGATATGTAATATGGCTACTGGTGGATGTTTGATTAGTAGTGGTGTTGCTATGGGAATTAATAATAATTTTAATAATTATTTTGCTATTCCTACGATAATTGCGGGAGCAAGTGAAATTATAAATAGTTTATTGTTGCCATTAGGCAATACACATAATAATATAGAGTTACAAGAAGTATTTACTGATGAAAGAGCAAAATTAATTAACACTAGTGTTAGTGATTATCAAAGTACAAATGACAGTATGGTTGATGTTGATTTAAATGATGATAATATGTCGGAGATTAATTTAGATAGAGCAAGTTTAAACTGGGATTATTCTTATGCTTATACATTAGGTGGTGTTTAAAATGAAAAAAGATAAATGAAAAAATATGCCAAGACAAAAGTTACATAAGAAAAAAGCAAAGCGAAATTTTGAACAAAGATTAAGTGAAAATATGAGTTTTGATAATTTTTTAGGAGGTAAAAAATAATGGTTAAATGAATAGTTGTAATATTGGCTGTGTTTGCTACTTCTTGGTTTTTTAAAGGTACTATTAAAAAGTTAGTTTGAAAATTTAAACATAAAAAACATGATATAGTTGATCCCGATTGTTGATATTGTAAAGAACAAAAACGGAAAGAAAGAGCAAGAAAAGAATTAGAGGAGGGAGGTGATTAAAATGCCCGCAGGTTTAACCGCACTATTAAATATGATTGGAGGTATTGGCCAAAAATTATTAGAATCTTTTAGTTATGTATTTGATTGAGTATTTGCTGGTGATTCAATTATGACAAATTGACCAGTTTTAATCCCAATATTTATGATGGTCTTAGTATTTATTAAAGAATTTATAGGACATATTATTCGTGGATTTAGGTAGAAAAAACTAAAGTTGTTTTTAGGAGGTAATAGTTATGATTAAATTATTTTTTGCAATAATTTTTGTTTTTCCTTTATTAGGTAAACTTTTACCTTCTTTAAATAATATTGTGCAAAATATTTTGCAAAGTTATATTACTGATTTTTCCGGTTTACATAATTTATCTTTGGTTATTAAAAGTTTTATTTTTGGTGATAGTTCACAACAAATAGTTTCTATGCCAGCACCATTGTTAGCAATTATTTTAGTACTTTTTACTTTTTCATTAATTTTAAAATTATTAAAAATAATATAGGAGTAGTTTATTATGGGTGTTGCTTTTATTTCAAAAATTTTAGAATTATTTGCGCAAATTTTTATGAAATTTTGAAATTTGCCAATGGCAGATTTGGGTTTTAATTTGGGGACTTTTGTTGTTTTTATTCTTTTAATAAAGTTTGCTATGTCAGTTTTTTTAAATATTGATATTCAGCCAGTTTTTACATCGGGTACTGTAAAGCAAAGTTATAGAAATATTAAAGGAAGTTCAAAATTTGTTGGAAAGCAAATTGCTAAACAACATGAAAGAAAACGTTTAAGAAATAAGGCTAAGGGTGTTGAAAATAAAAAAGGGAAGTTTGTAGGTGCTTAATTTATGAGTGATTTTGTTAATAGTATATTGCATTTAATTTTTATATTTTCTAGTAATGATATTAGTATATTTTTAAATCAACCAAATATTACTGATGAAGTTTATATTTTGTTTAATTTGACTTTTTGGTTGGTATTAGGTGTATTTTTTAATTTTATTTATCGTAGTATTAAATTTGTTTTTAGGTCATTATTTGGGTAGGTGTTAATTATGAGTGTTTGAGATATTTACAATAAAATACATCAATGTATAGTTGATTATTGAACTATGTTTATAGGTAGTCCAGTTGATGATTTTACTACTATTTTATGAAATTTAGTGGTTTATGGAACTCAGTTTTTTATTGGATTTATTATATTTTATGGTTCATGGTAAATTTTAAAATGTTTATTTGGTAAATAATTATGTGATTTAAGTTTGTTAAATTATTTTTTGTTGTAAATAGTACTGTTCAAGCACCAACTAGTTTAATTGTTTTTAATGCACCTAGTGAAAGTAATTACACTATAACTAGCGATATGGTTAAACCCGTTAAATATAATGATTTTAATGATTGAGCAACTATTCCATGAAACTCTGCTTATTTTGATGTTGGCCAACCAGATTTAAAATTAGTTTCTGCTGTTGTACATAAAACTACTGATACTCCTTATTCAATTCAATTTCATTCTGATGTGGTAGGTAATTTTGATAGACGAGTTAGTGATTTGTCTACAAATTATGATTTTACAGAGCAAGATTTAAACCAGTTATCTCTTATTTTATTTAATCATAATTATATACAAACTGGTAAGTTTAATGAGTTAGTTTTTTGAAATTATAATGTTTCTAATAATTTAAGTTTTAAGTTGACTTTTGAAATTACAAAACCTTTGAGTTTTTATATACAAGGTTTTATGTTTTATATTTCTGCTGAATATTTTAGTTATTTTTCTTCTATTTATACATTTTCATTTTTAGATTATGAGGGTAATATTCGTTATAATTTTAAAGGTGTATTAAATGATAAAGATAGTGTTTATAATTTAGGAAAATATAATTTTGTTACTATGCCGGTTCGTGTTCCAAATTTAAAGCATTTAACAATTGATTTTGATTTATCTTCGTTAACTAATCGTGACGGTTTGCATGTTAAATTTGGTCAGATGAATATTTTTTCTTCCAAAGATATTGTTCCAGTACCACCAAATAGTCCTTTTAACCCTGAGTATGAACGTGTTAGTTGATATGATGTTTTTGGTCATCTGCGTAATGCTTTTAGATGAATACTTTATGGTGTTGTTGGTAAAGTTTTACCAGTTGAACCATTAAGACAATTTCTTTTTACAACAGATAGTTTATTACGACATATTTTTTCAGATACGATTAGTACTGCTTTAAATGTTGATATTGTTAGTGGAATAGAAAATATTATACCTTTATGGTTATTTGTTAGAGCAATTAGTTTAATTATAGGTTAGGAGTTTATTATGGAAAATAAAAGATTGTTTTGATGTGAAATTTTGATTACAGTTGTTGTTTGTTTTTTAACATCATTAGTTACTGCATTATTTTTTAATTTTGATGTAGATAAATTAAAATTATTTTATGAAAATTCTGGTTTTGATGTTCAATTTTTATTGTTTATTTTTAATTTTATTTTTTCTTTTGTTTTTGGTTCATATTTTATGAAATTTTGTTTTTGAATTAAAAGTAAGTTTAAAAATAAAAATAAGGTGGTTAAATAATGCCTTGATATGGTTACGTGTTATTGGTTATAGGTTTGATTATGATTATTTATCCAATTCTTATAACTATTCGTAATGTTAAAATTTTAAAACGTGTAGGTAGTTATATTATTTCAGCGCCACCACGCACTGGTAAATCTGCTCTTGCTTGTTGTTTAGCACAAACTCATAAAAAACGAGTAGTTAGTCCTTTTCCTATTAAATTAAAAAATGGTTATTCTTATTTGGTTAATTATAACGATGTTTTTACTTTTAATCAGTTAGCAAGTAATTATGCTTTTGAGGAACAAGATTTAATAATTTTAGATGAATTAGCATTAAAAATAAATTCTAATGATTTAGGAGTACAGTTTAAAAATCAACAAGAAAGTTTAGGACAATTTTGTAAGTTAATAGGTCACATGTTTAATGGTACAATGTATTTGATTGAACAACACCCTAATAGAATACCAGTACAAGCAAGAGAAAAAGTAGAGTATGTTGTGCAAGTTAAAAGAATGCGTTTTTTGGGCTTTGTTGTTATATTTAATCTTAATTTATATACTAATATTGAGGATTATAATAAAGTAGTGTTTTCACGTCGTAGAACAAAGAAAATGATTAAAAAAGGCATAATGCCTCCAAGTTATAGCGGTGAAGCAATGGCTATGACTTTATTTTTTCCTAGACATTGGTTGAAAAGGTATAATTCTAGGGCTTTACATTATGTGCATGAACTTAAAAGTGAATTGTCACCTAAGAAATACCTTAAAGAAGCAAGTAGTATCGATATGACTTATAGTGATATTAAATTTGCTGGTTTGGATAAATTGGATAATATTTTAAAGAAAAAAGATAAACTTAAAAATAAAGATAAATAAAAATGATTATAGTCCCAGTGAACCTACTGGGACTATAATTTGGGTGAGCCACGTAGTGGCGAGGGACGAAGTCCCTATATACTTGAAGAAAAGTGAAAGGAGAAGGAAAATATGACAGCAAAAAAACCTACTGTTTTTAATATTTTTATGAAAACTACATTGCCAAAAGTTAAAGCAGAACACCCAGAATTAAAACATACTGAGGCTTTTGGAAAAGCAGCAGCATTATGAGCTAATGCTGAAGAAAATCCTAAAAACAAATAGATAAACAGATAATTCCTTAAAAGAGTCAGATTTAAAATCTGACTCTTTTAAATATAAAAAAATATTGAAATTTTAAAAAAACACTAAAATTGCTATACAAATCAACAATGATAAAGTATAATCAAAATACTTACCTAGTAGGGTTATAGAGAAAGGTAACTTTTTTTATATTTTTGATAAACTTCATTTATTTTGACTTGTAGATGGTTTATCAATATCTTCTAAATTAATTGTTTCTCAATCATTATTTTCTCTTTCTTTTACTAATAGAGAAAGTTTGTTCTTATAATCATCAATTATCAGTTGATTAATTCTAATCAACTTTTCATCAGGGTTTGGTTCAACATTATTTTTTTCTTCTATAATACGTATCATTTCCTGTAAAATAGATATCTTTTGATCAAGCTCTGCTCTTTTTTCTTCATTTTGTCTAGCCATTTAAATTTCCCCTTTCAAAAAAATAAAGTACTTTTTTATTTATTATTAATTTATATATTATCTAATATTTATATTTTCTTCATTTAAAAATTAATGAATTTCCAACAACAGTTATATCAGAAAGAGCCATCGCAATTGCAGCCAACGGTGGAATAATAAATCCGGCAGCAGCTAATGGAATAATGATAATATTATAACTAAATGCTCAAATAAAATTCATTCAAATATTATTTTTAGTTTTTTTAGTTAAAACAATAGCCTTATAAATAATACTAATATCATTATCAAGAATAGTAATATCACCAATTTTTTTAGCAATATCACTACCAGAGCCCATTGCAATTGCTAAATCAGATTGTTCTAAGGCAATAACATCATTAATACCATCACCAACAAACGCTACTTTTTTCCCTTTTGCTTGTAAATCAGCAACAATTTGTGATTTACCTTGTGGTGTAACATTAGCAAAGTATGTTTCTATCCCAACGCGATTAGCAATAGCAAGTGTTTGTGATTCATTATCACCACTAATTAAAATAACCTCAATTCCCTGTTTTTTAACTTTTTCAATTGTTAATAATGCATTTGTTTGTAATTCATCTTCTAAAATAAAAATATTAGTAACAACTTTATTAATTGCCAATGCCAATACTTTCTGGCTAGGAGTAACTGTTTCAAAATCAAATGTTTTTAGAAATGGACTAAATGGCATTTTTGCTTTTTGTAAATTTTCAAGTGATGAAATTTGTAATTCTTCAGTTTGATATTTTGCTTTAATACCAAAACCAATTTGTTCTTTAACTTCGGTAATTGTCAATGATTGTCCAACATTATTAGTATTAGCATATAAAGAAAAAGCTAAAGCCAAAGGATGTGTTGAATGTTTTTCCATAGCAATTGCCTTATTAACATGTTTTTCTTGACCATAAATTTTAGTAATAACCAAATTACCAGTAGTTAATGTTCCTGTTTTATCAAAACAAATGGTATCAATCTTAGTAATTTTTTCAAAAGCACTAGCCTTATTATAAATAATTCCTATTTTTGCTGCTTTATTAATTCCAACAGCAACTGCTAATGGTGTTGCAATCCCTAATGCACAAGGACAAGCAATTATTAAAGTTGCAATTGCAATTTCTAATGATTCTTGCACACCATTACCTACTGCAAAATAACGAATAAGAAAAACTAAAATGGCAATTAAAATAACAGTTGGTGTAAATCACCCAGAAATTTTATCAGCCAATTTTTGTAATTTTGGTTTCTGAGATTGTGCATCTTCAACTGCCTTAATAATACTTGCTAATACTGTGTCTTTACCAATTTTAGTTGCTTTCATTCTAAAACTATCACCAACATTATTAGTTCCACCAATTAAATTTTGGTTAACTTGTTTCGTAATAACTTGCGATTCACCAGTTAACATTGATTCATTAATAAATGCTTCTTCACTAATTAATTGACCATCAGTAGGAATATTTTCACCTTTTCGAATAATTAAAATATCATTTAATTGTACATCTTCAATATTAATAAAAGTTTCTGTTTTGGTATTATAATCATATTTTAAGATTGATTTTGGCTTTAATGACATTAAACTTTCTAAGCCACTAGTAGCCCTTTTCTGTGCAACAGCACTAATTAAATCACCAAGTAAAACAATCATAATAATTGAAGCACTAACTTCAAAATATAAGTGTTCGGTTTTATTAATTATCATTAAATAAATAGAAAAAATAAATGCCGTTGTTGTTCCTAGTACTACTAAAGTATGCATACCGGGTCATTTTTGTTTAATTAATTCTCGATAAATACCAATATAAAATTTACGACCAAAATAAAATTGAATTGGAAGTGCTAGTGCAAGTTGGACATAAGGATTACGTAAACTATCAAAAAATGAAGTATTAGGTATCATAATTAATAATAATGGTAGTAACAATATTCAACCAATAATAAGTTCAATTAAATCACGTAATTTAACATTATGTTGATGATTATGATGTTGTTCTGACATATGAGATTGATGTTGTTCACTACTATGACTATGACTACTATGATCATCTGTAATATCTTTCATATCAACTTGGTGACTCGTTTTTATATCTTTAATCTCAGTTTCAAACTTACAAATTTCATATCCTAAATGATGCATTGCTTTTTTAATTTTTTTTTCATTTCAAAACTTAGGATCATAACTAAATTGTGCTTTTTTAGTAGCAAAATTGATACTAACAGTAATACCATCTTCTTTGGTAAAATGTCTTTCGATGACACTAGCACAAGAGGTACATGAAACATCTGACAGTACTGCTCTACTAATAACAAAATTATCATTTATATCACTTGTATTATTCATATTAACTTCATCTCCTCAAATTTTAATATTTTAATCTTTTTTATTATTTTTTAACACACAATATATACAAAAATAAATTATACACATTTTAATGTTAAAAAATATTAAAAACACTAAATCCCCAATAACATGATTGGGGATTTATTACCTTAAAAAGTAATATACTTATATTATAACATAGACTATCTTAAATCTAAAAATTAATTATAAACTGGCCATTTTCTTTGATTCTATTTTTACTTCAATTTGTGAATCTATATTATTTATAGCGGTTTTTTTATCTGCAAACTTATCATTGTCAACTTCAATTTGTCTTCTTTGTTTTTCATCAAATTTTTTTGCTGCATCTATGCCAAAAGTAATAGCACCAACAGCAGCACCAACAGGAATACAAACAGGTAATATTACAGCATTGGCAATCCCACCAACAGCACCAGCACTAGCAGCAGCAGTTATTATATCAGTTTTTAATTGTTCTTCAGAACGGTCACTAACACCACCCGCAACAATAGCAGTAACTAAAGCGCTTATTTGAGCAATAGGATTAATATACAAAGCACCAACAGCAGCACCTTTAGTCACTTTTATAATTTTTGCGGTTGTTCGATGTTTTGTTTTAAATTTTTTTCATTTTGTAGGTTTTTGTTCTACATTTTCTTCTGATTTTGCTTCAAGATTTTGTAAAATTTCATTTTTTATAGGCATTTCTTTTAATCTTCCTTTCAAATAAAAACTCATTTATTTTTATCAAAATAATGAGTTAAAAACTTATATTAAGTTTAATTATTATTATATTCTTTTCTATACTGAATATTGATATTTTTAATAATTGCAAACTATCATATACAATTTATAGATATACTGGTTTATAATCAATATAAATAAAAAATAGATAAGAATATATACATATTAAACAACTTTTATCTTTTTTATAGCAACAAATATTATACTATTAAGTTTCTACTTCAACTTCATCAGTATTAACATCATCTGTTAATTTACTAATTACTAAATCAATTCCTTGTTTACTAATACTAGAAAATAAAATAATAGGAGTATTAGTGCTAAGTTTTAAAGTTGATAATATTAATTTTTTATTTTTTACTAATTGACTATTTTTCACTTTATCAACTTTAGTAGCAATTAAATGAATTTTTAAATGATAATGTTGTAAATATTCCAACATATCAATATCATCTTTACTGGGTGCATGTCTTAAATCTAATAATAAAAAAACTGCTTTTAAATTTTTTCGTGACTGAAAATATTCATCCATCATTGTCGCAAATTGGATTTTTTTTTCATTTGATACTTTAGCAAAACCATAGCCAGGAACATCAACAAAGCGACAAATATTATTATTAATTGTAAAAAAATTTAGCATTTGTGTTTTACCAGGTGTTTGTGAAACTCTAGCTAACTTACCATTATTACAAATTGTATTTAAAAATGTTGATTTACCAACATTACTGCGACCAACAAAACAAAATTCAGGAATTTCATCCTGCGGCCATTGTTCTTCTTTAATAGCACTAGTTAAAAATTGTGCTTGCTTAATTCGTTCCATTTTTTACCTCTTATTCAAAAATATATTATAGTCAATAGTTAAAATTTAAACTAATTATTATTTATTATTTTAATTTTTATTAATATTAATAAAATTAGTAAAATGAATATTATCTAATGGTCATATACCAAAACCAAAAAATAATGCAGCCAAAATGATACCACCAACAATAATACAAATAGCAAGTCATTTTATAATTTTAAATAATAACATAAAACTAATAATAGCAATAGCTATTATAATAATACCAACTATTACAAATGTATTCATGTTTACCTCCTATTATTTTAATTATTAAAGTAACACGTAACATTAATTAATAATAACATAAAATAAATTTGAATATTTTATAGTAATCATCTTTTTCCTAAAATTATATAAATTAAAAAAAGTTATCTTTTTAAAGAGAAACATGTTAAAATGTCAAAGGATAAAGGAGAGTGATATCATGACTGACAGCGATTCCATTTATAATAATAAAAACAATACTAATTTAAAAATTAGTAATTTTAAAAGTGTACTTTTAAATAAAGATTCAGTCAAATATTCTCCTAGTATTTTTACTAAAAAAATATTTTTTTTACCGTGTTAATAAATTTCTAAATCCTTATTTAAAAGTCTTAAAATAAGAAAAATAAGGAGGTAAAGAAATTATGAAGATTTTTTTAAACAAAATTTATTTTAAATTACAATTTAGTTTTAAAAAACCATTAGTTTACACAAATGGTGATTATATTAAACAAATTGCACAATTTAACCAAAAACAATTACTAAAAAATTTAGATTTACATAATTTTGGTCTTAAAACAGACCAAATTGAAATAAGAAGAAAAAAATATGGTATTAATACTTTAAAAAATACAAAATTTAATTGAATTTTAGAATTTTTAAAAGCATATTTTGGACCATTCAATATAATTAATAGTATAGGTATCACAAAATAAACGCCTTTAATTTAGGTATTATTTTGAGTTTAAAAGCATACTGTCAATATCGAGTGAAAATTTCCCAAAAATATTTATCAAAAAAAATAAAAAAGAAGTAAAATTTAACAAATAAAAATTGAAAAAGGGCGTATTATTCCCGATAAAAATAATAAAGGTCAAACATTAAAGTTTGATGTTTTGAAGTTTGTAGAAATAAACAAACAAACAAGTGTGCCAACTGGTCAAACACGTGATAAATGATATAATCCGGAATTTGCTAGTGATTTTAATAATTGTTTATCTACTCTTGATTTAAAAGTTGGTAATTTTTATTCACTTGAACTTGATTTAAGCGGTAATATTAAAAAACTTTCTAATTGAAAATAGTTATTTATTAAAAGGGTAATTTTAAATAATTATTTTATGTTAGGAGTTAATTTTAAATTATGGCTAGAAGTAATAATTGTTCTTGTGGACAACCGTTTCATTTAGCTATTTATATGTGTAAACTTTGTGACCAAGTTATTTGTCCTAAAAGAGTTTTACAAAACTTATATACTAGAAAATATTATTGTCCAAATTGTATATTAGATATTGCTTTAAATAAGGCAATGAGACAGCAAGAAAGTAAGTTAAATTATGAGACATAAATGTAGTGATTGAACTTATGAACGAGTATATGGTTGTGAAATGTGTTACAGAGTTGCTAATGAAATGGAACGAATAAAAAAAGAGAATAAAAGAAATAAGTAAAAATTAAATAAGGGGCTTATATATGGATTATATATTTTTCATTAAGCCCCAATGGATTAGATTATAATTCATAAATAAGCTCCTTATTAGTATATAAAGTAAGGAGTTTTATTTATGCCTAATGAATTAGAGCAAACTAGTAATTATACTTTAACTAAAATTTTAAGAACTGGATTAAGTCCATTAAGTGCTATGGTAGGTGTTAGTGCTTATTATGGTCAATATTTAAAAGACCCAGTATTAGGTTCTATAAATTCTTTGTTATTTAGTAAAAAGTTAGGAATTGATATATGGAATATTAATCAAAGACCAACTACTAGAAATAAAGTTATTAATAGTTATAAAAAGATATTTTTAGGTTTAGGGACTATTGGTTTAATTAACTATGCCAAGTTTGTTCAGTATGTAGATAAGTCAGTTTCTTTATTAAGAGATGAACCTTGTTTTTGGCCGCCTTGTCCTACTGAACCACCAATTCCTACTCCAATACCAACTCCTAATCCAGTAATTGATAAGCCTTTTGTAGATTGAGATACTTATATATCTTTAAATAGTTTTGGTATAGCGAATGTTATTAGTGGTTTAACTGAGTTAATACCTAATAAATTTGAAGCAATAAGAAAGATATGTAATATGGCTACTGGTGGATGTTTGATTAGTAGTGGTGTTGCTATGGGAATTAATAATAATTTTAATAATTATTTTGCTATTCCTACGATAATTGCGGGAGCAAGTGAAATTATAAATAGTTTATTGTTGCCATTAGGCAATACACATAATAATATAGAGTTACAAGAAGTATTTACTGATGAAAGAGCAAAATTAATTAACACTAGTGTTAGTGATTATCAAAGTACAAATGACAGTATGGTTGATGTTGATTTAAATGATGATAATATGTCGGAGATTAATTTAGATAGAGCAAGTTTAAACTGGGATTATTCTTATGCTTATACATTAGGTGGTGTTTAAAATGAAAAAAGATAAATGAAAAAATATGCCAAGACAAAAGTTACATAAGAAAAAAGCAAAGCGAAATTTTGAACAAAGATTAAGTGAAAATATGAGTTTTGATAATTTTTTAGGAGGTAAAAAATAATGGTTAAATGAATAGTTGTAATATTGGCTGTGTTTGCTACTTCTTGGTTTTTTAAAGGTACTATTAAAAAGTTAGTTTGAAAATTTAAACATAAAAAACATGATATAGTTGATCCCGATTGTTGATATTGTAAAGAACAAAAACGGAAAGAAAGAGCAAGAAAAGAATTAGAGGAGGGAGGTGATTAAAATGCCCGCAGGTTTAACCGCACTATTAAATATGATTGGAGGTATTGGCCAAAAATTATTAGAATCTTTTAGTTATGTATTTGATTGAGTATTTGCTGGTGATTCAATTATGACAAATTGACCAGTTTTAATCCCAATATTTATGATGGTCTTAGTATTTATTAAAGAATTTATAGGACATATTATTCGTGGATTTAGGTAGAAAAAACTAAAGTTGTTTTTAGGAGGTAATAGTTATGATTAAATTATTTTTTGCAATAATTTTTGTTTTTCCTTTATTAGGTAAACTTTTACCTTCTTTAAATAATATTGTGCAAAATATTTTGCAAAGTTATATTACTGATTTTTCCGGTTTACATAATTTATCTTTGGTTATTAAAAGTTTTATTTTTGGTGATAGTTCACAACAAATAGTTTCTATGCCAGCACCATTGTTAGCAATTATTTTAGTACTTTTTACTTTTTCATTAATTTTAAAATTATTAAAAATAATATAGGAGTAGTTTATTATGGGTGTTGCTTTTATTTCAAAAATTTTAGAATTATTTGCGCAAATTTTTATGAAATTTTGAAATTTGCCAATGGCAGATTTGGGTTTTAATTTGGGGACTTTTGTTGTTTTTATTCTTTTAATAAAGTTTGCTATGTCAGTTTTTTTAAATATTGATATTCAGCCAGTTTTTACATCGGGTACTGTAAAGCAAAGTTATAGAAATATTAAAGGAAGTTCAAAATTTGTTGGAAAGCAAATTGCTAAACAACATGAAAGAAAACGTTTAAGAAATAAGGCTAAGGGTGTTGAAAATAAAAAAGGGAAGTTTGTAGGTGCTTAATTTATGAGTGATTTTGTTAATAGTATATTGCATTTAATTTTTATATTTTCTAGTAATGATATTAGTATATTTTTAAATCAACCAAATATTACTGATGAAGTTTATATTTTGTTTAATTTGACTTTTTGGTTGGTATTAGGTGTATTTTTTAATTTTATTTATCGTAGTATTAAATTTGTTTTTAGGTCATTATTTGGGTAGGTGTTAATTATGAGTGTTTGAGATATTTACAATAAAATACATCAATGTATAGTTGATTATTGAACTATGTTTATAGGTAGTCCAGTTGATGATTTTACTACTATTTTATGAAATTTAGTGGTTTATGGAACTCAGTTTTTTATTGGATTTATTATATTTTATGGTTCATGGTAAATTTTAAAATGTTTATTTGGTAAATAATTATGTGATTTAAGTTTGTTAAATTATTTTTTGTTGTAAATAGTACTGTTCAAGCACCAACTAGTTTAATTGTTTTTAATGCACCTAGTGAAAGTAATTACACTATAACTAGCGATATGGTTAAACCCGTTAAATATAATGATTTTAATGATTGAGCAACTATTCCATGAAACTCTGCTTATTTTGATGTTGGCCAACCAGATTTAAAATTAGTTTCTGCTGTTGTACATAAAACTACTGATACTCCTTATTCAATTCAATTTCATTCTGATGTGGTAGGTAATTTTGATAGACGAGTTAGTGATTTGTCTACAAATTATGATTTTACAGAGCAAGATTTAAACCAGTTATCTCTTATTTTATTTAATCATAATTATATACAAACTGGTAAGTTTAATGAGTTAGTTTTTTGAAATTATAATGTTTCTAATAATTTAAGTTTTAAGTTGACTTTTGAAATTACAAAACCTTTGAGTTTTTATATACAAGGTTTTATGTTTTATATTTCTGCTGAATATTTTAGTTATTTTTCTTCTATTTATACATTTTCATTTTTAGATTATGAGGGTAATATTCGTTATAATTTTAAAGGTGTATTAAATGATAAAGATAGTGTTTATAATTTAGGAAAATATAATTTTGTTACTATGCCGGTTCGTGTTCCAAATTTAAAGCATTTAACAATTGATTTTGATTTATCTTCGTTAACTAATCGTGACGGTTTGCATGTTAAATTTGGTCAGATGAATATTTTTTCTTCCAAAGATATTGTTCCAGTACCACCAAATAGTCCTTTTAACCCTGAGTATGAACGTGTTAGTTGATATGATGTTTTTGGTCATCTGCGTAATGCTTTTAGATGAATACTTTATGGTGTTGTTGGTAAAGTTTTACCAGTTGAACCATTAAGACAATTTCTTTTTACAACAGATAGTTTATTACGACATATTTTTTCAGATACGATTAGTACTGCTTTAAATGTTGATATTGTTAGTGGAATAGAAAATATTATACCTTTATGGTTATTTGTTAGAGCAATTAGTTTAATTATAGGTTAGGAGTTTATTATGGAAAATAAAAGATTGTTTTGATGTGAAATTTTGATTACAGTTGTTGTTTGTTTTTTAACATCATTAGTTACTGCATTATTTTTTAATTTTGATGTAGATAAATTAAAATTATTTTATGAAAATTCTGGTTTTGATGTTCAATTTTTATTGTTTATTTTTAATTTTATTTTTTCTTTTGTTTTTGGTTCATATTTTATGAAATTTTGTTTTTGAATTAAAAGTAAGTTTAAAAATAAAAATAAGGTGGTTAAATAATGCCTTGATATGGTTACGTGTTATTGGTTATAGGTTTGATTATGATTATTTATCCAATTCTTATAACTATTCGTAATGTTAAAATTTTAAAACGTGTAGGTAGTTATATTATTTCAGCGCCACCACGCACTGGTAAATCTGCTCTTGCTTGTTGTTTAGCACAAACTCATAAAAAACGAGTAGTTAGTCCTTTTCCTATTAAATTAAAAAATGGTTATTCTTATTTGGTTAATTATAACGATGTTTTTACTTTTAATCAGTTAGCAAGTAATTATGCTTTTGAGGAACAAGATTTAATAATTTTAGATGAATTAGCATTAAAAATAAATTCTAATGATTTAGGAGTACAGTTTAAAAATCAACAAGAAAGTTTAGGACAATTTTGTAAGTTAATAGGTCACATGTTTAATGGTACAATGTATTTGATTGAACAACACCCTAATAGAATACCAGTACAAGCAAGAGAAAAAGTAGAGTATGTTGTGCAAGTTAAAAGAATGCGTTTTTTGGGCTTTGTTGTTATATTTAATCTTAATTTATATACTAATATTGAGGATTATAATAAAGTAGTGTTTTCACGTCGTAGAACAAAGAAAATGATTAAAAAAGGCATAATGCCTCCAAGTTATAGCGGTGAAGCAATGGCTATGACTTTATTTTTTCCTAGACATTGGTTGAAAAGGTATAATTCTAGGGCTTTACATTATGTGCATGAACTTAAAAGTGAATTGTCACCTAAGAAATACCTTAAAGAAGCAAGTAGTATCGATATGACTTATAGTGATATTAAATTTGCTGGTTTGGATAAATTGGATAATATTTTAAAGAAAAAAGATAAACTTAAAAATAAAGATAAATAAAAATGATTATAGTCCCAGTGAACCTACTGGGACTATAATTTGGGTGAGCCACGTAGTGGCGAGGGACGAAGTCCCTATATACTTGAAGAAAAGTGAAAGGAGAAGGAAAATATGACAGCAAAAAAACCTACTGTTTTTAATATTTTTATGAAAACTACATTGCCAAAAGTTAAAGCAGAACACCCAGAATTAAAACATACTGAGGCTTTTGGAAAAGCAGCAGCATTATGAGCTAATGCTGAAGAAAATCCTAAAAACAAATAGATAAACAGATAATTCCTTAAAAGAGTCAGATTTAAAATCTGACTCTTTTAAATATAAAAAAATATTGAAATTTTAAAAAAACACTAAAATTGCTATACAAATCAACAATGATAAAGTATAATCAAAATACTTACCTAGTAGGGTTATAGAGAAAGGTAACTTTTTTTATATTTTTGATAAACTTCATTTATTTTGACTTGTAGATGGTTTATCAATATCTTCTAAATTAATTGTTTCTCAATCATTATTTTCTCTTTCTTTTACTAATAGAGAAAGTTTGTTCTTATAATCATCAATTATCAGTTGATTAATTCTAATCAACTTTTCATCAGGGTTTGGTTCAACATTATTTTTTTCTTCTATAATACGTATCATTTCCTGTAAAATAGATATCTTTTGATCAAGCTCTGCTCTTTTTTCTTCATTTTGTCTAGCCATTTAAATTTCCCCTTTCAAAAAAATAAAGTACTTTTTTATTTATTATTAATTTATATATTATCTAATATTTATATTTTCTTCATTTAAAAATTAATGAATTTCCAACAACAGTTATATCAGAAAGAGCCATCGCAATTGCAGCCAACGGTGGAATAATAAATCCGGCAGCAGCTAATGGAATAATGATAATATTATAACTAAATGCTCAAATAAAATTCATTCAAATATTATTTTTAGTTTTTTTAGTTAAAACAATAGCCTTATAAATAATACTAATATCATTATCAAGAATAGTAATATCACCAATTTTTTTAGCAATATCACTACCAGAGCCCATTGCAATTGCTAAATCAGATTGTTCTAAGGCAATAACATCATTAATACCATCACCAACAAACGCTACTTTTTTCCCTTTTGCTTGTAAATCAGCAACAATTTGTGATTTACCTTGTGGTGTAACATTAGCAAAGTATGTTTCTATCCCAACGCGATTAGCAATAGCAAGTGTTTGTGATTCATTATCACCACTAATTAAAATAACCTCAATTCCCTGTTTTTTAACTTTTTCAATTGTTAATAATGCATTTGTTTGTAATTCATCTTCTAAAATAAAAATATTAGTAACAACTTTATTAATTGCCAATGCCAATACTTTCTGGCTAGGAGTAACTGTTTCAAAATCAAATGTTTTTAGAAATGGACTAAATGGCATTTTTGCTTTTTGTAAATTTTCAAGTGATGAAATTTGTAATTCTTCAGTTTGATATTTTGCTTTAATACCAAAACCAATTTGTTCTTTAACTTCGGTAATTGTCAATGATTGTCCAACATTATTAGTATTAGCATATAAAGAAAAAGCTAAAGCCAAAGGATGTGTTGAATGTTTTTCCATAGCAATTGCCTTATTAACATGTTTTTCTTGACCATAAATTTTAGTAATAACCAAATTACCAGTAGTTAATGTTCCTGTTTTATCAAAACAAATGGTATCAATCTTAGTAATTTTTTCAAAAGCACTAGCCTTATTATAAATAATTCCTATTTTTGCTGCTTTATTAATTCCAACAGCAACTGCTAATGGTGTTGCAATCCCTAATGCACAAGGACAAGCAATTATTAAAGTTGCAATTGCAATTTCTAATGATTCTTGCACACCATTACCTACTGCAAAATAACGAATAAGAAAAACTAAAATGGCAATTAAAATAACAGTTGGTGTAAATCACCCAGAAATTTTATCAGCCAATTTTTGTAATTTTGGTTTCTGAGATTGTGCATCTTCAACTGCCTTAATAATACTTGCTAATACTGTGTCTTTACCAATTTTAGTTGCTTTCATTCTAAAACTATCACCAACATTATTAGTTCCACCAATTAAATTTTGGTTAACTTGTTTCGTAATAACTTGCGATTCACCAGTTAACATTGATTCATTAATAAATGCTTCTTCACTAATTAATTGACCATCAGTAGGAATATTTTCACCTTTTCGAATAATTAAAATATCATTTAATTGTACATCTTCAATATTAATAAAAGTTTCTGTTTTGGTATTATAATCATATTTTAAGATTGATTTTGGCTTTAATGACATTAAACTTTCTAAGCCACTAGTAGCCCTTTTCTGTGCAACAGCACTAATTAAATCACCAAGTAAAACAATCATAATAATTGAAGCACTAACTTCAAAATATAAGTGTTCGGTTTTATTAATTATCATTAAATAAATAGAAAAAATAAATGCCGTTGTTGTTCCTAGTACTACTAAAGTATGCATACCGGGTCATTTTTGTTTAATTAATTCTCGATAAATACCAATATAAAATTTACGACCAAAATAAAATTGAATTGGAAGTGCTAGTGCAAGTTGGACATAAGGATTACGTAAACTATCAAAAAATGAAGTATTAGGTATCATAATTAATAATAATGGTAGTAACAATATTCAACCAATAATAAGTTCAATTAAATCACGTAATTTAACATTATGTTGATGATTATGATGTTGTTCTGACATATGAGATTGATGTTGTTCACTACTATGACTATGACTACTATGATCATCTGTAATATCTTTCATATCAACTTGGTGACTCGTTTTTATATCTTTAATCTCAGTTTCAAACTTACAAATTTCATATCCTAAATGATGCATTGCTTTTTTAATTTTTTTTTCATTTCAAAACTTAGGATCATAACTAAATTGTGCTTTTTTAGTAGCAAAATTGATACTAACAGTAATACCATCTTCTTTGGTAAAATGTCTTTCGATGACACTAGCACAAGAGGTACATGAAACATCTGACAGTACTGCTCTACTAATAACAAAATTATCATTTATATCACTTGTATTATTCATATTAACTTCATCTCCTCAAATTTTAATATTTTAATCTTTTTTATTATTTTTTAACACACAATATATACAAAAATAAATTATACACATTTTAATGTTAAAAAATATTAAAAACACTAAATCCCCAATCATGTTATTGGGGATTTATTACCTTAAAAAGTAATATACTTATATTATAACATAGACTATCTTAAATCTAAAAATTAATTATAAACTGGCCATTTTCTTTGATTCTATTTTTACTTCAATTTGTGAATCTATATTATTTATAGCGGTTTTTTTATCTGCAAACTTATCATTGTCAACTTCAATTTGTCTTCTTTGTTTTTCATCAAATTTTTTTGCTGCATCTATGCCAAAAGTAATAGCACCAACAGCAGCACCAACAGGAATACAAACAGGTAATATTACAGCATTGGCAATCCCACCAACAGCACCAGCACTAGCAGCAGCAGTTATTATATCAGTTTTTAATTGTTCTTCAGAACGGTCACTAACACCACCCGCAACAATAGCAGTAACTAAAGCGCTTATTTGAGCAATAGGATTAATATACAAAGCACCAACAGCAGCACCTTTAGTCACTTTTATAATTTTTGCGGTTGTTCGATGTTTTGTTTTAAATTTTTTTCATTTTGTAGGTTTTTGTTCTACATTTTCTTCTGATTTTGCTTCAAGATTTTGTAAAATTTCATTTTTTATAGGCATTTCTTTTAATCTTCCTTTCAAATAAAAACTCATTTATTTTTATCAAAATAATGAGTTAAAAACTTATATTAAGTTTAATTATTATTATATTCTTTTCTATACTGAATATTGATATTTTTAATAATTGCAAACTATCATATACAATTTATAGATATACTGGTTTATAATCAATATAAATAAAAAATAGATAAGAATATATACATATTAAACAACTTTTATCTTTTTTATAGCAACAAATATTATACTATTAAGTTTCTACTTCAACTTCATCAGTATTAACATCATCTGTTAATTTACTAATTACTAAATCAATTCCTTGTTTACTAATACTAGAAAATAAAATAATAGGAGTATTAGTGCTAAGTTTTAAAGTTGATAATATTAATTTTTTATTTTTTACTAATTGACTATTTTTCACTTTATCAACTTTAGTAGCAATTAAATGAATTTTTAAATGATAATGTTGTAAATATTCCAACATATCAATATCATCTTTACTGGGTGCATGTCTTAAATCTAATAATAAAAAAACTGCTTTTAAATTTTTTCGTGACTGAAAATATTCATCCATCATTGTCGCAAATTGGATTTTTTTTTCATTTGATACTTTAGCAAAACCATAGCCAGGAACATCAACAAAGCGACAAATATTATTATTAATTGTAAAAAAATTTAGCATTTGTGTTTTACCAGGTGTTTGTGAAACTCTAGCTAACTTACCATTATTACAAATTGTATTTAAAAATGTTGATTTACCAACATTACTGCGACCAACAAAACAAAATTCAGGAATTTCATCCTGCGGCCATTGTTCTTCTTTAATAGCACTAGTTAAAAATTGTGCTTGCTTAATTCGTTCCATTTTTTACCTCTTATTCAAAAATATATTATAGTCAATAGTTAAAATTTAAACTAATTATTATTTATTATTTTAATTTTTATTAATATTAATAAAATTAGTAAAATGAATATTATCTAATGGTCATATACCAAAACCAAAAAATAATGCAGCCAAAATGATACCACCAACAATAATACAAATAGCAAGTCATTTTATAATTTTAAATAATAACATAAAACTAATAATAGCAATAGCTATTATAATAATACCAACTATTACAAATGTATTCATGTTTACCTCCTATTATTTTAATTATTAAAGTAACACGTAACATTAATTAATAATAACATAAAATAAATTTGAATATTTTATAGTAATCATCTTTTTCCTAAAATTATATAAATTAAAAAAAGTTATCTTTTTAAAGAGAAACATGTTAAAATGTCAAAGGATAAAGGAGAGTGATATCATGACTGACAGCGATTCCATTTATAATAATAAAAACAATACTAATTTAAAAATTAGTAATTTTAAAAGTGTACTTTTAAATAAAGATTCAGTCAAATATTCTCCTAGTATTTTTACTAAAAAAATATTTTTTTTACCGTGTTAATAAATTTCTAAATCCTTATTTAAAAGTCTTAAAATAAGAAAAATAAGGAGGTAAAGAAATTATGAAGATTTTTTTAAACAAAATTTATTTTAAATTACAATTTAGTTTTAAAAAACCATTAGTTTACACAAATGGTGATTATATTAAACAAATTGCACAATTTAACCAAAAACAATTACTAAAAAATTTAGATTTACATAATTTTGGTCTTAAAACAGACCAAATTGAAATAAGAAGAAAAAAATATGGTATTAATACTTTAAAAAATACAAAATTTAATTGAATTTTAGAATTTTTAAAAGCATATTTTGGACCATTCAATATAATTAATAGTATAGGTATCACAAAATAAACGCCTTTAATTTAGGTATTATTTTGAGTTTAAAAGCATACTGTCAATATCGAGTGAAAATTTCCCAAAAATATTTATCAAAAAAAATAAAAAAGAAGTAAAATTTAACAAATAAAAATTGAAAAAGGGCGTATTATTCCCGATAAAAATAATAAAGGTCAAACATTAAAGTTTGATGTTTTGAAGTTTGTAGAAATAAACAAACAAACAAGTGTGCCAACTGGTCAAACACGTGATAAATGATATAATCCGGAATTTGCTAGTGATTTTAATAATTGTTTATCTACTCTTGATTTAAAAGTTGGTAATTTTTATTCACTTGAACTTGATTTAAGCGGTAATATTAAAAAACTTTCTAATTGAAAATAGTTATTTATTAAAAGGGTAATTTTAAATAATTATTTTATGTTAGGAGTTAATTTTAAATTATGGCTAGAAGTAATAATTGTTCTTGTGGACAACCGTTTCATTTAGCTATTTATATGTGTAAACTTTGTGACCAAGTTATTTGTCCTAAAAGAGTTTTACAAAACTTATATACTAGAAAATATTATTGTCCAAATTGTATATTAGATATTGCTTTAAATAAGGCAATGAGACAGCAAGAAAGTAAGTTAAATTATGAGACATAAATGTAGTGATTGAACTTATGAACGAGTATATGGTTGTGAAATGTGTTACAGAGTTGCTAATGAAATGGAACGAATAAAAAAAGAGAATAAAAGAAATAAGTAAAAATTAAATAAGGGGCTTATATATGGATTATATATTTTTCATTAAGCCCCAATGGATTAGATTATAATTCATAAATAAGCTCCTTATTAGTATATAAAGTAAGGAGTTTTATTTATGCCTAATGAATTAGAGCAAACTAGTAATTATACTTTAACTAAAATTTTAAGAACTGGATTAAGTCCATTAAGTGCTATGGTAGGTGTTAGTGCTTATTATGGTCAATATTTAAAAGACCCAGTATTAGGTTCTATAAATTCTTTGTTATTTAGTAAAAAGTTAGGAATTGATATATGGAATATTAATCAAAGACCAACTACTAGAAATAAAGTTATTAATAGTTATAAAAAGATATTTTTAGGTTTAGGGACTATTGGTTTAATTAACTATGCCAAGTTTGTTCAGTATGTAGATAAGTCAGTTTCTTTATTAAGAGATGAACCTTGTTTTTGGCCGCCTTGTCCTACTGAACCACCAATTCCTACTCCAATACCAACTCCTAATCCAGTAATTGATAAGCCTTTTGTAGATTGAGATACTTATATATCTTTAAATAGTTTTGGTATAGCGAATGTTATTAGTGGTTTAACTGAGTTAATACCTAATAAATTTGAAGCAATAAGAAAGATATGTAATATGGCTACTGGTGGATGTTTGATTAGTAGTGGTGTTGCTATGGGAATTAATAATAATTTTAATAATTATTTTGCTATTCCTACGATAATTGCGGGAGCAAGTGAAATTATAAATAGTTTATTGTTGCCATTAGGCAATACACATAATAATATAGAGTTACAAGAAGTATTTACTGATGAAAGAGCAAAATTAATTAACACTAGTGTTAGTGATTATCAAAGTACAAATGACAGTATGGTTGATGTTGATTTAAATGATGATAATATGTCGGAGATTAATTTAGATAGAGCAAGTTTAAACTGGGATTATTCTTATGCTTATACATTAGGTGGTGTTTAAAATGAAAAAAGATAAATGAAAAAATATGCCAAGACAAAAGTTACATAAGAAAAAAGCAAAGCGAAATTTTGAACAAAGATTAAGTGAAAATATGAGTTTTGATAATTTTTTAGGAGGTAAAAAATAATGGTTAAATGAATAGTTGTAATATTGGCTGTGTTTGCTACTTCTTGGTTTTTTAAAGGTACTATTAAAAAGTTAGTTTGAAAATTTAAACATAAAAAACATGATATAGTTGATCCCGATTGTTGATATTGTAAAGAACAAAAACGGAAAGAAAGAGCAAGAAAAGAATTAGAGGAGGGAGGTGATTAAAATGCCCGCAGGTTTAACCGCACTATTAAATATGATTGGAGGTATTGGCCAAAAATTATTAGAATCTTTTAGTTATGTATTTGATTGAGTATTTGCTGGTGATTCAATTATGACAAATTGACCAGTTTTAATCCCAATATTTATGATGGTCTTAGTATTTATTAAAGAATTTATAGGACATATTATTCGTGGATTTAGGTAGAAAAAACTAAAGTTGTTTTTAGGAGGTAATAGTTATGATTAAATTATTTTTTGCAATAATTTTTGTTTTTCCTTTATTAGGTAAACTTTTACCTTCTTTAAATAATATTGTGCAAAATATTTTGCAAAGTTATATTACTGATTTTTCCGGTTTACATAATTTATCTTTGGTTATTAAAAGTTTTATTTTTGGTGATAGTTCACAACAAATAGTTTCTATGCCAGCACCATTGTTAGCAATTATTTTAGTACTTTTTACTTTTTCATTAATTTTAAAATTATTAAAAATAATATAGGAGTAGTTTATTATGGGTGTTGCTTTTATTTCAAAAATTTTAGAATTATTTGCGCAAATTTTTAT